>NZ_JBHWYS010000001.1:0-1745295 GCF_042728675.1 Rhodococcus sp. NPDC060176
ACTCCGCCGGTGGATCCTCCGGAGGTGTGTGATCCGGCGACGCAGCTGTGCACGACGCATCCGGTTCAGGTTCCGGGGTTCACGGTCGCGAAGACCGCTGATCCGGTATCGGGTACCAATGTTGCTGCTGGCCAGACGATCACGTACACGGTGACCGGTAGCAATACGGGTAACACGATTCTCGATCCGGTGGTGTTGACCGATGATCTGTCGAAGGTTCTCGACAACGCCGCTCTGGTGGACGGTTCGCTCAAGGCAGTAGTCGACGGCGTCGACGCGACTGCTCCGACTCTGTCGGGTACGACGCTTTCGTGGTCGGGTGCACTTCAGGCTGGTAAGTCGGTTGTCCTGACCTATCAGGTGAAGATCAATGCCGGTGTTGCCGGTGGCACGCTGATCAACAACAAGGTCACCGGTACTGCGAAGCCGCCGACGGGTCCGGAGATCACTCCTCCACCGGTCACGACCGAACACCCGGTTGATGGCACTCCCGCAATCGAGGTACTGAAGTCCTCTGATCCGTCCACCACGAACCGTGTGGTTGCCGGCCAGGAGATCACGTATACGCTCACGTTCAAGAATGTGGGCACCGCGGATGGTGAGGTCAGCTTCTACGACGATCTGACCGATGTTCTCGACGATGCAGTAATGACGAAGAATCCGGCTACCACTTCCACGCTGGTTGTTTCGGGTGTCGTCGACAACGTCTTCACGGTCACCGGAATGCTGGCCAAGGGTGCGAGCGCGACGGTGACGTACACCGTCAAGGTCAATCCCGAGATCGGAACGTTGTCGGGTCCCGGATTCACTCCGGGTGTCCTGAACAACTACCTGGTGGTTGGTGGCGAGAACCCGCCGGTGGACTGTGTCCCGGGCGACGCTCTCTGCACCGAACACCCGATTGACCCGCCGGAGACCACCACTACGGTGCCGCCGCCGACCACCACCACGACGCCGCCGGTCACGACGGAGCCTTGTGTTCCTCCGTCGACGACCACGCGGATGGTTCCGACCACAACGGCTGCGACGACGACGGCTAGCGCGATCACAACTGGTGATGCTGATGTGACCGGTACGGAGGAATCCGCCCTCACGGAGGAGACCACCACGGAGGAGACCACCACAGAGGAAACCACGACAGAAGAAGTTGTCGCGGAAGAGATTGTGGATCCGTGTGGCGTGACGACAACTACGCCGCCGACGACAACGACGCCGGTCACGACAGTTCCGCCGACCACGACGGTTCCGACCACGACGGTGCCGGTTACACCGACGATCATCATTCCCCCGATCGTCGTTGTGCCTCCGGTCGTCGTACCGCCGACGGTTCCGGGTCAGCCGGTTCCGAGCACGGTTCCGGGACAGCCGAAGCCGCCGACGGCAAACCCGGGTCAGCCCGGTCAGCCGAAGTCGCCGACGTCTACTCCTCAGGGCGGAACGATCAACTCTGGTGGTGGCGCTGGTGAGAGTGGCGTGAACACCACGTTGCTCGCAGCAGGTGGATTGGTTCTGCTGCTGGCGCTGGGAACGGGTGTTGTTCTCCTGACGCGTAAGCGTCGCGAGGATGGTGACAACTGATTCCCTTGAGAATCTGAGGTAAACGACGTGGGGCAGATCGCAGAGTATGCGATCTGCCCCACAGTCGTTTTCGTGCGTATTACGAGCCGAGCCGAGATCCGTCCTTCTTCCAGGCTGCAACCACCGACGGGCGAGGCTGGGAGGAACCACCGTCGGGCCAATGGGATGCGGGGCTTTCGATGCTGGCGTCGTCGGTCTCGCCGGGGTGCTGGACGCAGACGATGACGCGCTTCTCGTCCACAATCGGTCCGCAGGTTTCGGCGCCGACGGGGACGGTGAGGAACTGCTTTGTCTCACCACGTTTTTCGCCTTCGAGGACAACACTGAACAGTCCGTCGTTGGACTTGAGTGCGTTGCCGTCGGTGGAGATCCACAGGTTTCCGTGCGGGTCGAAGGCAAGGTTGTCCGGGCACGAGATCGGGCTGACCTTGCTCTTGTCGAATCCACCGAAGTAGGTATCGGCTGTGGCTGGATCTCCGCAGACGAGTAGGAGGTTCCAGCCGAAGGTGGTGCCGGCGTGGTCGTCGGTGATTTCGAGGACCTGGCCGTTCTTGTTGTTGTTGCGCGGGTTCGCCTCGTCGGCCGCTGCGCCGCCGTCGACGCCGCGCTTGGTGTTGTTGGTCAGCGCGACGTAAACCTTGCCGCTCTTCGGGTTTGCCTCGAAGTCCTCGGGGCGGTCCATCTTCGTTGCCCCGACCTTGTCGCCGGCCTGGCGGGTGAAGACGGCTACCTCTTCGGCACTCATGCCGTCGACCAGCGATTCGCCCTTGCCGTCTTCGCCGGTGCGCAGGATGGCCACCCACTCGCCGGTTCCGTCGAACTTGCCGTCCGCGGGGAGTTTGCCGCTGCCGTCGATCTCGCCGGCAGAGTTTCCGCTGAGCTTGGCGACGTACAGCGTTCCGGCGTCGAGCAGAGTCATGTTGTGACGCATGGCTGCTTGACTCTTGCCATCCTGCATCTTTCGGCTGGAGACGAACTTGTACATGTAGTCGAAGCGCTCGTCGTCGCCGCTGTAGGCGACGACCGTGCCGTCCGACGTGATGTAAATGGTGGCGGCTTCGTGCTTGAAACGTCCGAGCGCTGTGTGCTTGATCGGAGTCGACGACGGATCCCAGGGATCAATCTCGACGACGTATCCGAATCGGTTGACCTCGTTGGGTTCTGCGACCAGATCGAACCGCTTGTCGAAGCGTTCCCATTTGCGCTCGGAAGCGGCGCCGGCAAGACCGTAGCGCTTCAGCCGCGCGGCGACTGTGGGATCGGTGACGCCCTCGGCATTCGCGAAGTACTGGTTGAAGTTCTCTTCGCCGGAAAGCACTGTGCCCCAAGGTGTGACGCCGCCCGCGCAGTTGTTGAGGGTGCCGAGCACTTTGGTTCCGGTGGGATCGGCGCTCGTCTTGAGGAAGTCGCTACCGGCAGCGGGGCCGGTCACGATAAATTCCGTGGTTCCGGTGATGCGGCGGTTGTTCGATCCGATCTCCGGCACCAGCTTGCCGTTGTCGGATTCTCCCTTGACCTGGACGACCGACAGTCCGTGGCTGGCCAAGCCGATCTTGAACTGCTCCTCGGTCGGGTTCTCCGCATCGTAGCCGCGGAACATCGCGGGCTCGGTGGAGTATTCGTGGTTGACCACGAGTAGGTAGGTGTTGGGCTGTCCGTCGACCGGAAGCAATCCGGCGAAGTCGTTGTTGAATCCGAACTGCAGTTCCTGCGCTGCCGCAGTCTGCTTGTCGAAGTCGAAAGCCGGGGCACCGGCGAGAACGGCGTCACCCCAGCGAATCACGACGGCCTGATCGTATCCGTCAGGGACGGTGACCTTGTCTTCTTTGTTGGGAGCGACAGCGCTGAAGTTCGTTCCCGCCGGTGTCGATCCGCTGCTGCTGCCACTCGCCGAACCGGTTCCCGGTTCGGCGCTTGCAGATTCGTCCGAACAGGCGACGAGGGCACTGCCTGCCCCCACCGCGAGGACCGCCATGCCGCTGCCCCGGAGCATGCCGCGACGAGTCAGTGCCGTGCGTGCGATGTCGCGGAAGTACTCGCCGCCCGAGGTGTTGGGGACCTCGTGAGAGCACGCGTTTCCGCACTTGTACTGGCAGGTGATCGACGCGCGTGCAGACACGCCGTCGTGTTTGACGAACAAGGCCAAAGGCTTGATAGCCACCGTGAACTCCCGAGATTCGATGTACGGACTTCGGGAACCGTAGAAGCTCTAAGCAAGGGTAAAGGAACGTAAAAATGAACGGCAAAACAACGAGGTGACCCTTACCCGCGGTTTACGACGCGTCCCCGCGGGGACGTCGCATGACATTTGTCATCGCCGATCCATGACGGTGTCACCGCAGGTGATGACGCTGTGCACTGTTTTCGGCTCCGACTTCCCGCGAAGCTTGAATGCATGAGAGAACCACATGAGGGAAGCCTCCTGACGGACCTGATGGACATCGGACCCGCACCCACGATGGGTCGCGAACTTGTAGTGATCGTCGTGAATATCGCGATCATCGGAGTGCTGTTCGCGATCATCGGCTCCAATCCCGTGTTCTGGATTCTTGTTGCCGCTCTCGCTGTCTATGCGGGTATCCGATTCGTGATCGGGCTGCGCGGCTGGAACCGAGAGGAGGCGCAGCGATGAAGGGCGATCCCGTGATCGACGTTGTCGGAATGTCGCGGCGCTACGGCTCGGGCAAGGATGCGTTCGATGCTGTCCGCAATCTTGATCTGAGTGTCCAGGAAGGCGAGTTGTTCGGCCTCCTCGGAACTAACGGTGCCGGCAAGACATCCACTCTCGAAGTGATTCAGGGTCTTTCGCGGGCCAGTGCGGGTACCGTGCGCGTTCTGGGGATGGATCCGGTGCGCAACCGCAAGCAGATTCGCCCGTCACTGGGCATCATGCTTCAGAAGGGCGGTCTTCCCCAAGATCTCACTGCCCGCGAGAGTTTGGCGATGTGGGCAGGAACCTGCTCGAATCCACTTCCCGTCGACGAGGTCCTCGAGCGCGTGGACATGCGTGACCGTGGTGATACCCGCGTGAAGTTCCTCTCGGGAGGTGAGGCGCGGCGACTGGATCTGGCGTGCGCGATCATCGGCCGGCCACTCGTCCTGTTTCTCGACGAGCCGACTACTGGTTTGGATCCCGAAAGTCGACGTAACACTTGGCAATTGATCGCTGACTTGAAAGCGTCGGGCGTCACCATCATGTTGACGACGCATTACCTGGACGAAGCCGAGTCCCTGTGCGACCAGTTGGCGATCATGCACCGAGGATCGGTGGTGCGCAGCGGAACCGTGGCGGACGTCGTCGCGGATCATCCTGCCCAGATCAAACTGCACCGTCCCGGTCTTCCGCTCCCGGCCCTGGCCGGCGCCGAGGTACGCGTCGAAAACGATCTGGTGGTGATCACCACTCGCACAGTGCAGGAGACGCTGACGGAACTGCTGCTGTGGGCACAGCACAACAACATCCTGCTGACCGGCCTGGATGCCCGCGCGGCATCCCTGGAGACCGTATTCCTCTCCATTGCAGACCAATTCGATCATCACGCAACTCTCGAAGGAGCGTCGGCATGAACCGCATAGCAACCCTGTCTCGTTCGGAGTTCACGCTCCTGGGACGAAATCGACTGTTGCTCTTCAACGCAATCGTCCTCCCGTTGATCTTTCCCGTGGGGATGCTGTACCTGTCGCGCGATGGCGGGTTGTCCGACAAGTCGGTGTCGGCAGGCCTCGAGGTGTTTGCACTCTTCCTGCTCGTGTTCGTGGTCTTCTACAACCTCCTGTCGGTGTACGCGACGCGTCGTGACGAGTTGGTTCTCAAGCGACTACGGACAGGGGAATGCAGCGACGCCGAGATCCTCGCGGGCCCGGCAGTGCCGTCGTGGGTTCTCACCGGCCTGTTGACGGTGGTGATCGGAATCGCCGTGATGGTTCTGGGCGGTAGTGCTCCGGTCAATCCGGTCCTGGTGCTGGTCGCGGTGATCGGCGGCGCCACGCTCTTCACGGCGCTGGCGTTGATCACTTCGGCTGTCACGCGAAATGCAGAGGCGGCGCAGATCACCTGCATGCCGATTCTGATTCTGGCGACGGCAGGTATGTCCTCGATCAGGAATGTCGTGCCGGACAACGTTGCTCGCATTCTCGATTTCACTCCGCTGGCCGCAGTAGTGGACCTTCTCAATCTCGGATGGCTGGGGCGGACCACTGGCGAACTGGCTGATCTGGGCGATGCGCCCGGTGCGGCAGCGGGATTTGTCGACACCTTCGGTTCGGCTGCGCAACCGCTGTTGGTCATGCTGGCGTGGATCGTCGGTTCGGTTCTGATCGCGAACGTCCACTTCCGCTGGGAACCGCGTTCGTAGAACTCTGAGAAGGTAGTGGGCATGATCGCGCAGAACTTCGGACGCTGGAACCCGAGACGGACGTGGCGAACCGCGTCGAACGTCGACAAGGTTCGCCTCTACACGCGGCAATCGTTCATCATGGTCGCAGTGGTTTTCGGTGGCTTCGGTGCGGTCACCGAGGTCGTTGCGGATCGGTATCTGTCGGGTGTGTTCCTCGGAATCAGTGCCGTTGCGTGCGTCATCGCCGTGTCTCGGATGCCTGATCTGGGCGGGATCGTGGTCAAGCCCGTCCAGATTCCCCTTGCCGTGATGACGTTGTCGGCGTTCTGCTCGGCGGGAATTGCCTTGGGAAGCAATGGCGAGAACGGCCCGTACTTCTGGCTGGCGGCAATCCTTGTGGTTCCCCTTGCCGGGTTGACGTCGTTGCGCTGGCTGATCGTGGGCTCGGTGGTCGCCGGGGTTGTCTTGGGACTGCTTGCGGGTCCGGAAAGCGGCGTGTCCGTCGGAATCGTTGCCGGCTTCATGGGGCTGACCGTCTACATGTCGGTCTGGCTGCTGCGGATGGTTACCGAATTGGACGAGGCACGCGGAGCCGCCGCTGCTCTGTCCGTCGCCGAGGAGCGGTTGCGATTTTCGCGTGATCTGCATGACGTCGTCGGGCGGGCACTGTCTGCAATTGCGGTGAAAAGCGAACTTGCAGCCACGCTTTCACGACGCGGCGACGATCGTGCCGCCGCGCAGATGGACGAAGTACGCGAACTTGCGCAAGATTCACTCGACGAAGCGCGCGAGTTGGTTCGGGGATACCGGTCCATCGCCTTGGCGTCCGAGTTGGCCGGTGCGCAGTCTTTGCTCGAGGCCGCCGGAATCTCCACCGCGATACGTGGATCGGCAGATCAACTGCCGGTGGAACTGGCCGAAGCCGCTGCCTGGGTCGTCCGTGAAGGAGTGACCAACATTCTCCGGCACTCGAGTGCTGAGAATTGCAGCATCGAGGTGTTCGCGGACGGCGTCGTGATTGCCAACGACGGCGCACGTATCGCAGAGCCGAACAACGGAACCGGCCTGAACGGATTGCGCGAGCGCGTCGGCGCCGTCGGAGGAACTGTCGAAACCGTCCAAGACGAAGATCGCTTCACCCTCACCGCCCACTTTCCGTCCCGAACGAAGGAGTCTCGGTGACCGAGCCGATCAAGGTACTGCTGGCCGACGACGAGAACCTGATCCGCTCGGCTCTGGCCATGATGTTGTCGCTCGAAGACGACATCGTTGTCGTGGCAGAAGCCGAATCCGGCGAGGACGCCGTGATCGCTGCTGCGAAGCATCAACCTGACGTAGCCGTGCTCGACCTTCAGATGGCCGGGATCGACGGGATCGAGACGGCGCAACAGATTGCGCAGACGGTCTCGGGGTGCGTCTCGATCATTGTGACGAGCCACGGGCGTCCCGGGTATCTGAAGAAGGCACTGTCAGCAGGCGTCCGAGGATTTCTGCCGAAGACGACGCCTGCGGCGACGCTCGCCGAGGTGGTCCGCAGCGTCCATGCGGGCGGGCGGTACGTCGATCCGTCGTTGGCAGCCGAGGCAATCGGCGCAGGCGACTCACCGCTTACTCCGCGTGAAGCGGACGTACTCGAGTACGCGGCGGACGGAGCATCCATCGAGCAGATCGCTTCCCGGGCACACCTCTCGGCAGGAACCACGCGGAACTATCTGTCGTCAGCTGTCACCAAACTCGGTGCTGCCAATCGGCACGAAGCTGCAGTGATCGCCCGCCGGCAGGGGTGGATTTAGGGCCCCGAAGCCCCGCGATGTCGAGAATAGCCCCGCGATGTCGAGAATCCCCAACTTGCTTCGTCCCTGTAGTGACGTGCGACCAGAATGGGTGGCACCGACACAGAGGAGATTCACGATGGCCAAGTACTTGCTGCTCAAGCACTACCGCGGCGCTCCGGCTGCAGTCAACGGCGTGCCGATGGACCAGTGGACACCGGAAGAGATTACGGCCCACGTGAAGTACATGCAGGACTTCGCGGATCGGCTCGAGAAGGCGGGCGAGTTCGTCGACGGTCAGGCTCTCGCTCCTGAGGGCACCTTTGTCCGGTACGACGGCGAGGGTCGTCCCCCGGTCACAGACGGCCCGTTCGCGGAGACCAAGGACCTCATTGCCGGCTGGATGGTGATCGACGTCGACAACTACGACCGAGCCGTCCAATTGGCCGGTGAGCTTTCGGCCGCACCCGGCGCCGGCGGGAAGCCGATTCACGAATGGCTCGAACTGCGTCCGTTCCTGACCGAGCCGCCGACCATCACGGACTGAGAGCTGTCATGGACGACGCCTTGCTTCGGAGTCTGACTCCGAGCGTGCTCGGCATCCTCGTTCGCCGCGGAGCAGATTTCGCGTCGGCCGAGGACGCCGTGCAGGACGCTCTGCTCGAGGCGGTCAGGGTCTGGCCGGACAACCCGCCGCGGGACCCGAAGGGCTGGCTGGTCACAGTGGCCTGGCGGCGGTTCCTCGACGGGATCCGTTCGGATGCGGCTCGTCGCAAGCGGGAGTTTCTGGCGGACGAGCAGCCAGGCGAGCAGCAAGTGAACGGGCCCGCGCCGGCAGTGGACGACACACTCCAGCTCTACTTTCTGTGCGCGCACTCGTCGTTGACGCCGTCGTCCGCCGTCGCACTCACGCTGCGCGCTGTCGGCGGGCTGACCACCCGCCAGATTGCGCAGGCCTACCTGGTGCCCGAGGTGACGATGGCTCAGCGCATCAGCCGGGCCAAGCGCACGGTCTCCGGTGTGCGGTTCGAGCAACCCGGCGATGTCGCGACCGTTCTGCGCGTCCTCTATCTGGTCTTCAACGAGGGCTACTCCGGTGACGTCGACCTGGCCGCGGAGGCGATACGGCTCACCCGGCAGCTCGCGGCCGCGATCGACCATCCCGAAGTGGCGGGGTTGCTCGCGCTCATGCTGCTTCACCACGCTCGCCGCGTCGCGCGCACTGCCGCGGACGGCAGCTTGGTTCCGCTCGCCGAGCAGGATCGCAGCCGGTGGGACACCGATTCGATTGCCGAAGGAGTCGTGATCCTCCAGGCAGCTCTCGCTCGCGACCGGCTCGGTGAGTTCCAGGCCCAGGCCGCCATTGCTGCGCTCCACGCCGACGCTCTCACAGCAGACGAGACGGACTGGGTGCAGATAGTGGAGTGGTACGACGAACTCGCAGCCCTGACCGACAGCCCGATCGTCCGGCTCAACCGAGCGGTGGCCGTCGGCGAGGCGGACGGACCGCGCGCAGGCTTGGCAGCTCTTGCAGCGCTGGACGATTCACTTCCACGCCATGCCGCAGTCGAGGCCTATCTCCGTGAACGCGACGGAGACCTGGAGACGGCGGCGAGGCTGTATGCCGATGCAGCGCACAAGGCATCCAACCTCGCCGAACGTGACCATCTGATGCTTCAGGCGTCGAGGATCAACGCCCGTCGATCTCCCGCAAGCGCCCCTGAGTCAGAGAACCTGTGAGAGGAACGCCTGCAGTCGATCTGTTTCGGGATCGTCGAAAAGCTGTTCCGGAGTACCGGTTTCGACAACGGCGCCGCGATCCATGAACAGAACCTTGTCGGAAACGGAACGCGCGAAACCCATTTCGTGCGTCACGACGACCATGGTCATGCCGGACTTCGCCAGGTCGGCCATCAATGCCAGAACACCCTTGACCAGTTCGGGGTCCAGAGCCGACGTCGCCTCGTCGAAGAACATGACCTCGGGCTTCATCGCCAGGGCGCGGGCAATGGCGACGCGCTGCTGCTGACCGCCCGAAAGGTTGCCGGGCCGCGAGTCGGCCTTCTCCTTGAGTCCCACCAGATCCAGCTGCTCGAGTGCGAGCGCCCGAGCCTGTTCCTTGGACAACCCCTTGAGCTTGTTCGGCCCCAGTGCGATGTTCTCGGCGACGGTCTTGTGCGGGAACAGGTTGAAGTGCTGGAACACCATGCCGATTCGCTGGCGTAGCTCGTCGGGGTTGTCCTTCAGGACGGACTTACCGTCGAGCAGCACGTCACCCTGCTCGGGCTCGTGCAGACGGTTCAGCACGCGCAGGAGCGTCGACTTGCCCGAACCGGAGGGCCCGATGACGGTGACGGTGTTTCCGGCGTCGACGTGCAGGTTGACGCCGCGAAGCACCTTGTTGGTACCGAAGGACAGATGCAGGTCCTTGCCGGTGAGCGATACGGACTTCAGTTCAGAGCTGGTGGTCATGTCCTCAGCCCCTTTCCACGACGATGGCCTGCTCGAGCGGATCCAACGTGCCTGAGGTGTCGGCGCGTCCAGTCCGGAGTCGGTTGTCGATGTAGTTGACGAGGTGCGTCAGCGGGATGGTCAGAGCAAGGTAGAACAAGCCTGCCGCGACGAGCGGGGACAGGCTGCCGGTCTGGGCGTTGAGATCGCGTCCGACGGCGAAGAGCTCCCGCTGGGTGACGAGGAGGCCGAGGAAGTAGATCAGCGACGAGTCCTTGATCAGCGAGATGAACTGGTTCATCAACGCCGGCAGAACGCGTCGTACACCCTGTGGGATGACGACCAGCGACATGGACTTTCGGTAGCTGAAGCCGAGGGCACGGGAGGCTTCGAGCTGCCCGGACTCGACACTCTGGATACCGGATCTGAAGATCTCACCGATGTATGCCGACGCGAGCAGTGACAGCGCTGCGACACCGAGCCAGTACGGATTGCTGCCGGTGATTCCCTTGACGATCGGTCCGACGCCGAGCCCGATGATCAAGATGATGACGACGGCGGGCAGGCCACGGAAAATGTCGGTGTAGACGCGGGCCGGCCAGCGCAGCCAACGGGTGCGCGAGATACCGGCGACAGCGAGCAGCATGCCGAGGATCGTGCCGATGATGCCCGACGCGAGCGCGAGGATCAGGGTGTTGGGCAGACCGGTCTTGAGGAGATCGGGGAATGCCTTCTTGTACAGATCCCAGTCGAAGAACGTGTCCTTGAGCTGTTCGAGCGTCGACTTCGGTTGGTACGACGCGGTATCCCCACCGTCGCCGTTGGCTGCGTTTTCTGCTGCGATGGCTGCGAAGTCGGGCAGTTCCGGAGTGGCCGCGGCCTTGGATCCGGGCTTCCAGCCTTCGGGGAGTTGGCGCGGCACCCAGTCGGCGTACAGCTGAGACCAGGTTCCGTCGTCGATGACTGCGTCGAGGCCCGAGTTGAGGGCGTCGATCAGCGGCTGGTTCTCCTTGTTCACCGCCCAGCCGACGAAGTTGTTGACCGAGAAGGTGTTCTGGATGATCGAGGTCGGATCACCGGGAGCGATCGCGCCTTCGGCCTGCTGAGACGGAGCTACCCAAGCGTCGATCTGTCCGGACTTGAGGTTCGCGTACGCCGTGGCGTAGTCGGGGAACTTCACGGGATCGAGCTTGAGCGTGTTCACGACGTAGTCGTCCTGAACGGTTCCCTGCACGACGCCGATGCGCTTGGAAGAGTCCAGGTCGCCGAAGCCGGTGATCGGGCTGCCGTTAGGTACGACGAGGGAGAAGTAACCGAAGTCGTAACCGTTGGTGAAGCCGACGGTGTTGCGACGGTCGTCGGTGGTGGTGATGGACGACGAGCCGACGTCGAAGCGTCGACCGGCAACCTGGGCGAGTAGACCGGCGAACTCGGTGCCGACGAACTCGACCTTCAAGCCCAGCTTGTCCGCGACGGCCTTCAGCAGCTCGTTGTCGTATCCGGTGTACTGGTTCTCGGAGTTGACGCAGATGCTCGGGGGCGCGTCACCGAGCGTGCCGACCGTGATGACCCCGGGTTTGATCAGATTCAGCTTCGAGGTGTCGATCTGATTGACCGGTGTGACGGTGGCCGTGGTGTAGCGGTCTTCGGCGCCCGCACCCGCTGCCGCGTCCAGATTGGTGGGCGCTGCGGTTGCGGCTCCCACTCCTGGAGGTGCACACAGGTCTGTGGGGGCTGCCGACGAATCCGAGCCACTCGAGCACGATGACAGAGTCAGCGCCAGGAGGGCAGTGAGGAGCAGTGCCACCACCAGGCGGATCTTCGCTGCGACGGAAGAAAACATGCGTGCAGCGTAAACCTAAGGGTAGCCATTTCTCCGTGTAGAACTGTTGACAGTTTTCGGACAAGCGGCCGCTGTGCTGCGGGCTTGCCTTCAAATCAGCGTGATTTTAAGTATCGCCAGGTCGGGGAAACTCATTCCGAAGTGATCGAAATCAGACGGTCTGGTCGGTATAGCCGACGCCCAAGGGGTCGCTCCAGGTGGTCCACACGTCTGGCCCGAGTTCGATCTCGGCTGTGGTGAGTAGACACGCGTCGAGTTCTCGGTGCAGTCGAGACGGGTCGACGGCTTGGCCGATGAAGACGAGTTCTTGTCGGCAGTCTCCGACGGGTTCTTCCCACTTGTCGAGGATTCCGTCGCGACGGTAATCGTCGGCCGGCCACTCGTCGCGGGGTAGAAACTTCCACCAACGGCCGACGTATCCGTGGCGAATGAGATGACCGGCCTGAGAAATACTCCCGATCTCGGTGAACCGGCCGGCATTCCAGTAGTAGCCCTTGGCGCGAAGTAACTTTCCGTTGGTCCACTCGCTGCTCAGGAAATCATGCAGCCGTTGGGGGTGGAAGGGTGCGCGCTCGCGGTACACCACCGAACTGATTCCGTACTCTTCGGTTTCGGGGATGTGTTCACCCTGGAGTTCTTGTAGCCATCCGGGGGCCTGCGCCGCTTTCTCGAGCGAGAACAAACCGGTATCGAGAATCGTGTCGAGTGGGATGCGTCCGAGCGTCATCGGCACTATCGAGGCAGTTGCATTCAAAGATCGTAGGACCGCGGTCAGCTCGATCAGATGCTCCCGTGAGACCAGATCGGCCTTGCTCACCAGGATCACATCGGCGAATTCGATCTGATCGACAAGCAGATCCGCGATGTCTCGTTCGTCTTCCGGGGCATCGGCTTCGACGCGGCCCCCAGCCGTGTAGTCGCGCAGAAAACTGTGGCCGTCGACGACGGTGACCATGGTGTCGAGTCGGGCGACGTCGGCGAGGGCGTGGCCGTCGGTATCGATGAATGTGAACGTCTCTGCGACGGGCAGCGGTTCGGAGATGCCCGAAGATTCGATGAGTAGGTAGTCGAATCGGCCATCGGCGGCCAAGGCACTGATCTCGGAGAGAAGATCCTCTCGCAGAGTGCAGCAGATGCAGCCGTTGGTCATCTCGACCAGTTTCTCCTCGGAGCGACTGAGCGAAATCTCACGCTCGACTTCTGCACTGTCGATGTTGATTTCGCTCATGTCGTTGACGATCACCGCGACCCGACGACCCTCCCGATTGCGCAGGATCTCGTTGAGTAGTGTCGTCTTCCCGGCGCCCAGGAAACCTGACAGCACCGTGACCGGAAGTCGTGTGTCGACCATGATTTCGAGTGTCCTTCCGAATGAGAGAATCGCTGTGATCAGGCGGCGGTCACGCAAAACGCTGTGATCGCATGACCGCCGCCCGGAATGCTGGAAGATCAGGCCGCCGGCTCGAGGTAACCCTCGAAGAGGTCGACCACGACGCTCCCGCCATCTGTGTCGCTGCCGAACAGTTCCTCCGCAGCGAACGTCACGTGGTACGTGGGTTCTTCACCGGCGTCGTTGCGGCCGTGACCGATTGCGTCGGGAAAAGGCCACTTCTCCGTCGTCCGGTGAGCGATGGTCCCCACGCGTCCTCGGCAGTACGCAGGCATTCGAATATGCCCGGGAACGTATTCGTCTCGCACGCGTACTCGCTGACCGACCTCGAAGGTTGTTGTGTCGGTGCGAGCCGGTCGGCCTTCGGATTCGCTGGGGCGTGAGAGTGGGAAGGGGCCTCCCGCAAGGTTTTCGAGCTCGTCCTGCGTCAAGATTCCCTTTTCGACCATCAGTGCTGCGACGCCGATGACGTATCTCTCGTAGTACGGGGTCATCATGTAGTGGCGGGGCTCCATCCGCTCGACGACGTATCGAACTTCGTCGACGCTGAATGCTCCGAGTTCGGCGACACCGGCGAACATCAGGCTGTACGGCAGGTGTTCCCACTCGGCGTGGAAGGTGGGGCCGATGTCGGCGTTGACGGTATGCGGGACTTTGCCGAAGCCTTGAACTCCGGCAAGATCGTGTACTCCATCCATGGTGTGCTTCTTTCTTGTCGGGGTGATCAGACGGTGGGGACCTGCGGGACTGCGACGCCGATCAGGCAGTCCTTGGTGACGATCTCTTGAAGCTGTTCCTGGCTCCAGCCTTCGGTGCCTGCGGGACGTTGCGGAAGAACCATGTAGCGAGTTTCGGCGGTGGTGTCGTAGACGCGGATCTCGACGTCCGACGCGATCTCGGTTCCCATCTCGGAGAGAACCTTCCGTGGCTCACGCACCACTCGCGCACGGTATTCGAAACTCTTGTACCAGGTAGGGGGCAGGCCGAGAATGGGCCACGCGGTGCATGAACACAGCGAGCACACGATCACGTTCTTGAGGGTCGGGGTGTCTTCGACTGCCACGATGTATTCGCCCTGGGGGCCCAGATATCCGTACTGGGCAACCGCGGCGGTACCGTCGGTGAGAAGCAACTGCCGGAACTCGGGGTCGGTCCACGCCCGCGCGACCAATTCCGCTCCGCGCCTTGGACTGAAGTCCTCCTCGAAGGTCTTCTTCCATCCTTCGACGTAACCGTCGGGTACCAATCCCTTACCGTCGAGTGCGCGGAACAGTGCCCACGCCCGGTCGGAGACCGGCGCCTGGGCCGGTGCGGCGTTCTCCGTTGTGTGGTCGATCGTTACTGACATCTGGTTCACCTTTTCTATGCGGGCTGATCATGTGTGAATCGGTGGAATTTGTTGTGCAAGTGCGGATACAGAACTAGGCGAGGCTGAGTTGTGGTGCAGAATCGGAGGTGCGGTCGGCAGGTGTCGGAAACACGCCGCGGAGCTTTTCGAATGCGCGCCCGACCCGGAGGACCGTCGCATCGTCGAAGGTTTTGCCGGTGATCATCATTCCGACCGGAAGTCCGTTCACCAGGCCGGCCGGAACGGACAGGGACGGATGTCCTGTCACGTCGAATGGTGCAGTGTTGGCGATCATCCCGAGGGCCTTCGTGATGAAGGTGGTGCGGTCCACGTCCTTCGCCGGCAATTCGGATGCGACGTAGGGCAGTGTGGGCATCACCAGGACGTCGAACTGTCTCAAGGCAGTGTCGTAGGCGGCGCGGGCGAGCGGTACGAGGTTGCGAGCTTTGCCGTAGCTCGCGCCGCCGAGGGTGGTGATGCCGTGGTGGCCGGTCAGCGCCACTAGTTTGACGGTTTCGGACAGAGCGTCGGCGTGCTGAATGCGTCGAGAAGCAAAGTGTGCCATCAGTTCCGGATCGTACAAACCTTCGGCGTTCATGCCGTATCCGTTGCCGTCCAACATCTGGTAGGCACCACCATCCGTGGCGATCACGTTCCAGATATGGAAAGCATGCAGGTGCCACGGGATGCTTACTTCCTCTACCGTGCAGCCGATTTCGCTCAAACTGTGTGCCGCTGCGCGGACTGCGTCGTCGACCTCGGGTTGTGAGACCGCGTGCCCGAAACCTTCTCGAACGATTCCGATTCGCAGGCCGTCCACGTCGGAGTCGAGGGTGGACAAATAGTCACCTGCTTCGACACTGTCCGGCTGACGTGGGTCGTTGCCGTCGCGGCCGGCGATGACCGAAAGCATCAGTGCGGCATCGTGGACCGTGCGTGTGATGGGGCCGAGGTGGTCGATTGTTCGCTCGATGGGAAATGCCCCGGTATACGGGACGAGCCCGAACGTCGGCTTGTGTCCGACGACGCCGCAGAATGCCGCCGGGATCCGGATCGATCCGCCCTGATCCCCACCGATGGCAAAATCGACGTCACCGTTTGCGACGAGAGCCGCACTGCCACCGGATGATCCCCCTGCTTCGCGCTGCGAGTCCCATGGGTTGTGAACCGGCCCGCTTGCCGGCGTGAAGCTCGAGCCGGAGAAACACAGGTCCTCACACACGGCTTTGCCTGCGACGGTCGCCCCGGCCGCCAGTAGCCGACTGACGACAGTTGCATCGCGAGACGGGGTGAACCCTTCTACTGTCCGGGACCCGTTCATCATCGGAACTCCGGCCACGGTCACGTTGTCCTTGATCGCCACGCTTCGGCCGGTCAGGACGCCGTCCGACGTCGGCGGGATGCTTGTGGTCACATACCAAGCGCTCAAAGGATTTTCGCTCGCAGTTGGCACCTTGTGCTCGCGTGACGTGGTCGGCGGGGTTGCCTCGTCGGCGTACAACTGGTCGACGACGTCGTAGGAGCCCAGTGCTCCGTCGATCAGTGCCGGCCACTCGAGCCGGGCTGATTGGTCGAGAGTGATGCCGTAATGCTTTGCGGCGGTGTCTATTGCATTGTCGTCAGGTCGGATTGTCGCCATGAGAAGTGTGCTCCTGATGTGATCGGCTTCACTTGTCTTTCAGACTAGGGCCGGATCCATAATTGCGTCAATAGGTATCGACATATTGACTCGTTAAGTTCGGGTTACGCGCGCTCAGAGAGAGCGGGGGTGCAGGCGCCCACGGCGTGATTCAGCGAGCAAAATCGGTCGATGCAGTGGAACACCGGTGTTCGTAGAGCTTTTCGACGTCGTGACAAGCTGCCGAAGTACTGTTTCCGGATCGCCTGCCGACGTTCCTTCGGCTGCGCGTGCGTAAGCGATGATCGCTTCGTACGTTGTCTCCGACAGGGAACTGAGCGGAGGCAGGAGTTCGTTCGAGCTCGCGCTGTATCGCTTTTCGAGGTCGTGATCGCCGGCTGCGGATTGAAAGTAGCCGAATGCCGCCCAGACTCCGTCGGCATCGGAATTGCCGATGAGCTGCTGAGTGGCCTCGTCGAGGACCAATGCAAACGTCCGCGTGGTGGCCCGCAGTCCGTGCTGGGCGCATTGTCGTTCGAAGAAGACCTCGTCATGGCCGACCAGGGTGGAAAGAATCAGTTCGGCCCCGGAGTCGGCTATCGACTCGATGATGCGTGAGAAGTCGGTTGTCCCCAACGGTACGTAGATTTCGCCGGCCACCGAACCTGTGGATTCGGCGATCACACGCCGGGCCGCCCAATGTGCTCCGAACGACCACGAATACTGCTGGCCGACCAGGAACCAAGTGCGAGAACCGGTCTCGGACATCATTGCGGGTATACCCGCTCGCGTCTGGTCGAGTGGTCGCTCACCCAATCGAAGGACTCCCGGACGCGATCGACCTCCCTCGTTGAGAACTGTGTGCACCAACAGCACACCGGTGTTCTGCAAGGCAGATGCAGCGGCATTGAAGGTCGACGATGTCACGCACGCGAAAACGGCGCGACATCCGCTTTTCACCAGTCGCAGTGCGGTCGCCGCTCCGGCCGCCGAGTCGGAAGCGTCATCGCCGATCACCAAGTCGACGAGAACGCCGCCGACGCCGCCGTCGGCATTGATTTCTTCCACGGCCAGGGCTGCGAGTTGTTCTGTTGCCTGGGCGAATACAGCTGCCGGGCCGGATTTGCTGACCAGCAGCCCGATCCGATGTCGGTCGGAACGCGGAGGTTCGGGTGGAGCGAATCCGCGCTTGTTGGCAAGCCAGGAAATGCCGTCCTGATCGAGGCTGGACTCGAGAACGATCCTGGTCCCGGTGCCGTCGGGAAAGAACCGGATCGTCAGGCGGCCGCGCCACGGTTGGTGGTGCACGATTACGACCGATCGGCCCCGCTTCACGCCGGCGACGTATCCCAACAGCGTGATCGGCATTCCGGCTAGATCTGCGCGTGCGCCGTCGCCGACGGGAAGGGAGATGGCGGCAGCGGCCCCGACCGTAAGTTGCTCACATTCGAGTTCGAGCAGTTGCCCCGTTTCGAGGCGCTCGAAGGCTGACCCTGGTGGGTCGGTCGTCACGATCTGTGCCGTTACGGAGAGACCTGGCACGTTCTACTTCCTGCCTGAAATAGGTGCTGGGGCTCAACAGGGCCTCACGCCCGGCGACGCACCGAAGCCGCGTCGGAATCCTCAGTCGCCGTGGTCGGCAACTCGGAGGCGTTCGAACCTGCTTCCAGCGCTCGCCCGAGGACGTCGCGCAGGAACTGGAGTGCATCGTTGGCGGGCCCCGACGGATCTATCGAGAACAGGCGATGACGTCCTTGACGCCGTTCGACGATCACTCCGGACAACCGCAGCGCCTTGAGATGTGTGGATACCGTGGTGCGACCGACCGTCGAAATTTGATCGCTGATGAAGCCCGCATTGCACTCGCCGTGGGTAGCCAGCGTGTCGAGAATCTGTCGACGCACTTGGTCGGCCAGCACAGCAAACGCCAACTCTTCGTTTCGTTGAGTAGTCACTGTCTGCTGTCCGCGCTTCCTCGATGGCCGCTACTGAGATATGTCGACACTCGTCAACATATCTCGAGTTGCCTCCGAGGGAAAGAACGTGGCCGAAGATTTCCGGCGACTTCGGTCAGTGCTCGGTGGTGGTCACCGCGTCGCGCAGCATTCCGGTCGCGGGATGACAATTGACGTACTCGTACAGCTGATCGGCGCCATCGAATACCGAGACCTCATGGTAGAGGCGTAATTTCGACAGGCCCTCGGCCACCCGGAAGAACGTCGTGAAGATCCGTAGATGGGTCGGGTGGGATTCCGACCACCGTTCGAGTTGGTCGAGGGAGGCCCAGTGGCCGATGTTGTAGCTCAGGTCGAGGAAGTTTCCGTCGATGTCGATATTGCGTACGAATCGGTTGCTGTAGCACCCGACGGCCGGGCCGTTGTCGCGGAGGAAGTCCATGCCCGATTGAAGAGTGGGCAGGATTTCGTCCAGGTAGAGGCTGCGCTCGTCTGCTTCCGCGTCGGCCCAGTCCTGCCCGGACCTGATCAGTGCGATGTTGTCGTGTCCCCGCACTACTACGCGTCCACCTACGGCGGGGTCACCGGCGACGACCCGCAGTTCGCCCGAGGCCTGCATCCAGTCGGTCTGGGAGATCGGAAACCGCTCGCGCATCGAACCCCAGTAGCCGTGCTCGTTGATTTCGCCGCTGACACCGTCCATGACAGCTCCCACCCCGGGGAGGTCGTCTTGGAACGCGTAGAGCGTTTCGAATTGTTCGGCTCTCGGTGCCACGATCTCGCGGAAGAACCCCAATCCGTCCGACAGGCGGTCTTCGGACTCCCACCAGGAGGACACTGGAGGTGATGTGCTCCAACGATGTTGGGAAGAAACATCTTTCCAGTAACCGACCACGATCAGGTTCTCGTAGCCCTGGTTGTCGATGTGATGGGTGAGATCGTGGTGTGCCGGTCCGTCCGGCAAGTCGAAGCCGGCGACGATATCCCGCATCGCCTGCAGCGCTGCCGGGCGCTGATTCTCGCCGCGGAACTGCACGCCGAGATAGCCCATCACGACCTGTTGCAATGTGTCGTCTGCGCGCCCGACCCACATGGGAAACGGTGGCGTATAGGTATCCGGAACCCGCCTGGTCAGAGTGCGCGGGCATTGAAGGTGTTCGCCGATTGCAGATTCCATGAGTGCTCCCTGTGATGTAGGTGGTCGAATCGGGTGCCTGGCACTTGGCAACGCCGTGCCGAAAATCTACGCCCGCTCAGCCGAGCAAACTTGGCCGTCAGCGCCCGATGCTTGGCCTACCGTGCCAAGAATTGTGGATACGCTTCGGCGACAGAGAATTTTGAACACCATGTTCAATGGGTAAGTGTCCGAAGATGTTACAGATCAGCGGGTAGTACTTGTGGGGGCCGCTGCTTGCGACCGGTATCGCCGCGGGCTGATCCCGAATTCCGCCTTGAAGGCTCGACTGAAGGCGGCCAGGTCGGTGAATCCCCAGCGGTGAGAAATCTGGGTCAGCGACCGCTCTACTCCGTGTCGTTGCACGATCTCACGACGGCAACCGTCGAGTCGACGGCTGCGAATCGACCGTGACACCGTCGTGCCGTGTTCGGCGAAGGCTCGGTGCAACTGGCGAATGGAGACTTTGACCGATCCCGCGATGTCCACCGGAGACAGGGCCGGGTCTGCGATGTGGGCGTCTATGACCGACAGGGCGGATTCGTAGAGGCTGGTTCGCCGCGAGGTGATCGGTCGCGCAGTTGTGTGAAGAACGGACTTGACCAGGTTGCCGATCTCGTTGACGACTTCCTCTTCGTCTCCGCTTGCGTCGGACGTCATGCGGACGGAGGCAAGATCGTGAAGAAAGCGACCAAGCAGGCCACTCAGGCCCGCGTGTCCGTCGAAGGCAATGGCGGTCAGGCTCGTGACCTCCGCGTCGCTGAGCGACAGGTACGACCGTGGCCAGGTGAACACCTCGAGTCCCCAGATGCCGTCGTGTGCGTGTCCCTCGATCTGCCAATCGAAGGGGCGCGTGGTGTCGTACAGGACGTAGTCGCCACGTCGCAGGACGCATTCGCGGTCGTCTTGGCGCACTACCGCGCTACCTCGGCGGATCATCCCGATCTGCAGATAGTCCGCGCCGTCGCTTTTGATGAGGCTGTTGCTACGGACTATTCGTTGTTCCATCGATTGAACTGCGGATACCCGAACGTGTGCGAGTTGGGCCGAGTGGACGGCCCCGCTGAATCGATCGCCGTCTTCGATATCGGATACGTCGAGCGCGACAAAATGCTCACGCAACAAATCTGCCCAGTCGCCCGTGAGAGTCGTGCGTGTGGGCAGGGAGAAGCCGGATCGCGCGAGCATTGCAGGGCGCCTCCTCGCAGAAAAGCCGAAGTTCTCGGGTGCTCGATGTTCAGAGAGTAATCCCGCACATCAGACATGTCGATAGAAGTCGACATGTCATCGCGGCGGGAAGAAATTGTTTGCCATACAAACAACGCCGAGTTATTGTTTGTCATACAAACAAGTAGGAGTTCGCAATGGTCACCGAGGCAGTTCCCGCCGCGCGTGCAACGCGTGAGTCGGGCAAGCAGACGCGCATGGCGCTGTTCAACGCCGCAACCGAGCTGTTCCTCGAGCACGGCGACAGCGTCTCCATCGCGCAGATCTGCACGGCCGCCGGCGCCCATCCCAACCAGGTGACCTACTACTACGGCTCCAAAGAAAAGCTCTTCGTCGAGGTGGCGTGCGCGGCCGTTCTGCGCGCAGGCAAGCGGGCCGAGGTCGATGCCGCCGACGCCGACACGGTCGGCGATTACACCGAGAAGCTGGTCGGATCCCTCCTGGGCTCGGGCGCTCCCAGCGTCGAACTCTTCGTGGAAGCGATGATGATGACGGGTCGTCGTGGTGAACTTCGCGACCTGATCTCCGAAACGCTTCGCACTCTGCACTCCTCGGGCGAAACCGCCCTCCTCCGTACCTTGATCCGCACCGGCTGGCAGCTGCGCGCGGGCATCGACGTCGAGTCCAAGGCCTTCTGGTCTGCGATCTTCGGCCTCGTCATCCAGAAGACTGCCACCGGCGAAAGCTTCGGCTACTCCCTCGAGGAGGCGGTTGCCGTCATCTTCGCCACCCTCCAGATACCCGACGCCGTACTCAACAGCTCGATGGAATGAACTCTCTTCGAGCGTGATTCTCCGACAAGGACTTCGATGAATATCGTTCGCGTATTCGACAGCAACGTCACCAAGACCCCGGACAAACCCTTCCTGATCGCAGGCGGTCACGATCACACGTACTCCCAGGTTCAGGATGGAAGTCGCCGTGCCGCGGGCTATTTGCAGACGCTGGGCGTGCAGCCGGGTGACCGCGTCGCGCTGATGTGTTACAACACTCCGGGATTCGTGTACGCGATGCTCGGTGCCTGGCGCTTGGGCGCCGTCGTGGTCCCCATCAATCACAAGATGCAGACGCCCGAAGTTGCCTACGTGCTGGGACACGCGAAGGTGTCTGTGTGCGTCTTCGACGGTGAGTTGGCGCCGGTTGTCGGTCGACTGGAGACAACGGCCAAGCTGATCAGCACGGACTCTGTCGCAGACGGTTTCGACTTCTTCGACGACGCCATCACCCGCCAGGAGGGTGTTGACGGTATCGACATCGACGAGAACGATCCGGCTGAAATCCTCTACACCTCGGGGACTACCGGCTCGCCCAAGGGCTGCGTCCACAGCCACCGCAACGTCGTCGGTGTTGCCGTCACCGCGGCCCTCGCCGTGTCGACGACTCGGGACGAGCGACTGCTCATGGCCGTCCCGATCTGGCACGCTTCCCCGCTCAACAACTGGTTCATGTCCACGCTCTACATGGGCGGAACCGTCGTGCTGCTGCGCGAGTACCACCCCGTCAAATTCCTGGAAACTGTTCAGGAACAACGTATTACCCTCTGCTTCGGCCCGCCGGTCATCTACACTACTGCACTCAACCTCGTGCCGAACTTTGCCGACTACAACCTCGGAAGCGTTCGTGCGTGGTTGTACGGCGGGGGACCGATCGGCGCAGATGTCGCTCGGCGACTGGTGGAGTCGTACGGCACCACCGAATTCCGGCAGGTCTACGGCATGACCGAGACCGGGCCAGTGGGCACTGTGCTGTACCCCGAAGAGCAGTTGAGCAAGGCGGGCTCGATCGGCCGCGTCGCGCTGGCCGGCGTCGACCTGCGCCTGGTTGCCGATGACGGTGCCGACGCGGAGCCCGATCAGATCGGTGAGATCTGGCTGCGCGCCGACACCGTCATGCAGGGGTACCTCGACGACCCCGCTGCCACGAAGGCTGCATTTGCCGACGGCGGTTGGTATCGCACCGGCGATCTGGCGCGCAAGGATGTGGACGGCTACCTCTTCATCGTCGACCGCGCGAAGGACATGATCATCACGGGCGGCGAGAACGTCTACTCCAAGGAGGTCGAGGACGTGATCTCCGGCCACCCGGACGTCGTCGACGTCGCCGTTGTCGGAAAACCCAACGAAGAATGGGGCGAGACCGTCGTCGCACACGTCGTCTGGCGTGAACCGGATGTCATCAGCGCCGACGACATCAAGGACTACCTCTCGGACAAATTGGCGCGCTACAAGATTCCGCGTGAGGTGGTGTTCGCGACCATCCTTCCGCGCACACCGACCGGCAAGATCCAGAAGCACCTCATCCGCGCAGCGAGCTGAAAGGCCTGTCATGACTGATATTTCCGAGAAGACCGTCACCCACCCGGCTCCGCATCGCACCCATGCAGTGCTCAACCAGTCGGTGCCGCGCACGGACGTCAACGAGTTCCTGCTCGATACGGTCCTGGCCGAAGGCGTCGCACGTCACGACGCCGATTGGGCCACCGGCGAACTCACCGACATCGGTGAACTGGTCGGCAGTGCCGGGTTCCAGCACGACGCCGAGCTGGCCAACACGGTAATCCCCGAATTGAAGACCTTCGATCGCTGGGGAAACCGCATCGACGAGGTCGAATACCATCCGTCGTATCACCGGATCATCTCTGCCGCCGTTGCGCACGGTGCTCACACATCTGCCTGGGCTGACCCCAAGCCGGGTGCCAACGTGGCTCGGGCCGCGGCATTCATGCTCTTCTCCCAGGTCGAACCGGGCCACGCGTGCCCGATCTCCATGACGCACGCTGTGATCCCCTCGCTCGAGCTGCAACCCGATGTAGCCGCCATCTGGACCCCGCGTGCCCTTTCTCGGAGTTACACCCCCGAGTTAGATGCTCCCGGAAAGGCATCCGCGATCTTCGGAATGTCGATGACGGAAAAGCAGGGTGGCTCCGACGTGCGAGCCAACACGACCATCGCCAAGCCGGCCGGACGTGGCGGCCCGGGTGCGGACTACCTCCTCACCGGACACAAGTGGTTCTGCTCCGCGCCGATGTCCGACGCCTTCCTGGTTCTCGCTCAGGCCGAAGGTGCTGCCGGCGAGGGACTTTCCTGCTTCCTTCTCCCCCGCATCCTGCCCGACGGCACACGCAACGTCTTCCGTATCCAGCGTCTGAAGAACAAGCTGGGCAACAAGTCCAACGCGTCGTCCGAGATCGAACTCGACGGCACCGTCGGCACCATGATCGGTGAACCGGGACGCGGTGTGCGGACCATCATCGAAATGGTGTCCCAGACGCGACTCGACTGCATCCTTGGCAGCACGGCAGGTATGCGTCAGTCGGTGGCCGAAGCAGTGTGGCATGCACGGCACCGCAGCGCTTTCGGTGCCGTCCTGGCAGATCAGCCGGCCATGACGTCGGTGCTTGCCGACCTGGCTCTCGAATCCGAGGCCGCGACCATCACCGCTCTGCGATTGGCCCGTGCGCAGGACGAGGACGCGGACGAGCAGGAGAAGGCTTTCCGCCGACTCGCGACGGCGGTTGCGAAGTACTGGATCTGCAAGCGCGGTCCGCACCACTCCTACGAAGCGCTCGAATGCCTGGGCGGCAACGGCTACACGGAGGACTTCCCGCTCGCCCGTCGTTACCGTGAGCAGCCCGTCATGGCCGTGTGGGAGGGGTCGGGCAACGTCATCGCACTCGATGTCCTGCGCGCCATGACCCGTGAACCCGATTCCGTTGCCGCCTTCGACCACGAGGTCAACCTCGCTCGCGGCAACAACCCGGTCCTCGATCAGCACCTCGATCGGGTACGACGCCAACTCGGTGAGCTCGCCACGATGGCACCCGCCGACGCGCAGTTCCGCGCTCGGACCGTCGTCGAGGCTATGGCGTTGGCACTGCAGGCTTCGCTCATGGTGCGCCACTCCCCGGCCGCCTCGTCCGATGCGTTCATTGCCGCTCGCCTCGGCGCCGACCGTGGTCACGAGTACGGAACTCTGCCTGTGGGAACAGATTTCGCCGGAATTCTCGCGAGAGCCTAAGGCTGCTCCCTCAGTACCCTCGTGACGGTGTGTACTGCCGGCGTCGGATTGTTCGGTCGCCATGCCATCGCGATTTTCAGCGTGGGCGTGGCCCCGGCGATCGGCAGGTACACGACCCCGTCCATGGACAGATGCGCCGTCGACTCCACGACGACGGCGATCCCGACCCCCGCTCCGACCATGGCCAACAGGCTGTACGGATCGGGGGCTTCGTGCGCGACGGTGGGTGTGAAACCTGCTGTGGCGCAGACGGACAATGTTGCATCGCGCACCACCGAGCCGTGCTCGGCGGGATACATCACGAATCGCTCGGTTGCCAGGTCTTCCGGTGACACCGAGTCATGCGTACCGAGGCGATGCCTGGCCGGAACCGCGACCATCAAGGTTTCCTCCCGCACCGTGTGTGTCTCGAATCCGCGCGGAATGGGCAGGCCGACTATACCCATGTCCAGTGCTCCGCGTCGGAGAGCGTCGAGCACCTCACCCGAGTACATCTGCGGCCGTAGGTCCAGTTCGATTCCCGGATGGGAGTCGGCCAAGGACCGTGTCAGGGCCGACAGGACGGTGTAGCCGCCTGTTCCGCCGAAACCCACTGTGACACGGCCCGTCTCGCCGGTCGAAGCGGCCGATGCGATTTCTCGTACCACGGCGATCTGCGCTTCGATGATCCTGGCTGGCGTGACCAAGGCTTCGCCGGCGGCTGTCAGTTGCACTGATCTGGTTGTACGGACGAACAGGTCGGCGCCCAGTTCGCGCTCGAGCGCGCGAATGGTCTGGCTGAGCGGGGACTGCCCGATGTGGAGTCGCTCGGCGGCCCGGCCGAAATGAAGTTCGTCGGCGACTGCGAGAAACGCGCGCAGCTGACGCAATTCCATGTCGCTCCTCCCGGTCTTCATTATGTGGTTCTCCCACATAAATGAGTCGAACTAAGTCTTGGACTCTACATGGATTTCGGACGATAGTGATTCACGCCTCACATTGCATCCCTTGGTGATGCCCGACGCGAGAATCAGGGAGAACCGTGGATCAAAACCCAGGTCAAGACACCAATCCGCCTGAATACAACACCAAACAGGCACGCAAGGCCGGAATCACGGCGTTTGTCGGAACGACCATCGAATGGTTCGACTTCTACATCTACGGAACCGCATCCGCCTTGGTGCTCGGCCCGCTGTTCTTCCCGGATGCGTCGCCGGCGGTGGGGACACTCGCAGCCTTCGCAACTTTTGCCGTGGGATTCGTGGCTCGTCCGGTCGGCGGAGTGGTGTTCGGTCATTTCGGAGACAAGTTCGGTCGCAAGAACGCCGTGATCATCACCCTCGCGCTCATGGGGTTGGGAACTGTCGGTGTCGGTCTCCTCCCTACGTACTCCCAGATCGGGATCTGGGCACCGATACTGCTTGTGGCACTGCGTGTTCTCCAGGGCATTGCCATGGGCGGCGAATGGGGTGGCGCCGTGCTGATCGCCACCGAGTTCGCTCCCCCGAAGAAGAAGGTGCTCTACGGCGCGTTCGCGCAGCAGGGTTCACCGGTCGGTAATCTGCTCGCGACGCTCGCATTCCTAGGCCTGACTCTGATGTCGGATTCGGTGTTCGAATCGTGGGGTTGGCGCCTGCCGTTCCTCGGATCCGCAGCTTTGGTGATCGTCGCTCTCTACATCCGTCTGCACATCTCTGAGACACCCGAGATGAAGAAGGCCGTTGCGGCACAAGAACGTACACGGATGCCGCTGGTAGAGGTCCTTCGTTCGCATCCCGTCGAACTTGCTCTCGGCGTCGGCGCTGTGGTTGCCGGTGTTGCCATCACGTACGTCAAGACAACCTTTGCGCTCTCCTGGGCGACAACGGATCTCGGCTTCGAGCGTAGTGACTTCCTCCTCGTGATCACCGTGGCACTGGTAGCCCAGGCGCTCGTACAGCCTTTCGGTGCTGTGCTGGCCACGCGGATCGATCCGTCGAAAGCGGTCCGTTGGATGCTGCTTCCGGAGATCGTGCTCCTACCACTGATGTTCGTGCTGGTTCAGACGGGCTCCGTGCCCTTGGCGATTCTGGGTATGGTCCTCGCGACGGCGCCTCACGCAATGTATTACGCCGCGTTGGCCGGCATCCTGGCGCAGGTTTTCCCCACCAATGTTCGGTATACCGGCATCTCTCTGTCGTACCAATTGTCGACCGCCGTATTTGCCGGAACGGCCCCGATGGTCAGCCAGTATCTGCTGACGCGAACCAACACGATCTGGCCGGTCGTGGCTCTCGGGCTCGTGTATGTCGTTCTCTCCCTTGTCTGTATGACTGCTTTGTTGCGCAGGAGTGCGCTGCACTCGCACGCTGTTGGACCCGAGGCGATGGACTCCTCGAACATGACCGACGCATCCACCCTGAAAGGCGTTGACCACTGATGAACTTTGCACACACCGACCCTGCTCTGAAAGCGATTGTGGACAGATGGACCGTCGGGGCGAACCGGGAGACGTTGAACGCCTTGCTCGACCGACTGGGCCGAGATGCCGCCGGCCGGTTGTCCGAGCTTGCCGACATCGCAGACAAGAACCCACCTGTGCTGCAGCAGTTCGACAAGGCCGGTGATCGCGTCGACCGGATTTCTTATCACCCGGCCTACCTGGAACTGTGCCGGGCGGCGTACAACGAGTACGGCCTTTCCGCGATGTCGCATCGAAAAGGCTTGCACGGATGGGACTCCGTGCCCGCTCCACTCGCGAAGTACCTGGCGTCGTACATCTTCGTGCAGGCAGAGTTCGGGCTTGCTTGCCCGGTGTCGATGACCGATGCGGCTGCGCGGACCCTGCGTATGTTCGGTGATCCGGCCGTGTTCTCGCCCTGGATCGACGCGTTGACGTCGACGGACCCCGAGCAGGCGAAGACGGGTGCGATGTTCATGACCGAGATTCAGGCAGGCACCGACATCGCCTGCACCGAAACACGCGCCGAGCGCGACGGTGACGGATGGGTTCTGACGGGCAAGAAGTGGTTCGCCTCCAACCCGGATGCCGATGTGATCATCACCCTCGCAAGGTTCCCGGGCGGACAGGATGGTTCGACGCGTGGAGTCGGAATGTTCATGGTGCCCAAGACCTTGGGATCCGGCGAGCGCAACAACCTCACGATCGATCGTCTCAAGGACAAGCTGGGTACGCGTTCCATGCCGAGCGGCGAGGTGACGCTGAACCGCGCGCACGCACTCCAGGTCGGCGAACTCGATCGAGGATTCCGCCAGATGGCGGAGATGGTCAACACGTCTCGCCTGTCCAATGCGATGCGTTCGAGCGCTCTCATGCGCCGAGCAGTTCGTGAAGCCGTCGAACATTCGAAGAGCCGAGTCGTGTTCGGTAAGAGGCTCTTCGACCAGCCGCTGATGCGTGCGACACTTCTTCCCCTTGCGCTCGATGCCGAGGCTTCGCTGGCTCTCGTCGCCTACAGCGCACAGTGTCTTCAGGCTGCAGACGGAGGGGACGAACAGGCGCGCGCGCTGATCAGGGTACTGACGCCGATCGCCAAACACTTTGTCTGCAAACGCGCGCGGGTGGTCACCGGCGAGGCAATGGAGGTCCGCGGCGGCAACGGTTACATCGAGGAATGGGTGAACGCGCGACTCGTGAGAGACGCCCACCTCGGCTCGATCTGGGAGGGCTCGAGCAATGTCATTGCGCTGGACGTACTTCGGTGCCTTCGCAAGTTCGGCTCGCACCGCACGGTCGCGGCAGCGATGACGGACATCCTGTCCACTGTCGGACCTGACTGTGACGCCGGCGCCGGAGTTCTGTTGCAGCGCTGGGAGGAACTGGTCGAGGAGGGAGATCGTCTGATCGCCGGATCTGACGATGCCGCCCAGGCCGCCAGCGCAAAATATGCCGACGAGTTGGCTCGTACCGTCATGGTGACCCTGCTCTTCGATCTTGCGGACCACGGCATCCGAGAAGGTGGCGGGTACCGGTCGCTGTTGGTGGCGAACTCCTACCTGGCCGGTCTTGCCGGGAAGGTGCCGTCGGCTGCGCTCGGCAATCTCGACGTGATTACCGATGGCGGCGACGTCAAGTTGGATGACGCACGCGAGGTTGTCGCCGAGTTCCTCTCTGTGGCAGGGGTTCACCGGTGAATTCTCCCCAAGGACCCGCACCTCTCGCCGGTGTCCGCGTTCTCGATCTGTCGAAGATCCTTGCCGGACCGTACGCAACTATGTCGCTTGCCGATCTCGGAGCGGACGTCACCAAAATCGAGCACCCCGAGGGCGGCGACCCCACACGTTCGTGGGGACCTCCCTTCGTCGGGGTCGATGCCGCCTACTATCTCGCGATCAACCGCGGCAAGAAGTCGGTGACGATCGACCTCAAGTCTGCCGAAGGACAGGCGATCATCCACCGCATGCTCGAAGAGACCGACGTGGTCGTGGAGAACTTCAAGCCGGGCAGCGGATTACAGAAGATCTTCGACTACCAGGCACTGTCCGAGCAATACCCACATCTGATCACCCTGCACATCTCTGCCTTCGGTGAAGAAGGGCCGTTGCGCGACGAACCGGGGTACGACATGATCGCGCAAGCCGCGGGTGGGCTCATGTCGCTCACCGGTGAACCAGGTGGTGCTCCGATGAAGTCCGGATTTGCGTTGGGGGACTTGGGTGCAGCGCTGTTCGGACTAGTCGGGGTGCTGGCTGCATTGGTCGAGCGGGGCCGGACCGGGCGCGGACAGTACGTGACCACGTCGCTGTACGAGTGCCAACTCGCGATGCACGTGAACTGGGCGACCAGTTACTTCGCCACCGGTGAGCGCCCGACTGCGTTGGGCTCCGGTCATCCGAATCTTGCTCCGTATCAAGCATTTCCTGCCAGCGACGGGTACTTCGTCATCGCTGTCGGCAACGACGGGATGTGGGCGTCGCTGTGCGAGGCCATCGGAAGGAGTGAACTGGTCACCGATCCGCGTTTTGCCCACAACCGCGACAGAGTGGAGAACCGCGAGAGTCTGGAACGAGAACTCACCAGCGCCTTCGCATCGGAGACCGTCGAACACTGGTGCGCTCTTCTCGCCGAACGCGCTGTACCGGTCTCACCGATCCGGCATCTCGACGAGATCTACTCCGATCCCCACACTGCCGCGCTCGGAATGGTCGGAACCGTCGACCATCCGACGCTCGGACCGTTGAAGCAAGTGGCCTTCCCGGTCAACTTCTCCGGCCAGAGGCCACGTCTGACGTCGGCGCCGCCCGTTCTCGGCGCCGACAACGACGAAGTCCTCGGTACCGCTCAGGCCAGCCCGCTCAATGCAGGTGCCGTGTTGTCGTCGCGCCAGCCGATGGCCTCGACAAGCGTCGTCAGGTCGTAGTCAGGTCCGCTGACGCCGACGGTGAAGAGCGAGACACCGTCGGCGACCAGGTCGGCTGCATTTTCGAGCCCAGGCCACGGAACCGAGTGCTCTACTTCCAGCGGGTTCCGGCCCACGTCGGCGCAATGGTCGGAGAGGATGTCCGACTTGCGCAGGTGTGTCTCACGGTCGCCGAAGCTGTGCCAGACGTCGGCGTACTCGGCGACCAGGCGCAGGGTCTTCTTCTCACCGCCACCGCCGATGAGGACCGGGATGTTGCGCGTCGGCGGCGGGTTGCCCTTCGCCAGGCGGCCCGTGATGCGGGGGAGGTATTCGCCAAGCAGTTTCAGCCGTGAACCGGGAGTGCCGAAGTCGTATCCGAACTGGTCGTAGTCCTTCTCGAACCAACCGGCACCGATACCGAGGATCAGGCGCCCACCGCTGATGTGGTCGACGGTTCGCGCCATGTCGGCCAGCAGATCCGGATTGCGGTAGCCACCACCGGTGACCAGGGCGCCGATCTCGACGCGTTCGGTCTGCTCGGCCCAGGCGCCGAGCATGGTCCAGCATTCGAAGTGGGCTCCGTCGGGATCGCCGGTCAACGGGTAGAAGTGGTCCCAGTTGAAGACGATGTCCACTCCAGCGTCCTCGGACCGCAAGACGGCGTCGCGTATCAACCCGTAGTCGGGTGCGTGCTGGGGTTGGAGTTGAACACCGATGCGTACCGGACGAGTCATGCCACGCTCCTGACGAGAGGAATGGTTGTCTTCTCCCATCATGGCCGGGTGTGCGCGGTACCGCTACCGCCGCAGTTGGTGACCGGTATGCCTGCATTCTTCCCACCCCGTTTCGAGCGAACGGCACTTTCGGCGCCTTAGATCGACTGAACATGCCGTTCGCTCAGAAACGGGGTGGGACCCAAGCAGGGGGGCGCAAACATGGGGGCACAAACTGGGGGTGCAGACAGGGGTGGTCTGCCCACAGCAGACAGGCGTGGGTCCGGCACCGCCGCGCCGGTAGGAATGGATTCATGACTACCGAAGCGCCCACCGATACCGGCTACCGTGACCTGTTGACAGACAGGCTCTTCCGACAGCGAACCATCCTGCTCACCGGCGAGGTCAACGACGCCATGGCCGAACGCGTGTGTTCGGAACTGGTACTCCTCGCCACCACCGACCCCAAGCGCGACATCGTGCTCTACATCAATTCACCCGGCGGATCGGTGTTTGCCGGTCTGGCCATCTACGACACCATGAAGCTCATCCCCAATGACGTCGTGACGGTCGCGATGGGCTTCGCGGCGAGCATGGGCCAGGTGCTCCTCTGCTCCGGCACCCACGGCAAGCGAATCAGCCTGGCGCACAGCCGCATCATGATGCATCAACCTTCCGCAGGTATTGGTGGGACTGCGGTGGACATCGCGATTCAGGCCGAGAGCCTCGAGCTGATGAAGCGTCAATCGCAGGAAATCCTTGCCGCCGAAACGGGCCGGACCGTCGAAGAGATCGAGACCGACAGCGATCGAGACCGTTGGTTCACCGCCGAGCAGGCGCGCGAATACGGAATTGTCGACCGCGTCGTGACGTCCTTCGCCGAGATCGCCCCGCAAGCCACCTTCCCCAAGATCGGATTGTGACATCATGTCCCAGTACACGATTCCCAGTGTCATCGAGCGAACACCAACGGGTGAGCGGTCTTTCGACATCTTCAGCAGGCTGCTCAACGAGCGCATCGTCTTTCTGGGCACGGAGATCGACGACGGCGTCGCCAATGTCGTGATGGCTCAGATGCTGCACCTGCAGGCCGACAACCCGGATCGCGAAATCGGTTTGTACATCAACTCCCCCGGCGGTTCCACCACGGCGATGCTCGCGATCTACGACACCATGCAGTTCTTGAAACCGACGATTTCCACGTACTGCATGGGGCAAGCGGCGTCGGCTGCTGCAGTGCTTCTGGCCGCTGGTACTCCCGGCCATCGGCATGTTCTCGCCCATTCGCGGGTGCTGCTGCACCAGCCGTCGACGCAAGGTAGTGGCACCATCTCGGATCTCGCGCTTCAAGCTGCGGAGATCTTGCGAATCCGGGAGCAGACCGAGGCGATTTTGAGTAAGCACACCGGTCAGAGCGTCGAGCGATTGCGTAAGGACACCGATCGCGACAGGATCTTCACCGCCGACGACGCAATCTCCTACGGACTGGCCGACACCCTCATCGAAGGGAACTGACTGGGTCGCCCTACTGATTAGGCCGCCATCAGGACGGGACCCGAGATCGGTGCGGGAGAGTGCCCGAAGGTGAGGGAGTTGAGCGCAACGATCCGGTTGCCCGCTCGGAACAGCAGATGCTCGAGCGGCATCCCGAGCGCTTCGCAAATTGCGCGCAGAATTTCCGACGACGGTTCCTTCTTGCCCCGTTCGATCTCGGACAGGTACTGCTTCGACATCCCGACCTCTGCGGCGACGTCGTCGAGAGTTCGGTCCTGATCGCGTCGAACCTCCCGCAGCACTCGTCCGTAGGCTTCACGAATCAGTGGGGGTTTGCGCACGGCAACAGCTGGATCGGGATGTTCGGACCCATCCTTGACCAGGACTAATCTGCGCGGCGCATCCATAGGCCGAGTATTCCAGCCGACCGGTTCGCACACCACCGGGTTCGCCGAGGGCTGACATCTAGTCCGTTCGAACACCACCGGCAAGAAACATCGCTCGAAGAACGAAGGCCGCCTCGGGTCCGATGATCTCGCCGACAAGGCTCGTGTAGCGGTCGACGAACTCGGGCCCGTGGGAGGCCTCGTCGGAGGCGGGGTCGCCGAGGTGGTGCGCGAGTTCGTGCAGGACAACGAATTCGCGCAGTGCCCACCGGCCGTCACGGTCGTCCGGAACGGCGATGACGTCGTTCGAGTAGTGGGCGGCAGCGTTGCCGGCTCGGGATCGCACGGACACCGAAACGGTTGCGCGAGGCCAGGTCTCCCGTACCCAGTTCAATCCGAGTAGCTGATCGCAGTACGTCTGTACCGACTCCACGGAGCCGAATTTGCGCTCGACCGGCAGCGTGATGGTGGAACCCATGACCTCGACGCTCCGGAGTCCGCGCTCGTCGGCGCGATCGAACATGGTGCGTACCAACGTCTCTGCCTCGTAAACCGCACTGCGCTGGGTATCCCTCATGAGTCGAGTTGCCCGCGCACCCCGCCGATTTCCGGAAGGTTACCCAGGCGTGCGGAGCGCGCTGCCCGATCACCCGCTCGTCGAGCATGCGAGGAATGGCCGGCACTCGCGCGGCCACCGCCCCGCCACGTCCCACGCGCTTTGGAGTTGGACGTGTAGTAGTCCTTGAGCTCGACTTCCTTGTTACGCAGCACGAGTGCAGTTTCCGAGGACGACGCGACAGATTCGGCGATCGCGGCCTTCTCCGTCTCCTGCTTCGTCTCGGCCAACCGAGCGCCGATGCGGGACGCATACGCCATCTGGAAGTTCAGGCGCGCCGTCACTCCGGCCACCGGCTTGCGGACCTGCGTGTTGACGCGTCGTCGTCCACGAGTTTCGACGACGGTCCGCACGGACGTTTCGCCGCGGTACGCCCCGGAGCGCACGTACGCGTCGGAGTCACGGACCATCTGGAAGAGCAGGCTCGAGTACAGCGCTTCGCACACGTCGATGTCACCGGCGAAGCCGTAGGCGTAGATGACGGCCGACGTCTGCGCGATGTCGCACTGTACGTCGTTGGCAGCGGCGATCGCGATGAACAACTGGGCGTACGTTCGCAGTCCGCGCTTGCCCGGTTCGCCGATGGTGATGAGCCGTTGCGTGGGCGTCGCACGTTTTTCCGAAGACGCGGTGTGCGCACGCGCGACCGCCAGGTCGATCGCGGAACCGGTGGCCAACCGCTGAGCGGCGGCCATGAAGGCTTCACCTTCGTGTGGATTGTCGGTGGACTCCGCTTGGCGAAGCAGCGCACCGATGCGGGTCAGCATCTTCTCCGAACTCACCGTGAAAGACTACGCTCGCGCGCCGACACGGACGTTTATGCTGCTAGCGCACACGCTCACCCTCAACTTGGATCGTCCGGCACGTTCCTGCCGGTAGAAGGGATCAACCCCGTCATGGCTTCAGTGACTTTCGAGAGCACCACCTGCCTGTTCCCCGGATCGAACACTCCGGCAGTGGACAAGCTCGACCTCGAGATCGAGGACGGCGAGTTTCTCGTCCTCGTCGGACCCTCCGGCTGCGGAAAGTCGACCACCCTGCGCATGCTCGCCGGGCTCGAAGACGTCCACAGCGGACGCATCCTCATCGGCGACCGAGACGTCACCGGTCAGGAGCCGAAAGAGCGCGACATCGCGATGGTTTTCCAGAACTACGCGCTGTACCCGCACATGTCGGTGGCCGAGAACATGGGTTTTGCGCTCAAGCTCGCCGGAACCAACAAGACGGAGATCCGCGCCCGCGTCGAAGAGGTCGCGAAGATGCTCGATCTCGAGCCGTACCTCGATCGCAAGCCCAAAGCGCTGTCCGGCGGTCAGCGTCAGCGAGTGGCGATGGGCCGCGCCATCGTCCGCCAGCCGCAGGTCTTCCTCATGGACGAGCCGCTCTCGAACCTCGACGCGAAACTCCGCGTGCAGACGCGTACGCAGATCGCTCAGCTGCAACGACGCCTCGCGACGACGATGGTTTACGTGACCCACGACCAGGTCGAGGCCATGACGATGGGTGACCGCGTCGCCGTCCTCGAAAAGGGAATCCTGCAGCAGTGCGCCTCGCCGCGCGAGCTCTACAACAAGCCGAAGAACGTCTTCGTCGCCGGCTTCATGGGTTCGCCCGCGATGAACCTCTTCACCCTCCCGGTCGTCGACGGCGGCGTCGCATTCGGTGACGGGATCGTTCCGGTTCCGCGCGAGACGATGAACGGCGTCGTCGAAACCGAGGTTGTCCTGGGTATTCGCCCCGAGCACCTCGAGATCGCCGCCGAAGGTCTGCCGATGGAGGTCGACGTCGTCGAGGAACTCGGCTCGGACGCCTACGTCTACGGCCGGACCACGATCGGCGGACGGTTGCAGCAGATCGTCTCGCGTGGTGACTGGCGCAATCCGCCGCAGAAGGGCGAGCGCGTCAACCTGCGCGTCGACCCCGAGAAGGTGCACATTTTTGCCACCACCGACGGGCGTCGCCTGGGTTAGGTCGACCTGTCAAACGACACATGACCGATTCAGGTTCGGCGTAATACCCACAAGTACGGGTGTCTCGTGCCACAGTAGGGGCCGATGCCGGGAGCCGGCACTCATGGCGCATGCCGTGAGCAGGCTCTCGGTGACCGTCTATTTGTCATACACATACGGGGAGCGAATCCATGGTTCTGAACTCGAAGGCGATGCGCCGCGCTGCAATTGCAGCCACGGCAGCGTCCATGCTGGTACTGGCGGGCTGCTCGTCCGATTCGGACAAGGACAGCGGAACCAGCACGACGGCCGCATCCGGGGGATCGTCCTCGAGCGAAGGCCGCGGACCCATCACGATCGTCGAGGGGCAGGATGCCCTGAACGAGGCGCTCGAAAACATCATCACCGACTGGAATGCCGAGCATCCGGACGAGAAGGTGACGCTCAAGCCGCTGGCCAAGGAAGCCAACGCGCAGGTCGACGACATCACCCAGCGCATGCAGGCCAAGAGCGACGAGTACGACCTCATCGGCGTCGACGTCGTCAACACCGCCCAGTTCGCCGCAAACGGTTGGCTGCTGCCGCTCGAGGGTGACCTCGCGATCGACGAGTCCGGCCTCCTGCCGTCGACCGTCGCTTCGGGCACCTACAACGGCAAGCTCTACGCAGCGCCGAAGAACACCAACGCCGCGTTCCTGTACTACCGCAAGGACCTCGTCGAGAAGGCTCCCACCACGTGGGCCGAGCTCAAGGAAAACTGCCCGAAGGCTGTCGAAGCCGGCATCTCCTGCTACATCGGTCAGTTCAAGAACTACGAGGGCCTGACGGTGAACACCACCGAGATCACCAACGCCTTCGACGGCCCGTGGGTCGGCCCGGACGGACTCACCCCGGCCATCGACGACAAGACGAAGGCTGGCGTTCAGTCGATCGTCGACAACTTCGCCGACAACACCATCCCGCAGGAAGCACTGACCTACTCCGAGGGCGAGTCGCAGACCGCATTCGGCGACGGCAAGGCACTCTTCATGCGCACGTGGTCCGGCTTCTCGGTCGACGGTGAGAAGACCTCGGTTGCCGGCAAGTACGGCTACACCGTTCTTCCGGGTGTCGACGGACCGGGTGCTTCGACGGTCGGTGGCTACAACGTCGGCATCAGCGCGTACTCGGACGCACCGGCAACGGCTCGTGACTTCCTCGAGTTCATGCAGACCAAGAAGTCGCAGACGTACTTCACCGAGGTCGGCGGCGCACCCGTCCTCTCGGCTGTCTACGACGACCCGGCAGTGCTCGCTCAGTTCCCGTACTTCGCGACCCTGAAGGAAGCACTCGCTACCGCTCAGCCGCGTCCCGTCACGCCGTACTACACGCAGGTGTCGAAGTCGATCTCCGACAACACCTACGCTGCTATTCGCGGCGAGAAGACCGTCGAGCAGGCTTTGGCGGACACCAAGGCCGGCATCGAAACCGCCGGTAACTGATCTACCAGGAGCAATAAGCAATGGCAGAACCGCAGGATCCTTCCGCGGCTGTGCCTACCAACCCCGCGGTCGGGGCCGGTTCAACCGGTCCCGACCGTTCGGGCGTTGGTGGGAGACACCGTGCACCGGAACCGCTAGAAGAGCCGTCGGCATCCGAGGCAGCAGGGACATCCCTGACCAAGGTTCTGCCTGACCTTGCAGCTACTCCACCTCCACCGACCTCGCCCCCGCCTGCGTCGGCCGACAAGCCGAAGAAGCGTCGACGAGTTCCCGTGTGGGCGTTCGTCGCACCGTCGCTGATCGTTCTCGCCGTCATCATTCTGTATCCGCTCGGACGAGCGATCTGGATGTCGATGCACAGCGACGGCAAGAAGCTCGACCCCGAGACCGGCATGTTCGTCACCGGTCAGTTCACGTGGTTCGACAACTACAAGAACTGGATCACCCAGTCCTGCAACACCGCCAACGGCTCGATTCCCTGCCCGCCCGGCACACTCGGATCGCAGTTCTGGCAGTCGATCGGAAATACGTTCGGCTTCACCGTCGTCACCGTCCTGCTCGAGACGGTGATCGGTCTGTCGATGGCGCTGATCATGGCCAAGACGTTCCGCGGACGCGGTTTGCTCCGCGCCTCCGTGCTGATTCCCTGGGCCATCCCCACCGCCGTCACCGCGAAGCTCTGGTTCTTCATCTTCGCCAACGACGGCATCGCCAACAAGATTCTCGGCACCAACATCCTGTGGACGGCCGATCCCTGGCCGGCACGATTCGCGATCGTCGTCGCCGACGTCTGGAAGACGGCGCCCTTCATGGCGTTGCTGATCCTCGCGGGTCTGCAGATGATTCCCGCCGACGTCTACGAGGCCGCCAAGGTCGACGGCGCGACGGCGTGGCAGCGTTTCCGCATGATCACGCTCCCGCTGGTCAAGCCCGCCCTCATGGTGGCGGTGCTCTTCCGCACGATGGACGCTCTGCGGATGTACGACCTGCCCGCGATCATGATGGGATCCAACCCGGCCACCTCCACCATCTCGGTGCTGGTGGTCGATCAGATGCGCGTCGGCGCCAATTCGGCGTCGGCACTGTCCACCATCACGTTCCTCATCATCTTCGCTGTGGCCTTCATCCTGGTCAGATTCCTCGGAGCCAATGCGGTCAGCACGCAGGAAAAGCAGCGGAAGGGGGAGCCGGTATGAACAAGGCACTACGCGGCAAGATCGGCACCTACATCGGCGTCGTACTGATCATCGTGTGGGGACTCGCTCCCTGCTACTGGATGATCGTGACGGCGCTGCGCGACCCGGCGGACACGTTCTCGACGTCGCTGTGGCCCACCAATCTCACGCTCTCCAACTTCACCGCGGCGCTCGATCCCGACGCCAAGGTGAACTTCACCCGTGCACTGATGAACAGCCTCGTCATCGCGGGTGCGACCACGCTGATCGCCTTGGTCATCGGCGTGTTCACGGCGTACGCGCTCTCGCGTTTCGATTTCCGTGGCAAATACTTCGTCACCGGAATCATCCTCGGCGCGTCCATGTTTCCGGTCGTCGCACTTGTGACTCCGCTGTTCCAGTTGTTCACCGACATCGGCTGGATCGGCAGCTACAAAGCGTTGATCATCCCGAACATCTCGTTCGTGCTGCCGCTGACGGTCTACACGCTGACGTCGTTCTTCTCCGAACTCCCGTGGGAACTCGAAGAGGCGGCGCGTATCGACGGCGCAACCCGTGGCCAGGCCTTCCGCCTGATCATGCTGCCGCTCGCCGCGCCGGCACTGTTCACCACCGCGATCCTCGCCTTCATCGCAACGGTCAACGAGTACCTGCTCTCGCTCCAACTCTCGAGTGACAAGACCGCGCCCGTCACGGTGGCGATGGCCAAGTTCTCCGGAACGGACCCATTCGTCACGCCGTACACCTCGATCATGGCCGGCGGCACCCTCGTGATGGTCCCGCTGGTCATCATGGTTCTCATCTTCCAGCGACGCATCATCGCCGGTCTGACCGCAGGCGGCGTCAAGTCGTGATGCGCGCCTGCGCGCGGTTCACATGAGGCGGGCTTCGCGCGCCCAGCGCATGGAGCTGATCGCCGGCTTCATCTCGGTCTTCGCCCTCATGGCGTTGATCGGCGCTGTGGTCGCGATCGCCAAGGGTGACCCCGGCGTGATGCCGTCTTTGGTGCTGCTCGGTTGCGTCGTCGCTCTCGGGCTGGCGTTCCGCGGATACCGGAACGCGGTCCGAGCAGAACGTCGCGAGTAGCCAGCCCGGTAGGGTGACATTTCGGTATCGCAGTTGCCGGGAGTTATCTGATCGAGATATCACCCTGGTGGAATGGTGCCGGTAAGTCCGGATCCACGACCGGGAGTGTTGAGTGAGTCCATCGAACAGATCGAGTGCGACGGGTGGCGATCAGTCGTCGGCTCGATCGGGCAAGTCGGCTAATTCGCCCCGGTCAAGCAAGTCGGCCAAGCCCGCGAAGAAGCAGCGCTCGAAGTGGCGGTACGTCCGGCGGACCATCTACGTTCTCGTGCTCCTGATGGTCATCGTGCCCGCGTCGGTTTTTGCTGTCGCGTACAGCCGGACCGACGTCCCGCGCCCCTCTGACATGCAGACCAATCAGGTGTCCACCATTTACATGGCCGACGGCACGACCGTGCTGGGCAAAGTGGTGCCGGCGGAAGGAAACCGGACCGAGGTCGCGTTGTCGGCCATCCCGATTCACGTCCGCGATTCGGTGCTCTCGGCGGAGGATCGCAATTTCTACACCAACCCCGGCTTCTCGATCTCCGGATTTGCTCGCGCTGCCCGCGACAACGTGATGGGCAAGGAAAGCGCCGGCGGTGGCTCGACGATCACACAGCAATACGTGAAGAACGTGTTGGTGGGCGACAAGCGCAGTATCGACCGAAAGCTGCGTGAGCTCGTCATCTCCGCGAAGATGGCGCGCGAGTGGTCCAAGGACGACATCCTTGCCGCGTATCTCAACACCATCTACTTCGGCCGCGGTGCGTACGGCATCGCCGCCGCGTCAAACGCGTACTTCGACAAGCCGGTCAGTGAGCTGAGCGTCGAGGAAGGCGCTGTTCTTGCCTCCGTCATCCAGAGCCCGTCGTTCCTGGACCCCGAGACCAATCTGTCCGCGCTGCAAGCACGCTGGGACTACGTTCTCAACGGCATGGTCGAACTGGGCAGCCTGACCAAGACGGATCGCGACGCGATGCAGTTCCCGGCCGTCGCCCCCGCCAATCGGCCGACCGATCTGAACCAGGCGCCAGGACCCGAAGGCCACATCAAGACCCAGGTACTCAAGGAACTGGCCGAGGCGGGTATCAGCGATCAGACGTTGAACACCGCTGGCCTGCAGATCACGACGACCATCGACCCGGTTGCGCAGGAAGCTGCGCTGAACGCGGTCAAGCGGAATCTCGAAGGCGAGCCGGAAGACCTGCGGACCGCTGTTGTGTCGATCGACCCCAAGACCGGGGGCGTCGACGCCTATTACGGCGGTGACGACGGAGCCGGCTTCGACTACGCCCAGGCGCCGTTGCAGACCGGTTCAGCGTTCAAGGTCTTCGGCCTGGTCGCGGCGTTGATGGAAGATATTCCGCTGTCCGCACGGTTCGACAGTTCACCGCTCACGATCAACGGTGTGACGATCGGAAACGTCGGCGGCGAATCCTGTGGTCGATGCACCATCGCCGAGGCACTCAAGCGCTCGCTGAACACCAGCTTCTACCGGTTGATGCTCTCGATGGAGAACGGTCCCCAGAAGATCGCCGACGCCGCTCACCTGGCCGGACTACCCGAACACATTCCCGGACTCGACTACCCGACGCTCACGCAAGAGGGTGGTCCGCCGGAGAACGGAATCGTGCTCGGCCAGTATCAGTCTCGCGTCATCGACATGGCGTCCGCGTATGCGACGCTCGCCAACTCAGGCGTGTACCAGCAGCCGCACTTCATCCAGAAGGTCGTGACGGCTGAAGGTGAAGTCCTGCTCGATCGCCCGGTGTCTCCCGGTGAGCGTCGTCTCGATGCTGCCGTTGCCGACAACGTCACGCAGGCGATGATGCCGATCGCGTCGTACTCGAACGGTCACGCGCTTGCCGGTGGACGCCCGTCTGCCGCCAAGACCGGTACCGCGCAGCTCGGTGACACGGGCCAGAACAAGGATGCGTGGATGGTCGGGTACACGCCGTCGCTGTCCACCGCGGTGTGGATCGGAACCTCCGACGCGCAAGCCATCACCAACTCCTACGGTGGTTTGATCTACGGCTCCGGAGTGCCTGCCGATATTTGGAAGAGCACGATGGACGGCGCGCTGAAGGGTTCCGACTGGGAGAGCTTCCCGTGGCCGGACCCCATCGGTGGTCAGGCTGGTGTTCCCGCCAACTCCGGCGTGACCTCGGGTGACGGGACGGGTACGCCCACGACGGGCGCGGCCGCTCCCCCGGCACCCATCGAGATTCCGGGCTTACCCCCGATCGAAGTGCCGCCGCTCCCCCAGTTGCCGCGTCAGATCGAGATCCTGCCTGGCATCGTCATTCCGCTACCGGGCTGACAAGCTGCGCTCGATTTTCCGGCTTTCAGGCCTGATCGTCGAAGAGGCCGAGTTGCGTCGGCGCTGCATCCTTGGCGGGAAGTACGACGACGCGCAGTCCGCGCCTGAGATTGCGGATCGCGTGCGTCCACGCGCGCTTCTCGCCCGCACACAGGTCGGTGTCGTCGTCCTTGCGTCGGATGGACTCGGTCAACGCCTCGTGCCACGCCGTCTCCTGCTCCTGACTGATCCGCAGGTAGTCGAGAATGGTGTCGCGGTCGTGTTCACAGATCACGGCAACTTCTTCGGCGCTGAGCTCGCCCGTTCCGTCCGCGTCGAGTTCGAGGAGCGCCATGAGTGCCGGGGGAAATTCGTGGCACTCGTGTGACTCGTATTCGGCACCGGGATCTTCGTGCTCGGAGGCCATACCGTCGTTGAAGGCAGTGTCTCCGGTTGCGCGGATAGGTTGCCCGCCCAGTTCTTCGGCGAGTTCGTCCGAAGCTTCGGCCAATTCGGCGAACGAGCGCAGAGCCCGGAGGAGGTGCTCGGCGACGAAGGGTGCACCGTCCACGCGGACCACGCCGAGCACACTCTGCTCGACGAGAATGAGCTTGATGGTCGGCCACTGCCGATTGAGCTGTGCAAGAACAACAGCAGCGTTGTCGAGGTTCTCGACCGAATGCACGACCCGCGAGAACACCTCCACGTACTCGTCGTCTTCGAGGACGCGCACATAGGTGACCTGCTCACCCCGGACCAATGGGATGTCGCCGTCGTCGTCACGCTTGGGCGGATGACCGAGAAGGCGTTCGACGGCCCCGTCGACGAGGATCCGCAGCATGTCGCCCGAACCCGAGGGCGCGTGCGACGGCGTCGTGGCGAAGGCAGGCGTCGACTCGCGTCCACTGGTGCTGGCACGTAGGAACGACGGGTGAGCGATGCTCCACATCTCGCGGAAGACGCGCAGCACCTTCGTCACCAATTCCTCGGGATGAGCGCGGTCGACGTCGATGTAGAAGGACATGGACCCATTGCCCTCGGGCTCGTGCTCGCACAGGTCGGGAGCGTTGAACCCCATGTCGAGCAACGCGGAGTGGTCTTCCGGTTCGAGCATCCGCAGTGGATGCAGAAACCTGTTGGAAGGAACTTCGCAGCGCACGGAGGTCTGGTTCCATGCGAAGAACTGGATGCACGCGGGTGCGTCGGCCAGTTCGTCCATGCTGTCGTAATGCGATTCCACCACGAGGGTGTCGTCGTCCTCCATCACGGAGATGTAGCGAGCGAGATGAGTTTCGAAAGTAGTCCAGGCACTCAGGATTTCCAGATCGAAAGTATTGTCCGACATCGTCGCTCCTCTGGTCCGGGGGGCGCATGGGGCCCTACCGACGACTCGCCGAAACCCCTGCTTTTCAAACCCCGCCTACGACGTTAGTCGTGGGGTCCGACAGTGACAGTGTTCGTAGGATCCGAGTGGCCGTGTTTTCAGTCAGGGGATTATCTTCCGAGCTTGCAGATTGGCGAAGATGTCCAGGAACATCGCTTCGGTGTCGACGTGGCAATGGAATCCGAACCGCCGAGCTTTGGATCCGTCGGCGAAAAAGTCGTAGTCCCATCCGAATACGAAGTCACCGAACCCCCAGGACGAGACATCGGAATACGGGGTCCGAGCAAGCTGATGCTCCTCGACGAGTTCATCCCAGACCGATTCCTTGTCTGCCATTGCGACATCGAGCGACATCGGGAGCGGAGGTGCGACGTCCATGTCGAAGAATGCGGCGATTTTCGGCCACATCTCCTGCCAGCGGAACAGGTCGCCGTTGTTGATGTTGAACGCCTGATTTGCGCACTCGGGATTGGTCGCGGCCCAGACCGTCGCTTCGGCCAGGAGTCCGGCGTCGGTCATCTCGATCAAGCTGGTGTACGCGCCGGGTTTACCGGGGAATCGGAGTGGGACACCCAGTTTCTTCGAGATGGTCGCGTAGACGGCGATGACCATCGCGAGGTTCATCGGGTTACCCAATGCGAATCCGGAGACGACGGAGGGTCTGATCGCCGACCACGTCCATGCCTTGCCGAGCTGCCTGCGTTCGAGGAACTGCTGTTGGTCGACGTTGAACTCGGGTGGCATGTGCGGGGGATCGCTCTCGCGGGCCGGAGTTTTGAACGGTCCGAGATGTGCCCCGTAAACCTTGTAGCCCTGCATCAGGCTGACGTGCTCGAGTCCGCCCGCAACGGGTTCGATGGCATCGAGAGTGTTGACCAGCATCGCCAAGTTGGGCGGAACCAGCTCGGCCCATGTCGGGCGGTCTTGATAGGCGGCGTAGAAGACTTGAGTGACGTCGCCCAGTCCGCTCAGTGCCGCTGCAGTCCGGTAAGGATCGAGCAGGTCGACTGCGATGTGTTCGACCCGGTCGGTATCCGTACCGCCTCGCCGCGAGAGTCCGATGATCTTCCATTCTCCGGTCGACTCGAGGTGATCGATCAAGTTCCCACCGATCACGCCTCGGGCTCCGACCACGAGTGCCACTTTGTCGTGCTGCACCATTTCAGCCTCCCATTGGTATATCGCGATGTTGCGATATAGGAAGTGAACCACACATATCGGCATTTCGCGATCTAGCGGTATGCTCACGAACATGGAAGACGCAACAACCGAGTGGGAAACGGCGTTCAAGGCGCTGGCCAACCCGATGCGTGTGCAAATCCTGCAGTGGTTGAAAGACCCCGGGAGCTTTCCCCCTCAGCTCGAGCCTGCTGAGGAGGTCGGAGTGTGCCTCAAGCACATTCAAGCGAGGGCGAAGGTGTCGCAATCGACGGCGTCTCAGTACATGGCCGCACTCCAGGCCGCGGATCTGGTGACCACCACACGAATCGGTCAGTGGCGGCATTACAAACGAAACGAGCAACAGATCGAGAAGCTTGCTGCATTCATCAGGCAGGGTTTGTAGGTACCAGCACCTGACCGATCCCTCCGGGGCCGCCAACGTTGTGGCAAAACCTCACATCGCCGGCGCCGTCGGTATGTGCATTGTGGTCGTTTCTCGGGTTGCTCGTTGTCCTTACGCTCGGCAGAGGGTACTGGCAAGGAGAGGCGTGCGATGAGTCGTGAGAGCTGGGTGGGCCGTGATGCCCGATCCATCGCCGAGGCCGTGCGGTCGGGTCAGGTGTCGGCGCGGACCGTCGTCGAAGAACATCTCGCACGGGTCGACGAATGCAATGTCGAACTCAACGCACTGGTCACCGTGTGCGCCGAGGAGGCTCGCACGGCCGCGGATGCCCTGGACGAACGACGCCTTCTCGGTGAGACACTCGGCCCCCTTGCCGGGGTTCCGTTCACGGTCAAGGACCTGATCGCCACTGCCGGCGTGCGCACCACCGCGGGTTCTCGCACTCTGGCGGACAACGTCCCGGCCGTCGACGCCCCGGCCGTTGCAGCGTTCAAGGCTGCCGGTGCAATTCTGATCGGCAAGACCAACACCCCGGAATTCGGCGCGTGCGGCCTGACTCGAAACGAATTGTTCGGAACCACGGCCAGCCCGGTGCGACCGGACGGCGTCGTCCGCTCGCCCGGTGGATCGAGTGGCGGCGAGTCCGCGTCGGTTGCTGCCGGAATGAGCGTGCTCGGACTCGGTACGGATTTTGGTGGTTCGGTGCGTTGGCCCGCCCACTGCACCGGGCTCACTTCCGTTCGCCCGACGCTCGGACGTGTCGATCCGGAAGGTCAGTATCCAGGCGTGCTTTCGGGTGGACGGTTGCTCGCCAACCCTGTGGCGATGCACGGCACGATCCAGACCGTCGGCCCACTGGCCCGCAACCTCGGTGATGCGACGCTTGCGCTGCGCGTTCTGTCGATGCCGCATCTCGCGTGGATCGAGCCTGATTCGGTCGACGTCGACGACCTCGACATCCGCTGGGCCCCCGGCGAGGGAACGATGCCCGTCGACGAAGACATCCTGGCGGCGGTTCGGTCGGTTGCGATCAGTCTGGACGCGAGCGAGTACGACGGTCTGGCTCTGCCGCGGGCCAACGCGCTTTTCGGTGCGTTGCGATCGGTCGAGACTCACGCGGACATCCACGCTCTCACCGAAGGTTCAGCGCACTCTTTCGACGCGGACATCACCGCCATGCTTGCGGCAGGCCATGATCGGAGCTCCGCCGAGGTGGAAGCGCTGTGGGCGGATCGCGCGGTGTTGATCAGCGAATTCCTCGGCGAAATGGGCGACGTTCTGCTTCTGCCGGTTGCGTCGGTGCTCGCTCCGCCGCTCGGTGTGGAGAGCTTCGAGGTGGGCGGTCGCGAACTCACATGGATGGACGCGCTCGCGAGTTGCCGGGCGATCAGTGTGCTCGGCCTCCCGTCGGTCGTGGTTCCGGTAGGGCTCTCCCCCAACGGGTTACCGATCGGGGTGCAGGTGGTGGCGAGACCGTTCCGCGAGCATGTCGCGCTGTCCGTCGCGGCGCGAATCACGTCGGACGTGCAGGCTCTAGTCTGATTTCCATCTTTCGGTTTCGGCCGCGAAACGTGCAGCGTACGAGTCGGCCAGATCGTGAAGCGTGGTGACGCAGTCGCCGTAGTACGTCGGTGCGTGCATGGTGGCCAGAATCCGCGGCTCGAGGTCGGCCAGGGCGCGGATCGTGGGTTCGAGATCCGGGGTGAGGCAGGTGGCGTGGCCCAAGTCCTCGGCTTCCAAAGCGGGACCGACGATTTCGTGCTCGGTGGTCGCAGGGTGGTGCCCGAATGCGGTGAAGAGATCTCCGCAGAACAGCGTGGACGTCGTCTCCTCGAATATCAGGCCCGCATCCCAGCCGTGCGGGACGTGTGGGGTGTCGATGTGCCGAACTCGGCGGCTCCCGGTTTCGAGTACATCGCCGTCCTGCAAAGGAAGTGGTGCCCGATCAGCGAGGTCGTTGACCTGAACGAAGCACCCCATCGCACCGTGTGCAACTTGCGCTTCGGGGGCCGCCGCAAGCCAGGAGTTCATGGATCCGCACTCGTCTGCCTCGACGTGACCGAACGTGATCCATTTCAGGCGGTCGATGTCGATCAGCGTGGAGAGTGCGTCGGAAGCCGAGGTGAACAACGCTCGCTGCCCGGTGTGGAAGAGCAGGGGTTCCTCGCCGTCGACGAGAAACTGGTTCATCGTGAGGTTCGCTTCGTCCACAAACGTCGACAGTCGGTAGATGTCCGGCGCGATTTCGGTGATCGTGGTGGTCATCGCTGTGCTCCGATCAGGGCTGTTGTGCACGTCAATCTGTCTTCTCCAGCCTTCTCGCCGCCCCGCGCCTGCACAAGGTTCTGGACGTGCTTACGGCTCTGGAATAGTGGAGGACGTGTTCGTACTACTGCTGACAGGCCCGCCGGGCGCGGGGAAGAGTTCCGTGCTGACCGCGCTTCACGATCGACTCGGCGAGGCCGGGGTGAGCAACGCGATGATCGAGGTGGACGAACTCGAGCGGTGCTGTCCGCCGCTGGGGACCGAACGGGCAATCGCACACGTCGGGATGCTGTGCGCGTCGTACCGGGAAGCGGGGTACGAACTCCTGTTCCTCACGGCTACCGTCGAAGACGACGACTACGGGCGCGCCCTGCTGGCCGCGACCGGCGCCGAGGGGCACCTGCTGGCGCGCCTCGAGGCCGATCCGGATACATTGCGTACCAGAATCATCGAGCGTGAACCGGCCGGCTGGGCCGGGTTGGACGAGTTGGTGGAGGCGTCACAACTGCTGGCCGGTTCGATGCCGACGCTCAGTGGGGTCGACGTGGTTCTGAGCACCGAAGGCCGCGATCCCGAGAGTGTTGCCGACGATCTGGAAGCGGCTCTGCGAGAACACAGTCCGTCGCTTCTAGCCGTCGGTGTTCAGAGCGGTGACCACTGAAGCGAACATCGTCGACTTGATTGCCCCCAGTGTGCCCGCATTCTTCGGGCCGATCGGTGCAACCATTTCGATGGCCTTGGCGGTCAAAGCGTCGACGGATGCGGTGAAGTCCACCAAACCGGCTGCGAATGCGTCACTTCCGCCGTATCGCCGCCCCGTGGTCATGGCGACGATTGCCGACGCCGGGCTGAGTTTGGCCTGGATGAGTGCTGCCATTCCTTCGGTGAAGGGGATGTTGATGTCAACCTCTGGGAAACAGTAGTAGCCGCGATCGTCGCGCATGACGCGGTAATCGTGCGCGATGCCGAGCATTGCGCCCGCTCCGAAGGCATGGCCGTTGATCGCAGCGACGGTGGGCATGGGGAATGTCAGTGTCCGAGAGAACAGTGACTGCACTTGCTGCACATACCAATTCGCCTTGTCGCTGTTCGCACCCAGCCAGTCGAGGTCGAGTCCGTTGGAGTAGAACTTGCCTGTCGCCGTGGTGACCAGGGCATGTGCACCTTCGCTCAGAGCCTGGTCGAGTAGCTTGTCGACGGAATCGAGCCAATCCGGGGAGAAACGATTTTCGTCCTCGCCGAGATCGAGAACTGCGATCTTGTCTTCGAAGCGAAGAGTTGCGGTCATGATTGGCCTTTCCTGTTGCGGGACTTTGGGAGTGGTGGGTCGAGACGCAGAACCGCTCGAACGGCGGCATCCAGCCGCGCGCGTGCTGCTGCGTCGGGGACTCGCCAACCGTCGGCACGTTTGGCCGGGTGAATGAGTAATCCGGTAGGCAGGCCGACAACACAGGCCTCGATTGCCTCGACGGCTCGGCCGTCCTTGCGGCCCCAGAGCGCGGTCGACAACCGGATGAACAACTCGACCAGAGACCGGTCGAGTTGTGTGAGTTGCTCGGCGATGTCGGCAGGGACGTCGGTGCCGAGCAGTTCGTCGCGCTGGATCGTCAACAGCAGCAGCGCGGATTGTGGGTAGTCGAGCGCGAAGACGGCCGGAACTTCGGCGGCTGCGACGACGGCGGAAACCGCCGAAGTCGGCGACGGGTCCGCGAGAGCGTCGTCCACTCTCGATTGTTGAAGCGCGAGAAATCGTCGCGCAGCACGCAGCCACGCGCTACCGACCAGTCCACTGCGAGAGCCGAATGCGTGGTAGATCGCCCCGTTGGACACGCCGGTGGCGTCGGAGACTGCCCGGACCGTGACAGCACTCGGCCCGGCAGTGGCGGCAAGTTTTTCGGCAGCGTCGAGCAGCGTGTCGAGGTCGTGGACGCGTGGCCGAGGCATGAACGCACAGTAACAGAGCGTCTGCTCTGTTACTAGTGTGCGGTCAGATCACCGAATGCGCGCGAAGGTCTTCGATCTCCTCCGGGCGCAGGCCGAAGTCGGTGAGTACGTCGTCGGCGTCACCGCCGAGAGCCATGGGTGGTGCATTCCTGACGGGAAGAGTCTTGCCGTCCACCCAGAACGGCCCGCGGACAACGGGAATCGACGTCCCGTCGGCGCTGTGTGTCTGCGCGACCATCTGCAATGCCTCGACCTGCGGGTCGGAGAACACCTGATCGATCGAATGGATCGGGCCGCAGGGAATTCCGGCACCGCGTATCTCGGTGATCCACTGCGCCGCACCCTTGGTGGTCAGTAGGTCCTCGAGTTCTTTGGTCAGTTGGTCTCGGTGCGCCAAACGTTCTTTACCCGTGGCATATTCGGCACGGAAGGCGAGGTCGGGGTCGCCGAGTACCGAGCACAGTGCGATCCAGTGCTTGTCCGAGCCGGTGGCGATGTTGATCGGGAAGTCTGCGGTGTCGAAAGCGCCGTACGGCGTGATCGTCGGGTGCGTATTGCCGTTCGGCGTCGCAACGCGTCCGGTGCTCAGGTAGTCCTGCGCCTGGAAGGTCATGATCGAGATCGCGGATTCCAGCAGCGAGGTCTGCACGCGGTGCCCTCGACCGTCGCGACCGCGAGAGGCCAGCGCCGCCGTGATCCCCAACGCTGCATAGATGCCCGAGACAGTGTCGATGATGGGGATACCGACTCTCATCGGAGTCTGATCCCCGGCGCCGGTGACCGACATCAGCCCGGACATCCCCTGGGCCACCTGATCGAGTCCGGGCGCGAACTGGTCCGGGCCCACCGGGCCGAAACCACTGATGCTCATCACGACGAGCCCCGGATTCTCCTGCTCGAGCGAATCGGGATCGAGCCCCATGTCGGCCAGCACTCCCGGACGGAAGTTCTCGACCAGCACGTCTGCGTCGAGGGCCAGGCTGCGAAGCAGTTTCCGCCCGCGGTCACTGCGCATGTCGATGGCGATCGACCGTTTGCCGCGGTTCACGGACGCGAAGTAGAGGCTCCGATCGCCGTCGAACGGCGGCCACTGACGCGAACTGTCGCCGGAGCCACGGGTTTCGACCTTGACCACGTCGGCGCCGAAGTCGGAGAGTAGTGACGTGCACAGAGGCCCCGCGAGAGCACGGGTGAGGTCGAGAACTTTGATACCGCTGAGCAATTGGTCCATGGGAGAAACCTCGGTTCTGTGGTGTGCAACGTCGCCCACTCGATCCGTCGGCACCATCTGCGTGAGTTACGGCTGCAGTGATCGTCGGAGAGGGGAAGAATGAAGGTCAGGCCTGCTTTCGGCTGGGCTCGGTGACAACACTGGTCGAGAGCGCAATGTGATGCGACGGCGACATTGCACAACTGCAGGGCTCGGATTTAGGCGCATTGTGTGACAGGAAGGATTGCGGTGGGCCGATACCGTGAACTCTCTACAGACGGCAATCTCTACTGACGGCAATGCAAGCGGGAGGCGAGGCGATGCGCGACATTTCCACTCAGCTGGCGCAGTGGCGCGCCCGCGGCGAGGATTTTGCACTGGCGACGGTTGTCCGTACCTGGCGATCCTCACCGCGCATGCCCGGTGCTTCGATGGCTGTCTCACGCTCCGGTGAGGTGGTCGGCAGCGTCTCTGGCGGGTGCATCGAGAGTGCCCTGTACGAGATCGCCCAGGAGGTTCTCGCCGACGGCACCAGCCGCGTCGAGGTCTTCAGCGTCTCCGACGACGACGCCATCGGAGTGGGTCTGACCTGCGGCGGAACCATCGAAGTGTTCGTCCAGGCGGTCGGAGCAGGTTTCGCCGAGTTCGGTCAGGTCTGTGAACGGATCGAGGCGGATACGCCCGTCGTCATGGTCACCGAAGTGCGTCCGGGTGCACCGGCGCGGCACCTGGTCGTCGAGCAGGGCCGACGCAGCGGGGATCTGGATGCCACGGAGGAAGAAGTCTCCGTCCTGCTGCGCACGATGGAGACCGGTGAGTCCGTAGCTTTTGTCTCGCCGGCGGGAACTCTCATCGATTCACAGCACGACCTGCTGGTCGAGATCTTCGCGCCACTACCGCGGATGTACGTGTTCGGGGCCATCGACTTCGCGGCCTCGATGTGTACGTTGGGCGCCTTTGCGGGTTATCGCGTGACCGTCGTGGACGCACGGCCGGTCTTCGCGACACGGGCGCGCTTCCCCGACGCCCACGATCTGGTCGTCATGTGGCCACACAAGTTCCTCGAAACCGCACCGATCGACAACAAAACCGTCCTGGCCGTGCTCACGCACGACGAGAAGTTCGACATCCCCCTGCTCGAGATCGCGCTGCGTTCGCCGGCTGCGTACGTCGGCGCGATGGGAAGTCGTGCGACGCATGAGCGTCGGGTGGCGCTGTTGAAGGAGCGAGGTGTCACCGACGCCGAGTTGGGGCGTCTGCACTCACCGATCGGGTTGGACCTCGGCGCCAGGACTCCAGAGGAGACTGCAGTGTCGATCCTGGCCGAGATGACCAAGACCCTTCGCAATGCCTCCGGTTTGGAACTGCGGGATCTGCAGGGGCCGATCCACCCGCCACCTCAGGAGAATCCGACCGCCCTGCATCGAACGGCCTGAGTCGACCGCGCTGAATTCGGACATCTTGTGTTCGGTGGGGATAGGATCGTTTCTTTCGTGAACCATCTTCCGTGATCCGAATGAAATCGAGGTGCCTGCCAAGTGGCAAACCCGGCCGTACCGGCATCCGAGGTGAATGCTGTTCTCTCCGAACTTCTTCGAACCCCGCTCCTTCCTGGTGCTCGAAAGGTTTCCGGCGGTTCCGAAGACCCGACGGTTGCGCGGGTGGGATTCATGGCGGTTCCGGACATCGGGCCGTGGCTACGACGCGGGCAGTTGCTGATCACCACCCCGGAAACCCTCGCCCGGGTCACCGAACCCTTCAAAGCATTCGTCGGACGTTTGTCGACGCGCGGAGTTGCAGCCCTTGCCGTCCAATTCAGTGCCGACGGGGACACTCTCGCACCGGAACTGGTCGACGCAGCCGACAGTGCCGACTTTCCGCTTCTGGTTTTTCACGGCCCATGCGATCACCCCGCGGCGCGGGATCGTGAGCAGACGGAGTCGGCGCAGATCGACGCCATGTTCGGGGCCGAGCGGTTGCGGCGGCTCCTGGTCGACGTCGTGATGGGCGGCGGCGGACTCCCACAGTTGACCGAAGTCATCGCGCGCGAGATGAAGGGCGCGGCTCTGGTCACCACCTCGGACGGACGCGAGATCTGCCGCGCCGGGGACGCCGCGGAGCGCAAGCATCTGTCAGCCTGCCCGGCCGTCGATTCCACCGGTCGTCTGCGGACCGACACCGTCGAGGGCGGGTTGGGTCTGCACGAGTTCGACGGCCAATTCATCGCGGTGTCCGCGATTTCCGCCAATCACATCGACCACGGGCGTCTCGCGTTGTTCACCGGTGAGCGTGTGATGACCAGTTACGACCAGTACCTGGTCGAGCGGGCCGCGTCGGTGTGTGCGTTGGTCATCACCCGCGAACAAGCCGTGGCGTCGGTGGAAGAACGCCATCGTGCCAACTTCGTTCACGACCTGCTCCTCGGCCGTGCCGGGGACCACGATCACGTTGTCTCCCATGCCAAGACATTCGGTTGGGACTTCGACCGCCCGCTGGTGATCGTCTCGATCGAGCCGGACCCGATCGACGAACCGGCCTCTGCGGCACCCGCTCGGCTGCCCGTCGTCGATCGCCAGGCGATGGCGTTCTCCGGGGCGATCGCCCACCGCGATCCCGGTGCGGCGGTGACCGCGCTGACGGGCGAGACGGTGATCGTGATGGGTGTCGGCACCGACACGATGGCATTGGTGCGGGACCTCGTCACGGTCGTTCGCGGCGAAGGTGGCGGCGGGAGAAGGCCGTTCAGTGTCGGGGTGTCCCGGCCGACGGCTGCGATCGAAGCCGTCCCTGCGCTCTACAGCCAGGCGCGCACCGCACTGACCGTCGGCCGGCGGATTTCCGGTCCGTGGACGGTGACTCAGTTCGACGATCTGGGCGTGTACAGACTGCTCAGTCTGGTCGAGGACGAAAACGAGCTCGAGACGTTCGCCCGCGAGACGCTGCGGGAACTGACGGAGGAAACTGCCGAAGCGCAGGACATGCGCAAGACATTGGAAGTCTTGCTCGCGACCAACATCAACATTGCCGAGACGGCGCGCAAGCTCCACTTCCATTACAACACACTGCGTTACAGGGTTGTTAAGCTGGAGAAAATGCTGGGACCCTTCACGGCGCAACCCGAACTCCGGCTGGATCTGTCTCTAGCACTGAAGATAACCGCGATGCGCGGCATCAATCACTAATATTGCCAATCCGGGTCGGTGGGTTCTGGCAGATTGTCATCACGTCGATACCCCCGCGCTGTAATAGCGTTTCACTCCAGTCACGGTGTTTTGTGAGCTGGAGCACACTCAGCGTTCGGACACCTTCCTCTGCACGAAAGGTCCCATCATGCCGATTTGGACGTTGCACGGAGATGGAAAGAACATCAAACCGGGTGAAGTGGTCGCTCCCGGCGAGCGGCTCAGCTGGGGAAGAACCATCGGGCTGGGCAGCCAGCACGTGGTGTCGATGTTCGGCGCGACGTTCGTGTTCCCGATCATCATGGGCCTCAATCCTCAACTAGCCGTGATGATGTCGGGTTTCTGTACGCTCTTCTTCCTGCTGGTGGTCAAGGGACGCATTCCCAGCTACCTCGGAACGTCGGCGGCCTTTGTCGGTGGTATCGCCGCCATTCGAGCCCAGGGCGGAACGTCCGCAGAGGTGACCGGCGCGATCCTGGTGTCCGGACTCGTCCTGGCGGCCATCGGTATCGCGATCCACTTCCTCGGCGGCCGGGTCGTGTTCAAGGTTCTTCCGCCAGTGGTGACCGGCGCGGTGGTGATGCTGATCGGATTCAACTTGGCACCCGTCGTCGCGGGGCTGTACTGGCCGCAGGACCAGTGGGTGGCCCTGATCGTCATGGTGGCCCTGATCGTCATGAGTATCGCGCTACGAGGCTTCATGGCGCGCATCGCCATCTTCCTGGCGCTGATCTTCGGCTACGTCCTCTCCTGGATCCTCGACCGGGTCTCGGGGACGATCACCTCCTACGACGCAGGCACCGGTCAGATCACCGAGCACTTCCGCGTCAACTGGGATTCGGTGCAGTCGGCGTCGTGGTTCGGCCTTCCCCCGTTCTCGGACGAGGCCAACGGAATCGTCGGCATCCACGCTCCGTCGTTCAGCCTCACGTTCATCATCCTGGTCCTTCCGGGTGTCATCGCGTTGATCGCGGAGAACGCGGGCCACGTCAAGGCCGTGGCCGAGATGACCGGGGACGACCTCGACCCGTACATGGGACGTGCGCTCGCCGGTGACGGTTTCGCCACCGCTATCGCCAGCAGCGTCGGCGGTTCGCCCACGACGACGTACGCCGAGAACATCGGTGTCATGGCAGCGACCCGTGTGTACTCCACCGCCGCCTACGCGGTTGCCGGCATCGTCGCCATGATGCTCGGCTTCTCCCCCAAGTTCGGTGCCGTCATCTCGGCGACGCCCGGCGGTGTTCTCGGCGGAATCACCGTGGTGCTCTACGGCATGATCGGTCTGCTCGGCGCCAAGATCTGGAAGGAGAACGGCGTCGACTTCGGCAATCCGCTCAACCTCATGCCGATCGCGGCCGGCCTCATCATCGGTATCGGCGACACGGCTCTGAAGTTCAGTGACACGTTCTCGCTCAGCGGGATCGCGCTCGGCACCATCGTCGTGATCGGGATGTACCACCTGTGCCAGTTCATCGGTTCGAAGAACCCGGAACTGAATGCGAAGAATCCGGAACCGAACAAGCCGGATTCGAAGACTCCCGGCGGCGATCGGGAGGAACCCGCCAAGCAGCTCACGTGACGCTTGGCTGAGTGTGCTCGATCGACGAAGGCCGGACATCCTCCGCGGAGGATGTCCGGCCTTTCCGGTGTTCTGGGTACTGATCGATCAGACGGAGGTACTGGCTTCGACCAGGCCGATACGGTCGATGCGTTCGGTGCGGGTGTTGAGCCGTTCAGTCGCATCGGTAGCACTGAGCAGGCTCAGCTCGTAGTGCAGTACCGCTCCGACGCGAGTGCAGAAGGCGGCGGATTCGTCCGCGGCATCGGGAAATTCGGGGATGACCCGATCGACGATGCCGCCCGCGAGCAGATCGAAGGACCTGATCCCTTGACTGGCTGCCATGTCCGGCGCGTGCGTGACGTCGTGGAACATGATCGCGCTCGCACCTTCGGGAGGTAAGGGCGAGAGCCAACCGTGGCGGGCCGCCAGCACTCGATCGGCCGGAATCAGTGCCAGGGCGCCGCCGCCCGTGCCCTGCCCGAGCAGGAGGGAAATGGTGGGGACCTCGAGTGAAATCATGTCGGCTATGCACCGAGCGATCTCGCCCGCCAGTCCGCCTTCTTCGGCCTCCTTCGACAGTGCCGCGCCCGCTGTGTCGATGATCGTCACCAGCGGCAGGTCGAGTTCTGCGGCCAGCCGCATACCTCGCCGAGCCTCCCGCAGAGCGCCGGGGCCGAGTGGGGAGTGAGGAGTCTGCCCGCGACGGTCCTGTCCGAGAAGGACACAGGGCATGTCGCCGAAGCGGACGAGTGCGAGCATGATGCCGGGGTCGTTCTCGCCTTGGCCGGTTCCGTTGAGCGGGAGCATGTCCGAAGCGGAATTGAGCAGCACTTCACGAATCCCAGGTCGGTCTTCGCGTCGGGATGCGACGACGGATTCCCACGCCGACGTATCAGGTGGGCAGTCGTACGAGCACGGGTCACTGGGCAGTGAGTACCCACGACGCGCCCCGGTGATGATGCGCAATGCGCGTTCGACGATCTCGGCGAGTTGGTCTGGCGGCCTCACTGCATCGATGAGTCCGTGCTCGTGAAGGTTTTCCGCTGTCTGGACACCGGCCGGGAAAGGTGAGTTGTACAAGGCCTCGAACACTCGGGGACCGAGGAATCCGACGAGGGCTCCCGGTTCCGCGATCGTCACGTGACCGAGTGAACCCCAGGACGCGAATACGCCTCCGGTGGTGGGGTTTCGGAGATAGACGATGTAGGGCAGGTGCGCTTCTTTGTGCTTGATGAGCGCCGCGGTGATCTTGACCATCTGCAAAAACGCCGTCGTCCCCTCCTGCATACGCGTTCCCCCGGACGTGGGAAGCGCAAGAAGGGGCAGCTGCTCTTGCGTGGCTCGACGGATGGCGACGACGAGGCGTTCGCCCGCCGCCACGCCGATCGATCCGCCGAGAAAGCCGAACTCGCATAAGATGATTGCCACACGGCGGCCTCTGACGGAGGTGCTTCCGGTCAGGACGGACTCGTCGAGTCCGGTCTTCTCCTGGGCCCGCAGAAGTGCTTCGGCGTAATCGGAGTCGGTCGCGACGGGAATCGGAGGGGTATCCCACGATTCCCAGGTGCCGGCATCGATTACCAGGTCGAGCAAGTCGCGAGCCGTCAGGCGGTTCATCGGGTGAATCCTTGTAGCCACGACATGACTTCGTCAGTGTCTTCACCGAGTACCGGCGGTGCCGTGTGGCGGGTCTCCGTCACTTCGGTTCCGTCCGGTTCGAAGAATCGCAGCGGCGGGCCGGGCAGAGTGATCTTGCCGAGCGTGCTGTGGTCGACATCGACGAGCAATCCCTGTGATCGGGTCTGCTCCCATTCGTACACCTCGGAGATCGTCCGAACCCGTCCTGCCGGTATTCCGATGCGGTCGAGTTCGGTCAGAAGCTCGTCACGTGAGTACGGTTTGAAGGTACGTTCGATCAATTCGACTACCTGGAAATGATTTTCGACGCGTTCGGCGTTTGTTGCCATACCTGGGGCGTCAGGATCTAGGTCGAACCCTTCGCAGAATCTTCTCCACAGGCTCTCGCTGCCGACCGAGATCTGCACTGCGCCATCGCCGGTACGAAAGAGTCCGTACGGTGCGATGGAGGGATGGTGGTTGCCTTGCGCTGTGCCTACCTCGCCGGCGACGGTCCACTTCGTTCCTTGAAACGCGTGAACACCGACCACGCTGGCCAAGAGCGACGTTCGGACAACGCGGCCTCTCCCCGTCTGCTCGCGTTCCTTCAAGGCTGCGACGACGCCGAAGGCCCCGTACATCCCGGCGAGAAGATCGGCGATCGGAACTCCGACCCTTTGGACGTCGTCCGGATTCGATCCGGTGAGCGACATGAGTCCGGCTTCCCCCTGGGCGATCTGGTCGTAGCCGGCGCGACCGCCTTCCGGACCGTCGTGGCCGAAACCGCTGATGGACAGGACGATCAGTCGAGGATTGAGTTCGGCCAGCCGCTCGGTGGAGAATCCGAGTCGATCGAGAACTCCGGTGCGGAAGTTCTCCATGAGAACGTCGGCGCGGCAGACGAGATCTTCGAGGGTCGCACGCCCACTGTCGGATTTGAGATCGAGCGTGATCGACTTCTTGTTCCGGTTCGTGGACAGAAAATACGTCGATTCCCGTTGTGTGTTCGGTGGTTCCAACGGGGGGTCGACAAAAGGCGGCCCCCACCCACGGGTGTCGTCGCCGCCGTGAGGTGATTCGATCTTGATCACGTCGGCACCCAGATCGCCGAGCATCATTGCCGCGTGAGGACCCGCGAGTGCGCGCGTGAGGTCGACGACTATCACGTCGTGTAACGGACCACTACGAGCACTTGTGTTGTGAGGCTTCGAAGTCGAGTTCATGTCGCACCGCCGTGTTCTGGTGTAATTGGCTGAGCCAGTTGGTGGTTGAGGCCTCCGTAGTTCGGTCGACTCCGGTCCGCTGGACCGAGAAACCGGCCAGGGCCACTGAAGGAGGTATGTGCGGCCCGTCTTTCGAACCGTAAGCGGGCGCCGGTGAACGGCACATGGGTAACCTTGCCGACGACGGGTGTCAGTGGTGGGTAAGAAGTGACGAACGCTCACCGGGCGGCGCGATTGCGGTTGTGTCGAACCGTTATCGGGACGTTCTGTCAGCTCATATCGTGCGAAGTCATGACATTTCGTGCATCTTCATGACCTGCAGGGCGAGTGAGACGTTCAATCGAAGGACGGGGTCGTCGGTGAACGATCCGACGACGCTCTCCAGCTTTCCGATTCTGTATCGCAAAGTGTTGTAATGCATATGCAGTGCCCGGGACGCTTCGGCGACATTACAATTGCAGTCGAGCAGAGTCTGGAGTGTAAGACGCAAGTCCGCGGCTTCGGCGTTGTCCGCCGCCAGCGACTTCAGAACGTCATCGGTGAACGAGCGCAGTTCGCTCTTGTCTGTCTGAAGCGAGAGGAGTCGGTGTACGCCGAGTTCGTCGAAGTGCGCTATCCGCCCCGGCCCGTTGATGCGTCGGCCGACGACTACGGCTGTGCAGGCTTGGTCGTAGGCAGCAGGAAGGTCGGCCAGGGAGTAGATCACCCGGCTCACTCCCGTGCTGAAGGAGCGGCGGCCGCTGGTGCGATCTCCGGCAACCTTGCGAACCAACCCTTCGATGTCCCGAACCGCACGGTCGGTGCTGGTCGGGAAAAGCGTGACCACCTCGTGTCGGAACCCGACGGACGGTGCCGTCCGCTCGTGGGTACGCACCACTTGTTGCCAGCCGTCACTAAGTCGATCCTGGTCCGTGCGAGTGGAATTCGCGTGCTGGGATTCCGGGTGGTCGACGTCGAGTTCTGCAACCACAACGGCAAGGGGGCGAGTAACGTCCCACCCCAACTGGGTGAAGTGCGCGCTTACTTCCGCCGGCGAGCCGGCTTCGCCTATCAGTGCGTCGCGGAGAAAGTCGCCGCGGAACTTGGATTCCACTGCCGCAACTGCCAACTGCTTGGTGACGGCCAGAGCAGCAACGGTGGCCGCTCGCTCCAACGCTTGTACGACTACGGCGCCGAGTTCGTGGGTACCGGCGTACGCCACCATTCGGCCGTGGTCGGTGCCGCCGGCCACCACTCGGGTGAGCGCCAACTGACCGGGAAATCCCTTGGGCGCGTTCTGTAAACCGACAGCGACCCGCTCGGTCAGGAACCGGCCGGTGCTTTCGAACAACGGAAGCGCGTTCAGCGCGGCTGAATCCCCGGCCTCGGTCAATACCCTTCCGTCCGGCGAGCAGATCAGAACGCTGACGTCGAAAAGCGCGGCGAATTCTGCGGCAATCTGAGGTAGATCGCCACCTTCCAGGACGATCGACGTCAACGAGCGGTGTAGTCGATCGGCAATGTCGAGTGCCGCGGACTGCTTCGCCACCAACTTGGTGAAGACCTCCGAAATCACCTCGTCGAATCCTGCGGTGACGGGAAGAACCAACAGCGGCAGGCCTCGCTGCTCTGCCATGTGCAGCATCGCCTCGGGCAGTTCGTCGAGATAACGGCCCGTTTTCACGGCAAGTGCCGCGACTCCTCGGCGTGCAAGGCCGTCGACGAGGTCACTGAGATCTGTGTCGTCGAGAAGCTCTCCGGTCCGCCCGTAGCGCAGCGGGAACCCGGTTGTCACCAACAACTCGTTGGGCTTCACCCAAGCCAGGATGTCTGGAACTTCCATCACGTTCACCGACTGGACGAGGTGCCGCAAGCCCCCGTGCCCGGCAAGGACTTCGGCTCCACGCAGACTGGGCAGCTCGAGGACATCCCGAACCGTCAGTCTGTAGTCGCCACCTTCTGGCAAATGTTGAAGCTCTTCGCTCGAATATTTGGCAGATCTATCCATGTCGCGAGACTACGCTCGATCGCACAGTGAACATTGTCAACAGTTGACGAAAATACTCTCTCGGAATGAGTGGTCTCCGTATGTCTGGCGACTATCTTGGTCCGAATTGGCGATCGCCGGCGTCTCCGAGTCCAGGTACCAGGAACGCATTTTCGTTCAGGCCGTCGTCGATGCTCGCGGTGAGGAGCCGGACCGGATGTCCGGAGTTCTTCAACGCTTCGATCCCTTCCGGAGCCACGACGACGCAAATTGCAGTCACGTCGGTTGCCCCGCGCGCAACGAGCAGATCGATTGTGCGGACGATGGATCCACCAGTTGCCAACATCGGATCGAGGACGTAGACGGGGGTGCCCGACAAATCAGCGGGCAGGGACTCCAGATACGGAACCGGCTGGTGTGTCTTCTCGTCTCGCGCCATTCCCACGAAACCGACTCCTGCCTGCGGAATGAGGGCGCTCGCTTGTTCGACCATGCCGAGGCCGGCACGCAAGACCGGTACCAGGAGCGGCGGATTCGCCAGTCGCACTCCCTGCGTCGGAGCAACTGGCGTCTCGAAGTCGAATCGTTCCACTTCTGCGCCGCGCGTGGCCTCGTAGACCAACATGTGCGTCAGTCTGCGCAGGGCGGACCGAAATGTTGCGTTGTCGCTGCGAGCGTCGCGCATGGTCGTGAGCAGAGATGCCGCCAGCGGATGGTCGACAACAGTGGTGTCCATGGTCGAATCGTAAGTGAGAACCGATGGGGCGGCGCACAACCGGTGAATCGGAGTCGAAATAACCAATCACGGTTTTCGTTTGGGCAAGTATTGACGATGCCGAAGGGTTCGAGTCGTCATAGCGTGGTCGGCATGGCAGTTCCGAACCGCTCGGCTGGACTGGGCGCCGGGAACTGTCAAGGCCCAATTTTGCCTCCACGATTCCCTATACAAGGAGATGCCAATGCCCGAAGCAATCGAGGTCCGTAAGGTTCCGCTCCACAGCGTCTCCGACGCCAGCGAGCTCGCCAAGCTGATCGACGACGGTGTCCTCGAGGCCGACCGCGTCATTGCAGTCATCGGCAAAACCGAGGGTAACGGCGGCGTCAACGACTACACGCGCATCATCGCGGACCGAGCGTTTCGAGAGGTTCTCTCCGCCAAGGGCAATCGCAGCCTCGACGAGGTGGCGCAGGTCCCGATCGTCTGGTCCGGTGGTACGGACGGCGTGATCAGCCCGCACGCGACGATCTTCGCGACGGTACCGGCAGACAAGGTCACCAAGACCGACGAGCCGCGACTGACCGTGGGTGTCGCCATGAGTGAGCAACTGCTGCCCGAGGACATCGGCCGTACGGCCATGATCACCAAAGTAGCTGCGGCAGTGAAAGATGCGATGGCCAATGCCGGCATCACCGATCCCGCCGACGTGCACTACGTACAGACCAAGACTCCGTTGCTGACCATCCACACCATCCGTGACGCCAAAAGTCGCGGCAAGACGGTGTGGACCGAACAGACTCATGAGTCGATGGACCTGTCCAACGGCGGAACGGCTCTGGGAATCGCGGTTGCGCTCGGCGAAATCGACATGCCGACCGACGAGGATGTCATGCACAGCCGCGAACTCTTCTCCTCTGTCGCATCCTGCTCGTCCGGCGTCGAGTTGGACCGCGCGCAGATCGTCGTCGTCGGTAACGCACGTGGCGTCGGCGGACGCTACCGGATCGGCCACAGCGTGATGAAGGATCCGCTCGACCAGGACGGCATCTGGGCGGCGATCCGTGACGCCGGACTCGAACTTCCGGAGCGGCCGCACTCGAGCGACCTGGACGGTCAACTCGTCAACGTGTTCTTGAAGTGCGAGGCCAGTCAGGACGGAACGGTCCGTGGCCGTCGTAATGCGATGCTCGACGACTCCGACGTGCACTGGCACCGCCAGATCAAGTCGTGTGTCGGCGGAGTCACGGCAGCTGTCACCGGCGATCCGGCAGTGTTCGTCTCGGTATCGGCAGCGCATCAGGGTCCCGAGGGCGGCGGCCCAGTCGCTGCCATCGTCGACCTCGGTCAGTAGTAGGCAAGAACCTCGCTGGAAACCTCGACAGTCGCGCCGCCACCGGCAATTCGTCCTCGAATCAGTTGCCGGTGGCGGCGAGTCCGTCCGGTGTATCTCCCGGCGCACCCCACTTCACTGCTTGAAAGGATTCACGATGGTTCATGCTGCTGACCCTGTCGACGAGAGCGATTCCGGTGTGGCTGAGAGTGGCGATCTCGTCATGGCCGATGCGGTCACGCTCAGTGGTCTGATACGCAGGCGTGAAGTGTCGTGTGTCGAGGTGATGGACAGCTTCCTCGATCAGATCGAATTACATAACCCGGCGGTGAACGCGATCGTCGCATTGCGGGATCGGGAAGCGTTGACGGCGGAGGCACGCGAGCGTGATTCGCAGTTGGCGAGTGGGGAGTATCTCGGTTGGATGCACGGGTTTCCGCATGCGGTGAAGGATCTGTCGGCAGCCAAGGGTCTGCCGTTCACGTCCGGGTCGCCGATGTTCGCGGACCGAATCGCCGAAGAAGATGAACTGTTCGTCAGGCGGATCAAGTCTGCCGGCGCCATCGTGATCGGCAAGACCAATACGCCGGAGTTCGGGCTCGGCTCCCAGACGTACAACCCGGTGTGGGGTACGACGGTGTCGCCGTACGACACTTCGCGCACCGCCGGCGGTAGCAGCGGAGGCGCCGCAGCGTCGCTGGCGCTCCGAATGCTTCCGTTGGCGGACGGAAGCGATTACATGGGCTCGCTCCGAAACCCGTCGGCGTTCAACAACGTTGTGGGATTTCGACCTTCTTGGGGCCGCGTACCGGAGACGGGATTCATTGCGCAGGGCGCTGTTGTGGGCCCGATGGGCCGAACCGTCACCGACGTGGCTCACCTGCTCTCCACGATGGCGGGGCCGGATGCCTATGCACCGTTGGGGATTCGCGAGGATCCCGCTGTATTCACCGAGAGCCTCGCCCGTGATCTGAAGGGCTCTCGGATTGCATGGGTCGGTGACTGGAACGGTTACCTGGCAACCGAACCTGGAGTCCTCGAGTTGTGCGAATCCTCGTTCGAGGTCTTCGAACAGTTGGGGTGCCACGTCGAGGCAGCACTTCCCGACTTCAAACCCGAGGACATCTGGCAACTGTTCTTGCGATGGCGTTGGTGGGCACAGCTCGGCTTGATCGATCAGTACAACGATCCGAGCATGCGCGAGTTGATGAAGCCCGAACTGTTGTGGGAGCTCGAGCACGCGGTCACACTCTCGGCTCTCGACGTGACCAAGGCGGCGGAGGCTCGCAACGGCTGGCTGTCGGCCATTACCAAGATGTTCGAAACCTACGATTACATTCTCGCTCCCAGTGCCCAGGTGTTTGCTTTCGACAAGAACACTCACTGGCCCGAGGTCGTCGACGGCCGGTCGATGGACACGTATCACCGGTGGATGGAGACGGTTGTTCCCTGGACGATGGCCGGGGTTCCGGTTGCGGGGATGCCGGTCGGCTTCGATGATCGTTCGCTTCCCATGGGTATCCAGATCATCGGTCGGCACGGCGCCGACTTGGACGTTCTCCAACTCGCCTACGCGTTCGAGCAGGCAACCAAGTGGGTCGAGCGGGTACTTCCGCCAGCACTCCGCGTGAACTGACTTATCTATTTCGGACGTATCCAGTTGGGAGAGAACGACGATGGCTTCGGCATTGTGGCACGGGTTCGCGGACATGGGCGCTGTGGAGAAGAACGGCGCGTTTGTCGTCTCACGCGGTGAGGGCGCGTACATCTGGGATTCCGAGGGCACGCGGTATCTGGATGCGACGGCGGGCCTGTGGTTCACCAATGTCGGGCACGGGCGCACCGAGATCGCGGATGCGGTGGCGGCTCAGTTGTCGAAGATCGCTCATTTCTCCAACTTCGGTGATTTTGTTCCCGAGACCACGCAGGTGTTGGCCGAGCGTCTGGCGGCCATCGCGCCGGTTGCCGGGAGCAAGATCTTCTTCACCTCGGGTGGTTCGGATTCGGTGGACACTGCGGCGAAGCTGGCTCGCCGGTACTGGCACGAGGTGGGGCAGCCGGAGAAGACGATCATCGTCGGACGTCAGAAGGCGTATCACGGAATGCATGTTGCGGGAACGGCTTTGGCTGGTATTCCGGTGAACCGTGAGGGTTACGGCGAGCTGATGGCGGATGCGGCGACCGTCGGCTGGGACGATGCGAAGAGCCTGCTCGAGTTGATCGAGAAGATCGGTGCGAACAAGATCGCGGCGTTCTTCGCGGAGCCGATCATCGGTGCGGGTGGGGTGTATCTTCCGCCGGAGGGGTATCTGGCCGAGGTGCGTGACATCTGCCGTGAGCACGACATTCTGTTTGTCGTCGACGAGGTCGTGACCGGTTTCGGCCGGATCGGTGGTGAGTGGTTCGCGTCCACTCGTTTCGATTTGCAGCCCGACATGATGACCACGGCAAAGGGTTTGACGTCGGGTTACGTTCCGATGGGTGCGGTGTTCATCGCGCCGCGGGTGGCGGAGCCGTTCTATGCCGGTTCGTGGTGGCGCCATGGGTACACCTACGGCGGGCATGCCGGTGCCGCTGCGGCGGCGATGGCGAACCTCGATATTCTCGAGCGTGAGAATCTGCTCGCGGAGTCGAAGCGTTTGGAGGCGTCGTTGCATACGCATCTGCAGCCGCTGGCGGAGCATCCGCGGGTGGCGGAGGTTCGTAGTGGGCTCGGTGCGGTCGCGGCTGTGCAGTTGGCTGATCCGGCGGAGGCGTTGCCGTTCGTGAAGACGCTTCGTGAGCATGGTATTTCGGGTCGCGCTGCGGGGCAGGGTGCGATGCAGATTTCGCCGACGTTTGTGATGACCGATGATCAGGTCGCGGAGATGGCAGCGGGGATCCTCGCAGCCCTCGGCTAGGAGACTCGTTTTCCTTTGACAGACATCGTGTTACGGAGCCGTTAAGCCGAAGAAAATGTTGGGGCCCTTCGTGACTGCGCCCCCATTTCGGTCGAAACTGTCTCCAGCACTGACGATGACCCCTGTCCTCCTCATCTGTCACCATTGTTGCCAATCTCGGCGAGCGGGTTCTGGCAGATTGTCATCACGTCCAAAACTTGGTGCTGTATTAGCGTTTCACTCCAGACACGGTGTTTGTGAGCTGGGGCACAGAGCATTTCGAACACCTTCCTCCTTCGCGAAAGGTCTCGTCATGCCGATCTGGACGTTGCACGGAGATGGCAAGAACATCGGACCCGGTGAAGTGGTAGCTCCCGGCGAGCGACTCAGTTGGATGAGGACCATCGGGTTGGGCGGCCAACATGTCGTGTCGATGTTCGGCGCGACGTTCGTCTTCCCGATCATCATGGGTCTCAATCCTCAACTTGCCGTGATGATGTCGGGTTTCTGTACCCTCTTCTTCCTGCTGGTGGTTAAAGGACGCGTCCCCAGCTACCTCGGTACGTCGGCGGCGTTTGTCGGTGGTGTCGCAGCCATTCGCGCCCAGGGCGGAACGACGGCGGAAGTGACCGGCGCGATTCTGGTGTCGGGGCTGGTTCTGGGATTTGTCGGCGTCGCCATCCACTTCCTCGGCGGTGGCGTCATCAGTAAGGCGCTACCCCCGGTGGTCACCGGCGCAGTGGTGATGTTGATCGGATTCAACCTGGCTCCAGTTGTCGCGGGATCGTACTGGCCGCAGGACCAGTGGGTGGCACTGATCGTGATGGTTGCGTTGATCGTGATGAGTGTTGCGCTACGCGGCTTCTTGGGACGTATCGCCATTCTCGTCGCGCTGGTTTTCGGCTACATCTTCTCCTGGGTCCTCGACCGGGTCTCCGGCCCGGTCACATCCGCCGGGGGTAGCGGAACACCCACCGAGCACTTTCGTGTCAACTGGGATTCGGTGCACTCGGCGTCGTGGTTCGGGCTGCCCCCGTTCTCGGACGAAGCCAACGGAATCGTCGGTATTCACGCTCCCTCGTTCAGCCTCACGTTCATCGTTCTCGTCCTTCCCGGTGTCATCGCACTGGTCGCGGAAAACGCCGGACACGTCAAGGCGGTCGCCGAGATCACGGGCGACGATCTCGACCCCTACATCGGACGCGCAATTGCCGGTGACGGTTTTGCCACCGCCATCGCCAGCGCGGTAGGCGGCTCCCCCACGACGACGCACGCCGAGAACATCGGTGTCATGGCAGCCACTCGGGTGTACTCGACCGCCGCGTACGTGATCGCGGGTTTCATCGCGATCCTGCTCGGCTTCTCGCCCAAGTTCGGAGCAGTCATGGCGGCGACTCCCGGGGGCGTTCTCGGCGGAATCCTGGTGGTCTGTTCGGCATGATCGGTCTGCTCGGCGCCAAGATCTGGAAAGAAAACGGTGTCGACTTCGGGAATCCACTGAATCTGATGCCGATCGCCGCCGGCCTGATCATCGGTATCGGTGACACGGCTCTGAAATTCAGTGACACGTTCTCGCTCGGAGGTATCGCGCTCGGCACCATCGTCGTGATCGTGATGTACCACCTCTGCCAGTTCGTCGGGTCCCGGAACCCCGAGCTGAACAGGCCGAAGTCCGGGCGACGACCGGGCGCAACGCCGGGGGCGAATGCGTCAGATGACGAAAGGGAAGAGCCCGTGGTGCAGCTCACGTGATGCCAAGTTGAATGTATGCCAGGTATGACCCGTGACCGTTGTCACATCTGCACAAAACGTGAAGTGACTCATAGAGGCAGGATTGAGTAATGAAACCGTCGCCGCTGACTTATCACCGACCGTCCTCGGTCGAGGACGCGTGCCGAATCCTCTCCGAGGTATCTCACGAGGGGAAGGTGCTCGCCGGTGGGCAATCGCTTGTGCCGCTGCTGTCCATGCGCCTCGCCGCCCCCGCCCACATCGTCGACATCGGATCGATCACTGACCTCGCTTCGGTGACCTCGTCCGAGGACGAAGGAGTGCGGTTCCAGGCCCTGGCCACGCACTCGGTGCTGGCGGCCGACGAAGGTGCTCGCCGAGTTCAGCCTCTGCTGAACCGCGCTCTGCAGTTGGTAGCGCACCCCACGATCCGTAACCGCGGGACGAGCGTCGGCTCCATCGTCCATGCCGACCCGTCGGCGGAGATGCCGGCAGTCCTGACACTGCTCGGGGGCAGCGTGAGCGTGCAGTCGGTGCGTGGCACCCGCGAGATCGCGTCGACGGATCTCTTTGTCGGTCCCCTCGAATCGAGCCTGGAATCTGACGAGATCGCGGTGTCGGTGTCGGTGCCGGCCGCCGAGCCCGGTGTGGGAACCGCCATCGACGAGATTGCTCGTCGTCACGGTGACTACGCACTGGTCGGTGTCGTTGCGCGTATTCGCGTGGTCGACGGTCTGGTGGCCGAAGCACACATGACGTACGTGTCCGCCGGCGAGCTGGGGCAGGTCGTGGACTACACGGACGTGCTGGCGGGGGCATCCGCGACGGATCAGCGAGATCCGCGCTGGCGCACCCTCGGGGAATGTGCCCGCGCGCAGATAGATACCGAGGCAGACATTCACGGGACGGCGGCGTACCGCTCGCAACTGGTGTCTGCGCTCACGGCGCGGGTCGGGTTTGCAGCGGCAACAGATGCTCTCAGTGAGAACGCAGTACTGGCAGGAAAGTGGTGACCATGTCCAAAAACGATCGCTCCATCGATGATCAACTTGCCGAGCTGGCAGCAGATACCGGTGAACACCATGTGGCCGTGACGTTCACGCTCAACGAGGTGACGAGCACCGTCGTTCTCCCCTCCCGCACTCTGGCCTCGGACGCCATTCGTCACCACCTCCGTAAGACGGGCACGCACGTCGGTTGTGAACACGGCGTGTGTGGTGCGTGCACCGTGCTGCTCGACGGAAAGCCGGTGCGATCCTGCCTCGTCCTCGCCGCCAGTCTCGAAGGTCGATCGATCACCACCGTCGAAGGACTCGTCGAGCCGGACGGCACCTTGCATCCGGTTCAGCAGGCGTTCAAGGATTGTCACGGCCTGCAGTGCGGATTCTGCACTCCGGGATTCGTGACGACCATCGCGGCATTTCTCGAGGAGAACCCCAATCCCACGCGTGAGGAAGCAACGGACGCTATAGCGGGAAACCTCTGCCGTTGTACGGGATACCAGAACATCAGAGCGTCGGTTCTGCGCGCAGCGGAGATCAAGCGTGAACGAGCCGGGCAGTTCCCGCTCGGAATCGACGACGCATCCACTCGGGAGGCGTTGGATCGCAAGGTGCGGGGCACAACGAATCCCGTCGGAGGACGGGCGGGTAAGGCATGAGTACTCCGGTCAAACCAGCAAAGCGCAACGGGGCGAAGCACCCCGCCTCCGATCATTCGACGGCCGATCATTCGGTTGCCGACGACGGCAAGTTCTTCGGCAAACCGATTCCGCGCGAGGAAGATACGCGTCTGCTCAGCGGTCAGGGGCGGTATCTCGACGATCTGGGCCACAACGCGCTGATCGCGGCATTCGTCAGGTCGCCGCATGCACATGCGCGAATCGTCGACATCGACATCGATCAGGCACTGGAAGTGCCTGGCGTACATGCCATCTACACCTACGAAGATCTCTTGGCCGACACCCCGGAAATGGCGGAGAACCTGCCACTGCTCATTCCGCATCCGGGAATCATCGCTCCGCGCAACGGGTATCCCCTTGCGAAGGACGAGGTGAACCACGTCGGAGAAGCCATCGCCATGGTGGTCGCCGACAATCGGTACATCGCCGAGGATGCGTGCGCGAAGATCGATGTCACGTACGAGACACTGAAGCCGGTAGTGGGAATCGACGTCGCCCGCACCGCCGACAACGCCGTCCATGCCGATGTCCCGGACAACATCGCCGCTCATCTGCAGCACGGGTTCGGCGATCCGGACGCCGAACTTGCGTCCGCGCCGCACCGACTGACGCTGGATCTCGAAATCGAGCGTTCGGCATCCATGCCGATGGAGGGCAAGGGTGTCTACGCACGCTGGGACGGCGACGAGAACACCCTCACGTTCTGGACCTCCACCCAGACGTCTACCTCCGCCCGCGCCGCCGTTGCCGCGCGATTGGGTATGGCACTGAACAAGGTTCACTGCATCGCTCCCGACGTCGGCGGTGGATTCGGTGTCAAGATCGTCCATCCGTGGCCCGAAGAAGTGATGATCACGTGGGCCGCGCGACGCCTCGGCCAGGCCGGCATCTCCTGCGAGGTGAAGTGGGTCGAGGATCGCCGTGAGCACTTCATCTCGAGCGCGCACGAGCGTGGACAGATCCAGAAGATCGACATCGGATTCGACGACGAGGGTCGTCTGTTGGCTTTCGACTTCACGTTCTGGCACGACAACGGCGCGTACCTGCCGTACGGGATCATCGTCATGATCAACACCGCGACGCAGGTTCTCGGGCCGTACAAGCCGAAGTCGTTCCGGGTCAACGCCTATTCGCTGTACACCAACACGGTCATCGTGACCCCGTACCGAGGCGCCGGACGCCCGCAGGCCGTGTTCGCGATGGAGCGATCCATGGACGCCATCGCCAAGTACCTGAACAAGGACAAGATCGCGGTCCGGGAGGCGAACTTCATTCGCCCCGAGGACATGCCGTACGACTTCGGCCTCATGTTCCAGGACGGGCGCCCGTTGATCTACGACACGGGTGACTACCAGGCCGGTATCGACAAGCTCAAGAAGCTCATCGACTGGGACGGATTTCCCGAGTACCAGAAGAAGGCTCGCGCCGAAGGTCGGTCGGTCGGCATCGGCATCGGCGCGTACGTCGAGGGAACCGGTCCCGGACCATACGAGGGCGCACACGTAGTGGTCGAGACGTCCGGAAAGGTCAAGGCGGCAACAGGCTTGACGACGCAGGGGCAGGGCCACCAGACAGCGTTCGCCCAGATCGTTGCAGACGATCTCGGAGTCAAGGTCTCCGACGTCGAGATCGTCACCGGTGACACACGCCGGTTCGGTTATGCCGTCGGCACTTTCGCCTCACGTGGCGCGGTCATGTCGGGTTCGGCTTTCCATGTCGCGGCGCAGATGGTCGCGGAGAAGGCGAAGAAGATCGCGTCCGGAATCTTGAATCTGCCGGAAGCCGAACTGGAACTCCAGGGTGGCCACGTATGCAAACTAGGCACCGAGCCCGGAGTGGAAGGTACTTCTGTTCCACTGAGTGTTGTTGCCGTGCTGTCGAACCCGCTGCGATATGCGTTCGACCGTGAGTCGAAGTTGGCTACCGGTTTTGCCACGACCGACACGGACATGTCGAAGCCGCCGATTCCCGAGGGCGAGCAGCCGGGTCTGGAAGCCACCGGCTACTACTCGCCGCCCAGTTCGACTTTCGCTTCGGGAGTGCACGCGGCGATCGTCGAAACCGATCCCGTCACAGCCGAGATCACGGTCCGTCGTTACGTCGTCATCCACGACTGCGGAAACGTGATCAATCCGCGCATCGTCGAAGGCCAGGTCATGGGCGCCGTTGCGCAAGGTATCGGCGGCGCACTCTACGAGCGGATCGTCTACGACGAGCATGGCCAGATGCTCAACGCGTCGTACATGGACTTCTTGATGCCGTTTGTCACCGAGATGCCGGATTCACTCGAGATGGATCACACCGTCACGCCGTCGGGGCTCAACCCACTCGGTATGAAGGGCGCCGGTGAGGCCGGTGTGATCCCCACCAGCGCCGTCATCGCGGCTGCCATCGAGGACGCCGAAGGAATCTCGATCACGTCCATGCCTATTTCACCGTCCGAACTGTTCGAACTTCGACTCGCACATGCGGGTTCGTCATCAGAGGAGAATGCATGAGAATCGCCGGCACCGCGCAGCTGACGGCACCTCGAGAAGAGGTCTACGACAAGCTCCAGGACGGTCGTGTACTGGCCGCGACCATTCCCGGTGTGCAGTCGCTCGAGCAGCTCACGGACAATCACTACAAGCTCTCCATCATGGCGGGAGTCGCGTCGATCAAGGGTGTCTACGACGGCGAAGTTGTTCTTTCGCAACAGAATCGGCCCAATTCGTTTGTCATGACGGCTTCGGGCGCTGGTGCTCCCGGCACCGTGAAGGCGGACGTCACGGTCACGTTGACGGAGAACGAGGGTGGCACGCTGCTTTCGTACGACGCCGACGCGGTAGTCGGCGGGATGGTCGGCGGCGTCGGACAGCGGATGATCACCGGTGTCGCCAAGAAGATGGCCGGGGTGTTCTTCAAGAGCATCGACGGCGTCATCGCCAACGGCATTCCCGAGAAGGTCACGGCCGCCGTGGCGGCGGCAATACCGGCAGCGTCGGTCGAGGCGGTGCCGGTAGTTTCCGGAGCCGTCGCGGCACCGGCGATTCTTCCGGCCGCTGCACCGACCGCGGGTGGCGCCGATGCTCGCACCGTGATGGTCAGCGCCGTCGTCGGAGCGGCCATTGCTTTGTCAGGTGTTGCTATAGGCGGATTCCTGGCGCGTTCTGGTTGTCGCGAGTAGTTCAGCAGCGTATCGACAGGGCTTCCACAGCTGTTTTGCGATGAGGGAAACGCCCCGAACCGACCAGGTTCGGGGCGTTTTTCACGTCCGCGTAACCCGCTGGGGCGCGGGCGAAGATCCGCTCGTGATCGTGCGCCGAACCTTGGTCCCCCGATTCGGCGAATTGTGACAAAGAATCCGCTCTTCCGAACCTGTGGAATAGCACTACACGTCAGGTACGAGCCAGTCACCGGCTAGGCCACACCGTCGATCGGTACCAGACGAGACGAGCCAAAGATCTCAGGAGGAAGCGTGGAACCCAGGAAGATTCGGGTCGGTATCGATACCGGCGGAACGTTCACCGACATCGTGGCAGTGGACGACGAAACCGGCGCCATCGTCACCACCAAGACCCCGTCCACCCCGGCGGACCCCGCCGAGGGCTTTCTCGCCGGTATCGAGAAAGTGCTCGCCAAGCTCGGCGAGAGCGGCGACTCCATCGGTGCGGTCAGCCACGGCACGACCGTCGCGACCAACAAACTGCTCGAAGGCAAGGTGGAGAACCTCGGCTTCATCACCACCGAGGGTTACGAGCACGTTCTCGAAATCGCTCGTCAGTCGGTGCCTGACGGGTACGGCAACTCGTACTTCTGGGTCAAGCCCGAACGCATCGTTCCTGCCGATCGGGTACGCACCGTCGGCGGACGGCTTTCCTTCGACGGCAGCGAGATTCGCCCGCTCGACGAGGAGAGCGTCCGCAGCGCAGCGCAGTTCTTCGAGGACCGCGGCATTCGCACCATCGGTGTCTGCCTCATGCACTCGTACGCCGATCCGACGCACGAGGAGCGCGTACGCGACATCCTCTTCGAAGTTTTCCCCGACGCGACGGTGAGCATCTCGAGCCAGGTGCTTCGTGAGTATCGCGAGTACGAGCGGTCCATCACCACACTCGTGGACGCCGCGGTCAAGCCGAACATCCGCAACTACGTGAACAACATCGCGAATCGTCTGCGTGAGTTCTCGACCACCGACGGCGAACCTCGCGACATCCCGTTCTACGTCATGAAGTCCAACGGCGGTGTCCTCTCGGCCAAAGAGGTGGTTCACCAGCCTATTACGACAGTGCTCTCCGGACCGGCTGCTGGCGCTCTCGGCGCCGCGCTGATCGCCGACGCAGCCGGCGTCGAGCAGGTGTTGACCTGTGACGGCGGCGGAACGTCGACGGACGTCACCGTCGTGGTTCGCGGCGAGCCCGCGCTGACCACCGAAGGGCGAGTGGGCAACTACCCGTCGAAGATCCCGATGATCGACGTCGTGACCGTCGGCGCCGGTGGTGGGTCGATCGCGTGGATGACGCCGGAACACACCCTCCGAGTCGGCCCTCAGTCGGCCGGCGCCGATCCCGGACCGTTGTGTTACGGCAAGGGCGGCAGCGAACCGACCATCACCGACGCGCACGTCCTGCTCGGTCGCATCCCACCCCACCTGCTCGGTGGCGAGATCCCCCTCGACACCGAACTGGCACGCAAGGGCCTCGAAGAGCTTGCAACACAGCTCAGTCTGGGTTACGAGGAGTGCGCGGTCGGCGTCCTCGAGGTCTCGGCATGGAACCAGGCCAACGCCCTGCGCCAGATCACCGTCAAGCGCGGTCTCGACGTTCGCGACTTCACCCTCGTGACCTTCGGTGGCTCCGGCTCCCTGCTCGCCTGCCGCCTCGTTGACATCCTCGGCCTGAAAGATGTTCTCGTCCCACTCAATCCGGGTAACGTCTCTGCGTTCGGTCTACTGACGGTCGACGTGCGCAACGACTACGTTCAGACTCATGTCAGCCGCCACGACCGGTTGAAGGCGGAAGACCTGCAGAGCCAGTTCGACGCGTTGGCCGGCGAAGCCGAGATCGCGCTCGCCGAAGAAGGTTTCGACGAGACGCAGCGCAAGTACTCCCGGACTGCGGACCTTCGCTACCTCGGTCAGGCCTTCGAGGTACGTGTCCCCGTGGCGGAAGGCACCGTCACGGCCCAGATCATGGATGACGCGGCCGAGGCATTCCACCAGGCACACCGTGAACTGTACGGCTACGACTTTCGGGGAGACCCGTCGCAGCACGTCGAGTGGGTCAACCTGCGCGTGAGTGGCATCGGCCCGATCAAGCGTCCGACACTCAAGGAAATTCCCGCCGGAAACGGTGCCGAGACCGCCCGAACCGGTTCGCGCCAATCCTATTTCGACAGCTGGGTCGAGACGGCCACCTACGATCGCACACTGCTCGGTGCGGGTGACGTCATCGAAGGACCGGCCGTGATCGAGGAGTTCAGCTCGACTGTCCCGATCCATCCCGGATTCTCGGCACGTATCGACACCTTCGGGAACATTCGTATCTCGAAGTCTTCCGACTCGAACGGAGTGAAGTGATGACCGCCATTCTCGATGCTGCTGCTGCCACCGCGGCCAAGCCGTACCGACTCACCGCTACCGACGGCGCGTCACCTGATCCGATTCTGGTCGAGATCGTCGCCGGTTACCTGGCCAGCGTGGAGATGGAGGTGGAGACCTCCATCTCGCGCACCTCGCGCTCACCGATGATCCGTGACGCTCACGACTTCCGCGCAGGTATTCACGACCGGAACCTCCGTAAGCTCACGGGCCGTTCGTATTCCGCCCTGGTTCATCCGATCGCCCGGGACTTCCCACTCGAGACGATGAAGCCGGGAGACGTGTACTTCCACAACGACGTCTACCTGTCCGAAGGTGGCATCGGCCATCTCCCCGACCTCTGCGTCACCGTGCCTGTCTTCGCCCGCGTCACTCCTGATGCGGAGCCGAAAGTTGTTGCGTTCGTTCAGGCGTTCGGTCACCACGACGACATCGGCGGTTGCTGCCCCGGCTCCATGCCGTCCGGTGCGACCACGGTGTACGAAGAGGGACTGATGGTTCCGCCGATCAAACTGTGGGACCAGGGAGTTCCCAACGAGGCGGCACTGCGCATCATGACGCGTAACTCCCGTATGCCGGATGCGTTGGCAGCTGACCTCGACGCCGAGTGCTCGGCGTGCCTGATGGGTGCGCGTCGACTCACCGAATTGTTCGAGCGCTACGGCGTCGACACCGTCGAGTCGTGCTTCGACGCGATGATGGACGCGACCACCGAGACGTACCGTCGCGAGATCCTCGGCAAGATCCCAGTTGGTGAGTACACGTGGGAGGACTACGCCGAGCACGACGGCGTCGACGAGCCGATGCTCCACATCCAGCGCATCACGCTCACGAAGACGCGGCCGGAGGACGAGGGCGGCGAGCGACTCATCCTGGACTTCAACGGAACCGGACCGCAGGCAAAGGGCCCGATCAACCACTGTGGTGACTACGCGGACGGAAACTTCCTCATCAAGTGGTTGGCCCCGATTCTGCGTAACCTCGCGGACACCCCGGAGCGCATGGCCGAACTGGATGTCAACGAGGGCGTCGTACCGCTGATCGAGATGAAGTTCCCCGAGAAGGGAACACTGATCACCCCGATCTTCCCCGCTCCCACCAACGCTCGCACGTTTGTCATCCTCCGTCTGCTCGGAGTGCTGGCCGGCGTCGTGGCCAAGGCTGTGGACGGCAACATGCCCGCCGATCAGGAGACCATCAGGTACACCGGTGTTTACGGTGAGGACTTCGAAGGTCACTCGTATCTCATGCGTGAGGTGCTCGGCGGAGGTTCCGGCGGACGCTACTACGCCGACGGCGAGGACACGATTCACGTCGTTCCCGATTCACGGAACCTGCCGACCGAATTCACCGAGAGCCGGTTCCCCTTCATCGTCGAAAAGCTCGGTCTGGCCATGGATTCGGGCGGAGCCGGACGTTACCGCGGCGGCCTTGGATACGAGAAGCACATCCGCATGCTCAAGGATGCTCACTTCATGTCCATCGCGGACCGTTCGATTCTCGCCTGCTGGGGAGTCAAGGGTGGCAAGGCCGGTCGGCCGTTCTCCGTCGTCCTGGATCCGGGTGGACCGAACGAGCGTGAGTTCGACGCGCTGACCGATGCCGAGCCGATCAAGGCCGGCGAGGTCGTACGGATTCGCACCACCGGTGGTGGTGGTTGGGGAGATCCCCTGGAGCGCCCGACCGAAGAGGTCTTGCGAGACATTCAGTGGCGCAAGGTTTCCGTCGAGGGCGCACGCGACGACTACGGAGTTGTCGTGATCGACGGTGACGAGCCGTCTGTCGACGAGGCTGCTACCACGGAGCTCCGGGATCAGTTGCGCTCGGAGCGCGGTGAGAACGAACCCTTCTTCGATCGGGGTCCGGGCTACGCGCAGCTTTCGGGTGGCGCCACCTCAGCGGTCTACGACTACGTCTAGGACGGAAAACTCTCATGGAGAACGGAATTGCTCGTGGCGCCGACATCGCGGTGATCGGCGCCGCGGGTAAGACCGGTGAGGCAGTTGTCGCAGCACTTCCGCCGAGCGTGACAGTTCGGCGACTGGTGCGGAAGGCCCGTGTCGACGGCGACTTCGAGGTAGAACTGGAAACCGGAAGCGGACTGCGCAAGGCGCTCGCCGGGTGCCGAGGCGTGTATTTCATCGCCCCCAACGTCCATCCCGACGAGCCGGCACTTCTTCGCAATGCGCTGACGGCAGCGGCTTCGGCGGGAGTGGAGCACTTTGTCTATCACTCCGTCGCGTGGCCGTTCAGCCCGTCCATGCCGCATCACCTGGACAAAGCCAGGTGTGAGGACGAACTGCATCGCTCCCCGCTGAAGTGGACTGTGTTGCAGCCGTGTGCGTATGCCGAGAACTTCGAGGCGGTACTCACTGGTCGATCCGAGACCATCGTCTTGCCGTACAGCGCGGACACGAAATTCTCGTTCGTGGGTTTGGCGGACGTGGCGGCCGTTGCCGCTGTGGTTCTGAGCGAGGGCCCGGGTGAGCATCACGGAGCGACGTACGAAGTGGGCGGCCCTGAAGCTCTGAGCGTCATGGAGGTGGCACAGATGGTGGAGAAGCAGACGTCACGGACCGTCGCGATAGATCAGATCAGCGTGGATCAATGGCGCGAACGGATCGGCAACGACCTCGACGTCAACGCCAGCTCGCGTCTGGCCGCGATGTTCGACTTCTACAACCACCATGACTTCCTCGCCGGCAGTGCGGCCGTCGAACTGTTGTTGGGTCGCCGACCGACGGGAATCGAGAGCCTGATTCGGTGAACCTTGCTACGAAATGCCTCCTGCCGCCCAGACCACCAGCGGAGGTAGGGCGGCCAGGATCAGGCAGACCGTTCCGTTGAGCCACTTGTGCTCCACCGTGACGGCGGCGAACTCGCGCAGAATGGCGCTCGGTAGGTAGTAACGGGCGGTGTGGGAACCGATGACTTCCGCATCCAACCCGAGGCTTCGGGCAAACGTCGCGGTTCGAAGGATGTGGAAGTTGCTGGTGACCAGAACCATTCGAGGGTCCGTGGTGTCGGCGCGGAGGAGGTCCCGCGTGTACTCGAGGTTCTCGAGCGTGGTGGTCGAGCGGTCCTCGAGCATCACGTTCTCGCGCGGGATTCCGTGATCGACGAGGTAGGCGCACATTGCCTCCGCCTCGCTGACGATCTCGTCCGAACCCTTCCCACCGCTGACGACCAACAGCGGTGAACGTCCTTCGCGGACCTCGGCACGAAAGACGTCCGCAGCCTTGTCCAGACGACTGGCAAGCAGGGGCGTCACGTCGGTGCCCGAAAGCCCGGCGCCGTGCACCACTATCGCGTCCATCCCGGGCTGGTACTTCTGGCGTCCGTAGACGTAGGAGTAGAGCAGAAAACTCGTGAACAAGAACCCCAGGTACGACGCGACAAGACTGAATGATCCGAGAACGACTGCGAGCCAATACCTCTGCGTCAGCAACGCGGATGCGAGCAGCACATAGGGAACGAGCAGTCCGAGGCCGGCGACGAGGGAGAGCAGATTTGCGACGCTGAATCCCTCGCGCCGCAGCATCGTGACCCCGTTGACGATCAGGAACCCGGCGAGCAGGAGCACCAGCAACGGCGAGAGCAGAGCGATCGTCGCGATCACGAACGACGGGACCTCGGTTCCCGGCGCACCCGACTGCAACATCCAGAGGCCGGTGAAGATCAGTCCCAGAAGTAGATAGACACCGTTGCTCAGCCTCCGCCTGTCCTGTCTGAACCGGTAGCCGCAGAAGCCGAGCAGCGCGAGGCCGATGAGGAGAAGGATCACGGAGCCAGCCTAGGCGAGGCGCCTACTACACGGGCGCCACCACCTTCGACTGCTGGATCGACGTCAGCACTCTGGTGCGGGCCTCGATGAACAGTGGGTCCGCTTTGGTGGTCAGTTGATCTCGCGCACCGGTCAACGGAACGTCGACGATGTCCTGCATCAACGCCGGGGTTCCGCCGAGGACGACCACCCGGTCCGACAGGTAAACCGATTCGTCGACGTCGTGGGTGACCAGGAGGACAGTGATGCCAAGATCACGTTGAAGGGTGAGCAGCAGGTCCTCGAGTTCCGCGCGGGTCTGCGCATCGACCGACGCAAAGGGTTCGTCCATGAGAAGTACCTGCGGTCGATAGGCGAGAGCGCGAGCTATCGCCACTCTCTGCTGCATTCCGCCGGACAACTGCCAAGGGTACGAACGCGCAGCACCTTCCAGGCCGACGACGGTGAGTGCCTCGGTCACCCTCTCGTTCTGAACCTTGCGTGCCAGGCCGTTGCCCCGCAGCGGCAGGCGAACGTTCTCGCCCACTCGGAGCCAGGGCATCAGTGTGCGTCCGTAATCTTGCGACACGAGCGCAAGAGTGGCGGGCGGAGCGTCGATTGCGATCCCGGCGATGCGGACCTCACCCGTAGTCGGCTTCTGCAGACCGGCGATGCAACGAATCAACGTGCTCTTGCCGATTCCGGAATGTCCGACGATGCAGACGATTTCTCCCGGTGCAACCGAAAGATCGATCCCGCGAAGCACTTCGCGGCCGGTAGGTCCGCCGTAGGTCACTCCGAGGCCGTTCAGTTCGACTGCGGGGGTGGATGCCGCAGATTCTGTGGATGACATCAGTTTCCTTTCACTGCGAGTGCGCCGTGGGTCCGAGGCTGCCATCTGAGCAACCATCGTTCGATCACGCCGTAGCCGACGTTGAGCACGTACCCGATGATTCCGAGCAGGAGGATTCCGGACCACATGTCTGCGATGGCAAAGGTCTGTTGCGCGACGATCACGAAGTGGCCGATACCCGCAGTGGAGACATACATTTCGCTGCCGACCATGATGACGACGCCGATCGCGAGACTGGTACGGATACCGACCGTTATCTGAGGCATCGCTCCGGGGAGGAGTACCTGCGTGACCAGCAGGGGTGTTCGGATGCGATAGCTGCGCGCCACCAATCGAATACTCGGGTCGATGGAGCGAATGCCGTCGAGGGTGTTGAGGAGTATCGGCCAGACCGCGCCGAAAGCGATGGCGGCGACGTTGCCCGAAGAACCTGTGCCGAAGACGATGAACAGGGCCGGCAGTACGGCCAGTGCGGGTATGGCACGGAAGAATTGGAGAAACGGATCGGCGATGTCTGCAGCCAGTGGAAACAGTGCAAGAAGAAGGCCGGCCCCGATGCCGAGCACCAGTGCTACGGCGAGACCGAAGCCGAGATTGGTCAGGCTGGGCACTACATCGCGTGCAAATCCTGCCCCGAACCAGTTGTCCACAAATGCTTTCCAGATCCGTGACAGCGGCGGAAAGTACGGAGACTTACTCGACGCGGATCCGAAGTACCACACGACGACGATCAAGATCGGCAACCACAGCTCCCACGCGAGGAGTCGAATCCCGGACATCATTCTCACGTCGTCATCCTCCTCGGGATGTAATGCCAAGCAAGTAAACGATTCTCGATTGCCATCACAGCGAAGGCGAGCAGCATGCCGAGTACTCCGGCGACGATGATCAGTGCGAACATTCGATCGGGAACGGATTGGCTCAGCAGGATTTCCTTGCCGAGTCCGGGAACGCCGGCAATCAGTTCGGCGCCGATGGTCAGTAGCAAACTCAGTGTTGCCGAGATACGAATTCCCGTGAAGATGTACGGCATCGACGCGGGTGCAACTACGAGAGCAAGTCTGCGCCACAGGGGAAGCCGGAAGGATCGTGCGGTGGCAAGTAGTTCCGGATCGACGTTGCGGACACCGTGGATTGTCTGGAGCAGGATCGGCCACACGCTCACCGCCACGATCAGCGCCACCGCCATACGTTGTGTCGGGCCCATGATCAACAGAAAGAGCGGGATGATCGCGAGCGGAGGCACGGTCCGGCAGAAGTCGATGACGAAGCGGGAAGAGACTGTCAGAAACGGGTGCGCGGCAAGCAGCAGTCCTGCCGGGATACCGATCACCAGGCACAGAGCCAATCCGATGGCGGTTGTGGTCAAGGTCTGTCCCAATGACGTCCACAGCGACGAGGTGCCGAGCTCGTCCACGAACGCCACTGCCACGGCACTGAACTTCGGAACACCCTTGACGTTCTCGTCGCCCAGCATTCCGAAGACCTGCCAGGCGGCTGCCAACGCGAAGAGCGTCAGCAGCCGTCCGAGCAGTACCTGCCTGCGGCGTGTTTTCGGGGTTGTCAAGGCAGGCAACTCAGTTGGCCGGAGTCAGCAAGGAATCGCTGTCAACCGACTCCGTCAGAACCCCGTACTTGACCAGCAGTTCGATCTCCGTGCCGAGTGCGCCCGGTTCTACTACTGCGACGAACTGAGGATTCTTGCTGTTGGCCAGCATTTCGAGCGGAATCTTGGCTTGTGTCGAGAGTGCAGCCTTGACCGCGCCCGGGTTCTGATTGGCGTAGTCAACTGATTTGGCAAGCGCCGTACGGAATTTCGCGAGTGAGTCCGGGTTCGCATTGACAAACGATTCCGAAGCGACCAGCGAGGTCCCCGGAACACCGGGTGCGGCCAAGGGGAAGGGGTGGCCGAGGATCTTCAGCCCCGAGTCGGTTGCTTTACTCAGGAACGGATCGATGAGGAATGCCGCGTCGGCCCCGCCGGTGGAAACCAGGTCGCCGAGGTTGGGCATGGGCGCCTGAATGAACGAGACCTTGTTCGCTGCTCCGCCGGATTTCTCCACCGCGGCAGAGATGACTGCTTCGCTGACGGACTTCAAACCGCTGATCGCGACGGTCTTGCCTTCGAGGTCACGGAAGCCGCTGATGGAACTGTCCTTGGCGACCACGAGACCGGACTGGTCGACGCTGTCATTCGCGGCAAAATTCGTGAGCCCGCCGACAATGGTGACGGGCATGTTCTGGCTGCGTGCCTGAATTGCGGCAGCGGCAGTCGTGGCTGCCATATCTGCATTTCCGCTGAGCAGCAACGGAATCTGAGCCGAGGAGCTCGCCCCACCCTCGACCAGTTGAATGTCGAGTCCCTCGTCGGTGAAGAATCCCTGCTCCATACCCAGCCAGATCGGTGCGAAGTCCGCGATCGGTTGAGGCGCGATACGAATCGTGGTCGTCTGGGTGCCCCCGTCGTCGGAGGCCGTGGCGTCGCTCGAACAGCCTGTCAGTGCCAAAGCAGCCGTCGCGACCGCCGCCAGGGCAACAACTCTGAACCGTGGTGTCGACCGAAGGGTATGTCCAACCGTCATGTCCGAAAGCCTCTCGCTGGGAAAGATAGGACTTCCTTGCCGGGAGTCCGGTGGGAAGGTGAAGACGCTCAAAGAATTCCGTACGCCGGAACGATTGTTGTGACTATAGTAATTTCCTAGGCGAATGCCAAGGGTTTTCCAAGAACACGAGATTTCGGATCGCCGGGTACTCACACGGCACCGGGAGGGGATCGGATGACGAAGGGTTCTGCGTCCGCCGTCGACAAAGCGCTGGATCTGCTCGAGGCCATCGCGCGCTCGACCACGCCGATGAAGCTCAGTGAACTGGCAGAAGAAGTCGGGATGCTCCGCCCGACTGCGCACCGAGTGCTCGGAGAACTCGCGAACCGTGGGTGGGTCTTCCGCTACGACGGTCGCTATCTCCCCGGACCGGCTGCGCTGCAGGTTTCCCACGAAGCAGCCGCGCATTCCTTGGCGGCCTTGTGCGATCCGACCATGCAGGCGCTGTCCGAGAGCACGGACATGATGGTGAATCTGCAGGTCCTCGAGAGCGGCGGGACTCGGATCATCGCGGCGCTGCGTCCCGAGCGGCTCAAGATGATCACTCGGATGCTCGGGGATCTGCTTCCGCCGCACCGGTTCGCGGGTCCGCTCGCGTTGGTGGCGGCACTCGAGGACAACACTCGGGCGCCTTACCTGGCAATGGTGGAAAAGAGTGGCTATCCACTCGAAGGCCCCACCGGGTTCCTCGCCGACATCGCCGAGACGCAGAAAACCGGATTCGCCGTTGTCCACAAACGATCTCAGGACATCATCGGTTCGGTCTCGCGTGCAGTGTCTTCCCGCAAGGGGTCTCCGCTCTGTGCGTTGACGGTGATCGGTTTCGATACCGACTTCGATGCGAAAACGACGCGAATGGTCGAAGAACACCTGCTGCGGGCCACCGATGAAGTGCAGCAACTCCTCACTGACCACACTTCGGGCAAGCGCCCGTCCGACACAGGAGAAGAAGGATGATTTCACGGACCGAGGGCTTCATCACCGTCGCAGACGGCGAACGGGTCTGGTACGAGACTGCCGGCGAGGGCCCGGATCTGATTCTCACGCACGGTCTCGGCGGAAATGCGGCCGTCTGGTACCAGCAGGTGCCCTACTTCGCTCAGCACTATCGGGTGATCAGCTGGGATCAGCGAGGATTCGGCCGCTCTACCAACGAGAACGGCAACCACGGCCCGGTAGCGGCAGTCTCTGATCTGATCGAAATCATGGACCTGTTGGCGGTTGATCGTGCGCACGTGGTCGGCCAGTCGATGGGCGGTTGGGCCGCATTGGGGACCGCGATCGCTGTTCCGGACCGGGTGGAGTCGGTAGTGCTGGCCTGCACGACCGGCGGCATTCCCGTCGGCTTCGGTCCGGACAGCGCACCGCCCCTCACCGCAGCGCCCGTCACCGCGCGGCCTCTGGGGGAACATCCCGCTGTGGGCGGACGGCTGCCGAGCTTGGACATGGCCAGGGCATATCTGTACCAAGCTCTCGGCACGTTCGGCCATCGCCCACCTGACACCGAGTTTTTCCGAATTCTCAAGGCCCACAACTATTCGCCGGCCGAACTTGCGGCGGTGGCTGCACCGGTTCTCCTGATCGCAGGTGAGCTGGACGATTTGATGACACCCGAGCGGATTCGCAGCGCTGCCGAGTTCCTGCCTCACGCAGAAGTGGTCGAGCTTGCCGACCGCGGCCACTCCCCTTATTTTGAGGACCCACACGCGTGGAACGAGTTGGTGGCGCACTTCCTGGCCGATGTTCGTGCCCGTCCAGTGCGCTGAAATCGGCTACTCGCCAAACATATTCCACTTCCGAGGAGACCTAATGGATTCATCTCAGACCGTCGAGTTCATCCCACCCGCTTTCGACACACCGTTCTCCACCGGAGTGCGCGTCGGAGACGTTCTGTATCTGTCGGGTCAGATCGGCATGCTCCCAGACGGGACCTTGGCCGACGGCTTCGAAGCGCAGGCCCGCCAGACCATGGAGAACATCGTCGCTTCGTTGATCGCCTACGGATCCGGTGTCGAAGCGATCTTCAAATGCACTGTCATGCTTGACGACATGTCTCGCTGGCAGGAGTTCAACAAGGTCTACCTCGAGTACTTCCCGGCATCGAGACTGCCGGCACGTAGCGCGTTCGGAACAGACGGACTGGCACTGGGTGCGCACATGGAAGTCGAATGCATGGCGTACACCCCGCGGGTCTGACTGCTCGCGCGCACTAGTCGTCCCAATCCACACGTTCAGCCAGGCGCAGCAATGTGCGTCGGCGTGTAGTGCTGGTTTCGCCGATGTGCGCGATCCGGCCGTAGACGTGAGCCCGAAAGTTCTCGATTCCGTCCCGATTCTGTTCCTGCGCAGACGTACTAGCGGCGTTGTGAAGCAGGGCGCGCAGACGATCGTAATCGTCACGCGGATACGACGGTTGGTCGTTGATCACCAGTCCGGTGAGGTGTTGGCGTCGATGAGGGCGCATCACCTTGGTCTTTCGCGGATGGACGGCAAACCCTTCGTCCCTGGCGATCTGCTCAACCGTCCACAGGAGGGTGCCGACGTCTGCCACTTCGATGCCGGAGAAGGCGAGGTCGTCGGCATATCGGGTGTAGGTGAGCCAGTTCGCTTGTGCGAGCCCGCTCAACCGGATGTCGAGTTTGCGCGCGACGAGATTCGCCAGTGCAGGCGAAGTGGGCGCACCCTGAGGCAGATGCGCGGTTCGTAGCTGCGACGCCTGTGCGTACGGCAGACCGCGCAGGGTATCGGCAGGTGTTGCGACGGTGCACAATCCGGTGAGAGCTCCTGCCACTGCGGGTGGATACCCGAGGGCGGCGAAGATCGCGTGGACTCGCTCACCGGTGATCGACGGGAAGAACTGTGCGAGGTCCACACCGATCACGATTTCCGACTGTGCGTGCGGCGCTGCAAAAGTCAGCGGACTTCGACCACGGACAAACCCGTGGGCCGCGTCGTGTGCGGGCACCTGATCGAGTATGCGGCGCAGTATCTTCCGTTGGATTTCGCGCAACCGGGGTTTCGGTACCTCGAGGAGGCGAGCGCCTGCCTTCTTGCTGATCTGCATCGGCCGGTAGTGGCGTAGCGGTAGGGGTTTCGTACGCAGCCACTCCCTGCGGTCGGCAAACCACTCGAGTTCGGTGATCGTCAGATCCAGTGAACGCGCCAGATCTGCACTGGTGTTGTAGCGGGGGACGTCGAACCGCCACACCGAGGATTCGTTGGTGTCGAGTGAGACCGGGACTGGTCGAAGCCGCGGCAGTTCGCGTAGCAATCGGTACAGGGTCTGTGGTTCGAACGGTGGGGCCGGCATGAGGTCGAGCACTCGGACGGCCAGCGAAGTCGCTGACACACCGTGGACCGTTCCGAATGCCTCTTCGAGCCCACCGAGAGTCCATGGAGCGTCGGCAGCAGCAACTGCCAGGAGTCGCGCCAACTCGGGATCGAGTTCGAAGTCACGCATGATTCGAGCCCGGGATGCGGCGGCATGAGGTGACCAAATCCTTTGTCCGGAGCGGCGGCAAGCACGCGGAGCGTGCCGAGCGCCGGTGGACGCAGTATCCAATTCTTCTGGCCGACCCAGGGGTTACCCCTGAGACTGGTCGCGTGGACCAACTCTCACCCACACGCCGCCGCATTCCTTCACAATGGCAGACCGTTCGGTATCTGTCACCTGCCAGGTGCAGACTCTCAGACCGACGAACGATCCGAACCGACGAACTCGCTGATCCACGGCACTACTGCTTCGCGAACGGTGACCGCTTGCGGCAGTAGTCCGTTGTTCAGCAGGAGATCGGCCGCGCGCTGCTGCTCGTCGAGGAATTCTTCGGTGACGGCGTTGACACCGAAAGGACGTCCGCGCAGTGCGGCTTCCCAGGCGTCGAGGCTTGCGGACCCGCCACGCTTCTCGACGTCGTCGACGAAGATCTGTGCGGCCTCGCGGGGGTTGGCTTCGATCCAGGCGTCGGATTCCTGCAGAGCCTCGATGACCGCCTGAAGCGCCTCCGGGTTGGTGTCGGCGAAGTCGCGCCGGGTGAACCACAGTGACGGGTGGCTGAAGAGTCCGTCGGTGGCGATCAGCGTGCGCAGTTCGTGGTTCGCTTCGATGTCCGTCAACCCCGGGTATGCACCCACCCAGGCGTCGATGGTGCCGTCGACGAGGTCCGCTCCACCGCCACGGACGTCGGTGTCGACGGGGACGATGTCGGACCACGTCAGTCCCGCCTGATCCAGGGCGAACAACAGAAGTGTGGTCTGCCACGATCCGTGCGCGATGCCGACTCGCTTGCCGCGCAGGTCCTCTACCGACTTGATCTCGGAATCGGCCTTGACCACCAGGCGCCCATTCTCCACTCGGGGACCGGAGATTCCGATGTAGACGAGGTCGCGGCCCTGGGCCAACCCGGTGACGGGCGGCGTGAAGCCGGTTCCGATGACGTCGTATCCGCCCTCCTCGAACAGCCAGTCCGAGTGCAGGGTCGGCAACGCGTTCCCCGGGTTCACCGCGGGCTTGGCGGGAAGCTCACGCAGGTCCACCCACTCGACGTCGGGGAGACGGCGTTCGAGGATTCCGGTGTGGCGCAGAACGAACAGCGAATTGTTGTGTGGGAAGTATCCGACGCGAACGGTCATGAGATCTACGGTTTCCTGTTCTGAATCTGTGATGGGGGTGGTTAGATGAGGCCGCGTCGACGCGCCTCGTCGGCGAGTCCGCTACGCCCCCACTGGACGGTGAGGTTGGACGGATCGAATTCGACCGAGCCGCCGAGGGATTCGGCGATCGCCTGGAACTGTGCGCCTTCCTCTAGGAGGACGACGAACTTCGCGAGGTCGAGCAACCCGCTGCGGCCGATGACGTTGACCCCGCCGTTGGCTTCGAAGATCGCGACGAGATCGGGGTCGTGTTCGAGGCGCTCGAGGATGAACTCGCCGGCAGATCGAGACCGATCGATGTGCGGCGGAATCTCTCGGGAGAGAGTCAACCTCTGCGAAGCCGCGTAGCGGATCGGCAGTGTCCGGTGTGTCTGTGCCCAACCGCCGAGCCACGGTGTGTGGATGTGGACAACGCTGGTGATTTCCGGATGCTGACGGAAGACTGACGCGTAGCCGGTGACAAATCCGGCCGATCCGTTGCCGGACAGCACCTCTCCATCGAAGGTGGCGACCACTGGTGACACCGATGGGTCATCCGCCCACGGTCCCGGATCGTTCAGGGCGACCGCGATTTCGGTGTCCGGCACGCGTTCGACGAAGTTGACGGTCCCGTTGGCCGCAACCGTTCCGGTCTTGCGGAAGACGTCGAAAGCCTTGTCGGCTGCTCTACGTGCTTCCTCGACAAATGCTGCGGTGTCGGCATCGAGACGGGTTTCGGTGGTGGTCATCGGGTCTCCAGTCCAGAAGGTGTGATCGGGGTGCGCTGCAGAAGAGGTAGAACTTCTTCGCCGACGCGGTAGGCCTCTTCGAGGTGCGGGTTACCGGCGAGAATGAAGGCGTCGACGCCCAGTTCGCGCAACTCGTCAAGTCTTTCGGCGACCTGCTCGTAGCTACCGACCAGACCGAACGCCGGTCCGCCGCGGATCAGGCTGAAACCGCACCACACGTTGGGCTGCACTTCCAGATCCCGGTAGCCGGTGATGTGTTCGGGCACCCAGCCTTTGATGCGGGCAGCGCCAACCGAATCACCCTGCGCTGCACGATCGGCAGCGCCCTTGTCGACGAAGGCCCAACCCTTCTCGATCTCGGCCCACGCGGCTTCTTCGGTGTGCCGGGCGACGACGTCGATGCGTACGGCGAACTTCGGGGTGCGTCCGAGTTTGGCCGAGTTCTCCCGCACACCGTCGATCTTGTATCTCAAGTCGGCGTACGGCTCCAGCCAGGAAAGGTAGTAGTCGGAGTGCAGTCCGGCGGCGGCGACGGCTGCAGCCGACGATCCGGAGAAGTACACCTCGGGAAACGGCTGGCCGGCAAGTCCGGGTGGCAGTGCGGCGCCCTGGGTTTGGAAGAAGCGACCGTCGAAGTCGAAAGGTTCGCCGTCCCAAACACCTTTGAGGACATCGAGGAACTCGGACGTCCTGGTGTAGCGGTCGTCGTGGTCGACCTTGTCGCCCCACCACAGCTGAGGCGCTCCGCCTCCGCCACTGATGATGTTGTAGACCAGACGTCCGCCGGTTGCGCGCTGCAGACTGGCCGACATTCGCGCGGCCTGCACCGGGTGAAGGAACCCCGGTTGGAACGCGACCATGAATCGGTACGTGGTGGTCTCGGCGGCCAGCGCTGCTGCGGTCGCCCACGGATCCTCGGTCATCGGGAAGGACGGCAGCAGTCCACCGAGAAAGCCGGCGGACTCGGAAGCCTTTGCCACCGCGGCCATGTGGTCGATGTAGCTGTATCCGTCCAACTCGCCGCCGCGGATCGCGGGAGCGATGTTGCCCGGTCCGTATCCGCCGGCGTCGCCGCGGTTGTAGCGGCGCGGGGTGCGCAGCGACGCATGGTCGCCCTCCATCCCGATCCGCCAATAGAAATCGATACTCATGCGGTGGCCTTCTCTTCTGTGGTGGCCTTCTCTTCTTTACGGATCCGACCCTCGGGATCGACCAGGTGCAGGAGATGCTCGCCCGCCCGGTGCAGCTCTTCGATGTGTGGCCGACCTGTCAAGACGAAGCCGTCCACGCCGAGATCGCGATACGACGACAGTCGCTGTGCCACTTCCTCGTAGCTTCCGACGAGACCGATGCTGTGCTCGTAGCCGATGCGGTCGAATCCGGACCAGAGGATTCCGCCGCGCTCGATCTCGAGTGCCGCGGAATCGGATTCTCTCAGTTGCCGTTCGACGCGAGCCCAGGCTTCGTCGGCTGTCTCCCGCGCGATGATCGGGATGCGCAGGACCTTGTCGACTGTCCTGCCGAGTTCGGACGCTCGGTCGTCGAGGGCGGTGATCCGCGTCGACAACTCGTCACCGGCGAGGGTGAACTGATGGACGTCGCCATGGTGGGCGGACAGTTCCAGAGCTTCCGGAGAGTCGCCGGTCAGATGCACTCGGGGAAAAGGGAGTCCGGACAAGATGCCTCGGAATCCGCCGCCGAGTACGTCGTAGTACTCGCCGTCGAAGTCGTAGCCGGTGCCGCCGAATCCACCTGGCAGAATCTGTTCCTCGTTCCACACACCGCGTGCGACGGTCAGAAACTCCGCGGCGCGAGCGTAGCGGTCGGCTCCTCGAACCACATCACCGCGAGCGGTGGCATCGTCGGCGTCTGTGTCGACCTTCACGCGCCACTCGAGACGACCTGCCGACAGACGCTGAAGTGTCGCAGACATTTTGGCGGCATAGACTGGAGTGCCGAAAGTAGGGTGAAACTCCACGACCACTCGCGAATGACGCGTCTGACGCAGTGCTGCGGCAGCAACGATCCAGGATTCTTCTCCGCTCGGATCGTACGGTGCGACTACCCCGTCGACGCCCGACAGTTCGGCTGCGAGAACGATCTGCGCCAGTTCGTCGAAGGGCCCGAAGTTTCCGGGGCGAACATCGGTCGCGACGGTAGTCGGTCGCTGTGGCCCGAAGCCGCCGCGACTGTTCAGCGCGGCCACTGCTCGGCGTCCGTCACCGCGCGAGGGTAGCTCCCAGTAGACGTCCGTCATTCTGCCGTGCCCTTCTGCGCAACAAGGTTGCGTGCCTGTTCCAGGGGTTCGTGCGCCACCCACGACTGCAGGTCGAAGTCGGCGGCGAGGAAGCCGTGCGCGTACAGGAATTGCTTCTGCACGCCGAGCAGGTCCACACGTTCGTCCGACAGGCTCAAGTGCAGTCCGGTGTGGAAGTTCTCGCCGTACGCTGCCACCACACCTTCGGGCCCCGATTGTGTTTCGGTCTGCAGCACAGCCCGGACCTCGTCGAGGTTGGCTGCGGCCCAGTCCGCCGCCCTCAGGCTCTCGGCGAGGAAACCGACAACGATGTCCGGACGCTGTTCGAGTAGATCGGCGTGAACCGTGATCGGGCGTGGAGTGCCGTTGTTGACGCGATCACGCAGGGATGCAGTGGAATCGAGATCGACGACCACCGCGAGGCCGTGTTCGCGGGCAACTTCCTGGGCGCGGGCTCCCTTGACGTAGATGGCGTCGACGTCGCCGCGTAGCAGGGATTCGACGCCCCACGTCGTGTTGCGACTGGAGGAGGCAGTGCGGACCTCGGGGGCTGCCGTCGTTGCTACCTCGACGAGCGTGACATCGGCAAAACTCAACCCGCCCAGCCGAAGTGCCGAGGCGAAGCCGTGCAGAGCCATGGCGCGAGGAAAGCTCCTGGCCTGGTCCGCCGCCCAGGCCGGGATTCCGATCCGAGCGCCGGCCAGCAGGCCTGCTTCTCGGATGTCGGAGTCACCGCGCACCAGGATCGCCTGGGCCTCGTCGATCCAGGTGAGTCCGATCAGCCTCGTCGGTGAACCACCGGCACGCGCGGCCAGCGCGGGGACGTTGCCGCCTTCGCGAATGAGTCCGGAGAGTTGGTGGTCGAAATGGCGCACTGCCAACTCCGGTCCCGCATCTTGCAGTACGCCGAAACGCACTCCGGCTTCGTTTGCCGTCCGGTCGAGCCAACCGAGGCTGTTGGCGAGACCGCTTGCGGTGGGGACGGGGCAGCGTGTGTACCAGAGTGTGTCGATTGCGGAATCAGCGATCAATGTCATGACTGTCCTGTCCGTCGGGGAAGGTGCGGCCGACGCCGAGCTCCTTCAGGAAACTCGCTCGGTAGCGCAAAGATTCGGGATCGTTCCGATCGCGGGGGCGTGGCAGGTCGATGTCGACATCCACGGCAAACCCGCCCTTGTCGAGAATGAGTACGCGGTCGGCGAGTCGTACGGCTTCGTCGACGTCGTGAGTGACGAGCAATACCGCGGGACGGTGACGCGCGACCAGATCGCCTACCAGGTCTTGCATTTGGAGCCGCGTCAGAGCGTCGAGAGCGGCAAAGGGTTCGTCGAGTAGCAGCAGTTCAGGTTCGCGGACGAGGGCACGAGCCAATGCGACGCGTTGGGCCTCACCGCCGGAGAGGGTGGCAGGCCAGGCTCGGTGCTTGTCCGCGAGGTTGACCTCGGAGAGTGCGTTGCGGGCGTTGTCGGCGACCTGGCGCGATCGCTTCTGTCCCACTGTGACATTGGCCAGAACTCGCTTCGACGGTATCAATCGCGGTTCCTGGTAGACGACCGTGCGGTCGCGCGGGACCAGCACCTCACCGCTGTCCGGTGCTTCCAGTCCGGAGAGCACTCGCAGAAGTGTCGTCTTGCCGGTGCCGCTGGGACCGAGCAGGACAACGAACTCTCCACGTGTGATCTCGAGGTCGATACCACCCAGAACCGTCTTGTCACCGAACGACTTCCGCACTCCGGTGAGTGAGACTGCCACTGGTGATCCGGCCCGTCGCTCGGCCGCGGTGGTACCGGTCCGCTCACGGGTTGCCAACGGCGGCAGAGGTGCTTCGGTGGATGGCAACGAGCCGATGGTTGTATTCGTCATCGTGCCACCGACAATCTCCGCCACGGCATGGAGTACCGCTCGATCAGTCTGACGATTGCATCGAATATCAGACCCAGTGCCGCGTACATGACGATGCACAGAACCATGTAGTCGGTGCGGTTGTATTCCTGCGCCAGGGTGACCAGATATCCGATGCCCTCACGAGTGCCGACCTGCTCGGCCGCGATCAATCCGGTGATGCTGAGCGACAGGCAGATTCGAATCCCCATCAGAACGCCGGGGAGGGCGGTCGGAAGAATTGCCCCGAAGACCAGTCGCCAACCGGTCAGGCCGAAACCCTGTGCCGCTTCCACCATCTTGCGATCGACTCCGCGCACTCCCAGGTAGGTGTACGCGTACATCGGGGCGACGGTCGCGACGGCGATCAGTACCACCTTGAAAGTTTCGTCGATACCGAACCAGGCGATGAACAACGGAACGAGCGCGAGGAACGGCACCGCGCGGTTGATCTGCATGGTGGAGTCGATCAGCTCTTCACCGAGCGAGGAGAGACCGGACAGAACCCCGAGCACCAATCCCACGATGACACCGACCGAAACACCGAGCGCAGCACGTTGAAGCGACGCGAGACCGAAGTCGACCAACTGGCCCGACTCGTACAGCTCGGCAAAAGCCGTCCACACCGCCGGAGGTCCGGCCAGGATCTCTTCTCGGATCAGCCCGGTAGCCGACCCGATCCACCATCCGGCAACCAGCAGCGCGGGCACGAGGAAGCGGAGGGGGATCGAGACCCACTTGGGCCTGCTGCGATTGCGCCGGTAGCGCGGCGTCTCGAGTTGCGGATGCTCCACTGACGGCGACGCAGTTCGTGCGGGCCGGGTCAGCGTCACCATCGGGTCACTTCCCCTCGGTGGTGGGCGCTGCCGCTGCCGAACCTGCCACAGCACCCTGGAGGTCGAAGATCACGTCACTGCCCTTGATCGGCTGCTGGATCACCTTGTTCTCGGCGAACAGCGTGGAGATGGATTCGAGGTCGGTGGCATCCGCTGCGGTCGGGTAGCGGAAGTTGGTGATCTGGCCGCCCAGGGTGATCGCGTCGTCGAGTCGCTGTCCGGAGAGAGCACGCGGACCGGTCTGTTCGAAGACGTTCTCGAATGCTGCCGGGTCGGCCTGCTGCTTCGCGGTGAGTTCCTGCGTGACCTCGAGGAACTTCTGGACCACCTCGGGATGTTCTTCGAGAATCGCGGTGCGGCCGGCGATGATGGTGCTGTCCACGGAGTCGATGCTGGCTTCGGTTGCGATCTCGACCGCGCCCTTGGCCTTGGCCTCCTGGTAAGGAATCAGGAACGAAGCCCAGGCGTCGACCTGCCCGGTGGAGAATGCCGACGCGGCGTCTGCCTGTTGCAGCGGAACACGTTCGACGGAATCGATCGGCACTCCGGCCTGTGTCAGGGCCTTGAGCGTGATGTACTCGCCCTTGCCTGCCGGGTTGACGGCAATGCGCTTGCCGGCCAGATCGGCCACGGTCTTGATGCCGGATTCCGGAGTGGCGATGATGCCGGCCTGGTCCTTGTTGTACGGGTCCGACGTCGCAAAGATGCGGACACCCACGTCCTTGGACAGTGCGCCGACGACGGGACTGTATGCGCCGGTTTGGATATCGAGTTCGCCGCTGTTGAAAAGTTTGAGGTTGGAGCTGAATCCCGGCGTGGTCTTGACCCATTCGATCTTTGCGCCCAGCGGTGCAAGCGCCTCGTCGTAGGTTCCGTCGCGCTTGCCGACGGCGATGGCACCGGAGTTTCCGGGATCGAAGACCTTGAGTGTGAAGTCTGCGCTGGAATTGCCTGCGGCGCTGTCGGAATCGGAAGACCCACACGCCACCGCCAACCCGGCCAGCGGGATCATGGCGAGCGCAGCGGCAGCTCGTGGCAGTCGGCGGAAGCGGGACATGTATGTGGCTCCTTCAGGCGTTGAATCGTCAGAACTGACGACGATGACGCTATTGGGTGCCAGTCCGTTTTACCCCCGTTTGTTTTCTGGAGATTGGAAATCTTGACAACATCGGAAGTCTGTTTATCTGGGCTTTTGCAGGTCTCCATCTGCATCCTTTCCATCTGATGGAAAGGATGGCCGGACTGCTGGGTCCGTGTTAGCGTCCGATTCTCAGGTCGATCAGGCCACAGCGAAAGGATCGTTCGTGACGGACGCACGCGGCGCGGGAGTTCAGACGGTAACCCGTGCCCTGACCATGCTCACATGTTTTCGCAGTGGCGAAGAACTGGGAGTCTCGGAAGTTGCGCGGCGACAAGAGCTTGCGGTCAGCACCACGCATCGATTACTGCAGTCGCTCGTCGACGCAGGGTTCCTCGAGAAAGACGATGCAACCAGTCGGTATCGCATCGGCGCGGCGCTGGCGGCCTACGGGCAGGTCTCCTACCGGCAGCATCGAATCTATCTGTCCGAGCCTTACTTGGAGCAATTGGCCGCGACGACAGGAGCATCAGCCTCGCTGGCAGTGCGAAGCGGAAGTGAGGTGGTGTTACTCGGTTTCAGCCGGTGGCGCGAGGCCGACGGACACGTGCTGCAGGGTGTTCGCCTTCCCTTGCATGCGAGCGCACTGGGGAAAGCCTTTCTGGCCTGGTCCGATGTCGACGACTCGGAACTCGCTGCCCTGCCACGTGAAGCGACCACCCAGCGTGCGATCACCGATGTTGCCGGTATCCGTCGGGAGTTGGAATTGACCCGCGAGCGCGGTTACGGATTCAACGACGAAGAGTTGACCCCGGATTTCCGGACGATCGGAATTCCGATCGTCGATGGATCAGGCACTGTGCGTTACGCTCTCGGGCTCCGAGGCCCTGTGGAGTTGATGATCGACGAGCGGATTCCGTTCCTCGCGGATCTTGCCAAGGTGACCGCGAGACAGATCGGTGAGGTCCTTCTCTGAATTGATGTGAAAGCGCTTGTGGCAGATCCGGCCGAACGTGATTACCGTTGGAGTCGAGGGCGCGATCGCACAATGGCTACGCGACGTGACCGCGTCCTCGCGAGCATGGAGACGAGTGATGACGACGATCGGTGTCGTTGCCCTGCTGGTGGGTGTCCTGTTGATCGTGGTCGAGGCGCATGCCCCAACCGCGGGGGTGCTCGGTGCGCTGGGAGCTCTTCTGATCGGTGCGGGCGTCTGGATGCTCTTCACGTCCGACGGTATCGGCCAATCGATCGCGATCCCGGTGACGGCGGGGGTTGCGGTGGTCGGCCTGGGCGTAGTGGCGGTAGCGAGCCGAAAAGCACTAACCGCGCGCCGCGCGCCCGTGCGTACCGGGACCGAGTCGCTTGTCGGCTCCGATGCGACGGTCCGCAGTTGGACCGGCGCGCAGGGTCAGGTCGAGCTGGACGGCGGATTATGGAGTGCTCGAATGGAATTCGGGTTCGACGATTCTGCACCTGCCGTAGGCGAATCCGTCGTCGTGGAGCAGGTTCGAGGCCTGACTCTGAAAGTGCGTCGTCGTGAACCGTGGGAGTTGCCGCTATGACCACCGTGCTTGTTGTGTTGTCCGTACTTGTCGTGTTGGCCGCAGTGCTCGCGGGCATGTCGGTGAGGGTCCTGCGTGAGTACGAGCGCGCGGTGGTGTTCCGCCTCGGTCGACTGATCACTTTGAAAGGCCCGGGCCTGGTGATTCTGGTTCCGGCCATTGATCGCATGGAGCGGGTCAGTCTGCGAACGGTAACGCTGAAAATCCCGGTCCAAGAAGTGATCACCCGCGACAACGTACCGGTGAAGGTCACCGCCGTCACGTACTTCCGGGTTGTCGACGCGGACCGTTCGATAGTCGAGGTCGAGGACTTTCTGGCCGCCACCTCACAGATCGCCCAGACCACACTGCGCTCGATTCTCGGCAAGGCAGAGCTGGACTCGCTGCTCTCCGAACGTGAACGCCTCAACGAGGACTTGCAGAAGGTCATCGACCAGCAAACCGAACCGTGGGGAGTCAAAGTCACCACCGTGGAGATCAAGGACGTCGAGATTCCAGCCAACATGCAGCGCGCCATCGCCCGGCAAGCAGAGGCCGAACGCGAACGGCGAGCCAAGATCATCAACGCCGACGCGGAGTTTCAGGCTTCGGCCAAGCTGGCCGAAGCGGCAGAAGTGATCAGCCGCAATCCGACCACCCTGCAACTGCGTTACCTGCAGACGCTTCACGAGATCGGTAGTGAGAACAACTCCACCGTTGTCTTCCCCTTGCCCTTGGATCTTGTCCGGCCCTTCATGGGCGGCCGAGTCGAGGCTACTCCCGCGACCCAAGAACCTGCCCGTTTCGCCTGGAATGCGAAAGTTGTTGATTAGCAGCTAGTTTCGTTTCTCCACCTCTTGTATTCGAAACTGTGTTCGAATACGATTGCTGCATGGACAGTCGGGAAGCATGGCAGCTGGATGGTGAGGACCTCAAGGGTGAGGTTCTGGATCTGGTGCGTGTCCGGCACGAGTTGCAGTCGCGGATGGTGTTGTTGATCGTGGAGATGTTTTCCCGGGAGACTTTGGTCGGGAAGGGTTTTCGGGCGATCGCGCAGTGGTTGCATGGTTCGACGAATCTGGAGATCGGTGAGTGCAGTCTTCTGGTCAGCTTGGCTCGGTTGCTTCTGCTCGAACCTGTTGTCGCCGATGCATTCCATCGCGGGGATGTGGATGCGTTGAAGGCCCGTCAGGTGGCGTCGTTTTGTCAGCATCCACCCAAGAACATGACCCCGGCCGATGTCGACGAGGCCCGCGGGATCCTGCTCGACCTGGCGTCGAAGAACATCGCTGATTGTGATGCGGTGCGGGCGGCGATCCGGCGGATCGAGAAGCAGTACGGCAAGCGTGAGGACGGCGTCCCTGTGGGTGAGGATTCGGAGCGTAACGAGTTCTATGCCTCGAAAGGTTTGTACGGGCGGGTGTCGGTAAAGGGTGATTTGGATGCGGTCAACGGGGCCCGTTTGATCACGTTGTTGTCGAGTTTGTCGGCGCCGACGCCGGAGAAGGATGGCGTGAAGGACACGCGTACTCCGGCGTTGCGGCGGGCGGACGGGTTTTGCGAGTTGTTGCGGCGGTATGAGCGGGCGGGGTTGGGTCCGATCGAGGGTGGGGTGAAACCGCACATCACGGTGACTGCGTCGGCGAAAGACATGACCGATATGCAGGCTTTGAAGGATCTACTGCCGTCGACTCAGGAACTGGGGTTCGCGTGGGCGGATTGGGTAGGTCCGATCAGCATCGACACCGCCCGGATGTTGGCCTGCGACTGCACGGTCACCCGGATTCTGTTGGATGAGAATGGTGTTCCGCTCGACTGCGGTAAGGAAGTGCGAACCGCGACGGTACCCCAGCGGCGGGCGTTGGCCGTCCGTGATGGTGGGTGCGCGTTTCCGGGGTGCGGGACTCCGTCGGGGTGGTGCGATGCTCATCATATTGTTCACTGGAACGATGGTGGCCCAACAGATCTCGACAATCTGATCTTGTTGTGCGGTCATCATCATCGGACGATGCACCACACCGAATGGCGGGTCGAGATCGGCCCCGACCGAAAAACAGTGTTCTATCCACCGATGTCGATCGATCCGTATCAACAGCCGATCGGCGGGAACAGTCCACCTACAGCCGCCTGAACGGGCACAAACTGCAGACGCGAGCACCGGGGCATCACCATGCCCCGGTGCTCGACGTGTGTTGTCGGACTCGCGAGTGGGATCAGACCATCGTCGAGATATGTTCCGGTAGCTCGACGTTGGATTCGAGATCGTCAGACGGAATTGGTTCACCGAAGAGCGTGGATGCAGGAACTACTCCAGCCCAAACGGTTTCGACACCGATGTCGGCGGCATCGTCACCGGGCCCGCCGGCGCGGGCCTTGACGGAAGCCTCGTACAACGGCAGTGCAAGAACCACAGTAGCCGCCATTTCCTTGCGCGTGTGATCCCGAAGATGCTGGGAACGACCGGGAACCACCTGGTCGACGATCAGATTTAGCGCCTTCACTCGCTCGTCGCCGTCGGTCACGACTCGAGGTGATCCGACGATGATTCCGCTGCGGTAGTTCATCGAATGATGAAAGCCCGACCGAGCCAACACGAGTCCGTCGAGGATCGTGATGGTGATGCAGATTTCGCTGTCGGGAGCCAAGCTCCGTGAAGCCACTGAACCGTGAACATAGATAGACCCACCGCGGTCGGGGCCGTCGAGGTCGAACCCGTAGGCGGTGGGAAACACCATGGGAACTCCGCCGACGGTCACGCCCATATGGCACAGCTTCGCGGACTGCAATACGTCGACGAGGGCTGCTCGTTCCGCGACACCGTGGTGGCGGGCTCGCTTGTGCGTCGTACGTGCTGTCGGGGACAGCGGTGCAATAACTGCTGGGACGGCGAGAACAACGGAATCTGTCATGCAGACAATGCTGCTGGCAAAGTGGCTTCAAGTCATGATCCAATCAGTGGAGACTTCGATAGGCCACTTCAGAAAGGTTCTGATGCTTCTTCCCTCGGCGGTAGCCGTAGTCCTCGACCGGACGGATCGGCGGGCGCTTCCGGTCCAGGTCGCCGACCACCTCAGAGCTGACATCCGCAGTGGTCAGGCGGCGGTCGGTCTGCGGTTACCCAGCTCCCGGAAGCTGGCGTCAGAGCTCGCAGTGGCGCGGGGCATCGTGGAACGGGCGTATGAGCAGTTGATCGCAGAGGGATGGCTGGTCGCTGTCCACGGTTCGGGCACCTTCGTTGCCGAGGCACCCTCCCCCGTGGTCACTCCCACGACTACGACCGCGAAGCCCGCCGAGAAAGTGTTGCCCAGGGTGCGGCTTCGACCCGGTGTGCCGTGGACGCCGCCGCGCGCGTCGGCAGCCTGGCGTCGAGCGTGGCGAGACGTCGGGGCCACGCCACCACCATTCGAGGATCCCGATCCCGCGGGTGACTACGAATTACGCTCGGCACTATCGCAATTGCTGGCGAGGGCCCGAGGTATGTCGGTCGAACCCGAGCGAATCCTGATCACCTCGGGTGCCACCCACGGCCTCGGCCTGGCCCTGTCGGCGTTACGCACCAGTGGTGCAGTCCTGGCGATGGAAGATCCTGGATATCGTTACGCATCCTCGGCCGCAACGGCATGCGGATGGTCGTTACTGGACGTGCCGGTTGATGCGCACGGTCTCTGTGTGGACCAACTCGAATCGGCACCGGAGGACGTTCGTGGCGTGTATGTGACACCGTCCCACCAGTATCCGACCGGAGGGTTGCTTCCCGTCCGTCGTCGCAATCAGTTGATCGACTTCGCTCGAACCCGCGATGTTGTCCTGTTCGAAGACGACTACGACTCCGAATTCCGCTACGACGTAGCACCTTTGCCTGCGCTTGCGCAGTTGGCTCCGGACCGGGTGGTGTATCTCGGCACGGTTGCCAAGACGCTCGGCGCGGGAATTCGACTGGGCTGGTTGGTCGCTCCCCTCGAGTTGGTCGAGCGCATTGCGACATACCGCAAACGAATCGGCGACTTCCCCTCGATACCGCTGCAGCATGCACTCCTGTCCCTACTCCGTGACGGCGAATGGGATCGAGCGGTACGTACCGCCCGGCGCAGGTACCGGGAGCGTGATCGGGCGGTCGAGGAAGCACTGTCATCGTTCGGTGAACTGCGCGGACTCGGCGCCGGCATGCATACGACGCTCATGCTCGACGCAGATTTGGCAGAGGTCGTTGCTCGCGAGGCACTCGAACACGGCGTCGAAGTGCCAACTCTGGTCGAGTCCACCCGAACGCACGTAGACCCCGGCGGATTGGTCATCGGGTACGGGCGAGTGGAATCCGCGGACCTCGAATATGCGCTCGCGGTGATAGCCGAGTGCCTCGCACGTCACAGCGCGTGAAGTCTCGTTGATCGGGAGTGCGACAACGGACGGGTGTCGTCGAGTTCTAGCGTCCACTCGTGACGATCCGAAGCCAGACCTTTCCGCACCTGCTCGCACCAGGCACTATCGGCCCGATGACGGTGCCCAATCGCGTCGTTCTCCCTGCCATGGACATGAATCTGTGTGAAGACGGGGAAATCGAAAAGGGCGATATCGACCATTTCGTGGCGCGCGCGGCAGGTGGAACGGGTCTGATCATCACCGGTTGCTGCGCTGTTGCGTATCCGCTGGGTTGCACCAGTCGCAAGGAACCGGGGCTATCGGAAGACCGGTTCATCCCCGGACTCAAAGCATTGGCCGACGCGGTGCACGACGCGGGCAGCAAGCTCTGCGTGCAGATGACACACCACGGCAAGGTGGCGCGCATCGATACCCTCGACGGCCGACCGCAGTTGGTCCCGTCCACGCCGAAGCCGCCGGGTGACATGAGCGCGATGGCCGATTGCACGCCCGAAGAACTGGGCAAGATGGCTGCCATCAACGAGGGCAAGAGGGCGACCTACCACGAGGCCACCAAGGAAGATCTTGATTGGCTGGTCCGCATGTTCGCCGAGGCTGCCGGACGGGTGAAGGCCGCGGGCGGCGACGCCGTCGAGATTCACTGTGCCCACAACTACGTCCTCGGAGCGTTCCTGAGTCGGTACACGAATCAGCGCAGCGACGAGTACGGAGGTTCCATGGAGAACCGTGCTCGCCTGGCTTGCGAGGTCATTCGGGCGGTCAAGGAGGAGGTCGGCGGTTCGCTTGCCGTCATCGTGCGTCTGGCCGGTCAAGAGTATGGGGAAACCGACGGGCTGACGGTCGGCGAGGCCGCTGCGGCCGCGAAGATGTTCGAACAGGCCGGCGCCGACGCCATCCATGTCACCGGTACCGCGCTGAATGCTTTTGCCAACTTCACCGACGGCCCCCTGCCCGACAAGGTCGGCTACTACACCGACAATGCAACTCGAATCAAGAAGGCGATCTCGATTCCCGTGATCACCGTCGGACGTATGCTCCCCGAGGTCGGCGAGAAGATGATCGCGGAAGGTCGCACTGACTTTGCCGCAATGGGCCGTCAGCTGCTGGCAGACCCACAGTTGGTGAACAAACTCAAAGACGGTGCACCCGAGCGCGTTCGGCCTTGCATCAATTGCTACGTGTGCGTGCAGGAGAACTTCTGGGACGAGACCCCGCTGTGCGCTGTCAACCCCGCCCTGGGCAACGAGGCACTGCTCCCCTTCGTTCGCACCAGCACTCCGAAGCACGTTGTTGTGGTCGGCGCGGGCCCCGGCGGTCTCGAGACGGCCCGCGTGGCAGCTGAACGTGGGCACCGAGTCACGGTGTTGGACAAGTCCGATCGACTCGGCGGCACCCTGTGGTTCTCGAGCCTCACTACCCCGGACAACGGGCGTCTGCTCAGCTGGTTGAAAGTGGAAATCGAGCGTCTCGGTGTCGATGTTCGACTGAAGACCGAAGCCTCGGTCGCCTCGATCCGGGCACTGAACCCCGACACCGTAGTCGTGGCTACGGGTGCAGTCCGTGAGCGGCCGAGTGTTCCGGGCGGCGAACTCCCGCACGTACACACCGGTGACTCGTTGCGCGCCTTGATGACCGGCGCCGGCGACGTCTCACAGGTACCGCCGTTCCTGCGGACGATGGCCAAGTTGGGCAAGCTGTCCGGTATCACCAAGAGCCCCGCGGCGATCCGAGCTGTGACCCGCAAGTTCCTGCCCATGGGCAAGGACGTCGTGGTGATCGGTGGTTCGCTTGTCGGACTCGAGCTTGCGGAGTTCCTGGCCGAGCGCGGTCGCACTGTGACGCTGATCGAAGAAGGCCAGCAGTTGGGCATTCCGATGGCGATGCCGCGCCGCTGGACGGCTGTGCGTCACGCCAAGCACGTCGGTGTGAACATTCACCGCAATTCAACGGTGCAGCGAATCACCAAGGAGCACGTCGAATTCCGTTCCGGTGAGCAGACATTGACAGCTCCGGCCGACATGGTTGTCGTCGCGTCGGGTGTGTCGGCGCAGGCGCCACTGGCCGACGCTCTGATCGGCGTCGTCTCGGACGTGCATGTGGTTGGTGACGCGGTGAACGTCGACTACATCGAAGGTGCGATGCACACGGCGTGGAAAGTTGCGATGGACCTGTAGGTCAGCTTCAGGTAGCGCTTTGTGCCGCAACGATGTCCGGCCACCAGCGGGCCGCGACATCGGGGTGCGCGCGCAGTCGACTCTTGAGGGCGTTCGCCCCGTAGGAATCGTGGATCGGATTGTTCGCGTCCACGGTGACGCCGGTGGCGCGCGCCGCGAGTTCGGGCGGTAGGTCGAACTCCGGGATCTGTGCCGCATAGTTCGGGTTGAAGAAGAACGGCACCGAGATACGTTCACCGTCGCCTTCGGGTGAAACTACGCGGTGCACAGTCGCTTTCAGGTAGCCACCGGTTGCCACCTCGAGCAGTTCGCCGATGTTGACCACCAGCGCCCCGTCGATCGGCGGTGCGTCGATCCAGTCGCCGTCGTGCTCGACCTGCAGACCACCCTTGCCTGGTTCGACATAGAGCAGAGTCAGCACGCCCGCGTCCTTGTGCCCGCCGACGCCCTGGGAGCCGGCACCTTCCGGGCGTCCGGGGTAACGAACCACTTTGATGAGTATCGACGGATCGTGAGCGAACGCGTCGTCGAAGATGTTTGCGTCCTGCCCCAGCGCTACCGCCCATTCGCGCAAGAGGCTCAATGCGATCGAGGTGAGCGTGTCGTTCCACTCGGTGATGACGTCGCGGAGTTCGGGAAGTGCGTCGGGCCACTGGTTCGGCCCCTGAAGGATCTCCCAGGCCGGTGAGGTGTCGGTGCGCTCGGCGGCGGGCTGTTCGGCGCCGATGTCGATCTGCTCGCGCCAGTCCTGCTTGCCTTCGGTCAGTTCACCGCCGAGCCTGGTGTATCCACGGAAGTGCGGGCTGCGGACGTTCTCGATCGCGAGCTTCTCGGCAGTCGGAAGCGCGAAGAACTCGCGGGCGACGTCGAGGAGGCGTCGCTGCAGGTCGTCGGGAATTCCGTGGCCGACAAGATAGAAGAATCCGACCTCGTGGGTGGCCTCGCGGAGTTGCGTGCGGAACTGCTCGGCGGTGTCGGGATTCTGCGCCAGCGACAGATCGAGCACTGGTAGCGACGTAATCGACATGGGGTCCTCGATCCGTGTGATGGTTCTGATGTCCATCATTCCACGCTGATCGGCACACGGACCCGCGCGGCGATTCAGCAGCCGCAGGCGTGATTACCCGCGCGGATGCGGAAACACCCTGCGGATAACAGAATCGGGGCCTTGCGCCGTTGGCGCAAGACCCCGAATCAGCGTGAGCCTAAATAAGCTTCGTCGGCCCGGCGTAGACCTACGCTTCGTCAGCGCCGATGATGAAAGCCTCGAGCTCGATGCGAGCCTTGTCGTCGGCCATCTGGACCGGCGGGGACTTCATCAGGTAAGCGGAAGCCGGGTAAACCGGTCCACCGATGCCGCGGTCCTTGGCGATCTTGGCTGCGCGGACGGCGTCGATGATGATGCCGGCAGAGTTGGGCGAATCCCAGACCTCGAGCTTGTACTCCAGGTTCAGGGGAGCGTCACCGAAGGCGCGGCCTTCGAGGCGGACGTATGCCCACTTGCGGTCGTCGAGCCACTCCACGTAGTCCGAGGGACCGATGTGGACGTTGCGGTCGTGAACCTTGCCGGCAAGTGCGCCGGTCAGGTTGGACGTCACGGCCTGGGTCTTGGAAACCTTCTTCGACTCCAGGCGATCACGCTCGAGCATGTTCTTGAAGTCCATGTTTCCACCGACGTTGAGCTGGTAGGTGCGATCCAGCACGACGCCGCGGTCTTCGAACAGCTTCGCCATCACGCGGTGGGTGATGGTGGCGCCGACCTGGCTCTTGATGTCGTCACCGACGATCGGGACGCCGGCGTCCTTGAACTTGGCAGCCCACTCCGGGTCGGAAGCGATGAAGACGGGCAGAGCGTTGACGAATGCCACGCCTGCGTCGATCGCGCACTGTGCGTAGAACTTGTCAGCGTCGTCGGAACCGACGGGCAGGTAGGAGACGAGGACGTCGACCTGAGCGTCCTTGAGTGCCTTGACGACGTCGACGGGCTCGGCGTCGGACAGCTCGATGGTCTCGGCGTAGTACTTGCCGATGCCGTCGAGGGTCGGGCCACGCTGAACGGGAACGTCCAGGGGCGGAACGTCGGCGATCTTGATGGTGTTGTTCTCGCTCGCGAGGATCGCCTCGGAGAGGTCGAAGCCGACCTTCTTGGCGTCGACGTCGAACGCAGCGACGAACTGCACGTCGCGGACGTGGTACTTACCGAACTTGACGTGCATGAGGCCGGGGACCGTCTGGGTCTCGTCGGCATCCTTGTAGTAGTGGACGCCCTGAACCAGGGACGAGGCGCAGTTACCCACGCCCACAATGGCTACGCGCACCGCGGTGCTGTTCTCACCCATGGTCGGGTTCTCCTTCTTTCCGGGATGTTCCTGTTGTCGATTGCTCGGCTGCGATCAATTCGTTGAGCCAACGCACTTCGCGTTCACTCGATTCGAGTCCGAGCTGATGGAGCTGACGGGTATAGCGGTCCAGCGATCCGCTGGCCCGACCGACGGCCTCGCGGAGCCCCTCGCGGCGCTCCTCGACCTGACGTCGCCTGCCTTCGAGAATCCGCATCCGCGCTTCTGCGGGGGTGCGGCTGAAGAAGGCGAGGTGAACGCCGAAACCGTCGTCGGTGTAGTTCTGCGGCCCGGTGTCGGCGACCAGTTCGGTGAACCGTTGCCGACCTTCCGGAGTGAGCTGGTAGACGCGACGCGCCCGACGCTTGAGAGTGCCGGTGGCAGTGTCGACGTCTTCCGAGATCAATCCGTCGGCTTGCATGCGCCGCAGTGCCGGGTACAGCGATCCGTACGAGAACGCGCGGAATGCGCCGAGCAGACCAGTGAGCCGCTTACGCAGCTCGTATCCGTGCATCGGTGACTCGAGGAGCAGCCCGAGGATTGCGAGTTCGAGCAACTGACAAACCTCCCGAGTCGTTGAACCTAACCGCTTGATGCGATAACCAACTATATCGCGCCGATATATAAAACCACACTGCGGCCCGATACGTGTACCAAGGTGTCACGGCTAGATCAGGGCTTGAACGGGTAAATCGACATGATTTCGCCGTCGAGGGCAGCGGTCAGGTGCCCGCTCTCGTCGAGGTCGTTGCCGACGTGAATCTGGATGGTCGGAACATTTTCGGTGCTGTCGACCGAGACGTATCGAGTGGTCGGATTTTGCACCGACGTCGTTGTTCCGGCGCCGTCGAGCAGGGCGATCACGATGCGAGGATCGAGCTGTGTGACATCGATCTGTGCCACGCCGGGTTCGCGCGATCCACCTGAAGTCGTGTCCTCGAGGTCGCCTCGGTAGTAGCTGTCCAGGCTCTTGCGCGGCGCGGCAGGATCGGCGCGCGTAACCCGTGCATAAGTGGGGTAGATGGTCATCTCGTCTACCAGTCCGCTGCCGTACTCCGTTTCGATGGCACGGAACATCGCCCCCAGGCCGTCGACGGTGTGCAACTGTGGCTCGGGGCTGGAGAAGATCGTGACGTCGGACGCGGCGTATTTGATTCCGAAACCGATAGCCGAGACCAGTGACAGAGCGATGATCACAACGGCGATCCAACGCGTGTCCAGCGAAGGTTCTTTCCGAAGGACGGGTAGGGACGCCTCGGTCTGCAGATCGAACGTCAATTCTTCGAGATCGCCGAGAGTGACTGCAACCGCGGCGAGTTCGGTCAATTCGTCATGCTCGGCCGCGGTGAGTTGCCCGTCGGCGAAGGCGGAGTCCAGCACTGCGCAGGTGGCCTCGCGGTCGGCGTCGCGAGCACGGGTGGTCCGGGTCAGATCGTTCGGCATGTCCGAGGCCTATCGAGGAGTGAAGGGAGACAAGCGGATCGGGCGGCCATCCGGGGTCAGCTCCATCGAGCCGCTCGCGCCGAGTTCGTTGTCCACGTAGATGGAAATACGTGGATCTTGGCCCGACGAACTCATGCTGATGTGTGAGACCTTGGCGTCGGGGACGTTGAGATTGGCGGACGCTCCGGCCAGGTATCCGGCGAGTTTGTCGATGTCGACCGAGGCGAGGTCGAAGGTAGTCGTGCTGGCCGCCCGGGTCGACGTGCTGTCGCCTGGTGTGAAGCCTCCACGAAAGTCGATGTCCTCCTCCAGATTCGGCGAGACAGCGGCGGCGCGAGTGACGCTTGCATGGCCGTCGTAGAAGTTGGCGGAATCGATCATCGTCGTGCCGTACTTGGCGCTGTATCTGGTGATGAATTCCCCGATCCCGCTTGCAGTGACCGTGTTCAGCGTCGAACTCACAATGGGGGCAAGCGGTCCGACCGGTTCGGCTGCAGCCGGTGGAGGCGGTGGGGGTGAATCGTCGGCGGACAAGGTGAGGAACCCGATCATGCCCGCGAAGACAACCGAAGCGGCCGCGAGGTACCAGATCTTGTCGATACGACGAACTTTGGCGACGGCGTTACGCAGCGTCGCTTTCTGCAGATCGCGGACCAGCAGATCGAGCTGGCCGAGGGTGGTCGCGGTCATGGCCGATGCCGTTCGGTTCGCATGCTCGTCGACCGTGATCTGTCCGTCGGACAGGGCGGAGTCGAGAACGGCGCAGGTGTCGGAACGGTCGACGTCGCGCGCGCGGGTGCGCGTAGAGGTAGTAGTCGGGGACCCACTCACCGGCTCACCCTAGCTCCCGTACGGGTAGGAACGAGAGATCTCGCCCCACGGGGTGACTTCGATGCGTCCTTGGTGACCGAGTCCGTTCTCCGCATAGATCGCGATCTCCGGGACACCGTAGTTCGCGTTGAGGATCACGGCGGTGATCGTCGCGTCCGGCACTTTGATGAATTCGCCGATGTTTTCCATGAACGGCGTGAGTTTGTCGATCTCGATGGAGCCGAGGTCGAACGTCGGCTGATCGCTTCTGCGAGGGGTGTTGTTCGGCTCGATCTGGAATCCACCCCAGAAGCTGATGCGCTGGGTCTGAGCCGGTGCACCGGGTGCTGCGCGTTGGACCGAAGAATGCTTCTCGTGGAAGCTCGCGCTGTCGACGAACATGTCGCCGAACTCTTCTCGATACCTCTCGATGAATGATCCGATTCCTTCCGGCGTCAACGTGTCGATGTGTGCGATCAGGATCGGTTCGACGGTGGGCTCCGGCACCGGGGTGGTGGTCGGCAAGGGCGGAGCGAGGGAAGTAGTGCTGGCATAACTGGCTGTGATGTCTTCCGAGGGTGTCAACGGTGACCGACTCCACGCCACTGCGGCGATCGCCCCGACGACGATCAGAGCAGCAGCGCCGAGGTACCCGGCCTTGCGTGTCGTCGACGTGCGAGGCGCCGTTCTGGTCTCGATCTTCGGCACCTGCAGATCGTTGACCAGGCGCGCGAGCTCGAGCAGGGTCTTCGCGGACTTCGCCTTCTCGGTCCGTTCGAAGTAGTCCTCCGCGCTCAACTGCCCTTCGGCGTATGCAGCTTCCAATACATTGCACGTTTCGACGCGATCGAGATCACGAGCACGCGTCATCGGAGAACGGGAAGACTTCACAGGAAGTGATCGTAATGGCTGGTCGACATGCCCCCGGCCCCCGAAATGTGTTCATCGTGACCCTCCCGAACCGTCCGTCGCGGCGCGGACGCACGTACGCTGGTCAGGTGCGGATACAGCGGCAAGTTGTGGACTACGCGCTCGCGCGTCGGTCTGTGCTGGCCGAAGTGTCTGCGGGTAGGACCGACGTCAAGCAAGTGTGTGACGCCGATCCGTACCTACTCAGAGCCGCGAAGTTCCACGGCCGGGGCAGCGACGTCGTCTGCCCCATCTGCCGCAAGGAACAGTTGACGCTCGTGTCCTGGGTGTTCGGCGACAAGCTCGGCCAAGTTTCGGGATCCGCTCGAACCTCGGACGAGCTCGCTCGGCTTGCGGAAACAGCAGAGGAGTTCACGGTGCACGTTGTAGAGGTGTGCCGTACCTGCAGTTGGAACCACTTGGTGCAGTCCTATGTGCTCGGCGCAGTACCTGCGCCGCCGCGACCGCGGCGAGCACGCCCACCAAGCCGGCGCACCGCCAGCGAGTAACGCCACACCCGAAGAAGGGCCCGATCGAAGTCTGCACGTGATCGGTCCGTGACCACTGGAGATTTGATTCGTGAGTTCCCCCAGCAACAACAACCCGGGAGGCAACAACCCGGGTGGCCGTCCCGTCGGTCCCAACCGCCCCGCCGGACCTCCTCAGGGTCGTCCGCCGCAGGGACGTCCCATGGGTCCACCACCGCAGGGTCCGCCGCCCCAGGGTCGGCCTCCGATGGGCCCACCCCCTCAGGGTCGTCCGCCGCAAGGTCGCCCGATGGGACCCCCGCCGCAGGGTCGTCCGCCGCAAGGCCGACCTTCCGGCCCGCCTCCTCAGGGCCGTCCCGCCGGACCCCCGCCGCAGGGTCGTCCGTCGCAGGGGCGACCTTCCGGCCCGCCGCCACAGGATCGCGCGGGACGGGATCGCGCCGCTGGCGCTCAGGGAAACGAACCGACCCAGCGCGTCGCAGCAGCAGCAGCGACCACTCGTACCAACGCGGGCACCCGCCCGCCGGTCGGACCTCCTCCGACGAAGCCGCCGACAGGTGGCTCCGGTGGCGGTGGCAATGACGGACAACCCCCGAAGGGAAGAAAGAGCACCGTGAAGAAGAAGTCCAAGTGGCGCACAGTTCGCCGCTCGGCCTACGTCTTGGTGGCGCTCGGTCTTGTTCTGCCCGTTCTTGCCTTCATGGCCGCGTACATCGTGCAGGACGTCCCCAAGCCCGGTGACCTCAAGACCAACCAGGTGGCGACGGTCTTTGCCGCCGACGGGACCACGGTGATCAGCACCGTCGTCCCGCCCGACGGTAACCGCGTCGAGGTCTCGCTCGATCAGGTGCCGATGCACGTTCGTAACGCCGTTCTGGCCGCGGAAGACCGCGACTTCTACTCGAACCCCGGCTTCTCGATCTCCGGTTTCGCACGCGCAGCCCGAGACAACGTTCTCGGTCGCGACAGCGCGGGTGGTGGCTCGACCATCACGCAGCAGTACGTGAAGAAGGCGCTGGTCGGCTCGGAGCGTTCGCTGACGCGAAAGATGAAGGAACTCGTTCTTTCCTCGAAGATGGCAAACGAATGGTCCAAGGACGACATCCTCGCCGCGTACCTCAACACCATCTACTTCGGTCGTGGTGCCTACGGCATCGGCGCAGCTTCCAAGGCTTACTTCGGCAAGCCCGTCGACCAGCTGTCCATCGAGGAAGGCGCCGTCCTGGCGTCGTCGATTCAGCTTCCGTCGCTCCTCGATCCCGAAACCAACCCCACCGGTGCGAAGTCTCGTTGGGACTACGTGCTCGACGGCATGGTGTCTGCAGGCACGCTGGATCAGGCTGCGCGCACGCCGATGCAGTACCCCGGTTACATCCCGCTCGCCCAGGTCGACAACAGCAGCCAGGGCTCGACCGGACCCGAGGGCCTGATCAAGCGTCAGGTGCTCAAGGAGATCGGCGACGCCGGAATCAGCGAGCAGTTGCTCAACACCGAGGGTCTGCAGATCACCACGACCATCGACCCGCAGGCGCAGGCCGCAGCGGTCGAGGCAGCGCGTTCCAACATGAAGGGTGAGCCGGAGAACCTGCGCACCGCAGTGGTCTCGGTCGATCCGAAGACCGGAGCGGTCAAGGCGTACTACGGCGGTGAGGACGGCGCGGGATACGACTTCGCGAATGCCGGACTGCAGACCGGTTCCTCGTTCAAGGTGTTCGGTCTCGCAGCCGCCCTGGATCAGGGAATTCCGCTCTCGCAGATGTACGACAGCTCGCCGCTGACCGTCAACGGCATCTCCATCGGCAACGTCGAAGGTGAAAGCTGCGGCACCTGCACCATCGCCGAAGCACTCAAGCGTTCGCTGAACACCAGCTTCTACCGCCAGATGCTCAGCCTCGATGGCAACGGCCCGCAGGAAATCGCGGACATCGCTCACAAGGCAGGCATTCCGAAGGACATCCCGGGCGTCGGCCCGTCGCTCACCGAGGCTGACGGTTCCGGTCCCAACAACGGCATCGTGCTCGGCCAGTACCAGGCCCGCGTGCTCGACATGGCGTCGTCGTACGCGACGCTCGCCGCGTCCGGCACGTATCACGCACCGCACTTCGTGCAGAAGGTCGTCGCGGCCGACGGCACCGTGCTGCTGGACCGCGGCGCACCCGCGGGTGAGGACCGCATCGACGCTGCCGTGGCGGACAACGTGACGGCTGCGATGCAGCCGATCGCGGCGTACTCACGCGGTCACAACCTGGCCGGCGGACGTCTGTCGGCGTCGAAGACAGGCACCGCGCAGCTCGGTGACACCGGAGCCAACAAGGACGCGTGGATGGTCGGCTACACGCCGTCACTCTCGACCGCGGTCTGGGTCGGAACGCCCGACGGTGAAGCGATCACCAATTCCGGTGGCGCGATGATCTACGGCTCGGGTCTGCCTTCGGACATCTGGAAGGACACGATGGACGGCGCCCTCGACGGCACCGACAACGAGAAGTTCCCGACGCCGGGCAAGATCAACGGCCAAGCCGGTGGTGTTCCGGAGTACACGGCTCCCGCACCGCCCAAGACGTCGGCGCCGCCGACCACCACACCGACGACGACGGAAACCACTCCGCCGCCTGTGGTGACGACGACGCAGGTCGAGGTTCTGCCGGGCATCACCATCCCGATTCCTGGCATCTCCCGGCCGACGACAACCACGCCGCAGGTACCAGGGGCAGGCGAGACCACCGAGGAAGAACCGGCAGGTGTGAGCCCCGGCCAGTAGTTGGAGGGTGGTCGGTTCGAAAGACGGTAACCTCGCGGAGTGGCCGCGAATGCTGATGATGCCGAACCGACCTCCCCCGCTCCGCTGGCCGAAGATCTTCGTTCGGCGGATTGGCGGGACGTTCCCAGTCGCAACGACGCGTTGGTGTCTGCGCTGTCGGGAACCGTCGGCGGTCCGGTAGGTCGTCACGCACTGATCGGACGCACCCGCTTCTTCACACCGATGCGAGTGATCCTCCTGCTCGCCGTGGTGTTCTTGGCTTTCGGCTGGTTCGCGAAGGCCGGTTGTATTCAGCAGTCGCCGGTCGGCGAGAGCGGGCAGGTCGGCCTCGACTGGAGCGGCAGCCGTCAGTACGTGGCGATGTGTTACTCCGACACCGTTCCGCTGTACGGAGCCGAACGCCTCGATCAGGGAGCATTCCCGTACAAGACGTCGTGGGAAGAAGTGCGCGGCGACGGTTCGATCCAGATGCGGTACATGGAGTATCCGGTCATCTCGGGGCTCTATCAGTACGGCGCAATGAAAGTCGCCAAGGCGTGGGATTCGATCACCTGGCTGCCGGGCGCGATTCAGGTGGCGCTCTATTTCAACGTCGTCGCATTCGGGTTGGCGTTGGCGTGGCTGGTCACTGTGTGGGCGAGCACCCTGCTGGCCGGACGACGAGTGTGGGACGGCGCGCTGATCGCCTGTTCCCCGTTGGTGATCGTGCACGTGTTCACGAACTTCGATCCGCTGGCGACGGCGTTCGCGGCCGGCGGGTTGTTGGCGTGGGCACGCAAGCGTCCGGTACTCGCGGGAATTCTGCTCGGCCTCGGCGGCGCCGCGAAGCTCTACCCGCTGCTCCTACTCGGACCGCTTTTCGTCTTGTGTCTGCGTGCGGGCAAGACGCGGGACTGGCTGGTGACCGCGCTCAGCGCCGTCGCGGCCTGGCTTGCGGTGAACCTGCCGATCGCCGCGCTGTACCCCCACGGTTGGTACGAGTTCTTCCGTCTCAACTCCGAGCGCGGGGCTGATCCGGATTCCCTCTACAACGTGATCGCGTCGTTCACGTCGTGGAAGGGCCTCGACGGTCCCCTCGCGCAAGGTGAGTCGCCGTCGAATCTCAACGCCGTCTCTCTGCTACTGTTTGTCGCCGTCTGCATCGGTGTCGGCTACGTCGCCCTGACGGCGCAGCGTCGTCCGCGCGTAGCGCAATTGTGCTTCCTGCTCGTCGCGGGCTTCCTGATCACCAACAAGGTGTGGAGCCCGCAGTATTCGCTGTGGCTGGTGCCGCTGGCCGTGTTGGCGTTGCCGCACCGCAGGCTGTTGCTTGCGTGGATGACCATCGACGCCCTGGTCTGGGTTCCACGAATGATGTATTACCTCGGGGTGTCCAACAAGGGTCTGCCGGAGCAGTGGTTCACCGGAACCGTCGTGATCCGGGACATCGCGGTGCTGGTTCTGTGCGCGCTGGTGCTGCGGCAGATTTACCGGCCGTCGGAAGACCTCGTGCGATACGGGTTCATCGACGATCCGGCGGGCGGCGTTCTCGATCAGGCGCCGGACAAACAGCCTGCCTGGCTACCCGGTTGGCTGAAGCCGTCCAAGGCGAAGGAACCGGAACCCGTCACGGTCTGAGTTCACCACTCGTCGAGGGTGGTGTACCCGTCCTGGACCGCGCGGGCGAACAACGCTGCCTTCGTGGGTGCGGGCCGCCCGACGTCGCTGTACTTCGTGCGGATCCGAGTGATGTGTGTGTTCACGGTGCTGACGCGTAGGCCGAGTGTCTCGGCGACCTCGGACTTGGAATCCGAACGAAGCCAGGCAAGAAGGACTTCGATCTCGCGGACGCTCAGCTTCGGCTTGTGCTTGCCGTGCTTGGGGTTGCCGACTCGGGACACGTTTGCCTCGATCTTCGAAGAAATGCCGATTGCAGACATGCGAGTAGCGCCTTTCGACGGAGGGAATGGGCGTCGACTGCCGTATTTGCAGAAGGGCTGCTGACTTCGGGCGCGACTGAGATCGAGTATTTCGACGGAGGTGTCTCAGCGGAACCGTCGCAACTCTCTCGATACAGAGTCCATACACCAGACAAATCCCCTACCTGCTCCGATAGAGTGCGTCGCTATGAACTCGAAGGCGGAAGCCGGTACGCACAATCAGGTCGATCCCGCCCAAATCGAGTCGCGTGGGCAGTTTGCTGAGGCGCTCACTGCGCTGCGGAATGCAGCCGGACTGACGGTCCGTGACGCCGTCGAGCGGTCGGGCGGTTTGCACGGAACCGTCAGCGGATGGTTTGCCGGCCAACACCTGCCGACGCCGGCGAGTACACCGATGTTTTTCGCGCTCCTCGAGGCTTGTGGTGTCGATTCAGAGGATGAGCGGCAGCTCTGGATCAGTGCGGTGCAACGAGTGAGACAACTGACGGCCAGACGACGCGGCGACGCCACCGTTCCGTATCGAGGTCTCGAATCGTTCCGGCAGGAGGACGCCGAGTGGTTCTTCGGTCGAGACGAACTCACTGCCAACTTGGCGGAACGGGTGGCGTCGGCGATACAGGGTGACGGGCGCCGTCAGTTCATGGTGATCGGTGCTTCCGGCTCGGGTAAGTCGTCGTTGCTGCGGGCCGGGCTCGCCCCCAAGATCGCCGGGGACGATCCACGGTTCGACGGCTGGCGCGTGGAAATCCTGCAGCCGGGTACGGGAGGAATCCCGTCGATTTCAGGCGAACCAACAGTCTTGATCCTCGACCAGTTCGAGGAACTGTGGACGCAATGCGACGGTGATCGTCGCGAGGAAATACTGCAGACTCTCGCGGAACTCGGTGAGAACACCATTGTCGTCATCGGCATGCGTGCCGACTTCTACGGGCTCGCGGCGAAGGAACCGCTTTTGGTGCCACTGCTCGACGACTCGCCGATGGTGGTCGGGCCGCTGACCGAAGAGCAGTTGCGCGAGGTGATCGTCGAGCCGGCGGTCAAGGCCGGGATGACCGTGCAGAGCGAATTGGTTCAGGTTCTGGTCGGCGAGCTGACACCACGCGGCTCGCGCACGGCCAGCGACCCCGGCGCTTTGCCCTTGCTGTCACACGCACTGTTGGGGACCTGGCAACGGTCGACGCGTAAAACGCTGACCGTCTCGGACTATTACGCCACCGACGGGATCGCCGGAGCCGTCCAGCAGAGCGCCGAGGAAGTGTACGGCGAGCTGACGGAGCGGCAGCAGCAGTTGGCGCGCAGGATCTTCCTGCGCTTGGTCAACGTCGACGAAGTGACGCAGACGCGTCGGCGCGCACCGCGCACCGAACTCTTCCTCGGGGACGACGTCGACGACGTGAACACCGTCATCGACCGGTTCGCCTTGCGGCGACTTCTCACCGTCGACGAGGAGACCGTCGAGGTTTCGCACGAGGTGTTGCTGTCCGCGTGGAGTCGGCTCCGCGATTGGATCGACTCGGACCGTGCCGGTCTGGCGGTGCATCGCCGGTTCACGTACGCGGCGCAGGTGTGGGAGGACAGTGGACGCGACCCGGGCGCACTGCTCGGACCCGCCCGTCTTCACCTGACGGAAGAATGGCTGCGTTCGGGCGAACTCGGGCTCCCACTCGAACCGAGCCAGACCCGCTCCGCCGACCTCAACGCCACCGAGCGCGCGTACCTCGCCGCGAGTATCGAGCATCGTGATCAGCAGGAATTTGCCGATCGCCGACGCACGCGCGTGCTGAGACGACTCGTGACCGCGTTGGCAGCTGCGTCGGTGATCGCTCTCGTGTTGGCGGTGGTCGCCACCGTCGCCGGTATCGGCGCGAATCGTCAACGCGTCCAAGCAGATACCGCGCGCGACGAGGCGATGTCGCGTCAGGTAGCCACCGAGTCGATCAGGATGCGTGAGCGGGATCCGTCGCTGGCGTCGCAGCTTGCTCTGGCGGCATTTGCGGTCAACGAGACGACCGAAGCCCGCTCGGCATTGCTGGATGCGTCCGGCGTTCATTCGGCTACCCGCATCATCGGACCACCCGGCGCGATGAAGGCCCGGATCAACCCAGCCGGAACTGTTGTGGCGGTAGGCAGTTCGGACGGAAAGGTCAGACTGTATCCGATGGTGGACGGAGTGGCCTCAGCCGTTCCGCAGGCGGAGTTCCTCGGAGTCGCGGAGGGCACGGCTCTCTTTGCTGTCGCCTACAGTCCGGACGGCCGGCTGCTTGCCGCTGGTGGTGCCGGCGGCGCTGCACTCTGGGACGTGTCGGATCCGAAAAATCCGGTACGTGGAACACTGCCCGTCGACGGTGAACGCGTAGTGCAGGACATGGAGTTCAGCCCCGACGGAACCAAATTGGTCGCCGGTACCTCGACGCCCGACGTCCTGCGATGGAACATCGACAGCTCCACGAATGCCGTTGCTTTGCCAGCTCTTCCGCACCCAGCTGACGGCATCGTCACCGCGACGTTCAGCCCCGACGGACGGTTCCTCGTGGCGGGCGGGCGTCAAGCGACACTGCGTGTGTGGGATGTCGCGAAGTGGGGTGAGGAATCGGCGCCGATCTTCGCGACCGAGCCCAACGGCACTACCGTTCACTACCTCGGCGTCGCCTTCAGTCCGGACGGACGTGAGCTTGCGGCGGGAACCACTGGCAGGGAGGTGGTTCGGTGGGACATGAGCGATCCGGCGCGCCCGGCTCCCCTGCCGGCACTGACGGGATTCTCCAGTTACGTCAACGAACTCAACTACGGCAAAGACGGAACACGACTTGCTGCAGGAAGTTCCGACAACTCCGTACGCGTGTGGGACCCGCGAACCGGGGCGTTGATCGAAACACTTCCGGACAGTGGGGCGGTGACCACCGTCGACTTCAGCGACGACGGCCGCAACCTGGTCACCGGGGGACTCAACGGTGTGACTCGCGTGTGGGCTCTACCGGGTCCGGTCTGGGCGGGAGCTCGGGACACGATCTTCACCAGTCCCTTTGCCGCGGACGGCTCGCGTCTGGTGGCCGGCGTCGGCGCCAGGGGTGGCGCGATGTTGGCGTGGAACACCGAGGATCTCGATCGCCCCGCGATGATGCCGGAGTTGAAACCGCAAGGGGCCGACACTTTCAGCGGAGCATCGGCGGTATCGGCAGACGGGAACCTGGCTGTGAGCGGCACCGGCGGTGGCGGTGCCTATCTTTGGGACCTGAGTGATCCGGCGTCGCCACGGATCTACAGCGAACCCGCTGTGTACGTGAAGGGCATCGTGGCGGTTGTCGCCCTGAATCCGGGCGGAGATCTGCTGGCAGTGTCCTCGCAGGACGACAACAGTGTGGCCTTGGTCGATGTCGCCGATCCGTCGGCCCCGAAACTGTTGTCGTTGACCGATGTCGGCTCTTACCCGCAGATGATGGCATTTCAACCGGGTGCCGACATACTGGCGATCGCGAACGCCAAGAATGACGTTGATCTGTGGGATGTGTCGAACCCAGCGTCGCCCAGGGTGGCGGCAACGGTGGGCGGGTTCCAAAGTTACGCACTAGCAGTGTCTTTCAGTGCCGACGGAACTCTGTTGGCCGCCGGAAGCGCGGATCACGGTGTCGCCGTGTGGGACGTACGCACTCCGTCGGCACCCGAGGAACTCGCTCGTCTTGTCGGCCCCGAGGGCGCAATCTATTCGATCTCGTTCAACCGCGCCGGTGATCGGCTCGCTGCCGGTGTCGGCGACGGAACCGTGTGGCTCTGGGACATCGAGACCCCCTCGCGGTCAACACGATTTGCGACACTGTCCGCCTATCCAGGTCGCGTCAACGACGCTCAGTTCGCCGGCGAGAGTGACATGATCGCGGGCAGTGGGTCGGACAAGACCGTTCGCTTGTGGGGAATCGACCCCGACAGCGTCGTTGATCGATTGTGCCGCACCGCAGGATCTCCCATCACGGAAGCCGAATGGGAGCGTTACCTGCCCGGTGTTCCCTACCAGGACCCGTGCGCCGGCTGACGTGGGTCAGTTCATCCAGAACTCGATGGCGGCTTCCCTACCCAGCTCGCCTCCGCTGCCGGTGATCACCAGTCCGCCGGAGGTGAGCTTGTATGTGACGTCCTTGTTGGTGACGGTGAATCCGTTGCCGGTGGGGGTCGGATCGTCGAGTTCGATGGTGGCGCCGTCGCTCAGCCGCTGACCCTTGTAGTAGTAACGGCCGACTCCGGTTTCGCAGATGACGATTCGTGATCCGGTCGTGACGGCAATGGCGACGGCAGGATTGGTGGAGTTGCAACTGGGACCGCCGGAGATGAAGCCCTGACGGTCGGTGCCGGAGACGGTAGGCGCTGGACCGACAGAGGTCGTGACGCGTGGGGGCGTCGTCGTTCTCGGCGCTGTGGTGGGTGCACTCGGCGCCCGAGTCGTGGTCGTGGAGTACGAGTACGGCGTCGTGTAGGTGAAACTCCGCGAACTCGCCTCGTTCGCGGCGTTGCCGAAAGCGGCAGCGAGCAACCCGAAGAACGCGATCCACACCACCACGGCCAGGATGCCCAGTGCGGTGAAGATGTAGCCGATGATCAGTCCGGCAAGAGCAAGTCCGTCGCCTTCTTCGCCGGTTCGTTTGATCTGGCCGCGTGCGATGTGCCCGAAGACGATCCCCAACGGCGCGATGAGGAACGCGAAGACGAGAGCGAGTACTGCGAGCGTGTTCGTCGGCCGCCTGCCGTACGGATCAGGCTGCCCGTACGGAGCCGGCTGCCAATTCTGATTGCCCTGGTACCCGTACCCACCCTGATCGCTCATGAGGTGAATCTTGGCATGGACTTCGCCGAAGAGTGCAGGTGATGGCTAGTTTCGGGTACGTGTCTCCAGTTGAGGCGCGATGGTCGGCCAATCGTCGTCGGTCATCGCGAACAGTGCTGTTGTACGCCAACTGCCGTCGGCGCGGCGTCGGTGCTTGCGCAGCAGGCCCTCGAACTGAGCGCCGAGCTTTGCGATCGCCGCCCTGGACTGTTCGTTGAACTCGTCCGTGTGCCATTCGACGCGTACGGCTTCGAGCTGGTCGAAGGCATGGCGAAGCAGGAGCAGTTTCGATTCGGGATTGATCCCGGTTCCCTGAACCGATCGCGACAACCACGTGTATCCGATTGCAAGACTGCGGTTTACCGGGTCGATCTGGTACATGGACGTCGTGCCGACCACGGCGTTCGTCGCGATGCTCACCTGCGCGAAGGCGATCCGATTCGGGTCGTCGGTGGCTGCAGCGATGTACTTCTGTGCCTGTTCCCGATCGGTGATCGGCGCCGCGGTCCAGAGAAAGATCGCCGGGTCGTCGGCGGCCGCGAGCAGTGCGTCGGTGTGCGCGACGCTCAGGGGTTCGAGTCGTACTCGATCACCGGTCAACGTCGGTGATTCGAACCACGATGCAGTCATCAGGCGTGCTCCCGTAAGTGAGTCGGAAGGTTGTTGTCGGAGTTGGCAATCTGATCGGTCCCGCCGGCAAGTGGATAACGCAGTGGGACTCGCAAGAACAGGAAGAAGAATACGGCGAGCAGGATGACGTGACCCCAGACGCTCGCCTGGACGACGGCCTCGTACTTGCTCGGATCGAGATTCATGTCCAGTTGGTAGAAGTACCGGAAGACGCCGACGCCCAACGCTGCATCGACGATCAGATAGGCGACGATCCAGAACCACCGGATCTTGAACAGAACGAGGAACGGCAGGATCCACAGGGTGTACTGCGGTGAATTGACCTTGTGCAGCAACACGAATCCGCACAGCATCGCGGCACTGACTGCAATCCACGGAAAGTAGCCGTCGCGGACGTAGCGACGCCAACCCAGATACATCGCGAGCGCGAACGACAACAGGATCATGACCGGGGACAGGATGCTCACCAGTGCGTCGTAATCGGCGTTGAGTTCGCGAACTCCGAAACCGTAGAAGGGTCGCAACCCCCAGAACCACAGCGAGTTGGTGGTGATGTCGGCGCTTCGCTTCTCCTGGAAGCTGAACGACGCGCGCCAGCCTTCGTACGAGATGAGGGCGAACGGCAGGTTGACGAGGACGACGGTGGCGATCGCCGCACCCGCCGTCATCAGCGCTCCACGAACGTCGTAACGCTTGCTTTCGGTGCCGCGTAGGAGCACGTAGGCCATGAGCGGCAGTACGAACATTCCCGGGTACAGCTTCAAGCAGAAGCCGATCGCCAGGATGACCGCCGCCAGAATCGCGCGAGTTCGTAGCGGGATCCGCTCGAACGTCATCAGGAAGATCGCGCCGACGCTGGTGGCTACTACCGGGAGCTCCCAGTTGTGGAATGCGTACAGGACCAGCGGCGGTGTTGCCGACCAGACCAGCGCGTACGCGCCGCTCATCTTGCCGAGCATCCACGCGGTGAGCAGTCCGAAAGGAGCCAGGATCAGTGCCGAGTGCAGAAGGAAGTCCGTGTCGGTGTGTGAGCCGATACCGCCCAGCCACATCAGAATTCCGCTGAGTACCGGGTATTCGACGGTTCCGCCGGTCAGGAATCCTTCGGGCGTTATCCCTCCGGTGACGAAGGGGAACAGATGCTGATCGATACCTCGTCCGAGCCAGAGCAACTGAATGTCGGAGTAGCAGACGTCGATGTTCTTGTTGACGTCGAAGTTCAGGCTTCGGCCGTCGGGAGCGAACGGTGCGCCGCCGCATCTGGCCTTGTTGAAATAGCCCAGTGCCAGCGTCAGGCCGCACAATCCGACGACCAACGCCAGGATCGACGCCGGGGTCTTGCGGTCTGTTCGCATGATTCTCACCCTAGGGGGCGGAGTGGCTCGCGGGGCGACGTGTCTGCACCACGCGTCGCGTATCGACCTGGTGATCTTCCCGGAGAGCCGGGACGATTTCCCTGGTCAAGGCCCCTCGTGTAACCTACGAGGGTTGCTGACGCAACGACCCTCCTGCCACGGATAGTCCGTGGCCGTTTTCACTTAGTCCACAGGAGGTGATGAGGTCTTATGCGTCATTACGAATTGATGGTCATCCTTGACCCCAGCCTGGACGAGCGCACTGTCGCTCCTTCACTGGATACGTTCCTCAATGTTGTGCGCCAGCACGGCGGCACGATCGACAAGGTCGATGTCTGGGGTAAGCGTCGTCTCGCCTACGAGATCCTGAAGCATGCTGAAGGTATCTACGCGGTGATCGACATCAACGCCACTCCCGCCACCGTCGCTGAGCTCGATCGTCAGCTCGGTCTGAACGAGTCGGTTCTGCGCACGAAGGTTCTGCGCCACAACAAGTAATTACTGTCGGTAGCGAGCTCTACTCTCGCGCCCAACGGTCTTACATCAATGCAGGAGGAACCACATGGCTGGCGACACCATCATCACCGTCATCGGAAACCTGACGGCTGATCCTGAACTTCGTTTCACCCCGGCGGGTGCCGCGGTTGCAAACTTCACGGTTGCTTCCACGCCCCGCACCTTCGACCGGAATTCCAATGAATGGAAAGACGGCGATGCACTGTTCATGCGTTGCAACATCTGGCGCGAAGCAGCCGAGAACGTCGCGGAGAGCTTGACCCGTGGCTCACGAGTAATCGTGAGCGGCCGGCTCAAGCAGCGTTCGTACGAAACTCGCGAGGGCGAAAAGCGAACTGTCGTCGAGCTCGAAGTCGATGAAATCGGTCCTTCACTGAAGTACGCCACGGCAAAGGTCAACAAGGCCAACCGTGGTGGCGGCGGTGGAGGCGGCAACTTCGGCGGTTCCTCCGGCGGATCGGGTGGCGGACGTCCGAGCGCTGCACCTTCGGGTGGAGACGATCCTTGGGGCAGTGCGCCTCAGGCTTCGGGCTCCTTCGGTGGTGCGGGCAGCGACGAACCGCCCTTCTGATCCGTACCTGATCAGGAACATCCAGAAAAGAGCAAAGACATGCCGAAGCCGCCCTTGCGCGACAAGGTTATGAAGAAGAAGGTCTGCACCTTCTGTAAAGAGAAGAACACGCAGATCAACTACAAGGACACGACGTTGCTGCGTAAGTACGTCAGCGATCGCGGAAAGATCCGTGCTCGCCGTGTCACCGGCAATTGCGTCCAGCACCAGCGCGACGTTGCCATTGCCGTCAAGAACTCACGTGAGGTAGCACTGCTGCCTTACGCCACCGTGGCTCGCTAAGGAAAGGGAGGAAAGAACATGAAGCTCATCCTCACCGCTGACGTGGACAACCTCGGTGCGCCTGGCGACACCGTGGAGGTCAAGGACGGCTACGGCCGTAACTACCTGCTCCCCCGCGGACTGGCAATCGTCGCCACCCGTGGCGCCGAGAAGCAGGTCGAGGGCATCCGTCGTGCACAGGAAGCGCGCGCTGTGCGCGGCCTGGATCACGCCAAGGAGCTCAAGGCAGCTATCGAGGGCCTCGAGTCCGTAACGCTGACGGTCAAGACCGCCGGTGGCTCGGGCAAGCTCTTCGGTTCGGTTACCGTCGCTGACGTCGCTGCTGCGATCAAGGCTGCCGGTGGACCGGTTGTCGACAAGCGCTCCATCGTGTTGCCGAAGGCTCACATCAAGAACACGGGCAAGCACGCCGTGGTCGTGAACCTGCACCCCGATGTGGTTGCCAAGTTCAACCTGAACGTCGTCGGCGCATAGTCGACTGTTCGTCTCGTCGGGCCCCGCACACTTCGGTGTGTGGGGCCCGACGTTTTGTTTCGAGGTTGCGCGTGACTGCTTAGCCGCGCGCGAGGGTCCCGAATCGGACCTGGGGATAACTCTCACACTGTGATGTTCGACTTCGGTGATCGGTGACGAATCGGGCGAGGCAACACGCCCGACACGCCGACGCGCCGACTGTGGAAAAACTATTTTCATCAACAGGCCTGTGAAATTGTGGATAGCCATCTACCTGGTCTTTTGTGGTTGCTAGGCAAAGTAGTCCCCAAATGCTCCACAGGCGGTGCACACCGTGGGGCGGGAGTTTCCACAAAGCATCCACAGGTTTATCCACAGTCCGGTTTGTATGCAGACCTACTAGTCCCTAACGTCATCTCGGCGTCTATCTACAGTCCGGCCGAATGCGGCTAGGGGATGTCGGTGGGGGCAGGTACAAATGATGAGGGCGCTGCGGTTTCTGGCAGTGTCGTCGAGTGTTTTACGGGAAGGTCTCGCTTGTGGCTGTTGTAGATGATCGAGGACCTTCCGACTTCTCAGGGCCGGACTACCCGGGCCCTCCCGAGGCCGAGCCCGATCAGGAGTTCGGACGCCAGCCACCTCAGGACATGACTGCCGAGCAGTCGGTGCTCGGCGGCATGCTGCTGAGCAAGGACGCCATCGCGGATGTCCTCGAGGTACTGCGTCCCGGTGACTTCTACCGGCCCGCCCACCAGTCCGTCTACGACGTGATCCTGGACCTCTACAGCCGAGGTGAGCCCGCCGACCCGGTGACGGTCTCCGCCGAGCTCGACCGTCGAGGTGAGCTCCGCCGTATCGGCGGTGCCGCCTACCTGGTGACGCTGACCCAGACAGTGCCCACTGCCGCCAACGCTGCCTTCTATGCCGAGATCGTGGCCGAGAAGTCCGTGCTGCGTCGTCTGGTCGACGCCGGTACTCGCATCGTCCAGTACGGCTACGCCGGCACCGAGGGCCAGGACGTGGCCGAGGTTGTCGACCGCGCTCAGGCCGAGATCTTCGAGGTCACCGAGCGCCGCACCACCGAAGACTTCGTACCCCTCACCGAGCTCCTTCAGCCCACGATGGACGAGATCGACTCCATCGCCAGCCGAGGCGGAATCTCCCTCGGTGTGCCTACCGGATTCAAGGATCTCGACGAGATCACCAACGGCCTTCACGCTGGTCAGATGATCATCGTCGCGGCCCGTCCTGGTGTGGGCAAGGCTCTTGCCCTCGACACTCCCCTCGCGACCCCCAGTGGCTGGACCACGATGGGTGACGTTGCTGTCGGCGATCTGTTGATCGACAACCAAGGCAAGCCGACGCGGGTTGTTGCCGCTACCGACGTGATGGTCGACCGCCCTTGCTATGAGGTCGAGTTTTCCGACGGAACTGTGTTGGTGGCCGACGAGCAGCATCAGTGGTTGACGGAGACGCGTGCTTCGCGCCGTTCGGCGCAGCAAGCGGCGACGGGGTACAACCGCTACAAGAATCAAAAGACATTCGCCGAGGTCCGAACCACGGCGGAGATCGCATCTACGGTGCGATGCGCAACGGCGGATGGCCGCGTTAATCACTCTGTCGTGAATGCCAAGCCGCTCGACCTACCAACGCAGGATCTCCTTGTCCCGCCCTACACACTTGGCGCTTGGCTAGGTGACGGTTCTACTGCCTGCGCACAATTCACCACTGCTGATCCCGAGATCATTATGTTGATCGAGGCCGAAGGCCTGGTTGCAGTTCCGTCCAAGTCGGCGCATTTGCGGTACAGCCTTAAATTGGCACCGGAAGATCCCGTCGCTCCGCGCGATTGTGTTGTGTGCGGAAAGAGTTTCGTGCCGTTCACCAGTCAGGTGCGTACGTGTGGTCAATCATGCGGCGGCAAAGCACGTTTCATGTCTGACCCTGTACCTGCGCCAACCTGTTCGCACTGTGGTGGACCTTCTATCGGGCTGCGATTGTGCCAGAAGTGCCGCAACGAGTACGGCACGGTTCAAGGACGCCTACGTACGGTCGGTGTTCTAGGCAACAAGCACATCCCTGTCCAGTATCTCCGCGGGTCCGAGGCGCAGCGTCGTGCGGTTCTTGCGGGACTTCTCGACACTGATGGAACTGTGACTGCCGGTGGCTCCGTTCAGTTTTCGGTAACCAACGGGCGCCTCGTCCGCGACGCCCAGGAATTAGTGGTCAGTCTTGGCTATCGCTGCCAAATGAGCACAAAGCGAGTCCCCGGTCGCACCGAGGCTTCGTCGACTGCATTCACCTTGACCTTCTCGACTGATGACGAAGTGTTCGGTCTTACGCGGAAAGCGATGCTGCACAAGGAGCGTCGAGCGAGTAAGAGCACTGCGCGCAGCGGATCGCGCTACATTGTCGATGTTCGGCCAATTGCGAGTGTTCCGGTTCGCTGCGTCGAGGTCGACAACGCCGACCACATGTACCTGGCCGGTCATTCGATGGTCCCGACGCACAATTCCACGCTCGGAATGGATTTCCTGCGTTCCTGCTCCATCACGCACGGCATGGCCAGCGTCATGTTCTCCCTGGAAATGAGCAAAACCGAGATCGTCATGCGTCTGCTGTCGGCGGAGGCAAAGATCAAGCTCGGTGACATGCGCTCCGGAAAGATGACCGACGACGACTGGACCAAGCTCGCGCGTCGTATGAGTGAGATCAGTGAGGCGCCGCTATTCATCGACGACTCCCCCAACCTCACTATGATGGAAATTCGCGCAAAAGCGCGGCGGCTCAAGCAGAAACACGACATTCGCCTGATCGTCATCGACTACCTCCAGCTGATGAGCTCGGGTAAAAAGGTCGAGTCCCGTCAGCAGGAAGTCTCCGAATTCTCCCGTAGCCTAAAGCTTTTGGCGAAGGAGCTCGAAGTTCCGGTTGTCGCGATCTGTCAGCTCAACCGTGGTCCCGAGCAGCGAACCGACAAGCGTCCCCAGGTCGCCGACCTTCGTGAGTCCGGTTCCCTCGAGCAGGACGCCGACATGGTGATCCTGCTGTACCGCCCCGACGCGACCGAGCGAGACGACCCCCGTGGCGGTGAAGCCGACCTGATTCTGGGTAAGCACCGTAACGGTCCGACCGCGACAATCACTGTGGCGCACCAACTTCACCTGTCCAAGTTTGTCGACATGGCCCGGGGATAGTGGCTGCCGCCATCGCCTGAAGGTGGGACAAGAATCGGTCATCGTGGGATTCGGGGTGAGCACCAGCGATTATGTCGATGTTGGGCGGCTGCCGGGCGGTTACGGTGTTCGTCGAATCAGTCTCGGAGCCCGACGAACATCCGGCCACGACAAGTGCGACCGTAGCGAGAATCGCAACAGAAAGGATGGGTACGCGGCGACTGTCACGCTGGACTCCGTTTCCTCAGTTTCACGAAACTTACCAGGACAACCGGCTCTCAGGATTCCTCTGAGCCACGAGATGCCTGTTTTCGATACCCTCCGCCAGAGAGTAAGCCCGGGAACGCGCGTTGGTGAGCAGCGCACTGCGGGGCGGCAAACTGAAGGGGCGGCAGCACCAGCTCACCCGAGAAGACGCAGATCCCTTGCAATCCTAGAGACCGGCCAGCCATAGATCGAAGTTTCATCAGGTCGATCATCACGAGTAACACTCAGTGCCAGCATCTTTCGAACGCACCCAGCTCGACGATTCCGGTGTCACCGCAAAGCCGAGAGAACCGTGTCGACCCGCCCACGGAGTGGGCCATCAAGCTCGACAACTACCAGGGAGTCACACACCTGCATCGGATCGGCGTACACCAAATCCAGCAACGCGTCGTTCACCACCCGCTGCAGCTCCGGCATCCCCACCGCAGGCAACTTCTGCACTGTTTCGACGGTAATCGGCACCACAACCAGCACGTCGAGAGTACACAGCGCGGACCTCACAATCGCCGCCTCAACTTCTGCCTCCGGATCGACACCACACGCCGACAAGTACGCCAGGAAGTCGAGCGGCGTGCGATCGAATACAACACCAGAAGAAGGTGTAGTCAGCAATCGCAGTGAACGACGAAGCTGCGCACGGTAATCATCAGCCGAGGGTGGAAACTCGAACTCGCGCCCCTCCTCTTCCAGCACGAAATACGGTTCATCGACCCGAATATGCCCCGCGAGGCGGCCACACAACTCGTCGACCAGCGTGCTCTTGCCGGTCCCGTGCGGGCCTGATACTCCAATACGCATTAGTGGGGCCCTCTCGAAAAAAGTTACGGAACTACCCGTCAGTTGAGCACCCGTCGACCGCCGGCTCGATACCGACCCCTGGATGCCCCGGCCCGCCACCAATTCTCCTTGCACCTGGAGCGTCGACAGTCATAAGTGGGGCCGCCGAGGTTGCGGACGATACCCGACAGTTCACCATGTGACGACACCCGACAGTTCACCATGAGGGAAGATCAGTGGTGCTCGTAGATGGCGAACCCGGCGCCGAAGTGCCCGTACGAATGGACGCCGCGTTACTCGCGGCGTTGAACGCGCGCGCAGAACAAGAACGTCTCCCGGTCCGAAGCGATCCGAGAAGCAGCGCGTGCCTGGACCCAGGCCGCTTGTAAGCACATAAGTCCGCACTCAAACACTGAATCAGCGAAGACGCCGGCATCTACGCCGCAGAGCACCACGTCTATGTCGCCGACCTGGACCACGACAATCCTGCCCGCCAGTTCCGGCTGGGCGTCGACCCGAACGGGCGTCTCCTGGAGCTCGTAGCTGGTTGTGCTGCGCTTCGACAGCGGAAACGAGCTACTCATACATGCCATGAAGGCCCGATCTCAATACGTTGATCTCCTGTAATCGACCTCGTTCTCTACCTCCAAGTACGCGGCAATTCGCAACGCCAAATGCAGGCTCGGACTGTATTCGCCGCGTCCCAATAACCGCCGGTCCGCGAACGAACTTCAAACCCGCACTCTCACAAAAAATCGCTCACCGGACCCAGGATTCATTTGGGCACGCCCGAGAACGCTACTGCAGCAGGAAAGACGCCAGCAACCACGAGACGACCGACTATCGGCGCAAGGTTCCGCGGGAAGGTCTACAGCTCGACAATCCCACCCGCGTATGCCGAGCATGTCGCCGACGCTCGCCACGCGAGGACATTCGGAGCCACTGGAAGTCCAGGTACATCACGACGATCAGACTCACTCCCAGCATAACGAGCAACAGAACCACGTTCACCAACGTCTCACTACTCCTTCCGGAACTGAATCACTCACTCGCACAAGACAGCACAGCAAAAGATTCAATTCTCAGAAGCGCGCCGAGCATGCGCACCAGGTGGTTGTGCTCAGGCAGCGGCCACGGCACGAATTGATCGCACTACTGATTCGCGCGTCCTCGGTATCGCCGAAAAACCACTTGTGGTCAGCTTTCTGGCCTCCATCCCCAAGTCACGCTCGCCTACGGGCCTGACGCCCATGACCTGTCGCCACCATCGCTCACGTTCCTCGGATTCAGCCCACACAATTACATCCATCACTGTCTCCTCATCGACCTCGGTTTGTTACCCAGATCACGTTCGTTGGAAACGTGAAGCATGTGAAGTTGTACGACATGGAGACGCCGAATCGCACTACCTGGGACTATTCCAGCTATCGAGGCTCGCCGGAATCCGATCCGAACACAAGGACGACGAGAGTCGAATAGCGCGTGCCGGATGATCCGCTGCTCAACCCACTCGGTCCCCCGTCGACATCGATGCGTTCGCTTCGCCGGCTGCACAACACTTCTAGCTAGCCCTTGACAGCCCGCACAATACGGACGGCCGGTCCTTCATACCGTTCGGGTGCTCACTCCTTGCCGGCCACGGGCGCACGGCTCATCGGGGAGCACGCACACGTCCAACCGATGAGCCACACACCGCTCCGCCGCCGCCTCCATCACCGTCGGCACCCGTGTCACTGAATCGCACCGTAGTTTCCGGGGACTGATGTACCCCGCACGACTCAGGGGCTGATCCCGTCTATGGGATCGATCGGCGATTGCTATGCCAACGGTGTGATCGAATCTTTCTGGGGCAGAATGCAATCGAACGCATGAATCGAGAACGACGGAAAACGAGGACCGAATTGGTCGACTCCCGGTTCGAGTATTTCGAGATCTTCCGCAATCGCCAACGCCGGCACAGTGCCCTCGGGATGCTGACACCGATCGAGTTCGAGAAAGTACACGTCACACGTCAACCCGTAGCCTGAAGTAAATGATGACGACTCCACGAAACTCGGGGTACATCGAAGTCCCCGGACTCGCCGGGGCGATTCAGTCGATACCGGCCGATCGGGAGTAAGGGGTTGTTCTTGTTGCGGGGAATCAGGTTTGGCGCCGTTCGAGAGCGAACACTCGAAGATTGCGTGCCGTGCGAGTCTTGTACACCGAGTACGTAGGGTTGTATTCGACGAACTGTTCGAAGACGTTCTCCGCCTCCTGCCCTGTCAACAAGGTCGTGTTCACAGGGATCTCGGCTCCTCCGATTGTCACCGTCGCCTCCCGATTGGCCAACAGGTTCTCGGACCACGCGGGGTGATGGGGTCGCCCGAAATTACTACCGACCAGAAATAAGCGGTCCCCTTCGCGCATGTAGGTGAGAGGCGTCGTCCGGGGCTGTCCTGTTTTCCTTCCGGTCGTGGTCAACAACAGCAACGGCACCCCCATCGGCCCGAAGATTGTTCGTCGACCTTTGCTGTGCAGGAGCAGTTTTCGGTCGACCGGCGTCAATTTCCGGAGATACCAGGACCCGATCCGCGATGATACGAAGGCATTGAGTGGCTTCTTGAGCAACCGCCGATCGTGACCCCACCGAATATCAGGGAAAGCGTTGGTGTCCATAGTTGATTGTCTCTCCAGCGCTTCTCTGTGTACACCGCCTCCTGCAGTGCACTCAGTCGGCGAACTGCTGCGGAGTGTTGTGGTTCGGCGCTGGAGCTGATTGGCGGGTTGGTGTCTACTCGAAATGATCATGTGTGTCTTGGTGCGCGGCGTGTCTCGTTGCCGCGGCCGATGGCGCGTCCCTGGTGCATCCGGTGGTCGACCTCACGCCGTCATTGATTCGGAGTGACAACGGATTCGAGGAGTTTGGGGGAAGTCCGGGCGGGTAGGTGAAGGTGGTGAAGACAAATGAGCACATTCAGGGAGAGCGATCTGGTGCCGTAGGTGAGCAGGCCTCGGTGCTGTTGATCGCGGAACCGGGCAAAGCTGCGGCTCTCGCGGAACGCATAGCGAAGTATCTGCCGCAACGGCTGCGAAGCCGTGACCGCCTCGAGCGCCGGTGGACGACGTGTGTACGTAGCAAGCCCTACCTCTCGGACGAGCAAACAGACTTCGCAGAGGTCATCGAGGCGGTCGATCCGTCCTCCGAAGGGGAGGACATCGTCGTATACCTCACTGATCTACCGCGCCGCGAAGATACGCTGCCGGTGGTGGCCGACGTCAGCCCCGACCATTGCTTCGCGCTTGTCTCTGTCGCCGGGGTGGGTGCGATCCACATCGAGCGCCGCGTCCGCGCTGTTACCGAACTCGCGATAGCCCGCATCCTTGGTGAACCGGAACTCATGCCGCAGGGCGCGGCGCGACGGTTCCCGTGTGTGCAGACGGAGAATGGCAGCCGTTACTTCGCGCCATCAGGACTGCGGCGGTTACGACTGTTGTCGGGGATGGTGCGGGCGAACCGTCCGTGGCGGCTGGTCGCCGGACTGTCGAAGGTGCTCGTCGGTGCCTTCGCCACGGGTGCGATCGCGCTGGCTACGAGCACGATTTGGTTGTTCGCCGACACGATGGGCCCTTGGCGTATGAGCGCGGCTACGGTCCTGTCGATCGTGGCGATGATTCTCTGGCTGATTGTCGATCACGAACTGTGGGAGCGGCCGAAGTCGTCGGAAGAGCGCGATCGATCCGTGCTGTACAACATTTCGACCGTGGTCACCCTGTTCATCGGCGTGACCGTCCTCCACGTGGCCCTGTTCTGTCTACTGTTGTTCACTGCGTGTCTCACACTTCCCCCGGAACTGCTGGCCCGCACTCTCGGACACGGGGTGAACTTCTCCGACTACCTCACGCTCGCCTGGCTGCTGGCGTCGATCGCCACGATAGGTGGGGCTCTCGGGTCGGGTCTCGAGGACGACGACGCCGTCACGGAAGCGACGTACGGGGTCCGGCAGCGGCAACGCATCGAGGAGACCCGAACGCGGTCGAACGAGGCGGATGAATGATCGCGAGAGCGCATCGTCGGCGCTACTGCCGGTGGCGTTCGCGACCGCGGGCGAGGTCGTGATCCCTGCCGACGGTTCGTGATGGGAATGTGCAGCTGACCAGCGCAGTCCTATTCTCTCGTGAGGATCGAACGCAGCACGAAGTGGAGGATCACAGCGATCGGGCTCCGACCGCGACACCGGCCAGCGCGCACCGTGATCACGTTACAGCACAAGCGAATCCGATTTCGCGAGTGCCGAATTCGGTTTGTCTACAGGTGGGGTAGTGCTGCAGTGAGGAAGACGGCGCCGAAGGCGATTCCGGCAATGCCGGTGAGGATCCCGACCACGCCGGCGGTGTTGTCGCCCAGATCGCGTCCGGGGGTGTCGGGTCGACGCGCTGCCAGGGCGGTTCCGATGGCGGCGGCACCGAGGAGGATGCCGAGGCCGAACATCCAGAACGTCAGTATCGAGAGGGCACCGAACATCAACGCCATGTCGCTGTATTCGTCGCTGGTGACAGGACGGTGCTGATCCCACCAATCGGGTGGGGTGTGCGCTCGGGATTCGGCGTTGCCGGTGTTGTCGGATTGTTCGTGCGGGGGGATGGTGGATGCAGTCATGACAGCTAAAGGGTTCTCGTGCTGATTCTTTCGTGAGGTGGACGTGCCGGTGTGCGCCACGAGTGTGCAGTGGGAGATCGAAACGGTGGCGGGGCGAGGCCCGAGAACCCATCGCGTGTGTCCTCGGGAGTCACCCCACCATCATGTGGTCGGGCCAAGCGGATCAGGCTTCGACCTGCACCTGCTTTGTCGCTTCGATGGTTCCGGTTCGGGAGGGCGGTCCGGAGGAGACCTCGATCCGCCGCGGTTTCGCCTTCTCTGCGATCGGCAACGTCACAGTCAACACGCCGTTGTCGTACGAGGCGACGATCTGTTCGGCGTCGATGTCGTCGCTGATCGAGAGTTGCCGTCTGTATGTTCCGGCGAAACGCTCACTCGCCAGCCAGCTCACGCCCTCTTCGGAGAGGGCGGTGCGATGCGCGGTCAACGTCAGGGTCGAGCCGTCGATGTGCACGTCCACTGATCCCGGGTCGACGCCCGGAAGATCGGCGTGCAGGACGTACTGGTCTTCGACCTTGTAGAGGTCCATCGGCATGAACCGTGGACTGCGTCCGTTGCCGGTTCCCGCGGCGAGTACGGACTTGCTGATCGCGTCGATGTCGGTAAAAGGATCGAAACGAAGCACAGCAACACACCTCCCATGTCGTGAAAAGAAAGGTCTCCGCCACCGTGGCGGTTGACCGAACTCACTGTGCGAGAACATGATAACCACACGAATTAGCACTCTGCAACCGAGAGTGCCAGAAGCTTTTGGGAAGTGTTCCGGTCCCTGAAGATCGCTGCTTTGCCTGGTCCCGACAAAAGCGGCCGCCTTCGGCCTCGATTCGAAGCGGGCGGCGCGGTACGGCACTTCGTCAGTAGCGGCGGTGCGGTAATGGAGCCGCTGGCTCTGTCGCCTTCGATGCCAAGAAGTGGTCACGCTAGCCGCACAGTAGCCGTGGCGGCTGGAAAGGTGGCCGTGCCTGGTATTTGGTTTGCAGATGGCTGTTCCGAATGCTTTTGCACAATAGGTTCTTTCCCGATGTTTGCGGGTGGATCGGGCATCGAACATCGCGGGTGCTGGTTCGTCGGAGTCGCTGCGACCGATGTCGGTGTTCGTGCACACACCGAACCAGCTGTAAGGGAGAACACTTCGGCCACCGTCAAAGCTTGCTCATCACAATGGAACTGGGACTTTCGACCCTGTCGTCCACAAACAGTGCGCAATAACCTTCGTCGGGTCGGGGGCACCCGTTCCTTTCGAGGGGGCAAACAATCGGGCGGGTGTTCGTCAAGGCAAGGCCATATCACCCTCACTGGTCTCCTTGCCGGGCCTTGAGCTGTGCGCGCCCAGAAGTGCTCAGGGCCCGCCCGATGCGGGGATCGAGAAAGCGAAGACGAAAGGTTCTCAGATGAGCCGAAGGAGCGATCGGCGATCGACAAGTTCTGCTCGCCGCCTGGCCACGCGGACTACCGGTGTCAGAGGTTCGGCGTGTAAGCCGAACTCGCTCACGGCAGAAGATCTGAGGGCTGTAATCGAGTCCCTCACTGGAGTTCTCGTTGCTCGAGAATCGAGCGCGGAAACCGCACCTCTCGCCGGAAATCCTCCGTCGTCGACGCCAACTGACAGGCAGTTCTGAATCGCACCGGCATTTTCGCAGCCGGACAGCATATTCGAACTCGGACGCGCTGTCAGCCGGGACGGGTGGTAATCACAGAAGTAGGTGGAAGATGTCGAAGGCGACTGTCCATTGGGCTGTGCCGGGGTTCTTGCGGTCCGGTTCGACCGTGGCGAAAGTTTGCGCCAGCGCTACGCTCAACCCTCCTGCGATCAGCGGCAGTCGTTGCTCTGTCTCCTCGGAGAGGGCCACGTCCAAGGGCGGGCGGGCCGTGAGCTGATCGAGCAGCGGTTGAAGTTCGATCTCCTCGTCGAGTTTTTCGAACCGGTGGATGCTCTCCTGTAATCCCTTGGTGATCGGCAGGTCCCACGGTTCGATCACGTCGCGCAAGTTTGCTTTCGCGGAGGCTTTCCCGATCAGGATCACGTCGTAGATCTTGTCGTCGATGAAATCGGTATAGCGCTTGAGATCGTTCCGGTCGACCTGCAGTCCGGCCGCTGCCCTGAAGAACCGCTGGAATTTCACGGTGCCCATTACTGGCATGTCGTCAGCTCCTTTCGAAGTATTCATGGATTTGGCGTACGGCCATCGCTCCTTCGCCGACGGCGGATGCGACTCGTTTCACCGAACCGCGGCGGATGTCGCCCGCCGCGAACAGCCCGGGCAGGCTGGTTTCGAGCGTCCTGGACAGGCCGCCGTTGATTGGCAGGCTGCCGTCCGCTCGTGCGTGGATCGCGTCCACACCGGTGAGGACGAAGCCGTGGTCGTCGAGTGCGATCGCGTCGGCAAGCCACCCGGTGTGCGGTACCGCCCCGATGAAGACGAACAGGGCGCGCACCCGAATCGTGTCCTGGTCGCCGGTGCGATTGTCCTCGACCGCAATTGCTTCGAGGTATTTCTCGCCGTGGACTGCACGAATCTCGGTGTGCCGGTGCACGGTGACCCGCGGATGGTGTTCGATCTGGTCGACCAGGTATCGGGACATGCTCTTCCCGAGGTCATCGCCGCGGATGAGCAGGTGCACCTGTGAGACATGCTCGGCGAGGAAGACGGCGGCCTGGCCCGCGGAGTTGCCGCCACCGACGATGGCTATCGGGTCGGTGCCGCATATCCGTGCTTCCTGATGCGTTGCGGCGTAGTACACGCTTGTTCCTTCCAGCGCCTCGATCCCCTGAACGGCCAACTTGCGGTACCGCGCCCCGGCGGCGAGCACAACGGCCCGGGCGTGCACCGACCCGCCGTCCGCCAGTCGGAGCACATGGTTCCCGGCCTCGGATCCCAAACCGGTCACTTCTGCCGACACCAGGATGCGGGCGCCGAACTTCCCGGCCTGGAGCACGGCTCGCTCGGCCAATTCGGAGCCGGAGACCCCGGCGGGGAATCCCAGATAATTCTCGATCCGGGATGAGGTACTGGCTTGGCCGCCCGCAGCGATCCGCTCCAACGTCACCGTGTTCAACCCGTCCGAGGCGCCGTACACCGATGCGGCCAGGCCAGCCGGTCCGGCACCCACGACGACGAGGTTGTAGACGTCCTTGGCTGCGTCCGCGACGGGTGCCGGGACAGGAAGCCCGACGACGCGTGCGAGTTCCGCATTCGTCGGATTGCGCAGCACCTTCTCGCCGTGCCAGATCACGACGGGTGTGTCCTCGGGTGCGACGTTCAGGCTGCGTAGCAGCTGCTCCACTCGTTCGTCCTGTTCCAAGTCGAACCACTTGTGGGGCAGACGGTTTCGCATCGCGAACTCACGAAGTCGCAACGTATCCGGGGAGAAGCAGGAGCCGATGATCCGGAATCCGGAGCCGAGCCCGATCAGCAAGTGCCGACGCACAAGGTAGGCGCGCAGGATCAAATCGCTGAGCACGGGATCGTGGGCAATCAGCTCGCGTACCTGCTCGGCCGGGACGACGAGTATCTCGCCGTCCTCGATCGCTTCGGCTGTGAAGAACGCCACCTGACCTTCCAGGAGTCCGAGCTCGCCCAGGAAACGCCCAGGACCGTGCACGCGCAGTATCCGGCGCTCGCCGTCCGCGTCGCCTTCGTCGACGACTGCGATCTTTCCGGAAAGGACGACGACGAAATCGTTGTCAGGCGCGCCTTCTCGGATCAGCACCTCGCCGGCGTGAACCGGTCGACGCGAGCCACCGACCTCGAGCTTCGCGACCTGGTCGTCCGTCAGCCGCGGGAAGGCGCCCTCCTCGTCCGGGGTCTCGTCGTCGACCGGCGGGCTGTACCCGATGGGTGAGGTGCCCTCAGACGAAGTTCTGGTCGACATAACACCACCGCCAATCTTCACCGGGCTCCATCGACTGGACGATCGGATGCCCGATGGCGTGAGCGTGAGCACTCGCGTGCCTGCCCGGCGAAGAGTCGCAGCAACCGACGTGTCCGCACGTCAGGCACAGCCTCAGATGCACCCACGGGGTGCCGAGGCGAAGACATTCCTCGCAGCCCTGCGGGGTACGGGGCACCACGGCCCGGATCGCGGTTACATGTGAGTCCGCATGGACAGGACTCATGACTTCGCCTCCTCGCCGGCATTTTCCGAGAGCGCCTGATCGAGCCACGTGCGCAGCTGGGGGACCGGAGCTGCGCCCGACTGGCGAGCGAGAACCTCACCCCGGTCCATCACCAGCAGAGTCGGCACGGCGCGGACGGTGAATCGTTCAGCCGTCCGGGGTGCAGCATCGACGTCGACCTTGACCAGCTTGATCTGGCCGGCGTGTTCTCTGGCGAGCTGCTCGAGCGCGGGGCTGACCATGCGACACGGGCCGCACCACGTCGCCCACAGATCCACGAGCACAGGCACCGAGGATTTTTCGACGATCTCCGCGAAGTCACCGTCTCCCGCCGCGGCGATCCAGGGCAGCGGCTCGTGGCAGTTGCCGCAGCGAGGTCTTCCTTCCCCTGTCGCCGGGATGTTGTTGGTCTTGCCGCAGTTCGGGCACTTCACCTTTTCGGATCCCATGACCAGTTACCTCTTCTCAGGCCGCCGCGAAGGCGGGTTCGGCATACGCGACGGCAAGCTCGCCGCCGTCCACCGTGACGCTGATGGTGCCGTCCGGTTTGATCTCGCCGCGCAACAGTGCACGGCCGATCTTGGTTTCGACCTCGTGTGCGATGTATCGGCGCAGCGGCCGCGCACCGTAGACAGGGTCGAACCCGTGTTCGGCGATCAGTCGGCGTGCCTCCGGCGTGATTTCCAGGTGTATCTGTCTCTCCGACAACCTGTTTCGAAGGTCGGTGAGTTGCAGTTCCACTATGTACTCGATCTGGGGCAGGGTGAGTGGGGAGAACAGCACGATGTCGTCGACCCGGTTGAGGAATTCGGGGCGGAAATGCCCGCGCAGTTCTGCCATCACCCGTTCCCTGGCGTCCGGCTTGATTTCGCCGTCGGCTGTGACCCCGTCGAGGAGATGCTGGGATCCGATGTTGGAGGTCATGATGATCACCGTGTTCCGGAAATCGACTTGCCTCCCTTGAGAATCGGTGATCCGGCCGTCGTCGAGCACCTGCAGCAGGGTATTGAAGACGTCGGCGTGGGCCTTCTCGATCTCGTCGAAGAGCACCACGGAGTACGGCTTACGCCGCACCGCCTCGGTGAGCTGGCCACCTTCGTCGTACCCGACGTATCCGGGAGGTGCACCGATGAGCCGACTCACCGTGTGCCGTTCCTGGTACTCGCTCATATCGAGGCGCACCATGTTGTCTTCACTGTCGAATAGGGCGCTGGCCAATGTCTTTGCGAGCTCGGTCTTTCCGACGCCCGTCGGGCCCAGGAAAATGAACGAACCGATCGGTCGACGAGGATCACGGATACCGGACCTCGCCCGGATCACAGCGTCCGCGACCAGTTGCACCGCCTCGTCCTGACCGACGACCCGCTCGTGCAGGATCTCGTCGAGCTTCAACAACTTCTCCCGCTCACCTTCTTGCAGCCGGGCGACCGGGATACCCGTCCATGCGGCCACGATCTCTGCGATCTCGTCTTCGGTGACCACTTCACGCAGCAACGGATTTCGGCCTTGTCTGGTGGCCAGTTGCTCCTCCGCCGCCTCGAGCCGGCGTTCGAGCTCGGTGATCTCGCCGTATCGCAACTCGGCTGCCCGATTGAGGTCGTAGTTGCGTTCGGCGGCCTCAGCCTCGACGCGCAACCGTTCCAAATCTCCTCGCAGTTCTTGCACCCGCCGGATCGCCTGCCGCTCCGCCTCCCATTGAGCGTGTCGGGCGTCTGCCTCGGCCCGCAGGTCGGCCAGCTCCTTGCGCAATTCTTCGAGGCGCGCCTTGCTGGCCGCGTCCGTTTCCTTGGACAGTGCGGCCTCTTCGATCTCCAGACGGGTCACTTTCCGGGTGAGCTCGTCGAGTTCGGCAGGCATCGAATCGATTTCGGTGCGGAGCCGAGCGCATGCCTCGTCTACGAGATCGATCGCCTTGTCCGGAAGGAAGCGGTCGGTGATGTACCGGTGCGAGAGGGTCACGGCGGCCACCAATGCACCGTCTTGAATTTTCACGCCATGGAACACCTCGAGGCGTTCTCGAAGTCCGCGCAGAATCGAGATCGCATCCTCGGCACTGGGCTCGTCGACGAGAACGGTCTGGAATCGACGCTCCAGTGCCGCATCGGATTCGATGTGCTTGCGATACTCGTCGAGAGTGGTGGCACCGATCATGTGCAGTTCGCCGCGTGCGAGCATCGGTTTGAGCATGTTGCCGGCGTCGAGAGACCCCTCGCCGCCGACCGAGCCCGCTCCGACCACGGTATGCAACTCGTCGACGAACAACAGGATGCGCCCCTCGGCAGCCTTCACCTCGGACAGCACGGCCTGCAGTCGCTCCTCGAACTCGCCGCGGTACTTCGCACCGGCCACCAGAGAACCCATGTCGAGCGAGAAGATCGTCTTGTCGCGCAGGCCCTCGGGCACGTCGCCGCGGACGATCCGCTGGGCGAGACCCTCGACAATCGCAGTCTTACCTACACCGGGGTCGCCGATCAGCACCGGGTTGTTCTTCGTTTTCCGGCTCAAGATCTGAGTTACCCTGCGTATCTCGGCATCCCGGCCGATGACCGGATCGAGTTTGCCTGCCCGCCCCTCGGAGACGAGGTCGCGCCCGTACTTCTCCAATGCCTCGTACGCCCCCTCCGGGGTTGCCGACGTGACACGCTGATTGCCGCGCACCTTCGTCAGCGCTGTGAGGAAGGCGTCCCGTGTGACCCCATGACTGGCGAGGACCCGCCCGGCAGCGCTGGCCGATCCTTCTTCGGAGAGGGCCATCACAAGATGCTCCACCGACACGTAGGAATCCTTGAGTCTCTTCGCCTCCCGCTCTGCGGCATCGAGCAGCTTGGCCAGACGCTGGGTGATCATCACCTGACCGGGAGTCGCGCCGGGGCCGCTGACCTTCGGCCTACGCGACAGTTCACGATCCAGATCGGATCGAAGTGCTTCGACATTCGCGCCGGTCTGTTCGAGCAGTCGGGGCACCAACCCATCCTGCTGATCGACCAATGCGAGCAGCAGGTGCTCTCCGTCGACTTCGGTGTGGCCCATTCTGGTCGCAACATTCTGGGCTTCCTGCAAGGCTTCTCGTGACTTTTCGGTCAAGCTGCCGGTGTCCATGAGGATGTCCTCCTTCTGCGGGCCGCTGTTTCGAGTCCTTCGATTCGATCCAGCAGATCGAGCACGAGCCCGATTGCCGAGTAGTTGAGACCCAGACCCGTCCGCAGTCGTTGGATGCGTGCGGCGTGGGTCACTTCGGATGGGTCGAACGACATCTCTCCGCCGGCGTAGCGGTGGGCGTCGAGCAGTCCGAGAGCCACGAGTTTTCGTGCCAGATCCGGGTGCAGGCCAGTACGTTCGGCGAAGGCGTCCGGCGACAATCCGGTACGGCGAACCAATACGTACTGAGTGATCGGCGTTGAGGTGCTCATGTCTCTTTCCTCGGATTGAAGTTCGATTCGGCGCCCAACTGCTCGAACAGTTCGCGTTCACGTGCTGTCGGTTTCGACGGAACCATCACCTTGATTTCGGCGTAGAGGTTGCCGTTGGCACCGCGCGGATTGGGCATTCCCTCTCCGCGCAGGCGCAGCTTCCTACCAGTCGAAGAGCCAGGCACCACTTTGACTTTCGCCTCTCCACCCGGTGTGGGAACGACGACTGTCGACCCGAGAACCGCCTCCCATGGCGATACGGGCAGATCGACGTAGATGTCCCGACCCTGCACGCGGAACCGTGAATGCGATTTGATCCGCACCACGAGGTACAGGTCCCCGGGCGGCGCGTCACCGTTGCCTCGGCCGCCTTGCCCGGCCAACCGGATTCGCTGGCCGTCCAGGACGCCGGCTGGAATGTCGACGTCATACTGCCGTCCGTCCAGTCTGAGAGTGCGTTTTCCGCCCTGGTAGGCCTCTTCCAGAGCCAGTTGCAGTTCGGCTTCCTGATCGGCGCCGGGAATCGGTCCGAACCCACCGCCTCCGCCGAACATCTGCCCGAAGAGGTCTTCGAAGTCGACGGCACCCTCACCACCGACACCGTGGCCGAAGTGCACCCTTCTCCCGCCACCGCCGTACCCGCCACCGCCGTACCCGGCGGCGTTTGCCCGCACCCGTTCGTCGTAGTCCTCGGGTACATGCCGGAAGTCGTCACCGAATCGGTCATAGCGTTTCCGGGTATCCGGGTCGGACAACACCTGATAGGCCTCGTTGACCTCCTTGAACCTGTCCTCCGCAGTGGGATCCTTGTTCACATCGGGGTGGTACTTGCGGGCCAGCTTGCGGTACGCCTGCTGAATTTCGTCGGTGCCGGCGCCCTTCGGTACGCCGAGTACTTCGTAGTAGTCACGGGCCATCGGTGCTCACCCCTCTGGGCGGCTGACGACCACCGCGGCGGGCCGCAACTGTCGCCCGTCCTCTCCATAACCCGGGCGCAAAACCTCGACCACGGTCCCGGACGGAAGGTCGGGTCGGGTTACCACACTGACCACTTCGTGGAGTTCCGGGGAGAACGGCACACCGACCTCGTCGTGGCGCTCGAAGCCGAGTCGTGAGAGCACCTGTACCGCCTGGTCCCGGATCGCCTTCACACCTTCGACGACGGCCTGCGGATCGCTGCCTGCGTGTGCAAGCGCAAGCTCCAAGTTGTCCAGTATCGGCAGCCACGCCGCCGAAACCTTCGCTACTTCCGCGGCGCGTTCACGGTCCAGATCTTTGGCGTATCGCTTGCGCAGGTTGTCCAGATCTGCGACGGCCCTGCGCCAACGGTCCTCGAGTTGAGACAGCTCGTCTGCCGTCTCGGCGCGATCGGACGCGGTCTTGCTCTGATCCGTGTCGGCGCTGTTGGTAGTCGGCTCAGTCGTCGAATGATCTGCAGACATTTCCATCGTGCGCCTCAGCTTCGATCGAATTCGGCGTCGATCACGTCGCCGTCATCCGACGACGCAGCATCAGCGCCACCTGCTTGGCCGTCGTCCGACTGGTCCGGCACAAGTCCGTAGAGCAGCTGTTGCAGCTCCGAGGTGAGTGGCTGAACCTCCGCGGGTGAAGCGCCGTCCTGCACGGCCTTTCGGGCGTCGGCAATCAGCATCTCGGCCCGCGCCTTCTCATGCGGCGGGGCACTGTCACCGAGTTCGGCGAGTCGCCGCTCCACTTGATACGCAACCGAATCGAGCCCGTTGCGCGCATCGACCGCCTTGCGCAGCGCCTCGTCCTCACCCCGGTTCCGTTCGGCCTCCGCCAACATGCGCTCGACCTCACCCTGATCCAGATTGCCCTGTTCACTGATCGTGATGCTCTGTTCCTTGCCGGTATCCTTGTCGCGAGCGGTGACGTTCAGGATGCCGTTGGCGTCGATGTCGAAAATGACTTCCACCTGGGCCTCGCCACGTGGCGCGGGGCGGATGTCTTCCAGCCGGAACCGGCCCAGCACCCGGTTGTCGGCCGCACGTTCGCGTTCGCCCTGCAACACCACGACGTCCACGGCGGACTGATTGTCTTCCGCCGTGGAGAACACTTCGCTGCGCCGTGCCGGGATCGTCGTGTTCCGCTCGATGATCTTCGTCATCACCCCGCCCTGCGTCTCGACTCCGAGGGACAGTGGGGTGACATCGAGTAACAACACATCGGAAACCTCGCCTTTGAGCACGCCTGCCTGGACTGCGGCTCCGAGGGCAACGACCTCGTCCGGGTTGACGCCCATGTGGGGGTCCTTGCCGCCGGTCAGCCGGCGAACCAGCGCCTGTACAGCCGGAATACGTGTCGAACCGCCGACCAGTATCACTTCGTCGATGTCGTTGGCGGCGACCTTGGCGTCACTCATGGCCTGCTTCACCGGGCCGAGGCACCGTTCCACCAGATCGGCAGTCAAATCATCGAACTTCGATCGCATGATCGTAGTGGTGAGATGTTTGGGACCATTCGCGTCAGCGGTGACGAAAGGCAGGTTTACCTGGGCCTGGGTCACCGAGGACAGCTCAACCTTTGCCTTCTCCGCGGCTTCGAACAGTCGTTGCAACGCCTGCGCATCCTTACGCAGATCGATGTTCTCCGCGCGCTGGAATTCGTCGGCGAGGTAGTCCACTATGCGTCGGTCGAAGTCGTCGCCGCCCAAGTGGGAGTCGCCGGCCGTGGAACGAACCTCGACTACCCCCTCTCCGACGTCTAGCAGGCTCACATCGAAGGTTCCGCCGCCGAGGTCGAAGACCAATACGGTTTCGTGGGTCTGTTTGTCCATGCCGTACGCGAGTGCCGCAGCGGTCGGTTCGTTGATAATCCGCAAAACCTCGAGGCCTGCGATACGGCCGGCGTCCTTGGTGGCGTTTCGTTGCGCGTCGTTGAAGTAGGCAGGAACGGTGATGACCGCTTCCTTCACCTTCTCACCGAGGAACTTGCTCGCGTCGTCGACGAGCTTGCGCAGCACGAGAGCGCTGATCTCCTCTGGTGCGTATTTCTTGCCACGCACGTCAAATCGGGCCTCACCGTTGTCACCCGGTACGACGTCGAAGCTGACCGCTTTGGCTTCCTCGGAGATCTCGTCGTAGTGACGTCCGATGAAGCGTTTCGCCGAGTAGATCGTGCCCTTCGGATTCAAGATCGCCTGTCGTCGGGCAAGCTGGCCCACCAGACGCTCACCGTTCTCGGTGAACGCCACCACCGAAGGCGTCGTCCGTGCTCCCTCCACATTGGAGATCACCACCGGCTCGCCGCCTTGCCAGCTTGCGATGACCGAGTTGGTTGTGCCCAAGTCGATGCCTACAGCAGTTGTCATGACTCATTCCTTTCGATCGGCCCGGCCGTTGAGCAAGTGGACGATTCCGCCCGCAACTTCGCTCGATGTCGGCAAGGACTTCGTAGTTCCCTGGTTTTGACGAGTGGATTGGGTGAAGTCACGGAGACCGAGCAGGGCACCGATAACGGCGCCCGACACCAATCCGTGGACGGCGGACGTGAGGCTCGAGAGCGGCCGAGGGTAAGGGTTTCCGCCACTGAGCTTTGACATCACGCCCCTCAGCGTTGATGTTGTGGGGTTCGCCGGGCCTGTGTGTACTGACAGGGTCCGACCGCCGGTCAACTGGTTGAGCTCACGAACCACCCAGCCATGATGAGTCTTTTCGTCCACCTAAAGGGCGTCAACAACATTCGCCTGATGGGCGGGGCGCAACGGGGCAGTGGCGACCACACCTGCCCTTGATCGAAGATGCCCGCCGGAACCCGATCGAAGCGGCCATCGCAAGAAACTCCGAGTATCGGCTTCGACACGAAAACTCGAGTGTCGGCCGCTACTGCGGTACGTCCACACTACCGCGGCGCATGCATAAGGAGAACTCCCTTTGCGAAAGAACTTCCCAGTCGGCGAACAGCAGCTCTGTTGAACCGAGACGAAATTCATCGTGATTCTATCGAATCGTCTTGTTAGAGAATGGTAATGAACCACCGCTCGACGGTTTCAATTGGTTGCGAGTGGGGGGGCCTGCACCCGCGTGCTGCACAGTTCGGCGTCCCGTTCTGTGGCTGGTCAACAGACCGCTCAAGCGAGAATTATTGCAAATCAACATGTTTCGGGCACCAGAATCGCGGGACTTAGGTGATTCTCGTCTATTCCTTGCGGCACCATTCGGCCGAGGGCTCGGTTTGCCCCTGTCGCGGCGCGGATGTGCCACGTCTGGCCGTGGTTATGTTTGTCTCGGTCCTGGCCGCGTCAAGGATGCAGGACGACTTCGGTCCAGCCGCAGTCGCGGGGCCGCGACTAGCTTTAAAGCAACGTCGGAATGTTCGACGTTGCCCTGTCGATGCGTTCTCCGACCTGACGACGCAGTCCACCGCTCACAGCGCCGCCACGGCCGCCTCGGCGACGGTCTTGTCCTGCTCCCCGGTGCCGCCGCTGACGCCGACAGCGCCCACGACCTGGCCGTTGTGCCGCAGAGGCACACCGCCGGTGAAGATCATGATGCGCCCGCCGTTGGAGGCGTGTATCCCGTAGAACTGCTCGCCCGGGCCCGCGTTGGCCGCGAGGTCCTCGGTCGAGATATCCAGCGCCCGCGCGGTGAACGCCTTGTTGATCGAGATGTTGATGCTGGCGATCCAGGCACCGTCCATTCGCACGTGAGCCACGAGGTTGCCGCCGGCATCGACCACCGCAATGTTCGACGGCGACTCGATCTCGGTGGCTTTGGCCTGTCCTGCGGCGATGACCCGCTGCGCATCGTCGAGGGACACTGAGGTCTGGTTCACGGTCATGACGCACCTGCCCCGAGCTTCGCGAACTGCTCGACGATGGCCTGACGGAACGCAGGAAGGTCGTCGGGCGAGCGGCTCGAGATCAGGTTCCCGTCGATCGCGACCTGTTCGTCTGTGACTTCTACTCCTCCGGCCCCGTCGGCAGTCAGTATCGCTATTTGCTTGTCCTGCAGTGTCATTGGCATCGTTGTACTCCTTTCGGTTCTGGCCGTGTCAGGGATGCAGGACGACTTTGGTCCAGCCGTCGTCGCGGGCGTCGAAGTGCTGGTAGCCGGATGCGGCTTCGGCGAGCGGGAGTTCGTGGGAGATGATCCAGGAGGGCTTTGCCCGGTCTTCGTGGATGAGGTCGCGCAGTTGCCGGTTGTAGTGTTTGACGTTCGCTTGTCCGGTGCCGATCTTCTGGCCCTTGAACCAGAATTTGCCCATGTCGAAGGCGATCTTGCCGTTGCGCTCGAGTTCGTCGGGGCCGTTCTGGTCCTGGGGAAGGAAGATGCCGACCACCCCGATGTGGCCGGTGAAGCGCACCGAATCCACGAGCCGGTTCATCGTCATGGCGGCGTCCTCGTGGCCTTGCGGGTCGTGTGCCTGATAGCCGACGCACTCGCACCCCTTGTCTGCGCCTTTCCCGTTGGTCTGCTCGAGGACCTGCTCGACGGGGTCGCCCTTCGAGTCGTCGATGGGGACGACGCCGATCTCTTCGGCCAGGCGTAGCCGGTCGGGGTGACGGTCGACGATCATCACCTTGCTCGCTCCCTGGATCATCGCTGAATACGCGGCCATCAAACCGACTGGGCCAGCGCCGTAGACCACCATCGAATCGCCGGGTTGCATGTCGGCCAGGCGGGTGCAATGCCATCCGGTCGGGAAGATGTCCGACAGCATCACGTAGTCGGTTTCCTTGTCCTGGGCATCCTCGGGCAGTCGCAGACAGTTGAAGTCGCCGAACGGCACTCGCAGATATTCCGCCTGTCCGCCCCAGAACGGACCCATCCCCGCGAAACCGAATGCAGCGCCGGCCATCTTCGGATCTGGGTGCACCGTCAGGCAGAATGCGGTCAACCCTTCCTCGCAGTTTCGGCAGAAGCCGCAGCCGATGTTGAACGGCAAGCACACTCGATCCCCTGGCGATACTTTGACCACTGCATTGCCGACTTCGGCGACGATGCCCAAGTTTTCGTGACCGAGGACCATTCCGGGCTCCAGATCGGTGCGGCCTTCGTACATGTGTAGATCCGACCCGCAGATGTTGGTGCTCGTGATCTTCACCAGCACATCTGTCGGATTCTCGATCCGCGCATCGGGCACGTCCTTGACGTGGACCTCTCGAGGCCCGTCGTATACAAGCGCTTTCATCGCGGCACTCCCTTGTCTTGTAGCTGCGGCTTTCCGGTTGATCTCGTCGGCCGCAGGCGTCCACGCGTGAGCGACCGACCGAATGAATCGTGCTGTTCGGGGAAGGTCCACGGCGCGCGGAAGTGAAGACCGCACCAAAATGTCGGCGCACCAACATTTTTCCTGCCATCGACGCAACTGCGGCTGCATCCAGGCATCGCATTCCCTCACCATGGAGTCTCCTCCTTCGGCTCCACGATCGCTAGGGGGTTGGGATCGGTTTCCTCGAACGGTGGGTTTGGGTACCTTCCATTAACCGATGGATGGTGTGATGCTTGACAGTGTTCACCACCTCGAAGAGGAGATCCGATATGGCCACCAAGGCGCTGCTGGTCCGACTTGAAGCGAAGCCCGGCAAGGAAGAAGCGGTCGAGGAATTTCTCCGATCGGCACTGCCGCTCGTCGAGCAGGAGCCCGGCACGAAACCCTGGTTCGCGGTGCGGTTCGGGCCCTCGTCGTTCGGCATCATCGACGCATTCCCGGACCAAGCTGCCCGCGAGACACATCTCAATGGTCCGGTCGGCAAGGCCCTCGGCGAACGCGCCGACGAACTCTTCGCTGCGCCGCCCGAAATCAGCTACCTCGACGTTCTCGCTGAAAAAGTCTGAACCACCGACTGGAAAATGTCTTGTCGATGCGGTCGCTTTCGGTTGTGAATACAGTTGTGCCACAGCAATACCCGAATCACGGGAGCTTTGCCGTCGAGCGCGGCTGTGGCGTACTGTCCGTCGCTCGCTTCCACCCAGGTATCGGTAGATCGCGAGCAGGGCACTCAGTCGAGCCAACTCGCTACACGTGAACTGACGATCCACCCGGCGATCGGTCCGGCCAGGATGAGACCACTTGCGATCGAGTACGTCATCATCCCGGCGGCGAAACCGATGAGTTCGACCTGCCGCGGTTTGTCCGTGTTCTTGTTGGACAACTCGACCCGCTAAGTGAAGGGGTGGTTTTCGGGTGGCTGTTTCAGGTTTGAAAAGCGGTGATGCCGCGTCCCCGTGTGGTTGGCGTCGGAGCGGTGTGAGCCCCGATTTCCGTGGGCTGAATATTGTTGCAGTCGTTACTTGTTCGTCGTTTGATGCGATCTCGTTGTGTGCCGTTTGGTCGGTTGCCGACCATGTCATGTTGCCGTTGTTGCAAAGCGCCAGTAGGTGTTTCGTGGCATCAACGGCGGCTGAGGTTGGAAACGACATGGACGATCTCCGCTGGCAAAGTATGTAGGGGTGGTTGGTGCCCCTAAGAGCGCTCGGAATGCTCGTGGGAAGTCGCGGCCACACCTGTTGCCGCAGAACCATGGCGATAGGTCACCTGTCGGGTCGGTGCCTGGTGTTGGAAAGGTTCGAACCTAGTCAACAGTTTCCATCGGCAGTCACTCCCTGTCGTCGACGCCCTGGGAATCTTGACACCCCATGCCTCGTTCGTAGCTCCGTTGCTAACGGTTTCATCCCGTCGAGTCCAGGGAGAGGGGCAGTGTTGACCGACTGCTGGTGGATTGTTCTCAGCTGTCGAAAAAGGCCATCTTTGCCCGGAATTTCAGCGCCGACTGTCGCGTAATTTTTCGAAAGTCGCAGGTTGATCTGACAAATAGATCCGGAATCTACATGTGCCTGGAGACTCCGGATTCAAATGACAGATTCCGGACCTACGCCCTGCGCATCGCCTTGTCGCGGCGACGCACAGCGGAGTTGCCCTACGAGCGCTTCGCGCCGCAGCCGAATTTCGATGGTCCTGTCTACGGCTCGAATAGGTTCCGGGCGAAGGCGAGGCTTTCGGGGAGCGCTGCCCGCATCGTCTCGATATGCCCCGTCGGAAATGTGCGGAATGTAACTGGCTGGCGGTTGGCGGCGAGTTCGGCCGCGAGTTTCAGTGCCAGCGGCGCCGGCACCATCTCGTCCGTCAGCCCCTGCCCGAGGAAGACGGGCCGGTCATACCCGGTCGTCGGGATCTCCAGCATGCCGCGAGCAGCAGCCAGCACCGCGGGATCGTCGAGCGGGCGGTTCACCAGATCGCCGATCGCTGTGTCGCCGAGGTCCGATGCCATGTCCTGGTAGCAGTTGGTTTCGGCTCTGGCCAGGGCATCCGTGCCGCGCGGTGTCAGGTAACGATCGATGTCGAGATCGGGTCGCGCCGCCCGGAGTCCGGCCAAGAGGTACGAGACGAACACGGTACTGCCGGTCAATGGCAAGCGGGGAAAGTCCGGCCCCACGAGTGGTGCAAGGTTCTCCAGGTTGGACGGCGCCCCGGTCGCGACCGCGCCCCGGTAGTCCAGTTCGGGTGCGTACCGTGTCGCGATCGCTGCCGTGACCATCGCGGCCTGACCGCCCTGAGACTGTCCGAGTGCCACCCACCGCGGTGAGAGCGACGGTTCCACCGCACGCGCGGCGCGCACCATGTCGATCACGCTGTGCGCCGCCGAGGGTCCGTCCAGGTATGCGTGGATTCCCGCCGTGCCGAGCCCCACGTAGTCCGTCGCGACGATCGCGTAGCCCTGCGAGAGCCAGTTCGTGAGGTATGGACTGCCGACGGTCCCGGTCACGGTGGGAGCGCACTGGTCGGAAATACCTACAGTGCCGTGAGCCCACGAGATGACCGGCCAACCGCCGTCGGGTGGATGGCCGGGGGGCAGGAAGAGCGCGCCTGTACTCAACGCGGGCCGGCCCAGCGGTCCCGTAGACCAATAGGTGAGTTTTGATGCGTTGGCGGCGCCGGGGATCCAGAAGGGTTGTGGCAGGGGATCTGCCGCGGTCACTGTACCCGGCGACGGCACCTGCGCCTGGGCGGGTGCGGTCGAGACGGCCGCGGAGGCGAGTGCGATCACCATCAAGGCTTGGCTGAGTCGTCGTCGGATCATTGCACCGCTCCCGGGGTTCGTCCGCGTGTACGCACTTCCATTCTGCGCGAACCGGAGGTGCAGGTATATCGGTTCGACCATCTTCGGTTGCCGTTCCTCGTTCGAGGGGACAGTTGATTATTCGAGACGCTCACGGGCGCAGCGGAGTTCGCGCTTCATTGCCATGGTAGTGGGGGTGGATCCGTGGGCTTGAGAGAGTAGCCGGGGGAGTGGTCGCAGCGCCGACGTGGCTGGTGGTTGTCGCGATGATCCCGATCCTACTGGCCCTGCTGACGATGCTGGCACTACCGAGACAGCTCATTCAGTCGTTCATCGACGGCGCTTTTGAAAATGTTGAACTTTCTGATCGCTGAGCAGTTTGGCGGGTTGCCGATCACACGCTGTTGCCGCGAGCAGGCACGGAGCCTGCGCCAACGTGCTAGGAGAGGCGATCAATGTTTCGTTGCTTCAACGACGGCTGAAGTAGGGCGTGACGTAAGCGATGCCAGGCTGGTGAAATGTGAGGCAGGGTGGCCCGCCCTTCGGCCGCTCGGCATATTTGCCGCCTTCGCGACTACATCCGTTGTCGCCGAACCGAGACGATAGTCCCAGCACTTCGGAGGGTGGGAATGGTTGCTGCGCTGATCACGGCGCCGACGAGAGCGATTGTTCCGAGGACGAGGTAGGCGTGGGCGTAGCTCCCGGTCCAGGTGGAGAGCACGGTGCCGGCCCACGGAGCCAGGGCCATGACGATGACGATCGGTGCGGACATGAGCCCGTTGAGGCGCCCGTAGTGTTCGAAGCCCCAGCGGTCGGTGACGGCGGTGGCTTGAATCAGGGTGAAGATGCCGCGGACCAATCCGGCGCCGATGGCGATGCTGATCAACGCCGCCGCCGAGTTCGCCAGACCTAACCACGCGGTGCTCAGGGCGGCAATGACGATGACCGATACCGTGCGCACGCGGACACTGGTTTTCGCTGCGAGTGGTAGGTAGAAGACGCGACCGATGACCTGGCCGGCGCCGCCCAATCCGAGAGTGAGTGCGGCGAGGCTGGGACTGAAACCGCGTTCGATCAACAAGGGTACGAGGTTGAAGACGCCGGCGGATGCGGCGAAGGCGGCTGCAGCGAGGGCGACGATCAGAGCAAGAAATGCAAGGCTGCAGGAGGTGCGGTGGTAGTCGCCGGGCTGCGCGTGGGGTAGTCGGATCGGGTCGGGCCACCCGCCACGCAAACCCCAGAGGTGTCCGGGGATGGTGATCACAGCCAGTATGGCCGCGAGGACCAGGTAGGTTGTGCGCCAATCGAAACGATCGGCCAGAGCGACAGACAGTGGTGCGAAGACGGTACTGGCCAGCCCCGCGGCAAGAGTGAGAATCATCAACGCTTTGACGTAGTTGTCGCCGTACCAGCGGGTCAGGGCCGCGAACGCCGGCGGATACAGCACCGCGCCCATCGCGATACCGGCAATCATCCACCCTGCGAAGAAGATCGGGAGGGTATGAGCTGTTGCGATAACCACCAGTGCGGGTACCGCGAGCACGGAACCTGCTGTCATCACCCATCTCGGGCCGCGGCGATCGAGGATCCGCCCGACCGGAATGCCGACCACCGCGGCGACGAGCTGACTGACGGAGAACGCCGCCACAATTACGGTGCTCGACCACCCGGTGTCACGGGAAATCGCTACCGACAGAACAGGAAACGCGTAGTACAGGATTCCCCAGCTGGTGATCTCGGTCAGGCACAACGCCACCAGGACCCGCCGCAGCCCCGACGGATCGACGCTGACAGGGCGCTGCGGCGGATCCTCGATGGTCGTCATCAGCTCAGCGCTTTATCCGCAGGAGTTGGAACTGGCGGCACCGGACAGAGAGATCAGCTGCGGAGTGGGAGCGGCGCAGCAACCGCCTTCGGCTTCCGCGGTCTCGGATTCGTCGAAAACGCCTGCACCACCGCAGACTCCGGTCTCGGGGAGGATCAACTCCACCCGCGCAGCGGCTTCGTGGTCACCGGCCAGTTCGGCGGCGATGCTGCGAACCTGCTCGTAGCCGGTCATGGCCAGGAACGTCGGCGCGCGGCCGTAGCTCTTCATCCCGGCGAGGTACACGCCGGGCTCGGGGTGACGAAGTTCTTTTGCGCCGTGCGGATACACCGTGCCGCAGGAGTGGATGTTCGGGTCGATTAACGGAGCGAGTTGCGCCGGCGCCTGCAGTACCGGGTCGAGGTCGAGGCGGATTTCCGAGAGCCAGGACAGGTTGGGACGGAAGCCGGTCAGCGCGACGACGTTGTCGATGTTCTCGATCCGGGCATCGGCGTCGGAGACAAGTGCAATCTGTCCGGTTGAGGCTGGCTCCACGGCCGCGGTGCGGAAACCGGTGACGACGGTGAGAAGCCCGTCGTCGACGGCCTTCTTCGCACGCAGTCCGAGGGCGCCGCGAGCGGGTAGCTCGTCGGATTCGCCGCCGCCGAACGCGGAACCGACGCTCCCGCGGCGAACAGCCCACGTGATCCGGGTACCGGGGGCATCTTCCTCGAGACCGGCCAACGCGACGATCGCGGTCAATGCGGAATGGCCGCTGCCTGCGATGACAGTGTGCTTGCCGGCGAACTGGGCACGCACTGCCGCGTCGTCGAGATCAGGCACACGGTAGGCGATCGTGGCTGCGGCAGCCCTCTCGCCGAGAGCGGGCAGTCCTTCCCCGCCGAGCGGGTTCGGGGTGCCCCAGGTGCCGGAGGCATCGACGACGGCCTGAGCGAAGACGCGGTCCTCGCTGCCGTCGCCGCGGCGCAGGTGGATGGAGAGAGGTTCGGCATCGCGGCCGGCGTCGACGACCAGGTCGCGGCCACGTCGGGCGACACCGACCACCTCGGTGTCGAATTGCACGGCATCACCGAGGGCTGCGGCGAGGGGTTCGAGGTAGAGCTGTCGCCACTGCTGTCCGGTCGGATATGCATCTCCGTCGGGAGCGCTCCACTCGGTCTGCTCAAGGAGGAGGCGGGCAGCTGGATCGACCAGCTCTGACCAGCGGGAGAAGAGCCGGACATGATTCCATTCGGCGATCGCCGCACCGGCGACGGCACCTCGCTCGAACACCAGCGGCGTGAGTCCTCGTTCGCGCAGTTGCGCGGCGGCGGCGAGACCGATCGGTCCGGCTCCGATCACGACAACGGGTAGTTCGGTCATCACTATTTCCTTTCATCGACAACAATCGATCTTTAATCGACTGTATCGATATCGATCGATGAAGGCAACCATCGACGAAGATCGATATAGTGTGTGCATGACATCGCTGCAGACCCCGACAGTGCGCGTCGGCGATTCGGATCAAGGCTGGATCGACTCGAACGTGCTCGAGCAAGCTGACGCCGACACTTACGCACAGTGGTTCGCGTGCCTGGCCGAACCGATGCGGGTGCGGCTGCTGCACCGCGTCGCGAGCGCTGCCGGCGGGATCACGATCGGGGCTCTCGCCGAGGCGTTGGGGATCGGGCAGCCCACGGTCTCCCACCATGTGCGCAAGCTCGCCGACGTGGGATTCGTCAGCCTGCGCAAAGAGAGGACCAGCACCGTTGTCGCGATGAATCCGACGTGCTGCGTCGCTTTGCCGCAGGCCGCCGATATCGTGATGGGAGTTCTCGCGCCGCGGCCGTGCTGCCCGAGCGATCTTCCCGGCGACGTCGCCGTCCGGGTCATGTCCGATGACGACTGGGACGCCGTTCTGCGGATCTACGGCGAAGGAATCGCCACGCGCAACGCCACTTTCACGACCGAAGTCCCCAGCCGGGAGTACCTCGATGCGCTATGGCTGCCGAACCATCGCTGGGTCGCCACCATCGACGATGTCGTCGTCGGCTGGGCGGCCCTGAGTCCGGTGTCCGGGCGGGACTGCTACCGCGGAGTCGCCGAAAACTCCGTCTACGTCGCCGACGGGATGCGCGGGCGAGGGATCGGAAAAGCGTTGCTACGCAAGCAAGTCATGGCAGCCGACGCAGACGGACTCTGGACGCTGCAGACATCGATCTTCCCCGAAAATCGTGCCTCGGTCTCACTGCATCACTCGGCAGGTTTCCGCACCATCGGGATCCGGGAAAAGATCGCCCAACTCGACGGGATCTGGCGCGACACGGTCCTGCTCGAACGGCGATCAGCGGCTGGCCCCACCTGAGTTTCCCTGACGGCGGTAGTGCTCACTACGGCATCCGAGTGCGGTCAACGTGTGCTGGAAGTACGCATCTTACTGTTGCGGGTTGATTCGAAAACTGTCAATATCGAAGCATGTCGAATCAAGACTTATCGGATTCCGGTGCCTGCTGCTCCCCGCTCGTACGTGAGCCGTTGACCGAGGATTGGGCCGGCGACCTGTCTCGGATGTTCAAAGCCCTCGGCGATCCGGTTCGCCTCCGCCTGCTCAGCTTGGTGGCAAGTCACGAGGGCGGTGAAGCCTGCGTCTGCGACATCTCGGATACGTTCGACCTGTCCCAGCCGACGATCTCGCATCATCTCAAGGTGCTGCGACAGGCCGGACTTCTCGACTGTGAACGTCGCGGCACCTGGGTGTATTACTGGGTGATTCCTGCTGCACTGCAGCAGCTCTCGGCCGTGCTCCTGGTCGAAGGCTCCACCGTGACCGCAGCGGACGCGTGCGCGGAGGTCACCGCATGAGCAACACCGCTGCCGCCACCGAACACCCCGCAGTCGTCGGAAAACTCTCCACCCTCGACCGCTATCTGGCGGTCTGGATCGGCGTGGCCATGGTCGCCGGCCTGCTGGTTGGACGCTGGATCCCCGGCGTGAACACTGCCCTGGACAAGGTGCAGATCGACGGCATCTCGTTACCGATCGCCCTCGGCCTGCTCATCATGATGTACCCGGTCCTGGCGAAAGTTCGCTACGACCGCCTCGACACGGTCACCGGGGACAAGAAACTCCTCGCGGGCTCCCTGTTCCTGAACTGGGTTCTCGGCCCGGCGCTGATGTTCGCCCTCGCCTGGCTGTTCCTGCCCGACCTGCCGGAATACCGAACCGGTTTGATCATCGTCGGTCTCGCTCGCTGCATCGCGATGGTGATCATCTGGAATGACCTGGCCTGCGGAGACCGCGAAGCCGCCGCCGTTCTGGTCGCCATCAACTCGGTGTTCCAGGTGATCATGTTCGCCGCGCTCGGTTGGTTTTACCTCTCGGTCCTGCCGGGGTGGCTCGGCCTCGAACAGACCACTATCGATACCTCGCCCTGGCAGATTGCGAAATCGGTCCTGATCTTCCTCGGTATCCCGCTGCTGGCAGGTTTCCTGTCCCGCTTCTTCGGCGAACGCGCAAAGGGCCGCGACTGGTACGACAACAAGTTCATCCCCAGGATCAGCCCGTGGGCGCTCTACGGTCTGCTGTTCACCATCGTCGTGCTCTTCTCGATGCAGGGCGAACAGATCACCTCCCAGCCCTGGGATGTCGTTCGGATCGCGTTGCCGCTGCTGGCGTACTTTGCACTCATGTGGGGTGGTGGCTACATCCTCGGCGCCACAATCGGATTGGGCTACGAACGCACCACGACCCTCGCATTCACGGCTGCGGGCAACAACTTCGAACTCGCGATCGCCGTCGCCATCGCCACCTACGGAGCCACCTCGGGGCAAGCGTTGGCGGGTGTTGTCGGCCCGCTGATCGAGGTACCGGTGCTCGTCGGCCTGGTGTACGTCTCCCTTGCTCTACGCAAACGCTTTGCAGTCAAAGAGATTTCACCCGCGCCCACCGCTACGTAAGTCCACGGCCACGATCGGCAAGCCCAGTCGGCGCACCCTGACTTCCCAGACTCGACGAAAGGAACCTCGATGAGCAAACCTTCAGTGCTGTTCGTGTGCGTCAAGAACGGCGGCAAATCCCAGATGGCTGCCGGTCTCATGCGCAAAGCCGCCGGCGACAACGTGGACGTCTATTCCGCCGGCACCAAACCCGGCGACGCGGTCAACGCGCTGTCCGCCGAAACACTCCTCGAAGTCGGGGTGGACATCACCGGTCAGACTCCGACATTGGTTGACCCGCAACTCGTGCGCGATGTCGACCTCGTCGTCACACTGGGCAACGAAGCAAAGGTCGAACCCATCCCCGGCACCGACTTCGAGAACTGGGACACGGACGAGCCGTCCGAACGCGGCATCGACGGAATCGAACGAATGCGCCTGGTCCGCGACGACATTGCTGCCCGCGTCGACGCTCTCGCCGAGCGTCTGGCGACCCGCTGACGCCGGATCGACAGAACCGGCACCATAAGCATCGTCGAAGTATTCGAACCCGCATAGTGCTGCAACGCCGGCGTCTGCGGCGACGATGTCGACCAGGCATTGAACACCTTCAGAGCCGACCTCGACCGGCTAGCGAGCAACGGCGACGCGATCGCCCTGCACCGCGGATTGAAGACGCTCGGAGTTCAAGGGATCAAGGGCTGTGGTTTTCTGCCGCCACTTTGGTGGTTGGTTGCGAAAAGGCCATCTTCGTCGGGAGATTCGGTGACGAATGGTGCGGTGACCCGCAAAAACCGCAGGCCAATCGGACAAGCAAGTCCAGAACCTACAACCCTCTGCTGTCGGCGTAATGCTAAGTGAGGAAACATAACTCCAAGTTCGTGGGTCCTGATATCGTCCTCGTACGAATTCGGATCGCTGAGCTCCGGCGGTCGGGTACTAGTCCATGGTCGAAAATCGACGGCGGGTTGGTTTTTGAGCAGCTCGACTGAGTCGGTCAGATCTCACGACTCGCCTGTGAAGAGGCTACACCCCGCAGATAGGCGGTAAGGATGGATTCTGGGGATGTGTTGTCCTGGATGATCGTTCGCTGAAATACCAGGATGTCCGCGAGGGAGATCAATTCTTCGATCCGTTTGTTGGAATTGGGAAGACCTGCTCTGTCGAGAAGCGTCGCCGTCACTTCTCGGGTTATGGCGTGGACCTCGGATTGTGTCGTCAGCTTTCCTCGAAGAAGAGGTTCGTCCTCGAGTTCGAGAACGAGGGCGTAACGCGCTTTCATGTCATCGCGGCGGGCCGAGAGTGTCTCGACAAGTTCGGCGATTACGCCACCTAGATCGGCGACGCTCAGTTTGCGCTCACCGTGTACCGATGCATTTAGAAAGGCTGCAGCTTGCTTGGCATCGGCTATCGCGCGTTCTGCGAGCGTTTTGACGATGAGTTCGAGTAGGGCGAGCCGGGTTCTTGCATGGTGTGAGGTCGCACCTTGTGGGATTCCGGCTTCTTTGTCGACCACCCGGTGAGTGAGTGCGCGAACTCCGTCTCGGGCAATGACGCGAATGGCGCTGTTGGCGATCAGCTCTCGGCGTTCATGACTTCCGGTTGCTTGTGTAGACACAACTCGATGCTACAGGTGTAGCGTATCAAACACAGCTCTGCTACAGGTGTAGCGAAGATGGTGGGCGAGGAATTCGAACACGCGTTGGGTATATCGCGCGACGTGAAGATATAGGTCGGATAAGGAGGCACCGCATGATGGTCGATTTCGTTCCTGACAAGACTGTGTACCCGTTCGAGTCACGCTGGTTCGACTCGTCTGGCGGTCGAGTTCACTACATCGACGAGGGGGTGGGCCCGCCGATTCTGTTCTGCCACGGATCCCCCACGTGGAGTTTCCTCTACCGCAAGATCGTCGCTGGACTGCGAGTCCGGTACCGGTGCATTGCGGTGGACTACCTGGGTTTCGGGTTGTCCGAGCGGCCGGAGAATTTCGGATACAGAATTGCCGGGCACACGACGGTCCTAGGCGAACTGATCGACCATCTTCAGTTGGACGGCTTTGTCTTGATGGGACAGGACTGGGGTGGACCTATCGGACTGGGCGCGGCAACCGAGCGAGCAGATCGAATCAGAGGACTCGTGTTGGGGAACACGGCGTTCTGGCCGATAGAACCACTGGCAAATCGAGCATTCAGCCTGATCATGGGTAGCCGACACATGCAACGTCGCATACTCGAGCAGAATCTCCTTGTGGAGCGTTTTCTGCTCGGAGAGCTTGGCCGCACGCTCACCGAGACGGAGGCAAACCACTACCGCATGGTGCAACCTACAGTGGAAGCGCGGCGTGGACTCGCGGTCATGCCTAAGGAAATCCGTGCCGCACGAACACAGTTGGTCCAACTCGCCCAGGACGTGCCCGCGCTATTGGGGAAAAAACCGGCTCTTGCAGTGTGGGGGATGCGGGACATGGTGTTCCGTCCGAAAGCGTGCATCCCGCGGATACACGAGGCGTTCACCGACCTTGCCGTCGTCGAGTTACCTCATGCACGGCATTTCATCCAGGAACACGCACCCGGTGAAATCATCTCGGCCATCGCGAATCGATTCCCGTGAGTTGTGACGGTTGCAGGCTGCCGCTGAACTCAGAGTTCAGCTCTCGGCCACCGAACATATGACCACTACGTTGGCTACGATCGAGCTGCACAACGGCGAGGAACCGATTCGGCCGGTGGCATGAGCGGGCTGGGGTGAGTGTCATGTTCAGGCAGGGTGGACATCGCGCCGCACTGGAAGTCCGTTCCATTCGGTGAGCGGGGCGGACGGCCGCCACCAATCGAGATCGGAGTGAACGCGACCGCGCGGTCGGTCGAGGTGGCGGAAGATATTGGCGGAGAAAGCCATTGATGGTTTCGTTGCCGCCGCTATGCCCCTCGTCAGGCAGGCGTAGACGGCGCGTGATCGTCGAACTCATCGCTCTTGACGGCATGCTTGGCGCGAAGGGCCTCGAGTTTGGCAGACTTGGCCGCGGCCATGCGTTCGCGGGTGGCGGCGGTACGAGCAGGAGCCGGTGTCGGGGCGGGGTCGACGAGGTGGGCGTCGATGTCGGGAGAGGACGCCCCGGGAGGCGCGGGGACCTCGACGGTGCGCATCGCTTGGCCCAGCAAGATGAACGGGAGGATGAAGACCCAGAGGAAGATTCGGTACTCGCCACTGTGGAGGAACACAGCCAGGTAGATGCCGTAGCTCAGGAACGCGGTGCCGATGAGACCGTTGACAACGCGGCGGCCGGGGTGCAGTTCGGAGGTCACCAGCGCCAAGACGATCACGCCGATTCCGCTGACGAACAGCGCCGTCACATAGAAGCCGAACACGTATTTCTCCCGTCACGAGCAGATAGAAAACGATAATCAGCCTAGATCACGGGCGCCGGTACCCCTAACATTTCGATAATCTTCGCTGCATCTCGACAGTACAAATGCAGGGTGAGCCACCCTCAACTTCTGAAGGTTGGAGCTGCGTGCCAAAAGGCTGTCCTGCCCACGCTGATGTCTTGCGATCGAATACGACCGCAAGACATCGGCATAGTTGAGGGGTCTGGTTCGGTCGGGGTGGTTCGTAGCTGGCGATCTTACGGAGGCGATCGATATTCGCCAGCACGTGGTGGTGCAGCGACGTGCCAGGAGGTGTGAGTTCGCGCGGCCCGCGGCTGATATCTCGTGTGAAGGCATCGGTTCAGAGCTCTTTGGCAAGGTAGGTGAATTCGGTTGGATCGGACCCGAACATCGCGGCAGTGTCGCGATCGAACTTGTAGTGGGCGCTGCCGGCGAATTCGCAGAGTCGTAGTGCTGCAATCTTTTCGCCGGCGAGTGGGAGATGGCGCCTGTTGCTTCCGTCAGTAGTGCGGTTTCGGGCTTTCGTCCACTGCCGGCAAAGTTGACTACGTTTGATTGTCAAAAAGTATACTAACGTGCCTGGTGTTCGCGTTTTTGAGCTGATTGAACGACTCCTTCCCGTGCTTTCCTCGTATTGGTGTCAATGATCGTCCGGATACACCCGAAACGAGCGAGCGGCGCTGACAAGCCGCGAGGCGATCCGGAAGAGCTCACCGTAATCGCACGACGCATCGAGGACGAGGTATCGGCGACATGCGGGTCGACGAGCGAAACGGCAGGGAGCATGCGCGAAGAACTGGCCGGCTGTCGCGCTCAGCGGGTTCGGACGTAGTCAGGCGCTGACAGGATCCAGGAGACTGCCAAGCCGACCTGCGATAAGAGCTTCGGACTCTGTGACAATCCGCTCCACTAATGCACCCACGGTGGGGATGTCGTGAATCAATCCTTGTACGGTCCCAGCCGTCCAGATGCCCACCTCCGGGTCGCCGCTGTCAAACACCTCTCGGCCTCGCGCACCGGCCACAAGATGTCGAACGTCTTCGAATTTGCCACCGTTGGAGAGAATTTCGACAACTTCCCCGCTGATGCTGTTGCGCGCTACGCGAGCGGTATTGCGCAGCGACCTGAAAATCAATTCGGTGTCGACCTCGGAGGCGGCGACTATCGCATCCTTGATGTTGCGGTGAATCGGAGACTCCTCGGTACACATGAACCGAGTGCCCATGTTGATGCCGTCGGCGCCGAGCGCGAGGGCAGCCACCAATCCTCGCGCATCGGCAAATCCACCGGACGCGATCATGGGAATGCTGATGCGCTCAGCTGCTGCAGCGATGAGTACGAGACCCGGTACGTCGTCTTCTCCTGGATGTCCGGCGCATTCGAACCCGTCGATGCTGATGCCGTCGACGCCGAGGGTCTGGGCTTTAACCGCGTGTCGGACGCTGGTGCACTTATGGAGAACCTTGATGCCTGCACCGTGAAAGTGTGGCAGATGGGGTGCGGGAGACGAGCCGGCCGTCTCGACGACTGTCACTCCGCAGTCGATGATCACGTTCCGGTACTCGTCGTAGGGCGGGGGCGTGATCGTGGGGAGGATTGTGAGATTGACTCCGAACGGTTGGTCGGTGAGCTCGCGCGTTCGGGATATTTCGCGGGCAAGATCGTCAGGTGTTGGCTGTGTCAGAGCAGTGAGCATGCCAAGCGCGCCGGCGTTTGCAACTGCCGCTACGAGTTCTGCTCTCCCCACCCATTGCATGCCGCCCTGCACGATGGGATGGCGAACTCCGAACGTCTCGGTAAATGCGGTGGTCAGCACAGGACATCTCCTCGATGGTGCATGGATATCGGTTTGTCAGTTACGTTGGTGCCAAATCAATTTCGGCCCACACGCCGCATTCAAGGCGTCGACGATGCCCACTCGTTCAAGGCCGGAACCTGCGAAAGTTCAGTTCGTGCCATCGGAGGTTCGGCGCGATAGGGCGTGGCAGGCGTCAAGTATTGCTCGCCACGTTCGTTGGTGCCGGGGATGAAGGTACGGTTGGCAACCACATCGTCGGCGCAGATCACCTGGTCGTAGTCACGCACAAGTGCGGCAACCACTCCGGCCGCAGTAAGATGCTCTACTGCTTCCGCGGCGCTACGGTGGCACAGCTGCTTCTCGATCGTGGCGACGAGGTCAACACGGTTTTCCACGCGCAGCGCGTTGGTGGTAAACCTCGGGTCGTCGGCCAACTCGGGTAGGTCGATCGTCTTGCACAGTTCGATCCATGCGCGCGGTTGGTATCCGCTGATCACCAGATCGCCGTCGACGGCACGAAAGACGTCTGCCGCGGGTGCGACACTTGGTTGTCCGTTCCCTTTGCGACTCATAGGCTTTCCCGATACCTGCCACTCGATCCAGTTGGCGGTCTGCAAGTGGATTGCGACGTCGAGCAGCGAAACTCTGACGGAGGATCCCTTGCCGGTGCGCTCACGTCGCAGTAGCGCTGCCAGCACCGCTTGAGCGACGACGTAGCTCGTTGCATGATCTATGACCGGTGCGCCCACGCGTTGCGGTGGGCCGTCAGCCTCGCCCGTCACCGACATCAGTCCACTCTCCGCTTGCGCGGCGATGTCGAGCCCGGCGCGGGTCGCGGACGGGCCTTCCGCCCCGTACCCGCTCACCGAGACGCTGATGATTTCTGGTCGCAGGCGTTGGAGTTCGGCTGAGGAGAATCCCAATCGATCAAGGGTTCCCGGGCGCAGATTGTGCAGCAAGATGTCGCTCGACGCGATCAGGTCCCGAGCTCGCTGCAGATCGGCGGAGTCCTTGAGATCGAGGCAGATTGAACGCTTTCCTCGGTTGTACCCGTAGAAGATGCCACGCGCGTAGGCGGCGTCGATTTGTCGGGCTGGTTCACCGCCTGGAGGCTCGAGCTTGATGACCTCGGCGCCGAGGTCGGACAACTGCTGCCCGGCGCTGGGTATTGCGATCAGCTGACCGATCTCCACTACCCGGACACCTGCCAACGGCAGGTCTATTTCGTCGGTCATCGAATGATCTCCACATGAGGCGAAGTGACATCCTCAGCAGGCTCCAGGCAGCGCGCCAACAGAATTCCTTCGGTGTGGTTGCAGGGGTTCAGTCGGTTTCTGTCGCCTTCTGCTCCCCCGATTCGGATCGTCACGGTTCCGTCGTCATTGCGCTCGAAGTGTGCGTCGTTGAGGTTGACGGTATGGTCGCGGTACTCGAAGGACTCGAACCAGTGGTTGTACAGCATCACTCCGAAGTAGGTGCAGTCCGGGATGGTGAATGTAATGTCGACGGCAGTAGCGTCTTTCAGTGACCACCAGCCGGCAACGTACTGGTTGGAGCTGGTGCCGTAGAAGTCTCCCCAACCTCGTTGCTCCGAGGTCACGCGAATCTCGTTGGGCGACTGACTGAGTGTTTCGATGAGCTGAAGACTGCGTCGGAGGCTGACGTCCATACCCCGGGCAAGTTTCGTGAGACGTTGGACCAGCCATGCCGTATCGAGATCGGGGCGTGCACCAGGCGGCGGGCCGAGGCGCTCGATGTGGAGCACGGGATCGATCTCCGCGCTCCGCGTCTTGTGGTACACACGAACCACTACGTCGAAGCAGCGCTCGTCCAGCCGAATGCCGTTGCGCCCCTCCAGCTCTTGTGCGACGAAGATCTCGAAGTTGCCGTCCGCGTCGCACACCTTGTCGTCGATGACGATGTTGTCGGCGACCCTGTCGGTCCCAGACGCGCCCACACGATTGGCAAGGACGGCGACGTAGGGCACTGTGCCACGGTTACCGTGAATTCGATACGTCTCTTTGGGGTCGATCATCGCAGTCCAGTAGTCGACGTCGATGCCGTCTCCCCAGAACTTTCGCATCGGTGACATCAGAGTGAAGAGTTCAGGTCGGAGCACGTCTTGGCGTTCGATATTCATCTCGGCGAGGTAGCCGAACAGGCGAAGTGCGTGCCGCACACCTTCGGCGCTGTCCAGCGGCGATCCGGTGGCGGCAGCTGTCGAACCAAATGTGGCAAGGCTGTCGGTGACCGTGGACCAAGCCTCTGTGAGCTGCCGGCGATCGTGCTGAGACTCGGATTGGGTTGCCTGGTCGGCGAGTTCTGTCATCGTTTCTTCTCTTTCGGTAGTTGTCGAACTGGTGTGTATGGCGTTCGGTCAGCAGAGGGGGTCGAAAGGTACGTCTGCGTCGGTCTTGCCCGAGGTCTGGTTGTTCACCCATGTGACGTTCTGTGTCCATCGGTGGGGTGAAATTTCGACCGGCCAGAGGTTCTTCTGAGAAGCCCACACCCCGGTGGCTTTGTCGGCAGGAACATTCATTCGCTCGGTGAGAAGTTCAGCTCCTGCTTGCTCGTTCGCGGGGTCGGCAATCCACCCTGCGGCGGCTTTGAGCGCAGCACACACGGGGGCGGCGGCACCGGATTCAGCGAATGTGGCGGTCGTGACGAGCACGGTGCCCAAGCCGTATGAGCTCACGCCGTCAGAGTCCACTGGGTCTACTTCTGTAATCGGTGTCATCGGTATTCCTTGAGCATCGAATACGGCTTGACTGGCAGCGGTGAGAACGGCGGCATCGATGTCGCCCTTTCGTGCGAGTGGTATCTGACTCGCTGTCGGTGCCGCTGCGATGAATTGCACCGTGGAGGCATCGATGTTTCTCTCTGCGAGAAGCTGATTGACGAATTGCTCGGCCGCACCGCCACGTGACGGTATGGCGATCCGCTTACCGGGTAAGTCGTCGACGGTGGTGATGCCGCTGTCTTTCGTTACGGCGATGGCAAGATCGATCGACCCGAAGGGGGACAGCGGACGCAGTCTCTGCCCTTGCTCTATGGCCGGCACGACGGTGCCGGGTGCACCGACTGCGAGGTCGGTCGTACCGCCGATGAGACCGCTGATGAGCTCGGGCCCGTTCTTTCCGTCGATGAGTTCGACGTTGAGGCCTTCCTTGTCGAACATTCCTTGTTGGGCGGCGACGTAGACAGGCAGGGACAGTGCGCTCGCGGGGTAGACCCCGATGGCGACGCTACCGTCGTTCGCGCGACCTCCCCCTCCGCATGCGGAGAGCAGTAGGGCCGCTGCTATGACTGTGCCGACGAAAGGTCGAAGTTTCATGGATTTCCTGCTCCTTGATGGCTGGGCGCATCAATAGTCGAGCTGAGTTGGCTGGGCGCATCAGTAGTCGAGCTGAGTTGGCCGGGCATATCAGTGGTCGAGCTGACCGCGCAGCCGGTTGAAGATTTCGATGTATCGAGGTTCGGCGGTGAGGGTTTCGAGTTCGCGGGGACGTTCGATGTCAATGGAGACGTCGTCGATCACTCGGCCGGCCCCGAGCAGGAGAACGCGGTCGGACAGGCAGATGGCCTCACCGAGGTCGTGGGTTACGAAGATGACCGTCCGGCCGACCTCTGACTGCCAAAGCTCGAGGAATTCGCGCTGTACTTCGACGCGGGTTTGCGCATCGAGGGCGGCAAACGGCTCGTCCATCAACAAGATGTCCGGATCCAGAGCCCACGTCCGGGCCAACGCGACACGCTGGCGCATCCCTTGGGACAGCTGCCAAGTCCACAGCTGTGAGGCCTCGGACATTTGAACGGCAGCAAGCCAGCGCGCTGATTGAGTTCGTCTCTCCGCCTTGGGCACTCCCCTCAATTCGAGACCGTACTCCACGTTCTTCCGCGCTGTTCGCCACGGGAACAGGGCATCGCGGGCCATCATGAAGCCCATCCGGGAGCGAGCCTCGAATGGTGTTGTGCCGAGGACCTCGGTCTTGCCTTCCGTCGCGTCCACCAATCCAGCGAGCGCGTTGAGCAGAGTGGTCTTTCCGCAACCGCTCCTGCCGACCAAGCTCACGAACTGTCCGCGAGGGATGGTGAGGTCGAGATTGTCGACCACTGTCTTCGCCGACCCGTCGGGCGAGGGGAAGGATATCGTCAGTCCGTCGAGTTGGACGGCGGGTGTAATCACGTTGGTATCCATGATGATTCCTGTCATCGTCGAGTCGGGGGCTGCCACCGAAGGAGGTAGCGCTCAGCGAAATTCATGACCTGGTTGAGGACGACTGCGACGATTGCGAGAAGGATCAGGATCGCGTAAACGGCTTCCATTCGGAACTGGGCCGAGTAGATCGACACAAGCTGGCCCAGCCCGTCCCGCGAAGAGATCAGTTCCGAACCCACCACGCCGAGTAGCGAGTAGATCAGCCCCAATCGAAGACCGGCAAAAATGCCGGGGGTCGCGACGGGGAGAAGAATGTGCCAAAACACCTGCGTCTTACTGGCATTCAGGACAGTGGAAAGTCGGAGCCACTCGTCGTCGACCGACTTCACACCGGCTCGTGCGCTCGAACACACGATGAAGAAGACAAGTGTGAATGCGAGAGCGACCTTCGCCGTCATCGTGATCCCGAAAATGACGATAAGCAGAGGCGCCAGCGCAAGACGTGGCATGGCATTCGCAGCATCCAAGAACGGACTCATGATGCGTTCGAGGGTCGGGAGCAGGCCGAGCGAGAGTCCTACCGCCACGCCGACGGCACTCGCAAGGATCCAGGCGATCACGACTGCAGTCATCGTGGCGCGCAAGTTGGACGAGATCTCACCCGAATTCACCGCTGCGGTGAAGTAGCTCCACGCTTCTCCTGGCGTTTTGGCCAGAACCGGCTCGATCCAACCTCGTGATGCGACCAGCTGCCACGCTCCGAGTAAGACCAAAAGCAACGCGAACTGGGCCAGTCGCACCACGATGGTGAGTCGAGTGCCCGTGCGACGCTGTCGAGCGGGCTTCGGCTCAGAGCGTTCCCGCCCCGCAGCGTTGGGTGACATAGTGCCGGATGACGCACTCGTGGAGATGGTTTCGGTCATTTCCGTGCCACCTCCCGAGTGCTCACAGGCGGCGATGGGTGCTCGACAAAAGCAGACGTATGCGTCTCGTCGAATCTCCCCGGGTTGTTGCTCACTGCGTTCATATGTGAAGCAGATCACGCGATTATTCTTCCCGTCTACGCCACATTTGAGAGGTATGCCATAGGGTTTCCCTATGGCTTGCCGGCGCGGAACCGAGCGAGCACGCAGACTTCTACAGAGACGGGAGCCCCCAATGGACCGACGTCACCTGGAATACTTTCTCGCCCTTGCTGATCGCGGCAGCATTTCGGCTGCTGCTCGCGGACTTGGAGTGAGCCAGCCGACCATCTCGGAGGCTTTGGTCAGAATGGAGAACGATTGCGGGCTGACGCTCGTCCGGCGCGGCTCGCGGGGAGTCACTTTGACCGACGCCGGACGTGCCCTCACTGGTCCGGCGGCCCAAGTGCTTCGGGCGTATCGGGATCTGGATCACGCTTTACATCCATCGAACGTGGTGGAGCGTGGGCGGCTGACGGTCGTGTGCCCGCGGACATTGGCGCGTGATCCAGCGGCCACAGCCCTGGGCGCGTTCAAAAGTAAGTTTCCGAATGTTGCGGTGACGATGCTCAGCAACGACACCGACGGAATCGGAATGGTGGTCGCCTCGGGTCAGGCTGACGTAGGCATCGGGGTGGACGAGGTGTTCGACGAAGGTGTTGAACGTATCCTTCTCGGCCGGCAACGAATCGTGGCGCTGGTGCCGGCTGCCCGAAGTACAGGCGAGGGAGTAGCTGAGTTGACGGATCTGTTGCGCGTCGGCTTGATCACCAGTCCGCGTGGTGATGTGACTCGGCGACTACTGGCAGAACGCCTCGGCGAGGGCACCGTGGACGAAGCGGTGGTTGCGGAGACAATCTCTGCGGCCTCGATGATCCCACTAGTACGCGCGGGAGTCGGAGTCGCATTCCTTCCCGAATCCGTCGCCGATACAGTCGGCGAAGGCGTGGTGCTGTGTCGTACTCGGCCCCCGCTCAGTCGAGATGTGTGGATGCTTCACGGTTCGACGCCATCGCCTGCGGCACAAGCGTTTATCGAGACGACTACTCGCTTACGTGACGAGGGCGGACTGGGGAATGCCGAATGAGCAACTTCGGAGAGTCTCCGGCGCCACGAATCGATCCGCGGCAACTTCAGGACTTCCTTGCGGTCGTCGAACACGGCAGTATCACGGCGGCAGCGGCGTACCGATTCGCAGGAACATCGAGCGTCTCTCAATCAATTGCGCGACTCGAAAGGCGCGTCGGGGGAAAGCTTTTCAACCGCGGTCGGGCAGGGGCGACGCTGACTGCGCGCGGACGGAATTTCATCGATCCAGCACGCGATGCGCTGGCCGCGCTCGACAGACTGGTGGTTGAGAGCGAGTTTGCGCTGTCGGCATTCCCCCACCTCGGTGTCGCCACGACAGCGAGCCTTGCGGACGATCCCACCGCGGTACTGCTCGGAGCGCTGCGTACAAAGGTGCCGAACCTGAGAATCACCATCTCAGATCCGCCTGGGTCATCGGTGGCCGATGCGATTCACCCGGTCATGGCCGGCACAGCTGACGTGGCAATAATGGAGTCGCCGCCTGCCGGTGTCCCGGGGACGCGAATGGTGCGCCTGCCGGACCACCACTTGCGGCTCGTCTGCCCGCCTGGCACTCGAGCCCCGGCTGACGGGGTATTCATCGGCGAAGACCTCATGCGTATCGGTCTGGTCGTCGCACCGCGGTTCGAGACATCCGACGTCTATCGCCACTTGCGTTCGATCGAACCGCGGATCGACCACGCCTTCGTGATGAGGTCACAGCACCGCGATGCGTTCGCGGATTTCGCGTTCGAAGGGATCGGTGCTGTCATCCTCGAACTCGCCAGTGCTGAGCGCGCATCCGAACGCGGTTGCACTGTGGGTGAGATATTCGAACTGCCACCGCGCAAGATCGCAGCCGTAGCAAGGGAAGGCCAGAACACCCAGATCGTCGAACATTTCTTGCGGCTGTGCGCCGAGCAATCCAAGCCCTAGGCTGAGGCGATCTCGACCTGGGACTCCGGGCATTCGCGGCGACCGGTGGGTCCCGTCGAGAACGATGATTTGTCAACACATACAACACTTCTCGGATTATTGGTTTCTCCGAACAAAGCAGACGGTTCGCCTTCCGGTGAATATGTAATACGCGTCACTTCGCGGTCGACAATTCGACCGCGCGGAGTCCGCCCGCCGATCGCAGGAGGTGTCTCGAGCGATTTCTGATCGAACCCTCTGCACGGCAACCTGTTACGGGGCGTCCGGCCCTGGTTCGGGGACATTTCCATGAACTGCCGCGACGTTCATACTCCGAGGATTTGACGCAACTTCGAAAGGTGGACCTTCGTGCGAAAATCTTTGAAACTGTTCGCGAATGCTGCAGCGACGGTTGCGCTGTGCGCGACACTCGGACTGACTGGCGCGACCGGAACGGCGGCGGCGGATACGCCCGGTATTCCGAGCGTCGGGCACAACTGGGCGAGCGCAGGGCCGTACACGCCGAGTGTCTCGATCGGGCTGGTGCACACTCTGTACTACCCCCGTCAGCTCGGCGCGCGCGGTGAGAAGCACCCGGTTGTGATCTGGGGGAACGGAACCGGTGTGCTTCCCGGTGCGTATACCTCCTTGTTGCGCCACTACGCGAGCCACGGATTCATCGTGGTCGCTGCCAACACCCCGGCGAGCAACTTCGCCATCACCATGCGGTCGGGAATCGACCTCATCGCAGACAAAGCTGCCACCCCGTCGAGCGTCTTCTTCGGCAAAGTCGACCTGGAACACATTGGTGCGGTGGGGCACTCGCAAGGCGGGTCTGCAGCGATCAATGCCGCGATCGACGAACGCATCGACACCGCCGTCGCGATCCAGCCGGGCCCGCTCAATGATGTCGACCTCATCGACGAGCCGGTTCTCTATCTCGCCGGTCAGGCCGACGCAATCGTTTGGCCGGCGATCGTGCGGGCGATGTACGAGGATGCCGACCACGTGCCCGCCGAGTATCTGGAACTACGGGGCGCCACGCACTTCGGTACCGCGATCACCGGTGGCGATATGCGCGGACCGAGTACGGCGTGGCTGCGGTACTGGCTACTCGACGATCCGAACGCCCGCACCGAATTCTTCGGAGCGAGCTGCGGATACTGCACCGACACCCAGCAGTTCTCGGACTTCGACCGCAACGATCTGGCCCTACAGATTCCGGGCTGACCGTAACGGCGCCGTACTGCGTCGCTATGATAGCCGTCACAGGGGGATGGAACTGGGCGCCGAGTTACACCCTCCTGATAGGGGATCGAACGAGCATGACTGCGCAGGATCTGGGCGCGCGTATGGAACGCGCCCTCAAGCGTGTCCGGGTCTCAACAGGTGCCTCCCTTGCTTTCGGTGGACCCGTCAACAGGGCCGGAAATCTACTTATCGAGCGCTTCGACGGTCCGAGCTTCGGAGCGCTTCCCGGATTGACGCTGGACCCGAGTGAGGGACTGGGCGGCAAGGTGGCCGTTATGTGTCGGCCCATCGCCGTGAACGACTATTTCGAGACCCAGGAGATCACGCACCGATACGACAAGGTCATCCGAGCGGAGCGCCTCAAAGCGCTCGTCGCCACACCGATCGTCGTCGGCCGTCAGACGGTGGGCGTCATTTATGGTGCGTTCCGCACTTCCGAGGCCGTGGGCGGTCGCATCGAAGATGTTGTTGTGCAGGAAGCGCGGGCGCTCGAGCAAGAATTGGCTGTCAGCGCCGTGACTTCTACGAACGGCATGTTGACCGAAGTGGCGGAAGCGAATGCGCGTTTGCGCGAACAGGTGCGATCGGTCTACGCGGAATTGCGGCTGCTTGCCGGCAGTGTTGGTGATGCTGATGTGCGTGAGGCACTCGTCAAGGCCACCGCGCGACTGGTCGACGAGGGGGAACGCTCCGAGGAAAGCGTCCGCAGAGCTTCGCTGACCAAACGTGAAGTCGACGTCCTGACGGTGGCCGGCGCGGGTATGACGAACATTCAGATAGCTGGTGTGTTGGGTCTGGCTCTGTTCACGGTCAAGAGTTACATGAAGTCCGCTATGCACAAGCTCGGCGCGAGCACTCGGCTGGAGGCTGTTGTCCTTGCTCGTCGCGACGGGATGATTGCCTGACTGTTGGGAACAGACAAGAGGCGACAGGGTGGCGGGTAGCTGCCACGATTCGTACCCTCCGAAGAAGGGGCCGAGGGAACCTGGAATCGATACCCTCTTCGGAGGGTGGTGACAGTGCCGAACACGGGCAAAGCTATCCGTCTTTGTCGGATCTCCCAGGCCGCATCGCCGGCCCAAGACCTGGAGTGCGCATGATCATCCCGCTGACCATCAGTGATTTCCTGGACCGAGCGGTCACTGTCTACCCCGATCGGGTTGCCATCGTCGACGAGCCGGATCAGCCGGCGCAGTCGTGGGGCGAGATCACGTTCGCCGAGCTCGGAGACCTCGCTCGACGGCAAGCGGCGACACTCGACGAGTTGGGCGTACCGGTCGGTGGTCGGGTTGCCATCGTGTCGCACAACGCGGCCCGATTCCTCGCCTCGTTCTACGGTGTCGCCGGGTGGGGTCGAGTACTGGTGCCGATCAACTTCAGGCTCAGTGTTCCGGAGATCCAGTACATCGTGGAGCACTCGGGGGCCGAGGTCCTGTTGGTCGACCCCGAACTCGAACACCTGGTCGCCGAGGTTCCGTGCAAGCGCACGTTCGTCCTCGGCCGAGACGACACTCGGATCTGGGGGCCGAACGCCGATCCGAAGCCGTGGGTCGCAGACGCGGGTACGAAAGAGAACGCGACCGCAACGATCAACTACACCTCCGGAACCACCGCCCGTCCCAAAGGTGTGCAGTTGACGCACCGCAGTAACTGGATCAACGCGGTCGTGTTCGGTTGGCAGGCAACTGTTACCGATCGAGACGTGTACCTTCACACGCTGCCCACCTTCCATGCCAACGGCTGGGGACACCCCTTCGTCACGACGGCGATCGGCGCCAAGAGCATCGTCCTGCGCAAGGTGGACGGTGGGGAGATCCTGCGCCGCATCGAGGAGCACGGTGTCACGTATCTGTGTGCTGCGCCCGCCGTTGTCTCGGCAATCCTGGACGCTGCCAAGTCGTGGGACGGCGAGATTCCAGGGCGCGACCGCGTGCGCATCATCGTTGCGGGTGCCCCACCGCCTACCCGCACGATCGAGCGGATCAGGGTTGATCTGGGCTGGGAGTTCATTCAAATCTACGGTCTCACCGAGACATCGCCACTTCTCACGATGTCGCGCATGCGTGCCGAGTGGGACGACCTGCCGGTGCCCGAGCAAGCTCGACTGCTCGGACGCGCGGGCGCCCCGGCCATCGGTGTGCAGATCAAGGTCGACGACACCGGTGAAGTGCTCGCACGGTCCAACCACATCCTCGCGTCGTACTGGGAGAATCCCGAGGCAACAGCGAGTGCGCTGGAGGACGACTGGTTCCACACCGGCGACGGCGGAACCTTCGACGACGGCTACGTCACGATCGCCGACCGGAAGAAGGACGTCATCATCACCGGCGGCGAGAACGTGACTTCGATCGAGGTCGAGGACGCGCTCATGTCGCATCCGTCGGTCAGGGAGGTCGCGGTCATCGGCATCCCGGACGAGAAGTGGGGCGAATTGGTGACGGCGCTTGTCGTGCTCGACGAGAGTGCGGAACCCGTCGACGAATCAGCACTCATCGCCCACTGCCGCACGCGGCTTGCCGGCTACAAGTGCCCGAAGCGGGTCGAGTTCCGCTCGGAATTGGCGCGCACTGCCACCGGAAAGATCCAGAAGTTCAAGCTTCGCCAGGAGTTCTGGCAAGGTCGGGATCGTCAGGTCAACTGACTCGACGGACGTTGCGGCGGTAGATGTCTGGTGGATATCTGACGATCAGATGACGACGTAGCCGTACATTCGTTCGCCCTGAGTCACAGCTCTGGCAGCCAATTCGGCGAAGGCGGTCAGGAACGGCACCGATTCCTCCGACGGTTCACTCGTCTCGTCGATCGCCCAGGCCGCAGCAGCAGTGGCGACACCGTCGGCGTTCAATTCGGCTAGTGCATCACGTAATTCGTCGGAAACAGCGAGCACGAGGGTGTCGCCGTCCTCGCTCATTGCGACGAGTGTCCCGCGGCGTGGGCCTTTTGCAACCTCGTCGTAGGGGCGACCGGTGAGAGAGGCCTCGAGCCGGCCGAGCGAGACGGCCGGATCGACGCCCTTCGCCTGCAGAATGGGAGTCCCGCTCGCGGCCAACTGAATCCGCGGTCGGGTGGCGACGTCCGGAGAGGTTCGATAGAGGGCTTCGTTGGCCTCGATCACTGCCGGATCCAGGTCGACGAGTCCTTCGAGTGCAGCAGCGGCGTGCTCATCCGAGGGTGCCGTGAAGTAGTCGGTGATGGCGGACATGGCGCGATCATTCCACACACGATGTGCACCAATGTCCCGGAGTCCTTCCGCGACTGGATTGATCGCCGTCAGGCAGGGCTTTTGTGTGCTTCCTCGATGGCCTTCGCGAAATGGCGAAGGCGGGGGCATTCGAGATCGGTACGCCACACGAGACCCAAGGCGGATTCGGGTAATCCATTGATCGGTACGAATCTGATGTCCGAGCGCTGACTGTAGGCGGCCGTCGCGGCGCACAGGATGAGGCCGACTTGACCGAATGCAACCTGAGACAGGCCTTCCTGAACGGTGCTCGCGCCACCCTGCGTGGGAACCTTGGCTCCGCTCGGCGTCGTGTTCGGGGAATTCACGCGCTGCCAATAGCCAGGGGCGGGTCCGGTGATGGGCACCAGGCATATCTGCGCTAACTGCTCGGCGTCGATCACGTCCAGTTCGCTGAACGGGTGATGGACTGAGACGGCCAGCGTCTGGGCCTGTCGAGAAAAGACGAGCCCGGTTGTCAGCTCGGGTTCTTCCACGGGGAGAAGGGCCACCGCGGCATCGATTCGCCCGGCGAGTACGTCACTGAACGGATCACCCAGCGGTAGTTCCTTGATGGTCACGCATGTTTGCGGATGCTGTTTCTCGAAACGAGAGACGGCCGTCGCGATCGAATCGTAAATTGCTCCTTGGAAACCCACCCGAAGCGGTGTCGGTATGTTGCGCGCCTTCGTTTGAGCGTCCTCGATAACTCCGAGGAGTGCTCTGTGGGCGGGAGCCAACGACTCGAGAAATTCGGTGCCGAATTCAGTCAGCTGCACGCGGCGACTGGTCCGCGCTACGAGGCTTGTGCCGATACGACGTTCCAATGCGCTGATCAGTTGACTGACCCGACTCTGGGAGATGAACAGCCGTTCTCCGGTGCGACCGAAGTGCAGTTCTTCAGCGAGAACGAGGAAGCACTCGATCTCACGCATCGGAGGCTCCGACATGCTTCACCCCGATCCTGGACTCATTCGACCACTCCATCATGGCTCATCGATGAATTGAGCTAATGGTTGGATGAGCGATTCGCCGTTGATCCGGTGACCTGCGAGGGCTTCTCTGGTTACATGCCCCACTCTGCATCCGCACAGAACAGCGCTGCGCCCACTTCCTCCACCCGCGCACACAGCGTCGAGAACCACTGGGCTGCCGTCGCCCTGATCGCAGCGTCCACATTCATCGTTGTCGCGGCGGAGATGATGCCCGTCGGACTTCTTACCCCTATCGGTGCCAGCCTGGTGGAGAGCGAAGGCACCATCGGGCTCTCGCTGGCCATCACCGGATTGGTGGCAGCGGCCACCGCGCCGTTCGTGCCCGTAGTGACCCGCCGCTTCGATCGTCGGTCGACGCTCGTCGTCTTGATGCTGTTGGTCGCAGTGGCGAACGCCCTCACGGCCCTTGCGCCCAGCTTCGCTGTCCTCGCTGTGGCTCGCGTCCTTCTCGGAGTGAGTATGGGTGGAGTCTGGGCACTCGCCGCGAGCCTGGCTCCGAGGTTGGTGGAGAACAGATCTGTCGGGCTGGCGACCACGATCATCTTCAGCGGAATCGCTGTTGCCTCAGTTCTCGGTGTTCCGGCCGGGACGTACATCGGGGCAGCGGCCGGGTGGAGCGTGGCATTCTGGACTCTCAGCTGCGCAGCGACGCTGATCGCGCTCGCCATGTTCGCTGTCCTGCCCACGATGCCTGCTGATCAAGCCCTGTCGCTCGGCAGTCTCGTGGAGGCTTTTCGGAACCCGGGAGTCCGGGTCGGAATCGCGATTACCGCTCTCCTCATCACCGCTCATTTCGCGGCCTACACCTATGTGCGTCCGGGGCTGGAGTTCTTCGCAGGGTTGAACGCTTCGCAGGTCGGCACGATGCTCCTGATCTACGGTGCATTCGGTGTCGTCGGCAACTTCATCGCCGGGCCGTCCGCCGCCAAGTCCCCGAAGATGGTGGTCGTCATCCTCAGCGTGGGAATAGCGTTGACACTCGCCCTGTTTCCGATCTCGGCTGCTACCTTGATCGCCGCCGCTTTGCTCATGGCGGCTTGGGGCCTCTTCTACGGTGGTGTGTCCGTGAGTACTCAGACATGGATCGCGCATGCAGCTCCCGCCCACCGAGAGGCTGCTTCGGCGCTGTGGGTTGCAGTCTTCAATGCAAGCATCGCCCTCGGCGCGTTCGCCGGCGGACGCATTCACGACTACGCCGGTTCCCAGTCGGTCTTCTGGTTTGCAGCTGGAATCGCTGCTCTCGCAGTCTTTCTCGCGACGGTCCGAAAACCGGTCGTAGCGGACATGAACTGACAACCTAGTCGACCACGCAAAACTTTCGGACAGGCAGGACAACAGATATGCGCGAGACACCCGATTCAACCTTCATGGACGTGGCCGAGATGCTCCGGCGCTACCGCGACAAATCGCTGTCGCCGGTGGAAGTGCTCGAATCCACTATCGAACGAATCGAGACACACAACCCAACCTTGAATGCGGTGGGGCACACTTTCTTCGATGCTGCACGAGCACAAGCCAAGTCAGCGGAACGTCACTACGCCCGGGGCTCGGATGCGGGGCTTCCGCTCGCCGGCGTTCCCGTTGTCGTGAAAGAGGACGAACCGATTCAAGGACAACCGTGGACTCAGGGTTCCAAGGTCTATGAAGACGTGATTGCCACCCACACTTCGACTTTCGTGCAGCGAATCATCGACGCCGGTGCGATCGTTCATGCGCGATCGACAGCCCCGGAATTCTCCTCGGCCGCGTTCACACAGTCCGAACTGTGGGGAGTAACTCGCAATCCGTGGAACACGAACTACTCCGCCGGCGGGTCTTCCGGCGGATCAGCAGTCGCACTTGCCGCCGGTATGACGCACTTGGCCAGCGGTTCCGACGTTGCGGGATCGATCCGGACTCCGTCGTCGTTCAACGGAGTCGTCGGGTTCAAGCCGCCACACGGCCGTGTCCCGGTCGACCCGCCCTTCAACCTCGATCGCTACTGTCACTGCGGCCCGATGGCCCGCACCGTAAGCGATTGCCTCACAATGCAGTCCGTCATCGCGGGACCGACCTCCACTGACATTGCCTCGCACGTGCAGGCATCGCAACTGCCCGACCCTGCAACGCATTCATGCGCGGGAATGCGTATCGCGGTGATACCCGCATTAGGTGACTGGCCGGTCGATTCGGACGTCGCCGCCAACACCGCCAATTTGGTGGATACCCTCACTGCGCTGGGCGCACGCGCCGAGATCGTCGAAGTCGACCTGTCCCGCACCGCCGTCATGCGTGCTGCCGCCATTCACTACGACCACGTGTTCGGTGCCTCGATCGCCGCCGAGGCATCCGCGCACCCCGACAAGGTCACGGAGTACGCGAAGGAATTCGCGCGATGGGCACGCCGCACCCGTGGCGACGCGACTTTCCTGGACGGACTCGCGATCGAAGCCGAACTGTATTCATCGATCGGATCCCTGTTCGACACCTATGACGCATTGATCACTCCGGCAGTGGCGACGGACGGCTTTCTTGCCGGTGACGACTACGTCGGGCACGGAATCGAAGTGGCTGGAACCGAATTGGAGTTCTACCTCGAGGCCGTACCGGCCATCACATTCAACATCCTGAGCAGCTGCCCGGTGCTGACAATCCCCACCGGTTTCGCTCGGAACGGAATCCCAACGGGCACACAGATCGTCGCGCGGCCGTACGACGACCGCACGGCCTTCGCGATTGGTCTCGCCCTCGAGAAGGTTCTGCCCTATCCGAATGCGCATCCAGACGGTTTCGCAACACGCGGGAATTGCTCGGGGTTCGAAACAAAGTCGGGTGCCTGGTTGACCAGAATGTAGTTAGGTGCCATATTAGTTGCATGGCAGTGGACGGAACCGATGACGACTCACCCACGTTGGATCAGGCGCGGCGGCAGTTGGAGCACTACGGTCTCGGGGCCGACCCGCAGGCGGTACTCGTTGCGGTGCGGCTGATCTCGGCGGGTGCGCGGCTCGGCCGAGCGACCGAGGTTCACTTTGCGAGGTATGGCCTGTCGACTGGCCGGTATCGACTTCTTGCGGATCTGGAAGACCACGACGGGGAGAAGTCCCCCTCGCGTCTGGCGGCCGATCTCGGCGTATCGCGGGCCACGGTCACCGGCCTGGTCGACGGGCTCGAACAGGAGGGGTTGGTCGCTCGGCGGCCCTCCGCGGAGGATGGGCGCGGTGCCGTGGTCGTCCTGACTGCTCGCGGCGCTCAGCGTTTGCGTGACATGGCGCCCGAGCACTTTGCTCGTCTCGAGGAAATGGTCGATGAGCTCACCGTCGACGAGCGTGCGGTGTTTTTGGATCTGCTCTCGCGGGTCGTTCGCGGTATCGGTGCGCTGACTGCGGAGTAGTCGACCGTAGTCCCAGGTGTTCGTGTAACGATCCGAATCGTCGTCAATTTCGACAGAGACTTCTCTTTCCATACCCAAATAGTTAGCCACCTAATCATAATCGGAAAGTTGGTCTCCTTCATGTCCGGTCTCACCCCACCGACCTCGCGCGAAAACAAAAGGAAGATAGCCAATTCCAAACGAAGAGCCTCAGTTGCCGACCGTCGCGCCGCACGACCCTTCACCCTGTGGCGCGAGGTGCTGGTCGCCTACCTGGCCCCCGCACTGATGGCGGGGGCCGGCGGAGTCGCGTCTGGGAAGGCGGGTCTGACGCTGGCGGCATTTACGTCCATTGCGGGCACCTCGGCAGTGGTGGCGTTGCTGATCGGTTCCTGGCTGCAGCGCCGCGCAAGGTCGCGACCGTGGACCACGGCCCTGCCTCGCATCTTGGTGGCAGCAATTCTTGCCGTCGGAGCGGCTGTAATCGCCGGACTTGTCGGGTGGTTCGCCTCCCGTTGGCTACCAGATCACACGAGCGTGGTCGACACCGCTTGGCTTGCTCGCCTGCAGTTCGATCTGCCGATATCTGCCGCCGTCGCTGCCGTCATCGTGACCTGGCGATGGCGCCGTCAGAAACCTTGACAGGCAACACATATCAAAAGATCCCGGTTTTCCGGGGAACAACCGAAAGGAACACGATGATCGTCATCATGGGAGCGTCCGGAACCACAGGCGGCGCGTTGCTACGCAGTCTTGCCTCCTCGGGTGTGCCGAGCAGAGCGCTGTCACGCGACCCGGACGGGCTGCGCGCCAAGCTCGGCGACTTGGCCGACGGTTTGGTCGAAGTGGTGCCGGCCGATGCCGCGGACCTCACTTCGCTACGCACGGCTTTCAAAGGGGCCGAACAGCTTTTCCTCGCCATGGCCAACGGTCCGGAACAGGTGGAGCTCGAAACGCGCGTCATCGACATAGCAGCCGAGAGCGGCATCGAACACATCGTCAAGATCTCCGATCCCGCTGCCGCAGCCGACTCGCCTATCACTCTCTCCCGCGGCCACCATGCCGTCGGAGAACACCTGCGCGCCTCTGGGCTCCGCCACACTCTGCTCCGCCCTTATGCGTTCATGCAGAATCTGTTGCTCCTTGCTCCGGCGGTGGCGGCGCAGGGGGTCATTCTGGGCGCGATGAAGGACGCACCGTGCAATTGGATCGACTGCCGAGACATCGGTGACGTTGCAGCCGCCGTGCTCACACGCGCCGACCTCGCCGGCGGCACCTATGTCCTGACAGGCAGTGAGGCAGTCGGCTATGGCGGAATCGCCGATTCTCTGGCCAGCATGCTTGGTCGCCCCGTCCGCTACCTAGACCTGCAACCGGACGAACTGCGACAAAACCTCGTCGATCACGCCCACATGCCTCCATGGCTCGCCGAGCACATTCTGGAGATCCAGCACCTTGCCATCTCGCGCCCGGAATCACCCACCGACACGGTGGTCCGTGTCCTGGGGCGCGAGCCCCGCAGCCTCGATGCGTTCCTGCGTGAGCATCTGGACCGTTTTCGCTGACGTCACGCTGCGAGAGCAGTGCCCGGCAGAAGTCGCTCGGTTGGTCAACGAGCCCAGCGAATCCTTATCGGACCTCGTGCGGATTCAGGGTCGACGACTTCGCCGCCCTGGGTGATCTGGACTTCGCCATCAGCGACCATTCGGCGGGCAGCCTCTCGGACGGGTTCCATCAGCGGACGCCAATTGTCGGGTGCCGTCGCGCGAGCCACGTCTGAGGGGCAGATGCTCGACTCGGCTGATCGCGTGCTGAGTAGTTCCCGGATCTTCGCCGACAGATCTATTTCTTCCACCATATGAAACACCTTCCGGTCGTGACCGCTCGCAGTCAACAGCGAATGAACCTTCGGTCCGGCGAGTTGTAGCGAAGGGATGTGCACATCGACAATTATTGACGGCGTGGAGAATTCGAGTGCAAGACGCCGTGATGTAGTCCGAGAGTCATATTCGACCCGATCCCAGGAGTACACAGATCTCTTCGGTTCCATGGATTCGACGCACACATCCGATCGGGCCCTGGTGACCAGTTGGGCTGCTGCTCTGACCGGCCCAGTGCTCGATGCCGGGTGCGGGCCGGGGCAGTGGACAGACTTTTTGGCCCAGAGCGGTCTGGCTGTGAGCGGGATCGATCTGGTTCCCGAGTTCGTCGAACGAGCCCGCACCCAATACCCAGATCTTTCCTTCGAGGTCGGGGGCTTCGAGGCATTGGACGCGAAAACAAGTTCGCTGGGCGGCGTGCTGTCCTGGTACTCGCTCATTCACCACCACCCGCAAGATATCGAGGCACCGCTCGCTGAATTCGCGCGGGTGATCCGCCCCGGCGGCGGGTTGCTGGTGGGCTTCTTCGAAGGCGCAACCGTGGAGCCTTTTGATCACGCCGCGACGACTGGTTATCGATGGCCGGTGACCGAACTTGCCCAGATACTGGTCACAGCGGGTTTCGATGTGATCGAAACCCATACCCGGACGGGGAGTGGTTATCGGCCGCATGGCGCAATCACTGCCAGGCGGCGCAGCGGCGAATAGGGGATCGAGCCAGAGCGAGCGGTCCTCTTTCATTCATTTCGTGTGAGTGGTGTGCTGGATGAGTCACTCCCCTGTTTTCAGCACCGGATTATCCACAGTTGAAGGAAGGCGCCATGACCACGATTCATCTTCACCAGACAACCACCGCGACGCCCGAACAGGTCCTCGCCGGCCTGACCGACTTCGGGCCGGGCCGCGAGGAAATCTTCGGCCGCAGCGCGGACAGCTACCTGAAAGTGCACCAACAAGGGCCCCACGACGCGGATGTCACGGAGGGCTCCAGCGGTATTTGGGAACGCCTGCACTACGACTGGACCGACCCTCATCGCGTCGTGATGACAACCACCGACTCCAACTTGTGGGGCGGGGCGTCGAGCCACACCTACACACTTACGCAGCAACCGACGGGGCTGACCGATGTCGACGCCGTCGTGGTCCGCGATGGCAAGAATCTCAAGGGAAAGCTCCTGGCATCGGTACTCGGGCTCTTCGGCACACAGGTGCTGGGTAAGTCGTTCACGAAGTCCATCGAGGCCATCGAAGCTCGCAACGGCGGAGCGAAGAAGCAGGCGGGAGAGGGCTGAAATTACCAATTCGGCAGTCGGCGGCTCCGGCTTCCGGATGGCGGTGGGCACCAAAATAGTGGTGAATTCCGAGCCTGCTGTGCGACCGGTCGGTGTGCACGCAGTCAGCAACCGCAGGTGTTACCGACATGTAGGGATGGTTCCCAGGGTGCTGAGTGTGCTCCGGTCGTCTCAGGCGAGACGGCTTTGGCAGTCAACAATCTTTCGAGAGCATGTTGGGTGATGCTCTCAACCGGCTGTTGGGCGCTGGTCATGTCGAACTGTCCGTACTTCGCCTGGCTTCCGTCGAATGCCACGATCTTGACGTCCTCGGGGATCCGCAATCCGTGGTCGATTACGGCTCGTGTTGTTGCAGAGGTTTGGCCGTAGGTGCCGACAATGATGCCGGCTGGGGGCGCAGTGCGCGTGTCCAGGAACTTTCGTGTTGCGTCGTAGGCTCCGTCGGCGGTGAGGTCTGTGTGAATGTGCATGATTTCGGTTTCGTCCACGGCAATTGCACCTCGATAGCGTTGCTCGACAGTTTCGCGGTCACCGTGGTTCACGTCAGCCTCGGTGAACCCGCCGACGAAGGCGATGTCTCGACAGCCGTGCATTTCGACGAGATGACGGGTCGCGATCTCCCCGGCTTGTACGTGGTCGACTCCGACGATGGGCGCGTCAACGTCACCGCGAACATTGTGCATCCAGACCACCGGAATTCGAGCTTGCGCGCACATCGCCGCGGTTTCTGTTGCGTTGGAAGCGCCTACCACGATGAGTCCGTCGATACCTGCCTCGACGAATGCGGACACAAATTCCGCTTCTCGCACGGGGTCGTAGCCGGTGTTGGCGACAATGGTGAGGTGGTCACGGGCGCGTGCCGCCCTTTCGATGGTGCCGACGAACTCCCCGAACAACGGCATCGTCAAATCGGGTACCAGCAAACCGATCTGTCGCCACCGCCGCTGTTTGCGCAATGCCTGCGCGCGTCGGTCAGGCCGATAGTTCAACTCGGCCATTGCCTGAGAAACGCGGGCGCGCAGGACATCTGAAACTTGGCGGGGGCCGTCGTTGAGTACGTAGCTCACCACCGCCGTCGATGTACCTGCACGTCGCGCCACATCGGCGACGGTCGGACGTTTAGCATCCACTGCAACCCTCCTCTGCCTCATCATCTGCCCAGCCATCACCGCAGCCCATAATCGCTCATGGGAAAAGAGATTGAATCACCATGATCGTGACAGTTCCACAGTCCTGGGGCCGTCCCTAATCTAATCGATTAGAAGAGTTACGGCATCGACTCGCGGACGTAACAGAGGATTGGTGGAGTAGTCGGCATGGCATTCGTAAGGCTCACTGGCGTCACTTATTTGGACCCCGAACTTGTCCACGACAGTTATGTGCTGTTCACGGGTGCGGACTCGGTGACCCGCCTGATCGACCTTGCAGGGGCGGTTCTGCACGAGTGGCCATATGCGGGAGTCCCACCCCGCATTCTCGACCCTGCACTCAACAACGGGTTGGTAGGCGACGTGGGTGTGCAGTTGTCCGCGAGCGGCGATCCTCGCGGTGGCATTTATGCCAATGGCACCATCGGTCAGCTTGATTGGGCAGGCGAGCGACGCTGGGAGTGGGGTGCCGAGGCCCCCGACGGAGTCGCGCGCCAGAACCACGACTGGGAGTTACTGCCCAACGGCAACCGGCTGATCCTGGTGACTGTTCCACGGGTGGTGCCGACTCTCGGTGATTCTGTAGTCGGCGACCAAGGTCTCTACGAAGTCGCTCCGGACGGCGCCATTGTGTGGTCGTGGCTGGCCGGTGATCACCTGGAAGAGTTCGGATTTTCCGATGAAGGCTGGGCCGCGCTGCGCGAGACCGTCGCCCGGGACCCGGAAGACCCTTGGGGATACCTGGAGATGAACAGCGCCAAGTCGCTGGGACCCAACCGCTGGCACGATGTCGACCCTGACGGTGTTTTTGCGCCGGACAACATCATGATCAGCTTCCGTAAGGCCAACATCGTTGCTCTCATCGACAGATCCACCGGATCGCCCGTGTGGCAGTGCGGCCCCTACTACACCGCGCAAGCTGGTGCCCAACATCAGCGGATCAGTGTGCACAAAGTGCCCCGTCCGCTCGATCAAACCTCGGGACAACACAATCCGCACATGATTGCCCCGGGACTGCCGGGGGCGGGCAACATTCTGATTTTCGACAATCAGGGTGGAGCGGGTTACCCGTCGGCGGCGATCGGAATCTATGCCGGCTCGCGGGTGCTCGAGATCGATCCGGTCACTTCGGAGATCGTCTGGCAGTACACCGCTGAGGACTCAGGGCAACCTCCCTGGGCCTTCTTCAGTTCGTTCGTCAGCAACGCGCAACGATTGCCGAACGGAAATACCTTGATCACCGAGGGGATGCAAGGTCGCCTGTTCCAGGTGACACCCGGCGGTGCTGTGGTGTGGGAGTACCACAGTCCGTACGAGGGGTACGGCGTTGCCGGCGAGCCCGAAGTCACACAGATTCGGGTACCTGGCGTCGACCGCCTCAGTCTGACTCCGCTGGTGTATCGGTCGCAGGCCGTCCCGTTCGAATGGACCCCGCTTCGCCCATCGACTATTTCACTGCCACACATCGATCTGCGTCGCCGGAACTGAAAGCGAAAAGCGCTTCCGCCCAATCAACTCATGAGAGGTAACCGATGACGACCGGTCTGCCACCCCGTGCCGACGAATCGGCGCCGAACCGTGTCGTAGCGCCTTCGCCGCGCAAGGCGTGGTTGCCTGCCGACGCGATCCAACAGATCGGTGTGCGACTCGGTTCGGCCGGCTGGACCCTTCTCGGCCTGATGATCGCCGCGACGCTGTGGTCGGTGATCGTGGCCACCGGCCGCTTTCCTCGACAGCTGTTGCCCAGTGTCCCAGAAATCCTCTCGGCCGGGCAAACATTGTGGCGGGACGGCCTGCTCACGGATGACATCCTTGCAAGTTTGTCGAGGGCTGCAAGCGGTTTCGTGTTGGGTGCGGCGATCGGGTTACTCGTCGCCGTCGTCACCGCAACAACTACAGCGGGACGCAAACTGCTCCAGCCAGTGCTGCGGGTGTTCTCACCCATTCCCACCATCGGGCTCGTTCCGCTGGCCATCTTGTGGTTCGGGCTGGGTGAAGACAGCAAGGTCCTTGTGATCGCGCTCGGTGTATTCGTGCCTGTCTGGATCAACAGTCACGCCGGATTATCCAGCACTCCAATTGATTACCTCGAAGCCTCCCGCTGTCTCGGTGCGGGCAGGTGGCAAACGTTGCGAAAGGTCATCGTGCCTGAGGCCGCGCCCGACATTGTCTCAGGTCTGCGGGTTGGAGCGGCAATGTCATTTGTGCTGATCGTTGTGGCTGAAATGACCGGCACCACAGTCGGAATCGGCTATCGCATCTATCAGGCACAGCTGTTCTCCCAGGCCGACCGGTTGATCTTTTGCCTAGTCGTCCTGGGCGTGATCGGCGCGCTGTGTGACTTCGCTGTCAACGCAACCACGGCACCACTCATCAGCTGGGCGAAAGAACAACACTGACATGGCCATAGAGACCCACAACCTGGTTGTCCAATTCCCGGGTACCCCACGACCCACTCTCGACCGCATCTCGATGACCATCCCCGAAGGTTCGTTCACGGTGCTCGTCGGGGCATCTGGAAGCGGCAAATCCACACTGCTGCATTGTCTTGCGGGATTGACTACCCCAACTAGTGGCAGTGTCACCGACAACGGTGAGATCGTTACCGCCCCCGCCCCTCGGCGCGGCGTCGCTTTTCAACGCGACGTGTTGTTCCCGTGGATGACGGTGGCCGACAACATCGATTTCGCGCTCGTCGCCCGCGGACTGCCGCACAAGATTCGCCAGGCGCGTATCGGTGAACTACTCGAGTTGGTCGGGCTCGCGCCGCAGGTCAGCAGGCAACGACCTGCCGAGTTGTCCGGGGGTATGCGTCAGCGCGTGAGCATCGCGCGTGTTCTCGCCGGCGAGCCCGAGGTCATGCTGATGGACGAACCGTTCGCTGCCCTCGACGCTCTCACCCGATTGCGTATGCAGGACCTGCTCATCGATTTGTGGACGCGCCTCAACCGCACAGTTGTGTTTGTCACCCACGATGTTGATGAGGCGATTCGGCTCGGTGACACCATCAACGTGCTGAGCGGCGGTGGTATCGCCGAGCGCATCGTCAATCCGCTCGACCGCCCACGCCCTGCCGACAGCCTCGCAGACCTGCCCGGTTACAGCGAAATTCGCAAAACCCTGCATCACCAGCTCGGCATCGACCACGCAGCGCAGTAACGAACTCTGCCTGCGATGGGCGGCGTTCCCGCCGTTCTTCTACTCATTTGCAAAGGACGATCTATCGTGACCACATCTCTACGCCGTGTATTTCTGAGCGCGATCGCTGTCTTGGCAATCGCCGTATCGGCCACCGCATGCGCCGGTACGGATTCCGATTCCGACACGCTTACAGTCGGATTCGTCGTCGACCCGTCGTGGGCGCAGATCCCCGTCGCCGCCGAGACCGGATTGTTCGACGATCAGGACGTAAAAGTCAACGTCGTGAACTTTTCCTCCGGTGTGGAAGCGCTGCAGGCTTTGGCCGCCGGCCAGGTCGACATCACCACCGCCGCTGACGTACCCACTTCGGCTGCGATCGTCCGAAACCCGGCGTTGCGCATTGTCGGTGATGGTTCACGTTGGCAGGGATCCAAGATCGTCGCCCGACGTGACGCAGGAATCAACACCACCGCCGACCTCGCCGGCAAATCCATCGGAACTCCGCTGGGCACCAGTGCCGCTTACTACATTTCAAATGCACTGACTGCCGGAAACCTCGAGGCCGATCTTGTCCAGGTCTCGCCCGCAGCTGTCGTTACTGCCGTCAGTCAGCGCAATGTCGACGCCGTCTCCATCTTTCAGCCCTATCAGGCACAGGCTATCGAGGCGTTGGGCAAAGACGCTGTCGAATTGACCGGCGGCACATACAGTCAGCACAGCCTGTACCTCTCCACCGAGACGGCGATCTCAGCCAAGAGTGACGCAATTACCAAATTCTTCTCCGCGATCCGTGAAGCCGGCGCCAGCCTGACCAGTAAGAACGACGAAGCCGTTGATGCCGTAGCCAAGTCCACTCAGCTCGACGCCAACCTGTTGCGATCGATCCTGGGTGAATTCGACTTCACCCTCCAACTCACGCCGGACCTTGCGACCAACTTGCACGAACTCGCGGAATGGGCGCAAGCTGAAGGGAATATCGTGGCTGGCGTCGGCCTGCCCGACTACGCCACATTTCTCGAAACTCGTTTCATCACATCTTGATTGGATGAGGACGCCGCAATAGGGTCGCCCTCCGCCATTACCGGTGGGGGTCGTCGGCCGGTAGCCATATTCCGTCTTCGTGGATTCCGAGATCGGCAACCTCGCGAGTGAGAGCGTCGACGGCCGCGAGAACAGCAGGGCGCGTTTCACTCTCGCGACACAGAAGCGACCACGTCCAGATTGCTGCCGGATCGACCATCGAGCGTGCAGTGAGATCGGTTGGCAGAGTTGTGGTCTGGCCCTTCGGTGAGTTGACCACGGGGCGGCCGATGGCACGGACGTGATCGAAGAATGCGGGGCCGGTGATACCGCCGTCGTTGATGCGCAGGATCTGCGCGCCGGTATCGCGGGCGAATTCTTCGGCGAAGACGTTCCACGACAACCAGGAGGTGGTGTCGTCGTCGACCAGTAGGACGACGTCGTGCGCCTGCACCGGTGTGGTGTCCGCACCGGTGGAGACCGCGTAAATCCGATCCGCGCCGAGTAGTCGGGCCTTCAGGCCATGTTGGGCGACATCGGTTTTCCGCACCCAGGCTATGGCAAGGTCGAGGCTGCCGTCTGCCACGCGCGCGGCCTGCGCGTGCGAGGGCACCACCCACGGGTCGACGTGTAGTTGCGCGACCCCTGAGGTGCGCGCGATCAGATCCGTCGGAAGCCAATTGACGTAGCCGATCCGGACGGGCTCCGCTCCGGACAAACGTTCCGCGCGGCGACGCAGATTCTCGGCCCGCTCGAGTAGTGCGCGGACATCGGGGAGCAGCGCCGCGCCGGCAGGGGTAAGCGCGACGGAACGGCGGTCGCGGACGAACAGCTTGACGCCGAGGTCGCGTTCGAGTGCCATGATCTGCTGCGACAAGGAGGGCCCGGCTATCAGCAGCCGTGCCGCTGCCCGGCCGAAGTGCAGTTCCTCGGCGACGACCTCGAAGTATCTCAGCTGACGAAGCTCCACAATCACAGATGCTACGTGCGGTGGGAGGCTGCGCCTATCAGTCAGGAGCAAAGCGGTCGTGGCGGCCGGCGCGGACGAGGCACACGATAAGTCCATGACCTCAGCCCTGAACGGAGTCTCCCCGCGAACGCACGCTGTCCAAGCTGCCGCTGCGCTGGCCGCGAGCATGGGAATCGGGCGATTCGTCTACACACCGATACTGCCGTTGATGCACACGCAGGCCGGTCTGTCCGCCTCGCTCGGCGCCACTCTGGCCACCGCCAACTACATCGGGTATCTCATCGGCGCGCTCGCCGGAATCCTCATTCCCGGGGTTGTGCGTTCGGCAGCGGTGATGCGTACTTCGTTGGTGGTCCTCATCGCGACGTTGGCGCTCATGCCCACCACGCACGACGGATCGATCTGGTTCGCCCTGAGGCTCGTCGCAGGCATCGCCAGTGCGCTCGTATTCATGATCGCTGTCAGCGCTTTGCACGCGCACCTTCGGGGAAGGTTCCAACACCTCGCCGGATGGGGGTTCGGCGGAGTCGGGCTGGGTATCGCCTTGTCCGGTGTCCTCGTGTTCGGTATCCGCTTCATCGGCACCTGGACCACTGCCTGGTTGGCGTCCGCGGCCCTTGCAGTGGTGTGCGCCGTCGTAGCCTGGGGGCTGACACCGGAACCGCGTCCGATCATCACACCGGACGCCCCGGGAACTACCGGTCCCCGACGCGCCCATCGCTGGTTCATGGCCTTGTTCATCAGTTATTTTCTGGAAGGAATCGGCTACATCATCGCGGGCACGTTCCTCGTTGCCGCCATCGATCTCGCCGCACCCGAATGGGTAGGCAGCGCCGCCTGGATCGTGGTCGGGTTGGCCGCATTTCCGTCCTGCGCCCTATGGGCCTGGCTCAGCCGGCGTTGGTCGCGACCGACCTTGCTGCTCGTCGCACTCTTGATACAGGCAATCGGCATTGCGCTGCCTGCCGTGATCGGTGGCGTCGGCCCCGCGCTGATTTCCGCTTTCCTGTTCGGCGTGACCTTCCTCGGTGTCGGGTCCGTCGTGTTGGCGATCGGCGCACACCTGCAGTTCCCACGCGCCGTGGCGCTGCTGACCGCCGGATACAGCGTCGGCCAGATTCTCGGTCCACTCGTAGTCACTCCGTTACTGCGAGACGGGTATCGCGATGCTCTGCTGCTCGGCAGTGCCGTCGTCCTTGCGGCGGCTGTGGCCGCCACAGCGTTACGGTTCCGATTCCCTGCCGATCTCGAGGCGGGCCCTCGGACGGCCACTTCGAACAAGGAGGTAGTTTTTGATGTCAGATGATGAAACCGCCGGAGCACTATCCGTCGAAGGACTGGAGATGTTCGAATGAGCGCACTCACAACCGATCTCGACCTGAAGGTCCCTGTCATCGCGGCTCCCATGGCCGGCGGTGCGTCAACGCCGGCTCTCGTCGCAGTTGCTTCTCGGGCTGGCGGTCTCGGCTTCCTTGCCGCCGGGTACAAGACGCCACAGGCTCTGGCCGACCAGATCGACATCGTTCGTGCCGCGGGGGTTTCGTTCGGCGTCAATATCTTTGCGCCCAACCCGGTACCAGTCGACGCCGACGCTTTCCGAACCTACGCCCAGGCGATCCAGGTCGAGGCGGATCGTTACGGCGTCACACTTGCCCAGGGCGAACCGGTCGAGGACGACGACTATTTCGAGGACAAGATCGATCTGCTCCTGGCAACCCCGGTTCCGGTGGTCAGCTTCACTTTCGGCTTTCCTCGGCCCGCCGTCGTCAAGGCGCTGCGCGCGGCCGGTTCAGTTGTCGTGCTGACCGTGACTTCGGAGGCAGAGGCAGTTCTTGCGGTCGACGCGGGAGCTGACCTTCTGGTCGTTCAATCCTCGGCTGCCGGTGGTCACTCCGGAACCATTACTCCCCTGCAGGTTCCGGCAGAAACACCGATCGTCGAACTTATCGCGCAGATCCGTCACCGCACGTCGGTTCCGCTCTTGGCGGCCGGTGGACTGGCGACCTCCGCCGACGTCGCAGCGGTAGTACGCGCCGGAGCGGAGGCCGCGGTAGTCGGTACTGTGCTGCTTCGCACCGACGAGAGTGGTGCCTCGGCTCCACACAAGGCAGCTTTGGCCGACACATTACGCGGAAGCACTGTCGTCACACGAGCTTTCACGGGACGTCCCGCACGGGCACTTCGGAACGAGTTCATCGACCGCTACGACGCATTGGCACCCATCGGATATCCGGCGATCCATCATCTGACCAACCCGATGCGCAAAGCTGCTGTTGCGCAGAGCGATCCCGAGCGCATGCACCTGTGGGCCGGCACCGGGTATCGCCATGCCACTGCGGAATCAGCAGAGATAGTGCTCGCGCGATTGACCAACTTGTGATGGCGCGGACGCAGGGCATCACGTTGCCGGAAGTAGTGACGTACGACGGTTTGCCGGCGTCTGCGGGTGGTGCGCACTCGTTTCGAGTCAAGAGTCCTGACAAGGCATTTCAGTGCCTGCACACGTTCTCGCAGGCCTGCACCGAACCAGTGTCTTTGCCGTCGTTGACGTTCGAAATCTACAAGGGTGCACCGCAAGTGCCGACCGACCAGGTGTCATCGCTTGCCGCCGAACTCTTCGGTGGGCCCCGCCACAAAGCGCAAACCCATACCGAATGGAACGTGGCGGCCGGATCCGTCAACGAAGCGCTCGATGCCCTCGTTGCGGTCGGCCCCGAGGCCGTGACGGCCTACGGGCGTTCGCTCGCGGCATTGACCTACAGTGCGCGCGTGCGTCTAATCGACCCGAGCACCAGCGCGCCGTACCCCGATGTCACTCCGGACGCGTTCGGCCACTTCGCTGTTGACGGGTATGGTCGGCTGTTGGGGGATTCTGGAATTCGCGCAACATTCGGCAACGCCGCGTCTTCACTGTCCCTGTGGCTCAACCTACCTGCAGACGAACGGTTGTCGCCCGGTGCGCGTCACCTACAAGACCATCTCCCGTTCCGGCTGTCCACAAAACACTGGCGTCTCTGGCGGCCGAACCGGAGCAGAGACTCTTACCGTTCCAACAAGATTCCGTCACCGTTTTTCGATCAGGCTTGAATCACGCAGCAAGCATTCTCATCTCGAGCAGAGTTTGCCGATCTCGGCGACTATGCGATCCGAGCTGCGAACCACCCACACCGCGCGTCCGTCTCGTAGTGTCGGCATCAAAAATCGATCTTTCTCAATGGGCCAGTGCACAAAGGGAAATCCGCGGGCCAGCTCATCTTGGACTTCTCCGGCGATCAGAGCCCTCAGCTCCTGCGCAGGCTGTTCGATGTGTGGCCCGCCGAACCCGAAGCCCCTCAGTGGGCTGGTTCCTGCACTCTTGTACTTCGGTCGCGGACCAGCGTCGAGCGCGAGGTGACAGTAGCCGTCATCGAGCATCGACACCGTCCACACGCAGTTCTGCATGTAGGTAGAAGGGCCGTGCCAGCGGCACTGCAGATCTCGGCCCACGGCCTGACAGGCATCAACGAATTTCGCAGGGACGTCGTCTGCTGCGTCTGGTCCAATGATCGGGAATCTCCAGACTTCGGCGTAGTCGATTTCGGGCATGTGCATGCCTTCACTGTGGCACGTTGTCAGAACGCTTCTTCCTCCAGTTCCATGATCTCGTTGTCGAGGGAACCCAGGATTTCTTTCGTCGACGCCAGGATGGGCAATATGTTCTTCGCGAAGTACGACGCGATGACCACCTTGCCGCGATAGAAGGACCGGTCTTTTTCCGACGCGTCGCGATCCAAGGCTGCCAGCGCGATTTCGGCCTGTACGAGTAGTCGCCATCCGATGAGCAGGTCACCCACCGCGTACAGAAAGCGCACCGAGCCGAGGCCTATTTTGTACAACTCGGAAGGCTGGTCTTGGGAACCCATCAGATAGCCGGTGAGCGTCCCTGCCATCTCTTGCACGTCGGTCAATGCGGTTTCGAGCAAGACTCGCTCGGCCTTGAGACGACCGTTGCCGGCCTCGCTGTCGATGAACTCTCGTATGCGACCGGCCACGTGAGCGAGCGCAACGCCACGGTCACGGGCGATCTTCCGAAAGAAGAAGTCCTGCGCCTGGATTGCCGTCGTGCCCTCGTACAGGGTGTCGATCTTGGCATCGCGGATGTACTGCTCGATGGGGTAGTCCTGTAGATAACCGGAGCCGCCCAAAGTCTGCAGGCTCTCGGTGAGCAGTTCGTAGGCTTTCTCGGATCCGACGCCTTTGACGATGGGCAGCAGCAGGTCGTTCACTCGTGCCGCCAATTCGGCGTCGGCGCCCGAAACCAATTCGGCGACATCGGCGTTCTGATGTGCGGCGGTGTAGAGGTAAACCGCTCTGAGGCCTTCGGCGTACGCCTTCTGCATCGCCAGACTGCGTCGGACGTCGGGGTGGTGGGTGATGGCCACGCGGGGTGCGGTCTTGTTTGTCAGTTCTGTGAGGTCCGCGCCTTGAATTCGTTCTTTTGCGTACTCCAAGGCGTTGAGATAGCCGGTGGACAACGTTCCGGTAGCTTTGGTACCCACCATCATCCGGGCATTCTCGATCACCTGGAACATCTGGGCGATACCGTTGTGAACATCACCCACGAGCCAGCCGACGGCGGGGACGTCAGTCGCCCCGAATGTGAGTTCGCAGGTCGGGGAAGACTTGAGGCCCATCTTGTGTTCGACGCCTGTGACGTAGACGCCGTTTCGCTCGCCCAATTCGAGTGTCTTCGAATCGAAGTGGAACTTCGGAACGTAGAATAGGCTCAACCCCTTGGTGCCGGGGCCGGCTCCCTCGGGGCGGGCAAGCACCAAGTGGAAGAGGTTCTCGGCAGTGTCTCCGACGTCGCCGCCGGAGATGAACCGCTTGACACCCTCGATGTGCCACGTGCCGTCATTCTGCTCGATTGCTTTCGTTCGGCCTGCGCCAACATCGGATCCGGCGTCGGGTTCGGTCAGTACCATCGTTCCGGCCCAGCCACGCTCGAATCCTTCTTTGGCCCAGTGCTTTTGCTGTTCGTTGCCGATGCTGTAGAGCACGCTCGCCATCAGCGGACCCATGTTGAAAAAGCTCGCCGATCCGTTTGCCGCGACCAACATTTCGCCGATCGCCCAGACCAACGGCGCCGGAGCAGGAACGCCGCCCATGCCCTCCGGTAGTCCGAGCCGCGACCAACCAGCCTCGTTCACCGCCTCGACGGTCTTGCGTAGAGGTTCCGGGACCACGACGGCGTGGTTGGGTGCGTCGAATTCGACAGGGTTCCGATCCGCGTCGGCAAAGGATGCGGCGACCGGGCCCTCCGCCAGCCTCGCTACTTCGGCAAGAATGTTGCGCACAGTGTCGGTGTCGAGGTCCCCGTAAGTACCGGCATCCAACAGTTCGCCGATCCCGAGTACCTCGAACAGGTTGAACTCGATATCGCGCACGTTGCTTTTGTAGTGACCCATTGTTCTCCGACCCTGGTGTTGTCAGCAATACGGTGTTGTCAGCAATACGGCTCGTCAGCGGTACACAAGAAAGCCTGCCCCACAAGGAATTCAGTACGCAACCGTAGGTTGAGACAGGTGTCGTTGCTGTGAAGTAACACGGTTGCGGTTCGTGTCGAAACATGCACTCTTACAATCGGTTGCCGAATGTGGGCGCGAGTCGGCCGAGGTATGCCTGTGCGACGCCCAGGTCGGTTCAAAGAGGTTGCACACCAGACGAAGTAATGATCCTCACCTCAGGGATTGTGCGCAGTCACCGTGATCAGTGCGTACGCAACTCGGTGAACCAGGAGTTTCCCCCGACGGTAGCGGAGGTGTTCCTTGATCGGTCGCGGCGGTGCCGAACGCCGAGCCGTTCCCGTTTCATGGACCAATTCGCGCTACCGTCGGGGTAGATACTGTTTGAACCGGGGAGAGGCGCCCATGACACGACGACAGATCCGAGGACTTGGCGCCGCGGTGCTCGTATCAGCCTTGATGACTGCTTGCAGTACCGAGGACACTGAAGGGCCTGGTCCGGGGGTAAGCACTGCAACAAGATCGGCACCCGCCGCGGCGTTCGGTGAACCCGAGAGCTTCGCCGACGGCTTGGACGCGCCCTGGTCGATCGCTTTCCATGGCCAGACGCCACTTGTCAGTGAGCGCGACACCGCGCGAATCCTCGAAGTCGACGGCAGCGGAAGCGCCCGTGAGGTGGGAGTTATTGACGGCGTCAGCCCTAGGAACGAGGGTGGTCTCCTCGGGATCGCTGTACATGAAAACGACCTGTATGTGTACTTCACCGCCGACGGGGAAAACCGGATCGAGCGTTATGGAATCACCGGCGATCCCGGAGCGCTTGCCCTCGGGCCGGCTGAGACGATTCTCGACGGCCTCGCTTCGGCCAACTACCACAACGGAGGTCGCATCGCGTTCGGCCCGGACGGGATGCTGTACGCCACCGTCGGTGATGCCGGTAGTCGCGACCGGGCTCAGGATCTCGATTCGTTGTCCGGGAAGATCCTTCGCATGACCCCGGATGGTGATGTGCCGCAAGATAACCCGTTTCCGAACTCGCTTGTCTACAGCTACGGTCACCGCAACTCGCAGGGCATTGCCTGGACCGAGGACGGCACGATGTATGCCAGCGAGTTCGGGCAAGACACCTGGGACGAGCTCAACAAAATCGAAGCAGGCGGAAACTACGGGTGGCCCGAGGTCGAAGGGATTGCGGGCGAAGACGGATTCATCGACCCGCTCCAACAATGGTCACCTGATGATGCCAGCCCTAGCGGAATCGTCATCCACGACGGCACGATCTACATCGCCAATCTCCGCGGTGAGCGACTCCGGGCTGTGCCGTTGACCGACCCCGCAACGGCTGACGAGCAGTTTGTCGACACGTACGGACGCCTTCGCGACGTTGCCATCGCTCCCGATGGGGCGCTGTGGATACTGACAAACAACACGGACGGTCGTGGCGATCCGAAAACTGGCGACGACCGCATCATTCGCGTCCCGTTGCGCTGACGTCGATATCCGGTGAACGCGCCCTCCATCCCGAGGATCCTCGCTGTGGCCAGTGATTCACTACTATCGGTGCGACGGATAACGAGGGCACGGATCGGAGTGACGGCATGGGGACTTGGGGTTCAGGACCTTTCGACAACGACGTAGCGGGCGACCTGCTCAGCGCAGTACAAGCGGGTGACTACGACATCGACGATTACGCACGCCACCCCGACGACGGTTACCTCGATGCCGATGATGCTCAAACAGCGATCGCTGTCGCCGAGATCCTTGCGGTTGCGCACGGGGTTGCGCCGAAGCCTGTGCAGCTAAGCGAAATTGATGCCGCCGGTTATGTCGAAACCTTGAGTCCGGAGCAGAAGGCGTGGGTCCTCGCCGCTCTCGAGCGCGCAGTCTCCGACAGTGACACGTCCGAGTTGCACGAGTTGTGGGAAGAGAACGGTCCGGAAGACCTCGAGGCTTGGCGGGCACCGATTTTGAGCAGATTGGCCAGTCTCAAAGCGCTGGGATGAGTGTCACCCGCCAACAAGATCTTGGTCATGCGGAGTTCGACGAGGACAGGCTTTGCTTGACGTATCGGGTGGTGTCGTCAGCGAGGATCTCGGCCAACCCGCTTTCGATGCCGTCCAGTGCCTGAGTGGCGACATCGGCAGGATCGATTTTCTGTTCGGCGGGTACGCCCGCGGCCATGTCGGTGTCCATGTATGCGACATGTAGTGCCGAGACGGAGATTCCACGCGGCGCCAGTTCTTCACGAACGGCGTCGGTCATCGCCCATGCCGCGGCTTTCGATGCCGCGTAAGACCCCAGTGCGGCCGGATGGAACCAGGACAGTACCGAAAGAACATTGAGTACTGTTCCGCCGCCGTTGTTTTCGATGACGGGAGCAAATGCTCGGGTCACGGTGAGTGGGCCGAAGAAATTGACGTTCAGCTCGCGGCGAACGTCATCTATGTCGCCGACGATCAACGGTGCCGAGGTAGAGATACCTGCGTTGTTCACCAGTAACGTCGCATCAGAGGCGATGCGTGCCGCAGCCGCGATCGATTCGGCGTCCGTCACATCCAATTTCAGGGGGATCACGCCGGGCAGATCGACAGTTTCCGGATTGCGGGCGGCCGCGTACACCTTTGCGCCGCGTTCGACGAGTCCCGCGGCCAGATGGCGTCCGAGCCCGCGATTGGCTCCGGTCACGATGGCAACCGTCTTGTTCAGATCCATGATTCTCCCAGTGTTGTGGCTAGCGTCGGCGGCCCCGACAATTAGATTATGAATCAAATCTAAGTTCGAGCTAAGATAGATGTCAAGTGAAATCCAAACAGGGAGGCGTTTTGATGGGCCGCGTATCGCAGCAACAAGCGGAAGAGAACCGTCGGCGCGTCGTGGAAACCGCAGCTCGCCTGTTCCGGGAGAAGGGCACTCATCTGAGCGTTGCCGACTTGATGAAGGCGTCGGGGCTGACCCACGGTGGTTTCTACAAGCAGTTCGCGTCCAAGGACGCGCTCATCGACGAAGCGACCGCCCATGCCTTTGCGGAACTGACTCAGCTGCACGCTGCGGGACTGGAAAGGCATGCCGGGCAACGTGACGAGGCTCGGCAAGCCCTGATCGACAACTACCTCTCCGTGGAGCATCGCGACAACCCGGCAGACGGATGCCCCGCTGCCGCACTCGCGGCCGACATGGCGCGCGAGCCTGCAGACAGCGAGGCCCGTCGGGTTTACACGGAGGGAGTGGGGGATTTTGCCGCAGCCCTTGCCGACCAACGAGCCGACGAAGAAGCCGATAACGACGCGGACGGTCTTGTCCGGCTCTCCACCATGCTCGGTGCACTAGTTCTTTCGCGAGCTACCAAGGGCTCTCATCTCTCCGAGAAAATTCTCGATTCCGCGCGCGCTGCACTGATCAGAGGGCTTCGAGAGCCTTCGTCATCTTCTTGACTGTTTCGGGTGCCACCTTGGCCTCGAATCCCGCTTTCAGGAGTGGGGAGGCGATCTTGGCCGCGCCGTTGAATTCGACGTTCGCTCGATAGTTGATTTCGGTGGAGCTTGCGCCGATCGCGGTCAAGGTGATGTCGTCGGTACTGGTAGCGGTCTTGTTCTTGCCTTCGAGGACGACGTGAGTCGGTTCGTCGGTCACCAAGGTGTACGTCAGTTCGGTGCCGATGCCGAACAGCTTGGACACGTTGTGCCACTGGGTTCCGATTGCGATCGGACCGTCCGAGGTCTGGGTGCAACTCTCGGTGCCCGGATCCCACAGTGGGGCGTTGGCGAAGTCGCGGAGAAACGCGGCCGCCTTCTCGATCGGTACTTCGGCGGTGAACTTTCGGGTGACTTCGACCATGTTTCGTGCCTTTCAGTTCGGTCTCGTAGGTCTAACTCTCGCGCATCCGGTTCCAAGAGTCAGACACAGAGCTTCTCGATCGAGTGCTCTAGTTGATTCCGACGACTTCCTGGGCGATCGCCGCGAGTCTTGCCTGAGCAGCGGAGACGACGCCGTGTCGGTTCTTGTGCGCTTCCTCGTAGGCGACGATATCTTGCACCTGTGCGGCTTCGGTCAGTTCTTTCACCGCGGAGACGGCTTGGGCGACGTTGAGTTCGTCGAAGTCTTCGATGGGAAGTTCCGTGGGCTCGAGGAGCCCACTCGACTTCCGTACCGAACGGAAGACATCTGCGGCACCGTCGGCACCCTCTCGACGAGTGACCTTCTCTGCAGTGGCAATAGCCGCATCCCTACTGGCCGACAGCGTCTTCACAGTCACATCGCCGGCATATGCGCCCCAGCTGATCAGCTCACCCAATACCGGCGGCGAGGTGCGGACAGCGTCGATGGCACGGTCGAGACCGCGAGTGGACCAGGAGACCGGAACGTTGACCAGCCGTATCGCCGCGCCGGTGGCAGCTTGCATCGGAGTGCGCCGCAAAGCTGCCGGTCCGCCGAGTGCCTCCTCAGCCAGGACGGTCGTCAGCCAGTCCACAGTCGCCGAATGTGCAGTGATGAGTCGGTCGGCCAATGTCGCGACGGTCTGATCGCCGCCCGCGGTGGCCAGGGCCTTGAGGTAGCGGGAACGGTCGAGGAGCTGATGTTCGAGCCCGAGGTCGCCGAGGATCGCCTCGTCGAAGGGCTGAGCCTGTTCCACCATTGCTTTCATTCCGGCTGTCGCCCGTCCGATGAACGGACCGATCAGTTCGGGTACTCCGCCCAGATCGCGAATGGTGGCCTCGATCGAACCGGCCCTTTCGCGACCGTTCTCTGCATTTTCCGTGAGTTCGCGTCGAACAGCTTCGGTTCTAGCCTGCGCGACGCGTGTTTCGGCGACCTGAATTTCGGCGTTCGTCAAACCCAGCAGGATTCGCAGCTGCGTGATCAAGTCAGCCGTGGTTTCGGAGTTACTCATAACGGGGTCGTCCCTTCGTCGGTGCGTGCTTTACGTGATGTTCAGCTTCTGCTCGACGAGTGCTCCGCGGGCCGCGGATCCACCGCCGCTACGCGGGCTACCCCGACCTACCGCGTAGTAACCACGAAAGATGAAGGGATTGTCATTGCCTGGACGAGTGAGATGCCGAGCACTCCGAGGTTTCGAATCTTATTCGGCGGGAAGGTGGCATGTGCAGTGCGTCCAGCCAGAAGTACATCCAGAAACTGCGTCAACCGAGGAGCACCGACATGCCGGACCAGTACGAAATGCAGGACCCGACGACGCGTTTTCCTGTCCCCAAACGTGAGCGGCAGTCCGAGATCGCCCATCCCGGTCTCACCGCAGACATGATCTCTCCTCCAGACCACGGTGAAAAGACCTATCGGGGGAGTAGTCGACTCGAAGGTAGGCGTGCGATCGTCACCGGAGCAGATTCGGGAATCGGACGAGCGGTCGCGATTGCATTTGCGAGGGAAGGCGCTGACGTTGTCCTGAGTTATCTCGACGACGAAGAACAAGACGCTCGGGAAACCGTTCGCTGGGTCGAAGAGGCAGGTCGGAAAGCCGTCTCGGTGCCGGGAGATCTCCGAAGTGAGGAACATTGTTCTGCATTGGTCGAAACCGCCGTGAGTGAACTAGGTGGACTCGACATCTTGGTGAACAACGCAGCGTTTCAGATGGTGCAGATGGGTGGTATCGCCGATATCACCACCGAACAATTCGACCGTGTGATGAAAACCAACCTCTACGCACTCTTCTGGCTCTCCAAGGCTGCGATTGCGAAGATGAAGCCCGGATCGACGATCGTGAACACCTCGTCCATCCAAGGTGCGTCTCCTTCTCCCGAGTTGCTCGATTACGCCACGACGAAGGCCGGAATCATCGACTTCACCAAGGGGCTGGCCGCCGATGTCGCACGAAAGGGGATCAGGGTCAATGCCGTTGCACCTGGACCGATTTGGACGCCACTGATTCCGGCGACGATGCCCAAGGAGAAGTTCGAGACATTCGGGGACGACGTTCCGCTGGGGCGGGCAGGTCAGCCGGCTGAGCTTGCACCCGCCTATGTATTTCTCGCATCCGGCGAATCCAGCTACACCACTGGGGAAGTCATCGGCGTGACGGGCGGGAAACCACTCACCTGATTGCCCTGGCCTAACCGTGCTGAGTTACAACCTCGACTTCTGCACTTTTCCCGTTGCAGTCAAAGGTAGTGCGTCGATGAACTCGACTGCATGAATGCGCTGATAGGGAGCCACCTTCCCGCTCACGTATTTCACGAGTTCAGATTCCGAAACCTCCTTCGTGTCAGCTGATCTGACGACAAAAGCCACCGGGATCTGTCCGACTTCGGGCTTGGCCCTGCCGATCACCGCACTCTGCGCGACGCCGGGGTGGGAGCACAGCACCTCCTCGAGTTGAACCGGATATACGTTGTACCCCTTGTAGATGATCATGTCCTTGCTCCGGCCGACGACAAACAGATTGCCTTCGCTGTCGAATCTGCCCAAGTCTCCGGTCTTGAGCCAATCGTCACGAAATTGGAGCGCGGTCAGTTCGGGTGCGGCAAAGTACCCGGCGGTGACCTGCGGTCCACTCGCCCAGATCTCGCCCACTTCGCCGGTAGCGACTTCTTCTTCGGTCTCCATGTCTCGCAGTGAGATTCGTGTGTCGAAGACCGGTAGGCCTACACTGCCGATCGGTGATCGCGCATCTGGGTTGTTGAGTTGATTGGTGAGAATGGTTGTCGCCTCGCTGAGCCCGTAACCCTCGATGACCTTCGCGTTCGGGAATGTCTCGCCCATGCGACGCAACGTGGTCGTGTCGATGGGTGCGGCACCTGAGAACACCGAACGCACCGAACTCAAATCGTGAGTCGATGTGGTCGAGGCCTCGAGGAGTAGGTGGTAGAACGCCGGTGCGCCGATCAGTCTGTCGATCTCGAGGTGCTCGATGGTCGCGAGGTACTCGTGTGGATCGAACCTGCCCAGTACGAGGGTAGTGGTACCGGCAAGCACGTGATTGCACTGTCCGACAAGGGCAAGTCCGTGAAAGTACGGTGCGACGACGGCAATTACCCCTTCGCCCATTCGCTCCGAATTCTCGTGTACAGCAGCGGGTACCGGAACCATCCGAATCCCACCGTCTTCGTCGCTTTCCGGAAGAGACGAGCTACGCCACGCTGTGGTCTGAATCGTGCTGGCCACCAGATTGCGGTGCAGAACCTGAACGCCCTTCGAGCGACCGGTGGTGCCGCCGGTGAGCTGAAGATGCGCGACGCCTTGTGAACTTGCCAGTCTCCGGGTGAGGGCGGGCGACTCGAGAAGTTGAGCGAGATCGACGTCCCCGGTTGCGCGGTCTTGCGACGGGCAGTTCTCCGGGGCGGCCGCGGTCGGGGGAGTGACGACGGTGAATTCGAGGGCCGAGTTCTGTGCCTCATGGAGTGTTGCCACACTGGTCGGGTGAACCACTGCGGCTCGAGGTGCGAACTCTGCCAATAATTCTCGCAGTGAATTCGTCGGCTGAGTGTGGTTGATCGGGCACGCCACGGCTCCCGCACACAGAATTCCGAAGTAGACGACCGGGTACCACAGGGAATTGGGCATCAGGAGAACTACGCGATCGCCAGGACGAATGCCCCTGTCAGACAACCCTTGCGCTATTCGGAGTGCGTGATCGTAGAGTTCGGTGAACGTGAGAGCCTCGTCGCCGTCACGTAGAGCAACACGGTCTCCGTAGGCGCGTGCCGAGCCGGCGAGAATAGCGTCGAACGCAACATCCGGGTAATCGAGAGATACTGGCATGAAGGGCATTCCGTGCACATCTACTCCTGACGTAGTTAACCTGCCTGAATGGTCGCGGCGAGCTTCGGCCGCGCGTCGATAGTTGGTGCGTACTTTTCGCGAAGAAGAACTTCCTGAGTGACCGTGGCAACCAAAATTCCGTTGCGAGTCCAGAATTCGCCACTGGCCAGACCCCGTCCGTCTCCCGACGTGGGGCTGCGTTGAACGAACAGCAACCATTCGTCGGTTCGGCAAGGGCGGTGGAACCACACGGCGTGATCGAGTGAAGTGAGAAAAAGCTTCTGGGACGGACTTCCACCGCCGAGCAGGTCGAGATGGCCGAGGGCGGCGGTTCGCGCCAGCGTGAGGTCCGAGCAGAACGCGAGTGCGGCGGAGTGCATCCCGTGATCGCTCGATACATCGCCTGCGATGCGAATCCACATGCGGCGGTCCCTGCCACCGCCGTGGTCGGCAGCGGCGTCGTCGGCTGAATCTCCGCTGATCGGGCGCACCTGCACTGCCTTGCGAATGGCCGAGGATGTGATGCCCGACCAGAATCGATCAACGGATTCGCTCTGTGCCGGAATTGATTCCGGTGTGGGAACGTGGGGCATCGCAATGTGGCGATCGGGTCCGAACTCCTCCTTCTTGAAGGATGCGGTCAGTGAGAGCAGCGCATTGCCGCCCTGGAAGGCGGTCACCTCTCGTAGTGCATAGGTGCCACCGTCTCGGAGGATTCGCACTCGGTACTGCACCTCGGCGCCCGGTCGACCCATGGACAGGAAGTACGCGTGAAGCGAGTTCACGTACCGTACAGGGTCGACGGTGCGGTGCGCAGCGAGCAGGGCCTGCGCGACGACATGGCCGCCGTAGGCGCGATCTGGGCCACCGGCACAGCATGTTCCGCGAAATTCAGGTGCTCCGTCGTATGCAGTGCCGGCGTCAGTGAGCTGCAACAATTCGTCCATCGGGGCTCCTACCGGCTCAGGGATTTCGCGATGATCGTTTTCATGACTTCGCTGGTGCCGCCGTAGATTCGCGACACTCTCGTGTCTGCGTACAACCGTGCGATCGGATATTCGAGGATGTACCCGTAGCCGCCGTGCAGTTGTAGACACTTGTCGATCACGCGGCCTGCCATCTCGGTGCAGAAGAGCTTGCAGATTGCAGCATCGACGGCGCTCAACTCGCCGGTGTCTTCGAGTGTGACGGCGTGATCGACCATTGTCTGACCTGCGGCGAGATCCGTAGCGCATTCGGCAAGAACGAATTTGGTGTTCTGGAAGTCCGCGACCGGTTTACCGAAGACGCGTCGGTCGCTGGTGTAGGAAACCGCGTGGGCGATGGCAGCGGCCGCGGTGGCGCACCCTCCGGCCGCCATGGCGAGGCGTTCGCGCGGCAGGTTCTGTCCGAGGTAACTGAAGGCCGCTCCTTCCTCGCCGAGTACGTCGGTGACCGGCACTCGAACATTGGTGAAGGAGACCTCGCAGGTATCGCTGAACTTCAAACCGATCTTGTCCAATCGGCGGCCAACGTCGAAGCCTGCGGATTCGGTGTCGACGACAAACAGCGAGAGCCCTCCCCGGCGATTCTCACCTGGGTCGCCGGTACGGGCAACCACGACCATGTGTGTTGCCTGAGAAGCGTTGGTGATAAAGGTTTTTGCACCGTTGAGGATGTAGCTTTCTCCGTCGTCCGAGAGCTTCGCGGTGGTGCGAATGGCAGCCAGATCCGAACCCGTCCCCGGTTCGGTCATCGCCACGGCAAGCACGGCCTGCCCACTCGCGCAGGCGGGCAGCCAGCGCTTCTTCTGCTCCTCGTTTGCGAGAGTGAGCAAGTAGGGCAGAACGATTCCGGCGCTCGCGTGGTAGTTACCCAATGAGACACCGGCCAGCGCAGCTTCCTCTCCGATGATCATCAGATAGCGATAGCTCGTCGGCCCCGCGCCGCCGTACTCCTCCGGGATGTCGAAGCCCATGACTCCCAATTCGCCGAGCTTGCGGTAGAACTCGCGTGGGGCGTATCCCTGCTCCTCCCACTTCGCGAATTCCGGGACGACCTCCTTGTGTAGAAAGGCCCGGAACACCTCGCGAAAGGCATCGTGCTGATCGTCGAAGATTGTGCGCTTCATGGGAAGTCTCCTTGTTCCGCGGACGACGCGGGGTTGGCTAGGTGTAGAGGCCGCGCAGTGACCGTTTGTCGGTCTTACCGGTGGCCGTGGTCGTCAGTGCTTCGACGAAGGCGACTGTGCGCGGCGCTTTGTACCCTGCGATTTGGGTTTTGACGTGCTCTCGAATCTCTTCTGCGGTGGCAGTCAATCGGGGGTTGAGGACCACGACGGCATGCACGCGCTCGCCCCACTGATCGTCGGGCAGACCGATGACGGCGCAGCGCAACACTGCGGGGTGGTTGGTGACGGCGTCCTCCACCTCGGCCGAATAGACGTTCTCACCGCCGGTGATGATCATGTCCTTGGCGCGATCGACGATGAAGATGTACCCCTCGTCGTCCATGTACGCGAGATCTCCGGTGTGCAGCCAGCCTCCGCGTAGCGCTTCGGCGGTCTCTTCCGGGCGGTTCCAGTAACCGAGCATGATGTGCTCGCCGCGGGTGACGATCTCTCCGACGGTGCCCCGCGGCACCTCGTTGCCTTCCCGGTCGACGATGATGATTTCGGCGTGAAGGCTCGCGCGGCCCGCAGAGCGCAGGCGAGGACCGCCGGCACGGTGGTCCGAACCGAGCAGGGAGACGATGACCGCGGTCTCCGTCATGCCGTATCCCTGGACGAAGTTTGCGTTGGGGAAGTGCGACATCGCGCGTTCCAGGACGGCCGCGGGCATCGGGGCGGCTCCGTAGACGATCGATCTGACGCTGGTGACGTCCGTGTCCGGGAAGGCTGGATGGTTGTAGAGCATCTGCAACATGCTCGGGATCGAGGTCATGGTGGTGACACGTCGGCCCGAGATGAGCTCGAGCACATCGCCGGCATCGAAGCGGTTGGCGAACACCACTGTGCCGCCGACCACGGTCTGGGCCAGCATGCCGAGCAATGCGGCAATGTGGAACAGAGGAGCCATCACCAGAGTGATGCCACCGATCTCGCAGGACCGGGCAAAGCCGGTACCGCCGAGCAGGGCGGTCGAGAGACTGCGATGAGAGTGCATGACGGCCTTGGGAGTGCCGGTGGTTCCGCCGGTGTAGATCAGCGCGGCCAAGGTGTCGCCGCCGGCACGCACGTCGTCGACCCCGGGGCCTTCGATGATCAGGTCCTCGAAACCCGCCATGCCTGCGGGTGCCGGCTCGTCGCCCATGTAGACGAGCGTGACCGTCGCGTCGAGCCCGGTCACCAGTAGCCGGCATTCCTCGTCGACGAGTACAAATGCGCTGCCGACTCCGGTGACCGCGTCGGTGACTTCACGGACGGAACCGTGACGGTTGACCAGATTGACGACAGCGCCGATCCACCACGTCGCCATCAACGACTCGAAGTAACGGTCGGAGTTGAACGCCAGGATGCTGACCCGGTCGCCCGGACCGACGCCTCGCTCTCGCAGGGCTCCCGCGAGTCTGGCGACTCGCTTCGCGATCTGTGGGGCGGTGCGCTCGCGATGCTCGCAGACGGTCAAGGGTCGGTGTGGCTGTTGTTGAACCGCCCTGTGCAGAAGGTGGGTCAGATGCATGGGCTCGCGTGCTCCTCGAGTCGGGTGGTGCAGACGGCGGATGGTCGGGGTGCCGACGAATCGACACCCCGACGACGAGTTAATCGATCAGGAATTCCGCGTCTCCGACGAGGGCGTTGACACCGTTCTGACGAGCGCAGACAAGTTCGACACGGGCACGTCGACCGTCCTCGGCCTCGTAGATGTCGACGACGACAGCAGAGCAGGTGAGTTCGTCACCGGGCCAGACCTTGTCGGCGAATCGAATCTTGAACCGACGCAGGTTCTCGACACCCAGCCAGTCGGTGACGTAGCCGGCCAGCATGCCTGCCTGAAGCATGCCGACGGAGAACACGGACGGGAAGCCTGTCTCACGGGCGAACGTGTCGTCGTGGTGCAACGGATGGAAATCACCCGAGGCACCCTGATACTTGACGAAGTCGGTGCGAGTCAGTGGAGGGAAGGTCCTGCTCTCGGCCTGCTGTCCGGTTACGACGGTTTCGGTCGTGGTGGTCATTTCCCCTCCTCCTTGCCGCCCGTTGTGGCGGTCTCGATGATCGTGCTGTTCTGCGTCGCGATCAATTCTCCGGACTCGTCACGGAACTCGGTGATCATCTTCGCGAAGGTCATCACGCCACCGCGTTTTCCGGGCTTTTCGAAGCGGTCACCGACGGTGGTCTCGGCGGTCAGCTTCTGACCGGCTCGTGGAAGTGGCCCGTGGAAGATGTACTCCTCCTCTCCATGGAGGATGCGACGGCGGTCGAATCCGAGCTTGGCGAAACCGGATTGGTCTGCGGGCTCCCAGATCATCCGGCCGCTGGTGAGCATGGTCGGCGGGATCACCGCATCCTCACCGGCATGCTGTTCGGGGTTTGCCTTCACTGCCCGGACGAATTCCTGGACCTTGCTGTAGTCGAGCGGGAACGTGTAGCTCACTTGGTTTCTCCTTCGATCTTCGGGATGCCGGCGCGCCGGGTCTCGACCGACTTGAGGAAGGCGTTGTCGCCGAGAAGCTTTGTCAGTTCACCGATGTCCAGCTGTCGGTCCTCGCGAATTTCGTCGGCGATCGAGTAGCCGCCGTAGAGACCCACGTAGCCGCCGTAAACGGCAAAAACCTGTCCGTTGAAAGCGCATTCGGCGCTCGACAGATATGCCACGAGCGACGAGCAGTTGGCGGGGTTGTAGCGGTCGAAGACAGCCTCGTCGACGGGCTCACCGACCAAATCCTTGATGCCGGGCGTGGCTTTGACTGGTTCGGTGCGCGCGACGGGAGCGATGGCATTGGCCTTGACGCCGAATCTCTCGAATTCGCGAGCGGCATTGACTGCCTGGATGGCCAGACCGGCCTTGGCTGCGGAGTAATTCCACTGTCCGTAGTTGCCGTGCAGTCCGGATCCGGAACTGGTGTTGACGAGGTTGCGTGTCTCTTGCACGCCTGCCTTCGACTGGTCACGCCAGTATCTCACGGCGGCGCGGGTAGCCGAGAAGGTGCCCTTGAGGTGCACAGCGATAACCGAGTCGAACTCTTCCTCGGTCATGTTCCACAGCATCGCGTCGCGGATGATGCCGGCGTTGTTGACCACCGAGTGCAAGTTGCCGAAGGTGGATACTGCTGCCTCGGTGAGCTTCTCACCGACGGCCATCTCCGCGATCGAGCCCTCAACCGCGATGGCCGAGCCGCCGGCAGCGACGATTTCGTCTGCCACCTGCTGCGCTCCGCGCAGGTCGTTGACCACGATGCCGGCGCCTTCGGCTGCCATGAGTAGTGCGTGTTCGCGACCGAGACCTGCGCCGGCCCCGGTGACGATGGCAACGCGTCCGTCGAGTTGTCCCATGATGTTTCCTTTCGTTCTTCGCACCGAGCTGCGGCGCATGGACTAGTAGTGGTGAAAGAAGCTGCTATGCAACCTTTTCGTAGAGCGTGATGACGCCGGCGCCACCGAGCCCGAGGTTGTGCTGCAGTGCGAGCTTTGCGCCGTCGACCTGTCGTGCGTCGGCGGTGCCGCGCAACTGCCACACCAGTTCGGCGCACTGAGCCAAGCCGGTGGCGCCGAGCGGATGCCCCTTGGACAGCAGACCGCCGCTGGGATTGACCACAACGCGGCCGCCGTAGGTGTTGTCGCCGTCGAGGATGAACTTCTCGGAGCACCCTTCTTCTACCAATCCGAGGGCCTCGTACGAGAGCACCTCGTTGACCGAGAAGCAGTCGTGCAGTTCGACGACCTGGATGTCGCGCGGATCCACTCCGGCCTTTTCGTAAATCCGTTGCGAAGCAACTCGAGTGATGTCCGCGCCGACGACTTTGAATACGTCGTCGTCGGTGAAGACGCTGGGGAAGTCCGTGACCAGTTCCTGGGCTGCGATCGCCACTCCGGGCGTGAGGCCGTGGGCTCGCGCGAAATCTTCGCTGCAGATGATGGCAGCGCCGGCTCCGCAGGTGGGCGGGCAGGCCTGCAAACGAGTCAGCCCGCCGTACAGTGCCTTTGATTCGAGCACTTCCTGCTCGGTGACCGGCTCACGGAAAACCGCGTACGGGTTGTTGGCAGCGTGCTTGCGGGATTTGACCGAGATCTTCGCGAACAGATCCGGCGAGACCCCGTACCGCTTGGAGTACTCCTGCGCGGCGGCACCGAAGTACTGCATCGCCATGGACGGGTTGGCGGGGTCGACGCCGTAGGTGCGGTCGAGGACTTCGGCGTGCCGCTCCATCGGGGCCGGGCGATCGCCCCAATGGTTGACCAAAGCCCCGGGCTGCATCTGCTCGAAGCCAACGGCGAGTGCGCATTCGACGACGCCGGACTCGACGGCCTGCCTGGCCAACCACAGCGCAGACGAGCCGCTGGCGCAGTTGTTGTTGACGTTGACAACCGGAATTCCGGTCATACCCGCGCCGTAGATGGCGCGTTGGCCACTCGTCGAATCCCCGTACACGTAGCCGGCGTAGGCCTGCCCGATCTTCTCGAATCCGATTCCTGCGTCCGCGAGCGCGTTGGCAATGGCCTTCGCACCCATCTCGTAGTAGTGCTCGCTGCGCCCTGGCTTCGTGAACGGGATCATTCCGACCCCGGCGACTAGTACTTTGCGACTCATCGGTGCTCCCTTGTGATTACTGGTCTTCGTGCTTTGGTGGTTGATTCGTTGTGTGTGAGGCGTATTCAGAGCAACTCGAGGATGGTGGCGTTGGCCATGCCGCCGCCCTCACACATCGACTGCAAGCCGTAACGGATTCCCTCGTCACGCATGTGGTGCACCATCGTGGTCATCAACCGCGCGCCGGAGCCTCCCACGGGATGCCCGATGGCCATGGCGCCGCCGTTGGGGTTCATCAGTGAATAGTCGGCTCCGGTCTCGCGCAACCAGGCCAGGGACACGGCGGCGAATGCTTCGTTGATCTCGAACGTGCCGATGTCGGAGAGCGTCAACCCGGACTTCTTCAGCGCCAACGCCGTTGCCGGGATCGGGCCCTTGAGGATGCTCACCGGATCGGTACCGGTCACCACGGCTGTATGAATGCGGGCGATCGGTGTCCAACCGTGTTCACGCGCAACGTCACTGGTCGTCACGAGGAGAGCGGCGGACCCGTCGGAAACCTGGGAGGCGTTTCCTGCGGTGATCTCGGTTCCCTCGAACGCCACCGGCAGCTCGGCGAGGCGTTCCATGGTCCCGCCGCGACGGATACCTTCATCCGCCTCGATGATCCGGGTACCGCCTTCGGCCTCGGTGACCGTGACCGGTGCGATCTGGCCGGCGAAACGACCGGCGTCGACAGCGGCAGCCGCGCGGGCATGCGAGTCGAGGCCGTGTCGGTCCATGTCGGTGCGACTGATGCCGTACTCGTCGGCGATCATCTGAGCGCCGAGACCCTGGTTGAATCGTTCGATGTTGTAGCGCCCCAGTACGAGTGGGCCGTGCATCGGCCCGTAGTCACCGGCACGGGCAGCCGCGCCGAGCGGGATGACGCTCATCATCTCGACTCCGCCCGCGACCGCGACGTCGTACTGGCCCGAAATCACGCCCGCTGCCGCCTGATGTACGGCCTGCTGCGAAGAGCCGCATTGACGGTCGACGGTCACGCCAGGGACATGTTCGGGCCATCCTGCACCGAGTACTGCCGACCGGGCGATACAGCCGGCCTGCATGCCGAGGGTTCCGACGCAGCCCCAGATCACGTCGTCGACGATCGCGGGGTCCAGCCCGGTTCGCTCTGCGAGCGTGCGCAGAACGTGCGCTGACAGATTGACTGCATGCGTGGTGGACAACCCACCACCACGTTTGCCGACCGGTGTCCGTACCGCGTCGACGATGACTGCATCACGCATGAAAACTCCTGTGTCCGAGTCGGTTGGAGATCAGAGACCGATGTCTTTGGCGATGATGGTCTTCATGACTTCGCTGGTACCGCCGAAAATGCGCGAGACTCTCGTGTCGGCGTACAGGCGAGCGATGGGATATTCGAGGATGTACCCGTAGCCACCGTGCAGTTGTAGGCACTTGTCGATCACGCGGCCTGCCATCTCGGTGCAGAACAGCTTGATGCGTGCAGCATCGGCGGCGGTGAGCTCTCCGGAGTCGTCGAGATCGAGTCCCTTGTCCACCAGCGCCTGCGCGGCAGCGACTTCGGTAGCGCATTCGGCAAGAACGAATTTGGTGTTCTGGAAGGATGCAACAGGCTTACCGAAAACTTGGCGCTGGCGGACGTACTCCGACGCGAACTCGATCGCCGAGGCCGCACAGGCGGTTTGGCCGACACCGATGGAGAGTCTTTCCCGAGGGAGGTTTTGGCCGAGGTAGGAGAAGCCCTTGTCCTGCTCGCCGAGGAGATTCTCGACCGGAACTCGAACATCGGTGAACGACAGTTCGTTGGTGTCGGAAGACTTCATGCCGATCTTGTCGAGCTTGCGTCCGAAGTTGAAGCCGACACTGTCGGTCGGAACCACCAGCAGGCTGAGTCCGAAGCGCCGGTCCTCCGCGGACGGTGCGGAGGTTCGAGCTGCTACGACGCAGAGTTCCGAGTTGCGGGCACCGGTGATGAAGGTCTTGGCACCGTTGAGGATGTAGTGGGTGCCGTCTTCGGACAGGCACGCTGTGGTCTTGATGCCTGCCAGATCCGATCCGGTTCCGGGCTCGGTCATGGCGATGCAGAGCATGGTCTCGCCGCTCGCCACGCCTGGAAGCCACCGTTGCTTCTGCTCGTCGTCGGCAAGGCGCAGCAGGTACGGCAGCACGATGCCGATGCTCACGCCGTAGTGTCCGAAACTTACTGCTGCACGGGCTGTTTCCTCTTGCATGACAGCTTGGAATTTGAAGCTGGTAGGTCCGGCGCCGCCGAACTCCTCGGGGATGTCGAAGCTAGTTGCGCCGAGTTCTGCAAGTTGGTTGAACAACTCACGCGGTACCTGATTCGCGTTCTCCCACTCCGGGTAGTTCGGCGTGACCTGCTTGGCGATGAAGGTCCGGATGGTCTCGCGGAATGCCTCGTGCTCGGGGGCATAGACGGTACGTTTCATGATGCGCTCCTGAAAATTGTGGTGAGATGACGTGCTTGGGTCAGACGCGTCCGGCGTCGACGACGAGGCACTGGCTGTTGATGTAGTCCGATTCGGGAGTGCACAGCAGGTACACCGCCCCCGCGGCTTCCACCGGAGTGCCGCCTCGGCCGAACGGGATCATCTTCGAAGCGACGGCCAAGCGGTCAGGGTTGACGCCGACGCGAATCTCGCGGCCGTCGATCGTCAACGTCGCGTTCGCGTCCGCGGACACCTCGGTCATTCTCGTGATGATCAGTCCGAAGGCCACTGCGTTGACGTTGACCCTGTACCGGCCCCACTCCTTGGCAAGGGTCTTGGTCAGTCCGATCAGGCCGGCCTTGGCGGCGCCGTAGTTGGACTGGCCGGCGTTCCCGTAGTACCCCGACACCGACGACACGTTCACCACCTTGCGGTGGTACTCGGTCGGATTGGCTTTGATGAACGGCTGCGCCGCACGCAGGATGCGGAACGGCGCTTTGAGATTCACGTCCACGATGGTGTCCCACTGCTCGTCGGTCATCTTCTGAATCACCGAGTCCCACGTATATCCGGCGTTGTTGACGATGATGTCCAGACCACCGAAGGTCTCGACCGCAGTGCTGACGAACCGCTCCGCGAAACCGTCCTCGGATACTGAACCCACCACGCTGACTGCTTGTCCGCCGGCCGCCTTGATGTCGTGCTCGGTCTGTGCAGCAGCTTCGGGATCCAAGTCGTTGATTGTCACCGCTGCACCCTCGCGGGCGAATTTGAGTGCGATTTCTCGACCGATCCCACGACCTGACCCGGATACGAGAGCGACCTTTCCCTCCAGGTTACCCACGGTCCCAGTTCCCGCGATCCCATTTCCCACGGTGTCCCCTTTCGAGTGAAGAGTGTTGTAGCGAAACGTAATTGGCGGCATTCCAGACCGGCGGTTGCTCCGGTGCTGCGATGCCTCGAGGCGCCGTAGCTTCGGGAGCTTCATTGGCAATTACTGATGATTCACTTTTAGGCCTTAAAAGTTTGTATGTCAAGCATCTTCGAGGTTGCTGCTGGTCAGATACTGTTCCAATGCATTCACAGTTGCGTGCGAACTTGGCGGGATGGAGCGCCGGTGACGAGTGACGGACACTCTCGAACGCCGGAAGCTGCCGATTGTCACCGCACGAATTGGGGCATTGTGTGGGTGGGTTTCGGAGGAACTGGCTTTTCGGCAAGGTCGCCAGTGTCGTCGATAGTTCTAAGTGACCCTTGACACAGTGAGGAAAATAGCTCAAAGTGAATCTCAAGTAATTCTCTGAAGCGACGTCGCGTGAGAATGCCCGCGTACGGATAGCTGAACTGAAGGCGTTCACTTGAGGGAGGCGGGCATCCACCTGCGTAATTCTTCTTATCTGGCAGTGCTATTCGGTGTTTCGCTCTCGAAGAATGGCTAACTGACGCGTCTTCTCTGTGAAAGCGGAGCGTGATGGATCTCGATTCCGAACATAGATGTGAACTCGAAGTGTCACCAATCCCAGCGGCAAGTCTGCCCTGCACTGCGTTGGCAGCGCCCGTTGACCAAACCGTCTCCCCGAAGGATCCGACAGTGACAACACCCCGGACAACACCACAGGCAACACATCAACAAACGTCTGCGGGCACAGCAGCGCCTGAACCTCTCGAATCACGCCGCCGTGCTTGGGGTTTGACCTCGCTGCTGGTTTTCTTGACCGTCATCAACTGGGGGGACAAAGCGGTGTTGGGCATCATTGCCCAGCCGCTGTCCAAAGAGCTGGGATTGACAGCATCCCAGATCGGACTCGTAGGTAGCCTGTTCTTCCTCACCTTCACGATCGGCGGCTTCTTTTCCGGGGCGATCGCCCGAATAACGACACTGAGATGGGCGCTGGCGATGTTGGCCCTGCTCTGGTCGGCGGCAATGCTTCCGATGGTCATCACGGCGAGTTTTGCTGTGTTGGTGGTCAGTCGGATGCTGTTGGGTTTGGCTGAGGGGCCGAGCGGACCTTTGACACACACCGCCGCGTTCTCCTGGCATCCACCGGCGAAGCGCGGACTTCCGGGTGCGCTTCTCGCGGGATCGGCCTCGCTGGCGAAAATTGCCGTGGCTCCGGCGCTTGCCTTCGTGACGGTCACGTGGGGGTGGCGTGCGGCCGTGGTCTGCATGGCGGTGCTCGGCGTGTTGTGGTGCGTGCTCTGGTTGCCCCTGTGGTCGCAGGGCCCCTACATCCGTAGTGGAAAGCGTCGAGAAGAGGCGGGAGGCAGTGCAGCCGAGACTGACGAGCCGGCGGTGCCGTGGATGCGTATCTTCCGAACGCGGACGTTCATCAGCTGCACAATGCTGGTGATGGCGATTTACGCCATCGTCGCGGTTGTGCTGACCTGGCTTCCGTCCTACTTCGAAGTGGGCCTGGGATACAGCCGACTGCAAGCTGGTTCGATGTTCGCATTCCCCAGCATTGCGGGCCTGATCTTGATGTTGATCCTTTCCTCTTCCGGAGATCGTCTGACTTCACGCGGCGCCACCTCCCGCCTGATTCGAATAATCGTTCCCTCGGTGGGTGTGCTCGTTAGCGGAATGATCATGGTGTTCTTGCCCTACGTGTCGACCCCTGCGCTGGCAGTCGCGATCGTCTCGGTCGGATACGGGTTCCTGGCGTCCGGCTATCCGCTGATCATCGCCACGATCTCTGAAATATGTCCGCCCCGGCAGACTGCCGGAACACTCGGAGTTTTCATGGCAATGATGGGAATCGGGGGTTTGATCGGTCCCTACGTGACCGGACGGATCGTCGACGCTGCCGATACTCCGGCCGCCGGGTATGCCACTGCGTTCCAGGCCTTCGGATTGGTTGCGGTCCTGTTCGCTTTCGGAACCTTGATTTTCGCCAACCCCGAGCGTGACAAGGAGATCGTCTGGAAAGCTACGAGTCGAACGTAGCTACGTGAGGTTCCCGAGTGTGCAGAATTGTAGGTAACTGGACTTTTCTGGTTATGAGTCGTCTTCATGCGAGTGCACTCACTTTGTGAATCTGATGCAATGACCGAATCGACGATAGGATGGCGGCGTGCCACGTGAAAGGGAACCGATGACTGCCGTCCGTCGACCCCGCGACCGTAAGCAACAGATACTGGCAGCAGCAAGCGAGCTGTTCCGGGAGCACGGGTATCACAACATTTCTGTTTCGGATGTCACCGCTCGTGTGGACATCACGACGTCCGCGCTCTATCGCCATTATCGAAACAAGAACAGCCTGCTTTATCACGCGGTTCTGGCCGGGATCGAGTCTCTCAATGAATCTGTCGGCGGTGCAACGGATCTGTACACGTTGCTGACAACGCTGTCGGCAACGTCGGTCGAGCGCCGCGGGCTGCCGCTGTTGTGGCAGCGCGAAGCCAGGTATCTGGACGACGACCAACGAGAGATGCTGCGTAAGAAGTTGCGGGTCAGTACCACTCGCATCTCGGAGCTGGTGCAGGTGCACAGGTCTGGCCTTTCCGACTCCGACAGTCGGCTGCTGGCGTACTCGATCCTTGCGGTGTTCAGCAGTTCGTCGAGTCACCGAATCTCGATGCCTCCCCGCCAGATGGAGGCACTGCTGTTCGACCTTTCGGCGCGTGTTGCCCTGTCCCCCATCGGGTCTGCAGACCCCGACGTTCCCGCTGCGCGCACAGAGGTCATCTCCATACCCGTTTCGCGACGCGAACAACTACTGACTGCGGCGATTCAACTGTTCGACGAACGCGGGTATCGAACGGTCAGCAACGAGGACATCGGCGCGGCCTGCGGCACGACAGGCCAGAACGTGTACAACCACTTCGACACAAAGCTCGACATTCTGTCCACGGCAATCACCCGTGGTTTCGACCGACGTGACCTTGCAGTCAGGCAGGCACTGTCGCAAGTCGGCGATTCGAGCGAGACGCTCGGCATTCTCTTGGGTGTTCATATCGCGTTCGCCCTGGAAGACGGACACCTCATCGGTCTGATGGCGACGGAGCTCGCCGAGCTTCCCGACAACACCCGAAAGGCATGTGTCCAAGCTCAGCGGGACTACCTGGAGTTGTGGGTTCGAGCGCTCAGGGAACTTCGCCCCGGCTTGGATGCCGCCGAGGCGAAGTTCACCGTGAGTGCAGCAATGACGTTGATCGGCAACGCTATCCGTATCGGAAGCGTTCGGCGCCGTGTTGACCTCGCGGACCGGCTGGCGGAGATATGCACTGCTTTGCTGACGCAGTCTTCTGATCCCGCTGCGTCATTGGTGGGCGCCGTCGGTGCAGCTCCGTGTCTCGCCCGAAATTCTGCACCAGAGCAATAGGTGTCACTGATGCCGGTCACTTCGGTTGGCGATCTTTGTCTTCGGCAACAACAGGCCAATGGTGCTCGCAGTCAGTCCCTTCAAGCTCCGCACGCGGAGTTGACGGGTGCCTTGTTGATTCGGTCCCACAAGAACTTTGCCGCAAGCGGCATGCCGGTCACTGTTCCGAAATCGTGGCCGAGAGTTGATCCCGGCAGCAGCGGGGGAGTGATGTCGTCTTGCGTGTATTCCACTGCGGCTCCCAACGCGCACCATCTGTCTCTCAGTGCCGCAACGGAATCCGCGGGAACGATGTCGTCGTTGGTGGAGGTGTGGAGGTATACCGGGTCAGAGGGGGCCGTGCGTCCGATCTGTTGCTCGTCGACGACCGCCGCGAGTTCCGGTTCTTCGGACAGGATCTGAGAGAAAGATTTTCCGTCGGCCGTGTAGTCGGTACTACGAGTGCCCAACGATGTCAGCCCGGTATCCGGCACGCACTGTGTCGCGCTGGTCGTCAGCCATTGCTTTCCCTTGTCGTTGAGCCGCTTGTCGAAGATCGGCCCTAGCTCGGGGTACCTCGCCATCAGGCTGTTGAGGGTGTATCCGACCGCTCCGGTGAGCAGTGACCCGTCAGCCTTTCGGAGAACCTCACGCAGGTCGGGATCGGCTGCCCCCGCATAGGTTCCGAGCACGTTCAACTCGGGTGCCCGTGTGCCGACGATCTCTGCCGCGGACGCGCTCGCCCCTCCGCCTTGGGAGTAACCCCAGAACGCGATCGGTGTGGAGTCGGGCAGATGCCACAATTGATTCGAGGCGCGAGCGGCATCGACGACGGCGTTGCCCTGCTCGACTCTGTTGACGTAGGTGTGTATTCCGGGAGTGCCGAGTCCGATGTAGTCGGGCATCACTACACGAAACCCTGCGGTGAGCAGCAAGCCGGCGTCTGCGACGTTGTAGTTGACGGGCAGGCTCAGTTGAGGACTGATCTGAATGTTGAAGGCCCACGCGAGGTTCTTCGAACCAGCGCATTGATCGCCTTGGCCGAACGTACCCGGAGCAACGACGACGGTGGGCCGTTCACCGGGGCCGCGCCAGGGAAACGCCGGTGTGATGGCTGCGCCCGTAGTAGCCACGGGAGTGCCGTCCACGAGCGTCGAGGTGTACATGATTCTTTCCCCGTTGCCCGGCCACGTGCCGGCTATGCCCGGTATCTGGCCGAGTAAGGGGGTTGTCTCGGACTTGATCATCACTCCCTCCCCCGCCGGCAGCGAAGTCGGTGGTTGGTAAAAGTCCTGCGATTCCGCTTGTGCGAGAACAGGGGTCATGGAAACGGCTCCTGCAGCGAGGAAGCCCACTGTTGCGAGACGGAGTAGTGCAACTTTGTGCATTTCTTCTCAGATCTTCCGTGTAAGACATCATTGTCTAACTTTCTTTCAACGTAGCGCACTTGTGACGGGGCTCGCAATGGTCAATGCTCATCGGGGTTCGCCACAGTTGGCGCGTATGAAGGTGCTCGTGTGGTGAGCTGCGGCCCAGGAAGGTTCTTGGCTTGCCAGAAGTGCCGAAACGCCGAAGGGTTCCGACGAGAGGGGCCGGGTATCGGAGTCGATCAGGGGCTGCGAGCGGTGGCGGGCAGCGATCGAATCAGCTGGTCGAGGCGTCAGTGCCGATCAGTGCGCTGAGAATCGTGGACATGACCTTGACCAGGCTGCCGACGGGCGGACGGGTGGGCGCAGTGCTCCACTGATGTACGAGGGCCATGAGTGCGCCGATGAACGCTGTCGATGCCATTTCGTATCCGCCGGGGGGAACAAAATCCTCACCCACGGCATTTTGAACTGTCGTTTTGAAGAACGCGGCCCATTCTGTGCGTCGTTCTACGCGGTGTGCTTCCACTCGCGGGCTGACCCCGACGATGTCTACGTACGAGATCTGGGCTCGCCGAGGATCAAGGCCGATCGACTCGACGAAAGCCGTCATTGCTGCTTCCGCGAGATCAGCAAGTGTCACAGGGTTTTCGGTGGCGATCGCAGTCAGCATCGCGTCCCGGGCGTCGCTTTGAATCTGGTCGTACAGTGCGATCAGCAGATCCTCGCGGCTGTCGAACTCGTCGTAGAACTGTCGTCTTGCAAGGCTCGCGGCGGTGCAGATATCCGCTACCGAACTCGAGGCGTATCCCTTGTCCGAGAAGACTTCCAGCGCAGCCCAAATGAACTGCAACCGTCTTTCGGCGCGCCGAGCCGACACCGGTCGACCACCGTAGTTTCGAGTCTCGTCGCTGACCTCCTGCACGTCGTACATGATAGTCCCCTCGCCCGGTGGGCGACGCAGAGACCGCAGGCGTAGATCGCTCCACATCGGAAGCGTATGACCTGCTCGGTCCTCCTGTGAAATGCCGAGCCTGAGAAGTACCGGGTTCGTCGACGTCGATCAGGCCGACATCGTCCAACTCCCGTTCTTTCGACATCACTTCGGCTCCGACGCCGTAGAAGCGGAACATCAGCTCGAACGTGACCGAGGCTCCGGTTGCGATGAAGTTCGACTCCAGTCCGGGAATTTCCTTCGGTCCGAAGTACACGTCGAGGGATCCGTCGTCGTTGCCGTCATACATTGTCACAGAACAGTATTGGGAGACAGGTACGCGCATCCGGTACGTGCGATCGGAGAGGAACAGATTGCCTGCGCGATGGCGAATGTTCACAGGGCAAAACTGCCCGACGCCCAACCGTTTGAGACCGATGAAGGCCATGTGATAGACGACGGCGCAGTCGGTGTACGGGTAGACCTCGCCGTTCGCGAAGTTGCCATTCTGTCCTTCGATGAAATCGCGCCCGGCCGCGCAGGTCTCTCCTCGTCGTCGACCGCGGATTGTCCGCCTCGGCGAGCGGATAGATGCCAATCTTGCTGCAGTACTCCAATCCTGAGTCGAGGGCGGCTGCCTGGCTGCTCCCGGCGCATCGCGACTCACTCGAAACGGGTGATGTGCCGGTAGGGACAATTCGGTTCGAACTACCGGCCACGACCGGATCGATAGGATGGGAATGAGCAAGCGACGAAGGGTGAAATTGTGGCGAGGGCGGTTGTTGTCGGTGCGAGCCGAGGTCTTGGTCGTGCGTTGATCGAGGGTCTGAGGAGCGATGGCCACGATGTTCTCGGCATATCGCGTCGGCGTCCTGACGGGTTCGACGTCTCCGAGTGGATCGAAGCCGACCTGACCGACCCTGTTACGGCAGCGAATTCGATCGATCAGGAGCTTGTCGGTGGTGTAGATACCCTGATCTGCAACGTCGGAATTTGGGAAGGGGATGCCTTTACTTCCGATTATGCGTTCACAGATCAATCCGACGTCGAAATGCTGGAAATGATCAATGCCAATGTTACGGGCACGATTCTCTTGCTCAAGCGCCTGATCCCCCGCATGATCAGCCGTCCTCGACCTCGGATCATCCTGACCGGTTCTACCTCGGGTCTCCCACGAAGTGGTAGGCCGGAGGTTGCGTTCGGTGCATCGAAGTCCGCGATCAACGGCATGGCCGACGCGGTGAGAGAGGGCTACCGGAAGGACCGACTCGCAGTGACGGTTCTGCACCTCGGATATCTCAATACAGAAGATGGACTCGAGGTACCCCGAGACATCGCTGCGGCCAGGGGAGAGGGTTCACTGGTCCCGGTGCATGACGTTGTGGACACGGTGCGCTCGATCTCGAGTTTGTCGTCCTCGGCGTCAGTGCGGGAAATAGTCCTCACTGCGATCGACGATCCGCGATTCTGATTCACGGCTGTCGACTCTGTCGGTGAATCTGGTTGCCGAGAAGACGTATTCAGAGAATTTAAACCCCGATCAAGAAGTAAGCTCCGATCAGATACGTCAGGGTGAGTCCCGCCAAGGCCCACGCCAGGTAAGGACGGATGTAGAGGCGCCGCAGCCGGTGTAATCGCAGGGAGGCTCGCAAGAACGCGCCGACGGTCCCGAGCAGCAACATCAGACTGGGGACGAAGACTGCCAGTCGGCGATCTTTCTGTGAGCACAGCAAGGTGTCGGTGCCGAAGCATTCGCCTCGTCGGGAGCCCAACCACACGATCGCGACAACCAGCAACGCGGTAGCCAGAACGACGGACAGCCCGTATGTCAGGGTTCGCCTGTTGATCTTTCGCTCCCGACGCTGAATGACATCTGACGCGTCAGAACTGTCGGTCATCACACCCCCTCCTGAACATCGCACCTCACTTCGTGGATCGACGGTGGGAGAGGGCATACAGCACCACTCCTACGGCCAGGAGCAATGATGCCCGCAACCATGTCGCTGCGCTCTGCTGGGTGAGCAATGCAACGCACGTACCGAGAGCGAGGATCGGAAAGATGATCGGCGTTCGGAAGTGTTTGTGTTGCACTGCGTCACGACGTAAGACCAGGACTGCGATGTTGGTGCTGATGAATACGAAAAGCAGCAGCAGCACCACCGTCTCCGCCAGGGCGGACAACGAGCCGGTGACGCACAGAGCCATGGCAACGGCTGTGGTCGCGACAATCGCCACCCAGGGGGTCCGGCGACGCGGCAGCACCCGTGCAAATGTGCTCGGGAGCAGGCCTTCCGACGCCATTCCGTATGTAAGCCTGCTCGCCATGATCATCGTCAGCAGTGCTCCGTTGGCGACGGCGACCAGTGCGATCAGGCTGAACAGGCGCGGCGGAACACCGACATCGGCGGCAGACACCACTGCCAGCAAGGGGCCGGAGGATGCGGCGAGTTCGTCGGCGGGCAGAACCACCGAGACAGCGAGGCCGACGAGGACATAGGCGGCACCCGCTGTCAGCAAGGCTCCGAACAGTGCGCGTGGGTAGACCTTGCTCACGTTCTTCACTTCTTCGGCGACGTTCGCGGACGTTTCGAAGCCGACGAACGAGTAGTAGGCAAGCAACGCAGCTGCCAACACTGCGAGTGCGGGTGATCGGCTGTCGTCGAATTCGACGACGCGGCTCAGGGTTCCGCCGCCGTGCCCGAGAACTATGCAGGCAAGGACCACAACCAGGACAAGGCCGGTGACCTCGACGACTGTCATGACGACGTTGGCGCGCATCGATTCCTTGATGCCTCTCGCATTGAGAAGTCCCACCAGTAGAAGGAAGACGAGCGCTGCCGGAACGGTCGGGACGTCGATGAACGCTTTGAGATAGTCGCCCGAGAATGCGAGAGCGAGTCCCGCTGCACTCGTGACACCGGCCGCCAGCATCGAGAAGCCGACGAGGAACGAGATCAGTGGTTTCCCATACGCCCGCTGGGCGAACACGGCAGCACCGCCCGCGCGCGGATATTTGGTGACTAGTTCGGCATACGACGTCGCTGTCAACAACGCCATGACCAGCGCTACGAGCAGCGGGACCCAGACGGCTCCACCCACCTCACCGGCGATGACGCCCACCAATGCGTAGATACCGGCACCCAGAACATCTCCGAGGATGAACACGAAAAGGAGTGGGCCGGTTATCGCCCGGGTGAGAGTGTTCGTACCGCCGCCTTCGTCGCGGCGTGCGGTTTCGTCCACGTTCTCGGCCCTCGCGGCGCGTCGCATGTGCAAGGTTCATCCTGTCTTCATGGTGACGTGCCGCCACCTCAGGAGCAGTCATGTACCCAGTGACCGAAGTTTCAAACGTAGGTCGCCCGCCTTTCCGTGCTTTGCTTGTTAGGGGAATCACAGAAGTACTGACTGGAGGACGAAGTGGCCGAAACGACGGTTGCCGCGGTGATGGACGAGTTGGCTGCTCTCGAAGATCCGAAGGCGCGTGCGGTGAACGAGAAGCACGGTGACGATCACGGCGTGAACCTCACAAAGCTGCGCACTGTTGCGAAGCGATTGAAGACTCAGCAGGAACTCGCACAACAGCTTTGGGCGACGGGTGATACCGCGGCGCGATTGTTGGCCATTTTGATCTGTCGCCCGAAGGCGTTCGAGCGTGACCAGTTGGACGTCATGTTGCGTGAGGCCCGCACTCCCAAGGTGCAGGACTGGCTCGTCAACTACGTGGTGAAGAAGAATCCGCACGCCGACGAGTTGCGGGTGGCCTGGACCGCTGACCCTGATCCTGTGGTCGCGAGCGCCGGGTGGGCTCTGACCACCGAACGTGTCGCGAAGAAGCCTGAGGGACTTGACCTTTCAGGGTTACTCGACCTCATCGAGGCGGAGATGAAGGATGCGCCTGATCGCCTGCAATGGGCGATGAATCACTGCCTGGCTCAGATCGGGATCGAACATGCCGAGTATCGCGCCAGGGCAATCGACATCGGTGAGCGGCTGCGAGTGCTCGAGGATTACCCGACGCCCCCGAACTGCACCTCGCCGTTTGCGCCCATCTGGATCTCGGAGATGGTGCGGCGACAGGCCGCCGAGTAGAGAGGCCAGCTCTTCCCGCGGCGGCCCGGTGACGGCAAGCGTCAGTTACGCGACTATCGGTGTTCGGAGCTATCGGGTCGCAAGACTGTTCGGCGTGTTGTCCCTTCCTGTGGCTGCCTCGACCGTGAAGCCTTCATTTCGAGGATCGTTTCGCGGAAAGCGATGTGCAACTACCGAGCCGAGAATCTCCCCTGCACGGACGGCCACGTTCGACAGAAGTGACGCAGTCAGCCCGTGTGTCTTTTCGGTGCCGCCTTGCAGGTAAATGCCCGCCCGGACTTCCGGTTTCGTGGTGAGGCGGTAATCCCGCGCCACTTCCGTCGCCGAATCACTTACGGGTGCGAGGTCACCGAGGATCTCTCGCAGCGGCATCGGCGTGAACCCGGTTGCGAGCACGACAGCGTCGCAGGAAAGCGTGTCGGTGACGCCGTCGAGAGTGCTGCGGACGCTGACGTCGATACCGTCCTGGCCTTCGATCACGTTCGTGATGTACGACGCCTTGCGCATGAACAAGCGCCGCTTGCCGCGGACAATCTCCTGGTATTCGGTCGTGTAGAGCTCGTTGATCAGCTCGATGTCGACGACGGAGTAGTTGGTTCCCTTGTGAAGGGAGAGGAGGCGCTCCCGTTGTTCCGGTGTCGTGGCATGCAATTCGTCGACGGTCGAGGGGTCGAAAATCCGGTTGGCGTACGGGCTGTCGTCGGCGGGGCTGTAGCCGTAGCGGGCGAAGACGCTGTGCACCTCGGCATTCGGATAGTGCCGGTGCAGGTACTGCACTACCTCTGCGGCGCTCTGTCCGGCTCCGAGTACGACGAAACGCTGATGGCGCAGTTCGGGGAGGTTCTGGAGGTGGAACAGGAACTGGTGATTGTGGAAGCACCGGGGTGACGGGGCTGCCCATTCAGGCAGCCGCGCACGCAGACCCGCACCGACCACGACGTTGCGTGTCCGCAGGATCTCACCCGCGGACGTCTCGACGCTGAACTCGTCGACAGTGCCGCTGGAGGATCTGGATCCGGTGATCCCAGTCACAGTGGCGCCGTATTTGACGTCGGCGTCGACTCGATCGGCCGCCCACCGGAGGTAGTCGTCGAACTCGTGGCGAGTGGGGAAAAAGGTTTGGTGATTGACGAAGTCCACAAGTCGACCCTTGTCGAACAGGTAGGTGAAGAAACTGTAGGAACTCCTGGGGTTCCGAAATGTCACCAGATCCTTCGGGAACGCGATCTGCATCGTTGCTCCGTCGAGGAGCATGCCTGGATGCCAGGCAAAGGCGAGTTGTCGTTCGACGAAGCGGGCGCTGATGCGATCGGCGGGGATACACGTCGCGTTGTGCTCCTCGATCGCAATCGCCAGAGCCAGGTTCGAAGGTCCGAAGCCCACCCCGACGATGTCGAGTGCGCCGGGTGTCGAATCTTCTTTCGCCCGAGTCGAAGTCATGGTATCAGTCCATCCTCGCCGTTGGCGGCGGTACGAATATGTCGTCGGCCCGGTCTCGGCCAAGTAGTAGTGCAGCCTAACCTGATTCTGCGTTGCGGTGGGGTCCGCGTGCTTCGTCCGGTCCGCGTTCCGGAGTCTCGGACGTTTGTCCATGACGGTTTCACGAAAGGCCCTGTGCAGCACGGATTGTCTCTGGTCCTGGGGGTTCGCCGGCGGGCTCGGCAGATCGCACCGCACCGGTCCCATTTGGTGGAATTGCTACAACCCACCGATTGCTTGGGATAGGCTACCCTTCTGAACGTGAATCGAATCATGCTCTCAGGGAAGATCCACCGTGCAACCGTCACACAGGCCGATCTGCACTACGTCGGATCGGTCACGATCGACGTAGATCTCATGGAGGCAGCCGATCTACTCGAGGGGGAACAGGTCCACATAGTCGACATCGACAACGGCGCGCGGCTGGAGACCTATGCGATCGCCGGCGCACGCGGTTCTGGCGTAATCGGCATCAATGGCGCTGCTGCGCACCTTATTTCACCAGGTGACTTGGTGATCATCATGTCCTACCGACACCTCGACGATCGCGAGTTGGCCGATTTCGTGCCCCGAGTAGTGCACGTCGACTCGGCGAACACGATCGTCGAGCTGGGATCGGACCCAGCCGAGCCGGTTCCCGGCGCACAGGACCAGTACGCCAGTCGCTGACAGCCGGGTCGCTGAATCTTTCACGCGGGGTTCGGAATCAAGTCTTTTTCTTTACATTTTCATGGGGATTACGAGGGATCGAAGGGTTGGGCTGTGCAGCGACAGGCGACAGGGATGGACGACGTTCGAGCAGTCGTGGCGGAAGTGATCGGTGTCGCGCCGTCCACAGTCGGTGACCATGTCAATCTCTTCGAGCTCGGCCTCGAATCGCTGGTCGTCATGCGGTTGGTGGGGCGCTGGCGCCGCAGCGGGCTGACCGTGACGTTTGCCGATCTGGCTGAGGTTCCGACTGTTGCACACTGGTCGACGATCCTGACCGAGACGAACGAAGTCGAGACAGCCTCGGCGGCATCGGACGTCCGCGCGGGCAGCGACGCTGCCTTCGATCTCGCAGTCCTACAGCACGCCTACTGGGTGGGCCGCGGTCACGACCAGTTTCTCGGCGGCGTCGCCCCTCACCTTTATACCGAATTCGACGGTCCGATCGTCGATCCAGAACGGCTTCGAAGCGCCTTGGCGACGGTCACCGCGAGGCATGGAATGCTTCGCGCCCGGATTACCGATAACGGGCAGCAGGTAATCCTGCCGAGCCTCGATCGCACCCTGCTCACCGTCGCCGATCTCACGGCAGCTGCTGAGTCCGAGATCGACGCCCACCTCGACGCCACTCGTCATCGACTTTCCCATCAGATGCTCGACATCGAAGCTGGGCAGGTCTTTTCGGCCGAGTTGACCGTCCTGCCTGGTGGCCGGTCGAGATTGCATCTCGACGTCGACATGATCGCCGGAGATGCCGTGAGCTACCGCATCCTTCTCGACGACATCGCCCGGGTGTACGGCGGAGAGACGCTGCCGCCCCTCGGCTACGACTACGGCAACTACCTCGCCGACCGCCCGACGGAGCGCCGCGAATCCCGTTCTGCAGCACAGTCCTACTGGCGGGCACGCCTCGACGATCTGCCGGGTGCGCCGACTCTGCCGCTGGTGGACGGGGATTCCGGTTCCGCCGCTGCGACCCGGCTGTCGTTCCACCTCGACGCCGACGGATACGACCGGCTTCGCATTGCTGCTCGAGCCAACGGAGTGACGCCGGCAGTCGCGGTGGCCACGGCGTTCGCCGAGGTAGTCGGCGCGTGGTCTCGTGAATCGCGTTTCCTGTTGAACGTTCCGATGTTCGACCGCGCCGACACCCACCCGGACGTCGCAGCACTGGTCGGCGACTTCTCCAGTTCGGTGATGCTCGACGTCGATCTCACCGAGACCGTGTCCTTCCTCGAACGGGCCAAGGCCGTTCAGGCGACCCTCCATGCGGACGCCGCCCATGCCGACTACTCCGGTGTCGAGGTCCTGCGGGATCTGAGTCGTTCACGGGGAGAGCAGGTTCTGGCGCCGGTGGTGTTCACCAGTGCACTGAGTCTGGGGGAACTCTTCCATCGCCGGGTCCGCGAGACGTTCGGCGATCCGGTGTGGATCATCTCCCAAGGCCCTCAAGTGGTTCTGGACGCGCAGATCACCGAACTCGACGGCGGACTCCTCGTCAACTGGGACATCCGCGCCAACGAGTTCCTTCCTGGAGTGCCCAAGGCGATGTTCGGCGCCTTCGAACATCTGGTGTCCTCGATCGTCGACGGAGGGAAATCATTCTGGGACAACGCAGTTCCCGCACTGACTGCGCCTGTCGGCGCCTGGAACTCTGACGTCATGAACTCTGACGTCATAGAGGCGCCGGTACCGGAGGTCCCGAACACGGCCTCGTCGCTGCTGCATGCCGCATTCTTCGAGAGGGCCGCAGCCACCCCGGATGCGATCGCGCTGACGTGGGCGTCGGGCACCACGATGACATACGGCGCGCTCGCCGACAGCGCGCTGCGGATGGCGGCAGCACTCGTCGGGGCCGGAATCGCGGTTGGTGACACCGTCGGAATCACCCTGCCCAAGGGTTCTGACCAGGTCGTCGCGGTCCTGGGCGTCCTCGCGGCTGGGGCCGTGTACGTACCGGTGGGCGTGGATCAGCCACACTCGCGCGCAGATCTCATCGCCAACGCCGCAGGATTCCGCACGGTAATCGGGCGGGACTTGTCCGTAGCTGCGGCCCTTGCACACGATCCGATCGCCCAGCCGCATCTCGGATCCCCCGACGACCCGGCGTACATGATCTTCACCTCGGGATCGACCGGTCGCCCCAAGGGCGTCGTGGTTCCTCATGTCGCGGCGATGAACACGATCGGTGACATCGTCGACCGGTACCGCTTGGACGAGTCTTACCGTCCACTGTGCTTGTCCGAGTTGGACTTCGACCTGTGCACCTTCGACTTGTTCTCGTGCCTGTCCGTCGGAGGCACCGCCGTGCTGATCGAGGAACACGAACGGCGCGATCCGCAGCGCTGGGCCCGGATGATCGTCGAGCACCGGGTCAGCGTCCTCAGTTGCGTACCTCCGCTTCTCGACATGATCCTGTCCACCGGCATCGATCTCGGAGCCACGTTGCGAGTGGTGATGCTCGGTGGGGACAAGGTGACAACCGATCTGTACCGTCGGCTGACTGCAGCGATACCTGGATGCCGGTTCGCCGGACTCGGAGGCGCTACCGAGACTGCGATTCACAACAGCATCTGCGAGGTGCGGACTGTCGATCCGCGATGGCGTACGGTCCCTTTCGGAACGCCACTGCGGAACATGGAGTTCCGCGTGGTCGACAGGCACGGTCGTGACGTTCCCCAGTGGGTCGGCGGCGAACTGTGGGTGTCCGGCATCGGCCTGGCCACCGGCTATCTGGACGACCCGCAACGCACGGCAGAACGGTTCGTCCAAGCATTCAATCGTCGCTGGTACCGCACGGGCGACCTCGTTCGCTACGTCGAGGACGGCATGGTCGAATTCATCGGCCGTATCGACAACCAGGTGAAGATCAACGGTTTCCGGATCGAACTCGGCGAGGTCGAGTCCGTGATGAACCAGGATCCCGATATCGTCTCCGGTGCTGCTGCTCTCGACGTCTCCGGTTCGCCGAGTCTGGTTGCTGCCGTCGTACTCGAGGACGGCGCTACAGCATCGGACGCTACGGCATCCGTCGACATGATTCTGGAGCGTCTGTCCACTGCACTTCCGGCACACATGGTGCCCGACCGGATCGTGGTCACCACTGCACTGCCGGTCACGATCAACGGCAAGATAGACCGCGACGCAATCGTCGCCGCCGCCCGCACCTTGTCCGACACACAGCGCCGCGCCGCTCACGTAGCTCCCCGTACTCCGTTGGAGGAGAACATCGCCGACGTGTGGCGATCGGTGCTCGGTGTCGACCGTGTCGGTGTCACCGACACCCTCTTCGCGCTCGGTGGAGACTCGGTCCTCGCCACCACGATCGTCGCGCGACTGCGCGATCGTCTGAACACGGACGCGATAACCGTGCGGATGGTGTTCGCGGCGCCCACCGTGGCCGGCCTCGCCGCTCGGATCGACGCATCGGGCGGGCTCGCGGAACGGGCAGCGACAGTCGCGTCGGATGCGCCGCTGCTCAGCCTGACCGACGACGATCACGCTGCGATCGCCGACCGGTTCGGCGACGTCGAGGACATCTGGCCACTCTCACCGCTCCAACGTGGGCTGTACTACCAGATCAGCCTCGACCCGGCCGCGGCCCTGCTGTACACGGTGCAGAACGTCGCCGCCCTCGACCGGCACCTCGACGACGCACGCATCAACGCGGCAGTGTCCACCGTGATCTCCGAAAACCCCACCTTGCGAGCGGCATTCACGGTCACCGCCCTCGGCGAACCGGTGCAGGTGATCCGACGCCGAGTCGACGCCACCGTCCGCGTGGTCGACCTGACCACACACACCGACGCCGATCGACAGGTGATCCGCGAGCTCGCTGAGGACCGGGCGGCAGGCTACGACGTCGACGCACCGCCACTGTTCCGGGTGACCCTCCTGCATTTGCCCGGCAACGAAGACCGGCTGGTCGTCAACTACTGGTTCGGGGCCTTCGACGGCACCTCGTCGTGGCTGCTGGCAGACCGTATTCTCGATCTCCACGACAACCGCGCCGCGCTGGCACCCGAAACGAGCTACCGAGATCATCTCGCGTGGCTGACACGTCAAGACCGCGCCGCATCGTCGGCGGCGTGGCGAGATATGTTCGCAGACTTCGATTCTCCGACACTCCTTACCAACCGCACCGCTGATCGCGCAGGGGCAGCGTTGCCGCAGCGCCTCGAACGGCTCCTGCCCGGCGCCACCTCGGCTCGTCTGGCCAACATCGCTCGGACCGCCCAGGTCACTCCGTTCACCCTTCTCGCCGCTGCATGGGGAGCGGTCCTGACAGCGGTCACCGGACGCACGGACGTCGTATTCGGCACCGCGCTGTCCGGACGCCCGATCGAGGTCGCCGGCAGTGACCGGACGATCGGCGCCTTCATCGACACTGTTCCGGTGCGCGCGTTCGGTCGTGGATCCGACACTGCGGCGACGCTGGCGAGACGGATCCAGGATCAGCGCCTCGATCTGATGCCTCACGATCACCTCGGGCTCGGCGCCGTCCAGAAGGCGATCGGACTCGGAGAGTTGTTCGACACGCTGCTGGTTCTGCGGAATGCGGCCGCGCAAGATTCGGGTACGACGCCGCGCCTGCGGCATCTGTCGACCGTCGACGGCTCGGAATTCCCGATCTCCATCGCCGTCGACCCCGGTGACCGACTCAATCTCAGCGTCACCTACCTGCCGGATCTGGTCGACGAGTCCACCGCCCGCGATCTGCTCGACCGATTCCACGACGCCCTCGAGACGATCGCCGACGAACCTGATCGGCCGCTCGCCCGGTGGGCAACCCGTCGAATTCCCGGTTACCCGAGCCTGACCGGCACCCCCGACATCACGATTGCCGAACTACTTTCCGAGCGGGCCGAACTCGATCCGGACCGGACCGCGGTAGTTCTGGGCGAGGAGTCGGTGACCTTCGCCGAACTCTCCTCGCGTATCGACTCGTTCGCTGCTGCACTCATCCGCCGGGGAGCCGGGCCCGAACGTATCGTGGCGCTCGCTCTGCCTCGCACCGTGGAGACCGTGGTGGCCTTGTTCGCAGTGCTGCGTACCGGGGCGGCCTATCTGCCGCTCGAACTCGATCACCCCACGGACCGGCTGAACGTGATACTCGCCGACGCACAGCCGAGCATCCTGGTGAGCACCAGTGCCGTCGTGTCGCGGCCGTTTGTCACCGACGCCGATGTAATGGTGATCGACGACGCAGAAACCGTGGCAGAACTACGCGCCGATCGGGTGCTGACGGCCGCCGACCAGGTGGCATTCGCCCCCGGCGTCCCGGGCAGGCTCGAGCATCCCGCGTACGTCATCTACACCTCCGGGTCGACGGGGGCGCCGAAGGGTGTCCTGACGCCCTATCGGGGCCTGACCAACATGCAACTCAACCACCGCAGCAAGATCTTCGAACCCACGATCGCCGCTGGTGGTGGTCGGACATTGCGTATCGCCCACACCGTCTCGTTCTCCTTCGACATGTCGTGGGAGGAACTGCTCTGGCTCGTCGAAGGCCACGAGGTACACATCTGCGACGAGGAACTACGCCGCGACGCACCACGTTTGGCGGCGTACTGTGCGCAACGGAAGATCGACGTCGTCAACGTCACCCCGACCTACGCGCAGCTCCTCCTCGACGAAGGCATCCTCGACGGTGACCGCAGGATGCCGCTCGTGCTGCTCGGCGGCGAAGCCGTCCCGGACTCGTTGTGGTCCAGGCTTCTTCACGAACCGGGTGTAGAGGGCTACAACCTGTACGGGCCAACCGAGTACACGATCAACGCGCTCGGCGGAGGGACGAGCGACAGCGAGACGGCGACCATCGGTTCGCCGGTCACCGAAACCCACGCCTACGTCCTCGACCCCTGGCTGCGCCCGGTTCCGGAAGGCACGATCGGAGAGCTGTATCTGGCCGGAGCTGGTCTCGCACGCGGATACCTCGGCCGGTTCGGCACCACCGCAGCTCATTTCGTGTCGAACCCGCTGGCGGACGGTGGCCGGATGTATCGGACCGGCGACCTGGTACAGGTGCGTCCGGACGGTCTATTCGACTACTGTGGCCGCGCCGACGACCAGGTCAAGATCCGCGGCTACCGCGTCGAACTCGGCGAAGTCGAGGCGGCGGTCACGTCCTGCCCGGGCGTGGGGTCCGCAGTGGTCCGAGCGATCACCGCACCGGCAACCGGGACCCGCCAACTGACCGCGTACCTCGTCCCTGACGGGAGCGTCGAAGCGGAAGGGCTGTTTGCTTCCGTCCGAGACCGTCTCGCGTCACGGTTGCCGGACTACATGGTGCCGACGTCGTTCGCGCTACTCGATCGAATTCCGATGACCGTCAACGGGAAACTCGACGTCCGTGCCCTGCCGGAACCCGACTCCAGCGGCAGCAACCATCAGCCGCCGCGCAGTCCGGTCGAAACCGTCCTGTGCGAGATCGTCGCCCGCATCCTCGGCGTCGACCGGGTCGGTATCGACGACGACTTCTTCGGGCTGGGTGGGGACAGCATCACTTCCCTCGCCGTGGCATCTGCGGCTCGAAGCGCCGGCATCGGCCTCACCCCTCGCGCGATCATGCAGAAGCGCACGGTGCGACTGTTCGGGACCGAGTTGACCGTCGAAGAGAACACGGCGGCTGAGGAACGTGCAGCCGTGACGAGCGTCGAGGTGACGGACCTCAGTGCCGACGAACTCGACGAGTTCGAGAACAGCCTGTGAACGCACAAGCCCGGGCCGAAGCCACAGCAGGCCGATCGAAGATCCTCGAAGTCCTGCCGCTGACGGCGCTGCAGACCGGAATGTATCTGCAGTCCAGCCTGGCGGCGGCGGAGAACGATCCCTACCTCTCCCAGACGGTGGTGACATTCCGGTCGGCGGTCGACGCCCGGATCGTCACAGCGAGTATCACCGCGATGCTCGACCGCTACCCGCACCTGAAAGCTGTTCTCCGACAGCGGAGCAACGGAACCCTCGTATGGGTCGTGCCACGGGCGACGGTGCCACAGATCTCGCTGTCGGCGGCGGGAGCAGACCTCGAGGAAGCCAGAGCGGTCGATCGCGCCGCCGGATTCGAATTCCTGCGGAGCCCGCTGATCCGGTTCACGGTCGTCGATCGTGCACTGGTGATCACCTACCACCACAGTCTGATGGACGGATGGTCGGAAGCGCTGTTCGTTCGCGAACTGCTGAGCGTTTACGAAGCGGGCGGCACGGCCGATCGGCTCGAGCCTGCGGCCGAATTCGGAACCTTCCTCGGGTGGATGGCGAAGCGGGACGCCGACGCTGCCCGTACGGGCTGGGCCGGCTACCTCGACGGTCTGGACGCGCCCACCCTCGTCGCATCCGGCACCGAGGTGGTGGAGAGTACCCCGGTTCGGCTCGACGTCGTTCTCCCACCCGATCTGGGCGAGCGGGTCACGTTGTGCGCCAAGGACGCCGGGGTGACGGTCAATGTGGTGGTCCAGCTCGCCTGGGCACTTGTCCTCTCCTCCTTGACCGGCAGGCGCGACGTCGTGTTCGGGATGGCCGCATCCATCCGTCCGTACGACCTGCCCGGTGCCGCCTCGATCGTCGGTCTGTTACTCAACACCGTCCCGGTGCGCGTGCGGGTCGATCGGACCGTCACTACCCGTGATCTACTCGCCCACATCCAGTCCGGACACCTCGACCTCGACGACCACCGACATCTCGGCCTGTCCGACATCGCCCGCACCGCCGGTCATTCGACGCTGTTCGACACGACAGTGGTCTACCAGAACTATCCCAGCGCAGTCCCGGACGACGGTGCCAGTGTCGACGAGGTCACCGTGCTCGGTGCACCGATGAGTTTCCCCCTCGCTCTGGTCGCGGGCCCCGATCCCTCTCTGTGGGCGTTTGTCGTCTACCGACCCGAATCGATCCCGGCCGACGTCGCATCCACCGTGGCAACGCTGTTCACGGACCTGCTCGACGAGCTGACTGCCGATTCGGACGTACCCGTGTCGCTGGCGCTTGCGAACGCGCGGACGAGCACAGAGGTCCACGACACAGGCCAGATCGTCGCCGTACCGAGATTGGAACAGCAACTGGCGCACAGGTTCGCGGAGTCCGCGGCCGAGGTGGCGATCGTGTCCGGTGCCGACACCGTGACCTACGCCGAGTTGGCAACCCGGGTCGCTGACTTGTCGGCGGCACTGCGCGATGCCGGGACAGGGCCGGAATCCACTGTTGCAGTCGCTGTCCCACGCGGACCCGACATGGTCGCTGCACTCCTTGCCCTCCTCGACGTCGGTGCGGCGGTGGTACCGATCGACATCCGGTACCCGCGGGATCGCATCGAGTACCTTTTGGCCGACGCGAATCCCCACACGATGATCGTCGACCCGGACACCAGCACCCTGCTCAGCGCACTGGTACCCGCGACCACGCGCATCACGACCTCCGAGATCCCTCAGGATTGTGGGCCGGCGCCTTTCGTCTCCGAGTGGACCGGAGATCTGCCCGCGTACCTCGTCTACACATCCGGCTCGACCGGCGCGCCGAAAGGTGTTCTCGGTACCCGAGACGGGCTTGCGAATCGTTTGCACTGGGCCGTGAATCGATGGGGTCAGCCACGTAGCCGTCTGGCCAAGAGTTCCCTGAGCTTCATCGACGGAACCACCGAACTCTTGACCGGTCTACTGGCTGGGCAACGTGTGATCCTGGCCCTCGACGACGAGTTCACCGACGCCTACGCGCTGGCCCGGTTGGCCACCACTCATCGAGCGGAACAGATGACGGCGGTCGGTTCCCTCGCCGCCGCGCTCTGTGATGCAGCTGCAGCCGACGTCGCGACGGTTACCCACTGGATCGTCAGCGGTGAAACGCTGACGTCGGGTGTGATCGAGTCGATCGCAAACGCCTGCCCTGCAACACATCTGACAAATTCCTACGGGTCTTCTGAAGTGGTCGGCGACGTCGCCACTCATGACGTGTCGATTCCGGGGAACGATTCCCCGGCGGCCAGCGTCGTCGGTTCGGCAGTGCCGAACACGACAATCCGGGTCCTCGACGAGTTTCTCCTTCCCGTTCCTCGCGGTGTGGTGGGCGAGATCTACGTCGCGGGAATTCAACTCGCTCGCGGCTATCACCGGGCGCCGGCGGCGACAGCCACTCGATTCGTTGCCTACCCGGACGGCGCCGCGGGGGAGCGGATGTACCGCACCGGGGACCGCGGGCGACAGCTGCCGGACGGCACCCTCGACATCGTGGGACGCACTGACCGGCAGGTCAAGATCCGGGGACATCGAATCGAGCTCGGGGAGATCGAAGCTGCGACCGCCGCAAGTGGACTCGTCGACGACGTGGCCGTAATTGCCGTATCCGACGCTGCCGGACGACCGCGACTGGCCGGGTTCGTCGTTCCGAGTAGCAGTGAAGCCGAGCGGGGCGCCGAGAAGTCACACGTCGCCGACACGATCGGCGACGAGATCAGCGTGCGACTGCGTCAGACTTTGCCGGAGTACATGATTCCCGCCTCGTGGATCGTACTGGCTGCGCTGCCGGTCACTCCCAACGGAAAGCTGGACCGGCTCGCTTTGGCTCGCATCGAGATCCCCACGACCTCTACGGGCGGCGCCGCGCCGCAGTCTGCGACCGAACTGGCGTTGGCGGTAATCATTGCCGACCTCGTGGGGATCGACGTGGCCGAGATCGCCGCTGCCGACGACTTCTTCGCTCTGGGGGGCGACAGCATCGCGGCCATCACGTTCGTGCACCATGCTGCCCGTGAGGGGATCGTGCTGAGCACGGCGGACGTATTTGCCAGGCGCACTGTCGCGGCAATCGCTTCGTGCGCGGACGCCGCAGTTCCCCGTAGCGCTCAGCCCGTGGGCAGGGGAGCCGCTCCCCTGACCGAGCTCGACGACACCGAACGTGCGGAACTCGCAGCCTCGGGAACCGATATCGACGACGTTCGTCCAGCGACCGCTTTGCAGCAGGGTATTGTCTTCCAATCGCTGACCGCGGCCGAGGGCTCGGACGAAATATACATAATTGCAACACAATTCGAGATCAACGGTGCGCTCGAGAGCGTCCGACTCGAGGAGGCGTTGCACGCACTCCTCGATCGACATCCGAGTCTGCGATCGACGTTCACGACCCTGCAATCGGGTCGCACGGTCGCCGTACTCCGACCACATCGCGACATCGAGGTGCGCCGATACACCGTCGGCTCCCTCGACGGTCCGAAGGCAGAGTCCCTGATCGCAGCAGACCGTCGAACCTTCGACGTCGAGGATTCTGTCTTGATCCGCGTCACCGTGCTCGACGAATCACCGGTCCGCCACCGGGTGGTCCTGACGATGCATCATCTGCTCGTCGACGGATGGTCGATGGGGACCGTCGGCACGGACCTGTTCCGCCTGTACCAGGGTCGAACCCTCACTGCCCCGGCTTCGTTCGACGACTACCTGCGGTGGTTGACCTCTCGCGAGAGCGCTGCGGCGACAACCGCGTGGCGGAAGGTGCTCGGTCGCGATCCCGAGTCACCTGGAAGCCCTGTCCGCCCCTGCCTGGTGTCCGACTCCGACGGCCGTGCCTCACGAGTCGCTGCCGAGGAGATCATCGTCGATCTGTCCGAAGCAAGGACCGGGAATCTCAAATCCTTTGCTGCTCAGTCCGGGTCGACGCTCAGCGAACTGGTGCACGCGGCCTGGGCCGTGGTACTCGCGGCCGTCACCGGGCAGAACGACGTCGTGTTCGGATCGACGGTCTCGGGTCGACCTGCCGACCTCGACCGCTCGGCCGACATGGTCGGACTCTTCGTCAACACTGTTCCGGTGCGCGTGGACGTTCCTGCTGCCGCGACAGTGTCCGACGTCCTCGGTCGCCTGCGCGAGCAGACCGTGTCCGTCCTGGATCACCACCACGTGGGACTCGCCGACATCCAGCGGATCGGTGGCGTCGGCCGGTTGTTCGACACCCTCGTCGTGTTCGAGAACTTCGCCGAAGCAGACACTGCCGGTATCGATTCCGCCGACTTCACGGTCCGCGTCGGAGATTTTCACACGATGACGCACTATCCGATCACCGTGACCGTCTTTCCCGGAGACCGCTTGCGGATCGTCGTGGAGTTCCGGCCCGATCTGGTGGACACCCGCAGCGCCGCAATGATGAGTGACGCCCTGCATGCGGTCTTGGCGTCGATGAACACCCCCGAAGCCCACTGTGTATCCGACCTGGCGCTCGTCGACGCCGCAGAGCGCCGACGCATCCTTGGTGAGTTCGCCGGAGCCGAATCGCCCTATCCGGGTGGCACGTTGGTGGAAGTTTTCGACGCGCAGTGCGTCCGAACGCCCGAGCTTGTCGCAGTCACCGATGCCCGGACCACTCTCACGTTCTCCGCGCTCGACACCCTCGCGAACCGTATCGCCCGAGCACTGCTGCGTCTCGGAGTGGGAGCCGAGGACGTCGTCGTCGTACCCGCGACGCGGTCTGCGCTCACTCTTGCCTCCATCGTCGCGGTGATGCGGTCGGGGGCTGCGTACCTGCCGATCGAACCGGATGGGCCCGCCTCACGCACCCAACGCATTGTCGACAGTGCCCGACCCGCCGCGATCGTGACGACACCGGACGACCGCGCCGTCGACAATGCCTTGCTCGACGGATCGGTGACACTGGGGGCGTGCACGATCGTCGACACTTCGACGCTCGCCGAATCCGAAGACGACCACCGCGTCGTCACCGACGCCGAACGACGCACCCCGCTGCACGCTGACTCGCCGGCGTACCTGATCTACACCTCCGGCACCACCGGCGTCCCGAAAGGTGTCGTCGTTCCGCATCGGGGGTTGGCGAACCTGTACTTCAGTCATCGGGATCGGGTGCATGATCCAACGGTCGCACGCACCGGACGCTCTCATCTCAACGTCGGTCACGCCTGGTCGCTGGCGTTCGACGCCTCCTGGCAGCCGCAGCTGTGGATGTTCGGCGGCCACGCGGTCCACGTGTTCGACCGTGATGCCGCGGCGGATCCGTCCGCGCTGCTCCGTGAACTGCGCCGAGTGTCCGCCGATTTCGTCGAAGTGGTGCCATCGGTTCTCGAACACCTGATTCGCGCCGGGCTCGGCTCCGAGATCAGTGCGCTCGGTGTGGGCGGAGAAGCCGTGACCCGCGAGCTCTGGGACAGGATGCGGTCACTGGATTCGGTTGTGCTGCACAACTTCTACGGCCCGACCGAGGTAACCGTCGACGCCGTCCACACCTCGACGGAATGCTCCGGAGAGCCTCTCATCGGACGGCCCGTCGCTGGTCTGCGTGCCTACGTCCTGGATGCCGGCCTGCGTCCGGTGCCCGTCGGGGTGGTGGGCGAGTTGTATCTCGGTGGCCCCGGCGTTGTGCGCGGCTACCGTGCTGCCCCGGCGCTGACAGCCCAGCATTTCCTGCCGGATCCGTTCGCCGCCGACGGGACCAGGATGTACCGCACCGGCGACCTGGTGTCGTGGACGGACCACGGATTGCTCGACTACACCGGTCGCGCCGATCACCAAGTCAAGATCCGCGGGCACCGGGTGGAACTGGGCGAGATCGAACACTGCCTGCGCGCGCTCGACGGCGTGGCCGATGCCCGCGTCGTAGCCCGCACCGATGGCACTGGCACAGAACGGTTGTCGGCGCACGTCGTGCCGGAACCGCGGCGCACCCTGGACATCGGAGAGCTGCGTGCCGGCGTCGCCGGCCGGTTGCCGTCGTACATGGTGCCTGCCAGCTACACGGTCCTCGACCGGTTTCCGTTGCTGTCCAACGGCAAACTGGACCTCGCTGCGCTCCCCGAGGGCAAGGTTCCCGACCGAGTGCCCAGCCCGCCGGAGACCGACCTGGAACACCGGCTGTGCGCCGAGATCTCCGACCTGCTCGGCATCCCCGACATCGGAGTCGACGACGACTTCTTCAACCTCGGCGGCGACAGCATCATGTCGATGGAACTGTCCGCCCGTCTGCGTGCGCGCGGACTGACGGTCTCGCCCCGAGACGTCTCGACGGGGCGCACCGTACGCGCTCTTGCTGTATCTGCCGAGGCATCTGTTGGTGCACAGGTTGATTCGCGCTACTCCTCACTTTCGCCGTACGGCGAAGTGCCGCTCACTCCCATCGTGGCCTGGCTAGCCGGCGTAGACGGGCCGATCGACCAGATCTCTCAAGCGGTGCTGCTTCGGATCCCGGCCGAGTTCACCGAGCAGAAGATCGTCGCGATGATCGACGCGCTCGCGCGGCGGCACCCGATATTGCGGGCACGATTCGACGGTACCCAGTTGGATATTCCTGAACCCGATGGTGCTCCCTCCGAATGGCTTTCGGTACTGGACATCACCGGTGAGCGCGACGATTCCGCCCGGAAGGCGGTTCGCGCCGCGTCGCGGGCAGCAAAGGCACGACTGCGTCCGACTGACGGGCGCATGATCGACCTGGTGTGGTTCCGGCGTGACGAAGAGCCCGGCGAACTGCTCATCACCTTGCACCACCTGGTGGTGGACGGAGTGTCGTGGCGGGTGCTGTTGCCCGACCTCCACGTCGACGGTTACGGCTCTTCCACGACGCCCGTGGCGGAACCAGCCCCCGACTCGTTCCGGCGGTGGGCGCATGCGGTGCAGGATTACGCGCATTCGGCGTCGATCCTCGATGATCTCGACCGGTGGGCAGCCATCGCCGCACCCGGCGCTCGGATACCGCTGATCCGCCCCCTCGATCCCACTGCCGACGTCGGCGCCACGTTGGACCGGGTGTCGTTCACGTTGACCGAGGACGAGACGGCCGCGCTCCTTGCCGGTGTGTCCACCGTGCTCGGGGGGTCGGTGGACGACGTTCTGCTCGGCACGTTCACCGCCGCGCTCGCGGCCTGGTCCGAGGCCGGAACAGAAGGTGCGGACGCCGAATTCGTCGTCGACGTCGAGGGGCACGGCCGCGGAGACGTCGGCAAGAGCTCTGTCGACGGATCGGGGGTCGTGGGTTGGCTCACCGACGTCCATCCGATCAGGATCACCGCACGCACCGATCGATTCGACGCGGTGCTCGCCGGTTCGGTTGCCGCGGCGCGTGAACTCGTCGCCGGGGCCCAGCGCGCACGGTCGTCGGTGCCAGGGGAGGGGATGTCCTACGGGGCGTTGCGTTACCTGAATCCGCAAGGGCGGACGGTACTCGGTGAATATGACTCGGCAGCAGTGGAATTCAACTATCTGGGTCGATTCGACCTCGGCGGTGACGACGATGGTGAGGACTGCGGCGGCAGGTTCAGGGCAAGCCCGCTGCGCGACAGTATGGATTCCGGACTCGGTGACGCCGTGCCGAGTTCTCATCCCGTGGTCGTGGACGGTTTCGTGCACGATCGCCGTGGCGTCGGCGGCCTGACCACCTCCACGCTGGGCGCCACCGTGTCCTGGCCGCCTGCGGTGGTGGCCGAGGTGCCACGGTTGGTCGACGCGTGGGCAGCGGCGTTGCGATCCGTCGCCGCGATCGTTTCCGGTGGTGACGGGGGCTAATGAATCTGAGGCAAGGGTAACCTTCGTGCTACGTTAGGCGCCGTCACCCGCTGGGGGTGTATGAGCAGATCGATCGGTCGAGAGGTGTTGGAGTGAAAAGGATTATGGGAAGAGGGCCGTCAGAGCGGCGCAACCGGAGCGGTGGCAAGCGCGTCCGCGGAATGGTAGCTGTACTGGCGGCATGCGGCCTCGTGGTTGGAATGGCAGCCTGCAGCAGCAACGACGACAGCGGTAGCACCGAGACTTCGTCGGCAGCGAATGCCGCGTTCCCGGTGACGATCAAGTCTGCTCTCGGCACGGCCGAGATCAAGGAGGAGCCCAAGCGGGTCGCAACCTGGGGATGGTCCAACCAGGACGCCCTCCTGGCGCTCGGCGTCGTCCCGGTTGCGATGCCCACCTTCGCCGGACCTCAGTACGGGGCCGACGACAAGGGCATTCTGAAGTGGGACGCCGAGGCGCTCGACAAGCTCGGTGGCGAGCAGCCGACCTTGTTGTCGGGTGACGGAACCGGTGAGGCGCCCGTCGAGCAGTTCGCCAAGGCAGAACCGGATCTCATCTTCGCCCCGTACTCCGGTATCACTCAGCAGGAATTCGACGCGCTGTCGAAGATCGCGCCTGTGGTGTCCTTCCCGGACGAGCCGTGGACCGCGTCGTGGCAGGACCAGGTGACCATCGCCGGTCAGGCGTTGGGCAAGCAGGCCGAGGCCACCGCACTCATCGACAAGACCAATGCCGCGATCAGCGCGACAGCTGCGAAGAACCCTGCGCTGCAGGGTAAGACCGTGACCATCGCACTCCCGAACAGCCCGAGCACGTTCGCGGTGAGCAAGGACGCCGACGTGCGCGTCGAGTTCCTCGAACAGCTTGGACTGAAGAACGAGCCGACGATCCAGCAGGCAGATCCGACCAAGGACCCGGAGGCCGTGTACTTCGAGCTGAGCACCGAGCAGGCGCCCCTGATCGCGGCCGACGTGCTGTTCGTGGTCGCTTACGACAAGGACTCTCTCAACGCGTTCCTCGCCGAGCCTTTGGTTGCCGCACAGCCGGTGATCGTCGACGGCCGCACTGCATCCACCAAGGACTTCAGCGTCGACAAGAACTTCGCCTTCGGAGGACTGACGGTCCTGACCATCCCGTACATCCTCGACGACGTCGCCACGGTGCTGAACACCGCCGCAGGCAACGTCAAGGGATAGTCGAGGGACAAGGGCCGGACAACGGCCAGGGAGGAAACACCATGAGCGGCAAGGCTCTACTGCTGGACCTGTCGCCACTGCGCGAGAGCCCACCGTTCCGGAGCATCGTCATCGCACGCACCATCGCGGTGTTCGGAATCGGCATGCTGATCGTCGCAGTGCCCGTGCAGATCTTCGCGTTGACCGGATCGACGGCACACGTCGGATTCGCGTCGACGGTCACGGGCGTCGCCACCCTGGTCGGTCTGCTCACCGGGGGCGTACTCGCCGACCGGTACGACAGACGACGACTGATCGTATGGACCCGAACATTGTGCGGCTTGGCGTTTGTCGGGCTGGCGCTCAACGCGGCGTCGGCGGACCCGAGTGTATGGGCTATCTACGCACTCGGCGCCGTCGACGGCGCGATCGGCGCGATCAGCATCACCGCGCTCCTCGCCGTGACTCCGGCTCTGATCCCGGAGAACTCGTTCGCCGCGGCCGGAGCCATCAACGCACTCACCGTCCAGCTCGGCATGATGGCGGCCCCCGCGCTCGGTGGCGTGGTAATCGCCACCGGTGGGGTGACCTGGAACTACTGGGCTGCCGCAGCAGGCACCCTGCTCACTGTTCCACTTCTGGCGACTCTGCCGGAATTGCGGCCGGACGAGACGGACGAGGAGTCGCCGTGGGCGTCCCTCACCGGAGGGTTCCGGTTCGCGTTGAGCCGGAACATCGTTCGGTCGGTTCTCATCGTCGGAACCATCGCTTTGCTCGGCGGCGGCGTCGGGGTACTGATCCCGGCCTTCGTGGAGCAACGCTTCGACGGAGATCCGCGCACCGCCGGCCTGCTGTATTCCGCGACCGCAGTCGGGGCGGCCCTGGGATCGGTGGCCAGCGGATGGATCAGCAGGGTGCGGCGCAAGGGCTACGTCCTCGTACTCGCGCTCGCGGCCAGTTTCCTGGCGCTCGCCGGAGTCGGACTGGCACCGATGGTCTGGGTAGCGCTCGTCCTGTTGGCCGTCGCCGGGGCATTCGGTGCCGTTCAGGAGATCGTGGCGTACACCGTGATCCAGACCAACACGCCGGACCGGCTGCTCGGCCGCGCGAACAGTTTGTGGAGCGCACAGAACGTATTCGGACTGTCCGTGGGATCGGCGGTCGCAGGTCTGATCGGCACCGTGTTCGTCGCCTCCACCGCCTTGATCGTGTACGGCGTCATCATGGTGTCTCTGTCCGTACTCGCACTGATCTCGTTGGCGTCACTACGTGACTACGTAGACCACACGGTCGACCACGCTGTCGGCAACATTGTCGACCACATTGTCGACGGCAGCTCACCGGGCGTCACACCCGAGCATTCCGGCACAGAATCACTCGAACGCGAGGAACTACGATGACCGCAGAGCTCTCCACGAACATCGACGTCGTACCGTTTTCCGTCGAGCGGGCCCAACGGTACGCCGACGCCGGCCTATGGCGTGGACGTGCCATACCCACGGAATTCGACACTTGGGTTGCCGACCATTCACGTCGCCGAGCCGTCGTCGGTAGCGATGGAGCATTGTCGTACTCCGAGTTGGGAATCCGGGTAAGTGCCACCGCTGCCGGCTTCGCCGAACGCGGCGTCGGTGCTGGGGATCGGGTGATTGTTCAACTGCCCAACACACCCTCGTTCGTCGTGGTGCTCTTCGCCTTGCTCGAATGCGGCGCCGTTCCGGTGTTGACCCTGCCCGCCCATCGTGCCCGAGAGATCGTGCACCTCGCCGGCTTGTCCGAGGCGACGGCATACGTGATCGCCGACAGCGACGGGGGTTTCGACTACCGCGACCTCGCCCGTGAGGTCGTCGGGTCAGTTCCCAGTGTGACAACGGTATTCGTCGACGGTGACGCAGCGGAATTCACCTCACTCGCAGATGTTCACGCCGAGCGCCGCGCCTTCGATCGGGCCGATTCACGGGACGTCGCGGTGCTGCTGGTGTCCGGCGGAACCACCGGATTGCCGAAGCTGATTCCCCGCACCCACGACGACTACGCGTACAACGCCCGAGCCAGCGCGCAGATATGTGAACTCACCGCAGACGACGTGTATCTCGCGGTCCTTCCCGCGGCTCACAATTTCCCCCTTGCCTGCCCCGGCATTCTCGGTGCGTTCGGTGTCGGCGCCGCCGTGGTCCTGACGCGCGATCCCAGCCCGGACCATACGTTCGGACTGATCGAACAGCACGGCGTCACCGTGACCGCTCTCGTACCGAGTCTGACCCATTTGTGGTGTGAAGCAACCGAATGGGAGAGTGCAGATCTCTCCAGCCTTCGGTTGCTGCAGGTCGGGGGAGCCAAGCTCACCCCGGAGGTCGCCAAACTCGTCCGGCCCGCCCTCGGATGCACCCTGCAGCAGGTGTTCGGCATGGCCGAAGGATTGCTGAACTACACGCGCCTCGACGACACCGACGATCTGGTGCTGACCACGCAGGGCCGTCCTCTCTCCGAACTCGACGAGATCCGGATCGTCGACGAGGCCGGTGACGATGTCCTACCGGGCGAGGTGGGGGAACTCCTCACCCGTGGGCCTTACACCATCAACGGCTATTACCGTGCCGCCGAACATAATCGGACCGCGATCACCGCCGACGGGTTCTACCGAAGTGGCGACCAGGTCCGCATGCTCGCGACCGGCCACCTGATCGTCACCGGCCGGATCAAAGACGTCATCACCCGGGGTGGCGAAAATGTCGCCGCAGACGCTCTCGAAGACCTGTTGCTCACCCACCCGGCGGTGTCCAGGGTCGCGGTGGTCGGCATCCCGGACCGTGATCTCGGAGAGAGCGTGTGCGCGGTGATCGTCACCCGCACAACCGAACCCACACTGGGGGAGTTGCGATCCTTCCTCGTCGGTCTCGGATGCGCCGCAAACACCCTTCCCGATCGTGTGGTGACTCGCCCGTCGCTGCCGATGACCGCAGTCGGGAAGATCGACAAGAACGCGTTGGTCGCTGCCGTCGGGAGCCGTTCGTGACACCATCGACCGTCGACGATCTCGATACCGATCTCGATCCTTCCCGTCTCCCGGCAGGGAACCTACTCGACCGAGACCTCGCCAAGGTCGTCGCCTTTGCCGAATCCGGCCTGTTCGAGGAATACGTGGTCTACGAGAACCACGGGGACTGGGAGATCGCGGCAGGCATTCTCGGCTCCGTGGTGATGACAGGCCGGACCGTGACCACCACCTGGGACGGCGTCGACAGCGTGTCCGAGTGGTCGGACGACCCGGCGCTCGCGCTGCAGGACTCCCTCGCGGCGCTCCCGGTTCAGCACTGGAATGCCTACGGCTGGGTGAGTTTCGAGTTCTCGGCGTACACCCATTGTGTGCCGGCCGGCCGGCCGCTGGGCGAGTCCACCCTGGCGCACCTGATCATCCCGCGCGTCGAAATCACCTTCGGTCGATCCCTGGGCGACGACATCGTCGTGACCGGCGGTACGCCCGCCGACGCGGCCGCGCTCACCGACGTCCTCCGGCGTGTCACCGCCGTGGTACCACCTTCGTCAGGTGCCGTCGACGTCTTCACCGACACCGATAGCTACCGAGAACGCGCCGCCGCGGCGATCGACGAAGTGCGTCGTGGCGACTACACGAAAGTCATTCTCTCCCGGACTGTTCCGGTCACTTTCGACGTCGACCTGCCCAATACCTACCGTGTCGGGCGACTCGCCAACACGCCGGCCCGCTCCTTTCTGTTGAACCTCGGAGACATCGCAGCGGCAGGATTCAGCCCCGAACTCGTCGTCGCCGTCGACGGCCGGAGACGCGTCTCGGCCGAACCGCTCGCCGGGACCCGTGCCCTCGGTGTGGGACCGGAGGCGGACGCGGCAGCACGCAATGATCTGGAGGAGGACCCGAAAGAGATTGCCGAACATGCAGTATCGGTCCGCACCGCGTTCCGGGAGGTCGCCTCCGTCTCTACCGGCGACTCGACCACGGTCACCGACTTCATGAGTGTTCGTGAACGTGGCAGTGTGCAGCACCTCGCCTCGACCGTGCGCGGCCTGTTGCGCGACGACCTCTCACCCTGGGATGCGTTCGCGGCCGTCTTTCCCGCCGTCACCGCGTCGGGAATCCCTAAACGCGAGTCGATCGACGCGATCGCACGTCTCGACAACGGCGAACGCGGCCTGTACTCGGGGGCGGTGGTTCGGGCCTCGTCGACCGGGACGCTTGAAGCCGCCCTCGTTCTCCGGGCCGTCTACCAGCAGCAAGGACGCACGTGGTTGCGTGCCGGGGCAGGGATCGTCGCGCAGTCCACTCCGGACCGAGAGTTCGACGAGACCTGTGAGAAGCTCACGAGCGTTGCACCGTATCTGATTCGGCGGCAGCATCCCAGTGCTGTCGAAGTGAGCGGCACCGAAGTGAGCGGCGCCGACGCATTCGATGTAAGCGCATTCGACGTAGAAGGGTAATAGCGACACATGGCCAGATCCCACCGGCAACAGTTGGTGCATCCCGAGGTGATCCGGCGTGCCACGGTCGTCGAGACGTCCGACATCGACGCCGGGATGCGACGCATCGTCCTGCGCGGCCCGGAACTTGTCGCGTTCGAGAAGGACGGGTTCGAGTTCCCGGCGCTGTGCAGTTCCGGATTCGACGACTTCGTGAGACTGTTCTTTCCCACCGAGTCCGGCGAAGTGGTGCTTCCGCAGCAGCGCGCACGCACGGTCGAGTGGCCACGCGACCCCAAGCCCGTCACCCGCAACTACACCGTGCGCAAGTTCGATCCCACTGCCGCCGAGTTGACTCTCGATTTTGTCACCCACGAGACCGGAATCGCGTCCACCTGGGGACGACGGTGCCTGCCGGGCGACTCCATCGACCTCCTTGGTCCGGTTCGTTCGGGGCGTGCGCCGGAAGATGTGGACTGGGTACTCGTCGTCGGAGACGAAACTGCGATACCGGCAATCGCGCGTTGGCTCGAAGAGATGCCCGCCGGTCTGGACGCTCGCGTCGTTGTCGAGGTCACTTCAGCCGAGCACACACTCGATCTGCCCAGCGCGGCTTCGGTCTCGCTCACTCGGGTAGGCCGAGACGACAGTCCGGCCGGTGAACTGTCAGCGCTCGAGCAGGCCGTGCGCTCCGTACCGTGGCGTGACGGCGCCGTGTTCGCCTGGGTAGCCGGAGAATCCACCTCGCTCAAGGGGATTCGTCGGTATCTGCGTGAAGAGCGTCAGTTGCCGGCGGAGATGGTGGACATCACCGGCTATTGGCGGCGTGCCGAGGTCGTCACTCTCGCCGACGATCCCGCCGTGCCCGATCTCGCGGCCGCGACGACCGAACCGTTCGACAAGCTCGCCGAGCGGGCAGAGATCGTCTCCCCGTTCGCGATCAGGGCGGCAAACACTCTGCGTATTCCTCACCACGTTGCCGAAGGTGCCGACAATCTGGGCGAGTTGGCCTCTCGCACCGGAACCGACTCTCGAGCCTTGGCGAAGTTCGTCCGCTACCTGATCGCCACCGAGGTTCTCGCCCGGGGAGCAGGGGAGACGCTGACCCTCGGCGAAGTGGGTGAGGCGATGCTGGGCGACGAGTGGGTCTCGAACTGGCTCGACCTCGAGGGAATCGAGGCACGGGTCGAGTTGTCCATCACCGGGTTGGTCGGCGCGGTTCGATCCGGAACGGCCGCGATCAGTGCCGTTACCGGCCGCACTCTCGACGAAGACTTGGACGCCCATCCACTGCTGGCCGACAAGCATCACCATCACATCGCCGACGAGGCAGCATTTCTGGGATCGGCCCTCGCAGCCGAATATCCCCTCAGCGACGTCACGCGCATCCTGGTCGCGGGCAGCGGTTCCGGGGTCGTGATGAACGCTGTGCTCGGTGCCGAACAGCACCTCGCGGCAACGGTCCTCGGTTTGCCCAGTGAACTCGAACGGATCGACAAGGACGTCGACCCCGCGGTGTCGGACCGGATCAGCCATCTGACGCAGAGTGTTCTCGCGCCGGTGACTGCCCACCCGTTCGACGCGTACCTCCTCCTCGAAGCGACTGGGCGTCTTCCGGACAACGACCTGAGCCTGCTGCTCCGTACAGCCAGTGATGCTGTTGTGCCCGGTGGCAAGATCATCGTTGTCGAGCGGTTGCTCGACGAAGGTGCCGCCGGAACCTCGATCAGTGAGGACGCTGCCGAATTCGATCTGCTGATGCTCTGTATGCACGGCACCGGAATACGTACCGAATCCGAGTTCGCAGCCGTCGCGGAAGATGCAGGTCTGGTCGTGTCTGCATCACGACTCGTCGGCTGGGGAATCGCAGTTCTGGACCTGCGCCGCCAGCTCTGAACTTGGCTGCGACCTTCGCCGGCTTGACCTTGACACAGTGACAAGGACTCCAATGGTCGACGAAGGAGGTGGTTGTCGTGAACACAACCAACCACGGTGGGCAGAATGCTCACCTCGTCGACGCATTGGCCGCAGCTGATCCCTCGGTTCGGCTGCGCGCCGCGCTGGCCGCCGGCACACGCCCGGACCCTGAGCTGACGGTTGCCCTGGTCGATCGGTGTGCCGTCGAGCCGGATTTCTTCGTCCGCGACATGTTGACCTGGGCGTTGTGCCGCCTGCCGGGCGAAATCACGGTGCCTAAGCTGATCCGTGAGCTCGGGTCCGATGGTTCGCAAGCCCGCAGTCAGGCGCTCCACACCTTGTCCAAGATCGGCGATCCGATCGCTTGGCCCGAGGTCTCTGCGCTGGTTCACGACCAGGACGACGAGGTCGTGCGCAGTGCGTGGCGTGCGGCTGTAGCCCTCGTGCCGTCAGGAGACGAGGGCGCGCTCGCGGCCGAGTTGGCCACCGAACTCGGGCGAGGCGAACTCCAGATGCAGCTCAGTCTCAGTCGAGCTCTGACAGGACTCGGCGAGGCTGTACTCCCGGTGCTCGACGCGGCCGGTGCAAGCCTGAATCCGCGTGTTCGGGCGCATGCTGATGCTACAAAGCAACTCTGGCACGACCCCGACGGTGGGTTCGCTCTCTCACACGAGTTGGCGAAGCGCGTCGCGGCAATCGGCCCGGACGCGTAGGAAGGGGAGACGGATGTTGATCGGCGAGGTGTCGCGGCGTTGTGGTGTCAGCACACGGATGTTGCGGCACTACGACACGTTGGGACTGGTGAAGCCGACGGGCCGCACGTCCGGCGGTTACCGCGAGTACTCCGCCGACGACATCCGTCGACTCTTCCACGTCGAGAGCCTGAGGACGTTGGGGCTTTCGCTGAACGAGGCCAAGCGTGCACTGGACGAGCCCGACTTCGCCCCGGCCGATTTGGTGGGTGAACTCATGCAACACACTCGGCAACGGATCGCGGCGGAGGAAGAATTGCTGACCAAACTCGAAAGGGTCGACGCCTCCGTCCCTTCGGAGTGGGATGACGTCCTGCGCATGGTCTCGCTGTTGCGTGCACTCGAATCCGAGTTCGCTGCCCACCGTCAGCAAGCGATCCTGTCGCAGGAGCTGAATGCAGCGTTGCCCGTCGACGCACTCGTCGAGGCCATCCTGTCGGAGAAGGATGCCAACGTGGCCGGAGCGTTGCAATGGGCGTTGGCGAGGACTGAAGGTGCGGGTCTTGCAGCTCTCGCGAAGGGTCTCGAATCGGAGGACGTCCAGGTTCGGCGTCGCGCGATGTCCGCCATCTCCGGGATCCACACCGAGGAGGCAACTCGGTGTTTGAAGCGAGCTCTCGATGATTCGGACGGGATAGTCCGCGCCGACTCCGCTCTCACCCTCGGAACTCGCGGAGAGGCCATCTCGATGCCCGCTCTTCTCGAGATGGTCGCGGACGGGCGACGCGACGTCGAGGCCGGCGAGGTGCTGGGCCTTCTGGCGGAGTGCTCGCCCGCGAGCGGCGAAGTCGTCGCAGCAGTGCAGGACAGGCTCGACAACACCGCCGACGCGCCGACGCGGTTGCGAATCACTCAGGCGCTCGCCGAGATTCCCGGCGCGGCAGCACACGAAGCGCTCGCCCAGCTCACCCACGACGACGACAAGACGGTCGCGTCAACGGCAGCCGCGATCCTCGAGATGCGGGACCGTGGACCCCGCCGACGCGAACGACCGCGTATCGGGAACTGAAATCGGAGAACGAGGGCACGTCTGACAACTGCGGCCCAGGCTGTCAATGCCGCAACGATTTTGCTGCGGCGTTGCCCTTCAACGCCGCACAGAGCAGGACGACGAGCACTGCTGTAAACACGACCGTTGAAGCGACAGCCGAGCCCACAGATCCGAAACCCGTCACGACACCGATCACGACCTGCAGGCACAGTCCCGCTACGGCTGTCCACACCGTCCGGCGCAGAAGCGGCCGCGCAATCCGATGGGCCAATTGCCACGCCTCGGGGCTCGAGATCGTTGCCTTCGTTCGTATGCCGACAACGGGATTCGGTTCATCACCGACCAGTCGCGGCATGAGCCCAGCAACGAAGGCGAGGATAGGCGTCGACGACGACAGTGAGGCCGTCAGACCCAGCAAATCAGGCGATCCCATCCGTCCAGCCCCTATCGGCAGATTTTGACACAGCGGACATTCCAGTCTGGGTTGCCGCTGGGACATACCCGACTGTATGCGAACGAATACATGTACGGCTGTGTGGGTGACGCACTTTCAGGCTTTGCCGGATGAGCAGCGGACTCGATCTCTGACTAGTTTTCAGACAAGACCTAATGCGGATCACCTACGCAGAAAAGGTTTCCCGCCGGATCCGCCAACACGTCCCAAATTGATTCGCCCGACTCATGGCGCTCGACGTGGGCTGCTCCTGCCGCGACGAAGGTCGCGACGACCTGGTCCCGCGGAGGATCCTGCGGTTCGAGGTCGAAGTCGAGGTGAACCGTATTCCTTTGGCTGCGAGCCTGATCGATCCGTTGGAAACCGAGAGTGAGTGGGAGGTCCGGGGCCGTCACCGTCAGGAAATCTTCGTCACCATCGATACTCGCCTCGCTGAATCGCTCCGACCACCAGGTGGCAAGTGATCGGGCATCCGTTGCATCGAACGTAACCATGGCCAATCGCACCATCGCACACCAACCTCTTTACACGTGACTGCCTTTCGATCGATCTTAGGCAATGCCCTGCAACTGATGCGCACCCGCTGCGCAGTGATCAACGGATATGGTTTCTCACGTGGTGGATCAACGGCGAATGAGTTTGCGACGCAGGTACCTGAGCCTCGGTCTTGGCGAACTGGCCGCCGCGGGAGTGTTTGCTGCTGTGGCTGTCGGCGTCGTGGTGCCTCGGCTCGAAGGTCCGCACGACTCCGCGGCGCTGTGGTCGGCGCTGGCCCCACTGCTCGTGGTTCTCGTACAAGCAGGTGTCTATTGGTTGCTTGCCCGAGGCTGGGTCGAGCAGGCGCCGATGCCGGCCCGCCTCGCGGCGCTCTACCGTGCGTTTCGGGTCCTCGACATTGTCGTCTTGGCAGTCGGTCTCCTCGGCGTGCTCATTTGGCTACCAGATCATTTCGTCACTGCGGCGGCCATCATGGTGGTGTGGGCTTTCGGCGTCGTCGAATACGTCAATTACTTCGTGGCCCGTCTCGCTTATCCGCTGCGGCGGTGGCCGTTCGAGGTCGGCAAGTGGCGGACACCTCAACTTGTGCGCGACCTGCATTCCGCGCGGTGATACCGGCAATAGAGCCGGCCTTTGCCGCAACGGCAAAAATTGATGCGGGATCGACGTGAGTTCGGAAGGATCGGTACTACCCATCCAGGAATGAAGCCTCTTCGTCGTTCCTCACCGAGGAAGGAGACCCACCATGGCAACGTCGCGTCGGAGCCGCCGTGATGTCCCACCACCCCGGACAGGGAATAGCGAGACCGATACGCTGCGCGCGTTTCTCGACTACCTGCGTGATTCGATCGCTGTCAAGGTTGAAGGTGCTCCGGAACCTCAGGTGCGCACCACAATTGTTCGGTCGGGAACAACCTTGCTCGGGCTGGTCAATCATTTGACCTTTGTCGAACGATCGATGTTTCTCGCCGAAAACGTGACGGATTGGAAAGTGACGTTTCAGCGAAGAGACCGGACGCCATGCCGGGCACGCTGACATCCTCCGCGAGCTGATCGACGGTTCGACCGGTCGGTGACATCGCAACATCGATCACAACAGTGGTTCGAAGTCGTGCATCTCGCCGACAGCTTCCGCGCTTCATCGAGGCGAATGTCCACGACTGAAATCGGGGCCCACAGGTATCGGGTCGGTCGCTCCGTCGGGAGTTGTTACTTCCCAGTGCAGTTCGGATGCAGTCGGGGGAACGAGCGCGCCGATCCACTCGGCGACGACACCGACGATAACTTCCTCGAGTTCCGTGCGTGACCACTCTCGCGGACGAGCGGGAACCGGTGGCTCCCAGCCTTCCTCACCCCAGATCACGCCGAAAAGCTCCCGCTCGTCGCCGATCTGCTGATTCAAACTGAACGCATCAGGGTCGTCGAATCGCGCCCAGACGCCGAAAGTGCCCTCGCCGTCCTGGTCCACGGAGACGTCGATGACAATGCCTTCGGTTTGTGCTGTCGCCGCGGCGCGCATCGCCGCCAGCCGGCTTTCGACTACCGACGATGCGGTGTCGAGGACGGACCTCAGCGCGTCACGGTACTCGGCAGGTTCCATCGGCACAGGATATAGAATTTCAGGCAATCGACTTCGAAGTCAGTGCCCCCGACATGGCAGCCCATTGAAGAAGAATGACCGTCTTACCGTCGACGATCTCGCCGCCGGCGACCATGCCGAGTGCCGTGTCGAACGGCAACTCTAGGACTTCGATATCCTCGCCTTCGTCTGGCACCCCGCCGCCGCTGCCGGTTCTGTCCGCCGGACTGTATCGAGCGGCGTAGAAATGCACTCTCTCGGTGACGGATCCGGGGCTCATGTACAGATCGAACAGATGCTGCACCTCACCGATCGCGACGCCAAGCTCTTCGCTCGTCTCTCGCCGAATGGCTACTTCCGGCGTGTCGTCGTCGAGCAAACCGGCTGCGGTCTCGATCAACATTCCGTCGGGGTGTGCGTTGACGTAAGCGGGAAAGCGGAATTGCTTCGTCAACAGGACGGTGCGCCGTTCGGGGTCGTACAGCAAGATCGTCGCGCCGTTCCCGCGGTCGTAGGTTTCACGTTGCTGCGTCTCGAGAGTCCCGTCCCGTCGCCGGTACGTGAAGGTGCTGCGACGCAACACATGCCAACCGTCTGAGGTGACCTCGACTCGTTCGACTTCGACATCAGGATTACCGTGCAGCCCGAAGCCTGTTCGGTCGAGGCCGGTGCGACCCCGGCTGTCCGGAATGTCGACGCCGGCGCAACCCGCCGTTGCAGTTGGGTGTATCAGACGGTCGCTGTCAGGTTCGGTCATGTCATCCACCGTAGCGAAGATCGGCACCTCGCCGTTATTGGGCAACAACAGTTTCAGAGGTTGAGCGCTGTAATGACAGAACCTTCTCAGCCCAACTGAGAAGTCCCGCCCCCGTCCGGAGACGGGAGCGGGACTCGGGTATCAGCGAATTCGGCAGCTCGTCAGACAGCTTCCTTGCTCGCCTGCGCCGCAAGGGTGAGCGCGATGTCGACGATCATGTCCTCCTGGCCACCCACCAGACGGCGGCGTCCGGCTTCGAGCAGCAGTGTGCGAACGTCGATTCCGTAGCGCTCCGACGCAGCCTCGGCGTGGCGCAGGAAGCTCGAGTACACGCCTGCGTAGCCCAGTGTGAGGGTCTCTCGATCGACGCGGACCGGTCGGTCCTGCAGCGGACGGACGATGTCGTCGGCAGCATCCTGCAGCGCGAACAGGTCGCAGCCGTGCTCCCACTCCTCGATGTTCGCAACAGCGATGAACGCTTCGAGGGGGCAGTTACCGGCACCGGCACCGTGCCCGGCCAGGGACGCGTCGACGCGAGTGACGCCGTTCTGCACGGCCACAACAGAATTGGCGACCGAGAGTGAAAGGTTCTCGTGGGCGTGGATACCGATTTCGGTGCCCTCGTCGAGAATATCGCGGTATGCGCGAACACGATCCGCGACGTCGTTCATCACCAGGCGTCCACCCGAGTCGGTGACGTAGACGCAGTGCGCGCCATACGATTCCATCAACTTGGCCTGCTTCGCCAACTCCTCGGCCGGTGCCATGTGGCTCATCATCAGGAAGCCCGAGACGTCCATGCCGATCTCGCGGGCGGTCTCGATGTGCTGCGCGGAGACGTCGGCCTCGGTGCAGTGGGTGGCAACGCGAACGGAGCGGACGCCCAGGTCGTAGGCGTGCTTGAGTTCACTGATCGTGCCGACGCCGGGCAGTAGCAGCGTGGTGAGGCGAGCGTGCTGGAGTACCTCGGCTGCAGCTTCGATCCATTCCCAGTCGGTGTTCGAGCCGGGACCGTAGTTGAGCGAGCCACCAGCGAGGCCGTCACCGTGCGCAACTTCGATCGCGTCGACGCCGGCAGCGTCGAGAGCTGTGACGATCCGCTTGACGTCGGTCGGCGAGATGCGGTGGCGAACAGCGTGCATGCCGTCGCGAAGGGTGACGTCCTGGACGAAGATCTTGCGGTTGCTCACTTGGTTGCTTCCTTCTGCTGGGCGATGCGCTCCGCGATCTGCATTCCGGCGGACGTCATGATGTCGAGATTGCCGGCGTACGCGGGCAGGTAGTGCGCAGCACCCTCGACCTCGAGGAATACCGACACCTGGTGGGTAGGGCGATTGCCGTCGACGAGCAACGTCTCGACCGGCTGGTCGGCCGGGATCTCGGTGATCTGGACTTCCTGCTTGAGGCGGTAGCCCGGGACGTATGCCGAGACGTCGCCGACCATTTTCTCGATCGACTGACGGATCTCGTCGTGGACAGCCGGATCCGGCGCGTCGACGAGGCAGAAGACCGTGTCGCGCATGATGAGCGGCGGCTCAGCGGGGTTGAGGATGATGATGGCCTTGCCGCGACGAGCGCCGCCGACTGCCACGATCGCCTCGGACGTGGTTTCGGTGAACTCGTCGATGTTGGCGCGCGTTCCGGGACCGGCCGACTTGGAGGCGATGGACGCGACGATCTCCGCGTACGCCACCGGAACCACCCGAGAAACAGCGGCAACCATCGGGATGGTGGCCTGGCCGCCACACGTCACCATGTTGACGTTGGGTGCGTCCAAGTGCTCGTCCGCGTTGACAGCCGGTACGACGTACGGTCCGATCGCGGCAGGCGTCAGGTCGATCATGCGCTTGCCGAGGGGAGCCAGCCGCGCGTTGTTGGCCACGTGAGCCTTTGCCGAGGTGGCGTCGAAGACGATCTCGATCTCGTCGAAGTTCGGCAGACCGACCAGGCCTTCGACGCCTTCTGCCGTGATCGGCACGTTCAGACGCGCCGCGCGAGCGAGGCCGTCCGACGCGGGGTCGATACCGACCATCGCGCCCATCTCCAGGTAGTCGGAGTTACGCAGCACCTTGATCATCAGATCCGTGCCGATGTTGCCCGATCCGATGATCGCGACCTTGACCTTGCTCATGCGTTGTCCTCTTCGCTGGAAAAACTGGTGGTGACGGAACCGAGCCCGGAGACGGTCACGGTGACTTCGTTGCCTGCGGTGACCGGCGCCATGGGGCCGAGTGCGCCGGACAGGATCACCTGGCCTGCGGTCAGCGGCTGCCCCAACTCGCGCGCCGTGCGGGCGAGCCAGACGACGGCTTCGATCGGATCGCCCAGGCAGGCGGTTCCGACGCCGGTGGAGACCTCGGTGCCGTCGACGGACATCGACATGACGACGCCCGCGGGTTCCACCTCGTCGAGGGTGCGGCGTTCGGTTCCGAGGACGTAGACGCCCGAGGATGCATTGTCGGCGACCGTGTCACCGAACTTGATGTCCCACGACTCGATGCGGCTGTCGCAGATCTCGATCGCCGCGACGGCGTAGTCGATCGCGCCGCGGACCTGGGCGCTGTCCAGTGGCCCGTCCACAAGGTCGGCGCCGAGCACGAAGGCCACTTCGGCTTCGACCTTGGGCTGGATCAAACGGCTCATGGGGATGACGCCGCCGGCCGGAAACTCCATGTCGGCGTACAGCACGCCGAGGTCGGGCTGGTCGACGCCGAGCTGCTGCTGGACTGCCACCGAGGTCAGGCCGATCTTGCGGCCTACGACCACGGCCCCGCCCTGCCGACGGATTTCGTCGACGCGACGCTGGACGGCGTAGGCGGCGACGAGGTCGTCGGCGCCGATCAGATCGCGCACTGGCGCGCAGGGAGTACCGCTCGCGATGGCGGCTGCGAGGCGGTCCGCAGCAGCTGCGATGTCGGTCTCGCTAGCTGTACTGGTATTCGTGGGCTGGCTCATGGCCACTACTTTCGCCGCGGCACCGAGATTGCGCCAGGGAACTGTCTCACTCAGCGATACGCTGGGGAGGTGACTGGCAGCGCAAACCTCGAGACCGTGCTCGGCAAGGCGGTGACGATCCTGCGCGCCTTCCGGGCCGACGACCACGTGTTGCCTCTGGCCGCCCTGGTCCAGCGGACGGGCCTGCACAAGGCAACCGTGCACCGCCTGGCCAACGAACTGGTTGCGAACCGGTTACTCGACCGACTCGACGGTGGTTACCGACTCAGCGGTGGCCTCTTCGAACTCGGCATGCTCGCCTCTCTCGAACGGAGCCTTCTGGAGATGGCGATGCCGTTCCTCCAGGACTTGTACGAGCGGACCCACGAGACAGTCCACCTGGGGGTCCGTGACGGCCACGACGTCGTCTACGTCGCGAAGATCGGCGGCCATCGACAAGCCAACTCCCCTTCTCGGACCGGCGGCCGGATACCGCTGTACTGCACCGCAATCGGAAAGGCGCTCCTTGCTTTCTCCGACAACGAACTTCGCCGCGAAGTGTTGTCGGAACCGATGACGCGCCGAACCCCGCACACGATTGTCGCGCCCGGCATTCTCAACACCCAACTGAACAGAGTGGTCGAGACCGGCATTGCGTTCGAGCGCGAGGAATCGGCGCCGGGTCTTGCGTGTGTCGCGGCACCGGTCTTCGGAACCAATGACAAACCCGTCGCGGCCATCAGTGTCACCGGTCCCACCAGTCGCTTCGTCCCCGAGAGCCAGGTGTCCTACGTGCGCGCTGCTGCCGAAGGCCTACACAGCACGATCGCTCGTCGCGAACGATTGCGGTGACCTCGCCGTCCCGACCTCGACGAGTCCGGTCAGGGCCTGCGGCAACGGACCCTCGTGCAAGACGCCCAGACGTTGAGTGGCGCGGGTGAGGGCGACATAGAGTTCCGACGCACCGCGCGGGCCGTCGGCAATGATCCGCTCCGGTTCCACGACAAGCACGGCATCGAACTCCAAACCCTTCGTTTCCGAAACCGGCACAGCACCTGGCACATCCGCAGGCCCGATGACGATGCTCGTACCTTCGCGTTCGTCCTCGCCCTGATTGAATTCGTCGACGGCGGACGCCAGTTCGTCAGCGGAGATTCGCTTGGACCACGGTTGCACCCCGCAAGCGCGGACGGACTCGGGTGGTTGGACTCCCGGCGCGAACTCGGCGAGCAAGGCGGCGGCGACGCTCATGATCTCGGCCGGAGTGCGGTAGTTCACCGACAGTGATCGGTAGATCCAGCGACCGGGGACATACGGCTCCATCATCGTCGCCCACGAGCGGGCACCTGCGGGTGAACGACGTTGCGCGAGATCGCCTACCACCGTGAATGACCGGTCCGGGCAACGACGCATCAGGACCCGCCAGTCCATCTCGGACAGTTCTTGTGCCTCGTCGACGACGATATGCCGGTACGTCCAGTCTCTGTCTGCAGCAGCGCGTTCGGCGAGTTCTCGGGTGTCACGTTCGACGAAACGGTCTGCCAGGTCCTCGGCGTACAGCATGTCCTGGGCGAGAAGATGGTCCTCGTCGTCCATCAGGTCTTCGCGACTGATCATCATGTCCAGCACACCCGCCGCATACGCGGCCTCGTCCTGGCGTTCGCGTTCGGCGCTCTGATCCACAGGCTTGTCCCGGCCGAGCATGTCCACCAATTCGTCGAGAAGCGGAACGTCGGACACCGTCCAGGCATCGCCATCTCGGCGCAACAGTGTCTCGTCCGCACCTGCTGCCCGTAGGCGTTCCGGAGAAGTAAACAGCTGTGTCAGTAGCTCTTTCGGTGTCAGGATCGGCCAGAGTGCGTCGAGCGCTGCGGCAAACGCGTCATTCTCCGCCAACTCTGCGGTCAGATCTGCGCGCACTTGCTCCCACGCTTCACGGTCACTGCGGGTCAACCATCCCTTTCCGATGCGCGCTATCGCCCGTTCGGTCAGTGCCCACGTGAGGATTTCGGTGAACACCGTGCGAGCGTCGTTGTGGGGGAGCTTGCTGGCGCGGGCTTCTTCTCGGGCCCACTCCGCGGTTTGGGCATCGATCCGCACTGTGACGTCCGCCAGTTCGATCGACAGCGGGCTCTCGGGCAGTCGCTGCTGATCGGCGATCGCCGCGCTGAGCACATCCAGGATCTTCAGTGAACCCTTGAGCTCAGAGGCGCCCGGGATGTCCTCGGCGGTGACGCGTAGGCCGGGGACAAGATCACCGGTGGTCATGAAGACCACGTCGGACTCTCCCAATGAGGGCAGTACGCGGCCGATGTGGTTCAAGAACGCCGGGTTGGGCCCGACCACGAGAACTCCGTGACGTTCCATACGTGCTCGCTGCGTGTAGAGAAGGTAGGCGACGCGGTGCAAGGCGACGACGGTCTTCCCGGTGCCCGGGCCACCTTCGATCACCAACACTCCAGGGTGCTCGAGACGGACGATGTCGTCCTGCTCGGCCTGGATCGTGGCCACGATGTCCCGCATGCCCTCACCTCGCGGTGCGTTGACCGCCGCGAGCAGAGCGGAGTCCCCGCGTGCGTCGCGTTCACCACCCTCGGGGCGCCCGAGTACCTCGTCGGTGAAATCGACCACGCGTCGACTCCGTGTGTGGAACTGACGGCGTCGACGCATGTTCTCCGGGTTCGCAGCGGTGGCGACGTAGAACGGGCGAGATGCCGGCGCCCGCCAATCGAGCAGAACCGGTTCGTAGTCGTTGTCCGCGTCCAGAAGGCCGATTCGCCCGATGTACGAAGTCTCCCCCGACAGTGAATCCAACCGGCCGAAACACAGTCCGTTGTCGGCTACATCCAGCCTTTTCACCTCTTTGGCAAGCGCGCGTACCTCTGCATCGCGTTCCATGAGTGCTTGGCCGTCTCCGCGCAGAGCGGTGCTGTACCGACCCTTGACTCGGGCCCGTTCGGCGTCGAGTCGCGCGTAGAGCGCCTCCACATAGTTCCGCTCGGATTGCAGTTCGTCTTCGTATCCCTGGATTGGCACATGCCCTCACTTCCGCTGGCTGTTCCGATCCGGTAGTCGGTCGTACGGGATCGGAAGAGCCATTCTGCGGCACTGCCCGGGCCTTGCCGCAAGCCCCCCGGTGGGCTATATATTGGTAGTGGAAGGGAGTGTCGATCCTCCCCCGCTTTCCCACACATCCTCTCGCGACCCCCCAGACTGATGCACGGCTCCCAGCCTGGTCGATGTTTGGACCCCGAGTGCCACGGGTACAAATCCAGTGACCGGTGTTCCAAAATCGGTTCCCCTCATGAACTTACGTGGATCGAGGGATTGTGAAGGCGATACTGGCAACGGCCGCGAGCATCCTTCTGGTGGTTGCCTTGGCCGTCGCCGTCTTGCTTCTCCTTTCCGGATCACCGCGCGAAGGTACTTCGCACGAACTCGCCGACACGGTTCACACGATCGGCAGGCAACCGACAACCTGTACCGAATTGTTCGGTGAAACATGCAGCTTTACTTTGCAGTCCGACTACAACCAGTGGGGACAAAACCTCGAGAGTTTTGTCAATGCCGGGACTCTCGGACCTTTCGCCCGCAGCATCGGCTTCGTGGCGGAGGCGAAGCTGAGCTTGCAGGCATGCGAGGTCAGCGCTACCGCGGGTAGGACGATCCTCGATTTCTACAATCTTGCGGGGATCGACCACCCCACGGCCACCACCACCGACCTCTTTCCCTTCTGGAACGAGTCACGCCAATTCTTGTGCCCGGTAAACAGTTTCTGAGACTGTTGTTTGCTACTTGAGACCGGACTGGACGAACGCGTCGCGCACGTAGCGCTGAAGGAACAGATAGATCAGGAAGATCGGCAGACACGCCAGTCCGGACGCCGCCATGATGGCACCCCAATTGTTCCCTTCGGCACCGAGGAAGCTGCGAATACCGATCTGTAGCACCGAATTCGACTGGCGCATGATGAGCGCGGGCCAGAGATATTCGTTCCAAGCAGAGATGAACAGCATGATTCCCAGCGCCGCGAGAGCAGGCTTCATGTTGGGCAGCACAACCTTCCACAGCGTTGCCCACGAGTTCTGTCCGTCGATCTGACTGGCGTCCAGTAGCTCCCGCGGAAACGCCTCCATATGCTGTCGCATCAGCAGGACTCCGAAGGCCGAGCACAAGTTCGGGATCACGATGCCTGCAACGGTGTTGAGCAAGCCCATCTGGGAGATCAGCAGGTAGTTGGGGATCATCGTGACCTGAAACGGAACCAACCACGACCCGACGAAGAGTAGGAACAGCGCTTGCTTGCCGAAGAAGTTCCACCGGGCAAACCCATAGGCGGCGAGGATTGCGACGAACAGCTGGCTGACCGACATGGCCAACGCCATGGTGAAGGTATTCACCATCATCGACGCCATCGGGATCGTGTTCCACACGTATCGGAAGTTCTCGAGGCTGAAGGGCGAGGGGAGCGGGCTCGCCGACAGCGAATCGTCAGGGCGACGAAAGGCCGTGGCAAACAGCCAGTAGATCGGAAAAATGCTGAACACGGTCACGGCCGCGAGGACAACGTGCCCGACCACCCGTCGCGTTCGAGACCGGGACCGTACCGGTCCGTCGTTGCTCTCACTCCGGGCGTTGAGGTGCTCCACCACCGGGATCGCATCGGAACCACGTGGATGGCCGGGTGCGTCGACCAGAACAAATGCCATGTCAGTTCCTAATTGTCGTAGAAGCTCAGCCGGTCCGACAGGCGGACGAAGATGACTGCGATGATTCCGAAGCCGAGGAAGAAGAGAGTGCCTGCGGCAGCTGACAGTCCGGCGTCGAAGTTCTGGAAACCGAACTGATACAACAGGTAATAGATGTTCGTGGACGCGCCGCTCGGTCCACCCTGGGTGAGAATGTCGATCACGGGATACGCCCACTGCGCACCCAACAGGATCGTCATGAGGGCCAGGAACACCAGCGTCGGGGAGAGTAGCGGCAGTGTGATCTTTCGGGTGATCGTCGCCTCGGACGCCCCGTCGAGTGATGCCGCAGAAGCATAGTCCGGGTTGATGCCCGCCAGCCCAGCTGAAATGACCAGCACCCCGAAGCCGAGCATTTGCCATCCGACGATCACGACCACACCGAGTAGAGCGAACTTCGGATCACGAAAGATGTTGCCCATCTCGGTTCCCCACGTTGCGGCCACCCTCGGGACAGCGCCGCCGTCGGGATTGAAGAGCCAACGCCACACGGCACTGCCCGCGATCGGTGTCACCAGGAACGGGACGAAGATCAGAGCCTGATAGATCGTCTTCGACCGTCCGGATATCCGTTTGGACACCAACGCGATGAGGATCGGCAGCAACAGCGAGAACAGCATGAAGGCGAGTGTGTAGACCACGGTGTTCCGCAGCGCCTGATGCAACTCGGGCAACGAGAGAACTCGCGTGTAATTATCCAGTCCTACCGACACTTTGGGAGTGGTAGGTACCATGTTCCACTTGTAGAACGACAGGTTGACAGTCTCGCCGAGCGGTTTGTAGATCCACACGATCAACAGCACCACTGCCGGCAACAGGTACAGGTATGGCACCCAGACACGGGGTGCCCACCCGGAACGGGCCGGGCGCGCCGCTATGGCACGCTCCGACCCGCCGGTACTTGGAACTTCGACAAACATGTTCGTGGCTCAATTCGCCAGTGCAGTAGCAGAACTGGACGGATCACTCGCGGAGACCAGCTTGGATATGGCCTCTTGCAGGTACTCGGCGCTCATTTCGTACACAGTTGCCGACTCCTCCACAGGAACTACCGTGTGCAGAACTCGATCTCGGAAGACGTGGACCATGTTGAATGCCTGTGCGCCGTTTTGGCCGCGCATGCTGCCCCTACTCGCAAGAAGATCCTGCGTGTAGCAGGTCGCCGAGGCAACCGAGACAGGAATTCCGGCGAACATGCAGGTGGTCGAGTAGTGCAGGTGGCCACCGAGGATGCCGCGGACATCGGTTCCTTCGAGCACAGTGGCAAGTTTGTTCTGTTCCTTGAGTTCTACCAACGAGAGCACATCCAGAACTGACGGGACTGGCGGATGATGCAGTGCAAGAAGGGTGCCGTGTGGTGCCGGTACGGCAAGAATCTTTTCGAGCCAAGCGAGTTGTTCGTCGGTGATCAACCCGTGATGGCTGCCGGGAACAGTGCTGTCCAACACGATGATACGGAGGCCGTTCACGTCGACCACCGAGTCGACGGATTCCTGGGTCGGAGCGGCGTCCAGCAGGCCGCTGCGGAATGCCGGGCGCGCGTCGTGATTGCCCATGACCCAAATCACCTTTGCGCCGAGCCGTTCGGCTGCAGGCTCGACGATCCTGCGCAGTCGGACGTATGCCTCGGGTTCTCCCACGTCGGCCAGATCGCCGGTGAAGACAATAGCCTCAGGACGCTGGCCAGTCCTTTCCAGTCGCTCGAAGATGCGTGCCAGATTGGCATCACTGTCCACGGAATCGTGGAGAAGATCTCCGTCGGTGACAAAGTGAGTGTCGCTGAGGTGCAGGATGTAGTGATCGGGTTCGCCGTACTGGGACATGAATAATTCTCCTGTGAAGTGTGGGTTAGTTGACCAGTGCAAGGTGTAGGCGATCGAGTTCCGCGGAGCTCAATCCGTGGGCAAGAAGGTATTCGGAGGCGCTGCCGTACGAGTTGTCGACGGACTGCAGACTTGTCCGCATGAGTGCGGCCGGGCTTGCCCCGACCAGTTGGGCAACGTCGGCTCCGTCGCCTATGCCGTATTCGCGCAACTTGACGGCCATCGCCGATGCCCATTCGCCGGCCAACATGACCTCGGAGAGCGAATAGTCTGCGACGATGTCGCGGTAATCCACACCGACTGCCGCCAATGCAAGCGCAATGACGAGACCGGTACGGTCTTTGCCTGCCGTGCAGTGCACCAGCACTGCGCTGTCGTCGGATTCTGCGATTGCGCGTACTGCACGAACCAGCCGGACTCCGCATTGATCGATGACCTTGGCGTAGATTGCTGCAAGGTCCAAACTTGTTTCGCGGGTGTTTATTTCACTCTCGAAGATGGGCAGATGAAACTGCGTCAGGTCAAGACCTTCGAGCGCGTTCGGTGCCGTGTCCAACTCCTCCTGCTCGCGCAAGTCGATGACGAATGCCAGTCCTCGACCGCGGAGAACCTCGCGATCCACCTGGTTGAGACGGTGAAGAGCGTCTGACCGAAAAAGCTTGTTCCACTTGGTGGTAAGACCGTCACGAGTGGCGTATCCGCCGACGTCGCGAAAGTTGTAGGTACCGTTCAGGTCGAGCCGGCGGTTGGCTCGCTGATCCGGAAGAGCTGTACTCATAGTTGTTCCCGATCCGGAAGTTGTGTTCGCTGGAATTGGATTGGACCGTGTCAGCCGATCAAGTCCTGAGCCCGTTGCTGTGCGGCCTGCATCGTCGACTTCGGGTCCTTGCCGTAGAACACGGATTCTTCGATGGCTTGCGCGAGAATGTCGTCGACCTGGACGTAGCTGTTGCCGGGGTAGGACTGCCAGGGCTGGAGTGAGTCGAGTTGCTTGAGATTGGGTACCAGCAGTGGGTTGCCGTCCGCCCAAGGCTTGAGTGCAGCGGGATCCTGCGTCAGCGACGAACGAAGGGGTAGGTATCCGATCTTTGTGGAGATCTGCGTGTACGCATGATCACTTGTCATGAATTTGATCAATTCCCAAGCAGCGCGCGCCTTCGCCGGGTCCTGCGAGAAGACGGACAGGACGGAACCTGAGTTCGTGGGAACCGCTGCACGTCCGTCGAAGGCAGGCATCGCGGTTGCTCTCAAGTCCCAACCGGCCTTTGTCGCGGAACTGACAAACATTCCCTGCAGTGCAGACGTGTTGAGATCGATGGCGATGTCACCCTTCGCGAAGCTCTCGTACTGCGTCGCCGCATCTGCGTTGACCAGGACCCCGTCTTCGTAGAGTCCGCGGAGCATGGTGACAGCCGAAACCGAGTCAGGCTCGCCGAATTCGATGGTCTTGCGATCTTCGGACAGCACACCACCGCCGGCCGATTTGAAGAGCGCCTGCATGCACCAGCTGCCGCCCTTGACCGAACAGCTGACGCCGAGCGACGGCTTTCCGGTCTTGGCGGTCACTGCCTTCGCGGCAGCGGCCACCTTGCTCCAGGTCGAGAGGTCGGTGTCTGCCGGGAGGCCGGCTTCGATCAGTGCAGTGGAGTTGTAGAACAATGTGGGAGTGGAGAACACATACGGAACGCCGTAGGTGTCGCCATTCCAATCGCCGAGTGTGGCAGCTCTGGGGTGGAAGGGATGGTCTCCGCCGAAGTTGGCCTGGACTGCGTCCTTGCCGACCAGTTCGTCGAGATTTCTGGCTTTCAGTGCTGTGACTGCGAAATCGAGAGTGTCGAAGGTCAATTGAGCGACATCGGGTGGTGACCCGGCGAGCATTTGTGTCTGCACACTGCTTGCGGTGCCGGAACCGGCCGCGCCACCGCTTTGCGGCGGCTGTGCTTTTACGTGAATGTTCGGGTGGGCGGCCTCGAAGTCGGAGATGAGACCGGTGATGGTGTCTGTCCACAAACCGGCCTGGGCAAGGTTGTAGGACTCGAAGACGATGTCGACCTGCTGGTTCGGGTCGAGTTCCGGCACCTGTTCCGCGGAATCCGAGCCGCCGGTGGTGGCGCCGCCAGTGGCACAGCCGGCAAGGGCGAGGGATGCCGCTAACGCTATGGCGATCTTCCATCGTGTTTTGCGCATGACAAAGCTCCTCGTGATGAAATTTTCGTGTGAGAGGGCGAACTGAAGGTTCAGCTGAGAACTGATGAATCGAGATTCAATGTTGCTGGTATGTCCAGCCATTCGAGGCGACGCCCGCTGGCTCGGTCGAAGAGGTGAAGGTGGCGCAGCTCGGCGGACAGTACCGCGGGCTGTCCTTCGTGGAGGGCGATCGGTCGCGGAGCGCGCACGCAGATCGTGGTCGAACCGACCAGGCAGTAGGCCACCTGCTCGCTTCCGAGATTCTCGACCGACGTGACATCGACCGTGATACGCGCGCCGGGGCCGGAATCCGTGCCTGGATGGATCGGTGTGAGATGTTCGGGACGAATGCCGAGTACGACGTCGCGGGAATCGGACTCTCCTGGCCAGAGTGAGGCTTCGATACCTTCGGCCGTAACCCTCACGCTCCATCCGGACGAAAATACCTTTGCATCAACAAGATTCATTGCAGGGCTGCCCAGGAATCCTGCAACGAATACCGATGCCGGGCGATCGTAGACATCCTCGGGGGTGCCGAGTTGCTCGAGTCTGCCGTTGTTGAGCAGCGCGATACGCGTCGCCATTGTCATTGCCTCGACCTGGTCGTGGGTGACGTAGACGAAGGTGGCGCCCAGCCGTCGGTGTAGCTGGGTGAGTTCACGACGGGTTGCTGTTCGGAGCTTCGCATCGAGGTTGGAGAGTGGCTCGTCCATCAAGAACGCCTTCGGATTTCGGACGATCGCTCGGCCCACCGCCACGCGCTGACGCTGACCACCCGACAGCTCCTTGGGCTTGCGCTCCAGCAGATGTGCGATCTCCAGTTGCTGTGCTACTTCCTCGACACGTGCTACTGCCGTCGCCTTGTCGATCTTTTTGACCTTCAAAGGGAAGCCGAGGTTCTTCGCGACGGAGAGGTGCGGGTAGAGGGCATAGTTCTGAAACACCATGGCGACGTCTCGCCGACGGGCGGGAGCCGTAGTGATGTCTTCGTCGTCGAGCAGTATTCGGCCACTTGTCGGCTCGAGGAGGCCGGCGAGCATCCTGAGCAACATAGTTTTCCCGCAGCCGCTCGGTCCGAGGAGGACCAGAAAATCCCCGTCACGAACATCGATGTCGATGTTGTCGACTGCGGTGACATCTGCGAATTTCCGACTCAGATTCTCTATTCGAATCCTGCCCATTGGCTTCTCCCGATGAAATGACGTTACCCAATCGCGTCGGATTGGGGATTTTCGTTACATCAGAAGTTAGCCAGTCGAAGATGAACGGTGACCGAACGCCGTCGTAATTGTCCGTAATTCTCAGGGCAACTATTTGAACCGAACCGTGCGACGAACCCGAATTTCAGTTGGTGGAACCGTGATTGAGGATTCCGATGACGTGTTCGAGGGTCTGAGCTGCAGCTTCGGCTGACCCGCCACGGCGTTCACTGACCGCGATCTGGAGACCGATCAGAAAGGTCAGTTGAATGACGGTCGCGGAGGCGCCGTGTGCGCCCCACGGCCCGGTTCCGCCACCGAGAACCAGGCCCATGTCGGCCAGTTCCACCAGTGGGGAACGCGCGTAGCCGGTCACGCCGATGACGGTTGCGCCGGCGTCTTTCGCGGCTTGGGCAGGCTGGAGAGTGAGTGAGTTGAGCCCACTGTCGCTGATAGCCAGACAAACGTCACGTGAGGTGAGGTGCCGGGCTGTGAGTTGCTGCATCACTGCATCAGTGGGCGCTTCAGCTGTGCGGCCGTTCAGAATGAACCGAACAGCCACTGCAGATGCCGACGGCCCGGACACCCCGTTTCCCACAACGAGCACGCGTTCGGCGTCGGCGATTGCCTCAACAGCCCGGTCGAAAGCTTCGCGATCCAGAGGTGTGAGTGCGCCGCCGAGATCGGCCGCCACCTCGCCGATTACTGCCTGCAGCAGTCCGTTGCTGTCCTTGGTATGTGCCGCGTCCTGCACCCGTGATTCTGCTGCGCCGAGATCTCTGAGCAGCAGCATGCGCAGATGCTGAAAGCCTTTGAAACCGAGATTCTGACAGGCCCGAATGACAGTTGCCGTCGACGTGGACGCGTGCTCGGCCACATCTGCCGCCGACCACCAGGCAAACTCCTTGGGCCGGGCGATGCAGATGTCGGCGACGCGTCGCTCGCTCGGGGCCAGGGTGGGCGCAAGTGCGCGAATCGTGGACAGGGTTCCGCCCACGGGGGGATCGGTCTGTAACTGGCTCATCTGCACTGAATAACACACGAGAGTGAACGACACTCCCCTCGGCAGTTGGTGGATGTATGCGCCACGCATCGTCGGTGCGCGGATGTTTATGCGAATTTCGACCGGGTAGGGCTTCTGTGTGGGAATCCTGCGCGGCAGGAATCTCGAGCGCGAATCGAAACGACCTGGAGGAACAACGTGACAGACGACAAGAGCGGCCCCAGCGAGGGCATCAAGGGCGTCGTAGAGGACGTCAAGGGTAAGGCCAAGGAAGCCGTTGGTGCGGTCTCCGGGAACGACAGTTTGACCCGAGAGGGCCGCGCCCAGCAGGACAAGGCCGAGAGCCAGCGAGAATTAGCGAAGAAAGAGGCAGAAGCCGAGAAGGCTCGCGCGGAAGCTGCCGCGGACGAAGCACGGCAGAAGTCCGAGCAATAGTCGGGGCGCTCGTCACCCTCGGCCTGGGATTGATCCCAGCCCGGGGGTGAGTCGTGGCTCCGCGTTCAGACTGAAGTCTCTACTTTCCTACGGCGTAACAGAATTCGTGCGCCCAGCATCACGATCAAGAGGAGCTGTTCGATGCCTTCATCCCAGTCCGTCCCAGGTGTACCGGCCCCGAAAACGCCGGACCTGACAGAGCCGGTCAAGCCTCGACAGCCGTTGCCTCCCAAGGACGACCAGAGGCAACCGGAAGTGCGTACCGTAGCGGGTGCCGAGGGGAAGGTGAAGGGAAACGGTCGCGGCCAGCGGGGTGAGTACCTCACTACCGCAACCGGTACACGACTCTACGAGACCGACCACTCGCTCACTGCGGGTGAGCGGGGACCGACTCTTCTTCAAGACCACCACCTTCGTGAGAAGATCACACACTTCGATCACGAGCGAATTCCGGAGCGCGTCGTCCACGCCCGCGGGGCGGCCGCACACGGTACGTTCCTGGCAAACGGCGCAGCCGAAAACATCTGTAAAGCTTCGCTTTTCGCTTCAGGAGCCCGAACCCCGGTATTCGTGCGATTCTCGACGGTTCTGGGTTCACGCGGTTCGGCGGACACCGTCCGTGACACACGCGGGTTCGCCACCAAGTTCTACACCGACGAAGGTGTCTTCGATCTGGTCGGCAACAACATCCCGGTGTTCTTCATCCAGGACGGAATTAAATTCCCGGACATCATCCATGCCGCGAAACCCCACCCGGACCGCGAGATTCCACAGGCGCAGAGCGCTCACGACACCTTCTGGGACTTCGTGTCGCTACACACCGAGGCCACCGCGCACACATTGTGGAACATGTCTGATCGAGGCATCCCGCGCTCCTATCGCATGATGGAGGGCTTCGGCATTCACACATTCAGGCTCGTCAACGCCGACGGCGAGACGAATCTTGTTAAATTCCACTGGAAGCCGGCAGCCGGAGTGCATTCACTAGTGTGGGAGGAAGCTCAGATCGCAGGCGGTGTGGATCCAGACTTCCACCGACGCGATCTTGCCGACGCCATCGAGGCAGGTGCATATCCGTCCTGGGATCTGGGCGTGCAGGTATTCCCCGATACCGAAGACGAAATGTTCGAAGGCATAGATCTTTTGGATCCCACCAAAATTGTGCCCGAAGAGCTCGCGCCGGTTCAGGTCATCGGAACGATGACGCTCGATGCCAATCCGACCAACTTCTTCGCCGAGACCGAACAGGTGGCATTCCATCCAGGCCACTTGGTTCCGGGCGTCGACATCACCAATGATCGGCTCCTGCAGGCACGATTGTTCTCCTACCTCGACACCCAGATCACGCGACTCGGCGGTCCCAATTTCGATCAGATCCCGATCAACCGTCCTCACTCGCCCGTCAACGACATGCTTCGCGACGGCTTCCACCAGGACGGTGTGCATACCGGGATCGCGCCGTACCATCCCAATTCGTTGGACGGTGGCTGCCCCTTCTTGGCCTCGGCAGACAGTGCCGCCTATATCGAGGTGCCCGAGGAAGTTTCAGGGCGCAAGGTGAGGCAGGCGCCGGCATCGTTCGACGATCACTTCTCGCAAGCTCGACTCTTCTATCGCAGTCTGTCCCCTGTCGAACAGGAGCACGTCGCACAGGCGTACACCTTCGAATTGGGGAAGTGCTACGAGGAGAACATCAAGACCCGGAATCTGGGCATTTTGGCCAACATCGATGCGGCTCTCGTATCGATCGTCGCAGGCGGGCTTGGCCTTCCGGTACCCGAACCGACTGAGCCGTTGAGTGATCCGGAGCCCAGTCCTGCACTGTCTCAGGTGGGTGCGGAATGGCCTGTTGACGGAAGGATCATTGCACTACTGGTCGACGAGAACTCCGATCTCGACACGGTTGTCGCCGTTCGAGACAAGATCTTCGACGCCGGTATGGTGCCGCTGATCCTCGGCCCGCACGGCGGAACCATCGGGGACGGTGACGACGCGGTGACGGTGCAGCGGACTTACCTCACAGCTCGTTCGATCGAATTCGATGCAATCCTGCTGAGCGGCGACGTTTCTCGGATCGGCGAGGGCAAGTTGGATCCACGGGTGGAGACTCTGCTGAACGAAATGTATCGGCACAGCAAGGCGATTGGTGGTTGGGGTGAGAGCATGAGTGCGCTGGCCGCGGCCGGTATCGACGAGTCTGCATTGGGAGTCGTCGTCGATGCCGACGCGGAAGGAGCCCTCGCCTCACTGGCTCAGCTTCTGAAGACGCACCGCGTGTGGGGGCGTTTCGAGGTGCCGCCCACATCCTGAGTGCCGACGTACGTTCGAACTTGCGGTGTGGCCGAATTGCCAGTTCGGCCACACCGTCGGAGTGAAGACGAGTGAAGGGACGAAACAGTGGCTCGCAAGGACTCACAACCTCAACTCAAGGATCAAGAACTCTACGAAGAGTTACGCGAGAAGGGCGATTCCAAGGAAAAGGCGGCCCGAATCTCCAATGCAGCCGCCAATCGAGGGCGGTCGAATGTCGCCAAGTCCGGCGGACAATCCTCACCGTTCGAGGAGTGGACGGTAGATGATCTGAGGAAACGTGCGAAGGAACTCGATCTGCACGGCTATTCGAAGCTGAACAAGGGCGAGCTGATCGAGAAACTCCGCAATCACTGAGCTGTATTCTGCTCGAGTCGTACTCTGCTGGTGCAGAATACGACTCGAGCGTTCGGTTCAGTGCCCTTCTTGATCGAAGAGTTCCTGACCTTCCAGTCGCTTGACCCGACGGTGTTCCATCAAGATGGCCAGTGTTCCGACGATGAAGGACACCACGCACACGGCGCCGGCAATGACTGCCCATCCACGAAATCCGTAACCTGCTGCCACCAAGGTCAATCCGAGTGTTGCCAGGCCCAGCCCGATCAGCAGGTATCCGGGATAGTTGCGGCCGTCGCTGATTGCCTCCCCGACATGCGATCGATTGGTGTGTTCGTCATCTACCGGTGAACTTCCGCTCGCGTTTGTCACGGCACACTCCGTCCTGAGTTCGTGAAGACTTGCGATTTGCCGCTTGTCGTCGGCTCACAGGGCACTACCCGATCGGTGAGTGGGTGAAACCGATGGCGTAGTGCCGAAAGGCGAAGAAGGTCGTAGGCTCGAAGTACCGGATGTGGAGGAACACCGGTGCAAGGAAGTGCTATGAATGCGAAGCCGACTCCCGACCTGTTCTCCGTAGGTACGCCGACTCTCGGTGTGGAGGAAGAGTTCTTGCTCTGCGATCCGCAGACCGGGCATCCGAGTCTGCGCAACGTCGAAGTTGCGGCCGCCGGGCGAGAACTCGGTATCTCGCTGCAACTCGAACTCACGCGCTGTCAGGTGGAGACGTCCACGTCGATCGGAAACCATATTCGTGATCTTCGTGATCAACTCTGTGAATCTCGTGCCGTCACCGCCGATGCCGCTGCTCGCGTGGGTTGTCAGCTCATTGCAGTCGGGACGCCGTTCTTCGATCCGCCGGTCGACGAGATCACTCAGAAGTCGCGATATCAGCGGATGGCCGGACAGTTCGGTGCGATCACCGAAGGTGTGATGTGTGGCTGTCACATTCATGTGGGTGTGGAAGATCGAGAACGATCGGTCCAGATCGTCAATCATCTGCGCCCGTGGTTACCGACCTTGCTGGCGTTGACGGCGAACTCCCCGATCAGCAGTGGGCGCGATACCGGCTATGCGAGTTGGCGTTACGTTCTGTTCGGCAGATGGCCCAGTTCCGGCCCGCCGCCTTACTTCGAGTCCGTGGGGCACTACGAAGATGCTGTAGCCGCGATGCTGGAGACAGGGGTCATTCTCGATCCACACATGGTTTATTGGGACGTGCGGATGTCGGATCACCTTCCCACCGTGGAGATTCGGATCAGCGACGTGCCTGCCACCGTTGAGGAGACGCTGACTCTGGCCACGTTGGTCCAGGCTCTTGTCGGCACCGCATCCGCCGCGATCACCAAAGGTGAGGTGGCGCCCGCTGTGGATCATGAGTTACTCCGGGCGGCTTGCTGGCGGGCGGCACGCGACGGACTCGACGGGAGGTCGCTGGACGTGGAATCCGTGCGTTTACTGACCGCTCACCAGGCGGTTCGGCGATTGGTGGATCATGTCGAACCTGCTCTGACCGCATTCGGCGAGTTCGAGCAGGTCACGGCTTCCTTGGACAAGGTCTTCAGCAATGGAAACGGAGCGATCGTGCAGCGCCGACAACTCGCGCGTCGGTCACGTGTGGCTGATGTGATCGACGAGTGTGCCCGACGCACTTTCGAAGGATGCAGTTCGCAAGGGGGGAGTGAGCTGTAGGCAACAGGGACAGGCAACGGGGAGGCGTTGACTTCCAATTTTGTGCCGAGTTCACTGGAAATGAGAACTTGTCGACTCCCCTGTGCAGAAATCATCCCGTCTGTAGGCCGCGTCGCGAGTTGCATGATGGCGAAGGGTTAGTCATGAAAAACGAATCTGGCGAACGGGCGTCCGAAGAACCTCAGTCTGCGCGTGGAGCCCCGGGCTCCCGAGGCACAGGCTCGAATGAACCCGGAGGCGGTCCGGTGGATCGCCCTTCCGGCGCGTTCGGCGACGAGGAGACGATCTCGGGGGTAGAAGGAACCGAGACAACTCCCGCCGAGCCCACCGCATCCGAACCGGCCGTGCCGCCGTACGAGGGACGTCAGGAGGCCGCAAAGAAGTCGGCCTTCAAGGAGGCGGAGAGTTCTGGTGGACCGAATACGGGAGGGGCCGGCAAACCCGTCGTCGATTCGGGGCTCAAGGCACGACCGGCGGAAGAGACTCCTGGTGGACGAACTGCATCCCCTGCAGACGAGCAACCCGCCGCGGAGACGACTGAATCGGCTTCCAGCGAAAGCGGAGTGGGGCCGGCACATCAAACCGGCGTAGGGAGGAGCGAAGACAAGAGGGACAATATATGAGTGACGATCCACGCACGGAGCTTCCGTCGGACAACAACCTCGACGCGCTGTGCAGTCGGCTGGCTACCTTGGTCGAAGAGCGCGGCCTGACAGTCGCTACGGCGGAATCGCTGACTGCCGGGAATATCGCCGCGCACCTGGGGAAGGCGCCGAACGCCGGGTCTTGGTTTTGTGGTGGGATCGTCGCGTACACCAGAGCGGTCAAGCATTCCCTACTTCATGTTCCGGACGGGCCAGTGGTCTGTGAGGAGGCTGCCCGGGTCATGGCACACAGCACTGCCACGCTGATGGGCGCGACTTTGACGCTGGCCGTCACCGGCGAAGCCGGACCGGATACACAGGAGAACGATCCACCCGGAACTGTGTGGTTCGGGGTCGTGGACCACGGGACCGCTGAAACGGAGAAGCAGGTATTCTCAGGTGCCCCCGAAGCCATCCTGGGAGCAACTGTCGAGCACGCGATCCAACTACTTCTGCGTCACGCATCCGGTCGTCACACGCCGAGTACGAGAGTTGTGAACTAGTCGAGTGTTCAACTCTTCGAACGGTTCTTCTTGTGACGACCCGTGTGTTTCGCAGGTGCCTGCGCGGTTGGAACCAGGTGACCGTCGGCTGTGTATTTTTCGACTACGAGGTTCTTGCTGACTCCTCGGTTGGCATCCACTGCGCAAGTGATTGCTTCCGTGTCGGAGTTGAAAGGTTCCTCGGTCGAAGAGCCGTCGGGCATCGTGATCTTGTACCGATCCATACATCGACTATTGCGGGTTGATTCGCCTCCGACAACCCGAGCTCACGGAAATGCCGGTCTGGCGGATCCTGCGGATCAGCGAGTCCAATAGTCTTCGGGCCTTTTACCTGAACGGAATCCGTAGTGCTCGAGCATTGCTGTCGCTTCTGGGAAGTTGGCTGCCAGAGCTTCGGGCACATGGGCATCGCTTCCGAATGTCACCGCTTTGCCTCCCTCCTCGCTCCACCACTGGGGTATCCAAGGCCACAGCCGACGGGTATTCATCTCGAGAGCTCGGCCGCTGTCGGCGATGGCGCGCATGGCATTTCGGAATCCGTCCTCGAATCGGCGGGGATCGAAAGGTCCGGCGCTTTCGGTCGGCCATGCGCGCACCGCGTAGTCGATGTGGGTGAACACTTCGAAGACGCGGGAATCAGCGACCATGCGCGGAATCTCTTCCAGGTACGCCCACATGACCTCGTCAGCGCCCCAAATTCGGAACAGAGTGTTCGGTTCACTCCGATCTTCGCCGATTTCTAGCGTGTGCAAGGAACCCACTACTCGGTCGATCCCGTCGAGATCGAGAAATTGCGACGCGTGCGCTTCGTGCAGGTGGGGTTGTCCGAACTCGACTCCGGTGAGTATCCGCAATTCAGGAAAACGGTGTCGGCATCGTTCGATGCTGTCGAGATAGCCGTCGACGTCGAGGACCCGTGCGTGAACGTAGCCGTCAGCGGTGAGGAGGTGACGTTGGTGGGGCATCAGGTCAGCGGCGTTTGTACGCCAGCGGTCGTCGAAGTCGAGATGCTCGGTGAACACCAACGCCGGCAATCCGATTGCTTCGGCACGCGCGCAAGTCTGTTGCATTCGCCCGGCCGCGTCGGACTGTGGGCCGCCGGTGTCCCACGACCACTCGCTGTGAACATGACTGTCCGCGGGTAGATGCATGTTCAGTTCGTACCAGAGCCCGGGAGTTCTGGTGTGATTACAGTTCGGACTGGCGTACGAAGTCGCTCTGTGCGTGGGTGCCCCAAATTTCGGAGGACTGAGTCTCGGGTTCGCTGTCCAGCTTTCGAACGTCGTGAATGAACTCCGCACCGCGCAGTTCGTCGGACGGAACCGACAGAAGCTTGCACGTGGTGCTGACGAAGAATCGCTGGACATCTTCCAACTCGAGACGCCCACCGGGCCGGTACCAGTGCGCGACCCCGGTGCACATCTCGAGTATCGCGAGTCGGCTCAATGCAAGATCTTCTATGTCGAAGGCACCCACGCGTTGGCCGCGTTCGAGGATCTGTCCGAATAGTTGCTCGTACTCGTCGCGCAGCGTCTGCAACTCGATGCGGTTGTCTCCGGTCAACCCGCGCATCTCGTACTCGGCGACGCGGGCGGTCAGTTGGTTGACGGCGGTAATGCCGACGTGTGACGACACCAGGCCGGCGAGCTGGACTACGGGGTCGGCGCTGCGGCGCATTGCCCGCTCTCCCGACTGCGTCAACTCGTCGAGGCACGAGCGAATGATCGAAGCCAACAGCGACTCTTTGCTGCCGACGTAGTGGTACAGCGTTGCCGAGTTGATGCCGGCTTCGGCTCCGAGTTCACGAATGCCGGTGGCGGCGAACCCTTTCGTCGCGAACAGCGTGACTGCCGCCCGTTGTACGCGCCCCAGGTCCATGATCCTCATTTCGATTGGTTGCCCAATCATGCTAGCATCGCCGCCGAAATCGACTGGTCGTCAATCAATTGATTGATAGCTACCTGTGTACTGGCAAATTGCAATTAAATTCATCAATCGATCGATTGAAAAAAGCTTGACTGTGCCCTGGGTCACTGCATAGTGTCCTAGTCGAGCCTCGCTCTCGGTGCGCGAGCTAACAGGGCACTCCATACAAGGAGCAATGACATGAACGACGCGAATCCTCCATCTCCCGCAACTGTCGACAGGCCTGCCCTGCGGCGGGTGGCCGGATCAGTTCTGGTCGGTACCACGATCGAGTGGTACGACTTTCAGATCTACGGTGCCTCCGCCGCTTTGGTCTTTGCGCCGCTGTTCTTTTCGGGCGCAGATCCTGCGCTCGCGACGATTCTCTCCTTCGCCACCTTCGCGGTCGGCTTCCTGGCGCGGCCGCTCGGTGGCGTTGTGATGGGCCACTTCGGGGACCGAATCGGACGCAAGAAGGTCTTGGTTCTTGCACTTCTTCTGATGGGAGCCGCGACGTTCCTGGTCGGTGTCCTTCCGACGTCCAACCAGATCGGTGTGTGGGCCCCGATTCTTCTCGTATTGCTGAGGCTGATCCAAGGCTTCGGTGTCGGCGGTGAGTGGGGCGGCGCAGTTCTGACTGCTGTGGAATACGCGCCGAAGAATCGCCGAGGCTTCTACGGCAGCATGCCGCAGGTCGGTGTGCCGGCCGGTCTGCTGCTGGCAACGGCCGTCATGTTCGGCACCAAGGCGCTCACCGGAGACCAATTCCTGGTGTGGGGGTGGAGAATTCCCTTCCTGCTCAGTATCGCGTTGGTCGCCGTGGGACTTTACATTCGCACCGCGTTGGAAGAGACTCCCGCATTCGCTCGCGTGAAGCAACAGAACACTGCGGTCAAGATTCCGATGGTCGACGCGTTCAAGAACTATCCTCGTCAGATCATTCTTGCCGCAGGTTCGATGATCAGCACAGGCGCTTACTTCTACATCCTCAACACGTACAGCCTGACGTACGCCGACCAGTTCGATCTGCTGTCCGGAAACCTCATGCTCGGCGCGGTCATGGTGTCCGCACTCGTGGCGGTCATCTTCATTCCGATCTTCGGCCAGCTGTCCGAGAAATTCGGCCGACGCCGGATCCTGATGGTCGGCATCACCGGCATGGGTGTGTGGGTCTTTGTTGCCTTTGCCGCAATAGATACCGGCAACTTCTGGATCACCACCGGGGCACTGGCCGTCGGCGCCTTCATGCTCAGCATCTCCTACGGGCCGCAGGCGACGTTCATCGCCGAATTGTTCGACGCTCGGGTGCGGTACAGCGCGGCGTCCATCGCTTTTCAAATCGGTGTGCTCTTGGGTGGTGCAATCGCGCCGATGGTTGCCGCCATGTTGGTCCGCGCAACCGGGGGATCGTTTGCGGTCGCTGTGTATATCGCTGCCTTGTCGGTCATTTCGCTTATCAGCGTCTACTTCGTCCGTGACTCGGACCTCGACGAAGGAAGCCGCGACATGTACATCGATGACAACGGGGCCTATCTGCCGCCAGTCGATCAACGCTCCACGGTCGTCAACTAATAGAGGAAACTTCAATGATCACAAAGAGTTTCGAAGAGATCTCTGTCGGAGACATTGCGGTAACGGACCCGCGGGTCGTCACCGAAGACTATGTGCGAAGCTTCGCCGACCTCACTTGGGACCGTCATCCCCTTCATCTCGACCCCGACTATGCACAGCAAACACGCTTCGGTCGCCAGATCGCCCACGGCGCTCTCATGCTGTCCACTTTGCTCGGTCTCGTGGAGTTGGATCCTCGTTACCTCCAGTGCTTCTACGGACTTGACCAAGTCAGGTTCCACCGGCCGACGTACCTGGGTGACTCGGTGCACGCAGTGTCGGAAGTGCTGTCGGTCCGCCCTCGCTCGGACGGTGAGACCGCGATCGTGACGTCCAAGGGCTCACTCGTCAACCAAGATGGAGACCTTGTGTTCTCGGGCGACTTCTCCTTTCTGGTAGGCGCAACGCATTCGCTCGACCTCGAAGTGGGTGCTCGGTGAGCTCTCGGCCGAACTTGTCCTGGTGGCAGGACCTCGAGGCAGAACACTTCGAATGGTCTGTGCCAGAGCACTTCAACATCGCGCACGCATGTGTCGATGTACAGAATCCCGATGACCTGGCCCTCATCGTAGACACCGGTGGACACTGGGCACGGTACACATTCGGTGAAGTCGCTACGATGAGCCGAAAGTTCGCAACCGTGCTCGCGGATCTCGGCCTGGTCTCAGGCGATCGCGTCGGTGTGATGGTCCCACAGGGTATCGAGGTTCTCGCGACACATCTGGGCGCCTTCCGATCCGGAATGGTTACCGTTCCGCTCTCGGTCAAGTTCGGGTCCGACGCATTGGTGCATCGAATGCGTGACTCCGGTGCGAAAGTTCTTGTGGTCGAGAAGGACTGCTATGAAAGAGTTGCCGACGGAATCGGTGAGATCCCGGGTCTCGAAGCCGTCATCGTGGTCGGAAGGCTCGATCAGCTCTCCGATTCGATGCCCGTGCAAATCCTCGATTTCCACAGCATCGTCGACGATGCCGCAGAAAGTAGTGAACTGGTAGCCACGGGCCCCGATTCACATGCCATCATCATCTACACCTCGGGAACGACCGGGAATCCGAAAGGCGCGCTCCACGGGCACCGAATACTTTTGGCGCACATGCCTGGTATGCGGACGGCATTCGACAATGCGCCGCAGCGGGGAGACGTCTTCTGGACGCCTGCAGACTGGGCCTGGATCGGTGGTCTGTTCGACGTGCTGTTCCCCGCACTTGCGTTGGGGTGTCCCGTCGTTGCGACACCCGACAAATTCACGCCGGCGCGTGCGGTCGAGATTCTGAGCCGTCACAAGGTGACGGGCGCCTTCATTCCGCCCACTGCGCTCAAGCAGATGCGAAGCATCGGCGTCGACAAGACTGCTGCGCGTGGTATTCAGCTGCGGGCATTGGGAACTGGTGGTGAGGCACTCGGTGACGCCCTGCAAGCCTGGGTTGCAAGCACTCTCGGCGTAGCTGTCAACGAGTTCTACGGGCAGACGGAAATGAATCTGACCATCCGCACGTCGCGGTCGAAGTGGAGTCCCGCCAGCGGCTCGATGGGCCGCGCCTTCCCCGGCTTCGAAGTCACCCTCCTCGATCCGCTCGGCGAGCTGGTCGAGATTGGTGAGGTAGGCGAGATCTGTGTGAAGGCCGGCAATCCCGGACAGTTCCTCGGATATTGGAATCAGCCGTCGAAGACCGATGAAAAGGTGTACGACGGTTGGATTCACACCGGCGATCTGGGTCGGACTGATGACGCCGGGAACTTCTGGTACCAGGGACGTGCCGATGACGTCATTTCGTCCGCGGGGTACCGAATCGGCCCCGGAGAGATCGAAGAGTGCCTGCTCTCGCACGACGAGGTAGCCATGGCAGGCGTCATCGGTGTTCCGGATCCGTTGCGCGGCGAGGCGGTTCACGCTTTTGTCGTACTGTCCGAGGGATCGAACTCCTCGGAGGAGCTCCGTCAGGAGTTGCAGACCCACGTGAAAAGTCGCCTTGCTTTCTACCAGTACCCCAGGGAGATCACCTTCATCGACAGCTTGCCGCTCACGACTACCGGCAAGATCCTCCGACGTGAACTCCGAGTGTTGGCCACTGCCGCGAACGGACTTGGCTAGCAGAGGGCTACATGTTGGGTAGGACAACTACGAAGAACCAACCGCTCAGCGCAAGACCGATGAATCCGGTGAAGAGGCCGACTATCGCATCCCACGGCAGCTGGCGGGCATTCGAGAGCAGATGCCCGCCAGACTTCTTCGGGTGACGGCGGAGCGCGAAGATTCCTGTTGTAATCGCGCCGACGCCCAGCAGGATGCCGAAGCCGAAAGCCCAGAACAGGAGCACCGACAGTGCGCCGAGCATCTCCGATCTTTCACTCCAGCGCGCGACGCGCTGTGTTTCGGTCGGGGGAGGCCACTTGTGAGAAGGCGTCAGCGCTGCTCCGAAACGGCGGGTGCGGCGACGGATCGACTGGTCGCTGAGAAACATTCTTCACCACCGCAGGAGTTGAGTTGATGAGCTCGGTCGATGAGCCGTTGGTATCTACTCGTCTACCCCGTCTTGGCGGATGTATGCCGCTGAATTTAGGGCTAGGTGGTTGGCGCTTCTTCCCAGGAGTTTCCGTTCCACACGATGGAGATGGGGTATTCGTTGTTGACGCCGTTTTCCCAGTAGTAGATGACGCCGTGGCGCTCCGATTCGAGTTCGATCCAGCCGATGCTGAATCCCCCACGGAGGACGCGTTGAGCCCGCCGGTCGATGTTGTCCAGCGAACTGCAGAGCCCTCGGACTCGGGAATCGATCCAGTCTGCAGAGGGGTCGGGGACGGTGATCTCCAAGATGCTCGCGTCGCTCAACGGAATCTCGATCAGAAGCTCACCGGAATCTCGTACCTCTCGGGTCGACCGATTCTTGTAGGCGTGCAACAGCTCTCGCGGCTCGTACAACGAGGGGTTGCCACCGGGCCGTCGAGACCAACCGAAGCGCAGCACGGACGTATTGTCTCCCACGAATTGCAGGAATGTCATTCGATGTGAACAAGGCCCTCCAGGGCGTCCAGGACCCGGTCCAGTCCGAACTCCCACGCCGCCTCGGGGCTGTACGGGGTGTTCTTGGCCTCGCCGGCCGCGCCGCCGACTCGCTGCGCCAACGGGAAGTCGTCGTCGAGGTAAGCGGCCAGACGCTGGTTCCAGGACGACCACACCTCGGCCATGTCGGCTGCTCGAGGGTCGGGGCGACGCGCTTGCGCCGAGGATCGGGCGAAGTCGGCCACGAATGTCAGGGCGGAGTCCCGGTCGATGTCGGTCAGTCCCGTGTCGTCGAAGGCATGAAGTTCGTGGTCGTATTTCGCGATCGTGCCCGGTCCTAACGCGGCGCGCTGGTCGGCGATGTCGAGGAGCCACCAATGCTCCGAATAGAGGGCAAGTTCTTCCTCGGCGACCCGGCGCACCCGTTGGCGCCAGGTCATGCTTCCGTACGGCAGGCGGGGGCTGGTTCCGTGCACGGCGTCGACCATCAGCACCAGCAGATCGTCGCGGGATCCGATGTGGGTGTACAGCGCCATCCCCGAGATGCCGAGGTCGGTGGCGAGGCGACGCACGGTCACGGCATCGAGCCCCTCGGTATCTGCGAGGGCGAGCGCAGCGTCGACTGCCTGTGAGGTCGTGACCTTCGCCCGCGGGCCGCGGGCGCCACCCTTCGGCGCGAGGGGGTGATCGCGCCAGAGTAGGTCGATCAGTTCGCGTGCCATCAGTCGTCTCCAAGAATCGGGAATACCTCAACCGTGGTATACCTTATACGGTGCATACTGTATGCACTGCACAAGGTTTATGATCATGGAGGCCACGATGAAAATCACCAGCACTGCTCTGTCCTTGAACGTTGCCGACACCGACGCGTCGGCGGGCTTTGCGAAAACCCATTTCGGTTTCACCGAGGCCATGGCCGACGACGGCTTCATTTCCCTGAATCATCCGGATGCAGGGGTCAACGTGGTCTTCCTGCGCACCGGCCTCGGGACGTTCAAGCCCGACTTCGTCGCAGGTCCGGCCGGTCGGGGCATGCTCGTCGCATTCGTGGTCGATGACCTCGACGCCGAGTTCTCCCGAATCGCCGCCGAAGGTGCCTCCGTCGTCACCGAGCCGGAGACCGAACCGTGGGGCGAGCGCTACTGCCAGTTCGTCGACCCCAACGGAATCGTGTGGCAACTCGTTCAGTGGGTGTGAACCCGAGTGTTCGGCTCGGCGGCGCGCGGCTCCGAACGCAACCAGAGGGCGCGTTCGACGGACTGAGCTTGGAAACGCTGCGGTGAGATCCCATGCGCAGTGCGAAACGCGCGGCTGAATGCGGACAGGTGCGCGTAACCCAGGTTTCTCGACACCGTGCCGGGTGCAATCCCGAGTTGCAGTTGGGTGCGCGCCTGGGTCATCCGGGAAAGGGAGCGCCATTGCGGATACGTGGAGCCGGTCTCGGTCCGGAACTCCCGGCGCAGACGGGCCGCGTCCGTGCCGAACTCCTGCGCCCACTCGTCCAGTGTGCGAGGGTCGGCCGGCCGGGCGGCGATTGTCGCTGCCAGTCGCGTGGCAATCGAATCGGCGACGGATTCGTTCGAAACCGATTGCGCGAGAGGGCCGGTGGCGATGATGTCGAACACCGCGTTGCCGTCGTGGCCACGTGGCCGCAAGGGCGTGTACGCGGCGACGAATGTGTGCAACAGGGCCAATTCGTGTTCGCGGGAGAACTGGACTGTCTCGAGGGCGTCGGCAGTAACGGTCGACCCGTTCGAGGCGCGGAAGCCGAGCGGTAGCAGCAGTGAACCCATCGGAACTGTGACGGTATTGCGGACGCCTGCAGGCAGGATCATTGCCTCGCCGGTGCGCAGTTCCCAGCTGCAATCGGCGACATCCACCCGAGCTTCGCCTCGGTAGACCCACACTGCGACGTGGGCGCCGTTGACGCGCGGCCACGTCGCGTTGGCCGGGATCGGCGGCGCGGTGTCCCCGGATTGTCCGGGCTGTGCGAGCATGCGGACCAATGCCTGGTCATTGTCTGTGCGCGCACTTCGATCGGTTGGGCGGGAGCGGGTCCGTCGACGATAGTCGCTCGGGCTCTCTCCTAACTGGGCTCGGAACGCGCGAGTGAATCCGCTGCCCGTTTCGAAGCCGACTTCGTTTGCTATCCAACCGATCTCGCGGTCCTGCTTCAGATACTCCAACGAGGCGGCGATCCGCGCTCGAAGCCGCCAGCGAGTGAAGGTGAGGCCGGTCTCCTCCACGAAATACCGCTGGAGCGTTCGAGTGCTGATCCCGGCGCGCTTCGCGAACTGTCCCTCGGTGTCGTCGGCGCCAGGTGTTCGCAACAGGGCGTGCGCGATCTCGAACGCTTCCCGTGACTGCGGCAGTCGCGGCAGCGACGTGCATCCGTCGTCCGCCCGGGCGATCATTTCGAACAGAGACGTCGGCCTTTCCGCGTCTCCGCGCAGATAGCCCAGGTTGTGAACGAACTCGTGGATCAGTCTGTCTTCCCACCCCGGCGGCACGCGCAGGCGAGTCACGGCCGTTGGTCCGTCGGTGACGCCGTCCGAGGGTGGAAGCAGGATGGGGAACGCGACGGAATTCGAATCCGTCTCCATCGCGTATCGCACGCCGGCCGGGATCCACAGCAATTCGCCTGCCGGTATCTCGTGGACGGCCGATCCGGCTCTGACGCGTCCGCTGCCTGCAAGAACCCAGAACAAGAGTGGTGAGCGGCCGGTGCTGAGTTCGGTGCTGCCGGCGCGGATCGGCCCCAAGTCGACCTTGTCCGACCCTCCCGATAGTGGTAACACGTTGGCGCTCCTGGACAACCCTTGCTACTTAAGTATGGCTAACTTTACCTCTCGGTCGGTCTGCGTTCGCAGCGGCAACTCTCGTACCGTCAGAAAGCCACATACTCATGCGCAGATCTCTACGCCCGGCGGCGGCAATACTCGCCGCGGTCGTCGCCCTCGCTCTAGCCGGCTGCTCGAATTCGTCAGTTAGTGACACCGGAACCGAGGGCACCCAGAAAACCTCCGGGTCCACCGAGGGATGGCCGCGCACCGTCGAGCACGGTGGTCGCAGCACCGAGATCACCGCAAAGCCGACTCGGATCGTGTCCACCTCGCCGTCCTTGACCGGCACGCTGCTCGCGATCGGTGCACCGGTGGTCGCGAGTGCGGCAACAACGCCGTCGGGAATGACCGACAGTCAGGGATTCTTCTCTCAGTGGTCGGACGTGGCGGCTGATCGTGGCGTCGAGGTGCTCTACCGAAATCTCGAGCTGGACCTCGACGCGATCGAGACCTTCGAGCCCGATCTGATCATCGGGTCCGCCAACGGCGGCGACTCGACGCTCGACGCCTACGCACAGCTGAGCGATATCGCGCCCACCGTTCTTCTCGACTACGGCGCCAGCTCCTGGGAGGAGCTTGCGGCTCAGCTCGGGGCGGCGACCGGACTCGAGACCGAGGCCGACAAGACCGTCGACGAGTACGACAGCTGGGTGACCACGCAGGCCGGGAAGATCAAACTTCCCGAGCAGCCGGTGACGGCACTGGTCTACATGGGAGCCGACGGGGTCTGGACATTCCGAGCCGACAGCCCGCAGGGCAATCTGCTGACCTCGCTCGGCTTCACCTATGCCGAGCCCTCCGAACAGTTTGTCGCCCCGGACAAGCGGGGTGCCTCCGGCGTCGCGATCGTCAGCTCCGAGAACATGTCTGCCGCACTTGACGGTTCGCAGACGCTGTTTGCCGTCTCGATGGGCCCCAAGGACGTGGAGAAGCAACTCGCGGCCGACCCGCTCCTTGCGAATCAACCTGCGGTCAAGGGTGATCGGGTCTACACGATGGGAACTGCAGCTTTCCGTCTCGACTACTTCAGTGCGAAGCAGACAGTCGAGCTACTGGTGTCCACGTTCGGTGGATGATCGCGTGACCACTTCTGCGCAGTCCCAGATTGAAGCACCGCTGCGGTCTGGGACAGCCGCGCGTGCGGGGTTGTTGGTCGCCGCCTCCGTCGTCGTGATCGTGCTGGCATCCATCGGTGGACTCGTCCTCGGCTCTCGTAACATCCCGGCCTCCACTGTGATCGACGCAGTGCTTTCCTACGACGCCGGCAACAACGAGCACCTCATCGTGATCGAATCGCGGTTGCCTCGAACAATTCTCGGGCTTGTCGTCGGGGCCGCGCTCGGACTGGCCGGTGCGCTGATGCAGTCGATCACCCGCAACCCTCTGGCTGATCCGGGGTTGCTGGGGGTGAACGCCGGAGCGTCAGCGGCAGTTGTGATTGCGATTGCCTATCTGGGGGTGACCTCGGTCGGCGGTTATCTGTGGTTCGCGCTCGCCGGCGCGGCCATTGCCTCGGTAGGTGTGTACATGTTGGGGTCGGCGCATCGCAGCGCCGCGACCCCAGCGCGCATGGCGCTCGCCGGTGCCGCTGTGGCGACGGCGATCACGGCGCTCACCAGCATGGTTCTCATCAGCAACGAGGCCGCATTCAATCAGTTCCGTTTTTGGGCGGTCGGCTCGTTGCAGGGCCGCGGCGGCGACGTCGTCGTCACCATCCTGCCCTTCGTCATTGTCGGTATCACGTTGTCGTTGTTGCTGATTCGACCACTCAATGCGATCGCGCTAGGCGAGGACGTCGCCAAAGGGCTCGGCGCCCGCACCGGACCCGCCCGGATCGGGTCCGCTGTTGCAGTCATCCTGCTGGCGGGAGCCGCTACTGCGGCCGTAGGCCCGCTCGGCTTCGTGGGCCTCGCTGCGCCGCACATCGTGCGTGGCGTTGTCGGACCGGATCTGCGGTTACTTCTGCCGTGCGTGCTCGTCGTCGCGCCGGCGTTCCTGCTCTTGGCCGACGTTCTCGGCCGCGTTGCCGCCGCACCGGGAGACCTCCAGACGGGGATAGCAGTGGCTGTGCTCGGCGGCCCGTTGTTTGTCGCGCTCGTTCGCTCGCGGAGGGTGGCGTCGCTGTGAACATGATTGCAGCGCAGCCGGTCCCACCGCTGTTTCGCGGCTGGGTAGTTCGAATCGGGTCGGGGTCGTGGCGAATCGTCCCGCGAGTGCTGTTCGTAGCCATGACAATCAGTGCGGCACTGGCGGCACTCTCGTTTGCCACGCTGATGTACGGGACCCTGGACCTGTCGTTGGGTGAGGTGTGGCGCGCCCTGCACGGCGAAGGCAGCGCGGCGGCGGTTCGGTCCGTCCAGAACCGCCGTCTGCCACGGCTGATCACGGCGATCGGGGTGGGCGGCAGCCTCGGTGTGGCGGGCGCAGTTTTTCAGACGCTTTCGCGCAACGTTCTCGGCTCGCCGGACATCATCGGTTTTACCACCGGCGCTGCGACAGCGGCGGTGGTCCAGATCGTGTTCTTCGGCGGCGGGGTACTGCAGACCGCGGGCGCCGCTGTTCTCGGCGGCATGCTGACCGCCTTGCTCGTGTACGCCCTGGCACGTAAAGAAGGGGTCAGCGGCGGCCTTCGCCTTGTCCTGGTCGGCATCGGAGTGGGCGCGATGCTGAGCGCCGTGATGTCTTTCCTGGTGGTGCGCGCGGATATCGACGACGCCACCGTGGTGCAGCAATGGACGGCCGGTTCGCTGACCGGGCGCGGTTGGCCGCACGCGGTCAGTGTTGCGATCGCCGTTGGTGTTCTCGTTCCCGCTCTCGTCGTGGTGTCCAGGCGCGTCACCATGATGGAGATGGGCGACGACGCAGCGTCTTCGCTCGGAATCTCCGTGGAGCGATACCGATTCGCCAGCATCCTGCTTGCGGTCGCGCTCACCGGAGCAGCGACAGCCGCCACCGGTCCCATCGCATTTGTTGCGCTCGCCGCTCCCCAGATCGCACGCCGGTTGGCACGGCGCAGCGGTGTTCTTGTCGCAACCTCCTTCCTGCTCGGCGCAGTTCTGTTGGCGGGCGCCGACTTGATCGCGCAAGCGGTCGAGGTCGGTCTCCGCACTCCGGTCGGTCTTGTCACCAGTCTGCTCGGCGGTGCCTATCTGATCTGGCTGCTCGCGCGTCAGGCCTGAAAAAACCTCGTTACGAAAGAGATTCATGACCACTTCGACATCAAGGCTGCGCGCTGAGAAGATCGAGCTTCGGTACGCCGATCGAACCATCGTGGACGAGTTGAGTCTCGAGATCCCCGACGGCGGGTTTACCGTGGTCGTCGGACCGAACGGGTGCGGCAAGTCGACATTGCTCCGAGCGCTCGGCAGAATGCTCACACCCCGATCGGGTCGGGTTGTGCTAGGCGGTAACGATATTCGGTCCTACCGCACCAAAGAAGTGGCCCGGCGGATCGCTCTGTTGCCGCAGTCCCCGCTTTCCCCCGGAGCGATCAGTGTCGCCGACCTCGTCTCCCGCGGCAGATATCCGTACCAGAGCATGATGCGCCAATGGTCACCCGAAGACGAGCGCGTTGTCTCCGAGGCGCTGACCGAGGTTGGAATGCGTGACGCAGCAGATCAATTGGTAGACGAGTTGAGCGGTGGGCAACGACAACGTGTGTGGATAGCGATGACACTCGCGCAGCGCACCCCGGTGTTGTTGCTCGACGAACCGACCACCTTTCTCGACATCGCCCATCAGATCGAAGTTCTCGACCTCTGTTCCCAACTTCACCAGTCCGGTCGAACATTGGTCGCGGTCCTGCACGACCTGAACCTCGCGGCCAGATATGCCACGCATGTGGTCGCGATGCGGTCCGGAAAAATCGTCATGCAGGGCGGTGCCTCGGAGGTCTTCACCCCCGAGTTGTTGCGCGAAGTGTTCGACCTCGAGGCTCTGGTTCTCGAAGATCCGGAAACCGGACGGCCACTGGTTGTTCCGCGAGATCGCCGACCTGTCACCCCGCTACCCGCCCAAAGCTGAAACCACGATCAGGAGAAAACGATGACCACCTCACCTAGACCTGAAGAATCCCGACCCGAAGAAACTGAAACCACTGCGTCGGCAAAAGCGCCACGCGGCGAAGACCATGACCGTGGCCTCAACGATGTGGTCGCCGTCGTCGAACGCGTCGAACGCCCGACCGAGAGTATCCTGCGCATCACGGTCCACTTGACCTCGTCGGCGGATGATCCGAATTGGTTGCGTCCCAACGTCGCATTCCGCATTCAGCTAGGTCCGCAGTACGGCGACATCTCTCGTGTCTACACGGTGCGCACTTTCGACGCGTCGAGTGGTTCGATGACCTTCGACGTCGTGCTGCACGGGCACACCAGCCCGATGATGAGGTGGGCCGACGAGCGCCGTGTGGGTGACTCGTTCTCGCTCACCGGTCCTCGCCCGCACTTCCTCGTTCCCGAGATCGCTGGTCGCCGCGTCGCGCTGTTCGCCGACGACACCGCAATACCCGCTCTCTATTCGATTCTGCTTCAGTGGCCCGAGGGCCTGACCGGCGTCGGCTGGGTCGCCACCGGTGACGCCGAGGCGTTCGCGGAACTGCCCGTGATCCCCGGTCTCGAATTGCACCACGTCGAGGAACGCCTCGCCGAGTATGCTCTCGAGCTCGAGAATCCAGGGGACTACGCGGTGTGGGGAGCCGGGGAGCGCGACGAGATGCGTGCTATCCGAGCGCATTTCCGAAAGATAGTCGGCCTGGCGAAGGATGACGTGGTTGTCTTCGGCTACTGGAAGCGCGGGGTCAGCACCACCGAGATCGATCAGAACCGACTTCGGAACTACACGAGCATCCTCGAAAGCGGCGGCACGCTTGCAGATATCGACGATCTGGCAATCGGGATCTGACGCCATCACCGGGCACTAGTGCCGGCGGGAGGTTCGGGAACGTCGTGCCTCATCGCCTGTGAGACGTAACCGGTGCCGATTCTGACGCCGCCCAGCCACTCGGTGAGGCGCGCCGCCTCGGCATCGAGAGAGCGTCGCGTAGACGCCGGCACGCTCTCGAGCAATTGAACGTGCACAACACCGGTTTCGTCTTGGATCCAGCACCCCACGACGCGACCGTCGACCCAAGCGGTGGCGCCGGCATTACCGCGGGTGTCGAAGAGTTGGTTGCGGTGCGGGCCGAGGTAGAAGTCACGGTTCTTCCACCCCATGACCGTCGGGTCGAGCACCGGTAGGAGTGCCACCCAAGGACCTGGATCAGGCACCGTGGCGACGTCATCGGGTAGCAACCAGCCGGTGTCGCCTCCGTCGAGTGAGACTGCAACGGCGTCGAGTTCGGCGAGGGCGGCCCGGACGACCGTCTTCGTCGAGCCCAGCCACCAGACGATGTCGTCTTCCGTTCCCGGTCCGAAGGTGTAGAGCCAGCGCCGGACTATTTCTCGGTATCCGTCCCCGGGTTTGAGGTCGACGGGTTTGAGGTCGGCAGATTCGAGGTCGGCGGGGGCGTCGTCGAGCCAGTGTCGAGTGAGGGTCCACAGTGGGCGTGAGACGGGGAAGCGGGCAGTGTTGGTGCCCCGCATGATGTCTGCGGTCGCCCCGAGGTGCGTGAGAACCCTGGGCGCCGACCAGAATTCACCTGCCGAGCCCTCGACCTTCACATCGATCATTGGCACTGCTTGGCGAACCTCGAGCGCTGAAAGCCCCTCAGGTGTACCGGTGAGCAGTGTCAATACCTCGGAGCGTGCTCGATCGAGCCACTCGTTGCCGTCGAGGGCGAGTCCGGCTTTGACCACATCCTTGGACATTCTGGCGCGCTCGGTGTTGGCGACGCGGGCGGACGCACTCGACCACGCGGCCGGCAGCAAGTCTCGGGGAAAGGTGAAGAGCGTGCGGCGCATGGCCAATTGCTTGACGACACTGCGTCGGTCGTACAAGGCGCGGTCGACATCGGCGGCATCTAAGGATCGAACCCTCGCCCAGCAAGACAGATAGACCGTCGCTGATTCGGTGGCGTGAAGCACCGTCATCGCCCGAGTCGCAGCTTCCGGAGAATCGACACGGAACGAGGGAGCAAGCGCATGACGTACGCCCATGCGTGCACGGCGTTCGTCGTCGGAGACATGGCGCATCAAGGCATCGTGCCACAGTCCAGGTGCGAGGTATCGGCTAGCTGTGCGAGAGTTCGATTGCGCCAGTAGTCGTCGTGCTGGAGATGAGTGATTGCACCCGGTGTGGTCGCGAAAGTCGCAAACCCTGCGGCTTCGATGGGGATCTGCAGCCAGGCGGAGACTACGAATGTGTGTGCAAAGCCGTGTGTTACGACAATATGATCATGGTCGAGATCGGTCATCAGTTCGCGGGTGCATTCGCCGACCCTCGATGCGATGTCGCGGCGAGTCTCGGCACCGGCAACGGGGCCACGGTGATCGAGGCGGTTGGTGTCGGGAGCCGGCACCTGGCGCTGGGCGAGCCACGAGTTCGGGCGTCCTTCGGCTTCTCCGAAGCTGATTTCGCGCAATCGTGAATCCGTTGTCACCGGAGTGCCGAGTGTCCGGGCAATAATCGTAGATGTCTCGGCGCAACGACGGAGGTCCGACGAGGTGATGCGGATCGGGCGCGAATTTCCTGTGCGTCGTCGCTTCAGGGCTGCCGCGATCAATTCTGCATCGCGCCGACCGGACGGGGTGAGAACCGAATTGTGCCAACCGCCGACGACGTCCTGCGCTGTGTGTTCGGCATGAGGATGAGTGACGACGTAAAGATCCTGCACGCGACCGCCTTTTTGCTTACCCGACCTTTTCCGGCAACAGTATTCCAGGATTGAGGATTCCACGCGGGTCCCAGGACGATTTGATCAACTGCATCGCGGTGATGTCGGTGTTCGTGCGCCCCAGCGTTACCCACGGAGACTTCGCGCGACCTATCCCGTGCTCGGCGCTGATGCTTCCATGGTGGGCGGCAACGAGTTGGAAGACCGTATCGGTCAGTTCGTGTGCGACCCCAGGGGCGGCATCCAGGAGGTTCACATGAATGTTTCCGTCGGCGAAGTGCCCGAACAAGATTGGCCGCACGAGGGGGAATCGCTCGTCCAACGTCTCTCGAAGGTTCCCGATGAACATGCCCATCACGGACAAGGGCACGGAGATGTCCAGCTTTACAACCGGTGTCGTCGACGAAGCGCTGATGCTTTCGGTGTGACTCTCCCGCAGGGTCCACAGTTTTCGAGCGGGTCCAGGTTCGACCGTCGCGTCCTCGATGAGATCGGCAGAGTCGGAGAGAACTTCGAGGAGTGACTCTTCCGTCTCGCGCGGCGACGACACCTCGATGAGTGTGTACATCGGCGAAGGGGCGCCGAACGGACGACGGGCGTCGGTGTGTGCGCAGACGAGGTCGATGCCGTCGTCAGTCATGATCTCGGCGGCTTCGACGGTCAATCCGCTCTGCCGCACGCGATTACATAGATGCAACGCTTGCTCGATGTCGCTTACGCCGGCGAGTACAACCTGGGTGTCGGTCGCCGGGGTGACCAGCTTCATCAATACTTTGGTGATGACGGCAAGAGTTCCCTCGCTGCCGGCAAGAAGGCCTGGAATGTCGTATCCGACATTGTCTTTGACGAGTGGCGTCCATCTGCTCAAGACGGAACCGTCGGCGAGCACTGCCTCGATACCGAGGATCTGTGCCCGCGTGTTTCCGTATCGGACCATGCGCGTACCACCGGCGTTGGTAGCGACGATGCCGCCGAGTGTCGCGGATTCCTTTGATGCCAAATCGATTCCGAACCGGAGACCGTGTGCAGATGCGGCCAGGTCGGCGCGGGCAACGGTCACGCCGGCGCCGGCTGCGATTGTCCGGCCGATGGGATCGACGGACTCGATCGTCTCCAACCGTCTGGTACTCAGCACCACGGACCCGGCCGAGGCGATTCCGCCACCGACCAGTCCGGTGTTGCCGCCTTGGGGCGTCACAGGTACCCCCGCGTCGAAGCATGCTCGAAGGACCGCAGACACTTCGGCAGTGTTACCAGGACGGATGACCGCGATCGCGTCGCCGATCCAACGTCCCGTCCAGTCGCGCGTGTAGCCCTCGATCAGTTCGGGATCGGTGAGGACATGCGCTTTACCGACGATCTCCGCGACGGCGTCGAGGAGTCTCGCGTCCGTTCCAGATTCGCGCGGTTCGGCGAGTGTACGGGGATTCATGTTCAACCTTGTGATCGTTCGGGAGACAATATTTCGGGAGACAAGCGGTAGAGCAGCGTGACCTCGATCCTCCGACCTCAGGTGATGCCATGTCCAAGACCAAGTAGTGACACCACCATCTGTTCTTCTTATAATCGCCGTATGAACCTGCAGCGCGCCCGTTATCTGATCGCTCTCGCGGATCATGGCAGCTTCACTCGCGCCGCCGCGAACGTCTACGTCGCGCAGTCGGCGCTCAGTCAGCAGATCAAGGTTCTCGAGCGCGAACTCGGAGTGCCTTTGGTGGATCGTCGAGGTCCGCAGTTCACCTTCACCGACGCCGGCCGAGTAGCGGTACGAGAGGCGCGCTTCTTGCTCGGGTGTGCCGACCGGGCGGTCGAACGAATCCGATTGGCTGCGCGCGGCGTGGACGGAGAACTGCGCATCGCTTACACCCGCTCGTGGGCCGGCGGCGCAGTAGCGGATCTGGTCAGCACCTATCGAAAGCTCTACCCGGGCGTGGAGGTCGTCGTTCATCGTGGCACGTCGGCGCAGACAGTTGATCTCGTCCGAAACGGAGCAGTCGACGTCGCGGTCGTCCGGCCGCCACTCGAAGACGGTGATCGCGAACTTCCCCTGATCGTCCTCGACACCGAACCAATCCTGGTGGCGGTGCCCGCGGATCATCCGTTCGGGAGTCGAACGACCCTCGAACTCGGGGACCTGGTCGGCATTCCCGTCGTGTTCTGGCCCGAGGCAAACGCTCCGGGCATGTATTCGCGTACTCTCGAACAGCTTTGGCCGGACGGCACTCCCAATATCGTTCGATTCGAAGCTGACGACGAGCAGGTCCTCCATGCCGTATCGGACGGAGTGGGAATTGCGCCGATCCCTCAGGGGCGGGCAAGGATGCTCCGCATTCCGGGTATCCATCTGTGCGAAATCGTCGGTGAACAACCAACTCTCGATGTTGCTGTCACCTATCGACAGGACAATCCGAATCCAGCGCTTGCGCCGTTCGTTGCGCTCGCCGAACGCGAAAGATCGTCAACTGCTTCGCCGTGACTGATCCTGGGCCGGATCTATTCGGCGTCGAGAACCAGCATCATTGCGGTTGCGCGTGCTCGGTTCTCGACGGTGTCAACGTGAAAGCCGACGTGCTGAGACAGCTTTGACAACCGGTGCGCGACGCTGCTGTGATGGAGATGCATGGTATCCGCCGTGGCCCTCAATGTTCCGGATCGCAGATATGTCCTCAAGGTTTCCAGCAGCTCCGATCCCTGCTTGGTGTCGCCAATCCGTCTGGCAAGAACCAAATCCGGGATTTTCGTGTGATCGATGTGCGATCCGGGCGCCAGGAGGTTGAGCGCGCCGAAGCTGTCGGCGTTCACGATCGGTGTTGTTACCGAGGTCTGAGTGTGAGCGAATCGTGCTGTGCTGATTATCGTGTGCATCTCGGAAGCGGCTGCAGCCAAGGATATTCCGGCGCGGATGGATGACGCCAACGCTGCCTCGAACAGTCCGGTTGTCGGTGTGAACGAATCCTTCACAATATCCAGATATTCTCCGTCAGCCTCTACCCTGATGGCTTTGCCGGGGATGCAATCCTTCGAAATGGTAAGACGTGCAGTGCTGTTCGCCGCACCCGAGGAAACCGTGGATACGACAACACGGACTGGGGTGCCGGGTTCAATCCCGAGACCGGCGCACGAAGTGAGTACGGTCAACTCGTCCATCGGAAAGAGCAGATTGCGGGTGTGCTCGGCTTCGGTAGGTAAGCGGCGGGGCTGCAGGATTATCGAGGCAGTCAGAGCCATTCGGTCGACGAGCATCTCGTCGAGTGGCAAGTTCGCACCAGGACGCTCGATCCATACTCTCCCGAGAACATCATCGTCGACGGCAATCTCCCTGGTAATGCTGGGGGCGAGACAGGATTCGGGAGACCATCGGCCGCGCGGGTCGCAACGACGTGAATTCTTCTTGTTACCGTGTTCGACGATCTCGATGCCCACAACGCAGTCCGCCAACTGTGCGCTCGCGCGCAGCAATGATGCTGTGTCGGCGCCGTGCCGCACGAGGGTGTCGAAGTAGTCGATGACGCGTACCAAGCCCGCCGAGTCTGCGTCGAGCTCGGCAAGCCGGTACATCAGTCCTTGCATCTCGCAACGCTACGAGACTGGCGACAGCGAACGCAACCCTCTCCGGAGCGCCGTGAGGGCTTCGGCGGCACCTCTTTCGCTGACCGCTGCGGTAGCGACAAGTGCCGACCCGTGAAAGGTCCCGGGGAACGAGTGCAATTCGACGCTGACGCCCGCTTGCAGCAGTCGAAGGGCGTATTCGATTCCTTCGTCGCGGAGCGGGTCGAGTTCCATGGTGGAAAGGTAGGTCGGCGGTAGACCTGTGAGATCGGTAGCCCGGGACGGGGCAGCGTAAATGGAGACGTCCCGATCTGCGGGACCTGAGTACGACTCGCCGAGATAGTACTTCCACGACAGGATGGCGTTGGGGCGGTGCCACAAGGGTGTGTCGACGAAGTTCGTCATCGAGACCGTTGCCAGACGGTCGTCGAGTTCGGGGATTTCGAGGAATTGGAATGCGATGGGCACAACGCCCTCGTCGCGGGCCTTGAGCACGGTGCCCGCGGCCAGTCCACCGCCTGCGCTCTGCCCGCCGACTGCGATGCGGCTGGGATCCACACCGAGTTCCTCGGCGTGTTCGTGGATGTACATGAGCGCGGCGTAGCAGTCGTTGACGGGCCCGGGGAAGGGTGTCTCGGGAGCGAGGCGGTACTCCACGTTGGCGACGGCGAATCCTAGTTCGCGCGCTACCTGGACACAGAATGGATCGCTGGATTCTGCTGTGCCGATTGCGAATTCGCCGCCGTGAATCCAGAGCAGAACAGGGATAGGTCCGGCGGTGTTATCCGGAGTGAAGAAGCGAATCGTGACCGCCGGATCGGCGTTCAGGCCAGGGGCGGACAGCTCGCGAAGCGTGACTCCGTCGAATGACAGGTCGACCAACATTGTGCCGACCAGTGCGTCATAGGTGGCCCGCGCGTTGGGAAGGTCCGAGAAGTCGACCTTCGGGAGCATGGTGAGTGCTGCGGCGAGTTCGGGGTCGAGAGTGGGGAATGTTGTCATGCATTCATCATCCAGCTTGAATGTGGCCTGCGTCACCAGCGGCGTGTAGGGAATTGGGGAGTCGCCATCCGACGCCCGTCGGATCTCTCTAGGATGACGCCGGTGGACACAGTACATCTCGGGGTGGACTCGAGCGATTCGGCGATCAGGGCTCGGATCGGTGGACATCCGCCGCAGGTTTTCGCGGGACAGCCGATTCTGCAGACACACGAATACCTTCTGACGCTTGCGGCCCACACGGCCACGTGGCTCGGTGAGCGAGAGCTTTCCGTCTTCATCCGTCGCGGCTTCTCTATCGGCGACGACGACCTCGAATACCCGAACATCGGGGTTCGCGCAGTCGTGCATGCGCCGTCATCGCGAAATGCGGAATCGGTCGGGAGGCATGGGGGCTTGGGGAGCGCGGCGTTGATCAAGACTCCAACGGATGACGAGGCGATGCCGTTGGTGTTGATCGCTCCGCAACCCGTGCTCATCCAGAACGAACCGTCCTATGCCAACGCCGTCGAGTCAGACGGACACAATTTCCTGTTCCAGATCAATGAGGAGGGGTGGCCGGTGGGTTCGCAGTCGCAACCCGAGTTCGTAGAGGAGTACCTATTCGGTTACGGGTCGGTGTATTTCTACGGGAGCACTGACGCGAACGGCCTCGTTCGTGAAGTTGTGCCGGGATTTCTCGACTTCTGACCTGCCCGGCGACCCGTCTGCCGATAGCGTGAGCAGCGCATCCAGACCGGCGGTTTTGTCCTCGGGAAAAAACTTTCGGAAGTTTGTCGATCGGTGAGTGTGCCGTTCGACGTGTAGGCAGAGGGACCGAACAAAGCGGTCCACAAACGAAGGAGATTCTCATGAAGTACATGCTGATCATGCGTTCCACCGACGAGGCCATCGAAGCATCCAAGGACATGGATTTCGACGAGATCATCGCCGCGATGGGTCAGTACAACGAGTCCCTGATCAAGGCCGGTGTCTTGTTGGCCGGTGAGGGGTTGGCCATGGAGGAGGGGTTCATCGTCGATTTCGAGTCCGATCCTCCGCTGGTTTCCGACGGCCCGTACGGAGAGACGAAGGAGTTGTTCTCCGGCTTCTGGATCATCCAGACGTCGACCAAGGATGAAGCCCTGGAATGGGCAAAGCGCTGCCCGTTGGGGCCGGGCAGCAAGCTCGAGGTGCGCCGCGTGAGTGAGATGTCGGACTTCGATCAGGACAACGAGTACATCCAGAAAGAAGCCGGCTGGCGCGAAGAGCTCGGCACCGATCGTCCGGTCGCAGGCTGAACCATGACCGACGAGGCGGTGCGAGAAGCAACGAGAACGGCTGTCGACGCGGTCTGGCGTATCGAATCCGCGAAGATCGTCGCCACGTTGACTCGCACCGTCGGGGATCTTGATCTTGCCGAGGACCTGGCCGCGCAGGCCCTGCTCGAAGCCGTCGAGCAATGGCCTGCCGCCGGGGTTCCGCGAAATCCAGCTGCCTGGCTGACATCTGTTGCGACACGACGGGCAATTGACGGATGGCGACGACGCGAGAAGTTGGACGAACGCTACGCCCACTTCGCGCGTGAACTCGAGAACGACGCTTCGCACTTCGATGACGTCAGCTGGGATCCGGATCGGATCGACGACGACGTCCTTCGCCTGATGTTCATTGCCTGTCATCCTGTGTTGAATCGAAAAGCGCAGGTAGCCTTGACTCTTCGGGTAGTGGGCGGGTTGACCACGGAAGAAATTGCCAAAGCATTCCTGACGCCGACGGCAACAGTGCAGCAGCGGATAGTCCGCGCGAAGAAGGCGTTGACCGCCTCGAAAGCGGTATTCGAAGTTCCAGGTCGAGAGGAATTTTCGAAAAGACTGGGCGCTGTACTCGGTGTGCTGTATCTGGTGTTCAACGAAGGGTATGCGGCCAGCTCCGGGGACGAGTGGATGCGCGCGGATCTGAGTGCTGAAGCGCTGCGGCTGGCTCGGATACTGGCCGAACTGGTCCCGGGGGAATCCGAGGTGCACGGCCTCGTCGCGTTGATGGAACTGACAGCCTCGCGATTCGGTGCCAGGACAACTTCGACGGGTGATCCCATCCTGCTTGCGGACCAAGACCGGACTCGGTGGGATCGCCTTCATATCTCACGAGGGTTTGCCGCGCTAGAGCGGGCTGACGCCGTCGGGCGTGGACGCGGACCCTACGGTTTGCAGGCCGCGATAGCCGAATGTCATGCTCGAGCAGCAACTTTCGATGACACCGATTGGAAGAAGATCGTCATACTCTACGAGGCTTTGGCGCAACTGGCGCCCTCGCCCGTGGTCGACCTCAATCATGCGGCGGCGGTATCCATGGCATACGGTCCGGCCCCAGCACTCGAATTCGTCGACAAGCTTGTCGCTTCAGGTGAACTGGCCGGCTACCACCTGCTTCCGAGCGTTCGGGGTGAGTTGCTCAGTCAGCTCGGCCGATCCAGGGAAGCTCGAACCGAACTCCTCGAAGCGGCCCGGCTGGCTGGGAATGAGCGTGAGCGTGCAGTGCTGGTCGCGAAAGCTGATGCGCTGCTGCCGGATCAGTAGTCACGCGATTTGTAGTCAGGGCTCAGTTGGATCGTCATTCGGCACCATGGGCGGCATTCCGACTCCGTATGGGTCGAGCATGTCCGAGACACGACGACCCCATCGTTCGTGCGCGGACTGTCGGGTCATTCCGGCCGCGCGGCCGATGGTTGCCCACGTTGCGCCGAATCTGCGCAGGCTCATGACGCTTGCCGTCGAATCGATGCCCGCGGCAAGTTGAATCCGGAAACTTGCCAACTGCCACGCCATCTGGCGCTGCGCCGGGATATCGGTGTCTTGTTCCGCCTCCCACTCGGCGCTGCCAGGTAAGGGGTCCGTACCGACAATTTTGTCCGCCTGAGCGCCGGCCTCGGTGATCGCGGCGTTGGCCGTCGTAATGGCGGCAGCATCGATTTCTGCGGTCAGAGCGTGCTCGATCAGGTCTTCCATGAGAAATTCGCCTTTCGTCAGGAATAGCCTGACAGTTCTAATCGGATGTTGTCAAGATTTACCTGACGGCCTCGCAGTTTAATTAATGCACGATCTATTTGTGTACTATCTAAATGGTCTCCGGCCCTGTTGGCCGACGTCGAAGGGGTTGCTGGTGAAAATCGTGGTTCTGTCATTCCTGTTGGCGCTGACCTTGATGACGGTCGGGATCATCGCGGCACGCAACCGCAGTACTCGGCCAGCCGTGACCGGGATAGTTACTGCTGCGTCGACGGTTCTCGCAGCCGCCTGGACACTTTTTGCCGTGGCTTTCGTTTTGGCCTGATCGCGCTGCTCGACCCAGATGCCCGAGTTGGGAAAGTGGGTATGACGGGTTGCATGTCCATTAGTGAGAAGTCGCACTGGAACCGGCGATGCGGAATTCCCTTCCGGTGAGTGCGTTTCATCCAGTGGAGCGTTCTCCGGGGTTTCGTGTCCCGGGTTCCTGAATACGACGGTTCCTGACTACGACGGTTCCTGACTACGACGAAAGGTTGCGCGATGACAAAGCTGTTGTTTGCAGTCACTTCTGCAGATCACTGGACGCTGAACGACGGAACTGCCCACCCGACCGGGTACTGGGCGGAAGAACTGGTCGAGGCGCATCGCGTTTTCGTCGACGCCGGCTACGACATCGTGATCGCGACGCCGGGCGGTAAAGCCCCCGTTGTGGACGAGGGGAGCCTGGCGCCCGAGGTCAACGGCGGGCAAGAAGGCGCTGACCGTATGCGCAAGTACATCGCCGATCTGAAGCCTGTGCTCGATTCGCCGGAGATTCTCGAGAACGCAAACGCCGCCGACTACGACGTGGTTTTCGTACCAGGTGGACATGGACCGATGGAAGATCTTGCGGTGTCGGCATCCTTCGGCGAGCTTCTCGTGAACTTCTTGGATGCAGACAAGGTGGTCTCGGCGGTCTGTCACGCACCGGCGGCACTCCTGCCGGCGAAGAGGTCCGATGGGAGCTGGCTGTTCGACGGCTATCAGCTGACCTCGTTCACCAACGAAGAGGAGACGCAGGCTGGTCTGGCGGACAAGGCTCCGTGGCTGCTCGAAACTCGACTACGCGAGTTGGGTGGCAAATTCTCGAAGGCTGATGCCTGGTCGCCTTACGTCGTGGTGGACCGGAAGCTCTACACCGGTCAGAACCCGGCGTCGTCGAAGCCACTCGCCGAGCGGATCGTCGCCGACTTGGGCTGAGCATGGCTTCTGGCACCGCATCGAGATCTCCTCGATGCGGTGCTGGGCCGTGTTCTGTTGTCCCCGAGAAGCTCTTCTCAGGTTTTGAATGTTGTGTTCGCCGGCCTGGGGTGCTGCCCGGGGTCGATCGAGGGCGGCGGGATGAACCACGGTTTGTTGTCGACGCCGATGCGGATTTCCCATTTTCCGACGAACCCCGTTTTGCGGTGCATCAGTCGGTGGTGTGAACGGCAGAGTAGGACAAGGTTGTTCATCACCGTCGGACCACCGTTGGCCCAGTGCCGGATGTGGTGCGCATCGGTCCACGCCGGTACGCATGTGCAGCCGGGGAAGGCGCAGCCCTTGTCGCGGGCGATCAGCGCCACGCGCTGTTCGGCGTTGACCAACCGTTTTCCGGGTCTCGCATCGAGCGGCGCGCCGTGATCGTCCAGTAGGACGGTGGACAGGAAACAATCACACCCCAACAACCTCGTCTGAGACACCGACAGCGGTCCCAACCATGGCATGTGCCCGACATCAAGATCCGACGGGGACTCTTCACCATCAGAAGGCGCGGCGGCACAATCCCGATGCTCAGCCAAATCGCGAGCATTGATGTGCACGTTCACATGCGGACGCTGACCACCATCGGTTCCGGTCTTGGCGCAGTCGAGGTACCGGCGGATCAGTTCGGTGAACCCGTCCGCGGTCCGCTTCGCCGCCGACCGTGCGTCGGGAGTTCCGTCCGGCGCGGGGGTGGGCATCGTCAAATTCGACAGGGCCGAGAGCAGCATTTCGCCGGTGAGAGCGTCGAAATCGCCGCGCACCACCACCCGACCATTCAATGTCGAGGCGATGCGGAGCTCGTTCCGGTCGACGTCTTCGGCGGGTGGAATCTCATCGGATTCGAACAACCGCTCCAAAGTCGCGATGACGTGCCGCACCTTCGTCGTTGTCGCTTCCACGCCCGAGGCTGCTGCGAGCAGCAGGTCGATGCACTTCGGTAGCGCTTCCTCCGGCATCCCCTTCGGCGGAGATTCACAGAACGCCACGATCAACACGGCGTGATCGAACGAGCAATCCCCAACATCGAATCTCGCTGCCACCGCGGGAAACGGCCGCAGCGCCGCACCCAGGGCGGCGATCTTCTTCCCGTCCCGAACCTGCAACATCGTGTTCGCCGCCAACCACGCACCCACCCCGCGGGACGCGATCACCTGATCGTCCGGGCGCATCGACAGTTCGTCCACCACCGCTACCCGCACCGCTTCCAGGCGAAGAATCTCCGCACTCGCCTCGACAGCAGCAGCCCGTAACTCGGCGGCAGTCAACTGCCACAGGCGTCCGCGTAATCCCACCGCAGAACCAGACACCACATCCGACAACAAGACACTCATTGAATCCCCCGATCCCCTACACACAGGGTACTCGAACACCCGTTCGGGTCAAGTGGGAATTAAGCGAGGGCGCGAATGAGTGGAGTGGGGTCCGCGACGACGAACAGATGGCCGCCCCCGCTGATCTCTTCGAAGCGAGAGTGTGGGATCAACGAGTGTGCCCAGCGGGCAACTTCGATGGGTACGTTTCCGTCTTCGGATCCGTGTAGGAAAACTGTTGGTACCGAGATGGATTGGAAGAGCCCTGGCACCTCATGGCGATACCGAGCCAAGTCGACAACCGCTGCCGATCCGCCCTGCGCGATCCCTTCGGATGAATCCAATTGGAGGGCGGGGTGATGCGACTCGTCGGTCATGACGGCCTGATCGGCGGCCGGCCAGATCGAGACGGAGTCGCTGCGTAGCTTGGAGAACACCCCGGTTCCTGCGAGCATTGCGCCGGCCACACGGGGAGCCCAGTTGGCGGCAAAGTACAACGCGGATACCAGTTTTATTCTGCGTCGCAAAGTATCTCGCGGTGCCCCGGGGATCATGGCGCACGCCAGCACCAGTTTCGAGACTCGTTCGGGAACGGCTGCAGCGACTGCGAGCGCGTAACCGCCGCCTCCGGAGAAACCCATCAGTGTGGCCGAGTCCAACTCGAGGTGATCGACCAGGGCGACGTAGTCGTCGTCCCAGGAATGAAATCCCTTGTCCGTGTATGGATCCGTGCGTCCGAAGCCGGGTCGATCGGGGACTATCAGCCGTATGCTTGCCGTCGAAGACGCGTTGTGGAGTGAGAGCCCTTCGTATCGGCTGCCAGGTGATCCGTGGGCCACGACTACCGGGTGGCCAGTCGGATCGCCATACTCGCAGAACGCGATACGGCGCCCGGAGGCGTCACGAATTTCGGTTGTCGTCACGCTGCTTGTCATGTTGTGCTTCCTTGCTGCGCGATCGACGCCACACCGTCCAGGATGAGAGCGACTCCGAATTCGAATCTTCGGGCGGGATCGTGATGAAGTGCGAAGACCGATGCATCGCGTCGATCAGCGGGTGCACTGTCGAAAGCTCCGCGTCCCAATTGAATTGCGACGTGTCCGGTTACAAAATCATGCAGGGCGCCGTACGCGTACGTGGCCTGTTCGTCCTCGAGGCCGGCCAGGGAAAGGGCGCTGACGACTCGGTGGGCAGTGTCGTCGGCGCCGGGTGCTTCCAGTGATGCCTGTCGATGGGCTTCCAAGACCAGGGGATGGCGCATCAGGAGATCGTGGAGTCCGTAGGCGAACGTGCGGGCAACCTCGCGCCAGTCGGTCGGCCAGTCGATCGACGAGACCGCTTCGCCTACGAGGGTGGAGATCAGGTCTCGCCTCAAGGCGTCGATGCCGCCGGTTGTGCGGTGGACGGACATCGGCGATATGCCGAGTCGCTCGGCGAGTACCCGAAATGACACCGCATCCAGGCCGTCCGTATCGGCAATCTCTGCCGCGGCATCGAGAATCTGTCTGTGACTCAATGCTTTTGGTCGGCCGGCCCTTGCGGAGCCGGCGGATTCGGATACCATGCTGACAACAATAGCGATACGCGTATCGAAATTACAAGTGTCTATCGACCTACAAGGAGTGTTGCCAGATGACTGATCTCCATCAACTGTCCGCCGTCGAACTTGCCGGTGTGATCGCCGCCAAGGAGGTGTCCATTCCCGAGGTAACCAGGTACTTCGTCGACCGTGCGACCACTTCCGACGACGTGGGCGCGTTCACGACGATTGCCGGGGAGCATGCAGTTGCACTGGCCGAACAAGCCCAGCTCAGGCTGGACGAGCGGGACAACGGACCGCTTCCGCGCCTGTTCGGCGTTCCGACGGCCATCAAGGATCTCGACGCTACTCGCGGCATCCGCACTACCTTCGGATCGGCGCTGTTTCGGGACTTCGTGCCCGATGCCGACGACGAGATCGTCGAGGCGATCCGCGAAGGTGGGTTGATCGACATCGGAAAGACCACAGTGCCCGAGTTCGGGGCGGCGTGTTATACCGAGCCGGAAGTTGCTCCGCCCGCTCGCAGTCCGTTCGATCGCACACGAAGCGCCGCCGGCAGCAGTGGTGGTGCGGCGGCCGCCGTCGGCGCTGGTCTGGTGCCGTTTGCCCAGGGAAGTGACACGGCAGGGTCGTTGCGTTCTCCGGCGAGTGCGTGCGGTGTGGTGGGCCTCAAGCCGAGCCGCGGTTTGATCACGATGGGAGTGGCAGGGCACGATAACTTCGGATTTGCGAGCAAGGGGCCGATCGCCCGGACAGTTCGCGATACCGCTGCGCTGCTGGACGTTCTGGCAACACGACCTGGCGCAGGCACTATCCACCCGCCTCGGCCGAAGTCGTTCGAAGAGTTCGTCGTACAGGCTGGGGGAGTGCAAGCTCGCCCCTTGACCGTCGCTCTTGCTCATGGATCGGTCTCCGGCGGAGCCGTGGATCCGCAGCTCTCGGATGCTGTATCGAAGGTTGGTACTGTACTGGAGGGGCTGGGACACAACGTGTTCGAGCGACCGCAAGCCCGCGATGACGTCTTTGTTGATGCCTTCACCAAAATGTTCTCATCCTTGGCCGGAACCAAGCCGATCCCGGAAGAGTACGAACACCTTCTCCGTCCGATTGTGCAGCACTTGCGAGTTCAAGCAAGCGAGGTGCCGTCCGGCGATCTGGCAGCGGCCATCGGTGTGGTGCAAGCATGGGCGCGGCGATGGAGCCTCGACTACGCCGACGCCGATCTTGTCGTCACCCCGACTGTGACCAAGCCGCCATTGGCGATCGGGGAGCTACGCAACGACGAAGACCCCGCGACCGAATTGATCGACATGGTCGCATTCACCGGAAACACCATCGTCGCCAACGCAACTGGATTCCCGTCGATCAGCTTGCCGCTGGGTTGGACGGAAGACGGTGTTCCGCTCGGCGTGATGATCTCCGCGAAGTGGGGGTGTGACGCGGAATTGCTCTCTGCCGCTGCACTGCTCGAGGCCGCGATGCCGTGGAAGGATCGGTACCGATTCGACCGCGCAACCGTGCTCTAGTTCGGGAGCGGTACCCGGTCGCTCGCCGATGCAAAGCCCAACCACGTGTGGCGGTTGCCCCACCAACACCACCCGACTTTCGGGGCGTTGCGGTTGTCTTTGCCATCCCGACCGGTTCCGTTGCTGATCCACACGGCGGGAGTTCTGGTGTCGAAAGATCCGTCAGGCTTACGCAATCGGGAACCGATGGTCATGAAGCACTTTCCGCGTTCGAGAATGTCGGGACGCTGCAACAACCAGTGGATGCCTTCCGTAAGCGTCAGCGGCGTACGGTCTGCGTCGACGATTGCGGGCAGCGCTTCGTCCGGGCTCCAATTTGCCAGGTGGTCCCCACGGTCGACTTCACTGAGCAGATGCAATGCGCTTTCGGGCAGCATTGCCTGCTCGGTGGGTGCGAACAAATCAACATCCGCCATGTCGACGACAACGAATCCGCTTTTGCTCTTGTGCCTGAGCAGTGGAGTCAGAACTGAAGCTGGAGCCAGTTTTTCGTGGACGGTAAGCAATCCCGCGTCACCGTGTCCGGCCGCGGCGGCCGCCCTGACGTCGTTGGCGGAAAGTCCGGCCATCTCGTGCACTCCGAGTTCGATCAATCGCTCGGCCTGCTGATCGATGGGTGGGAGGTCGAAGTGCATACCTGCGATCCTACCGATCGTGGGCAGGCCGATCAGTGGGTTCGGCGGCGAGGGAAGTCGGCCACGCAACGCCCAACGCGCGCATGATGAACGGGACGGTGGTCGCTACGACGGTGTCCACGCGGTCGCCGGCCATGAGCATCGGGCGCCGGCTTTCCACGCAGGCGAGGATGAGTTGCGCGGAGGCGGCTGCATCGGAATCGACAAAGACACCGGCGTCAACACCTTCCTGGACGAGCTGTTCGACCAGAACCGACAGCGGGACAATACGTTCGAGAAATCGATCGCGATCCTGCGCGGACAACAATTCGACCAACGCGATTCCCGTGAATCGCTGCAGCGAGAACTCGACGAGCGTCAGTTTGACGAGGATTTCGAGTCGGTCGACAGGATTCTCGCGATCTGCGAGTTCGCGCTCGGCCAGGAGTAGGAATCTATCCATCTCGCGGGTGGACCAGGCGAGCAGTAACGCAGATTTGTCGGGGAAGTAGTTGTACACCGCTGTCCGCGAGACGCCGGCTGCCTGGGCCACAGTCTGCAGCTTCACGTTCTGCCAGCCCTGCTCGTGAAGTTCGCGAATGAAGGCGTCCAGCATGGCTTCTCGGGTGGCGACCTTGTGCTCCGCGGTTGTCGCGCCACCGGTCAACTTCGGCATGATCGATCCTCCTGTGTCTGATTCACGGTCACGGGGAGGTCGAACAGATCCGCAACAAGGCGTGGATCACCTTGCCACATCGAGACTGGTACGAGCATCATCTGCTGCGCGATCGAGCGTACGGATCGGCTGACCTCCTGCTCTTCGGCGGGGGTGAGCGTCGTGCGTTTGCGCAATCGCTCCATCTCCGCCGCAGTCAGATCAGTGATCCATTCTTCGGCCGCAAGCGAGAGGGGTGAATCCGGTGTCACGACCGATCCAACTCAGCACTGGAGAACCGCGAAGTCATCACTGACAGCGTGATGACGGCTACGACCGAGACGGCGTGTGCCGCCGCCAGCCAGAGCGACTCGGGTGCATGTTTGTGGAGTGTCGGCGCCATCAGCATGGCCATGAGGAGGGCGAGACCCGACAACATCGCGGGACCGTCGGGTCGGCCGACAAGCAGGGTAACCAGGAGAACGAGCGCGACGACGCCGCAGGCCACATCTGCAGGCGGGTACGTTGCCGGAACGATTCCGCGGACAGTGTCGGTGAAGGTCAGCCCGATCGTCACCAATTGCGCAAGACCTGTCGCGCCGGCCAACCAGGCCGTCCACCGCAGGCCGTGGAGACCGGCTTTCCGAGTCCCGGTCAGGGGAGCTTCCGGAGATCCCCACGCTGCGGTTGTCGGTGTTGTCACGGGCCTGCTCCTTTTTATGACGAGGTGTCGTCATAACGTATCAGCGCATGAATGGTGGGTTTCCGAGGGCTGGTTATTGGCTAGTCCTGAGGGAGCAGACACGGAAGTATCAACACTTGAATAGCCGGCCAGTCGGACTGCGGGAGGTGGCTCGATGACGACCCCTGTCCGCACGGATCGGCCTTCGTCAAAACAGCGTTGGTTGGCGCGCGCGGCATTTGCGGCGTTGGTCCTGGCGGTTGCGGTGCTTCTGGTCTTCGCCGGCTTGAAGACCCTGACGATGCTGCTCCTGGGGATCGGCGGCGTGATTGTGTGCGTCGTGGCGGTGTACTGGTTTCTGACGACCCGCGGATTCCTCCGCTGGCTCTCGTTGGCCGTGGCGGTACTGACGCCGATCGTGGTGCTCACCTTCCTGGTCCGAGAACGCCTCCTGTGGGTGGTGCTCCTCGCGATCGGATTGTTCGTCGTAGCCGGTATCTTCGCTCGCACCGCCTTGGAGGGGGAGGAGAAGGAATTGCCGGTTGTCGAGCGACCGGCACCGCCGCCCGTCAAACCGTTCTTCGTGATGAACCCGAACTCTGGCGGTGGCAAGGTCGAGAAGTTCGACTTGAAACGCAAGGCCGAGGAACGGGGGGCCACGGTCGTACTGCTCGAGGGGCCCGAGAAGATCGATGTGACGGCCTTGGCCAGGCAGGCGGTCGCGGATGGCGCCGACCTGCTCGGCGTTGCCGGTGGCGACGGAACGCAGGCACTGGTTGCTGCTGTCGCGGCCGAACACGACCTGCCCTTCCTCGTCGTCAGCGCGGGAACGCGCAACCACTTCGCCGCGGATCTGGGGCTCGATCTCGAGGATCCGTCTCGGTGCCTCGACGCGCTCGTCGACGGCGTCGAGGTCACGGTCGATCTGGGAAACGTCGGCGGTCGAACTTTCGTCAACAACGCATCGTTCGGGGCGTACGCCGAGGTAGTCCAGAGTCCGGAGTACCGCGACGCCAAGACCAGCACCTTCCTGCAGATGCTCCCGGATCTCCTCGCCGGACGCGCCGGAGCGGTACTGACTGCCCGCTCCCCGAGCGTGTCCGCGATCGGGCCACAGGCGGTGTTGATCAGCAACGGACCGTACGAGATGAACGACTTGGCGGGGCTCGGCCATCGCCCGCGTTTGGACCGGGGCACTCTCGGGATCGTCGCGATCTCGGTTGTCAGCGCCCGTCAGGCCGTCGGGTTGCTCCATCGGGCGCATCAGCACGGGCTGGCTCAGGGCACCGGATTCGAGGTGATCATCGACGCCGACACCGATGAGATTCCGGTCGGCGTCGACGGCGAGGCTCTCGTGATGCCAACTCCCGTCAGGTGCACAGTCAGCCCACAGGCACTGCGGGTCAGAGTCCCCCGAGATCGTCCGGGCGTCCGTCGACCCAGGCATGCCTGGGATCTGGTCCGGTTGCGAGAGTTGGCGAAGTTCACGAAATCCGGCGCATGACCTGGCCGACGGCCAGCACCCCCTGTGGATCATGCGTGTTCGCCAAAGCGCTGAGCCAGTGGGCGGTGTCCTCGTCGTAGGTGCGGGCGATCTTCTCCGGGTCGACGCTGGGCGCGAAGTTGGGCAGAGCATGCCCGTTCGTCCATGGTGCCATCGCTCGACCGAGAGCCTCGGCGTGCGGGACTACAGCGTCGATCATCGGCGGGGCAAGAACTCCGACGGTGAACAACGTGAAGGCGGCATCACGATGGCAGAAAGCGCTGCGGTGCTTCGGTTCCCGAGCGAGGGCGCCACCGAGAAGGCGCAGTTCGACGACGGTTTGAGGTGAACCGGATCCGGAGCCGGCAGCGGACAGTAGTGCGTCGACGGCCTCGTGTGACAGCTCGGTCGTCAATGCCGTGGATTCGTGCGTCGGCATCGGGTCGACAGGATCGGCGTGCACTGCCCCGATGGCGGCATACGGCAGTACGCCGGCTGCGTCGATCAGTGGTGTTGCGACTGACCGGATTCGGTCGAGCAGTGCCTTTGCATCGGATTCCTCGGCAAGACTTGCGAATCTGACCGCGAAGGTGAGTCTGCCGGCCAGCGGCGGCGGAACCTGTGGAAGCGGCGGAAGTTGCAGAAAGGCGATCGAGGTCGAGCTGTGCTCAGGCAGGTCGGCGCACCAGTCCAGCCAGGCGTGCGCAACCGCGCTTGCGTCTGCGCCGTCGAAATAGAGCGCGCCACCGTAGAAGTGGGTGAGGGGTATCAGGTCGATCTCGACGGCTGTGACGATGCCCAGAGTGGCTTTTCCGCCGCGCAGCCCCCAGAACAATTCGGCGTGTTCATCAGGGGTGACATGAATGAGTTCGCCACTGCCGGTGACGATGTCGAATGACCGGACGTGATCGGAGGACAGGCCGTACGTGCGCACCATCGGGCCGATGCCGGCGCCGGTGAGGAAGCCGGCGACTCCGACGGTGGGTGAAGAACCCGCCAGTGGCGCCAAGCCGTGGGGAGCGGCAGCGTCGATGACGTCCTGCCAGATCAAGCCCGCGCCGATTCGGGCAGTGCGGTTTTCGGGGTCGATGACACACTCCGTGAGCTTGCCGGTGTGGACGAGCAGAACGTCATTGCCGAGAGGGACAGCGCCGTGGCCGGTGCGCTGAACACCGACGCGCAGGCCCAGCTTCGCCGCGAATCGCACAGTGGCGGCAATGTCTTGCGCGCTCTCGACTGCCACCACAGCGCCGGGAGCGACCGGAACCGCAACATTCCACGGAGTCGCCAACTCGTATCCCGTCCCACCCGGCAGGGCAACAGAGCCAGCCACCTCTGCGCGCAGTGATTCGACAGCTGCGTCGAGCATGGGGGTTTGAAGGTTCATGGTCTTCCTTCCTCATCCGTGTTTCGGTTGTAGAGGAAGACTGCCCGAACAGGCTTGGCTGGTTCTTGACGTGCGTATTCGAACGGATCCAAGTTTTATCCAAGTGCAGATGCGCAGCTCAGAGCGATATCGATCGAGCCCGTGCAGCTACGCCGAGCATGCCGAGTGCCTCCGATTCGGTCGCCACTTCCGCCAGCTCCCGTTCACGTTCGGTCGACGGCTCTCGAAGTTGGGCCCGAAGCAGTCGGCAGCGCAGCAGTGTTGGTGCTCCGCCGGAATCGGTGGCGATCATTTCTGCCTGTCCCAAGAGAGTCGATGCCTCTTCGACGCGATCCAGAAGTGCATGGAGTCGCGCGGAGGCTTCGGCGACCGAGCCCAGCTCACCGACGTGGCCTACCGTTGCGATGCAACCGATGTGTGGAGCGAGAAGGTCGATGAACGTATCGGCATATTCGATCAGTTCCAGATCTGCCACGACGCGCGCAAGTAGTGTCTGGTGCCCCAGCGTGGTCCACGTCTGCGGCCCTCGATTGATCAGCCACTTCTTGATGCCTTCGGAAGCGGCCTCGCGCTCACCTCGGGCTGCATCGATGGCAATGACCCACGAATCGGGTTCCACGACACCGGGATCAGATTCGGCCAACGCACCTCGCTCCCATTCCAAAGTGTTGAACGCCAGGTCGGCGCTGCCAGCCGTGTACAACTCCGTTTGCAGATGGATCTGCCTGGCCGTCTCGTACTGTCGCCGAGCTTGCGTGAAGTCTCCGTGCCACTCGGCGAGAGTTGCTTCCATCCAGCGTAATTGGACCCGGACAACCGGGAGCCTCAGTAGTTCGCAGCCGATGATCCCCTGCCTGACGTGTTTGACGGCGGCATCGACATTTGCCAGATTCATCTCCGTCATGCTCGCGACGGCGTGTGCGACGACGCTGTCGACACGCGATTGTTGGTGCGGCAGTTCGAAAAGCTCGTGCAGCAGACGCATCGACTCGGCGCTGTGCACCGCGACACCGGAGAAAAGCAGAATCCGTCCTAGTAGGGCGTCGGCGATCACATCCGGATCGTCCAGAGCGCGAGCGCTGTCGAGAGCTCGGGCGCTCCATCGATTCGGGATCTCGGCATCGGGGTGGTAACAACTGCCCACCGCCAAGGCGGCAAGAACCCTTGCGTGAGCGGCTCTGTCGTTCTCGACCAGTGGTTCCACCGCCGCGAGCCGTTCGAGCAATGGTCCTGGATCGGTACCGTAGGAAACCCACGGCCAGGCACCGGCTGCCCGAAGCAATGCGCCTGCCAATCGTCCGACGGCGGAGGTCCGCCCTTCCCGAACAGCCTCGAGGAGACCGGCATTGACGACGTCGAGAACTGTCTGCCCTCGACCGGCCCGGGCGAGGGCCTCGACTCTGGCCACCAACAGGTCGTCCCGATCGTCAGCGGATTGCCGGGACGTCGGAAGCAAGTCGAACGCGTGGACAGCGGCCTCCCACCACTCGGCCGCGGTTTCGGAGCTCCATCGATCGGTCGCGTCCTGCGCTGCAGCCGTGCACGCCTCCAGAACGGCGAGTGGATCGACCAGGGGAAGGGCCGACATCAGATGTTGTGCGCGACGGCTCAGTCGGTCCGGATCGGAAGAGTTTTCAAGCACTTCGGCAACTCGGGCGTGTATCCGCTGGCGCCGAAGCGTGGGTATCGCTTCGAGTACTTCGTCTCGGAGAAGTCCGTGAGCAAAGACGTAACCACCGATTGCCGGGTCCGCGACGATGATTCGTTCATCGGCTGCCGCATCGAGATAGTCGGCGAGAGTGTCGACATCGAGACGGGCGGCCGCGGCCAGCGTGTCCATCTCGATGGCGTCGCCGATAACTGCGGCCACCCGAAGGCACTGCAACACTACCGGTTCGACGGCGGATAGACGTCGGCCGAGGACGGATCGAACCGCGACGGGGATGCTGTCGCCGAGTCGCTCGTTCCTCGGAAGCCTGGAGTACTCCGAGACGAACAGCGGGTTGCCGCCGGTTCGTTCCGCCAGGGTTCTTGCCTCCGCCTCGTCGAGTGTGTCCCCGGAGACGCAACTGGCAAGGGTTGCCACCTCGGCCTGGACGAGCGCGGGCATAACCATGGTTCGATTTCCTTCGCCGTGGAGTACGGCGTCTTCGAACTTGCGCACCGCCGGAACGACTTCCGAGTCACGGAGCGTCGAGACGAACCAGACTGTGGCACTGGACATTGCGCCGACCAGGTAGGTCAGGCAACGAAGGGACGTGGGATCTGCCCATTGAATGTCGTCGATGACGACGGTCAACGGTGCATCGGTCGCCGCAGCTTCTATGGTGGTGCGAACCCGTTCGTAGACAGCAAATCTCGCTTCGTCCGGATCGATGTCGGTCGGCGGCGTCAGTACGGCGTCTGCGTCGGCGCCGAGTTCGCGAATCAGTCTGCGAATCGGCCACCATGGCGGCGTTCCGTCGTCTTCCGGGCAACGTGCCCAGACGGCGGCTCCTTGGATGGACGTTGTTCTCGACGAACACTCTTCGGCGAATCGGGTCTTGCCGATGCCGGCGGGACCGGTCAGGATCAACCAGCGGGGCGAGCCCCGGCGGACGTCGTCGAGCATCTTGTCGGCGACACCCGTCTGTGCCGCGCGCCCGACGAACAACCGTGAGGAATCCGTCTCGGGCATGGCTGTTACGGCAAGGGGAGAAGTCGGGACCGGAACGTGCTCGGCCCCTGTCCATCCCGGGGTGCGCGGCCAGGCGACCAGACCCGGTTCGTGGCGCAAGATCGCGCCTTGCAGTGCTGTCAGCTCTCCGCCGGGCTCCAGTCCCAGCTCGGCGTCGAGCCGAGACGCGTGTAATTGAAACTGTTCCAAGGCTTCCGGTGATCGGCCGGCCCGGTGCAGGGCAACCATTCTCAGCCAGCAGGTCCGGTCGCGGAACGGGTATTCGCTACATAGTTGAGCGGCGTCGACCAGCGCGGGTGCCAGGCGGCCGAGAGCAAGAAGTGCCGTGATCCGAGTCTCGCGACATTCGGTCCGCACTTCCTCGAATGCCGCGGCCTCCATCTCCACCCAGTGTGCGTCGTTCAGATCGTCGAGGAGTTGCCCGCGGACCGAGTCGAGGGCTCGGTCAGCGGTTGTCAGTGCCTCCTGCCACTGGCCGTCCTCCACGTTTCGCCGTGCGGCTTCGGCGTCTTCGAGAAACACCGACAGATCGACCTCTGCGGGAGCGACGTCGAGAACGTAGCCGGGTGGTTGGCGCACTATCGGTGACGCCGCGCCAGTTTCGACGCGCAGTGCTCGGCGCAGGTTGGAGATGTACGCCTGGATACTTGCCATCGCGCTGGCCGGCGCGTTGTCGTGCCAGAGAGCGTCGATCAACCGGTCGGTGGAGACGACGCGTCCACGGTTGAGCAGTAGGACGGCGAGGACCGTTCGTTGTTTTCGAGGGCCCAGATCGATCACGTCGCTCGCCGCTGGCCCCCGCACGACCTCCAACGGCCCGAGCAGTCGATAGATCATCCGTATCCCCTCGTACCTGCGGATGCAGGACGGTTCGATTCTAAGGAGTGAAATTCATACATGCAGGACAAAACGGTCAACTAGTTGTCGACAGCACCTGCTCGGATTCCTCGGAAAGCGTCTGGTTGACGCCGGTTGTGCGCAACGTCGCCGCACAGACCAACGCACCGAGCGCGGCGACGAAGGCTGCGACAAACAGTGCCAGCCGAAGTCCACTGACAAAGTCGTTCGGTGATCCGCCGGGCAGCATCGACTGCGCCGGAAGGAAGGCCCCGAGCGCAGCAACACCAACTGCGATGCCGGTCTGTCGGAACGCGTCGTTGATTCCTGCAGCCAATCCTGAATGGTTCGAAGTACTTTCGCCCAGAACCAACCCACTCATGACGGGGTTGAACACCCCGGCTCCCACGCACGCGACAACAAATCCGGGAAGTATCGCGTACGGCGAACTTGTCACGTCGACGACGGTCATCATGACCAGCCCCACCGAGACGAGTAGAAGCGAACACGTCAACGAGATCGAGACGGGGATGCGTCCGTCCAATTTTGCGGTGGCGCCAGCGACGACGAACATCGCGACCGTCGCCGGCAGATAAACGAGGCCTGCGTCTACGGGGGACAGATGCAGCACGTTCTGCAGGTAGATCGTCGTGTAGACGAAGACGGCGAACAGGGAGGCGGAGATCGAGAGCGCTGCAATCTGCGCTCCGGCGAAGGCGCGATTGGCGAGCAGATGCGGGGGCAGCATGGGCTCGGCGGCTCGACGTTCGTGCAGGTAGAAACCGATCAGGGCGGCTCCGGCGATCACCGCGGCGATCATCGGCTCGGGTTCGAACCATCCGGCCTCGTTGCCGCGCAACAATCCGAATACCAGAGCTGCCAGACCCGTGGACACCAGAATCTGCCCGAGTACGTCCGCTCCGCGAGGTCGAGGATCGCATGATTCGGGAACCCACCGGACAGTCAATGCCAGGGTGATCAGCCCGATCGGAACGTTGATCAAAAAGATTGCGCGCCAATCCGACAACTCGGTAAGCAGCCCGCCGACTAGTGGGCCGACCGCAAACGCGCCGCCGATCGTGGCGCCGTAGGCAGCCAAGGCAGTTGCGCGCTGGGGTCCCTTCTCGAACACGTCCGCCAGCAAGGCAAGTGAGCAGGCGAAGAGCACTGCGCCACCGATGCCCTGAGCCGCCCGCGCGATGTCGAGGACCCAGATGTTCGGTGCCAATGCGCAGATCAGAGATGCCGTGGTGAACCACAGAATGCCGACGACGAAAACGTGGCGTCGACCCCGTCTGTCCGCCCACGACCCGGCACTGAGAACCACTGTCGCCAATGCCAGCGTGTATGCGTCGATTACCCATTGCAGGGCGCTGACACCGGTATCGAGGTCGGATGCGATAGACGGCAAGGCGGTGTTGACGACGGCGATGTCAAGCATGAGCATCGCGGTGCTCACGCATACTGCCAGCAGAGTGGCTCGTCGTACTGCGGTGTTCTTCGGTGTGGTCGGTGCGGTCATGGCCCGTCCTGATGTGTCGAAGGGGTGTGTACTCGGAACACCCTGCGCTCCGGCGCTTGGGACATACCGGGCGAAATGCTTGGAGCCCGCATGGTCGATAACTGCCGTGTTACTCGGAAACCGTCACCACCCGCTCGGTCGAATGCGCACTGTCCCAACAGTTAATCTCTGGTCATGGAGACCAGCCAGTGGGTGCGACGGGTGTTGGTGGTGGAAGACCAACCACTGATGCGTGCACTCGTCGGTGACGCGCTCACACACGCCGGGTTCGTGGTTCATACCGCCGGATCGGCGGTCGAAGCGCTCACGGAGTTCGACGGATTCGATCCGGACCTCTTGGTCACGGACATCGACCTGGGTGTGCGGCCGAACGGCGTCGATCTCGCGAACATCGTCACCGTGAAGGCTCCGCATTGCGCGATCGTGTTCCTGACCAACTACCCCAACGCATCGACGGCGCCAGGTTCTGCGGGTGTGCCGCCGAAATCGCTGTTCGTGGACAAGGCGGCTGTCCAGTCGGCGGATCAGTTGATCGGCGTAGTGGAGGCCGCGTTGACGGAAACCGAGCCACCGACGCTCGGGAGTGATCGGGACTCCGCCCTGTCGAGCCTCACCAGATCACAGCTCGATCTTCTGCGTTACATCTCGCTCGGCTGGTCGAACAGTGCAATCGCAGCCCATCGTGGGTCCTCGATCCGCGGGGTGGAGAAGCTCATCGCGCGCACCCTGGAGAGCCTGGGGTTGGCGCACGATTCGTCCACCAATCCGCGAGTGCTTGCCGCGAGCATCTTCATCCGTCATTTCGGTGTACCCGAAGAGATAGGTGTTCCCGAAGTGACCGACTCCGCGTGAACCTGCGCGAGTGGTGGCTTCGGCTCGGTGATCGGAACATAGTCACCAAGTGGTCGTGGATTCTGACGCTGCCGTTCGCGGTGACCGTGATGGCCAATTACTACCTGTGCACCGGGGTCCGCGAGGTCGGTGCGATGGCGGTCGGCGCCTTTGCGACCCACTGCGTTGTCGGGGTGATGCTGCTCATTGCGAGGGCCGTCCTTGCAACGCACCGATCGCAGTTCGCAGCCCTGGCCCTGTTCACAGTGATCGGTGCGATCCGCCCGTTCGTCCTCGACGCGATCACCCGCGCGCTCGAACTCCCCGTCGACCCCAGACCGATGCTCGTCCGGGTTGCGCTCAACGTCGTGTGCAGCGTTGTTTTCTTGTCGTTGATCGCCGTATTGGTAGGTGCTCTCCGTGACCGCGTCGCGCTGCAACGGAGTTTGAAGGTTGCCGGGGCCGCCGTCCAACTCCAACAGGCCCGGGATCGATTCCGTCTCGACCAGACCCGTGCGCAGTGTCGGCGAGAGCTCGAGCGCAGCATCGAAACAGTCATGCACACGGTTGCTGAAACGGAACTCGAGGGAGCGCGCGGGGCAGCGCTCTTGAAGCGAATATCCGACGACGTGGTTCGCCCGATGAGTCATCGGCTGTTCCGGGAGATTCCCCAGATCGAATCACCGACGCCGATTGTGCGGCTGACGGCGAGGGATCGATTGATCGGCGTCGTACGTAGCGTTGAACCGGCGCCACTGTACGGACCGGTGTTCGCATACACGGCACTGGTGACCGTCTACCTGCTCGGAACGTACGGCGTGACGTTCACGGCGGTCCAGATTGCCGTCGGTTTCTGGATCTTCGTCGGTGGCAATGTGTGCGCTCGCCGAGCCGTTCGCAACGGAGGCGGCCCTCTGAGACGGATCGCGACTCTTTTTGCGGTGTACTGCTCGAGTGCGCTGATCAGCAGTACCGCGACATGTCTGCTCCTGACAGTCTTCGGCCGTACCCCGACTTTCTATCTCTCGTCGATGGCCGTCTACCCGCTGGTTGCGCTGTCCGTCTGTCTGATCAAGGCTGCGGATACGCAGCGTCAGGACGAGGAGCGTCAACTCCGCAGTGCCCTGAGCCGGCAAGCGCACGATGCAGCTCGTATCCATGCTGAGCTCATGCACACCCGACGTGGACTGGCCAGGCTGTTGCACTCGTCGGTGCAGGGTGAACTCGTAGCGGCCGCATGGTCTTCGGGCACCGTTGCCGGTCGTCGAGTCGATGTTGCGGCAACCATTGCCCACATTCTCGACGGCTTGGAAAGCGACCTGTCTGCGTCATCTGATCAGCCGGCTGACTCCGATGCCCGAAAGCATATCGATGATCTTGTCACGGTGTGGCGCTACGCAATTCCGATCGTCAGTCACGTCGACGACGAAGTCTGGACGGTGATTGGATCAGGCTCTACTCGGCTCGACAGTGTGGTGGAGATTCTGTCGGAGGGACTGACCAACGCCGTGAAACACGGTGCAGGAGGGCCCGTCTTCCTCGAGGTGGCACTCTCGGATGCTCGGGCGGTAGTAGTGCGGATCAGTTCGCCGGGTCGGTTGCCGGTGGCACGGGACTCAGGGATCGGGCTTGAATCGCTCGCCTGTACGGTATCGTCCCTCGAGCTTGTCGAGGAGGAAGACCGGGTAGTCCTCACGGCTGTGCTTCTGTGACACCGTGAGTGGCAATGTCGTGGAGGCCGAACATTTCGCCAGTGGCCGGATTGGCCGCTTGTACGGTCGCAGAAATGGAATCGATTACTGCGCAGCTCATCCCACTCGCCACCGGCGTCGTCATCAGCCCGATTCCTCTGGTTGCGATAATCGCGATCCTGCTGTCCACTCGGGCGAAGGCAAACGCTTTTGCGTACACCGCGAGCATCGTTCTGGCGGCGGCTGCGATTACAGCAGCCACGGCACTCTCGACCACCGGAGTGGAATCGAAGTCCAGCGGCAGCGCGTATACCGTCCAGACGGTGTTCGCCGGTGTGTTCACTGTCGGTTTTCTGGCGCTCGCCTACTCGAGTTGGCGTAGCCGTCCGAAAGACGATGCCGAGCCGGCGATGCCGTCGTGGCTGGCGCAGATCGACTCGATGCAACCGGCCAAAGCTGCGGTCCTGGGACTGTTGTTGACCGTACCCAACGCGAAGAACCTGCCACTCGAACTCAAGGCAGGTTCGATCATTGGTGGCGCGCACCTCGGCTGGGTATCCGTGGTCGCGTACTCCGTTCTGTTCGCGGTCGGGGCGTCCATCGCCTTGATCGTTCTGTCAGCCTTGGCTGCCGTGCCCTCGGCGAAGGTGACCGATGCACTGAGCGCCACCAAAAGCACTCTGATCCGCCACAATGCGGCAATCATGACCGTTTTGTTCCTGATGCTGGCAGCATTGGAACTCTCGCACGTTGTCGAAGCCCTGTCGAAGTAGCAACTTGTTTTCGAGGAGAAATCGAATGACGATCACCCCCAGCGAAGCGCCGGTAGTCGAGACAACGTTCGGGCCGGTTCGAGGATCGACGAAAGGCGCGGTATCGAGTTGGAAGGGTATCCGCTACGCGGCGCCTCCGGTCGGTCCACTGCGATTTCGTGCACCGGTTCCGCCGCAGCCGTGGACCGAGATCCAGGACGCAACAGAATTCGGACCGTGCGAGCCGCAAAGTCGACTCGCGATGATCCGGCTCGGCGAGAATGTTCCGATGGACGAAGACTGCCTGTTCCTCAACGTGTGGGCGCCGGGTCCCGTCGGTTCTGAGGCTCCGGGTAAACCGGTCATGGTCTGGATTCACGGCGGCGCGTACTTCCGCGGCGCATCCAGCCAACCACTTTTCGACGCAACCACATTGGTAGAAAACGGTGACGTTGTCGTAGTCTCGATCAACTACCGGATCGGTGTATTCGGCTTCGTCGATTTCTCGTCCTTCAACTCGAGTGAACATACCTTCGAACCCAATGTCGCGCTCCGCGACATGATTGCAGCACTGCAGTGGGTACAGGACAACATCGCGGCTTTCGGTGGCGATCCGAATCGAGTGACGCTGTTCGGTGAGTCGGCAGGCGGCGGCGCCGTGACGACGCTGATGACCGTCCCGTCCGCGCGCGGCCTGTTTCATCGCGCCATCGCCGAAAGTTCGCCCGCCACTTCGGTGTACGGGAGTGAACGCGGCGAGATCGTCGCGAAGCTGTTTCTCGAGATCTTCAGCGGCGGCGGCGATCTGGGCCTGTTGCGGTCTACGTCCGCCGAAGACTTGGTTGGGCCTTCGGACGAGTTGTTTGCTCGCGTCCCGCAGGAGACGCCGGGAACTCTTGCGTTCGCGCCTATCGTCGACGGTGATCTGCTCCCCGACTACCCGGTGCGAGCGTTCCGACACGGCAACGCACACCCGATTCCGCTCATCATCGGGACTAACAGGGACGAGTCTTCGCTATTCCGGATGATGAAGTCGCCGTTGATGCCGATCGATCCCGTCGTGATCACGTCGATGTTCGCCGAGATCGCCGACGAGCATCCAGGACTCGAACTACCCGATCATTCCCAGATCGAAGGGGCATACTCGGGGCTGTCGAAGCTGGGCGCCGGCCTCGGTCTGACCCGTGACTTCGGATTCCGTCTGCCGACACTGTGGATTGCCGAGGCGCACAGCAAGATTGCACCGACATGGTTGTATCGCTTCGACTACGCGCCGCCGATGCTCAAGGCGTTGAAGATCGGTGCGACCCACGGCACCGAACTTGCCTACGTCTTCGGCAACATCAATCACGGAGCGCGGGACATCACCTACAAGTTGGGTGGGCTGAGCGCGGCGCGTCATGTATCGGAGCGTATGCAAGCGAGGTGGTTGGACTTCGCCAGAGCTGCAGGCGATTACGCCGCCGGGACTGATCGTGAACTGGGTACAGATCCAGGGTGGCCAGCGTACGACACTGACCGACGTGCGACGTTGTTGATCGACAAGCACGATGCAGTCGTCGCTGACCTCGACCGCGAGATCCGGGAGGCGTGGGGTGACACGGTGATCGCATTCACCTGATGGTTTCGGTCTGCCCTAGGTTCGCCAGATAGTGCGAGACGGGTCCCGCAGTGAGCATTCCGCTTCCAGCGCCGGCAATTTCGGATGCGGCAGACAGGAGTGCCGCTCGGGCTCGCTCCTTGACTCGGCTGTCGCCGACCGCAGTCGCCGCAGCAGCAGTCAGGCACCACAGTGCCTCGGAGAGTAAATCTTTAGGCGGGTCTGGCAATGCGTCGACTGCCTGGGCGGCCTCGTTCACCTCTCCGTGTGCGAGAAAGAGGTGTGGCCGGGCCCAGGGTTCGTACGGGCCCCACTGCGTCGTGGCGTCGAACCTTGCCGGCAAACCGCGCCACACTCGGAGTGACAGAATTGCGAGAGGGAGTATTCCGTCCTCGAGTCCGGGCATGCCGGAATCGTAAAGGTTCGCCGCCGCAGCTTCGTACAGCTTCTCGCAGTGAGCCGCATCCGCTCCGGTAGCGGCCGTTCGCATTGCGCGGAACCAGGTGGTGAACACCGCTGCCAACGGCCGTTCGTGACGTCCAGCCAATCGGTCAACTGTCTCGGCATGTAGCTCGGCTGCAGCGAATTGCCCCAGTGCACCGAGGGCTTGCATGCGGATCAGATGGCCGAGGATCTCGAAGGTGGCCAGGCCGTGTCGAACGGAGAGGTCTACCAGTTCACGGCCGATGCCGTCGCGCTCGGAGGCCAGACCGGTAGTCCAGAACGTCTGCATGAACAACCCGTTCAGAGCAAACGCCAAGAGTCCTGGATCGTCGAGAGCACGACCGATCTGTACTGCAGCACGGGCACATTCGAGCCCGCGATGATCGGACACTCCGCGCGATTCGAGTGCGATCGTCGCCAACAGTCTGGCCCGAGCGGGTTCGTTGCCGTCAGGAAGGCGATCGAGGGTGCGCTGTGCGGCCTCGACGATCCGCGCAGCCTGCCGAGGATCGTCGGATCGCGTCCAGATTCCGGGCACGTCGTAGTTGCCGATGATCCGTGCGGTGAGTTCGACATCGTCCAATTGTTCAGCGGCGCCGATGACTGTCAGTCGCTGGTTTCGGGCAGTCTCGAGTCCGCTTCCGCCGGCAACTGCCAAACTTCGGAGGAGGCCGACGGTTGACTCCAATCTCGATTTCGATCCGGCCTCTACGGTCCTGTCGTACGCTGCCGAAACCTGAGTGAAGATCTGTTCTGCCCCTACAAGATCCAGGTGCGTCTCCCGGCGGAGAATGTCGGACTCGAGGTCGTTCAGTCGTGGACCAGGGTCGATGCCCAACTCTTCGGCGAGTAACCTTCGTGCGCGACGTAGGACTGCCAGAGCATCGCCCTGACGGTCGGAGCGGTACAGTGCGAGGGCGAGTAGTCGCCAACCCTCTTCTCGCCAAGGGTGTTCCGTCACATGGGCATCCAGATCGGGAATCGCTTCGGCTGCTCGCCCGAGATCGAGTTGCGCGGATGCCAAGCGTTCGACGGCAGTCAGACGCAGTTCCTCCAAGCGCGATCGCTCCGTTCGGACCCAAGGCTCGTCGGCGAACTCCGCGTAGGCCGGCCCTCTCCACAGCTGCAGCGCGGTTCGGAGCAGTTCGAGTGCTTGCGCCGACGTCGAATCGGCGGCCTCACGCACCAGCCTTTCGAATTCCCAAGCGTCGACCGCGTCGGGTGCAGCATGGAAGGCGTAGCCAGGCCCCTCGGTGACAATGACTTTCGACTTCGTTCGCGGCGCACGATCCGGTTCGAGCGCGCGTCTCAGTGCGGAAACGAACGTACGTATTGCGCTGGTCGCCCCGGCCGGAGGATCGACCCAGAGGTCGTCGACGATCACGTCCACCGGAACGACACGTCCGCGGGCGACGATCAGACGAGCGAGGACGGCTCGGTGTCGTGGGCCCTTCAGATCAATCTGGTGTGAAGACTGGTTCCACGCGACCACGGGTCCAAGAACGCCGAAAGCCGGGCCCTCAAAAGTGTGGTCTCGCATTTCCCCACGCTATCGCGCTCATCGAACGCTCATCGACTCCGGCGAGGCTGATTGCCGTCACCCCGACTTGCCGTCACCCCTACAAACGAGAGCGACCGATGACGATCACCATTCCAGGCTTCGAGTACCACCAGATTTCCACAACAGACGGGGTGCGACTCAACGTCGCGGTCGGCGGAAGCGGGACACCACTCGTGCTTCTTCACGGCTTCCCCCAGACTCACCTCATGTGGCGTCACGTCGCCACCGCATTGGCGTCGGATCACACCGTCATCTGCCCGGATCTCCGCGGATACGGGGCCAGCGACAAGCCGGTGGAGGAAAACCCCGACACCTATTCCAAAAAAACAATGGCTGCCGACGTCGTCGAGGTGGCGAAGAAACTGGGACACGAGAAGTTCGCCCTCGTCGGCCATGATCGCGGCGCATTGGTGGCCGTCAGAGCGGGGCTGGACCATCCGGATGTGATCACTCAGCTCGGTTCGTTGGACGTGCTCCCCACCTTGGATATGTGGGACATCCTGCACGGATCGAATGCAGCTGTTGCATTCCATCTCTACCTCATGGCACAGCCACCCGGTCTCCCCGAGCAGATGATCAGCGCCAGCGCCGACGCGTTCTTCGAGTACTTTCTCGACGTGTGGACGCAAAACCGCGAAGCAATTCCGGCTGACGTGCGGGCGGAATACTTGCGCGCCTCTCGGGAGGCGGTGCCGTCGATCGTTGCCGATTACCGCGCGTCGGCCGGCATCGACATCGAACACGATCAGGCCGATCGGGATTCGGGCAACCAGCTGCGCATGCCAGTCACGGTCATCCAGCAGGACTGGGGTTCCATGCTCGGGTACGACGCCGAGGCCCTGTGGACAGCGTGGGCACCCGATCTCGAGCACCGCACGCTGTCCGCAGGTCACTTCATGGCGGAAGAGGCGCCCACCGAAGTGGTCGACGCGATCCGCACCCTGCTGAAAAGGTAGTTTCTAGCGCTTGACCCCGGCCGCCAAGTCGTCGACCAGAACCTTGGCGGTCAGGGCGTATCCCGCGGCCTTGTAGTAGTCGAAAGGAATCACTCGGCCGGCCTGTGCGGCGGGCAGTCGCAGCCACGTCGGCGAGGTGTACACGCTGCCGGTGGCGCTGCGATCCAAGGCGAAGATGACGTCGGCATCTTCCAGACGGTTGAACTGCTCCGGTCCGAGCATCACGCGAAGGTCGGGGCCGTCACGCAACACCTCGAACCCCAAGTCCTCGGCGACGGCAGTGCGGAAATCGTTCTGGAACCACGCGATCTGATCCTCCGCGGCGGCGACAAACGCGACCTTCTTGCCGGTCATCAGTGGTTCGACAGTCGGGCGGACCTGAGCCACGTGAGCGTCGTAGTCGGCCAGCACTTCTTCGGCACGATCACTGCGCCCGATGCCAGTGAGGAAGTCCACCATGACCTTCCGCCACTCCGGGGTGAAGTCCTTTCCGACAGGCAGGACCGGAGCGATCTGCTGCATCCGGTCGTTGCCGTACGACCCGGTGTCCCACCAGCCAGCGCTGAGGACAAGAAGGTCGGCGCCGAGGGTCGAGATGTATTCGAAGTTGGGATCCGAAGCACCTTCGGCGAAAATCTCGACACCCGTGGCATTCGGAACCTCGCGGCGCAGGTGTTCGGCGGCGCCCGACGGGTAAGCGGTCAGCGGGTATCCGGCGAGAATCGACAATTCGAGGCCGTCCCGCGGATCGAGGGCAACCACGTTCTGCGGGTCCGTCGGAATGATCAGCTTCTCGTCGCCGCGAGTGAACTCGAAGGTCTCCGCGTTCTCGGGCGTCGAACTTTCCGTGCTGGCGCAGGCGGCGAGAAACGCGGTCGCAGCGACGCCCGCGCCGACGCCGAAGAAGCCGCGTCGCGTCAGGTTGTCCACGATCGCCCAGTAGTCGTGATCGGTCGTGGAGGGAGAAAGGAGTCGAGTCATGCTTGTTAGGTTAGCCTTAGGAGCTGGCCTCGGGAATGCTGAAACAGCTCCCGCGAGCGCCAAGAAATACGGCGAACACGCCAGCGTGGAGAGTGTTGTCGGCGTCACCTACCTGTCTGATTCACAACCCACTTTCGACCTCTGACGTGCATGACGTCACAACCGGTGGCCTCCTCGATCGCGATTTGGCCCTGATCGCGCCGACTATGCTGAGTTGACCAGCAGTACGATTTCGGAGGTTGCAATGCAGATCACCAGCGTCGGCCACGCAGGATTTCACATCCAGACCGAGGCCGGATCCATCCTGTGTGATCCATGGGTGACCCCGACGTATTTTGCGTCCTGGGTGCCGTTCCCCGACAACACCGAGTTGGACTGGGACGCTCTCGGCGACTGCGATTACCTCTACGTCTCGCACCTGCACAAGGACCACTTCGATCCGAAGAATCTGATCGCGCACGTCAACAAGGACGCCACCGTCCTGCTCCCCGATTACCCGGTGCCGGACCTCAAGCGTGAGCTCGAGAAGCTCGGCTTCCACAAGTTCTTCGAGACCGAAGACTCCGTCAAGCACACCGTCAGCGGTCCCAAGGGCGACCTCGACATCATGATCATCGCTTTGCGCGCTCCCGCAGACGGTCCGATCGGTGACTCGGGCCTCGTCGTCTCGGACGGGGAAACCACCTGTTTCAACATGAACGACGCCAGGCCCGTCGACCTGGACCCACTGACCGACGCCTTCGGGAAGGTCGACATCCATCTGCTGCAGTACTCGGGCGCGATCTGGTACCCGATGGTCTACGACATCCCGAAGGGCACCAAGCGCAACTTCGGCAAGCAGAAGCGTCAGCGTGGCATGGACCGCTGCCGTAACTACATCTCTCAGGTCGACGCTGCCTGGGTTGTTCCGTCGGCCGGCCCGCCGGTCTTCCTCGACGACGACCTGCGCTACCTCAACGACGATCACGGCGACGAGGGAAACATCTTTCCCGACCAGATCACGTTCCTCGAGCAGATGCGCATCAACGGCAACGATCGTGGTCTGCTGATGATCCCCGGCTCGGCCGTCGAACTTCGCGGTAGCGAGAAGGTCGCTCTGACGCATCCCATCCCGGACGCAGACGTCGACAAGATCTTCTCCAACAAGGCCGAGTACATCGAGAAGATGGCGCAGAAGATGGCCCCGGTCATCGCCGCGCAGAAGGCCACGTGGGCTCCGGCCGAAGGCGAGCCGCTGCTCGACGGTCTCAAGGCCAAGTTCGAGCCGATCATGGCTCAGTCCGATCTCATCTGCGACGGAATCGGCTACCCCGTCGGACTGGTGATGGGGGAGGAGACCGTTGTCCTCGACTTCCCGAAGCGGATCGTTCGTGAACCCATCGACGGAGAAGGTAAGTACCGCTACGGCTTCCGCATCGCTCCCGAACTGGTTCGCACTGTTCTGCGTGACGACGAGCCCGACTGGGTCAACACCATCTTCCTGTCGACGCGCTTCACGGCGTGGCGCATCGGCGGCTACAACGAATTCCTCTACACGTTCTTCAAGTGCCTCACCGACGAACGCATCGCCTACGCCGACGGCTGGTTCGCCGAGGCCCACGACGACAGCGCGTCTATCGAGCTGGGCGGGTACGAGATTCAGCGTCGTTGCCCCCACCTCAAGGCTGACCTGTCGAAGTTCGGTGTCGTCGACGGCACCAACCTCACTTGCGATCTGCACGGCTGGCAGTGGGATCTCGAAACCGGCCGCTGCAAGACGTCCAAGGGTCACGAGCTGCGCACCACCAAGCTGAGCTGAACCGAGCTCGTCGGGTGACGGGATACAGCAGGTCGCTGATCGGCCTGGCGACAGCGCTCGCCGGGCTGGCCGGTTACGTCGACGCGCTCGGATTCATCACGCTCGGTGGGCCTTTCGTTTCGTTCATGAGCGGCAACATGACGCAGGCGAGCGTCGCATTTGCCGACGGAGTGTGGGCGGCCGCGCGGGTGGCCGGCGGGATCATCGTGCTCTTCCTCCTGGGAATCGCGTTGGGAACCGTCGTCACCCACTTCACGGAGCGGTACTCCGTCCGGGCCCGCAAGGTCACCGTGCTCGCGGTTGTGGCTGGGCTGCTGGCCATCGGTTCGGTGATGAGCAGCCTCGACATCACCCCCGGCGCGATCTCGTCGATGGCCTTGGCGATGGGAGCCGTCAACTCGGTGTTCCAGCGCGACGGCGAGGTGACGATCGGCGTCACGTACATGACCGGTGCGCTGGTCAAGATGGGCCAGCGTCTGACCGGAGCCTTTCTGGGCGGCCCGAAGTGGGCGTGGCTGCAGCACTTCGGGATGTGCGCGGGTTTGATCGCCGGCGCGGTAATCGGTGCGTTGGTTCATCGGTGGATCGGCCTTCACGCTCTGTGGCCTGCGTCGGCATTCACGGTTGTTCTGGTCGCCGTTGCCTGGCGGGTCTCGCCCCCGGCGCCGGCACAGGTGTAGAAAGAGCCAGACACACAAGCCGGGGGTACAGGGGGAAGCAGTGGATGCTCTGATCATCGTGGTGCTCGGTCTGCTCGGAATCGTCGCGGCCTCGACGCTCGGAGCGCGTATCGGAGTCGCAGCACCGCTGATTCTGGTGATGGCCGGGATCGTTGTCAGCCTCCTACCCTTTGTCCCAGCGGTGGACATCGACCCGGAATGGATTCTGGCAGGCGTGCTTCCGCCACTGCTGTACTCCGCCTCGGTCTCGATGCCGTCGATGGAGTTTCGGCGTGAGTTCGGTGCCATCGGTGGGCTTTCCGTTCTGCTCGTTGTCGTGAGTGCGCTTGTTCTCGGTGTGTTCTTCTCTTGGGCGATACCAGGACTGGGCATCTGGTGGGGCATTGCACTCGGTGCGATCGTGAGTCCGACGGATGCCGTCGCGACATCTATCGTCAAGAAGCTCCCGGTCTCGCCGCGGGTGGTGTCGATCCTCGAAGGCGAAAGCCTGCTCAACGACGCCACCGCTCTGGTTCTGTTGCGTACTGCCATCGCCGGCGCCGCCGCGTCGGTGTCACTGTGGAGTGTGTTGGGCAAGTTCGCTTTTGCCGTGGTCGTGGCCGCGGTCATCGGTGTTGTCGTCGGCAAGGTCAACCTGATGGTTCGTGCACGTGTCACCGATTCGACGGTCAACACGGTCATCTCGTTCACGGTGCCGTTTCTGGCGGCGATCCCCGCCGAAGAGTTGGGTGCGTCAGGGTTGGTTGCTGCCGTCGTGGCTGGGCTCGTCACCGGCTACGACGCTCCTCGGAAGCTGTCACCGCGACATCGGTTGTCGGACTCCCAGAACTGGCGCACAGTCGAATTGGTCCTCGAAGGCGCGATCTTCCTGGTGATGGGCCTCGAACTCTCGTCGATAGTCGACGATGTCCGGGTCGACCACGAGGGCATATCCACGGCGGTCTTCGTGGCGGCGGGGGCTCTGTTCCTCACGATCTTGGTGCGGGCTCTGTACGTAGCCCCGCTCCTGCGAGCGCTCCAAGCGCGGGCGAGATTTCGTGAACGTATGAAGCCCAGACTCTCCGACATCGCGAATCGACTCGACAATCCGGAGGACTACCCGCCAGACGAACGACGCCGCAGTAGGCGTCGGGAGCCTTCGGCGAGCCAGATGGAACGGTTCAAGGTTCGGGTGCGGCGCACGGTTGCCGATATCGACTACTACCTCGCTGCGCCGTTGGGATGGCGTGAAGGCACGATCGTCATCTGGGCCGGCATGCGCGGGGCGGTCACTTTGGCTGCCGCGCAGACTCTGCCGGAAGACACCCCGAGTCGATCGCTCCTGATCTTGGTTGCGTTCCTGGTGGCAGCAGGCTCGTTGATCCTTCAGGGCGGGACGTTGAAGCGCGTCGTAGTGGCGGTCGGTCCGGCAGCACAGGACCTCACCGATTCCGAACTAGACGAGCATCGCAGGTTGCTCGAGCTTCTCGAAGATGCGTCGGCGAGTGTCGTTCCGCCAGAGGGTCGGTCGAAGAAGAGGATCCGTCTCGACGTGATCGACGCGCAGCGTCAAGCGTTACTCGACGCGCGGGACGACGGCCTGTTCGACGCACGGATGCTCGGATCGGCACTTGCCGCGCTGGATGCCGATCAGATCAGTCTCGAACTCAAGGGCGGTCCGGACGGTTGATCACGTGCACAGCCTCTTTCGCGCCGACGTCATCATCGCCCGCGTGATGACGCCGTGCAGTATCTGAACGGGTGCGAAGTAGATTCGGCCCGCTCTATTCTTCAGCTCCACGGCAGTGACGACGTGCAAGAGGCCGGCGTCGTTGTCGGCCTGAACCGAGGCGACAAATCGTAGGTGTTTCTCGTCCGCTTCGATGAGGGCCTCGCCGTCGGCGATTTTGTCGACGGCAAAGGTGTCGGGGCGTCCCTGGGCGATACCGAGCAATCCGACTACCCGCTCCCTCAGCCAGAACATCGCGAGAACTGGAGCGGGGACATTTCTGACGTCGAAGACTGCCTGTGCCCACTCCTCGGAAGTATGGGTCGGAACAGGCGGGATGGTGATCGTGGTGGCCTCTGCCCAGTCCGGCGCAGGCATGGCCTTGAAAGCGAGTGTCATTTCGTCCTCCGTACGGTGCCGTATGGAACCTACCCATACGGTACCGTACGGAGGTGACGAATGCCCGCGCCCGACTTTCTCGCGACCAGTGGATCGATGCAGCTTTCCAGGCTCTGGCCAGCCATGGGCCTGATGCAGTTGCCGTGGAAAAGGTGGCGCGCACGCTCGGATCGACCAAGGGTTCCTTCTATTGGCATTTCGCCAACCGCGACGAGTTGCTGCAGGCTGCGCTCGATCGGTGGGAAGTTGTGGCAACCGAGAGACTGATCTCGTCCGTCGAGTCCTCTGGTGAACCGGCGGAGGCGCGATTGCGTCGTCTGGTGGATTCGGTCACGACCGGATTGGCCGATCGCCGTGCGGAGTTGGAACTACTTGCCGGGATCGACCATCCATTGGTTTCGGCGGCGGTTCGACGTGTCACCGAGCGTCGCGTTGCGTACATCGTGACGTTGTTGGCCGATCTGGGTATGGACAGGCACAAGGCGGAACATCGTGGCGTACTTGCATATTCGATGTACCTGGGGCAGATGCAGCTGGTGCACAGTGCACCCGATGCGGTTCCTCGCAGCGGTGCGGGCCGTCACGCACTCGCTGACGAGTTCGTGAACATGGTTCTAGCCAGGTAAGTCCGCCGTCGAAATCGGCGTGATCTGCGCATCACCCTGCGCTTTCAGGTGAGGGACCACACATTGCGCGTAACCCATAGTTACAGATACTTTGAGGTCAGCTGAAGTGGGGTGCCGGATATGTCGGCATTTCCCGGAGGCGCAAAACCGTTTCACGACAGGAAGAAAGGTGACTCACCATGAGCGTTGTGCTTATTTCGTTGCTGGTCGCCGCTGGACTCACCGTGCTGGCCACCAGTGACGGTGCCGGTCTGGACTTCGGGAGTCGGCAGCTGAACCGCCAGTTGAAGACCCGCACGCACCGGTAACCCCGGAAAACGGCCGGCTCCACGCGATCCTTCGCGGAGCCGGCCGTTTGCGCTGTCCGGTCAGAACACCCCGAGATCTGTCAGCCAGGCCTGGGTGTTGCGTGCATTGATGCCCAGGACAGCGGCAGAACCCGTCGCCGAGTCGAACGCGACGTTGTCGGCAGTTGCGAGTCCTGCGTAGAGCTGAGCAACCCCGGTCGCCGCGCCCGCTCCGATGATCGGCGCAATCGACGCGCCGAACTTCTCGGGTGTCACGGCTTCGAAAGTTACCGCGCGCGAAAAGTGTTCGGCGAAAGCCTCGGCCAATTCGTTGCCGGTGATCGCCGGAATCTGTCCGATGTCGACTGCGTCCGGTGCTACGTCGAGAGTCAGGGCCGCAACGGCTGCATCAGCGACATCGAGGTGCGAACCCCATGCGACCGCGAGATCGGCACGCAATGGGTACCGCAGGACGCCTTCGTCTTTCACTCCCGACAGCACGGTAGGCAGAAGCAAATTTTCGAGGAACAGCCGCGGGGTGAGGACGGTCACCGCGATTCCTTCGGCGCGAAGCCCGTCGACGAGCTCGGAGAGAACGGGTGTGTTGGGGCCGGTAAGCGGCGAAGTAGCGTCGCCGATCACCGTGCCGCTGGTCGAGATCACGAACCGCGAAGGACGTGCCGCTTTCGCTGCTGCCAGAACGTTTCGGGCGTAACCCGCGAGCGTCTCGGGGTCGCCGGCGAGTGGCAGATGGAAGAACACTCCGTCTGCCGCGCGATACGCGTCGGTGAGAGAGTTGACGGACGAATTGTCCGCGACGACGGTGTTCGCGCCCTCGAACGTCTGGTCAGGGTTACGGGTGATTGCTCGGACCTCGGCGTCGGCGGATCCTTCGAGAGCCGCGACCAACCCTGCGAGAACGGGAGAACCTTGAGCGCCGGTGGCGCCATGCACTGTGTAAGTCATGACGCCTATAGTTCACATCGGGAACCAGTTACTTCAAGTGAACTAATGGGGAATCGATGAGTGAATCAGGTCATGTACTTCCGGAGTGTGGCGTTGCGCGCTTCCTGCTGGTCTTGGACGGACCGTGGGCAACACTGATCGTTCGTGAGCTCACGCACGGCCCGATGCGCTTCACCGAACTACGACGCGCTCTGCCTGGCATCAGTCCCAGGACACTCTCAGCCAGGCTCAAGCGTTTCGAGGAGTTCGACCTGGTGACCCGGACCGCCTACGCCGAGGTACCGCCGCGGGTGGAGTACGAACTCACCGCGACGGGGATGGAACTGCGCTCAGTGCTCGAAGCGATGGTCGAGTGGGCGGATCTGGCACTCCCCGTTTCGTGACCTGCCCTCAACGTGGGCCCGAAAGTCCCATCCGCAGAGCACTGCAGCTCTCGAACATCGCGTCTTGGTCAACTCCGGAATTGCGTGATGCTCGAAGGCTGGCTCCGGAAGGTTGAGTGCGGCGGTGTGGATGCCGGTGGGGAGGCAACTTGTTGAGGGATAACATTCTGCATGCCTTGATCCAGTGGGTAGCATCTGGCCGGAAAGTTTCATGGTGCAAGGTTCATCAGGCGGCCAATATCTTTGAATTCGCAGACGCCCGTTTCCGTGGGTGGTCATAGTGTGTGGCTCTATGTGCACTGGTTGTCGACGATTTCCGTGGATCGGTAATGTGCAGTAGACCCTGACGATTCGTTGGTTGTCGTGCCTCCTGCTCCTGGGTCCGCCACAACTCGATAGGCCCGCCCGATCGCTTCATCTCAGGCCTCAAGTCTCATGTCATCTGTTCATATGAACTTTCGACTCGAGCGGCGGATTCCGTATAGATCTGTGCAAATCTTGCCGGTGAGCGGTCCCAATACGAGCAGATCACGAGGTACGAATTATGCGTCCAATATCGCGGATAGTTGTCGGCACCGCCTTGTCCATTCTTTTTGCAGCGCTGGGCCTCACCCTCGGTGGTGGGACAGCTGGAGCCTATATTTCCGACCCCGGAAACGTCACATGGTCGTCAACCGCCAGCACCGTCACCGTTGCCTTCGAGGGAGTCCAGGCAACGGCTAGGCCGATCGGTTGCGACATTCGGACGGTGTCGTCATTAGGCACGACGGAAATCGGTCGCATCTGGCTTGACGATCAGGGAAACGGAACCTACACGTCCCCTCCTATCAAAGGTTTGGCGAAGACCTCTACCTACTGCTACGACCAAGACATAATCGGTTACGAATACCCAACGTATGAAGCCGCCTATCCGGGCGAACCGGAACCTTGCTTGGCTGGTCTTGCGAGTCTGCTTCAGTTCATGGGCTCTTCGCAGTGCTCGGGTGTCAGTGCATCTACCGGAAGTTAGGCCGATCGGACGTCTTGAGTGGTCCCCCAGTCGGACCTTGGGGCATTGGTTGGAGTCCGGCGGAAGTGTGCTGTCACGTCAATGTCATCTGTGAACGATGTATTACGAGAGCACGCGACTCCTGACTGCTCTCAGCCAATGCCCGAAAGTCCCACCCGCAGAGCGCCGCAGGCCTCGAACATCGCATCTTGACCGGTATGGCCGACACCGGTGGTGTTGACGAAGGCATGGATCAATCCACTGTGACGCCTCAGCGCGACCGGAACTCCAGCCTCTCGCAGCCGGTTCGCGTATTCCTCGCCTTCGTCGCGCAGTGGGTCGAAACCGGCGACGGCAAGGTAGGCCGGCGGCAGGCCGGCCAGATCCGGGGTGAGCAGCGGGGAGACTCGCGGGTCGAGAGCCGAAGCGCCGCCCGACAGGTAATGGGCCGCATACCAATCGAGTTGGGCGTCGGTGAGAAAGAAGTCGGTGCCGAACATCTTGTGCGAAGGGCGCTTCGACGAAAGGTCCACCCAGGGAAAGAAGAGCAGCTGGAATGCCGGCTTGACGGCGTCTTCGGTCGTGGACTGCGCGACGACGGCAGCCAAGTTCCCACCCGCGCTGTCTCCGCCTACCGCAATGGATTTCGGATCTGCACCTAGATCTGTGGCATGTTCGACGCAGTACCGGAATGCGGTGACGGCGTCATCGACCCCGGCGGGGAAGGGGAACTCCGGCGCTAACCGGTAATCCACCGACAACACACTGACTTCGCCGTGACGGGCCAGGAAGCGGCAAACACTGTCGCCGCTTTCGAGGCTGCCGAGGACGAACCCGCCGCCGTGGAAGTACACCAAAAGTGGAGCGGGCGTTGGCACCCCGGCCGGTCGATACAGCCGTGCGGGAATGGAGTGGTCCGCGGCCGGGATCTCGATGTCACGAACCGTCTCGATGTCGATAGGAGCACCGCCGAACAGTCGCGATTCGGCGTCGATCTGGGCTCGCCCCTCTTCGACCGGAAGATGCTCGAAGCTCGTGCCCTCGACTGCCGAGAGCAATCGCAGTGCAAGTTGGATCTCGGGGTGCAGAGTCTGCCCGTCGATTTCCTTCGGTTTGCCGCCGAGAATGCGCTGCGCGCCGGTTGGCAGGGCACCAACGATGTCGAGAACCACTCGCGCAACACGATCTTGGACAGACATCTTCTCCGTGGACATACTCGCCTTCCGTCGGCCGATCACCCGTCGCTTGTACGTTACGAAAGAACTGGACAAATATCCAGGAACTCTGACACCCGAGATCAGGCTGCCGGAGTGACCGTGACTGTGACCGGACCCGTGTCATCCGCGGTTTCCACTGTGAGAAGACGGCTTTGGGGATTCCAGTTCACTATATCGGCTCCCGCGACGTCGACGCCGCCGGGGAAACCGCTCTCGGGTAAATAGATCTCGGTCGGTGCCGTCACCGCGGGGTCCGGGTTGAACGTCACCTGAAGGCGGTCGACGGTCGAGGACCATTCGGTGGGTGTGCCCGCGACGGCACGCGGATAGGGCTTGTTCAGGGTGTCGACGAGGAGTGTCTGCGTTCCGTCCGGCAGGTACGGGCCCCACGGTCCGGGATCGCTCGACCAGTACGAGACACCCGCGCCGAGTTCCCGAGCAGTCGTGTAGACGCGGTCGATGTAGTCGCCTGCGCCGGGCAGTGTTGTGTCGAGCCCGAATTCGCCGAGGATGATCGGAGCGCCGCCGAGTACGTTGCCGGCAATGTGTTCGACGCTGTCGCGCCAGGTGTCGATGGTCGCGTCGGTGAGAGTGCGCGAGAGGCCCGAGTATCCGTCACCGAGGTCGAGGGGCAACGGATACAGGTGCGGGCAGTACGCGATTCGCTGTTCGCCTGCTCGTGGGTCGTTGATCTTCGTGAGCCCGCTGGGGACACCTTGGTTGACGCCGACCGCTTGCGGGGCCACACATACCCAACTGTCCTGATCCACTTCCCTGATGGCGTCAGTGGTTCGCTGATACAGGGCGGCGAGGGGTCCACCTTCGAAGGCGGGACCCTGCAGGGAACCGCCCCACGGCTCGTTCATCAGGTCGTATGCCACGACGGTGTCATTGCCGGCAAAACGTTCGGCCACTGCCTGCCAGGCGTTCGCGTAGTGCTCGACCAGTTCGGGGTGTTGACCGGTGGTGTTCCAGAAGTTGTCGAAGGCGCGCATTACGCCGGGTTGGATGTAGTACAACTCCCATCGGTCTTGAGGGCTGACCGGAAGGCCGTCCATGTAGGTCGCCCAGGCCGGTGCGCCGTTGCCGATGTTGCCGGCGCCGTTGCCACTGTTGCCTTCTGGAGTGATCGCGCCGGAGTACACGTCCTGATGCATGTCGAGCATGACCTTGTAGCCGCGCTCGGCGTACCAGCCGACTCGGTCCTCGACACGGTCCAGATACTCCTGGTCGTACTGTCCAGGCTCGGGTTCCACCGAACGCCAGGAGATCAGGAAACGCACGAAATTTGTTCCCATGTCGGCATGTTCGCGTTCGAGATCCGCTTCGGTGAACTCCGGCATGCCGTCCGGTGAGCTTTTTGCGCTCGACGCCGTGTTGAACCCTCTCAGGATCAGCGAGCGGCCGGCGTCGTCGGTCAGATACGACGGTGGCACATCGGTGCCGCCGGCACTCCCTGGCATGGGCAGGCTACCTTCGGCAGCGGCGATGCCGCCGCCCAAGACCAGCGAGCCTGCGATGATCAGTGCTGAGAGCGGGATGCGACGCACGGAGCCTCCTACTGGATGTTTGGGTGGATTGAATTGTCAGACTGGGGTTTCAGATCTGGATTTGATCACTCGGTGTCGATTCACGCGGGTTGGCTTACGCTGGTCCGCCCGTCTTCGATGTGTCCGACGAGTACGCGCTTGAATTCAGGATCTTCGTCGACCGTCACGGTGGCCTGATACCAACCGTCCACCGACGGCACCGTCCACCGACCGCGTGCACCCGCTCCGAGCCTGCGTCGATCCCCGTCCACATTGACGGAGAGCGCACGACTTCCGGAATTGGTCGCCGTCAGTACAAGCATGCGCGTCCCTGCGTCGATAGTTGTCGAGACGTCGAGCGAAGCTGCCGCACTGTCTGTAGCTCCGCTGAACTCGCGCCTGAAACCATTGGGACCCAACAGGGTCAGGCTGTAGACCCGGTCACCGAGCGCAACGACGTCGTCGACTTCACCGACGACGTCGTAGTGTCGCGGCTCTTCGAACTCTCCCGCGTACGGGTACAAGGCCAAGTGTGCGGACGCGGCACCAGTATTGGCCAGATGGACCGTCAACGAGCCGGCGCCCGGATCCGCCGTCGCGTAAGCGTCGGGCTGATAGGGAAGTGCTCGCGCAGGTCGAGTTCCCCTTTCCTGCACGGGCATCCTCTGCTCGGTGGGAGGTGTTGGCGTCCATCGCGGTTCCAGCGGCGGTGTGGGTTGCGGGCGCGCCAACGTCGGCCGGCTACGCGGGTTGGCGAAGTCGAACGCCGACGTGAGGTCGCCACTCACCGTGCGTCGCCACGGGTCGATTTCCGGTTGCGTGATTCCGAACCGCTTCTCCAGAAACTGTGTGACAGACGTGTGGTCGAATACCTGCGAACAAACGAAACCTCCGACGGTCCACGGCGAGATGATCGTCATCGGCACCCTCGGGCCGAGACCGAGCGGCTGACCGCCGACCCATTCGGTTTCGATCGAGCGCGGTGGTCTGGGCGGCGGTACGTGGTCGAAGTAGCCGTCGTTCTCGTCGAAGTTGACGATCACGGCCGTCTTCGCCCACAGTTCGGGATCGGAGGCTATGGCGTCGAGCACTTGATAGAGCAGTGTTGCGCTCGCCGCTGGTGACGATCCCGATGGGTGCTCCGAATCCGCTTCGGATGGAACGAGATAGCTGACTCGAGGCAGAGTGCCGGACTCGACGTCTTTCCTGAAATCGGCAGCCAGTGTGCCGGGCCGGGATCGGTACAACGCGCGATCGTAGAGTTGGCGATCAGCGGGTGACAGTTGGTCTGCGGCATTCGCGAGGGCCAGTACCGCTGCGTCCTGGACCGGCGTCGGCATCGACGGCAGGGCGAGATAGAACCCGGCCAAGGTCTGAAGTTCGTAGGGGAGCAGGCTTGGCCGGCCGAGCAGCCCTGCCGCCACTTTCTTGAAGGCAGTGAAGTACTCGAGGTTGTTGTCTCCGAAGTTGTCCCACTCCTGGTAGGTCTTCCAGGAAATGCCGGCGGACTGCAGTCGCTCGGGGACCGTCGTCCATCCGTAACCGGCGTGCCAGGGGTTGTAGGCCGCATTGGTTACGGCTCGCCCCTCCGGGCCCGGTGGATCCGAAGGAAGTACCGACTCGGTTGGATTCGGCGAGAGTGGCTCGTATCCGGTGTATCCAGAGACCCAATAGTTCCGGTTGGGGCTCGTCGATGTCGGTACGGAGCAGTGGTAGGCGTCGCAGATCGTGAACGCGTCCGCCAGTTCGTAATGGAACGGGATGTCTTGCCGGTCGTAGTACGCCATCGTCGTACCGGTTTTTGCCGCGATCCAACCGTCGTGCCAGCCGTCGGCGAGTGCGGCATGTCCGCCCGCCCAGCTGTGGTCGAGTCCAGTGACGTTCTGGGTGTCCATGCGTTGCGCCGCAGCCGAATCGCGGATGGGGAAGGGGAGCACAGGACCGGTAGGCCCGGGTTGTTCGAAGACGCTGTGGCCGCCGCGCAGACGCAGCGCATTCGGATCCCCGAATCCGCGAACCCCCCTCAGCGCGCCGTAGTAATGATCGAAGGATCTGTTCTCCTGCATGACGAGGACAACATGCTCGATCGAATCGAGCCCGCCGGAGTTGACGGGTGTCGCGAGTGCTCGCTGAAGCGACGGCGGGAGAAGGGAAGTGGCGGCGAGTGCTGTCGCGCCGACCCCGGCAGCGAGAAACGACCGTCGGGAGAGAGGGTTCCTGGACACTTGTGCTCCATCGACAAATCAATCGGTGCAATGACTACGGCCGCGACATGCTGTTGCCGCTGCTCCGAATCGGTGCAGCGGCAACAGTGTCGAGCGAATTGCGATCAGGAACCGAAGAGACCGCCCAGCGAACCTAGGCTGCCCGAGCCACCGGTCCCGCCGTCGTCAGGGGCAGCAGAAACCTTGACGACGGATTCGTCCGACGCGGACTGTGTGAATCCACTTCGCCCGGCGTATGCCGCCTTGATTCGATGATCGCCGGTTGACGCGAAAGTGTGCGTCAGTCGTGCCACACCATCGGCTCCGACGACAACGGGTTGTCCGATGGGTTGGTCACCGTCGTAGAACTGAACCGAGCCCCCGCCGGGGTTGGGGGTGACCGTCGCGGACAGTTCTGCCGCGACATTCTGCTTGGCCGTCGAGGGTGCTGCCAGTGAGGTCGAGGTGGTGACATCGGACGGTGCGGGATCAGACACGGTGACCGTCTGAGCGGATGCCATCGACGGCATGAATCCTGTTGCGCCGGAGTAATAGGCCGACACGGCATGAGCTCCAGCCGAGGTGAAGGCATGTTCCAGGGTAACTTTGCCGTCAGCGCCCACCGGGATCGGAGCGCCGATATCTGCAGCGCCATCCTTGAACTGGAGAGTGCCACCGGTCGGTGTCGGCGTGACCTGCGCCCTCAGCGACACCGATACGCCGGTCTTTGCATCGGTAGGAACGTTCACGGCAGTGTCGGTCTGCTTGACGACAGGTGCCGCAGTTACCGTGAGCATCGCCTCGGTCGAGTTGGAACTTTGGAATCCGTTGATTCCCTGGAATGTTGCGGAGACCCGTGCGGTTCCGGCGGTGTAGAACGTATGCGGTAGCCGGGCAATGCCGTCGGCACCCGGCGTGACCGGTGCGCCGACGTCGGCGCCGTCCACCCGGAACTGCACGTTTCCAGTGACCGGAGCCGGATCCACCTTCGCGACGAGCTCTGTCGGTGTACTGGCTTGGATCGAGCCGGGCATCTGGACTGTGGTCGTTGTCGGTTGGCTGACGTAGATGGTGGTCAGAGCCTGGCCGCCGGCGTTGAGGCCGGAGTTCCTGTTGTCTCGCGGGGAGCAGTTGTAGCGCTCCCAGTAGTTGACCGTGAAGACATCCTTTTCGCGCTGGACGAATGTGAGCGCATTTCGGTCGTCGTCGTAGTTGGCGGAGCCGGGATCGGAAACCCTCAACGAAGGCTTGATTTCGGTACCGGCCGCACCAGCTTTGACCGTGACGTCGACCGCGGGGAGTCGGAACTTGGTATTGGCGCCGACGATGATTCCGTCACTGGATCGAACTGCGGAGGACGGACCGTTTCCGGTGGTGCGATTCGATCCGGAGATGCGCAGGTGCGTTCCGGATGCAGAGGGATTTCCACCGTCGTCGATCTGTGTGACTGTTGGAGTGGCACTGTCGGATCCGAGGCCGTATGCACTGTTCGCCACAAGCTGGGAGCTCACGAATTCGACGCCGGACGGGATGTCGAAGTCGTACTTGATTCGGGCCCAGTGCACGACTCCGCGGCTGGCATGCCCGCTGTTGTTTGCCTTCATCTCGTTCGGCTGCACGCGGTAGGTGACGGTCTCACCCGGTGCCGCGGTGGTTGGTGCGGTGATGGTGACTCCCGATCCGAGCGTCTCGTTGAACGTGATCGGGCTTGCCACACCGTCCATCTCGCGCACGTGGCATGCAGTCGTGAAGGGCACGCTCTTGGTCTCGGGGGCCGCAGAGGCGATCCCACCGCCGGCGATCGAGAACAAGCCGCCGGCAAGTACCGAGACGGTTGCAATCGCAGAGCCGCGTAGCAGTTTCGAGTTCATCGACGAATCCTTGTTTCTGTTCACAGTTTTCACGACCCGAATCCGGGGGTGCCGAGGCTGCCGAGGCTTCCGGTGCCAGGCTCGGGCTCGGACGGTTCGACGACGTTGATCGTCACGGCGCCCGACATCGACTCCATGAAGCCTGCAGATCCCGTGTAGTACGCCGTGATGTTGTGGTCGCCCGCTGTTGTCATCGTGCGGTTGGCCTTTGCGACACCGTTGACGACAGCCACCGGAGCGCCGAGGTCTACCCCACCGTCACGGAACTGCACTGTTCCACCCGACGGCCACGGAGTGACCGTTGCCGTCAACTCGACGGAGTCGCCGACGACGGCCTTACCGGGCGCTTCGATTCGCGTCTGTGTCTGAGCGAGGCTGGAGTCGACATTGATCACGGCGAGTGGCTGGCCGCCCGCGTTCAATCCGGCCGAACGATTATCGCGCGGTGAGCAATTGGTGGTCAGCCAGTACTTGACTCCACCGAGCAGCGTCTCCTGCTGCAGGAAGGTCAGGTAGTTGGCGGCACTGTCGTAGGAACCCGAGTTGGTGTCGGACACGCGCAGCATGGGCTTGATCTGGGTGCCGACAGCCCCGGACGTGACGGTGACGTCAACTGCCGGGAGCTGGAACGTCTTTCCTCCACCGACCTCGATTCCACCGCCGCCGTTGTCGTCGGTGTTGGGTCCGTTGCCCGCGGTGATGTTGTTGCCGGAGATACGAAGATGCGTCCCACTCGGATCGGGTGAACCGGCATCGTTCACCCGCGTGATCGTCGGGGCGACCCCACCCAGATTCGAGCTGGTGCCCGCCACGATCTGCGCCCCCACATAGGTGGTGCCTGCGGGGATGTCGAAATCGAACTTCAGGCGGGTCCAGTTCACGACAGACCTGAGGTCGTAACCGTCTTTGGGGACCGTCATCGGCTTGGGGGCAAGACGGTAAGTGAAGGTGGAGTTCGGCGGGACCACGGTCGGGGCACTGATCGTGACGCCGGAATCACGCGTCTCGTTGTGTGTGATCGGCCCGGGGAACTGCCACCCATGGCACGATGCCGTGAACGGAAGGTTCACATCAGCTGCGGACGAGACTCCCGCTCCGCCGACGACCAGGGCAACGCATCCGGTCAAGGACGCGGCCACCCCTACTCCTCGGCGCATCAACGTCGACACCATTCACATTCTCCTTGAGTAGCGCCCGAAAAATATCGAGCTCTCGGCTGAAAGCCGGGTCCGGGAACCGGCCTCGAGCTGACAGAGAAGCGAATGCGTCTTGTCGTCTGCTTACCACCAGCTCAAACCCTGGAGAGGAGTAGAACACAGAGCCGGCCGCAAAATCTGCGATTCGGATAAATTGTTGGACAAACGTCCAATCGGTGAAATTTCTCCACTCGATTGATCGCTCTGCAGCGCTTCAAGGTGGAGTGATGTGGGCCCGGTAAACGGTCAGGCGAGGGCGCGGCGCATCAGGTCTGCCGTCTCCTTGTTGAATGCGACCAGTGTGACAGTCTCGACCTCGGTCTTCGCCGCGCGAATCGCTGAAACGGCCTGCCGGACCGCGTCTTCCTTCGGCCAGCCGTAGACCCCTGCCGAGATCAACGGAAAGGCGACGGTTCGGGCGCCGATCGAGTCGGCTACGGCGAGGCTGCGGGTGTACGCCGATCGAAGCAATCCGGATCGGTCCTCGGATCGCGAATACCTCGGGCCGACGGTGTGAATCACGGCCTTGGCGTGCAGCTTTCCCGCAGTGGTGGCTACGGCCGCACCCACCGGCAGGCCGTCGGGAAGGCTGGTGTCGCGCAATACCTCGCAAGCCTTCAGGATCTCCGGTCCTCCGGCTCGGTGGATCGCGCCGTCGACACCGCCGCCGCCGAGGAGCCTGGAGTTGGCCGCATTGACGATGGCGTCGACGGTCAGCGTCGTGATGTCACCTTCGACGACTGTAATAGCGGGCATGGATCCTCCTGTGTGTTCGACGGCTGTGTTTCCGACGGCTGTGTTTCCGACGGCTGTGTTCCAGAGTTCACGCTTGGGGCGAGCCCACGGCATGGCCGAGCGTACGTCGTAGGGATCACGTCCGATCAACATCGAGTATCGCGCCGCAACCGACGGTGTGCGGCTGTGCGCCTGAACGCAATGCAGAAGTACCCGCTTTCCCTCAGCTCGCAACACCTGGACAGTGCGCGCTGCGTCGTCGAGAACGAACTCGAGGTTCGCGTTGGAATCATGGCCGTCGTCGACCAACCAGAACTCGACGTGTTCGGAGCTGACCTGTCGGTTCCCCATGCGGCACAGGCTGACCACGGCGTCGTAGTCCGCAGTGGACACCGCATCGACGCCGCCGAGCATGACGCCGTCGTCGTGCGGGTGCGTCGTCAGGTGGTGGGTTCCGCGAAACCTCGAGTAGTCGAGTTCTGCCGTCGACGGCCAACCGTTCTTGTCGTCGGTACCGCCGCGCGCAGTCTTGATCGCCAGGCGAACCAGATCGGAGGAACGATATCCCGGCCAGCCGTGCATGATTCGGCGCCAGCGCGCGGGAACCGCCGACGCTCCCCAACGGGCGCCGAGAAGGCCACCCGCGATGGCCGCAGTCGTGTCGGTGTCCCCGCCGGCTCGTACGGCTGCTTCCAATGCGTACTGGAGGTGGCGAGCATCGGCATTGTCCGTAGAAGTGATGGCCCACCAAACAGTCTGAAGTGCATGCACCACCCAACCGTTCTTGGAGAAGTCCTGCGGGTTTCCGGTTTCGGCTTGATCGAGCAGCGGGCCCCAGTATTCGGCGACCTCCTGATCGGCAACGGAGAGGAAGCCGCGAACACCGTCGAAGTTGCCGGCGACAACGGCATGGCGGATGGCGTAGGTCCACAACTCGCACGCCTGTCCGGCACGCAGATCATCGTGCGTGAGTGAACTGATCCGGTGCGCGGCCGCCATGGCACCGTCTGCATGGTCCAAGTAGGCGAGGGCGACGGGAGCGGTGCGCATGAGTGAGCCGTTGCCGGCCTTGCGGCCGCTGATTACCTGCGCGCGATTTGTCATCGCGGCTGCGGTTTCGGATCGTGCCGACAGTACCGCTCGCGTCTGGTTGCCGATGTCCTCGGGCTTCGAGTCGTACCACCGGATGAACTGTGCTGCAATGGCATCGAGACCGTCAGAGTCTCCGATGTCGATTCCGGTCGCGGCCACCTCGGCAATCGCAACTGCCATCGAGGTGTCGTCAGTCCATTCTCCCGGCGCCCAGTTGAACGGGCCGCCGCCGATCATGTCGATGGCGACCTCGGCCTTCGGGTAGCTGAATTCGTAGCCGGCGCCGAGTGAATCTCCTGCTGCGGTGCCGAGCAGAACGCCGGCCGCTCGATCGGACTGCTGTGCGGTGAGTTTCATAGCCACCTCTTCGGTTCGCGATGATCGTTTGATCAATTTTGCGCTAACCATAGATCATATTTGAGATAACATGCAAGGGTGAATAAATGGACAGACGCGAGCGGTAAGGCATTGACGGACTATCCACGTCCGTCCGTGGCGGTGGACGTCGCGGTGCTGACGTACAGCGGTGGATCCCTGAAAGTACTGGTTGTCCGGCATCGTCTCGGCTCGCTGGCACTACCGGGAACATTTCTGCACGAGCGCGAATTGCTCACGGCCGCAGCCGATCGCGCCTTGTCGGTCAAAGCCGAATTGGCCGAGACGAACTTTCACCAGTTGGCGATCTTCGACCGACCGGATCGCGACGACCGCGGTTGGGTTCTGTCGGTCGCGCACACCGCCGGCCTAGTGGAATCGGCTTTGCCCGATTCAGCGCTTCTTGTCGATGTGTACGACGATGCGGCGGTAAGTGGGCTTGCGTTCGATCATGCCGAAATGGTGCGACTTGCGGTCACGGACCTGCGCACGAGGTATGCGTCGTACGTGGATCCGGACGGATTGTCGGGTGGATCGTTCACTGTTGCCGAACTCAGAGGCCTCTACGAGGTGATCTTCGATCGGCCGTTCCAGAAAGACAGCTTCCGCCGGCAGGTGATCGACGCGCTCGAAAGCACCGGCGAGATGAGTAGGCCAGGTAACGGCCGGCCGGCCGAGACGTACCGGAGGCGGGGTGACGGCGCACTGACTGCGCAGGCAATGGCATTTTTGACCGGATGAAGTGAAACGAATTCTTGCAATTCTGCTGACCTGACGCGCTGAGCTGGGTAATGTCCGATTGATGGGTGCAGTTTCGAATGAAGCCGAGTCCAAGATTCCGACCGTCGTGTGGGGTACAGGCAACGTCGGGCGTGCTTCGATTCGCGCTGTGACAGCCAATCCTGCCCTCGAACTTGTCGGCGTCATCGTTGCCAACCCGGCGAAGGTCGGGCGAGACGCAGGTGATCTTGCCGATCTGGGAGTGCACCTGGGCGTCGCTGCTACCGACGACGCCGAGGCCGTGCTCGCCGCGTCCCCAGGCGCGGTGGTCTACGCGGCGTCCGGTGACATTCGGCCCGATGACGCCGTTGCCGACATCACGCGGGCACTGGCGGCCGGAGCTGTGGTGGTCACACCATCCGTGTATGCGCTGTACGACCCGAAATCGGCACCTCCGGAACTTCGTGATCCCGTCGAAGCTGCTGCCAAGGCAGGCGGCGGCGTCTTGTTCGTCTCCGGTATCGATCCGGGTTGGGGTAACGACATCCTGCCGATTCTCGTCAGCGGGCTCGCGGGGACAATCGATCAGATTCGGTGTCAGGAAATCTTCGACTACACGACCTACGAACAACCGGATTCGGTGCGCTACCTGATCGGGATGGGTCAGCCGATGGACTACGAACCTCCCATGGTCGCGCCGACGGTACCCACCATGGTCTGGGGCGGGCAGATTCGGCTCATCGCGCGGGCACTCGGAGTGGAACTCGACGAGATCCGCGAGACCCTGCTACGCCGCCCGCTCGAGGAAACCGTGTCGACCGAACACATGGGGGAGTTCGCAGCCGGCACTCAGGGTGCATTGCGATTCGAGGTTCAGGGAATCGTCGGCGGGGAACCCTTGATCGTGATCGAACACGTCACGCGTATTCATCCGTCCTGTGCCCGCGATTGGCCGCTTCCACCCGACGGTGGCGATGGTGCGCACAAGGTGATCGTCGAAGGACGACCACGAATCGAGATCAACGTCGAGGCCACTGATGAGGGTGGAAATCGCGCGGCCGGCGGAAATGCCACGGCCGTAGGACGTCTCGTCAATGCAATTCCGTGGTTGCGTCAGGCCGAACCCGGCCTTTACGACGCGCTGGACGTTCCGCTCACACCAGGCGTCGGCAAGCTCGGTGCCCGAGACTCGGAGGTACTCACATGAATATCGACATTCCCGAAGGCAAGAACCCGATTGGCTACGTGTGGGGTGAGATGGTCCCCGGCATCGGACCTGCGGCGGCTGGATTCTCCCAAAAAGTCTACACGGACGGCACTCTCGGCCTCCGAGAGTTCGAAGCGGCCCGGCTAAGGATCGCTCAGATCAACGGATGCATCTTCTGTCAGGACTGGCGCACCGAGCGCGACGGCGAAACGGTGGAGTCGACGTTCGATCAGGCTGTCACCGACTGGCGCAACACCGATGCCTTCGACGACAGAACACGCCTCGCTGCCGAATATGCCGAGAGATACGCTCTCGACCACCATGGGCTCGACGACGAGTTCTGGGAACGCATGACCGCGAACTATTCCCAGCGGGAAATCGTCGAGTTGAGCATGTGCCTCGGGTCGTGGTTGGCCTTCGGCAGGCTCAACCACGTCCTCGGTCTCGACACTCAATGTGTGTTGCCCGGCAACTGAACCTAGTTACCCAGCGTTGTCAGATCCGGGTAGTTCGAGACTTCCCAGCCACCGTCGACTACCAGACTGGTTCCGGTGATGTACGAGGCGTCGTCGCTGGCGAGATAGAGGCAGGGGCCGGCGATCTCGTCGGGAGTTGCTGCTCGGGACATGGGGATTCGGCTGAGGAACATGTCGCGGGCGGGTTCGTAGTTCATGACCGGCGCAACCAAGGGTGTGTCGACCAGGCCAGGTAGAACGGCATTGACCCGGATTCGCGACGCAGCGAGTTCGATCGCGGCATTCTTGCTGAACATCTCGACCCCGGCTTTACCCGTCGCGTATGCGCTTCCATAGGGGCTCGGCACGTGCGCGTTGAGGGAGGACACGTTGACTATCGCGCCGCCGCGACCGTGCTCTCGAATATGTCGCGCTTCATGTTTGGTGCAGAGGAAGACGCCCTTCTGAACCAAATCGATGGTGAAATCCCAGTCGGCCTCGTCGAGGTCGACTATCTGCCCCACCCGCGATGCGCCGGCAACGTTGAAGGCAATGTCGATCCCACCGAATTCCGCTGCCGCCGCGGCAATTGCTTCGGCAACATCGGATTCCTGGGTGACGTCGGCCGGTGCGGCGAGATATGAACCGTCGTGTTGAGCCGCAATCGCCTTCAAAGCATCTGCAGCGATGTCGATTCCGGCTACCTGCGCACCTTCGCTGAGTAGCCGTAGGGAGATGGCCGCACCGATACCTGATGCCGCGCCGGTGACAACCGCGGTTTTGCCGGCAAATCTGGACGTGTTAATGGGCACCTGCCTTCAAGAACTTTCCGGTTCGGCGGTTGCCGAGAACCGGTGCTGCTTCTCCGTCGCCGAAGACGTACTCGCCGCCGACGAACACTGCGGTGACGGTCTGATCGTTGCGATTGACCATGCGTGAGAGGTTGTCGTACTCCACAACCGGGCTCTCCGCGTAGGTCTCGAGTGAATCGTCGAGATGGGCGGGATCGATGACGACGAGGTCGGCGCGGTCACCCAATCGCAGGTGTCCTGCATCCACGTCGTACCACTCGGCCAGTTCACCGGTGAGACGATGCACGGCTGCCTCGACCGTCATGAAGGGCTGGCCGATCTTCTGGGCGTCGTAGACTCGGCGCAACAATCGTAGGCCGAAGTTGTAGAACGCCATGTTGCGCAAATGTGCTCCGGCGTCGGAAAATCCGAGTTGGACGCCGTTGTCCCGGGCGAACTTGTCCAGAATTTCCGGCCGGTGGTTCGAGATGGTTGTGCGCCACCGAACCTTCGTGCCGTGTTCGAGGACCAGATCCAGGAAGGCATCGACAGGGTGGAGGCCACCACGTTCGACGCCGACCTGCCCGAAGCTCTTGCCGACCAGGGATTCATCTGGGCAGGATACGATTTCGGCGTCGAAGAAGTCGCGGTGCCAGACTTTGACGCCGAACTTCTGATCGTAGTCCTTGCGGAATTGCCGACGGTACTCCTCGCTCTGCATCAGAACGTTGCGTTCCATCTCATCGGTCAGATGCAGTGCCGCAGCGCCGGATCCGAACTCCTCGAAGACGACCAGATCGATTCCGTCGGCGTACACCTCGAAGGGGACCGGCAGGTGCTGCCAGCGCAAGTCGCCGCCGAGTCGATTGACCAGATGCGCCAGCGGGCCGAGAATTGCCACGGCAAACTTGTTCGACTTGATGTCTGCTGCAGAGAGCATGCTCGTTTTGAGTCGCTTACGCCAGAGGCCCACGCTGGTGAATGCCATGGCACCGGTGCTCACTGGATTGGTGGGGTCTGGTCCGGCCTGAAACACCCGTCCCCGGTTGCGCAGTATCGCGTTGAGTCGGCGGCGTTCCTTCGTCGTTGCATACGTCGACGGTAGGGTTCGTGAGCGACAGGTTTCGCCGTCGAGTTTGTCGAACAGTAGTTGCTGCCCGGACATTCCGACGAAGCCGGCGTCGAGCGCCTCGGTCAATTGTGCTTCCATCGATGCGAGTTCGGTGTCTGTGGGATGCACGTCCTTCCGCGTTGCACGGTCCAGTCCCATTTCTGCAGCACGCATGTCCGAGTGCCCGATGAAGGCTGCCACGTTGGGGCCTAACGGAAGCGCCTCGAGTGCAGCGACGTACTCTCTCGCGGAGCTCCAGGTCTTGGCACGCGTGAGTGCTTCGACGACGTGTTGACGAGGGATTGCTTCGACGCGGCCGAAGAGATCCCCGGCGTCGGACGGACTGGCGTGAATGGTGGACAGGGAACACGATCCGACAAAGATCGATGTGACCCCGTGCCGAAGGGATTCGCTGAGCGCAGGCCCTTCCAGGATCTCGACGTCGTAGTGCGTGTGAATGTCCACGATGCCCGGGATCACCCACTTTCGTCGCGCGTCGATGATACGGGGACAGTCGGTTTCGTCGAGAGGATCGAGGGAGATGGCAGTAACCACCCCATCGCGGATACCCAGATTGCGGACAGCTGGTTTGGCCCCGGTGCCGTCGAACCACAGACCGTTGTTGATCACGGCGTCGTAGGTCATGAGAGAACCACCTTTGCGCGTATCGTTTTTCCGGTTGCGTTGCGGGGCAGAGGAGTTGTGCTCAGTTTCCACTTGACCGGTACCTTGAAGTAGGCGAGTCGTTCGGCGACGTAGTCGCGTAGTTCTTCTTCGCCGGCGGCTCCCTCACTCCGCAAAACGACGACCGCCGCAACTTCCTGGCCGAGGTCTGCCGAATCAATTCCGATCACAGCGCATTCGAGTACAGCGGGATGTTCGTCGATGCACTTCTCGATTTCGAGGGGGTAGACGTTCTCGCCGCCGCGCAGGATCAGGTCGGATCGGCGGCCGGTCAGGCGGAGTCGGCCGTCTTCGAACACTCCGAAGTCGCCGGTTCGGAGCCATCGATCAGGCCCGATAGCGGCTGCAGTCGCTGTCTCGTCGTTCCAGTACCCCAACATCACATAGGGACTGCGCGCGCAGATCTCACCTTCCTCGCCGTCGGGGACTGCAACCCCGAAGGGATCGCGCACCTCCACGCTCACCCCGATGATCGGCCGGCCGAGGGTTCCGGGGAACGCGGCAAGTTCTGGTGGTGTGGCAACCGAAATGCCAGTGGAGGATTCGGTGAGCCCGTAGCTGTCGACCAAGGTGTGTTGCGCAAAAGGGAGTCGTGCGCGCAGGCGGTCCTGCAAGGCGGGAGATGACGGCGCAGATGCGAGCGCAAAGGCGCTCAGTGAGGTCAGGTCATATTTCTCGATGTCGCCGTGTTCGAGGAGACGGGTTGCCATGGTGGGTACGACCGCCCAGTTGGTGACCTTCTCGCGTTCGACGAGCGAAAGGACTTCGTCGATGTCGAAGGCGCCCTGGTGGATGACCACTGCTCCGCCCGTCGCGAGACGTGGGATCGCGAGGTTATGCAGGCTTGCAATGTGAAACAGCGGAGCGGTCAGCAGATACCGCAAGTCACTCGGTCGGCCGTCGCTGGGTTTGCCGGTGAACGCCGCAGCGAGGCGATCGCTGTAGCGGTGGTAGTCGATGACGGCCAACACGTTTCGGTGAGTGTGAACAGCCCCCTTGGGGCGGCCGCTGGTTCCGCTCGTGTACAGGACGACGGCCGGATCGTCCTCGTCGACGGAAGTACGGGGCAGTGCCGATCCCGAATACTTCGCCATCAAGGCAGGTAGATCTCCTTCCATCGTGAGTACGGGAACATCGGTGTTCAGTTCGGAAAGAATTTGTGCGCGTTTGGCGTCGGCGATCACCACTATGGGGGTGGTGTGATCGATGCCGTACGCCACCTCGCGGGCCACCCACCACGAGTTGAATCCGACGGCGATGGCACCGAGGGACTGAGCCGCCCAGAAGGTCATCACCCATTCCGGCGTATTGGCGGCAAGTATGCCCACCCGATCGCCTTTGCGGACGCCGTACCGCTCGCGCAGCGCTGTGGCCAACGCTGCTACGGCCTCACCGTGCTCGAGGTAGCTGAAACGTCGGTCCTTGGTCACCAAGTAGTCGCGTGAGCCGTAGTCGAAGGACGCGGCGAGCACGTCGCCGAGTGCCTTGTCACGGTTCTTCATGACGGGCATCGAACTGCCGAGTACATCCTCGACTTGCATTTCGAAAGGACCACCGGGGCCGGTCAATCCGGCCATGACGGACGCGATGAATGCTTGAGTATCAGCGGAAGTGGTCACGTGAAGCGCCTTTCGAAGATCAGGGTACGAGCACTGCGCGTCCGGTGACCTTGCCGTGTTCGAGACGGTCGAGTGCGTCTCGGGCATCAGCGAGGTCGAAGCGGGCTACTTCTACGGTTACCAGACCGGCCTGTGCCAGGGCGATGGAATCGACGAGGTCGTTTCTGGTGCCGCCATAGGACTTCCGGATCGATGCTCCCCACGGCCAACCTGGTCCGCCGGCAGCTTCGGCGGTGATTCCGGGGTTTCCGCCTCCGAGGCCCACCATGCGATACGCGCCGTTCGGTGCAACCGCTTGAACCGACATCTGTGCAGTTGCATCGACACCGACGAAGTCGAAGATGACTTCTGCGCCTCTGGCCGATGTGAGGTCGAGGATCTGGCGCGCGGTGTCCGGTCCCGATTCGAGCGTGATGTCTGCGCCGCAGCGTTTGGCAAGATCGAGTTGATCCGGTCCGACGTCGACAGCGATGATGCGCACGGCACTGATTGCCCGAAGTATCTGTACTGCAACGTGACCGAGCCCGCCGATGCCGATTACCACGGCGGTGGCACCGGGCTGAAGATGTTCGCGGGCGCCGCGAATGGCGTGGTAGCTCGTCAGCGCCGCATCGGCGAGTGGTGCGGCCTGCAGGAAGTCGAGGTCTCCGATGGGCACGAAGGAGCGAGCCGGAATCTTGACGTACTCGGCCATGCCGCCCTCAGGGCCGAGCCCGGGGCAGGGCGGCATTGCAGTGCGTCCGGCGGCGAGGCACATGTTCTCGTTGCCGCTCATACATTCTCGGCACTGTCCGCACGACCAACACAGGTAGACAACGCCGCGTTCCCCGGTGGAACGGCCGTCGACGGCACTGCCGACGGCTTCGATTGTGCCCGCGATCTCGTGGCCGATGGTCAGTGGTTCTTCGCGCATCTTGTACGGAAAGTGCAGGAGATGGAGATCGGAGTGACAGATTCCCGCTGCGCCAACCCGAATCAGTAGTTCCGACGGACCGATCTCCGGGACCGGCACGTCGTTGATTTCCAGGAGCCCGGGCCCCATGAGCTGAGCTGCCTTCATGAACTGACCTCGCTGACCTCGGAGTTGTATGCGGCGCTCAGGTAAGCGTTGCTGCGGTCGGATCCGATCAGACCCGGTGCCATCTTGTTCATGACGTAGGCGAAGGTCATCCGTCGGTCCAGATCGTTGACCAGCATCGAACCGCCGATACCTGCCCACCAGCAGGCGCGTCCGTCGGGAATCAGTGGCGCGGTAACCGGGTGCGGCAGTCCGTAGCCGATGCCGAACTTGAGTGGTGTCATGATCCCGAGATCGATACCGTCGGCTTGGATCTCGAAGATCAGGTCGATAGTGCTCTGCGAGAGCAGCTTCTGGCCGTCGAGCACACCGCCGCACGAGATCAAGGATTGGACCCTGGCGATAGAACGTGCGTTGCCGTGGCCGTTGACTGCGCCGATCTCGGCTTCCCGCCAGGGCGCGGTGTTGACCTCGGGGTAGTCGAGTAGTGGGCAGGTCAGGGTCTTGATGAAGATGCTGTCCTGATCGAGCGTGGACAGGTCGAATTCCAATGCGGGCGGCGGAACCAGAGTCGCGATTCGACCGAAATGCTCTGCGGACGTGCCGATGTGGAAGTCAGCGCCCAGTGGACCGGCAAGCTCTTCGGCAAAGAACCTGCCGAGAGTCCGCCCGTCGATGCGACGAATGACCTCGCCGACGAGATGGCCGTAGTTGATCGCGTGATAGCCCGACGCCGTACCAGGGGTCCACCACGGTGGCTGGGTGGCGAGGCGGGCGGTGGACGCCTCGAGGTCGTAGATGTCCGTCAGTTCGATCGGGCGCTCCCAACCGGAGACCCCGGACGTGTGTGACAGCAGGTGGCGAACTTCGATGTCTTCCTTGCCGTTTGCCGCAAATTCGGGCCAGTAGTGAGCAACCTTCTGGTACACGTTCAGTTGGCCACGTTCGACCAGGAGTAGTGCGCACAGTGCCGTCATCGTTTTGGTGATGGAGAAGGTGTTGACGATGGTGTCGCTGCCCCAAGGAGTGGTGCGAGATTCGTCGGCGTATCCACCCCAGAGGTCCACGACGGGTTCTCCGTCGACGGTGATGGCGATGGAGCCGCCGAGTTCCTCGCCGGATTCGAGTTGAGCCTCGAAGGCCGTGCGGACGGCTTCGAACTCGTTGTTGCAGTGACCGTTCACCAGACTCATGCGCGATCCGCCTTCTCGAGTTCGTGTGCGGCTGCACGCGCCGCAACAGGTAGCTTGTTTCCCGAGCCGTCGGCACGCTTGGTGCCCTTGGCGATTTCCTTGTTCATGTTGCGAACGTAGGGATCGAACTCGAGCTGGATGGTGTGCCGCGGCGACTTGTAATAGGGGGCGAGGAAGTATGCCTCGTCGGCCTTGGTGATCTCCTGCATCTCGTTCGCAGACGGCAGTTGGTATTTACCGGTCAGGTAGGCCGCGACGAGCTTGCTCTGCTGCTCGGCGAAGTTGACGAGTGTCGGCATGGGCTGCGCCAGTCCCATGAAGAAGAGGTTGTCGATGCCGGGCTTCATCATTCGCTTGAACAGTGGGAATCGGTTGTCCTTGTCCGGCAGCAGATTCGGATCACTGAAGAAGGGGAAGCTGATGTTGTAGCCGGTGGCGCAGATGACCACGTCGACGTCCTCGGCGGTGCCGTCCGCGAAGTGCACCTGCTTTCCGTCGAGTTTGGTGATGGCAGGCTTGAAGGTTATGTCGCCGGACCCGGCGCGTCCGAGGAACTCGCCGCTGGCCGACGGGTGGGCCTCGAAGGGGCGGTGGTCGGGCTTGGGTAGACCGTAGCCTTCCATCGTTCCCAGATTCTTGCCGAGGAATCGACGGCTCAGGAACAGTCGTAGACCACGCGGCATCCAGGGCGGGGTGATCAGTTTGTCGCCGGGCACTCCGCCCAGATATTTCGGCAGTACCCAGACTCCACGGCGAGCCGACACGATGAGCTTGTCGGCGAGGTATCTCTGGCCCAATTCGGAGGCAATATCCAAGCCGGAGTTGCCCATTCCGACCACGACTACCTTCTTGCCGCGCATGTCGACCGGGTCGAACGGGTCGTTGTAACTGTGGCTGTGCATGAGGACCCCGTCGAACTCACCGGGATAGTCCGGGATGTTGGGATCCCAATGATGGCCGTTACAGACCATCAGGACGTCGTAGGTGCGGACTTCACCGTCGGAGCGCGTGATGGTCCACAGTCCGTCTGCATCACGTTCTGCCGCAACAACACTGGTGTTGAAGATGATCGACTCACGCAGGCCGAAGTGCTCGACGTAGTCCTTGAAGTACTGGAAGAGTTCGGAATGGTGGGGGAAGTCGGGAAGGTCGGCAGAGACCGGGAAGTCCTCGAATGCCAAGCGCCACTTCGACGTGTCGATGTGCAGGCTCTGGTAGCAGGCCGACATCCCGTTGGGATTCTTGTAGTACCAGTTTCCGCCGACCTCGTCGGACGCTTCGTAGCAGTCGAAGGGTATTCCGAATTCCTTCATTCGCTTGGCTGTCGTGATTCCGGTGGGCCCGGCGCCGATGATGCACACGCTCGGCAAGGGGGAGGGGCTCATTCGCCATCGCTTTCTGTTCTGTCTCGGGCGTGCGAGAAGAGGAATCGAAGCCCGAGAAGTGACTTGAGTCATAGTGCGCCATTCGCTGACGTTGTGTCAATGAATGACGCAATGTTTTTTGATGACGGCGAGTCGGTGATTTGCCAGGAGGTCGAAATGCGAGCAAGGTGGGCGACGTGAGCACGACTACGGACGGCCCGAAGAACAGGCGGGGAACACTTCGCGACGAGCAGAAACGCGCGACGCGGGCCAAGCTCGTGGACGCCGCACGCACGTTGTTCGAGGAACGGGGATACGCGGCGGTGACGGTCGATGACATCGCCTCGGTCGTCGGATGCAGTCGAGCCACGTTTTACGTGCATTTCGCCAGCAAGGTGGAGATGCTCAAAACGATCGGCGCGGCGGGGATGGCGGCGAGTGCGTTCGCTTTCTACATCGATCTCGATCGGGTCCTCGACACGAACTCTCGCGTGGAATTCACGGCTTGGCTGCAGCGTGCCTTCGACTGGTTCGACGAGAACAAGCGCCTGCTGCCGGCGTGGGACGAGGCCGTGGCACTCGAACCGGAGTTCCGCGAGACAGCGCGAGACGGTATGACCCAACTACCGAATGCCATGCCCAAGTACCTGGGTCGGTGGCCCTCGGAACAGCACGACGAGGCGAGGTTGCGCGTCGAACTGCTCGTGAGTCAGTTGGAGCGATTCTTCACACGCTGGGCCGTGCAGGGGACGATCGACGTGACACGGGTTCAGGCCGCCGAGGTTCTGACCGACATTTGGTTCCCGGCTCTGTCGCCGGAATCGAAGGGCGTCGACGAGCGGTAGAGGCTAGCTCGGATCGATCTCCACACTGATCGCGCCGGTGAGCAGTTCTCGGGCTCGTTCGATGGGGATCGAGCCGCTCAGCCAGCGTTCACTCAGACCCTCGACCAGGGCGGTGAGTCGTTCGGCGGCGTCGGCCGGGCTTGCCTTCGGGTCAGCGAGCCCGGCGTCCTGCGCTTGGCGGATCAAAGATTCGATGTCGTCGGCCCACTCTTGCGTCGTGGTGCGTAGCGGTTCGCGCAGTTCGTCGGCGAAGACTGCGCTTGCTCGGAGTTCACCCCAGGCGATGCTGTTCTCCCGAATCTTCGGGGAATTCTGAAACTCCAGCAGGAGCATCTGCTCGAGCTGCGCACGAGGGTCTGTCTCCGTGAAGGCGCTTTCGGTGTACAGCGCGGCGCGATCGTTGATGTGATCGAGGGCCCGGCGCAGCACACCTGCGCGATTCTGGAAGTGGTAGTAGATGAGTGCCGTCGACACTCCGGCCTCGGCAGCGAGCGTCTCCACCCTCAGCCCGCGTACGCCGTGTTGGGCAATGACGCGGACTGCTGCTTCCAAGATTTGCGTTTGACGGTTCGACACGAGTCCGAATTCTACGAGGGTGGTCGGGACGGGTTTCTAGTCCGCGGGTTCCTGCTGGGTGGTGCAGTGAATGCCGCCACCACCGGCGGCGATGGCGTCGATGTTGATCTGCACGACGCGGCGTTCGGGGAAGAGGCGCTCCAATTCACTTCTGGCGGCCTGGTCGGCCTCGGGATCACCGAACTCGGGTGCGATGACCGCCCCGTTGCAGACGTAGAAGTTGATGTATCCGGCTGCGAAATCATCCGATTCGAAGTCGGGTCTGATCGCGACCGGCGCCTCGAGGACAACCACTTCCAGCTTCCGCCCCTGTGCGTCGGTCGCGTTCTGGAGAATCTCGAGGTGACGTGCGGTCACGTCGTGGTCGAACGACTCCGGGTCTGTGTCGAGGCCTGCGACCACGACACCTGGGCGTGCGAAACGGGCATAGAAGTCCGTGTGGCCGTCCGTGATGTCCTTGCCGGCGATTCCCGGTAGCCAGATGATCTTGTCGAGACCGAGCAGAGGGCCGAGTTCGGCTTCGACGTCCGACTTCGACCATCCCGGGTTGCGGTTGTTGTTGAGTACACAGCTTTCGGTGATGATGGCTGTGCCTTCGCCGTCGACCTCGATGCCGCCGCCTTCGAGGATTAGGTCGGTAGGCAATGATTCGACTCCCGCACGGGCGGCAACGAAGGCTGCGACCTGGCCGTCCTGATCAAAATCCTGCTTTTCGCCCCAGCCGTTGAAGTTGAAATCGATACCCGCTTTGGTCCCGTTGCCTTTCACGAATACGGGGCCGGTGTCGCGCATCCAGAGGTCGTCGAGAGGCGCGGTGATCAGTTCGACGGATGGGCCGACGAGGGTGCGAGCCAAGTCCAGTTCCTCGGAACGAACAAGCATCGAGACGGGCTCGAACTGCGCGATAGTCTGCGCGATCGTCGCGAGATTGCGCTGGACCTCGGGCAGGAGAGCCGCTCCCCAGATCGCTTCACTGGCGCCGAATGCCATCCAGGTGCGCTTGTGCGGATCCCCCTCTTCCGGCATTACCCACTCGCGTGGATCGTCTTCGCCATTGCTCCCGCTCGAGGCGGAATCGGAATCGCTGCAAGCTGCCAAAAAGAGGCCACTGAGCGCAGCTGCGCCTGCCTGAATGAACCGACGTCTTTGCATTGCGGTGACTCCTTCTGCTCTTCGCGTGCTCGCTTGGTCTTCGAGGAATCTGTTCATCGCGCGCGAGCGGGGCAACATCCAGCTACTGTTCGATCGCACCAGATTTCTCCGGCGCCGACTTACTTGCACAGAGAATAGCTCCTGACTGAAAATTTAGTCAAGAAAGTAGTGATCATGAACGACGACATTCGGGATACCCGTCAGCCGATGGTGACTTCGCTCGGCATCATCTTGGGGTTCTTGCTGAACTTTCTGGCTCAGTGGGCAATTCGCGACGACGGCAAAGCGCCGGTGGAAACCACGACGGACTGGGTCATCGTGGTCACACTGTTCACAGCCGTCGCTCTGATGCTCGTAGTTCTCTTCCGGACTCTGAGTAGTTCGTACGAAGTGGAGCAGGCTCGCGAGAGGTATCGCGGCATTCTGCGTCTCTACTTGTTTGCCATCTCGCTCGTTTTTGCCGGAATGGCCGCCGCGTTGTTCGTGTAGTGGCGCCTGTCGGAATTACTCCGACGAAGGTCACGAGTCGATGAGTCCTTCGGTCGCGCCTCGCCACCCACGGCGCTGGTAGTCCCGCGGCGACATACCGTGGGTAGCGACGAAGACCTTGGTGAAGCCGGAGGCGTGCGCGTAGCCGAGCCGGCGGGCAGTCTCTCCGGCCGAAAGGCCCTCCTCGAGATGCGCGCGGGCAAGGGTCATGCGCAACTGAGCACGCCAGTGCGGGTAGCTCTGGCCGGTGGCCGCTACGAAGCGTTTGTGGAGCATGTTCTTGTCGACGCCGAGTCGAGCGCTCCAGTCCGACAGCGTGCGCGAATCTTTGGGGTCCCCTCGGAGCGCGGCAAGCATCCGCTCGATTGGATCGGTCTGACGGCCGGCGGATGGACGCACCGCCGCGATACTTCGGACCTGCCTCGCGATCTGCGCCGGATCGTGGATCTCGGGGCGTAGGTGGGTGTAATTCGCGACCACCGTGTGCAACAGATACGCCTCCGCTTCGCGAGCGAAGTGCAGCACTCGTGGCGGCGGTGCGTTGACGGGAGAGGCGCCCGGCTGGGATCCGAGCGGAAGTAACAGTGAGCCCTCCCCGATCTCGACGCTGTTGCGTACTCCCGCGGGAAGCCACATCGCGTCGCCCCGCCGCAGGTTCCAGGTTCGGTCGCCGAAAGTGACCCGGGCGGAACCTCGGTAGATCCAGATGACGACGTGAAAGTCGTTGACCCTTGCCCACGTTCCGGTTGCGGGGATCGTCGGGGGTGCCGGTGCAGAGTCCGACTGGGCGCCTTCCTCCGACAACAGTGCGACGCCCTGTGCCAGAGTCTCGTTCTCCTGGATCGGCGTCGAGCGACGGTGGGCCCGCGCGTAGTCGCTGGGTGTCATGCCAGTGTGTTCACGGAACGCTCGGGTGAAGCCCGCGGGCGTCGCGAATCCCACCTGCATACCCGTCCAACCGATTTCGCGTCCGGCGTCCAGGTAAACGGTCGCCGCCGCGATCCGTGCTGTGGTGCGCCAGCGCACGAACGGCAACCCCGTTTCCTCGGTGAACCTGCGCTGCAGAGTGCGGACCCCGATCTTGAGTTGCCGGGCGAACTGGGCAAGGTCGGTGTCGTCGGCAGGCGTTCGTAGAAGCGTGCGAGCGATCTCGAGGGCCTCGGCCGAGCGTGGCAACTTCGGTGGGGCGTACGACACCGAAGCGTCGGCGTCGTGGGAATGGGCTCCCGCGACAAGCTCGAGTAGTCCGGCTCCCACAGCCGTCCCACCGCGCAGAAATCCCAAGTTGTGCGCGAACTGGTGGACGAGCCAGTCCTGCCAGGCTGCCGGGATCTCGAAGTCGATGATCCGGTTCAACGTCGGCGGCAGGTCGGCAGCGGGCATCGGAATGGGAAACGCGACCGCTCCCGGGTCGACCTGGATGCTGTATGCGATTCCCGCTGGTACCCACACTGCCGCCCCCACGGTCAGGCTGCGGACGCGGTCGCCGATCTGCAGTTCCGCGCGTCCGGTGTGCACCCAGAACAGCAGCGGTTCACGTTCATTCGCGATCGAGGCGAGCCGAGCAGCAGGGATCTTGGGTACTTCACCCGCGGAGAACACCAACCGTGGTCCCACGATGCCCTCCTGATGTAGATGCCTTCTCGCGTAGGCGGCCGATGAGTGTAAGAAGTCGGCACGCACGGATAACCGTAGCCGATTAGGGCAGGCTAGCTTTATTTATTGGCCCTCCCGCCGTGATCGAACGTGGGCCGAACCCCCGTCTGTGCGCTTCCGAGGAGTCTTTCCGTGCCCCGAAACACCCGTCCGACAACGGCGTATCCCGTTACCTTGCGCGAACTCGAGGTACGTCGCGTGACAAACGTGACGCCGGGAATGCGAAGAGTGACGCTCACCGGAGCGCAGCTCGACGCCTTCACCAACGCGGACGGTCACCTCGAGCCTGCCTTCGCCAGCACGGGCTTCGACGACGACATCCGGTTGTTGTTCGCCTACCCCGGCGAAACCGAGCCGGTCCTGCCGGTGATAGTCGACGGCAGTGTGACTTTTGCAGCGGGACGCCGTCCACTCGCCCGCGCGTACACCGTGCGGCGCTACGACCCGCGAACAAGGGAACTCGACGTCGATTTTGTCGTTCACGGCGGTGGAGTGGCTACCACTTGGGCGCGCGACGCCAACCCGGGCGACCGAATGAATATCGCGGGTCCCTCGGTATCACAAGGACTTCCGAATGATTGCGAGCAACTGTTGGTCGTCGGTGACGAGACGGCGCTGCCTGCGATCGCACGTCTGCTCGAGGAATTGCCCGCCGACGCCAGGGGGCAGGTGTTCGTCGAAATTGCGGACTCGGTTCACATTCAATCGGTGCGCGAGTTGCCCGGGGTGAGCATCACGTGGTTGCCACGCGAGGAGGCCGAGCCCGGCACTACTTCTTTGTTGCTCGATGCGGTCCGTGCTGCCGAATGGTCTGACGGACGCGTATTCGCTTGGCTTGCAGGAGAGCAGGCGACGGTTCGATCGCTCCGTCGATACCTCATCCGTGATCGGGGGATCGCGAAGACCGACATCGACTTCACCGGCTATTGGAAGCGCGGGGACACCGTGCGCGCAGATTCCTGACCTGGATCCATCACTCGGTAACACCCAAGGCGCTCAATAACACCGAAAGTGTTCGATAACACCGAAAGGCAGAAATGACAGTCCTGCGCACCAGACGATCACAGATCACCGGACTGATCGGGGCCGCGCTCGCCGCAGCGCTCCTCGTAACCGGGTGCTCGGCCTCGGCCGAAGACTCGAAAACGGCGTCCTCTCCCGGTTCGGAGGGGAACGCCCTTCCCGCTGCGGAAGGAACGACCACTTACCCGCTGACCCTGGAATCGCCATACGGTACAAGTATTCTCGAGAAGCGACCGGAGCGGATCGCCGCGATCGTGCCCAATGCCGTCGACACGGAAATGCTCCTCGCGCTCGGCGTCAAACCCGTCCTCTCCTCGTCGATGGTGAAGGAATCGGCTTCCCAGTCGTACTTGTTGCCTTACGACGCAGAGGATCTCGACACCTTCGAGTTCGCGATGGGTGGAACACTTCCCGTCGAAGCGATCGCCGCGAGCGAACCGGACCTCATCGTCGCCGTCGGCTGGGCTGACGGCCTGGGTGGTTTGTCCATGGGCGACTACTACGAGCGTTTATCCTCCATCGCACCGGTGGTGACGAGTCCCGACACGAAGTCGCGGATGCTCGTGCCGTGGAAGGAGTCGATCCGTGTTCTGGGCGAGACCCTCGATCTCTCGAATGCGGCTGAAAAGGTTGTGGCAGAGCATGATCAGTACTTCGCCAAAGTGCGTGAGGAGAACCCGCAACTCGCGGGTCTGACTTCGACTTGGGCGATCTTCTACGGCACCGGCAATGGGCTGCAGTATCTTTCAGCGCCAGGTTCGGCGCCGGCAACATTCCTGGGTGAGCTCGGTTTTGCCGAGAACCCGCGCGCACAAGAGTTCGTCACCAAAAGCACTGTCGGCGAGGAACTTCTCGAGAACATCGATGCGGACTTCCTGCTGATCGGCCGCAGCGCCGCCGGCAGCGAGGAAGATTTCGACAAGCTGACCGGCGGGAAGCTGTTCCAAGCACTTGGAGCGGTGTCCTCCGGGCACTGGGTTGGCCTGCCTCCTCGCACCGCCGACGGCGGGGATGTTCTGTGGGCAATCACGAGCGGAGGCCCGATCGGAACGATGTGGGCGGCTGAACATATCGTGCCGCTCATCAGCGCGAAGCTGTAGGTACACAACTGCAGATCGGAAAGCACTCACCCGTCGCCACATGATCATGTGGCGACGGGTCTGTTCGTGCAGCAGATGTCCCGGTTTTTGGGGGTTGCCTATGGGACGAAGAAGGTCGCGAAGCCCGGGGTGATCGGTCCGGCGGCAGGCAATATGGCGACGGCGACTTGCCCGGCTGCAGTCTGCAGGGTTGCCTCCCCCGGGGTTCCTTGGTTGTCGCCCGAAAGCCGACCGGCGCCGGACGTTCCTGTCGAGAGGTTCATCCAGCGCACTTCGGTCGAAAGCATGCAACCCCAACGCTCGTCTTTTGCGCCGGTGATCGTCACCGTGCCAGGTTGTTCGCCGACTACCGCCACACAGTGGACGGGGGGTGCGTCGAAGCTGCCGTTTGGGTTCCCGAACGGTGCCGGGTTGATTTGGAACGGAACGGTGACAGAAGCGGAGGCAATGGCTGCGGGCGCGAGAACCGAAACGGCCACTATGGATACGCAGGCAGATAGTCGGCGTACGAGATTCGTCACGGTAACCTCCGGTAATCGAAGACGGTGTGGTGCCCATGCTCTACCCGGAGTGCCATTACCGCAAGGGGATCCAGTTTTCGAGTCAGCGGGGGTTCGTGAATCGCTGAATTGGTCGCAATTTACAGAAGCGTTGTCCTGCAACGTGTATCGGCATGTGAACTCTGCGTTCGGCGATGAAAGGCCATATCGCAGTTGGCTCCACCGAAAGTACTAACTTTTCATCCATCGTCCAACCGACTTGTGGCGGAGCAAAGCCCGGTTTGCGAGGTAGACGAAGGATTTCTGTGGGCACGACAATTGATATGAATCTTGTACTCGTTCTGCTCGAAGTTCAACGAGCGCAGCTATTTTCACAATCCTGTCAATGCGCATTTATAGGTGTGGATGCGACTTCGGCCGCCATGTCAGGTGGGGTGATCGATCATCGAACTGTCGAATATTTGCGACAGCAATGGATTTCATTGGATGAGATGTTCGAGATTGAATATTGTTTCACAAACCAAGCAAACGCTTGATCGCTAGAGTGTGGACATCGAAAGCCCGACCAAAGCTCGATTCGGAGGAGTTCGTATGGTTGCACCCCAGGCATATGTCGTCGATGCGCTCCGCACTCCCGTGGGTAAACGGCACGGCGCGCTCGCAGGAGAGCACCCAGCGGACATGGGGGCCCACGTGATCACATCGATTCTCGACCGCACCCAACTGGACCCGATGGCCGTCGACGATGTGATCTTCGGTTGTGTCGACGCGATCGGGCCGCAATCGGGCAACATCGCCCGCACTGCCTGGCTTTCAGCAGGCCTACCGCTGGACATCCCAGGAACGACAGTCGACAGACAATGCGGATCTTCACAGCAAGCCATCCATTTCGCAGCGCAGGCGGTCATGAGCGGGACCCAAGACGTGGTGCTTGTCGGCGGCGTGCAGAACATGTCCGCGATTCCTATCTCTGCGGCGATGCGTGCCGGCAACGAATACGGATTCGACACGCCCTTCAGTAAGTCCCGGGGGTGGGCTGCACGATTCGGCGAGGCTGAAATCTCACAGTTCGTCGGCGCCGACCTCATTGCCAAGAAATGGGGCATCAGCCGTGAAGACATGGAGGAATGGGCACTGCAATCGCATCAGCGTGCCCGTGCTGCCATCGCAGCGGGTCGATTCGATCGTGAGACAGTGCCATTGGGGCGTTGCGTCGTTGACGAATGCCCAAGAGAGACATCTATGGAGCAGATGGCTGCATTGCCCGCGCTGAGGGAAGGCTCGTTGCTGACGGCTGCCGTGGCCTCGCAGATCTGTGACGGCGCATCAGCGGCCCTGATCGTCTCCGAGAAGGCGCTCGATGTTCATGGATTGAAGCCGCGAGCGCGTATTCATCATATGACCGTGCGCGGCGACGATCCGATGCTGCAGCTCTCGGCGCCGATACCCGCGACGAAGTATGCACTGGCGAAATCCGGCATGGCGATCGGCCAGATGGATACCGTGGAAATGAACGAGGCATTCGCTTCGGTGGTTCTGAGCTGGTTGATCGAGACAGGTGCAGATCCCTCCAGGGTCAATCCCAACGGTGGTGGAATCGCATTGGGTCACCCGCTTGGGGCGACTGGCACCAAATTGTTCGCCACGATGTTGCACGAGTTGGACCGCATTGATGGACGGTATGGACTCCAAACCATGTGTGAGGGTGGCGGGACCGCGAACGTCACTATCATCGAGCGGCTTAGCTGAGCTCGAGAAATTGGGCGGGATGGAAGCCGCTCTGTTGTAGCGCTTTGTCGAGTGCAACGCGCCCAACAGGGGTGCCGTTGCGCGATGTGCGACGATCCGAGTGTGGGAGAACAGGCGGATCGTCTTGCTCGTGGTGAGTGGTATCTCGATGATGACGAGCTGAGGCAGCGGCGACTGGAGTGTTGGCGTCGACTCGACTCGTTCAATGGGGCTTCGGCGGACGACGATGCTGTCCGCTCGCAGGCTCTCGCCAGCCTTTTTGGTGAGGTAGGCGTGGGAGCATCGGTGGTGCCGCGGTTCCAATGCAGCTACGGATACAACATTCGGCTTGGAGCCAACGCATTCGTCAACGCGAACGGGTTCTTCATGGATGACGCGCTGATCACAATCGGCGCGGACGTGAGGATCGGGCCTGGAGCCCAACTGATGACAGCGTTGCACCCTGTCGATGATCATCGCCGGCGTCGCGAGGGGTGGGAGCGAGCCGCTCCGATCGTCATCGGTGAGAACACGTGGCTTGGTGCCTCCGTCACCGTCGGTGCGGGAGTCTCGATCGGTCAGAACGCTGTCATCGGTGCCGGAAGTGTGGTGCTGCAAGACATTCCGGATCACGTCGTGGCTGCTGGAACACCTGCAAGGGTTATCTGTCGTACACCTGCCGAAGTCGAGGGACTGCAACGCGAGCACTAGGGTATGCGATGTCAGAGAGTGATCATGCGGGTGGGCCCCCAGATGGCAGGGTCGCGGTGGGTGACGACGAAGACGGTTGCCGCCAATTCCCGCACGGCGTAGGCGATGCGGCGTTCGGTGCCCTCGTCGAGAGCCGAGGTCGCCTCGTCGAGCACCAGGACGGGAGCGTCTTTGAGGAAGGCGCGAGCGATCGCCACCCGCTGACGTTCGCCGCCGGAGAGAGCGGCACCCTGGTGTCCGATGTCCTGATGGATTCCTAGCGTCGAGCGATCGAGAACGGCACCGAGGGCAGCACGCCTGGCGGCGTCCTCGATCTCGGTTTCGGAGGCGCCCGGTCTTCCGAGTCCGATGTTCTCACCGAGAGTGCCCGAGAACACGAGTGGATCCTGGGGGACGTAGCCGATGTGCGCCGCCAGGTCGTCGTAGGGCAAGTCGCGCAATGAAACTCCGCCGAGAGTGACGCTGCCTTGGTCCGGGTCGTCGAAGCGCATGAGTAGCCCGAGAAGTGTGCTCTTGCCCGTACCGGAGCGCCCTGCGACGAGAACACGCTCACCAGCGGGGATCTCCGCGTTGATACCATGCAGAACCGGAGCGTGGTCCACCACGACGACCTTGATGTCCGTCCCCACAGGGCGCGCGGCGTCCTGGGGTGCGGGCTCAGGCAGTGCTGGAGCCGAGGTCGCGGCGCGGTAGTCGTGAACCGTTGCGCGCAGTTCGTTGACTCCGATTCCGGCGAGGGCGAGTTCGTCGAGCGGCGCAGCGGCGCGAGCGGTGAGGGTGACGAGGGCGAGAGCGGCTGCGGGATCGTCGAATCCGGTGGCGGCGAGGAAAATCACTGCGCCTGCCAGCGGCACAATGGTGGCGATCGCCGAGATGAATGTCGCTGGTGCCGCGGCGAGATTTGTCCGTGCGAGCGCAGCTTCCTGATCCCGCCAGCTTCGCTCGATGCGATCGACGGCACGCGTGGGACCGGCTGCCGTACGCAGTAATTCGAGATGGTCGGTGAGCTCGAGTGTCGACTGCGTTGCTGCGAACTCGGCCTCGTGTCGGCGCTCGTCCGCTCGGCTGAGCGCGCGTTGGGCCAGCGTCTGAGCGGCGAGCGACACGGCGAGCAGTCCGCCGACGAGCAGCATGACGCCTGGCCCCGCGACGACCGCGATTCCGGGAAGCAGGAGCAGCGGGATCAGTGGTGCAACGAGGAACGTCTGAAGTTGGTGCGCGGGAACGCTCATCAGTGACGGGATCCCGCGGCCGGCGACGGTGGCGAGCAGTGCCCGGTTGTCGTCGGTGAACCAGGACAGCTTCGCGCGGGCGAACGCGCCACCGAGGGCGTCGTAGAGATCGCCGACGAGTCGAGCCCCGGTGAAGTACCCTGCCCGCGAGACGAGCACGGTCACGAAGAGCGCGATCGCCGCCGTGGCCAGGACAAGAACCGGTGACCGGTGATCGGCGATCGAGAGCGCGAGGGTGGTGTACGCGATCGCTTCGAGGACGGCAACGGACACCCAGCCGAATCCGATGGTGATCAAGCGTCGGCGGGCCGCATTGGTGCTGTTCATTATTCGGCTCCAGTCAGGGCTGCATTGTGCGAGGTGGCATCGTGCACATTTCGACCGCCGAGGTCGAGTCGATCGTCGGCATCGTCTGCGAGAGCGGGGTCGTGGGTGACGATCACAATCGTCTTTCCTTCGTCATATGCGAGGTGTCGCAATTCCTTCAGCAGTTCGGCGGCCGTGCGATCATCGAGTGCACTGGTCGGCTCGTCGAGCAGCAGTACTGTTGCGGGCGAGAGGAATACCCGAGCAAGCCCGACGCGCTGGCGTTCTCCTCCGGAGAGTGAAGTGGCGTCGGCATCGAGGCTGACGTCGATCTGCGCCCGGCGTAGTGCGGCGGTGTATTCCGCGTCCGTTGCATCGGGTGCGGCCAATGCGATGTTCTCGCGCACCGTGGCAGGCAACACGTCTGCGCCCTGGGGTGTGAGCAGAATGGACTGTGGCCGCAGGTTCTCGTCGATCGCGGTGATGCTACGACCTGCGTAGCGGACGGTACCCAGCTCCGGGACTTCGAAGCCGGCCAATGCTTTCAGGAGCGTCGACTTGCCCGCTCCACTCGGTCCCGTGATCGCAGTGATCGTGGCTGGGCGGAATGCATGCGTAACGTCGTCGATGACTCTGCGGTCCGCGATCGTGACAGTCAGGTCGACGATCTCCAGTCGATCGGAGGGACTCGAGGCCGGAACGGTTGGCGCTTCACCAGCAGGGAGGGTGGGTTCGTCCAGAGCTGCTGCGAGTCGGACTGCAGCAGAGCGTCCCGCCGTGACGTAGTCGAGGCCGTGCCCGAGCCGCAGGGCCGGTGTCACGATTGCGAGGCTGAAGAGGATGGTTGCGGCTAACGTCGGTGCATCCCAGCGAAATCCGACGGCATAGGCGATCGCGAACGTCGCCGTCGCCTGCATGAGGGAAACTGCGACGGCCGCGGGGGTAGCCACGAGTCGAACGCGCTCCTGCATTCCGCGAGTGAACCGTGCCGTCGATGCTGCATAGTCGGCGGCAGCGCCGGTCTGCGCGCCGTAGATCCGGCAGACGCGGATGCCGCGAGCATAGTCATCCACGGAGGTCACGATGTCGCCCATGACATCCGCGCTTTCAGCGCTGTGGCGCGCGGCCATTCGGGGGATCACGATCAGGTAGAACAGTGCGGCAACGATGCCGGGGACCAGAGCGAGAAGCGCCACGGGGCCGGCTGAGATGACCAGCACCGTGATCGTGACCGCGGGGACCACGATCAGCGTCGCGAACTCGGCCGGTAGGTGCGCAGTCATATGGTGCAGCGCCGAGATGTCGTCCGAGACGAGCCTTCTCAGTGCGTCGCCGCTGTAGCGGGACAGCACACTTGCCGGCAGACGAACGAGGTGGGCTGCGAGCTGGCGTCGGAGCCTGGCCTCGAAGAGCGACTCGGCGTGGTGCGAGAGCCACGACGACGTGGCCGCGAGCGTTACGCCGACGAACCAGAGCGCACATGCCCATCCAGCCCAGCTCATCGACGGTTCACCGATGAGCTGCACGACGAACCAGAGCGCACCGAGCATCGCGATTCCCGACGCCGCCGCCGAGACCACCCCGGCTGCCAATGCAGGCAGCGCCGGGCGCAAGGCCGGGACCAGCGACGGTTCGACGAGAGGGCGGGGCATGGATAACTCCTTGAATCAGCGTCAGGATGCAGGCACGACAAGTGACCGAAACCCAAGGCTAGGCTTCGGCCATCCTGTTTGGTTATCGCGGTACGCCGATTTCTTACACTCGATCAGCAGCTGTCGGTGTCAGGACGCGGCCGAAATCGAACTCATGACGTCTTCCCACACACCCATGACCGCGGATTCGGTTGGGCCAGTCTGAGTGAACACGGCTACGCACTTGCGGCGGAAGTCGTACACCTCGATCGAACTGGTCAGTCCGTGAACGCCGTGGGCACGGGTCAGCCAGCACTCCGAGACGCCGTTCAGATCGATCATCGTCCGGCAGGTGTCCGACGCCAAAGTCAACGTCCCCCCGAACATCGCTGCGGCGTCGAGATCGCCACGGTGGATCTGCAGGCAACCGTTGCCTGCGACGACGGTCGTGACGGGCAGTTGGTGGTAGGACAGGTGCTCCATCCCGGCAGCCATGAGGTGTGGATCGATTCGCCGGTAACCGAGGGCGCCCAGAGCGACCAATCCGCTGCGGCGTTCGCTGCCGCCGTCCACGAGGATGAAGTCGAGCTGTGTCAGTTGATCGGCTTCGGCCCAGAAAGCGGGTGTATTCACTGACTGGACGGGAGGGCTTGTCTCCCTTGCAGTCTCCGGTGCGGCTCGCATCGCCTCGAAGGCGAGACGATCTGACGTCGGGGTCAAATAGGTGGTGTGTGAACTGGATCCGTGGGTATCGAACATCCGAAGTGTTGGCGGGAGGTACTGCTCTGCGTCAGTGGTCACCACCGAACCGAGGGCGGAAGTGTTCAAACGCAGAGAGACAAGTCCGGGCGTGCAGACCAGTGGATCACCGGGAAACGTGGGACCGGCGTACTTGCCCGAGTTGTTGACAGCCACCGGCCCCGCAACGGTGATGGCGACGACGTCGCCTAAGAGTGGCAGCAATTCGCCGACTATCGCGGGTGCAGTGTCGATCAGACCACCGCGGAATCCTGGACGCGCAAGCAGCACGTCCAGGTCCGACATGCGCGCCAAAGCTGCACAACGACATTCGCCACGGTGCGGGCACATCTCAGTAGACATCCCGTAGGTACCGCTTCGATCGTTTGAGGTTGTTGACGTAGTCCTCAGCGGCATTCGCATCCAATCCGCCGTGCTCGGCGACCACCTCGTGCAACGCGTCGTCGACGTCCTTCGCCATCCGCGTGGCGTCGCCGCACACGTACACGTGCGCGCCCTTTTCGAGCCAGGCGAACAACTCCCGGCCCTGCTCGCGCATGCGGGTCTGGACATAGATCTTCTCGGATTGATCGCGCGAGAAGGCCAGATCGAGACGCGTCAGGACGCCGTCACGGGTCAGCCCGGTCAACTCGTCCTCGTAGATGAAGTCGCTCGACTGATGCTGATCACCGAAGAAGAGCCAATTCTGCCCCGACGCTTTGCGTGCGCGACGCTCGTGCAGGAAAGCACGGAAGGGAGCGATTCCGGTTCCCGGGCCGATCATCACGACGGGAGCAGTATCATCCGCGGGTAGGCGGAACGAATTATTCTTGGAGACAAAAACTCCGACCCGATCGCCCTCGGAGACACGATCTGCCAAATAGGTCGAGCAGACGCCACCGCGATCCCGCTCGCCGGAGCGGTAGCGCACACTCGCTACCGTCAGATGCACGGTGCCGTCGTGGGCCAGCGGACTGGACGAGATCGAGTAGACCCGATGCTGAAGCGGACGCAGGAGAGCAAGAAACTCTTCGGGATTCATCCGAACGCTGCTGTCCAACCGCAGGAGATCGAGAACGTCCTTGCCCCACAGCCACGCGTCGAGCGCTTCCCGATCTTCGGTGTCGAGAATTTGTTGCAGTTCGGCGTCTCCGCTGCGTCGGGCGATGTCGTCGATCAAATCGCGCGAGGGAATCGAGATCTCGTAATCGCTGGTCAACGCCTGGTCCAACGCTGCGGAAGAGCCGTCTTTCGCGGTGACGACGTAGTCACTGCTGACACCGAGCTGATGGATGATCGCCTCGACGAGAGCGGGGTCGTTGATCGGGCGGATGCCCAATCCATCTCCGGCCTCGTAATCCAGACCGTCCTCGCCGAGTGCAAAGGTGACGTGGCGGACTTCCTTGGCGGAGTCCTCGCCGGACAACAGTCGGTTGTCGAGGACTGTTGCAGGATACGGGTTCTTGCGTGTCCATTGGGACTTGGTCTTCGTCGGAGCAGGCGCAACCGGCGAGACAGCCGCCCCCGCATCACCGTCGACGCCAGCCACCGCAGCGACTGCACGAACGATCCACTCGGCAGCGGCATCCTCGTAGTCGACGTCGCAATCGGTGCGGTCGACAACCCTGGTCCCGCCGAGCGCTTCGAAGCGGGCGTCGATGTTCTTGCCCGACTGGCAGTAGCCGTCGTAGCTGGTGTCACCGAGCGCGAGCACGCCGAAGTAGAGACCGTCCAATCTGGGTGCACTCTCGGATTCGACTGCTTCCCAGAACAGTTGCGCGTTGTCAGGCATTTCGCCCTCGCCGTACGTCGAGGTGATCACCAGTAGCCGGCGCATCGCCGAGAGGTCGCCTATGTCCACGGTATCGAGGCCGGCGACGAGCGGTTCCAAACCGTGGGCACGGGCAGAAGCGGCCACGTCCTCGGCGACGGACTCCGCATTACCGGTCTGGCTTCCGAAGAGGATGTGCACGGCTGCGCCAGCAGTTCTCTCCACTGTTGCTGTTGCAGTACCGGTTTGACCGGGCATGACGGTTCGTGAGTGTAGGCCGGCCAGGAATCCGGAAAGCCACGCGCGCTGGTCGCCGGTGAAGGGTGCGTATTCGGGGATGTACGGAATTTCCATGATATGAAGCTCACCTACGTTCGGGGGGAGGAGGTCAGGAGACCAGGTCGGGGATCGCACGCGAGGCGAACAACTCGTCGAAGTTCGGCAGCGATCCGAGCTTGTCCCGGTTCTTGTTGTCTTGAAACAGAATCCACCCGTACGTCGCTGGGCTGTCCATCGCCAGCACGTTGCGCAGACTCAACGCCTGCTTGTAGTCGTCGACCCGCTTGGCTGCAATCAGCGCTGCCAATTGTTCGTCGTCGTAGCCGGCCAGAATCTCTTTCGAGTACTTGACCAGGTGCTGGACGAGTGCAAAGTCCTCGGTCAGCACCAGGTTGCGGGCAGCTTTCTGCAGCGTCGGATCGTCGAGTCCGGACGCGCCCGGCGTGCGGGCGGCGGCGAGTTGTTGCGCAAAGTGAAGCACGGTGTACTCACTGAGCAGCGCATACATCGTCGCAGTATCGGTCTCGCCGTAGCCGGGGACCGCACCGCCCAGTGCAGGGCGCCCGTCGCGCACAGCGAGTTTGAACGTGCGAACCTGACGTGCTGCGATGGCGGACGCCAATTCTTCGAGAAGTTCCTTGTGCGTTTTGGCAGCCAGGATGGCGTCGCTGTCCTGGTAGAGCATCAGCGCCTTGGGCATCGCGTAGACAAACGAGTGCTGTTCGACTTCCCAGTTCTCGAGCAGCCGGGTTCCGAGCGCGGATCCCGTTGCCTCCACATGCAGTTCGAGCAAGAGTTGCACTGCGTGGTTGTGGACGGCGGCAAGAGGGTCGGTCGCAGCGGTGATCGAACCCAGTAGCACGGAATCGGTACTTGCTCGCAGTGCCAGTTCGCCGCGAGGGTCGTACTGATAGAAGAACCCGCCACTCATGCCGTTGCCGACGCCTTTGCCGAACTCGCCGAGATTCACGACAGCACCGTTTGTCATGTATTCGCCGGCGAAGTCGCCGACACCTTCGACGACAGCACTGGCGCCGGAGTTGCGGACCGCAAAGCGATCGCCTGCTTCACCTTCGACGAACACTCGTCCACCGGTGGCGCCGAAGAGCGCGAAGTTGCCGATCAACACGTTGCCGCCGGCGTCACTGGAGCCGCCGCCTGGGCTGCGCACGGCAATCACTCCGCCGCTCATGCTCTTTCCCACACCGTCGTTGCACGTCCCGGTGTGCTCCAGGTGCATGCCGTCATTGCAGAATGCGCCGAACGAGAGGCCAGCAGATCCAGTCGTCAGGACGCGCACGCTGCCTGGAGCCAGATACCGTCGCCCGCGCTCGTCGGTCAGTACTCCCGGAGCGAGAAGTCCGGCCGCTCCGTAGTTGAGTTCACGTTCGAGGTCGACCGCCAACTGCCCGCCGACACTCTTGTTCCGGTTACCCAGGCGCAGTGCACCTTCGGCGAATTCGGGTCCGGACACGGTGACCGAGGCCTCGCCGCGGTCGAAGAGCGCCGCGCGAACCTCGTCCATGATCTTCTCGTCGAGCGCGTACTCGCGCTCGAGGTACACGGGATTGGCGATAGTGATGTCCGGCGCCGACGCGAACATCGCGTCCAGGTTCAGATTTCCGACGATGGACGGGTGATCGATCAGATGCAGGAGATCGGTTCGGCCTCGCGCCTCCTGAAGGGATCGCATTCCCAGATTTGCCAACAGTTCCCGAGTTTCGTGGGCGATGTTGAGAAGGTACTGCGCCATGGCGCGGGGATCGCCGTCGAACAGTTCCGGGTTGGTGGTCAGTCCTGCCGGGCACTTGATGTTGCAGTTCTTGGCCATGACGCAGCCCATCATCATCAGCGCCGACGTACCGAACTCGAAGCTGTCCGCGCCGAGTAGTGCAGAGGTGATGATGTCGCTACCGGTCTGATGCGCGCCCGAGCATCGCAGAACAACCTTCTGGCGAAGGCCGTTGGCGCACAGAGCTTGATGGACCTCGGCGATACCGACCTCCGCCGCACGGCCCGCGTACTTGAGGCTCGTGACCGAGGCAGCACCGGTGCCACCGGTGTTTCCGGCGACATTGATGACGTCCGCGCCGGCCTTGGCAACGCCGACGGCGATGGTGCCGATTCCTTCCGAGGACACCAACTTCACGATCACTCGGATCCGCGCTGCTTTGCAGTCGTGGATGAGCTGAGCGAGGTCCTCGATGGAGTACGTGTCATGGTGCGGCGGTGGAGAAACCAGTTCGACGCCGGGCGTTCCGCCGCGGGCCGCAGCGATGTCGACGGTGACCTTGGCGGCCGGAAGCTGTCCGCCCTCACCGGGTTTTGCGCCCTGGCCGAGTTTGATCTCGATCTCTTCGAGCATGGGGTCGGCGAGGTATCCCGCCCAGATTCCGAAGCGGCCCGATGCAAACTGCTTGATACGCGAAGCTCGAATTGTGTTGTAACGAGACAGGTGTTCACCACCCTCGCCGCTGTTGGACATCGCGCCGACCATGTTCGTGCCATGTGCGACGGCTTCGTGTGCCGGAGCATTGAGAGCGCCGTGACTCATGGCTCCCGACGCCAACTTCGGGGTGATGTCGCTGGCACTCTGTACTTCGGAGAGTGGCACGCCTGCCGGTGCGACCCTCAGCTTGGACAGGAACTCTGCCGCAACCCCGGTTGCCTTCAGCACCAGATCCGGCGCGGTGGCTTCGATGGTGACGTCGTCGGCAAAGGCGGCGGAGAGAGCATCGCCGAGTGCTACCACCCGAGCGGCGTCGTCGGCCAGGGGACCGTCCAGGCCAAGCGTGTACCGGTCGTCTGCGTCGGATTCGCACTGGATACCGCGCATCACGATCGTCTTATTGCCGCGCACCGAGAATCGGCTTATCTGCTCGGTGAACTCGGCTGTCGTCACTGCAAACGTGACATCGGCGGGAACGGAGATGACGTCGCGCAACGCGGCGGGACGACGCGATCGTTCCGCAGCCATCACAGTGGAAAAGTCTCGGTACCCGGCGGTGATGTCGAAGTCGTCGATCTGCTCGGTGGTCAGTCGGTCGAAGCTCGTCGCCCGGTATGCCCCGGCGTCGAGGCGGAAGGCGTCGTCGAGCCGTCCGAGGGGAAGGAGACGCAGAGCCTCGAATTGTTCTGTTCCCGAGGGGCTGTCGAACGCGATCTTCTCCTCGGTGAGCTCGACGTACTTGCGGACCGCGGTGGTACCGAACGAATGCCCTGCGCCGTCTGCACGCTCCTTGAACAGGCCGAGCAGTGGCAGGTCCTTCTCACCCCCGACTTCGCTCGCACGCTCGTGCCACTGCTTCGAGGTCACCGCAACCGTCTCGAATCCGACGCCGCCCACCGGTGACTTCATGTTGGGGAACCACTGGCGCAGAACAGGGTCGGACGTATCGAGGAAGTTGGGTTCGAAGAATTCGCCGCCGATGTAGCTCTCGACGGTGCACAAGCCGACGCGTCCCATCGTCTTCATGAGGGATTTTTCGGCGGCCTTCGCGAAGCGCCGGAACGCGGCATCCGGGTCGGCCGCGAACTTCTCCTCGGCTCGCAGCTGAACGGACAGCGGGTAGACGGCGGAAGCGCCGAATCCGAGCGCAGCCGCAATGTGGTGTGAGGACTCGATCTGGCCGCTCTCCACGATGAGCGAGACACGCAATCGCAGGCCTGCGTCGATGAGGCGCTGGTTCAGTGCTCCGACGACCATGATCGCGGGAAGTGCTGCACGCTCGTGAGATACGTGGCGGTCGGTCAGGACTGCGATTCCGCCCTGCTCGGCCGCGAAAGCCACAACGGCGTCGCCGAGTGCGGTCATCGCGTCGACCATCACCTGCGCGTCACCCTCGGCGGGGTAGAGCATTTCGAAACGGCGGTGCGGCGTGTGGTTCTGCTCGCGGATCTTGAGCATGTCCAGATGCCCGAGGATCGGTGACGAGATGACGATCTGCTTGCCTTGTCCGGCCGTCATCTTCGCTCCCAATGCGACCCGGAGAGTCATGCCGTCCGCCTCACGGATGCTGTCCAGCGGAGGGTTGGTGACCTGGGCGAATCGTTGCGAGAAGTACCGTGCCACACCGCCTTCACGGTCGCTGAACGCGTTGATGGCGTTGCCGTACCCCATGGCCGATACCTTCTCGGCTCCGTGCGTGAGCATCGGATCCATCAGGAATTTGAAACTCTCCTGATCCAGGGAGTACGCCATGTAACGCTGATGAACCTCGAAAGTGCCGTTGTAGCGCGTCGGAGAGCTCACCTTCTCCGCAGGTACGGCGGGAATGTCTTCGATCAGGATTCGCGAGTGCGCGAGCAGCGACTGGTAGTCACGCTGCGCGGCAATCTTCTCCAGAGCTTCACGTGCGGTGTAGGTATGGCGATCTCGATGATCGAAGTAGAGCATTCCGCCGGCTTCGACGCGGCCACGGTGGATCACCGTCTCGGGTGGGAATGCGATCTGACCGGCTTCGGAGAATGCGCATACGTAGTCGTGTGTCTCGATCGTGCGCAGTGGACGCAGACCGAGGCGATCCAGGCGCGCACCGATGATGGTGCCGTCGCCGAACACCAGCGCTGCCGGTCCGTCGTTCTTCTCCTCGTACAGCGAGAAGTACTCGAACATCGCCCGCACTGCGGGGGAGAGGGTGGTGTCGTTCTCCCAGGCCGGCGGCATCATCGAGACCACAGCCGTCACCAGGTCGACGCTGTCCTCGATGACGCGAGCTTCCAGAGTCTGATCGAGTCTGCAACTGTCGGACTGGCCGGGCGGACGGACGATCGCACGTCGTTTTGCGCTGGCGACTGCAGCTTCGGAGAGCCGATTCTTCTTGTCGGTGTTCAGTTCTCCGTTGTGAGCCATGAAGCGGAACGGCTGCGCCATCGTGGGATGCGGGTCCGTGTTGGTCGAAAATCGCGTGTGGAAGTACATCGTGTGCACCGCGTGATCGGGGTCGACCAGGTCGCGGAAGTACGGGATCACTTCGTCGGAGTTCAAGCGGCCCTTGAGAACCTGAGTTCTCGCGCTGAGTGAGAGTGGGTACAACCCGCGCAGCGCAGGCGTGTTGTACGCGATGGCTTCTATAGCGAGTAGAGCTTCGTGAACGAGGCGATCGACTACGGCAGGTTCGGGACGCGGAGTGGGGACCTCGAAGATCCACTGCCGGATCGGAAGCTGATGCACGATGGCGGCCGGCCGAATCGCCGAGTTGTCGACCGGAACGTCGCGCACTGCGAGAGTGGTGAATCCTCGGTCGAGTAGTTCGCGTTCCACCAGTGCGGCTGCGCGAGCATGCTGAGCGTCGTCGTCGGGAAGGAAGAAGTTGCCGACGCAGAAGCGTCCGGCGCGTAGGTCGGAGCGCCCGGTGACCTTGCGGAAGAACCGGAGGGAGAGGTCCACCGAGACGCCGCCGCCGTCGCCGACGCCCTCGGAGGACATACCGCCGCGGTGCGGAACCGAGCAGAGAGCTTCGCTGCCCTTGATCAGGACATCGTGGGTCTGCACGCCGTCCTTGCGCGTGATGAACCCGACCCCGCAACTGCTCTTGTCATTTGCGGGGTCGTACAAACCGACGATGGACGTGCTCACTGCAGCAACCTTCTCCCTGTCCTGGTTGCCCGGAGATTGTTCGACCGGGCAGATACGACGGTATGTATTCCGTCAGGGCAGGGCGTCGCTGCTTCGATGAAGCGGCACCCGAATGGGATCAGACTACTGAGTAGAGGCTTACCTTAGTCAAGTCTGTTGGGTGTGACTTGGATCCGAGCAGGTCAGAGGGTTGCTTTGTAGGCAAGTGCGTAAGCGATCTTGCCCGGCTTGTCGTCGGTGTACGGCTTCGACAGCTTTGCGAACTCTCCCTTGGACTCGGCTTTGCCGTCGTTCCAGGCCGACAGGACGCCAAGATCGGTGGACGTGAACCCGCTGTCGACGACGGCATCGCCCGTCAACGCAGTCTGTGCTTTGGTCACCGACTTCACGGTGCTCAGGTAGCTGGAGAGATCGTCGCGATTCCAGTTGGTGAGGTCGACGGGCGCGGTGTCGCGGACCCACGCACCCCAGTAGAACTCCTGGAAGGGGATCGGGCCTGCGGCAAATCCGATGTCGCGGGAGAAGTACATCAAGCTGCGGTACTTGTCGTCGGCGAAGTTCGCCAGGCCGACGCTCTTCGGCAGGGACTGGACCGGCACCTGGTTTCCGTCGACGTCACGCGACCAGACCCACTTGTTCTTCTCCATCTCGGTCCAGAAGGCACCTTCACTCAGGCCGCTGAGGTTGCCGAGAACTCGAAGTCGCACGTGAAGGTCGGGACCCCCGTCTGCCGTCTCGATGAAGGACGTGAGGGTGTGGTGGCCGTCGGTCAGGTAGAGATCGCCGCGGGGGCCGACGACCACGGTCTTCATGGGTGCGATGCTCTCGGCGGTTTCCTGACCGACCGGGAGCTGGCAGGTGAAGGACGACGGGTCCTTCAGCGTCGACGCCGCAGTGGCGGTCGCGGCCTGGATCTGGCCGTTCGCCTCACACCAGTCGTCGAACTTCTTGTTGATCGTGTCTTTTCCGAGCGTGTATCGCCCGAGCTTGTAGTACACCTCGTCGTAGCCGAGGGAAGGTTGCGTCGCGTGAACGTCGCCGATGCGCACGTCCAGGAGATCACCTTCCTTGGCGCACAGGTACTCCGAGCCACCGGCGGAACCTGAGAACGAACCGGTGGAGATGCCGCCACACGCGAGGGGAGCGGCGACGGCGGGTGTGCCGGCCAGTGTTCCGGCACCGAGCAGTGCCAGTGTTGTGAGTGCCGAGATGACGGAACGACGCATGTGGGGATCTCTCCTGAGAATGGGTTCGCACGTGAAGAAGCTTGCGTCACAATCGCTCAGGGTGGTTTCGGACTTACTGACAACAGACGTCCGCGCGGTGGCTACCACGTGAATTCACGTCGTAGCCACCGCGCGGTGAGCCGGTAAGTCGGTCAGCCCTGCAGTCGGTCAGCCCTTGTAGTTGTAGAAGCCCTCGCCGACAGCAACGCCGAGCTTGCCTTCGTCGATGTAGTTCTTCTTGATGTAGTCGGCGAATTCGCGCTGCTTCTCGCCGCCCTGGGAGGAGATGTTGTAGACGGTGGTCAACCCGACGACATCCATGATCTGGAAGGGGCCGAACGGGGCTCCGGTGCCGATGCGCCAAGTCTTGTCGACCATGTCGGGATCAGCGATGCCGTCGATCAGCAAGTCGGAGGCCGCGTTGAGGAGCGGGACCAGGAGCGAGTTGAGTACGTAGCCCGCCTTCTCCTTCTTGAGTTCGATCGGCACCATGCCGATGTTCTTCGCGAACTCGACGACCTCGCGGTACACGGCGGGGTCGGTGGACTCGGTGCCCATGACCTCGGCAGTGTTGTTGACCCACACGTGATTTGCGAAGTGCAGTGCGAGGAACTTCTCGGGGCGGCCGGTGAACTCCTTGAGGTCGCTCGGCAGAAGCGTCGAGGAGTTCGTTGCGAACACGGTGTGCTCAGGGGCTACTGTGGCGAGCTTCTCGTAGGTGTCGCGCTTGATGGCGATGTCCTCGGGAATTGCCTCGATGATCAGATCGGCCTTGGCGACGGCTTCGGCGAGATCGTACGAGTACGTAATCCGTTGCAGCGCTTCGTCGGCCTTGCCGTCCTTGGCGCCCTCGACGTTCTCGGCCTTGTAGGCCGCGGCCAACGAATCGAACCGAGTCTTGGCCTTCTCGATGACCTCCGCATTGATGTCGTACGCGACGACGTCGAAGCCGTGGTAGGCGGTCTGATAGGCGATCTGCGAGCCGAGAACTCCGGTACCCAGAACGGTGATCTGCTTCAGTTCAGTCATTTTCGATCCTCAATCCTTTTAGGTGGGTAGTCCGGCAAGGGTCAATCGGACCTGTGCGGCAACGATGTTCGTGAGCTCGTCTGCCGTGATCCGGTCCAATGCCGCGCGGGCTATTTCGAAGTGCAGCACGTTGGAAATCGTTCGCGCTGCAGTGGTGGTTCGGGTGGGGTGGTGGGGGTGACCCTCGTGCAGGATTTGTGCAATCCGCGTTTGCAGGCGTTGCGAGAGTTCGAGGCCTTCGGCCCGGAAACATTCGCTGGGCTCGCCGAACAGCACTTCGCGTTGGTAGATGCCGGTGTTCTCGTCGTTTCGGCGACTTGCGATCAGCAGGGGTGAAACAAGCTCGAGCACACGGTCTTCTGTGCCCGTCGACTTGGCCTCACGCTCTTCTCCCAGTTCGATCTGCTTGCGGTACTCCGCGTTGTACACCATGAGAAGTAACTCGGCTTTGCTTGCGGCGTAACGAAAGAGTGTGCCGCCGGCTACATCGGCGCGGTCGGCGATTTCTTGAGTTGTGACCGCGCTGTAGCCCTTTTCCGCGAACAGTTCGGCCGCGGCGTCGAAGATGCGTGTCTGCTTCTCGAGCTTGTTGCGTTCGCGACGGCCCAACTCCTGGTCCTGCTTCGTCATCCCGCTCACCTCGCTTCATTTCGGATCACGCTCATAAATGAGTCTACTCCGAAATGTGGGTGGGGTGGAGTCTCCTCCGTCACATCACCGCAGTCCGCTGACCCAACCGGCGAACACGTCGGAGAAGACGTCCGCTTCGCACGCATGCGCCGATTGGGGGTAGGCGCACTCCGGGTATCCGGCGACGACGGTGGCAAGTTCGACGTTGCAACACTGTGCCAAGAGGCCACGCAGGAGATCTGCAGCCGACCAACCGGCAACGGATACCGCAGGGATCCCCTCTTCCTCGTAGACCTTCACCAGATCGGCGTGTCTCCAGGACAATTCCTCGGCTACCAGTGCATCAGGGTTGAAAGACATGGCGCGGTCGAGTGATCCGCGCAAAAGTGAGTGTGGATCGTCCTCGCCGCGAAGCCTGGTCGCGAGATCGGCCGGCGCCTTCTGCATGACGAACATCCAGGGTTTGCCGTCGGGAAAGACTCCGCCGAAGCCTGCCACGTTGAACGGTAGGTGGCTACTGAGAAAATCGGTCTCCACGTCGACGTGCTGATCGTCGCCCAGATGAATGAAGTGACCGGACGCAATCTCCTCGCCCATTGCCGGCTCGGCCCATGTGTTGTTCCACAGATCGGTCATCCGACTGCCTTCGGGAAAATCGAGTACCTCGAAGAGAAAACCCATGTCTCTACAACTCCCCGTCGAAGTGGGTGGTTACTCCACCGGTCAATCGAGAAACCGTCTGCGCCGAGGTCGCGAGGACGACTCGGCTTGTCTCGAAAGTCATCTCGTCGCGTTCGGTGTCCTCCGATTCGGGATCCTCGGCCAGTGAGAAGTCGAGTTCCACCTCTCGATCAGTGCTGGAACAGACCGAGATCATCAGCCCGAGTCGTTCGTCGGTGAACGACGGGAGCGAATTCTCGGGATGGAAGTCTGCGGCCGCGTGAAAGAAGAACGCCGCCAGTCGTTCGACAAACCCCTCGTCCGTGTGCCGGCTGAGGTACTGATTGAACCGATCGGGGCTGAGCAGTCCGACGTCGAAAACAAGTGTGGGCACGTCGGATTCGAAGACAGTGGCGGGAACCGCATGACTGCGAAGGAAGACCGCGGCGCCGCCGTACCCCGGCAACCTGAACCCGTCACGCATCTGGTGTACTCCCGTCGCAGAGGTGTCCTGTCCACGCTAGGCCATTGCCCGGCTGCGTGCTGCCTACTCGAGTAGGGGGCTTGATGGAAGAATCACCGCCTATGAGTGCTGTCCTGTACCCGCCTGTCGAACCGTACGAGTCCGGTCTGTTGGAAGTGGCGGATGGTCAGAGCCTCTACTGGGAGACCGTCGGGAATCCGACGGGTATTCCTGTTCTCTATCTCCACGGCGGTCCAGGTTCGGGATGCACCGTCGGTGCCAGGCGCTTCTTCGATCCCGAAGCCTTTCGCGCAGTTCTGTTCGATCAGCGGGGCTGTGGGCGCAGTCTTCCGCTTGCGAGCAGTCCGGACGTCGATCTGACCGTGAACACCACGGCGCACATCCTCGACGATATCGAGCGTCTTCGTGAGCATCTCGGTATCGAGCGATGGATCGTCACGGGACTTTCCTGGGGCGTCAGTTTGGGACTGGTGTACGCCCAGGCGTTTCCCGAGCGGGTGATCGCGATGGCCTTGGGCGCGATCACCGGCGGGACGAGGGTCGAAATCGAGTGGATCACCCGCGCCATGGGCAGAGTGTTTCCGCGCGAGTGGGAAGAGTTCGTCGCGCCGCTGCCGGTGGACGAGCGTGACGGAAACCTTCCCGCGGCATACGCGCGACTGCTCGCTGATCCGGATCCTGCTGTGCGGGAGAATGCTGCGTTGCAGTGGTGCCGTTGGGAAGACGTGCACGTGTCGCTGATGCCGGGGTGGACTCCGAGTGTTCGATACCAGAATCCGGACTTCCGCCGCGTGATGACCAGGCTGGTCACGCATTACTGGGGTAACGACTGCTTCCTGGCGCCGAATCAGATATTGGACGGAATGGACCGTCTCGCTGAGATTCCCGCGATTCTCGTGCACGGACGGTATGACGTTTCCGGGCCACTGGACACTGCCTGGGCGATCCACCAGCGGTGGCCGGGTAGTCAGTTGGTGGTGATCGACGACGCCGGGCATGGCGGTGGCGGATTCAACGAGGCAATCGTGGAAGCTCTGAATACACTGGCTCATTCGGTCTGATCGAGTGCCCCGGCGCGGGCCGCGGCGAGCGCGCCGGCAGCAGCACGATCGGCAACCGACTGGTCGACGGGTAGGTCGGCGACCAGCAGGCGATAGTAGATGGGGGCGGCGACGGCCGCCAGAAGATCAGCAGCTGAGACCTTCTCGGAGATCTCCCCGCGTTCGACCGCCCTGCGGACTACGATGTCTGCCAGTTCGTAACGTGCGGAATAGAACTCGCGCTTGAGTGTCGCCACCTCGGGCGTGCGGACGGCGTCCGAGAACAGTGCAGCCACCAATGCGCCGCCCGACTCGCTGGTCACCAGTGCGACTATCGATCTGGCCATCGCGCGTAGGTCGGATTCGATGGAACCGGTATCCGGGATGGGAACGGTGGTTGCCGACACCTCGACGGCAGTGTCGGCCACCAATTGGGCGAGCGTGCTCCACCGCCGGTAGATCGTGGTCTTGTGGACTCCGGAACGGGTGGCTATGTCCTCGATGGTCATCGCAGCGAATCCGCGTTCGGACAATTCGGCCGCGGTGGCTGCCAGGACGGCCTCGCGCACCCTGGCGCTACGCCCTCCGGGCCGCTGTGGTGTCGAGGTCATGGGCCAACCTTATCGCAACAAGGCGTTGTGTTAGTTCCAGTCACGTGGTTCACTGAGCTAATGCAACTGATCGTTGCATTAGAGATGAATTGAGGGGTGTTTTCCCATGTCATACGAATTTCCTGTCGATCACCGAGGCCTCTTCGAAGAGCGAACAGGTCAGTTCCTGAGCTTCGGGCTCCCCGTCTCGGATCTCGAGGAATTGCGCGCATCCATCGACTCGACCTGGGCCGACGCGCCGGGTGGTTGGTCGTACGAGTGGTCTGTGCTGGCGGCAAAGTATTCCGCCGAGGGCAATCATTCACTCGCGGCGATGATCTACGGAATTGCCAAGTTCCCAGTGTTGGCCAACGATTCGCGGCGCCGGGCCCTGCAGAATCAGGTGGACGAATACGTCAAGGCAGCACCAGGATTCGGGCTCGAGTTCGAGCGTCGAATCCTGTCCCTGCCTTACCGATCCGGCGAGATCGAGCTACCGGTACACATTCTCTCTGCGGACGGAAGGTACGAAGACGCACCCGTCCTGTTGTTCAGCGGTGGCGTCGACGGCTGGAAGATGGACATGCATCCGTTGGTCAGTGCGTTCGCGAAGAACGCCGGCGTGACTGTTGTTGCCTTCGATCAGCCCGGAACTGGTGAATCACCGGTTCCTCTCGATGCTTTCGGTGACGAGGTGATCGACGGATTGGTGGCGACGGCTCGCACTCTCGGCAATGGCCAGGTGGCGCACCTGGGTGTCTCTTTCGGTGGCAACTTCGCCGTGCGGTCGGGGCTGACCGGCGCCGTCGATGCGGTGATCAACATCGGCGCCCCGGTCAAGGGTGCATTCGAGACCGCGAACGCGGAGCGCCTGGTCTACGGCATGGGCGACATCGTCGGAAACGTACTGGGTTTCGATGCACCGGCAACCAAAGAGGCACTGGTACAGGGTCTTCGCGCCTTCGATCGCAGTGCCTTGATGGCCGCAGACGACGGCCGGACCCCGATGCTTGTGGTCAACGGGGCCGATGACGTTCACATTCCGCTCTCGGACACCACTCTCTTCGAGGAGCGTCCGAACACGCAGGTACACGTCATCCCGGATGCGGGGCACTGCGCAGTGACCAAGCTGCCCGAGTTGACGCCGATGATGATCGACTGGCTACGAGATGCCCTGTCAGGAACCGCTCCACGAACCGGTCGATGATCCGCCGCCGAAGCTGGCAAAACGATACGTCGCAAGAACGGCCTTGTGATCGGTCGGCCACGGCGTCGGCGAAGCGATGAAGTTGTCTTGGGAGTTCTCTTCCACTCTTTTGTTGTGCACGATCGTCTTTCGCGGACCGATGATTCCGACAGATCCCAGCTTCAGGTCGGAAGCGCGGTCGGCGAAGATGTAGTCGATCCGATCGCGTTCGTCCGCCTCGGGTGCCCAGGTGAGCTGTGAGGTGTCGACGTCGGGATTGTCGGACGGCCAGGTGAAGCCCGGGTGTGTGGCCGGGTTCGGATACTTACTGCGGTAAGCGTCGACGAATCCGGCTTGGTCGAGCAGGCGGGTGGATTCCCAAGGAATGACGACACCGTTGTGGTCGAACAGATTTCGCGTGCCGTCGGTCCAATCCAGGGCCGACGGTTCGTTGAAATCGCCACCGAGGATGACGGATCTTCCCTGGGCCCGTTCTTTGGCCGCATCGTCGATGAACGTCGAAATTGCCTTGGGTCGTCCCGAATTGACGTTCACACGCTGAACCGTCTCGGGGTCCGTGACCGGACCGGACGGCATCTTGTTCCAGCCGAACTCGGAGAACTCTCCAGGCTTGGGAACGCCCGCGCCGTATCCGCGCGGTAGATACGTCGCGTAGGACGTGTAGGCCAGATGTGCCGAGTAAGCAGCGATTTGTTTGCCGTCGACCGTCACGACTGCCTTGATCATCGAGTTCAGGTCGGCTGTTTCCTCGATCGGAAACTTGGAGAGAATCCCCACGTCGGAGGACGCTGCTCCGTAGAAGGTGGTCCCTGATTTGGTCAGCATGTCGGCCAATACAGTTGTCGCAGTGCCGGCTTCCGACAGGAGAACTATCGACGCCTGTGTCGAGATGATCATGTCGGCGATCAGCTGCAGGCCACCGTTGATCTTGGTTCCGCCGTGCCAGGTATTGAGGGAGAGCACTTTGATCTCCTGTGCGGGGTTCGCCCCCGCGACGGAGGTATTGGCACCCAATGTAAATGCGCTCGCGGTGACTGTGCCCGCGGCTACCGCCATCGCCTTGACCATCTGGCGGCGCGTCAATCCATTCATCAAATCCCGGCTCTCGTTGTCGTGTGCTCGAACCCCCGGAAGATGATTACCATCGCTACCTAAACGGACAGTTAACCAATTGCAAAATGGCAAATTTCCGCAGAACGCCGTGCGGGCAATAGTCTTCTGATCGTGGTACTCAGTGAGCGTTTCCCCGGTAACAAGACCTTCGCGAAGGTTCGTGTCCTGCCGCCGGTGGTGAAGTTGCTCCTCCTCTCGATGGTGCTGTTCAACATCGGGTTCTATCTGGTTGTCCCCTTTCTGGCGGTGCACCTTTCGGAGGACCTCGGATTTGCGGCCTGGATTGTCGGCCTGGTCCTCGGATTGCGGATGTTCAGTCAGCAGGGCATGTTCTTCATCGGTGGAAGCCTCGCCGACAGGTTCGGCAAGCGTCCGATCATCCTCCTGGGCATAGCCGTTCGTGTGGTCGGTTTCCTGATGCTCGGTCTGGCCGAAAGCATGACCGCCGTGATCGTCGGCGTGCTCCTGGTCGGCTTCGCTGCCGCGCTCTTCGCACCCGCCGTGGAGTCGGCCAACGCGGAATACGGACGCGAACTCGAGTCCGCCGGAGTGATGCGCCGTACCGATTTGTTTGCAGTGGAACAGATGTGCAGTCGACTGGGAACCGTGATCGGTCCCGCGCTGGGAGCTGCTCTCCTGATGTTTCCGTTCTCGTGGACGGCGTCGAGCGCCGCGTTGCTCTTCGCGATCATGTGGGTCGGGTTCTTCATCTGGTTCCCCCGACCGGGCGATGCACACGACGGCCCGGTGTCGACCTATACGCTGCGCGACGTCTGGCGAAGCGTCCTGACCAACAACAACTTTCTGCTCTTCGCGACGCTCTGCAGTTTTCAGCTGGTTGCGTACAGCCAGCTGTACCTGATGCTTCCGGAACAGCTCGAGCGCGGAGTCGGTTCGCAGGCGGCGCTGGGATGGTTCTACGTGGGCGCGGCGGTATTGGTGATCGTCGGGCAGGGACCGACGGTCGCGGTGGCCCACCGCATCGGGCATCGGCGCGCGATCAGCTTCGGGCTTGCACTCATTTCGGTGTCGTTTCTGGTTCCGCTGGTCACCGGCGTCAGCGCCGCAGCTTCGGCGTCGACGCAGATAGTTGGTCTGGCGGTGTGGATCGGCCTGCTGCACCTGGGACAGATGTTGATGGTGCCGCCGATGCGAGACACCATCGCGATTCTCGGTCGTGAAAGCAACCTCGGAGCGCACTTCGGCATGCTCAACACGATCGGTGGTCTGCTCGCGCTCCTGGGAACGGTGGGAGTCGGATTCGTGTACGACCTCGTCGACAACGGCCACGCAGCGCCGTCGTCACCGTGGGTGATGGTTGCGCTCTGCGTGGCCGTGTCGGCTGTGGTGTTGTGGGTGTGGTCAGGCCGAACGAAAGTTATCGACCCGCGATCGTCTGATTGATCTTTGCGACGAAATCTTCCAGCACAAACGGAATGGTGAGCGGGTTCGGCATGGACACCGCGTCACTGACGATGGGGTCCAAGCTGATCAGGCCTCCGGTCTCGACCACGTTCAGATTGGTGAACGCCGGCTGCGACTCCATCTCGGCGCGAGCCTTCTCGTAGTTGTCGAAGAGCAGGTAGTCGCACTCGAGAAGGTCGTAGTTCTCGGCGGAGATCTCGTAGTTCAGCTTGCCCGCGAACCGATCCTTCAGTGCGGCAGGCGCCGTGAACCCGAGTTGCGTGAGCAGCTGAGCGCGGGCCGCCTCGGGGCTGAACGCTCGAAGATTTCCATCGCTCCAGCGAATGACGAGAGCTGCTGTCTTGCCTTCGAACTGGGGGTTCTCCGCGCGGGTGCGAACGATGAGGTCTTCGACTTCCTGGACCTCCTGCTTTGCCTGCGCGGGAACGCCCACAGCGGTGCCGATGCGGGTCGTGACTTCCTGCCAGGGCAGAACCCAATCCGTCTGATCGGCGGCGTGCAGCACCGTCGGCGCGATGGCGCTGAGCTGCTTGTACAGATCCTCGTCGATCGCATTGTTGACGGCGATGATCAAATCAGGCGCTGCGGCGACGATCGTTTCGATGTCGAAATCGGTGGTGGCGTTGGCCAATGGCGTCGGCTCGGCGCCCTGGACTGCAGAGTCGGCCCAGACGCCGATTCCGTCGTCGGTCGATCCCTTCCACACCGGGACCAGGACGGGCGTCAGCCCGAGGGAAAGCAAAACGTCCGCGTCGCCGATACCGACCGCTGCGATGCGGCTGGGTGCCTGCTCGATGGTGGTGGAGCCGAACTTGTGGTCGATCGTCACCGGGAAGGCGTTGGCCTCGGCGTGAGCACCTTCGGTGCCGGGAGTGGATTCGTCCTTCGCGCTGTCGCCGCAGGCAGCAAGGGCGAAACCTGCTGCTGTTGCGAAGGTGACGGACAGCATGGCACGGCGGCTCAACATAGGGTTCACGGCAACCTCGGGTTTCATGGTTATGGGACCCTAACCATAGTGGAGTTGCTGTGTCGGCAGTGTTTGTTAACCTCCGCCCATGACGGCGGTTCTCGACTACACATCAGCAGGACCGTTCACCCGCATCGACGGGGTGGACATGCTCGCCCTCGAGTCGCTCTCCACCGACCCCGTGAAAATATGCCGGGTAGTGCCGTACCTGGTGGTCCAACCCGCCGATGCTCAGTCGCTGAATCTGCCCGCCGACCGATTCGACGAAAACCGGATCCGGCCGGCAAGCGTTCTGCTCGAACGGTTGCTTGCGCTCGATCCGGCATCGGTCACCACCGCCCGAGAACCCGACAAGCGGGTTGTCGGAACCTGTCGGCACTTTGCTGTCTTGAGTTGTGCGTTTCTGCGCTACCGCGGTTTCGCCGCGCGGGTCCGCTGTGGTTTTGCCACCTACTTTCAACCGGGACAGGGCGTCGACCACTGGATCACCGAGTACTGGGACGACGCCGGCAAGCGGTGGATCCGCATCGATTCCGAGATCCTCGGACAGAACGTCCTTCCTCACGCCCATGATCTGCAGCCGGGAGAATTCCTCAGTGGTGGTGAGGCGTGGCTGGCGTATCGACGCGGCGAGATCGACGCGTCCCAGTTCGGGGTGTACGGAACCCAGAACTGGGGAGCAGCCGAGATCCGCGGCAACGCTGTGAAAGATCTTGCCGCGGTGAACAAAGTCGAAACTCTGCCGTGGGACGAGTGGGGCCGCATGACCGATGCCTACGACGGAAAGACCGGAGAGGAGTACGACGCACTGCTCGACGACATCGCCGCCGTGTGCGCCGCCGACGATCCCGCTGCCGTGCGAGCAATGTACGAGCACGAGGATTTACGCGTGCCGGAGAAGCTGCTTACTTTCTGAGAGACTTGCCCACATGAATCAGGAGCACCGCCAACTCGAGTACGGACTTCGATTCGACTGGGGCCTGCGCGGCGCCGAGGCGATCGCGGCGGGCGTCGATATAGCGGTCGTGGTCGACGTCCTCTCGTTCACGACCACGCTGAGCGTCGCCGCCGACGCGGGAATCGACGTACTTCCCTTTTCCTGGAACGACGAGAGCGCGGTCGACTACGCACGCGATGCCGATGCGGTTCTGGCTGTACGACGAAGTGTGGCCAGAGAGGGGCAGATCAGTCTGTCTCCCAGGACGATTCGCGAGACCGAGGCGCCAAGTCGGCTGGTACTGCCGTCGCCGAACGGGTCGACTATCGCGTTTGCGTTGGCGTCCGAGGTTGCGGTGTGTGTCGGCGCTTCATTGAGGAACGGTTCCGCCGTCGCGGATTGGATTGTGCACGAACATGGTCCGGGATCGCGGGTCGCGATAGTCGCATCCGGGGAGAAGTGGCCCGGTGGAGAGTTGCGCCCGGCGGTGGAGGATCTGTGGGGTGCCGGTGCGGTTGTGACGGCGCTGACCGCTGCTGGTTGGAAGGGCCACAGATCGCCCGAGGCGCTGATGGCGGCGGATGCGTGGGCGGCGGTGGCGGATTCGTACGAGGACCGCCTGCGGGACTGTGCCTCAGGACGCGAGTTGATCGCCATGGGGTTTCCACACGACGTCGCCATCGCCTCGGAACTCGACGACAGCGACACCGTACCCGTTCTCGAAGAACATGTGTTTCGAGGTCAGCGCACCGGGCGTCGGTTGAACAAACTCCGCGCCCAGAGGTAGGAGAGGATGGTGATGGCGACGCACCATCCGATCGCGAGTATCGCGTTGTTCCCGATAGCTTCGCCGAGAAGAAGTCCTCGAAGAGTCTCGATGATCGGAGTGAACGGCTGATACTCGGCGAACCATCGCAACACGGTCGGCATCGAGTCGGTGGGGACAAATCCGCTTCCCAGGAAAGGTAAGAGGATCAACACCATCGGGAGATTGCTGGCCGTCTCGACGCTCTTGCTGACGAGGCCGAAGGCAACGGACAACCAGATCATGGCGATGGAGACCAGGATGAGAAGTGCAAACGCCGCGACCCACTCCGCGAAGCCTGCAGTCGGCCGGAAGCCGACGGCTATCGCCACGGCGATGACAACAACGAGGCTCACAATCGTCTGAAGGAGACTGCCGAGAACGTGACCGGTCAGGACGGACGTGCGCGTGATCGCCATCGTGCGGAATCGTGCAATGATCCCCGCGGTCATATCGGTTGCGACGGAGATGGCAGTACCTTGTGCCGCAGATGCCACGGTCATCAGAATGATCGCCGGTGCAACGTAATTGACGTACTCGGCTCGGCCACCGCCGTCGGGGCCGAGGCCGTTCCCGAGCGTCCCACCGAGCACGTAGACGAACAGTAGCAGGAAGACGACTGGCATCCCGACAAGCATCACGGTCATCGACGGATATCGAAGGATGTGTCGAATACTGCGACGCAGCATGGTTTTCGAGTCCTGATAGGCAAGCGTCATGGTGGTCATCGCGCGTCGGTCCTTTCGGTGGCGGTCAGAGTCAGGAACACGTCGTCCAGGTCCGGTGTGTGTACGGAGAGTTCCTTGACGTCGATCGAGTGGGCGTCGAGTTGGTCGAGAAGAGAACGCAGCGAGCGGACACCCCCGTCGCTGGGGACCTGGAGGACATAGGCGGCGTCATCACGCGATGATTCGTCGAAAACAGCTGCAGCAGTATCGAGTTGATCTCGGTCGAAGAAATGGAGTCGAATGTGGCCGCCGGGGATGTGCCGCTTGAGTTCCGCCGCCGTACCTTGGGCGACTATCCGTCCCTGGTCGAGGACGGCGATGTGGTCGGCCAGCTGATCAGCTTCCTCGAGGTACTGCGTCGTGAGGAAGATGGTGACACCGCCCTTGACCAACTCCCGGATGATCTGCCACATTGTGCGTCGACTCCGGGGGTCGAGACCGGTGGTGGGTTCGTCCAGGAAGATGATCTCCGGCCGCCCGATCAACGTCATTGCCAGGTCGAGCCGTCGGCGCATGCCGCCCGAGTAGGTCGAGGCCAGCTTGTCTGCGGAGTCGACCAGATCGAACTTCTTCAGGAGTTCGTCAGTGCGAGTTCGGCGTTCGTCTTTACCGAGATGATGTAGGTCGGCCATGAGGAGAAGGTTTTCCTCACCGGACAGATAGTCGTCGACCGCCGAGAACTGCCCGGTGACGCCGATGCGTGAACGCACCGCGTCGGGATCGTCGGAAGGGTTGTACCCGGCGATGCGGATGTCGCCGCCGTCTGCCGGAACGAGGGTCGAGAGAATTTCCACGATGGTGGTCTTGCCGGCGCCGTTGGGACCGAGGAGCGCAAAGACGGTTCCGCGGTCGACGGAGATGTCGATTCCGTCCAGTACCGTCTTGTCGTCGTAGGCCTTCTTCAGGCCCGTCGCGGTGATGGCTGGTTTACGGGACATCAGCGTTCCTTTCGCTAGATCTTCTTGTTGGATTCTTCTCGAGGCTCCGAACGTCGAATGACGATGTCGCCGTAGCTGGTGTGCGCCCGGACGTCTACTCGGCGTTCGGTCGAAGCCGGTCCGTGCGTGGCATTCATCTGGTTGTCGACGCGACCGAAGGACGTATGAGCGTCGAATCGCGCGGCGGTTCCGGATCGAACGCCGATATGGATTCGCCCGGCAGCCGTCTTTGCAGATACGACTCCGCTCTCGATGGTCTCGAAACGTATGTCGCCGTTGGCGGTTGCGGCCGTTGCGTCGGACTCGGCGTGCTCCACGGCGACACTGCCGTTGGCGGTCTTTGCCTTCAGCGCGCCTGTGATCGTGCCGATGTTGATGTCGCCGTTGGAATTCTTGACCTCCGCGTTGCCGTCGACGCGGCCGATGCGGATGCTTCCGGACCCGGTGCTCGTGTCGATGTCACCGGCTACATGCTCGACGGTGATCGCGCCGGCCCCGGTGCTGACGTTGAGCGGTCCCGTGGTGTCCAGTGTGCAATCGCCGGCCGAGACCTTCACGCGGGATCGTCCGAGAGTGCCGTCGGCGCGGAGGCTGGCAACTGCGGCAGTGCCTTCGAGTTCCGAGGCGGACGGAAGTTGCACGGAGATGTCGACAGATCCTGTCTTCCCGAAAATGCCGAGGCCGCGCTGTTTCGGAGTCTTGATCTGCAGCCGGCCACCCGCGAATTCGACGCGCGTTTGTTCAGCGATTCGAACGTCGACCTCGCGAGACGAGTTGCTGGGCAGCACTTCCACGACAGTGTCGTTGCGGTCGCTCGCCGTGATCCGGATGTGCCCGACTGCCACGTCGAAGCTCAAGGTGATGGGGTCAGGTGTGCTGAATGTAGGCATGGTGATACTCCCGATGAGGTTGTCTCGGTTGGTGAAAGAGGGTGGTGCGAAAAAGTAGGCCGGTGTCAGTGCACCCAGCCGGTGAAGCTTTCGGAACCTTGGGACGTGCGTTGTCTCGGAATGCTTCTGTTCATGCCGCCTTCCAGAGCCGTTGCAGCCGAGCGAACCAGCCACGCGTTGACGGAGATCCCGGCTTCCCGGGCCGCCGCCTCGATCCGGTCTTTGAGGTCTTGCCCCAGACGCAGGTTGATTCGAGTCATCGAGGCGTCGTCGGACTCCGTGACGGGACGCGGTGCCGGAGTCGGTTCCTCTTCGATGGGGGCTGGAGCCGGTTCACTGATGGCCGGTGCCACCACGAATTCGGGTTCGCGTCCCCGCAGGCGCAGGTCCACCGAACCCGGGGCGAGGTCACGCGTGATCTCGGCAGCTGCCGCAGACAATGCGTCGAGAAGGGTGAGTCGCACTGCTGATTCCAGCGGTGCGGTCAAACGATCGGCGAGTGCCTTTGCGTCGTCTCCTCCTGCTTCGGCTGCCACCGCGAGTTCGTGGCGAAGGTTGTCGACGTACGGTGTCAAGTCCATGGCATCACTATGGCATCACTTTGGTGCCATAGCAATAGTTTGATGGCACATTCGTGTGGGTTTGGTGAGAAGTGCCAGGTCATGGAGATGGTTGGCGCTTTGATTCTCGGCTGACTGGCACACTCGTAAGGGTGAGTCCTGCCGAACCCAATCGTCGCCGCCGTATCTTGCTCTGGATTGCCGGAGTGCTCGGCGTCGTCATCGTGGTTGGTGCGGTGGCCGTCGTGGTCGCGCCATCGCGATATCTGCCCTGGGATACCGCCGAGTTCCCGACGGTCGACGCCAGTTCGGTGACTTCGGACCAGGCTCGTGTGCTCGAACTACTCCGATCCGAGCACGAGCAGGATCGCCCGGGCACCTTCTATTCCGACGGTATCGACGAAGAGTGGTGCGCCGATTTTGTCAGCTGGATCATGAGGGAAGCGGGTCGGCAGTTGTCGAACCCGAACTCCGGCAGCTGGCGCATCCCGGGGGTGTACACCTTGCAGGAGTACTACCAGGGGATCGGCGCATACGCCGAGAACGGCAGCGGATACACCCCGAACGTGGGTGATGTGGTGATCTACGACAGTTCGAGATGGGTCGGTCAGCACACCAACATCGTGGTGGCAGTGGACGGCGATACAGCGATCACGGTTGGCGGCAACGAGTTCGGCAAGGTGAGGGTGCACGATCTGGACTGGCAATCCGACTCTGCCGTTGTGGGATTCGGAAAACTTCACCCCTGATCGCTGCTCTTCGGAGTCAAGGCGAACCAGCGCGCCGACGCACGTGCCTCGCCGCCGGCGTCGATGTGCAGGGTGTTCGTGCCCCCTCGCGCAGTCACCTGCTCGCCTCTTTTGATGGGCTGCGTGTACTCGAGGATCGCGCGAAAGGGTCCGCGTCTCAGGCCGTCGGTCAGCGCGTCTTCCACAGGCTGCCAGTAGATCGCGTTGTTCACGTGATCGAAGGGGTCGAAATCGCTCGAGCGCAATGGGAACGGCGTATCCGTTGACGGCGTCGTGTCAGGGGCCGGGTCGATCCACCGACGCCAATGGAGATGCTGGTCGATTGCGGTCGACGCCAGCGCGGCAGTGAACTTTTCACTGATGGTTGCGGGCATTCCCGTCTTCGGGTCGATGTTGATCCAGAATGCCTCCGTTTCGATCAACCCGCCGGCATCAGACCTGATGCGAACCCGCATCGAACACCATTTGCTCGACAGTCCGGAACACCAGCGCTGCAGGTGAACTCGATCCGGCCAGACGACGGGTTCGAGTACGTCGATCACCGTCCTCCGCACCATCCACAGTGGATGGGTCTCCATGGCGCCGCGGTCGACAAGATTGTCGAAGCCCGCGTCTTGGAGGTATCGCGCGATCGCGTCGAGGCGCAGGCATTTGTCGGTGTGAATGTCCCCTGTTCGCACCGGCCAGGAGGCATGAAAGATGCTGCCGGTGGTCGGAAGTTCTGGCATCGCTATGTGATCGTCGATTTTTGTGCGGTTCATCTGATGCGGGCTCCCGCTGGTCGAAGTCTGGTCGAGCGTTCCAGGCTTGCGGTACCCGATGGCTAAATCTTGAACCATTGGAGTTCACTGTTTTCTGAATACAGATTTCGATGTACTGTCGTTCGCATGGATGTCGAGGGCATGAATGTGGTGACCAACGTGGCGGTGCTTGCGAGGTTTGGGCATGCTCTCTCCGATGAGACTCGAACACGGATACTGCTCGAGCTGAAGACCTCGCCCCGGTATCCGTCCGACCTCGCCGAAACATTGGCTGTGACCAGGCAAAAGCTGTCCAACCATCTGGCCTGTCTGCGTGGCTGCGGCTTGGTCGTTGCCGTCCCCGAAGGACGCCGGACCAGATACGAACTCGCCGACGCACATATCGGTCAGGCTCTCGACGACCTGCTCGGGGTCGTTCTCGCGGTGGATCCGTCGTACTGCCCGGACAGCGAGTCAGAGGGGTGCTGCTGATGGTTGCGCCGCTCGATCACGTCGGTCAGTCGGCTGCCCGACGAGCGCTCTTGTCGAGAAGAATTCGCATCTTCGTGGCGATCACGATCAGCTACAACGTCGTCGAGGCGATCATCGCGTTGACGGAGGGGACGCGAGTGTCTTCCGCGGCCCTGTTCGGGTTCGGTCTTGATTCGGTGATCGAAGTGTCCTCGGCGGCAGCGGTCGCCTGGCAGTTTTCGGCTCCGGATCCGGCGAGTCGTGAGAAGACGGCACTGCGAGTGATTGCCTTCTCGTTCTTCGGGCTCGCTGCGTATGTGTCGTTCGACGCGATCCGGTCACTGTTCGGTCTGGGCGAAGCGCAGCACACAACTGTCGGAATAGTCTTGGCTGCAGTGAGTTTGGCGATCATGCCGGCCCTGTCCTATGCGCAGCGCCGAGCAGGTCGGGAGTTGGGTTCGCTCTCGGCGGTCGCGGACTCGAAGCAGACGCTGCTTTGCACTTACCTCTCGGCGGTGTTGCTTGTCGGTTTGCTGCTCAACTCGCTGCTCGGCTGGTCGTGGGCGGATCCGATTGCCGCACTGGTCATCGCCGTCATCGCGGTGAAAGAAGGCGTCAACGCGTGGAAGGGCGATCCGTGCTGCCCGGTTGTGGCTGTGCCCGAGGGCGGGCATGAGTGCGACTGCTGCTGAGTGAACACAGGTTTTGTCGAGTGAGTACTCTCTGCGGCGTGTCAGAGAGGGTGCTCACTCGGTGAAAGGGGTGCCGGCTTCTGCACGGCTCTTGATGTGTGCGGCCCGTTGCTCGGCTGAATGTCGGAGACGTGTCGGAGAGCGATGACCAGTGAAACTGCTGCTGAGCGAGCACAGATTCAGTTGAGTGAACACCCTTACAAGTACGCCACAGCCTGTGTTCAGTCGAGGAAAAGGGTGTCAGGTCTGGTTTGCGTTGCCGACAAGCGGGTACGGGTCGGTGACCTGCGGTTCATCCGCGACGGGTGATGTTTTCGCGTTCCAGCCCCTCGAGACTGAGTAAGGGAAGTGCATTCTGTCGAAAGGAACGCTGATGACTGCTCCACCGCGGGAACCCGCGAATCACCCTGTCCGGCAGGGTTTCGCGGTCGGTACGACGTTTGCAGCAGCAATTCTGCTGCTCACCGCAGGCATTGTCGCTCTGCTTCAGGGCATCGCGGCCGTCGCCGACAACAATCTGTTTGTCGTGGGTATCAACTACACGTACAAGTTCGACATCACGACGTGGGGTTGGATCCACATCATCTTGGGCATCATCGGAATCTTGGTGGCCCTCGGCCTCTTCACCGGTGCAGTGTGGGCCAGGGCGGCGGCAATCGTCATTGCGTCGCTCTCGATCATCGCCAACTTCTTGTGGATGCCGTATTACCCACTGTGGTCGATCCTGGTCATCGCGCTCGATGTCGTGGTGATCTGGGCCGTCGCGACCTGGGATGGAGACAGAGTCTAGGCGCCGAACAACTCGAGAGCAGTTGGTCCCGACCGAATCGACTCGGTCGGGACCATTGCTCGTGCGCGGGCAATCCGTCGGATGGCGGCTCGGATCAGTCTGGGAGCCGACGCATTTCGGCGACGGTCAAGCCGAGGGAATCGAGACGGGCCATGATGCTTCGCATAGCAGTGTGGTCCGCGACGGGTCCGTACAAACTGGTGAATCCACCGGCCGCACTGGCAACGCTGAGTTCGGGAAACGCAGCCTTGACACGGTCCGACACTTCGCCGTCGATGAGGAATTGATACCGAGTGGGAGCATTCATCAGTGTCCGCTCCATTTCGTAGGGCCATGAGGTCCGGGACGGCACCGCTCCGAGCCTCGAAATCACATGTCGTCAAATGTAATCGGCGTCGCTGCCCGATCCAGGACTCCGCATCCGTGAGATCCAGTCTTACTCCCGCACGCTTCCGCGGCGTCATCCCCAACGGGTGAAAGTCGTCGCGGTTCCGTTCATCCCTTTTGTGTGAGGCTCCGCAGAGCCGTCACCCCTAGTGTCGACCGGGAGAGAGAAGAGGTCGGCATGGGATCTGTCATCGGGGATCTGTTACCCCTCGCGGTCGGCGTTGCGGTATCACCGATCCCGATCATCGCGGCAATCTTGATGTTGTTGTCCAAGCGTGCCGGCAGTACCAGCGTCGGATTCGCCTTGGGCTGGATACTCGGAATCATCGTCGCCACTGTGATCTTCGTGCTCCTGTCCAGCAAGCTCGGCGACGCCGAGGGCGATCCGTCAGCGACGGTGTCGTGGATCAAGCTGGCGTTGGGTGTGCTGCTACTTGCGTTCGGAGCCAAGCAATGGCGCGGCCGCGGAGGTGAGCACGAAACCCCGAAGTGGATGCAAGCCATCGACGACATGACTGCTGCCAAGGGCCTGGGCTTGGGCTTCGCTCTGGCCGCGATCAATCCGAAGAATCTCATGATGTGTATCGCGGCCGGAATCTCGATCGGATCCGCCTCGCTTGGATCCGGAGAAGTGATTGTCGCTGTTGTGGTCTTCACGATCATCGCCGCCTCCACGGTATGCGTACCCGTGATCGGCTATCTCGTTGCCGCGGAGCGGCTGCGCAGTCCGTTGGCGAAGCTGAAGGTGTGGTTGCAGGACAACAATGCCACCGTGATGAGCGTGCTGATCCTGGTCATCGGCGTCGTTCTCATCGGCAAGGGCATCGGCGGTCTCTGATAACTGGAGGTGGTTATGGGATCGCTGCTACTGCAACAGATCCCGCTGGCACTCGGGATCATCATGAGCCCGCTGGCGGTTGTCGCCGTTGTCGCCGTGCTCTTTTCCGAACGAGCGCGTGTCAACAGCATTGCGTACCTGATCGGGTGGTATCTCGGAATAGTTGTCGCGCTGGCCGGTTCGTACATCATCTTGACCGCACTGCAAGTTCACCAGCGCACACACCCGCCGCTGTGGGTCCCCATCCTCCATCTCGTTCTCGGGGCGACGCTGCTGGCGGGAGCTTGGTTCGTCTACTCGCGCAGCCGCCGCGGCGTCCAGGCGATGGCGGCTGCAGTGGCGCCCGGCGACGTCGTGGCTGCGGCCCCTCAGCTGCCGAAGATGCTCCAGTCGGTGGAGCATTTCCGACCGGCGCGGTCAGGTGTGCTCGGTTTCGCTCTTTTCGTTCTCAACCCCATCGACATGTCGTGTGCCGTCGCCGCCGCCATGAACTTTCGGCTCAGCACCGTGGCGCCCACGTCGCAGATCGTCTCGGCCGTGATCTTCTCGCTGGTGTCCGTGACCTCGGTTGCGGTGCCCGTCGCCCTCCTACTGATCAAGAAAGAGGAGGCAACCGAACCGTTGCAGAAGATCCGCAGCTGGATAGCCACCAACACGCACTTGCTGAACGTCGGGCTCCTCGTCCTGATCGCGGCGATGCAGATCAGTAAAGGGGTGCAAGGACTATGAGTGCTCCGCATACACGGACGTGGTGGGTTTTCGGATCGCTGTCCGACTACCAACGCGCTTGGCTTCGCCCCGACATCATTGCGGGCCTTACGGTGTGGGCTGTCCTTGTCCCGGAAGCGCTCGCCTACGCCACCATCGCCGGAGTTCCACCGGTGGTCGGACTTTATGCTGCGGTGCCGTCGCTGATTCTGTATGCAGCGGCCGGCAGTTCGCGCCATCTGATCGTCGGGCCGATGTCGGCGACCGCAGCGTTGTCCGCGACGATGATCGCACCATTGGCTTCAGGAAACGACGGACGATTCATTGCGCTGTCTGCGGCTTTGGCGATAGTGACCGGGCTCGTCGGGCTTTTGGCGGGATTCATGCGTCTCGGATTCATCGCCTCCTTCATCTCCGAACCGGTTCTGAAGGGGTTCATCGTCGGTCTGGCGCTCACGATCATCATCGGTCAGGTGCCCAAACTTCTGGGCGTGGACAAAGGTGAGGGAAACTTCTTCGTCCAGGCGTGGACAGTGGTGAAGGAACTGGGCGAGGTCGACGGACCGACCGTGATCATCGGATTGCTCAGCCTGGCAATGGTCCTGGGCGTCAAGAGATGGCTTCCGCTCGTACCGGGTTCGCTCCTCGTCGTGCTGCTGGGCATTACCGCAGTAGCGTTGTTCGGCCTCGACGATCGTGGCATCGACATTGTCGGACACATAGACTCGGGCCTGCCGTCGATGGGTCTGCCGAGCGGTGTGGGAGCTGAGGACTACCTCGATCTGGTCGGACCGGCTGTGGGCGTTCTTCTCATCGGATTTGCGGAAGGTCTGGGCGCTGCAAAGTCATACGCGGCCAAGGCCGGTTACACAATCGACGCCAATCGTGAACTGGCTGGACTGGGTGCGGCAAACCTGGGATCGGGACTCTGCTCGGGAATGGTGGTCAACGGCAGCCTTTCGAAGACTGCTGTCAACGGGGGAGCGGGGGCCAAATCTCAGGTCAGTGGATTGGTGGTTGCAGCACTGACTCTGGTCACACTGCTGTTTCTCACCGGCTTGTTCGAGAAGTTGCCAGAGGCGACGCTCTCGGCGGTGGTCATCGCAGCGGTGATCGAACTGGTCGATTTCTCTTCTCTCGCAGCGCTGTACCGGGTGTGGACGAAGCGGTTGGGCAGCATCTACGGGCACGCCGCGCGGGCCGATTTCGCCGCGGCGATCGCGGCGATGTTCGGAGTCCTGCTGTTCGACACCTTGCCCGGATTGATCATCGGAATCGCCGTCTCGATGTTGCTGCTCCTGTATCGAGTCTCCAAACCGCATGTGGCCGCTCTGGCCAAGGACGGCACGCGCTGGGTCGACACCAGCAGTCATCCTGATCTGAAGACACTCGACGGCGTCGTAGTGGTCAGGGTTGAAGCGGGGATGTTCTTCGCCAATGCCGACCACGTGCGTGATCAGATCACCGATTTGGTGACTGCCGGCACCACCATGGTCGTCCTCGACGCCGAGACGTCACCGTTCATCGATGTCAGCGCGGCCCAGATGCTGGCTCAGCTTCGAGATTCGTTGGCTCGCAAGAATGTGAGTTTCCGTGTGGCACGCGACATCGGACAATTCCGCGACGTTCTGTCCGGCGCCGACCAGGGCGCGCTGAAGGTCGACGTCTACCCGACTGTCTCGCAAGCGCTTGCAGGTCGGGACAACACCTCAGCGTGAGGTTCGCAGCCAGATTCCCAGCGGACCGGAATCTTTGGCCACTGATCCGACGATCGACGACGCGACAACCACGATGGCCGAGAAGATGAACAACCAACCGATGACGGTGAACATCACGCCCAGGAGACCGAACTCGTCCTGAGACGTCTTGGTCATCCGCGGCAGGAAAAGAGTGCCGGCCACGTGCAGGCCGGTCAGACCCGTCGCGGTGAGCAGTCCGGACCCGACGCACATGCGAGTGGTCATGCGATTGGCCGTCAGTAGCATGGGCACGGCGGTCCAGACGAGTGCCCACACCACATAGACCGCAAAAAATTCCAGGAGATTGCCCACTCCCGGAACGCTGTTCAGTTCTCGGCACAGGGCCGCGCCGACCACCGACCCGGCCACGACGAAGACGACAGCGATCCATCGCCACGCCTGACGAAGCGTCGCGGTCGGCACGCTCCAGATACGCCCGTACATGCGGCCGAGAGCGCGCGCGTAGGACGTGGAACTGATCAGCAGCATGAGCAAGCCGACGATCCCGAAAGCCGCAGCAGTGGAGGTGCTGGTGATTTCGGCGTTGGGGAGTTGGACGCCGAGGTCATCCTTGGCGGCATCGGCCAACGGCTTGAGCTGCTCCAGAGTGGACGCCGCGATCATGACCGGCAGCAAGGACGTGAAGGCCTGGGCCGCCAACGTCATGGCGCTGTCCACGAGTCCGACTTCGAAGACCCCGATGGTTGCATCGGTCGCCAACCGTCGACTCGGTGTGCCTCTAGCCCACACGGTCAGTCGATCGCGCGTATCGGAATACAGCTTCGAGGGCATGGAAGCAGTCTTGCTCAGATGAGTCCGCCGCGTCGCGCAGCCTTGAGTGCGTCGCGTCGGTTGCTCACTTCCAACTTGCGATAGATCCCACGAAGATGCGTCTTGATGGTGTTGACGGACAGGAACAGCGTGTCGGCAATCGACTCGGTGGTGTCTCCCGAAGCGAGTTCACGCAGCACGGTGTATTCACCCGGGGTGAGGATCGGTGCACTCACCAATTGTTGGGGACGAATGCGGTTGCGTACCTGTTCGGCGAATGCTTCCTGATCGCCGAAATGCCCACTGAACTCGTCGAACACCGGCCGCAGGGATGGGCCGTAGTCGAGGAAGGGGCGCAGCAAGTTACCGGCTTCCGCGGCGCGTAGCGCTTTGTGAAGGGAACGAAACGACTTGCGGTCGTGACCTGTTGCAGCGTGGATCCCTGCTTCGAGTGTCCAGGCGTAGACGTGATGTGCGAGCAGCGGGATTTCGGAGGACCCGAGAGCTTCGGAAACTTCGGCGAGTGCTTCCGCGAACTTGTTGGACGAGAAGGCGACGGCACCCCGCGCGAGATGTATCTCCGCGGTCTCGCCGAACCGGTCGGCCGCATCCCGTACGAGTCTGGCCGCCCATTCCACTTCGCCGACGGAAAGGCACGCGTTGACGACGGGCGGTAGAAGAGCCAAGGTCGCGAACGCGAAGGTACGTAATTCGATCGCGCTGAGCATCGCGTCGCGGACATCGGCGGCGGTCGAGCGTCGGTCGGTCGAGCCGTCGAGACTGTGAAGGCCGAAGGTTACGACGGAGTGCCACCCGAATGCCGGCGCGCTGGCGCCGAGAACGTCTGTGCTCCGGTAGTTTCCGATCGTCGGGATGCGGTACGGAAGCTCACTCGAAGCGCAGAGATATGCAGCAAAGGCGGCCACCGACGCGGACAACTCGTACTCCGCAGTCGTCGTGATGTGATGTTCGACCGCGTAGTCCAGAGCGTAGATGGAGTGAGCCCTCATGGCCCCGATGTCTCCGCTGAGGGAAGCGACGTAGCCCAGTCCGGTCAGCGACTTCAAGACGAATCGCGCCCTGCCCCGCAGCGTCCCGAGAGCGACGGCTTGAGTGTATTCGACAGTCGCCCTGTCGAACTCACGTCGCAGTAAGTGCGCAGTCGCCAACTCCATGTGTGCGTAGGCTTCGACGTCGGAGTGGGTGCTGTTCTGACGCCGCTCCAGACGTGACGCCAGCGGCGCGCTGTCGGAAGTTGCCGTAACGCAGGAGATTTCCAGGCTCATCGCCTGAAACAGTGGGTCGTCTGCAATCGGTGGATGAGTGGCTTCGAGAAGATCGAGGCACGTCGTCGCCGAGGTCACGTCACCGGAATGGAGGGCGGCCGCCGCCAGCACCAGCCGGGTGATCGGGGATTCCGAGACCTGCGTCGACACGGATTCGAGGACTCGCACGACGTCTCCACAGTGCCCGTCGAGTACGAGGCCCAGCCCGCAGCGTTCGAGAAACGCGATAATGCGGACTGGTTCGCCGATCGACACCTCGAGTTCGAGCGCTTCGAGTTCGAGGTGATTGCTTTCGAACCAGGACGCGGCTCGCAGGTGTGCGCGGTTTCTCTCGTCGTGATCGACGCGACGGAACTCTGCCCGAAGATGTTCGCGCAACAGCGGGTGATAACTGAACCACGTTGTGTGATCGGCCGAATCGGTGCGGGTCACAGGGAAATTGAACTGAATCAGCGAGTCGATCTCGGATCGCGCGTTCGAGTCGGTCAGAGTTTCCGCCAGTTGGGCGGAGAAAGAATCGACTACCGATGTCCGCAACATGAACGAGGTGACATGTTCGGGCAAGGACGTCAGTACCTCGTCGACGAGAAAGTCTGCGATCGGGCGGGGTGTGTGCGTGAACTCGTCGAGCGCATCGCCGATGTCGCTGCGGCCCGCCAGAAACGCTGCGGTGAGGCGAACGACGGCGCCCCACCCCTTGGTGAAGTTCTCGACGATTGCAAGCTCGTCGTCGCGCAGCGTGATGTTGTACTCACCGAATATCGCGGTGATCTCGGAGCGATCGAAAGCAAGATCGGTGGATGCGAAGCGGGTGAGTCGGCCGTCGAGAGCCAGGCGATGCCACGTGAGCGGTGGTTCGTAGCGGGCGGCGACGACGATCGACAGGTTGCCAGGCGTCTGGATGAGTATTCGATCGAGCAGACTGATCGACATCGGATCGTGGAGGGTGTGAACGTCGTCGAGGATCAACGTTGTTCGGCGCTCATGCGTTTCGAGGGTTTCCGCGAAATGCGCGAGCCATTGATCGACAGGTGGCCTGGATCCCGTCTGCGCGGGAAGCCTCTGGCCTGACGTGTCGACGGATGTCGCGATCGCCTCGGCGAGGGATTCACACAGTATCGACACGTTGTTGTCGCGCTCGGCCAGTGTCAGCCAGGCCAGCGCAACATCAGGGGAGGCTCGCGAATATTCGCGAGCCCAATCGGCCAGCAGCAAGGTCTTCCCCGCCCCGGCCGGAGCCGAGAGCAGTCCGACGGGCCCGGGTCCTGAGCCTTTGGTGGCAGTGGAGGCGGTGAGTTTGCGATGCAGGCGCGGACGCGGGACCAGTCCTTTGACGGCAGATGGCGGGTGAAAACGACCGTTGAGTACGGCACCTGGCACGTGAGCTTGCCCGACGCGGTGGGACGCGTCGAGCATTACTGCAGCGGCATCACGAAATGGGCTGCTCATCCGACTCCTGTTCGACTGGCTGCACTGGACGTGACCGCTGGATCGAAATTTTGAACGAGTTAGATGATGTGAAACTACCCAATTCGGACACCTGTTAAGCGTCCAAATCAAAAATTCGGACCAAAGTCCCTGATTTAGCGAGTCCCGATTTCGAACTCCACGAATCGTCCGTTCGGCTCTACCGCGCTCAGGTGATGTCCTGGTCCTTCGGCGTGACGCCATGGAGCAATATGTCCGGCATTCGTTCGACCAGGGGCGCGGATTCGTCCTCGGGCATCAGCATTCTCAGGACCATCGTGCCGCCGACGATGAACAGCATCGTTGCCTGAGCGTCCCGCATCGCGTCGGCATCACCGTCGCCGCGGTTCAGCATCTGCGCGAGCATGGCGATGCCGGGGCCGCCGAACTCCGACCACAATGTCGACGGCAGGTCGCCGCGCTCGGCGAATGCCGAAAGTAGGCCCGGCAATGCGGCCTTCACCTCCGGCTTTGCAAAGAGTTCCAGGGTGTAGTTGCACGAAGCCCGTACCCATTCTTCGGGGTCGGTGGCGTCGGCGACGGGCGGAGGCTCGTCGACCCAACCGAAGACTGCTTCGAAAACCAGGTGGGTCTTGGACGGCCACCGACGGTACAGAGCGGGCTTGCCGACGCCGGCGCGCTCGGAGATCGCCACCATCGTCGTCTTGTCCCAGCCGACCTCGGCCAGCAACTCGCGTGCCGCGGCCAGGGCTGAATCACCGATGGCGGGATCGCGGGGCCTCCCGCGTAGCCGTTCGGTGTCTTCGTCTGGGGTGACGTTGTCCGGGGTGACTTCTTCGAAATCCATTGTGAATAGCGTAACGCAGTGTTACGTTTCTCCATATTCGTAACACAGCGTTACGTTATCCCTCGGGTGCCCTGTGGAGGTGCGCGTCATGACTCAATTGCTCGAAGATTCGACCGTGGTAATTTCCGGCGTCGGAACTGGTCTGGGGCGTGAAATCGCTTTGGCTGCAGTCCGTGACGGGGCCAACGTGGTGCTCGGCGCAAGAACCGAAGAGAATTTGAAGTCCGTCTGCGAGGAGATCGATCCGACCGGCGCTCGCGTCGCCTATTCGGTGACGGACATCGCCGATCCGGAGTCGTGCTCGCGCTTGATCGATACTGCCACCGAACGTTTCGGCCGGGTGGATGCGCTGGTCAACGTCGCGGCCAAGGAAGACGTGTTCGGTGGGCTCGAAGGTGCCGATCTGAGTGCCTGGAAGGCCATGTTGGATGTCAACGTCATCGGAACTCTCACTTTGACGCAGGCGGCGCTACCCGAATTGAAGAAGCGCGGTGGCGCTGTCGTCATGATCGGCTCGCAGGCCATGTTTCATCCGCAGTTGCCCCAATCGGCATACGCGACGTCCAAGGGTGCGCTGTACGCAGCGATGTGGTCGCTGGCAAAAGAACTGGGACAGTATCGAATCCGTGTTAACACCGTAGTTCCCACGTGGATGTGGGGACCACCGGTACAGCTTTACGTCGGCCTCGCGGCGGCCGACCGTCGGGTCCCCGAAGAAGACATCATCGCCGAGATCAGCAAGAACATGCCGCTCGGTGAAATCCCGGCAGACGACGACGTAGCGGACGCCGTGGTCTTCTTCGCGTCCAATCGTGCTCGGATGTTGACCGGGCAGACGCTGTTCGTCAACGGCGGCGAGTTCTTCCGCTGATCGTCGATACACCATCTGCTGACTCTGCTCTGGAAAGGACTGCACTGCAATGAAACACAAGGTCATCGTCTGGGGAACGGGCGTCGTGGGGAAGTTGGTCATCCGCGAACTGCTCGATCATCCCGAATTCGAACTGGGCGGCGTGATCGTGCACAACCCGGAGAAGGACGGCGTCGACGTCGGCACACTCATCGGAGTCGAGCCGGTGGGGTTGGCCGCCACGATCGACAGCGAGGCAGCACTCGCCGTCGATGCTGACGCGGTTGCATACTTCGGTCCGACTGCTGAATTCGCCGTCGAGAACATCGCGAACATGTCTCGCTCTCTGCTGTCGGGTAAGCATGTGGTGTCGACGTCGATGACGCCGTTGGTCTACCCGCAGGTGTGCCCGAAAGAAATGCTGGAGGACCTCGAAAAGGCTTGTCGTGAAAGCGGAAAGTCGTGCTTCACCACGGGAATCGATCCGGGATTTGCCAACGATCTCTTCCCGTTGACGCTCATGGGCGTCTGTGGCCGGGTGGACAGCGTCCGCGTGCAGGAACTGTTGGACTACGCGAACTATGCAGGCGACTACAGCTCCACGATGGGAATCGGCGTGTCGGTCGATACTCCGGCGGTACTCGAGATTCCCGAGGTGTTGATCTTCGCCTGGGGTCACACCATTCCGATGATCGCCGACGCCGTCGGAGTCAAGTTGGACCGTATCGACACCGTGTACGAGAAGTGGGCCGCCACCGAGCCGATCACGTATCCGTTCGGTGTCATCGAACCCGGTCAATGTGCCGCAGTGCGATTCGAGATCCGCGGTTGGGTGGGTGACGAGGCGAAGATCGTGATCGAGCACGTCAACCGCATCACCAACGATGCCGCAACACACTGGCCCAGAGCAACTTCCGTGGAGAACGACGTCTACCGCGTGATCATCAAAGGCAGTCCGGACATCACGCAGGAGACCGCGTTCCGTGGGGCGCTCGACGGAGATCCGATCACCGGAGGTTGCCTGGCGACGGGAATGCGAGCGATCAACGCCATTCCGATGCTCGACGACATCGAAGCCGGGCTCGTTTCAGCGCTGGATCTTCCCCTCATCGCCGGGCGAGGCACCATCCGATCATGAAGGTGCTCTTGACGGGAGCCTTCGGGAACATCGGTTCGCACGTCCTGACGGAACTCGTGCGCAGAGGTCACGACGTTCGTTGTCTTGCGCTGGCAACTCCCGATGATCGCAAGCGGGCGAACGCCTTTCACGGGATCGAGACGATCTGGGGCGACATTCGTGACTACCAGACCGTCGAGGCCGCGGTGGCAGGGGTAGATGTCGTAGTTCACTTGGCCGCAGTCATTCCGCCTGCCAGTGAACTCGACGTTGCTGGTGCGGCGAAGGTCAATGTCGAGGGAACCCGTAACGTCGTCACGGCAGCGCTGGCGCAGAGCGGTCCACCGAAAGTTCTCTTTGCGTCGACATTCGATGTTCACGGCCGAACGATGCATCGGAAACCGCCTCGTAGAGTGGATGATCCACTCGAGGCGACGGATGGCTACACAGCCCAGAAGATCGAAGCCGAACGCATAGTGCGAGAGTCCGGTCTGACGTGGTTCATCCCGCGGTTCGCCGACGTTCCGATCATCGCCGCACGTGGGGCCGATCCCATCATGTTCGAGATCGGCTTGGACAACAGGATCGAGGTGCTGCACCCAGATGATGCGGCCGTCGCTCTCGCCAACGCACTGGAGACGCCACAGGTGTGGGGCCGGGTGCTGTTTGTCGGTGGTGGTGAGTCCTGTCAGGTGACCTACCGTGACTATCTGGCGAGGATGCTTGGCGCCATGGGGTTGGAACCGTTGCCCGAGAGAGCTTTCAGCGGCAACGAATATGTGACGGACTGGGTGGATACCGAAGAGAGTCAGCGGCTGTTGCGGTATCAGAGCCGTAGCTTCGACGACATCACCGCGGACATCGCAGCCACGCTCGGCTGGAAACGGTGGATCATTCCGGCGATCAAACCGGTGGTGAGACGATCGATGTTGAAGATGTCGCCCTATCTGTGATTCTCGGGCCATTCGGCCGGCTGTGGAAGACTGGTTCCATGAAGCGGATGTCGAGAGCTGTCCTCGCAGGCGGAATAATCGCAGCGTCGGTAACCGGAGCCTTGGTGGGTTGCAGTTCTTCCGACACCTCGGTGGCGCCGACCACCGCGTCGTCGTCAGCGATGGCACCGCCTGCAGATGCCAAGCCGCCGTCGACGCCGGAATCCGAACGGGCACTCTTCGATGCGGTGGACCGCAATGATCCGGCAGCGATCACCGCTGCCCTGGCTTCCGGTGCGAACATCGAAGCCCGCGATCAGGACGATCGCACTCCGCTCGTCGAGGCCACCAAGAACAACGCCGTCGCTGCGGCGTCCACGTTGATTCTTGCCGGTGCAGACGTGAACGCGAAGGATTCCATGCAGGATTCGGCCTTCCTGTATTCCGGAGCCGAGGGATTGAATGAGATTCTGGCGCTCACGCTCGCCCACGGCGCGGACGTCGACAGCGTGAACCGTTACGGCGGTACGGCTCTGATTCCCGCGAGTGAACACGCTCATGTCGAGACCGTCCGGATGCTGATCGCTGCCGGGGTCCCGGTCAATCACGTCAATGATCCGGGGTGGACGGCGCTACTCGAAGCCGTTGTGTACGGCGACGGTTCCGCGCGCTATATCGATGTGATCACTCAGCTCCTCGACGCTGGGGCAGATCCCTCGATCCGGGATGCGTCAGGAAAGACCGCGTTGGACAATGCCGAAAGTCGTGGTCAGTCAGACGTTGTGGCGCTGCTTCAATCGCGGAGCTGACGCCAACGAGTCGGGCTGATTCCGTAGGCCAGCCGAAAGCGTCGGCTGAAGTGGCCGGCGTCGACAAAACCCGCCCGGTGCGCGATGGTCGCGATCGGCAGGTCGGCGGTGGCCGGTCCACGAAGTTCTTCGCGAGCTTTTTGCAGACGCTGGGTGATGATCCACTGCTCGATCCGAAATCCGTTGTCCGAGCAGATCTTGTACAGCTGTCGCAGTGAGATGTTGTGGGCGTGAGCAATTCGTGCGGGATGCAGTGCTGGATCGTGAAGGTGTTCGCGGATGTATCGACGGATCGAAGCCGCGGCGCGTGTCGATCTCGGGGCCGAAGCGTCGGGATTGGAATGCGCGATGGAGGTGACCAACGCGCGCGCGAGTTCGATCGAAGCCTCGCCCAGTTGTTCAGCCGCGGGATCGGTCTCCAACAGGTCGGCGCTGCGGAACAATTCGCGAACGTGCGCGATCATCAAGGGGTACAGATTGCTGTGATGAGGCCGGGTCGCTGCGTCGCGGACGGTCTCGATCGGCAATCCCAGCCGATCCATCGGAACGTAGAGGCACTGGGAAGCGCCCGTTCCCGACCAGGAGAAATCGTAGGTCGACGTCAGGTCCGTCATCAGCAGTTCACCGGCGGGCACTCTGCGTTGTTCGTCGTGTTGGTCGAGATGGCCGATCCCGCTCTCCTGCAGGGCAATCGCAAGGACGGGCATCGACGCGGACCGGACGTGGCGTGGTGTTCGGGTCAACCGCATACCAGTCGACTCGGAGCGGAACAGTGATGCTGCACCGAGGTTCCACACGTTCATTCTTGCGCTCACCCGTTCCGGGGTCTCCAAGTGGATTGCGCACGGAACCGAGGCACGACCCATCGCGTCGACAAAGGCGTCCGTGCGTTGGTCAGGCTCCAGCACGGATGTATCCAGGAGCAAAGCCATGCAGCCCTGATACCCCGCGATGCGGACGCTCAACCAGAAGTTGTGCAGTGTGAGCCCAGAAGTCTGCACGGACAGTCACGTCCGTCGCACCAGGTATTTCTAGGATCGAAACGGGCATGTCCCGGCTTACCGCAGTTTCTCGCTTTTCGACGAGAGTGAAGGAAACGCATGAAGATCTCACGTGTATTCACAGCAGTTCTGGCGTTGCTCATGACAGTTGCGGCCGGACTGATCTTCGGCTCTGGTGCCGCGGTGGCAAGTCCCATGCCCACTGTCGTTCTCGTTCACGGCGCCTTTGCCGACGCGACCAGTTGGGACGGCGTTGCCGCCGACCTGCGCTCGCGTGGCTATCGCGTCGTGGTGCCGGACAATCCTCTACGCGGGCCCGCTTACGACGCGTCCGTGATCGAGAAGACGGTTGCGGACATCGACGGACCTGTCGTGCTCGTAGGCCACTCGTACGGCGGCGCGGTGATCACCAACGTCCATGACCCGAAGGTGCAGTCGTTGGTGTACATCGCGGCGTTTGCTCCGGTTCAGGGTGAGCCGGTACAGATCACGATCGATCCCATCAGGTTCCCGGGCAGTCAATTGCTGCCTCCGGCTCTGGGAGTGAAGATCGTTGACGACACACAAGCCATCGGCGGCAAGAACGTCGACGGCTACGTCACCGACGAGTATTTCCATTCGGTCTTCGCTCAAGATGTTTCGGACGAAACAGCGGCAACGATGTTGGCGCATCAGAAGTCGATCGCGCTGTGGGCAAATCTGGAACCGGGTGGTGCGCCATCGTGGGCGAACACACCGAGTTGGTATTTGGTCGCCGGTGACGATCGCGTGATTCCGCCGACAGCGCAGCGGTTCATGGCAAATCGCATGGGCGCGAGCACCAGCGAACTCCCGACGTCGCACGCATCGCTGGTTTCACAGCCAGGGGCAGTGGCAGACGTGATCGTGGCGGCCGCTCACGGTTGAGTGAGCGACCGCCACGAAAGCAGAACAGGGTCAGGCGGAAACGATCACCGAGGAGCCGTGGCCGAACAGGCCCTGGTTGGCGGTGATGCCGATGCGAGCACCGTCGACCTGGCGGCCCTCAGCCTGTCCGCGCAGCTGCCAGGTGAGCTCGCACACCTGCGCAAGTGCCTGTGCGGGAACGGCTTCGCCGAAGCACGCGAGACCGCCGGACGGATTGACCGGGATGCGGCCCCCGATGCTGGTGTCACCCGCACGCAGTAGGTGCTCGGCCTCGCCGCGCTTACACAGGGCGAGGTCTTCGATCCAGTCCAGTTCCACCGAGGTGGCGAGGTCGTAAACCTCGGCGACGTCGACGTCCTCGGGAGAGATCCCGGCTTCTTCGTACGCGGCGTAGCCGATGGACTCCTTGAACGTGCGCTCCGGAGCGGGGACGGCGGAGCTGGAATCGGTGGAGAAGTTCGGCATGTCCATGATCGTCTGCGGGAACGTCGGCGTGACTGTCGAAATAGCCTTGATTCGAACAGGTTCCGCGATACCCATCTTGCGGGCGTATTCCATCGACGTCAGCAAGATTGCGGCGCCGCCGTCCGAAGTTGCGCAGATGTCGAGCAGGTGCAGGGGATTGGACACGACGGGGGAGGCCAACACGTTTTCGACGGTGACTTCCTTGCGGTAGCGCGCATTCGGATTGGCCAGCCCGTGCTTGGCGTTCTTGACCTTCACGTTGGCGAAGTCCTCAGCGGTCGCGCCGTAGAGGTCGATGCGACGACGCGCGTTGAGCGCGAAGTACGCCGGGTTGGTCATGCCCATGAGTCGGAAGCGCAGCCAGTCCGGGTCGTCCCAACGCTCACCGGCGACGGGTGCGAGGAAGCCCTTGGGCGTGGTGTCGGCGCCGACGACCAAGGCAACTTCGCTGAGGCCGGCCAGGATCCGAGCGCGGGCGGTATCGAGTGCCTGGGCACCCGTCGCACACGCGGCGTACGACGTGGCGACGCGAGCGCCGTTCCAGCCGAGTGCCTGGGCGAAGGTGGCTCCGGCGACGTATCCGCCGTACCCGTTGCGGACGGTCTCGCCGCCGACGATGAAGTCGACGTCCTGCCAGTCGACACCCGAATCCGCGAGGGCGGCGCGAGCGGCGGCAACGCCGTACTTCACGAACGACTGGCCCCACTTGCCCCAGGGGTGCATGCCCACGCCGAGTACTGCGACATCCTTGCTCATGACTGCGACTCCTGATCGGCGGCGACAGGCTTCCAGCGCCACGTCGTACGGACTCCGGTTTCGTCCTTGTACAGCGGCTCGACAACCAATTCGACGGTATTGCCGACCTTGAGATCGTCGACGCCGTAACCGTCGGCCACCTGGCCGAGGATGACGATGCCCTCAGGCAGCTCGACTGCGGCCAGAGCGAAGGGCTCGTACGGATCCGAGCGCGGGATGTACGGCGGTGGCGGCTGGTACTGCGCGTCGGTGTACGACCAGACGGTGCCGCGGCGGGAGAGTTCCACGTCGTCGAACTCCTCGCTGAAGCAGCTCGGGTTCTTGCAGAACGTCGCCTCACGAGGGAAGGAAATGGTGCCGCAGGATTGGCACTTCGTGCCGATCAGAGCAGGTTCGTCGCCGGTGGTGAACCAACCCTCTACTGCAGGTGTCACACTCCCGTTCGGCGCCGGCGTTGCAGTCTCGCTCATGCAATCCTCATCTGGTTGGCGCGCCTGATCCTGAGATCGTGGCCCGCTGTGCCGCTTACTGGAACAGGTTGCAGTATTACACGATTTCCGCCGCTGACGGGCAAAAATTTTCGCTGAGTGGGACGCCCGGCTCAACGCAGACAGCCCCGCCGGGCAGACGAGTCTGCAGGCGGGGCCGTGTGCGTGAAAGTAGCTGTTTACCTGTGGTGGATCAGCGAGCGCGAACGGGTCGACCGAATCGACGGGCCGGCTTCACCCGAGCTGCGGCTTGGAGGATCGACGTGACCTCGCCTTGATCGAGAATCTTCTCGCGGACGCGATCGTGGGCAGCGCCGCGTTCCAACTCTGCCTTGTCGATGGAGTGCCAACCCTCGCGGTCGACAACGTCGGACTGCCGAGCTCGGACCAGACGATCGACGGCGGAGTCGTCGGCGACAGGGTTGGTCAAGCGGCCGTCGTTGAAGTCGTCGACGAGCATCCTGATGGTTTCCTGCGCACAGGACTTGTTGGTGCCGATGAACCCACTCGGTCCACGCTTGATCCATCCGGTTGCGTAGACGCCGGTGGCGGGATCACCGTTCGGAGCCTCGAGGACGCGGCCGCGCTCGTTCGGAATGACCGAACCACGCTCGTCGAACGGGACGCCGGCGATGGGCACTCCGCGGTAGCCGATCGAGGTGAGAACGAGCCCGGCGTCGATGGTCTCGGTATCGCCGGTCGCCTCGATCTGTACGGTTCCGTTGACGTCAACCAGGGCGTTGCGAGCGAATTCGATTCCACTGACCTGGTCGTCGCCGGTGATAGACGTCGGCGTGAGCAGGTAGCGCAACGTGATGCGCTTGTTGCCGACGTCGACGTGATCGCGGTTTTTCAGGGCTTCGAGTAGACGCAACTTCTGCTCGACGGCGTGTGGAAGCTCGCCGCGTTTTGCCAGTTCTTCGGTTGCCGAGTCGAGAACCATGTCGTCGGGTCCGACGGACAGTTCGATGTCCGGCAGTGCCATCAGACCGGTGAACTCGGGAACTGTGAACGCTGACTGCGCGATTCCGCGGCGACCCACGATGACAACTTCTTCGACACGACTCTTCCGCAGAGCGGCGAGTGCGTGAGCGGAGATGTCGGTACCCGCCAACTTCTCGGGATCGGCCGTCAGGATGCGAGCGACGTCGAGGGCGACATTTCCGTTTCCGATGATGACCGCGCGGCGATGCGAGAGGTCGAAGACGTCGTCTGCGTGATCGGGGTGGCCGTTGTACCAGGCCACGAAGTCGGTGGCCGAGGCCGTGCCAGGCAGATCAGCACCCGGAATGCCGAGACCACGGTCGGACGATGCGCCGACTGCGTAGAGCACCGCATGGTGATTTTCGAGCAGTTCGCTGTGCGAGATGTGCTTGCCGATCTCGACGTTGAGGTAGAACTCGAAACCCTTTTGCGCGGCGATCTTGTCGAACAGGCGGGTGACCTGCTTGGTCTTCTGATGATCCGGAGCAACGCCGGCTCTGACCAAGCCGTACGGGACCGGAAGGCGATCGAAGACGTTGACCTGCACATCGGGCTGCGTCAGCAACTCGTCCGCGGCGTACATCGCGGACGGACCGGAACCGACGATCGCTACTCGCAACGGCGGGCGGCCCTTGTCGACATGGGCTGCCGGGATGACCTTGGCGAGAAGTGGCCGAGGCCGCTCTTCCTTGTAGAAGTCCGCGTTGATGGACAGGAAGACCCGCTGCGGGTCGGTCAGCTTCGACTCGGGGACGATGGCGTCGACCGGGCAGGCAGAGACGCATGCCCCGCAGTCGACGCAGGCCTGCGGATCGATGTGCAGCATCTCGGCGGTGAGGAAGTCCGGCTCGTCCGGCGTCGGATGGATGCAGTTGACCGGGCAGGCGTAGACGCACGAGGCGTCGCTGCAACAGGACTGCGTGACTACGTGTGGCATGGCGCTATGAGTCCGATCTCGACTGTCCGGGAGCTACGCGGCGGCGTTGTGCGAGCTGCGGTGAGGTTCGCTACGGAAGCGTGATGCGCGGCCGTCCATCTTGCAGGCCTTCCACACCAAGCGCGAGGCACGGTTCATCAGTCCGGTGTCGGTGGCCAGCATGCGGACGTCACCGAAGTAGTTGCGCAGGGTCTGACGCGATTCGGGCAGATCCCAGAACAGGTCCTTCTTCACGGACTTGGGGATGTCGAACTGCTTCCAGAAGGACTTCGGCGGGATGACGATGGCGTCACAGAGAATGCGCATGACGATCGGGAACAGCAGCGAGAGGACAAACCGGTTCGGGCGTGACATCAGCGGGATGCGACGGCTCAGAAGCTTGTGCGCGAACGAGATGTGGCGCGCTTCCTCGGCCACGTGGATGGCCATGACCGACTGCATGATCGGGTGGATCTGGCCGCCGGCGCGCAGGATGCTCTTCTGGATGTGGTCGATCGGCTCTTCACCGGCGAGGACACCGACGAAGAACAGTTCGGGGAACGGACCCGCGGCGAGGGGGATGAAGGGTGCAAGCATCTTCATCGGACGGCTCATGCCCGGAGCGTCGGCACCGATGCGGTTGACCATCTCCTGGAACATCATCGTGTGGTTGCACTCTTCGACGGACTCGTGCGTGCAGTAGCGTGCCTCGGCCGAATCGTTGGGCAGCGAGAAGACGTACTGCATCATGCCGCGGATCAGGATGTTCTCGAACTGGAGACCGACCTTCGCGACGTTGGCCTGGCGCCACATGCCGATTTCGATCTGCTTGGCCTCGGACTGCGCCTGGTACCAGGGGTGTGCACCCAGCGGGTCTGTCTCGGCCGGGAGGATCCAGCGGCGATCGTTCGGGACGACGGCGAACTCGGGGGAATCCCAGTCGATGTCGAGGTACGGGTCGAAGTGCTTGTGCACCGAGCCCTCGGACAGGAGTCGAAGCGTCTCGTTGTACGAGTCGTCGGATGCTTCTGCGCGCTTGTCGAGCGGCGATGTGAGCGTCATGGCGTCTCCTCTTCGTTTCGGTCACCGCTGGTGTTTCTCGCGGTATTCGGTGGAATCGAGGGCCGGTTGTGTGATCGCTGGCACTCGGTCTGGATTTAATGTAACCCGAGGTATCAGGAAAAGCTAGTGGCAGATACTCCTGGATCTCGACGAATTCTTGACACGGCCGAAACGGCGCCATAACTTACTTTTGAGTAATTTCCGCGGTGCGTCCGAAGTGGGCTGTTCAGGGACGGGTTCGCACCGAATCGCACGCGAAGATCGAACCGAGGCCGACGTGATCAGATCGATTCTCAGCAATCTTGCATTGAGTCCGCCGACGCGTCTGCGCTCACTTGTTCCGTCGCGTGGCGTCACGCTCTCCGACAAGACAATCGTTCTGACGGGAGCCTCCTCGGGGATCGGTGAGGCGACTGCCCACCTCCTGGCCCGCCGAGGAGCCGAGATGATCCTGGTCGCGCGTGGTGAGGAAAACCTCGAACACGTGCGGGACGATATCCACCGCCAGGGAGGGTGGGCGCACATCGTGCCAGCGGACCTCTCGCGAGGGGAAGCTGTGGACGAACTCGCGGAGACCATCGCCGATCGATTCGGGTCGGTCGACATACTCGTCAACAATGCGGGTCGCTCGATCCGGCGTACCGCGTTGGATTCGGTCGACCGATTCCACGACTACGAGCGCACCATGGCACTGAACTATTTCGGACCTACACGACTGACGCTGCGTCTGCTGCCCGCGATGCTCGAGGCGAAATCCGGACACATCATCAACGTCGGAACCTGGGGAGTTACTGCCGGGGTGATGCCCAGGTTCAGCGCCTATCATGCGTCGAAGTCTGCGCTCAGTGCCTTCGGCCGAAGCCTCGGAGCGGAGTGTCACGGCACCGGCGTCGATGTCACCACAGTGCAATTCCCGCTGATACGAACACCGATGATCGCGCCGACGGCAGATTACGTGAGCCAGCCGGCGCTGACAGCCGATCAAGCTGCGTCGTGGATCTTGCGGGCGATCAATACTCGCCCCGCCGAGATGTATCCGCGATATGCGGGGCTTCTCCGGGCGATCGATGTTGTATCCCCTTCTGCTACTGACGCTCTCGTGCGCAGGGCCGGGATCTGACCTGAACGTACGTCGAGCACCGGGGCATGGTGATGCCCCGGTGCTGATGTGTTCGATTGTCGCGATTCACGCCGCTGTCGGTGGGCTGTTCCCGCCGATCGGCTGTTGATGCGGATCGATCGACATCGGTGGATAGAACACTGTTTTTCGGTCGGGGCCGATCTCGACCCGCCATTCGGTGTGGTGCATCGTCCGATGATGATGACCGCACAACAAGATCAGATTGTCGAGATCTGTTGGGCCACCATCGTTCCAGTGAACAATATGATGAGCATCGCACCACCCCGACGGAGTCCCGCACCCCGGAAACGCGCACCCACCATCACGGACGGCCAACGCCCGCCGCTGGGGTACCGTCGCGGTTCGCACTTCCTTACCGCAGTCGAGCGGAACACCATTCTCATCCAACAGAATCCGGGTGACCGTGCAGTCGCAGGCCAACATCCGGGCGGTGTCGATGCTGATCGGACCTACCCAATCCGTCCACGCGAACCCCAGTTCCTGAGTCGACGGCAGTAGATCCTTCAAGGCTTTGAGGTCCGTCATGTCCTTCGCCGACGCAGTCAGCGTGATGTGCGGTTTCACCCCACCCTCGATCGGACCCAACCCCGCCCGCTCGTACCGCCGCAGCAGTTCACAGAACCCATCCGCCCGTCGTAACGCCGGAGTACGCGTGTCCTTCACGCCGTCCTTCTCCGGCGTCGGCGCCGACAAACTCGACAACAACGTGATCAAACGCGCCCCGTTGACCGCATCCAAATCGCCTTTCACGCTGACCCGCCCGTACAAACCTTTCGAGGCATAGAACTCATTACGCTCCGAATCCTCACCCACAGGAACACCGTCCTCACGTTTGCCGAACTGCTTCTCGATCCGCCGGATCGCCGCCCGCACCGCATCACAATCCGCAATGTTCTTCGACGCCAGGTCAAGCAGAATCCGGCGGGCCTTGTCCACATCCGCCGGCGTCATGTTCTTCGGCGGATGCTGACAAAACGACGCCACCTGACGAGCCTTCAACGCATCCACGTCACCCCGGTGAAACGCATCCGCGACAACAGGTTCGAGCAACAACAACCGCGCCAGACTGACCAGCAGACTGCACTCACCGATCTCCAGATTCGTCGAACCATGCAACCACTGCGCGATCGCCCGAAAACCCTTCCCGACCACAGTCTCCCGGGAAAACATCTCCACGATCAACAGCACCATCCGCGATTGCAACTCGTGCCGGACACGCACCAGATCGAGAACCTCACTCTTGAGGCCCTCGCCATCCAGTTGCCACGCTTCTCGACTGTCCATGCCGAAAGTTTAATCGAACAAAGTTTCGAACACAAGGGAATGTGGATCGAAACTTGCTGCTATCAAATCGATTTCGATATTTCAGACATTCGCTTATGGGCGGGTCGCCGACGTAGTCCACGTGCGCCGACGAGTGCGAGCGCCACCATCAACCCGGAGCACAACAGCATCACGGCAGTCTCGATGAACTGAAATTGCCAGTACCGGCTCTGCGGGTGATAGACCACGGCATAGTGATCGATTCCCTGTTCTCGAAGGCAGTCGTCGATCTCGCGGTCTTGCTGCTTTTGATCGGAAGTATCCGAGGCCCTGCACACTGAGTAGTCGGCGTCGATCATGTTGCTGTCCATATCGGCGAAGCCGGCACCGATGACCCACCTCGAGTCGAGATTTTGGTACGGAGACGGTGCGTATTCTGCGGCACGTGCCCGTCCGTCGATGGGTTGGACTTCGATGTCGGGAGCCGTGTAGTGCTCGCGGACCATTGCGCTCAACGCGACGGGCACGATCAAGAACACGAGAAGAGTCGTGACCATCGCGACGACGGTGTTGCGTACGAGCAATGCGGCCGCGCTGCCGGTGACCATGGCGACAAAGGTGTAGGCGCCGAGGACGATTCCCGTCGTGTGAAAATTGGGGAACTCCATCAACGAGAACGAGGTCATTTCATCTGTTGCGGTTGCTCCCCGGCCCAGCGAATGGGTCCAGCCGAGCACCAGGCCCAGGACTGCCAGCCCCAGGGTGATGGGAACGAAGACCACCAGGACCCGCAAGAAATACCATCGAACAAGGCTGGTGGACTCGAGAGAATCGAGGTTTTCGGGGCCTTGCTCGAAGTCTCGGGCGAATGTGGTGACGCCGACCAGCATTCCTGAGGCGAAGGGAAGCAGGAGTGCGACAAGCGTCGTCAAGGTGAGAGCGGTGTCGGCGCGGCAACCGCCACCTCCGTCGTACCAGCGTGAGCAGATTTCTCCGAAAACCCAACTCTCGCCTGAACGCTGAACGAACCACCCTGAAATTGCGACGGTCAGGATCAGGAGAAATATTACCGCCATTGACCATACGATCTGCCCTCGGCATTGCCGCCAGGTCGCGTAAATCATCGGCGTATGCGGCTCGGTGAAGTGTGGATCCGTCTCATGATCAAACAATACTGTTCGTTTGGTGATATGCACTGATTCCTAAAGCCGATACCCCGGGCCTGCTCCGAGGTATCGGCCTGAGGTCAGAGGCAGAAGAAACTGAGCGAACTGATTGCCGCGTTCTGCTCGAGTTGGCCGGCATCTCCGACGTTGCCGGCGGCGACTGACAGATCCTGAAGGGAGAGAATAGCGTCCATTGTCATTTCCTTTGTTGATCGGCATGTTTACCGATGGATTTGATCGATCGAATTTTCTTGCGGTGCTGATTTCATTTCAGGTTTTTGGCCTGATACTTCTGTGCTCCAATCTTCCGGGGGTGATTTCTTCCGAACAATTAGGAGATGTGGCAGTTCGACGCGCACATCAGTGGAAACGACTGCCGGGCAGTTGACGATCCGGCATGTCGGAGCAATGCCAGTATTCCTGCAGATCCGGTTGCCCAATCTGTCGACAGTCTCAGGTTTTGCTCGCCTGGAAAGTGCAGGCTTCCTTGGTGATTGACGGAGTGAAGGCCTAGAAGTCCCAACTGTTGGACCAATGCGCTTTCGTAATCGGAGTCGGCATAGGGGGTCTTGGAGAGCTCGACCAGAAAGAGAATCAATCCAGCTCGACCGTTGACCAGCCCCGCTTGGGCAGTGAATTCGACTGTGGCGGCGCGGGATATCGCACGCACCGCAGCTGCGTAGCGCGGTTCGTCGACATGGCGCAGAAGTTGTAGAAGTACCAGGCCCACACCGACCGATCCCGATCCGAGATACGGCATTGTCCGGCGCTCCTCTCGCAGCTGCATCGACCCGTCAGGGCACATCGACATCACCGACAGATCGATGTCGACGAGCTGGCGTGCGTGTTCCAGCGATCGAGGATCACCGCTCAGTTCGTAGTGGCGAGTCCAGAACAGCGCTTGTCCGCTCGGTCCCCGCATCAACCCACCTCGGCCGGCCACTGCCCAAGGCGGCCCGTCGGCGACGCGGACATGCGCGCGAGCAGCTGAAATTCGTTCGCTCAGAGTTTCAGTCACGACGGCGAGAGTGGGTGACACGATCGGTCGTGAAACCGATTCCTCGAGTAGTAGGCAACCGATTCCGGAAAGGCCGCTGAAGAGGCTGGAGTCGAGCTCGTCGAGTGGGGCTCGACACAAAGTCTCGACCCATCTGTCGGCAGTCGAATGTCGCCCGTGATGCCGAAAGGTGTGCACCGCACCCGCGAGCCCGTCGAAGAAACCGAACTGTGGTTGCGTATCCGAATCAACCTGATGTTCAGTCCATTCCAGGACTGACTCCAAGGTGTCGGTGGGAAGATCATCGGCGAGCAGGTTTCCGCACGAGCCGTGCGCAATGCCGTAGCCGTTCACCTCGAACTGGGCGATGTCGCCGGGAAAGAGTCGATCAGCGCGGGCGAGATCAAGCGAGGCGAGGATGCCGCAGCGCAATAGAGCGGCCGTGCGTTGCAAGGTTTCGTTCGACGACGTGTCCCAACGATGCGGGCGATTCTCCGGTTCCGGCGGGAGTACGTCGAGCATCGAGTAGAGCGAGGCACGGAAGGCACGAGGAAGATCGAATCGAGACACCGCATAGTCGATGAGTTCGGGGATCTTGTTGCAATCGAGAGGGAACAATGTAGTAAGTGGGACAAAGAGTCCCAGCTCGATGCATCCCAAGGAGTATCGATCCGCCTCGATTCCTGTCAACTGTCGAGGTGCGGTGTATCCGGGAGCTCCGGTGGACCGGGGCGGATGCTCGTCGATGTTGTGGGCCATCTCGAAGTCGATGATCCGAATACCGGACGGTGAGCACATGACGTTGCCAGGGTGTAGATCGGCGTGAACGATTCCGGCGTTGTGGAAGCTCTCGACCGCGGTGGTCAACTGTTGTGCAATTTCGAGTGCCCAGGTTCTGTATTCCGTTCGGGAACCGAGTGTCTGGTCCGCGCGTATCAGTGGGTAGCGGAGCGCAATTTCCTGATTCAGGGGAGTGCCGGGAGCGCGCTCGGTGACAAGGAAGTGATGTCCCTCGCGCTCGAACAAGCTGATCGCAGAAGGTGGGTACGGGTTGTCGGCCAGGTGAGTCAATTTGTCGTACTCGTTACGGATCCGGTCGATTGCGTACCGGCCGTTGGCGTCCGGGGCGGTAAAGGGACGGCCTTCTTTGATGACCAGATTGACGCCGTTGCTGTCGAACGCAGAGTAGATTCCTCCACTGTTGCTGAAGTGCAGGGCTTCTCGAATCGAGAAGGGGAACTCACCTGGTGATTTGAGTTTGTCTTGTTGTGCACGAACAAAGTCCGGGATTTGTACCCAGTCGGGAGTCCTGAAGGAAGTGCCGCGCAGATCTGGTTCGAGCGATCCGTCAGGACGCCGAATTGCCGGGACACGATCGCCGAACGAATCGTAGGTCTGCATGGGCAGGTACGCGCCGTATCGTAGGTAGAGCGGTCCACGGTTCCAGCGCACATCGCTGAGGATGTAGGGTCCGTCGGCACCCGCGACAAGCCCGTCCAGTTCGGTGATGACACGTTGTGTGGCAACACCATCCGGCGGATAGATCGTGATGAATTTTCCGCTGGAAGTTCGATTGGCCTGCTTGCTGTTGGACAACATGAGGTCTGTCGCCGTCCGAAGAAATTTGAACGGCACCAGATTGTGGCCGCAATACGCGGAAACGGTATCGAGCAACTCCTGTGCGTTCGCCTGGGTAGCGGAGCAGTGGATCTTCCATCCCTGTTCGGGCAGCGGATTTCCAGGCGGTTGGAAGTAGTTCCACGGTCCGCTTTGGGGACCGCGCCGCCAGAGTGACCACTCCACCGACTTTGCGGGGACAAAGTGCTGGTCAGTCGGTGTGTCAGGTCGAATCACCGTTCTGATTCGGTCGTAGAAATGCGAGTCGGCACGAGTGAAGGCAACGTATCGCAGGTCCACGCTCAACCTCCCGGTCAGTCCCCCTGCGGTTTGTCATCGATTGGTGCCACGTCCCGAATCCCCATGTGGCTTGGATTGCTTGTGGCGGAAGGTTATCCGATTCCGGACATTTCGGGCGAAGATTGAAAACCTATCATTCGAAAGTACTAACGGTTGGCTGAGGCCCGACGAGGTTACTGATCGTGTGAACGGTCGTTGGTGAGCATCTGATTCGAAGCCCGGCAGCTCCTCTTGACGCGCGGGTTGCGTCGATGGTAATCCTTTAGCGAGCGCTAAGTCAGGGTGCTCCCTCGATCTCGGTCCGGCGCTCGGCGCCACGAAACTCGGGTGCCGGACCGCCCCAGCAGTACACGTCCTCGAAGGGAACGAAGATGACCAAGGCAGTGATCGTCGATGTAGTCCGGATCGCATCAGGCAAGGGCAAGCCGGGCGGAGCACTGTCCGGGACGCACCCTGTCGAACTGATGGCCCATGTTCTACGTTCCATCGTCGATCGAAACGGCCTGGACCCCGCCCTGGTGGACGACGTTATCGGCGGTTGCGTCGGACAGGCCGGTGAGCAGGCTCTCAACATCACCCGCAGCGCGGTCCTCTCGGCCGGATTCCCCGAGTCGGTACCCGCCACCACGATCGATCGCCAGTGCGGATCAAGTCAGCAGGCTGCGCACTTTGCCGCGCAGGGCGTGATCGCCGGTGCATACGACATCGTGATCGCGGCAGGTGTCGAGTCGATGAGTCGTGTCCCGATGGGCACTACGACGATGGGGAAGGACGCTTCCGGTCCGGGCGTCGCGGCTCGCTACCCCGAAGGCCTGGTCAATCAGGGCATCTCCGCGGAGTTGATCGCCGCGAAGTGGAAGTTCGACCGCGAGGCTCTCGACGCATTCGCTGCGCAGTCCCACCAGCGGGCAGCGGAGGCAGCGGCGAAGGGGCTCTTCGACAAGGAGATCCTGCCGATCTCGGTGATCGATGCCGCCGGTGAGACCGTCTCGCACACCGTCGACGAGACGGTTCGCGCGTCCACTACCGCCGAGGGTCTTGCCGGCTTGAAGCCGTCGTTCTACTCGGAGAAGTACGCGCAGCGTTTCCCTGAGGCACAGTGGTCGATCACTCCCGGTAACTCGTCGCCGCTCACCGACGGTGCATCCGCGGCACTGATCATGAGCGAAGAAATGGCGTCGAAGTTGGGGCTGACCCCGCGAGCACGCTTCCATTCCTTCTCCGTCGCGGGCGACGACCCGATCTTCATGCTCACCGCGCCCATCCCGGCGACCCACAAGGTGCTCGCTCGCGCCGGCCTGAGCATCGACGACATCGACACGTACGAGGTCAACGAGGCGTTTGCTCCCGTGCCGCTCGCCTGGGCTCACGAGTTCGGTGCCGACCCGGCAAAGCTCAATCCGTGGGGCGGCGCCATTGCTCTCGGCCACGCCTTGGGGTCCTCGGGTACACGCCTGCTGACCACGATGGTCAACCACCTCGAGGCCACCGGGGGACGCTACGGTCTGCAGACCATGTGCGAGGGCGCCGGCATGGCCAACGCCACCATCATCGAACGCATCTGAAACACATAACCTTTCGAAAGGAACTCTCATGATCGTCAACGACAGCGTCGCCGTCGTCACCGGTGGAGCATCCGGCCTCGGCCTGGCCACCACCAAAGCCCTTCTTGCCGACGGCGCCAGCGTCGTCATCATCGACCTGCCGTCGTCGAACGGTGAAGCCATCGCCAAGGAACTCGGCGACCGGGTCCGCTTCGCGGCCGCAGATGTCACCGACGAGGCCGCGGTCACCGCTGCACTCGACGTGGCCGAGTCCCTCGGACCCCTGCGCGTGGCAGTCAACTGCGCCGGAATCGGCAACGCAGTCAAGACGGTCAGCAAGAAGGGGGCCTTCCCGCTCGACGCTTTCAAGAAGGTCATCGACGTCAACCTGATCGGCACCTTCAACGTCCTTCGTCTTGCTGCGGAACGTATTTCGAAGACCGAACCCATCGACGGTGAACGTGGCGTCATCATCAACACCGCCTCGGTTGCAGCCTACGACGGCCAGATCGGGCAGGCTGCGTACTCCGCGTCGAAGGGCGGCGTCGTCGGTATGACGCTCCCCATCGCCCGCGACCTCGTGTCGCTGCTGATCCGCGTCAACACCATTGCGCCCGGTCTGTTCAAGACCCCGTTGCTGGCCGGACTGCCCGAAGCAGCCCAGGCATCGTTGGGTCAGCAGGTGCCCCACCCCTCACGCCTGGGCGATCCCAGCGAGTACGGCGCGCTTGCTGCACACATCGTTTCCAACCCCATGCTCAACGGTGAGACGATCCGCCTCGACGGTGCAATCCGTATGGCACCGCGTTAATTTCGGGCATCACATGACTGGTGAGGTGGAGTCGGTGAATTCGGTGGCAGTGGACTGGAGGTCCTTCCCGCCGCTGGTGATGACCGACATCCTGACGGCTTCGCTCGAGCTGTTCGACGAGAACGGTTACCACGGTACGACGGTGCGACAGATCGCCAACCGCGTCGGGGTAACCGTTCCCGCGCTCTACTATCACCACGCGAACAAAGAGGCGGTCCTGGTCGCTTTGTTCGAGATCTCGATGAGCGAACTGAATACCAGAACCGAAGCGGCAGAAGCGGAGGCCGGTGAGAATCCGGTACGACGCTTTGCCTTGGTGGTGGAGGCGATTGTTCTCTACATGACCCACCGGTCGCGGCATGCAGCGTTGGACACCGAGATCCGGCATGTCTCACCGGAAAGCCGAAGCCGATACGCCGCCAGCCGTAAACGGCTCGAGTTGCTGATGCGCAGGATCGTCGACGACGGTGTGGCATCAGGAGATTTCGCGGTCACCGATACCGAGGAGACCGTCCGGGCAATACTCGGAATGGCACAGTCACTGCCGCGTTGGTTCCAGACCGGCGGTCCGATGTCACCGTCGCAATTGGCGCAGAAGTACGTCGACATCGCTTTTCATACGGTCGGGTATCGACCGTAAGGTGTCTCGTCCGTAAACGAAGGCGGGCAACAGGTCGAAAACCTGTTGCCCGCCTTCAGAATTTGATACGTGTCAGAGTCGCGTGACTTCGAGTCCACCCTCGTGGTAGTCGGCCCGCAAGCGCTTCTTGTCGAACTTGCCGACGCTCGTCTTCGGGACTTCCTGGACCACAGCCCAGTTCTCGGGCAGCTGCCACTTGGCAACCTTGTCCGAAAGATACTGTTGCAGTTCGGACATGGTGGTTTCGGAACCAGCGCGAAGAACAACCGCAACCAACGGGCGCTCGTCCCACTTCTCGTCCGGCACGCCGATGACGGCAGCTTCGGTGACGTCGGGGTGGCCCATGACGGCGTTCTCGAGGTCGACCGAGGAGATCCATTCGCCGCCGGACTTGATGATGTCCTTGGAGCGGTCGGACAGGCTCAGGAAGCCGTCGGACGTGATGGATCCGACGTCGCCGGTCTTGAGCCAGCCGTCGTTGAACTTGTCTTCCGCGTCGACGCCGTAGTACGACCCGGTGATCCAAGGGCCGCGCACTTCGAGTTCGCCTACGGAAACTCCGTCGTGTGCAACAACTTTGCCGTCGTCGTCGATGAGACGCGCCTCGACAGATGCCGGGAATCGACCCTGCGAGTAGCGGTACTTCCACATCGCGTCGCCGGTGACACCGGCCGGCGGGCGGGCAACGGATCCGAGCGGGGAGGTTTCGGTCATGCCCCAGGCGTGCAGGACGGAGACGTTGTGATCGGCCTCGAATGCGTGCATGAGGGCGGGCGGTACCGCGGAGCCGCCGATCAGAACCTCACGCATCGAGGAGATGTCCTGAGGGTTCTGCTCGAGGTAGAGGTGCAGGCCCTGCCAGATGGTGGGTACGGCTGCGGCGAACGTCGGCTGCTCGCTGGCGATGATCGCAGCCAACGGGGCAGGCTGGAGGAAGCGGTCGGGCATGATCAGCGAGGCGCCGATCATGAACGCGGCGTAGGGAAGTCCCCACGACATGGCGTGGAACTGAGGCACCACGGCAAGCGCACGATCGCCCTGGGCGAGGTTGGGGCCGTCGCTCATGCAGACCTGCATGGAGTGCAGGTAGATCGAACGGTGGGAGTAGACGACGCCCTTGGGATCACCCGTGGTGCCGGATGTGTAACACATTGCGGCAGCGCTGAGTTCGTCGACCTCGGGCCAGTCGAATTCGGTGGGCTGATCGGCGATCAAGCCCTCGTAGGTGTGAACCTGCACGCCCTCGGGAGCTTCGAGTCCCGCAGTGGAGGTGCCGGTGACGATGATGTGCTTGACGGTCGTCAGCGACGGAAGCTGCGGAGAGAGAAGCGGAATCAGGGACGGGTCGACGATGATCACGCGGTCCTCGGCGTGATTGGCGACGTGGATCAACTGCTCGGGGAACAGACGAATGTTCAGCGTGTGGAGCACAGCGCCCATCGAGGGGATCGCCAGGTACGCCTCGAGATGCTCGGAGTTGTTCCACATGAACGTGGCGACTCGCTCGTCGCCCTCGACGCCGAGCCCGCGCAGGGCGTGCGCAAGCTGTGCACAACGCTTGCCGACGTCAGCGTAGGACACACGGCGCGGGCCGGACTCAGTCCACGTGACAACCTCGGAGGCGCCGTGAACGGAGGCGCCGTGGCGGAGAAGTTGCGCAATGGAGAGGGGGGCGTCTTGCATGGTGCTCAGCATGGGCTGCTCCTGTGTGGTGTGTGAGACCGGTGCTTTTGCCCACGGGCCGTCACAAACGATGTGCTGTGGCTGCCAGATTAGTCACAGCACAGAAGTGCTCGCTAGTGCCCCACTGCACAAGCGAAGAACCACGCTATGAGTTGCGCTCCCGGATCGACCACTCCGCGAGCGGCTTCTCCCACATAACTTGCACGTCCGCGGTTTGCGAGCATGGTTTCGGTCGACTCCGCCCCGGCCGCTGCGGCTTCCGCTGCGCTCGCCAGCGCAGCCTCCCGATCGGCGTCCGAGATCACGGATTGCTCCAACGACTCGACCGCCGGAACTATCGCGTCGACCATCGTCTTGTCGCCGACGCGTGCGCCGCCGAGCGAGGTGATGTTGTCGAGCCCCGCCCGCGCTGCAGCCGCGATCGCCCCGAGGTCGAGTTCGGAGTCCGCCGAGTCTGCGGCAACGCGGAAGAAATGCCTGAACCAGATGCCGAACAAAGCGCCGGAGGTACCGCCGGCGTGGCCGAGGTAGGCCTGCGAGACCGCGTCGAATATCGTTGCAGTGGAATAGGTGTCACGGATCGACGAGATGTCGAGCTGATCCAGCGCGGCCACCATGTTGGTCCCGAAATCACCGTCACCCGCTCGTCTGTCGAGATCGGTGAGGGCCGGTTCCTGCTCCAGTACCTTCTCGGCCCAGTCCGCAATCCAGCCGCCGACGAAGCTGCTTTCGGCAGTGCGTGAGATGTCGGGTGTGAATGTGGGACCGAAAGATTCGCGCTTGCCCATGCCGGTGTACTCACGCGCCATAGCATTCGGCCAGGTGGGCGCTTTTGTTGGTGCATCCCATAATTCGAGGATTTCTTTGTCTGTGCGAACAAGAGTGATGGACGCGCCTGCCATGTTCAATGCAGTGACAAAAGTTCCGATCAATATCCGATCGATGTGAATTCCCTGTTCGTCCAGATAATCTCCGAGTTCGGCGAACAGTAGTTGCAACTCCAGCGGGTGGGTGGCGCCGAGACCGTTGACGACGGCGATGACGCGGTCACCTTCGGCGAGACTCAGGGACTTGATGATCGGGCCCGTCAGCCGCCGCACCAATTCCGGTGCGGGCAGGGCGTCCACGCGTTCTGTGCCGCGTTCGCCGTGGATGCCGATACCGAGTTCCATCTGACCCGCCGGCAAGTCGAACGACGGCTCGTCAGCCCCCGGCAAAGTGCACGGGCGAAGAGCGACGGCCATGCTCCGAGCGGAGTGCGCGACGTGTTGTCCGATCCGGGTCACCTCGGCCAGGTCGTCGCCGCGGGCGGCGGATGCGCCGCAGACCTTCTCCACCACGATGGTTGCCGCAGTACCACGTCGACCCGGGCCGCTGCCGTCTGCGCGTTCGGTCGCGACGTCGTCGTCGACCAGGACGACGTCCGTATCGATCTTGTCCTCGCGTAGCAACTCTCGGGCGATACCGAAGTTCATCACGTCGCCGGTGTAGTTCTTCACGATGTGAAGGACGCCGCCGCCGGCGTCGGCAGCCTTGGATCCCTCGTGGATCTGAAGTGCATTGGGTGAGCTGAAGACCAATCCCGGGCAGACGGCCGTGAGCATTCCTTCGCCGATGAATCCGGCGTGCAGGGTTCGTGACCGGAGCCGCCGCCGGAGACGAGTGCGACCCGTCCGCGAGGAAGCGGCCTCGCGCGTGTGAGATATCCAGGGTCGGGATTCCAGGCGATGTCGTCGGTGGATGCGATCAACCCGCGGAGTGCGTCGGGAACAAATGTCTTTGCGCTGCGCATGAACATCACTTCAGAGTAGGTCTAACGTCGACATCGGGCACGGATCACGATCGACGAGAGGTGGACGGCGTGAAATTGGGGTTGGTACTTGCCGGCGGCGGCGTTGCGGGAATCGCCTGGGAAACCGGTTTTCTGTTGGGCGTTCAGGACAAATCGCCTGACACTGCAGCATCGCTGCTGACTGCGGACGTGTTGATCGGCACGTCCGCAGGTTCCACGGTGAGCGCTCAGATTGCGGGCGGTGCAACACTGCAAGAACTTTTCGACGCACAGACAGCGGACGCGACCGGCGAAATCGATCCGAAGGTCGATGTCGAGGTACTCGGTCAGATGTTCGTGGACGCGATCGCAGGATCGCAGGACCGGGCCGAGCAGCTCCGTTTGCTCGGCGAGGCAGCGATGGGAGCCGACACCGTCGAACCCGCCGTGCGTCGTGCGGTCATCGAGGCGCGGCTGCCGAATCGGTTGTGGCCCGACCGGGAGTTGCGCATCCCGGCGATCAACGCGGAGACCGGTGAGTTGAGGGTGTTCGGCAATGCCTCCGGCGTCGACCTGATCGACGCAGTCGGAGCGAGTTGCGCTGTCCCCGGGGTGTGGCCGGTAGTCACGATCGACGGTCACCGGTACATGGACGGCGGAATGGCCAGTGGCTCGAATGTTCTTCTGGCTGCGGACTGCGATGTAGTCGTGGTTCTTTCACCCGCGGCAGACCCTGCCCCGAATCTGCTGGGCGGCAGTCTACGAGAGGAAATCGATGTGTTGGCGCCCGCGCGCGTACTGCCGATCTTCGCCGACGACGCCGTCGTGGAAGCGATCGGAACGAACTCGCTCTCGCCGACAACCAGGCGCCCGGCAGCTGAACTCGGCCGTGAACAGGGCCGGCGAACAGCCGACGAGATCGCCGCTTTTCTGGTGACGGCATGAGTACCGCACGGATTGCTGTCGTCCTGCGCCCGGAACAGCCCCCGGAGGACCTTGTCAGCCATGCGAGGTATGCCGACGAGAGTGGTATCGGTGAGGTCTGGCTGTGGGAGGACTGCTTCTTCGGCGGAGGAATAGCCACTGCTGCAGCTGTATTGGCTGCAAGTGAGCGCCTGGGAGTGGCGATCGGCGTGCTGCCGACCCCGATGCGCAACACCGCGATCACGGCGATGGAGATTTCGGCGCTCGCAAGAGTTCATCCGGATCGACTGCGGGTTGGCTTCGGTCACGGCGTTCAGAGTTGGATGCGGCAGATCGGGGCCAAGGCCGAATCGCCGTTGACTCTCCTGCGGGAGCAGTTCGGAGCAGTCGAGCGGCTACTGCGCGGTGAGTCGGTGACGGTGTCCGGTCGATACGTGAATCTCACGGACGTCACGCTGGCGTGGCCACCGGAGAAGGTGCCGCAGTTGCTCGTCGGTGCGACGGGGCCAAAGACTTTGGCGCTCAGTGGCGAGTTGGCGCAGGGCACTGTGCTCTCGGGTGGGACGACCCCGGACGGCGTGCGTCGGGCGATCGCTCACATCGGGGCGTCGGATCACGAGGTTGTCGTTTATGTCATCTGTGCTTTCGGTTCCGGCGGTCGTGAGCGCGCCCTTGCCGAGGCCGCAGCGACCGGTAGCGAGTCGCCGGAGGATGCGATTGCCGCGGGCACCGCGTCCGAAGTCGCGGCAGCAGCACGGCGATGGGCGGCAGCAGGTGCTACCACCGTGGTACTCCAACCGACTGTTGACGAGCCGGATGTCCGCGAGTTCATTCGCTTTGTCGCGCAGGAGGTTCAACCCCTGGTGACGTAGCTCAGAAGGTTACTCTGGACAAAACCGCGTCGATGTCGGCAGTGCTCACGTCGCGATGTGTCACGAACCGAACCTTCCCGGCAACAGTGACCGCGCCGACGTCGACAGCGGCGAGCTGTGCAACGGTGGCCGACGGATCGGGTGTTGCGGCGAGAACGATGTTGGTGGCGGGTTCGTCGACAGCCCAACCGCGTTCACGAAGCCCCGATGCGAGGCGCTGCGCGTTGTCGTGATCGTCGGAGAGGCGAGCTTGTGAGCGCAGCGCGACGATGCCGGCTGCGGCCAGCACTCCGCCCTGGCGAACACCGCCGCCGAGCATCTTGCGGATCCTTCGGGCTTCTGTGATCAATTCGGGTGATGCGGCGAGTATCGAGCCGACCGGCGCACCGAGTCCCTTGCTCAGGCATACCTGAACGGTATCAGCGCCGGAAGTCAGTTCGGTGGGCGAAACAGCTAGTGCAGCAGCGGCATTCCAGAGACGGGCGCCGTCGAGGTGAATCTTCAAGCCACGTGATCGCGCGGCGTCGACCAGTGTCGTCCACTCGGTCGGATTCATGACGGCACCGCCGGCGAAGTTGTGAGTGTTTTCGAGACAGAGCAGCGTGGTGTTCAACGTGAAATACGGGCCGGGGGAGCCTGCCGCCTTCACGACGGTCTCGGGGCTGGGACGCCCGGGTCCGCCGTCGTGCGGCAAGGCCATCGGCATTCCCTGGGCGAGCCAGGCGGCGGTGCCCAATTCGGAACCCAGGACGTGAGAGTGCTCCGGTGCCAGGAACTGATCGCCGCGGCGAAGGTGCAGCATCAGCGCGATCAGGTTGCCCATCGATCCGCTCGGCACCCACAGTGCGGCTGTGAACCCCAGAGTGTGCGCCACTTCTTCCTCGAGCGCCGCCATGGTCGGGTCGTGATCGAGGACGTCGTCACCGACCTCTGCGTCGGCCATTGCCTTGCGCATCTCCGCGTCAGGCTTGGTGACGGTGTCCGAGCGAAGGTCGATGTACGACGAAGTCATGGCTCATTCGATCAAGCCGCGTGTTCCGGCGTCAAACCGCGGTATTTCCAGGACGGCTCTTTCGGACTGATAAATCGATATCGCTGAGGATGCCTTCCGTGTGATGATGGGCGCCGGCAATCGCCGGTGAAGAGAACAAGAAGTGGAAGGGGACAGGCATGCGCGACTGGAAGCAAGCGTTGCACCTGCGCGGGCACTCACCCCGCGGCATTTCCCATCCCGCATTCGGGGAACAGAGTGGCGCTGAATACATGCCGTTCCCCAATTCTTGCACTTGCTCCTGACCCGCCTTCGTGTCCAGGAGTTTCACTCCTCGACACGAACTGAGAACTCTCATGCGGAACCCGAACCGCGCACCCGCCGCCGCCTCTCACAGTTGGATGAACCGGTCCGTCCACGTACTCAACGCCACGTACGAGTACCTCGGTGAAGTGAGCGCCGATCGGGCGGTCGTCCTGATCGCCACCGGCTCCGCGCAGTCCACCGAAGACGTGATCCCGGTATTTCCGGTGCGCTCCAAGCACATCGAGATCCCACTGCCTCGGACGATTCTGCTCGCCGAGTACGTGTACGTTGCTCACCGGGTGACGGTCACCGATTCCAGTCGGGCCACTTTTGCCGGTGTTTTCGACCGGGACGGTCGTCAATGTGCGTACTGCGCCGCCCGGGCGACAACCATCGACCACGTCCAGCCTCGAAGCCGTAACGGCCCGAACACGTGGGGAAATCTGGTGGCGTGCTGCAGTTCCTGTAATCAGCGCAAGGCGGATCGCACACCGGCTGAGGCCGGTATGCGGCTGCTGTGGGAACCAAAGGCACCTCGGCGCATCGAGAAAGTGCAGCAGAAGATCTGGCGTGAATTGAGTCGGACGTGACGGCCGAAGGGAGCAAGTGATGTACGCAGACGAGATCTCGAATCTGGCTGAGCTTCTGCCGATTTCGGACGACCGGGTTTGGTGGCAGGCGGAATGCAGAGGGGACCCCGAGCCGGACCGCTGGTTCCCTTTTCCGTCCGAGGGGTATTCCTACGCGACCGACGTGTGCAGCAGGTGCCCGATTGCGGATTCATGTCGTGAATTCGCCTCTGCCACTGGCCAGACCGGAATCTGGGGTGGAGTGAAATTCGAGCAGGGCAGGATCGTCGCGGCGTGAGGGATCAGATTCCCGGCTCCGCGGCGATCGTGCCCGCTGATACCGCCCGACACAGGGCGTCGTGGTCACGTTCGGTCTGATCGGCGTAAAGCCGAGCAAACCGGGTGAGGGCGGTATCGACCGCGTCCGAGGTTCCCAGGTAACCGGAAATCAGTGACGCGCCACTGGTTCGGGCGTGTCCCTTCGCCAGGAGGCGACCGCAGATCGCGACATAGTCGGTCAACGCTGCTGCGTCGATATTGTTCAGGTCCACAGAACCTTTCATGTTCCGGAACTGACGGACGTAGTACTGGCGGTCGTCGACGGTGCACCAACCGAGCAGTGGATCGCTGACCGTCTGGAGTGCTTGCTGGTATTCCGCGACGCGTCGTCCTTGGTGGTCGTGCCAGGCCGAGTCGCCGTGGACGAAGGGTGCAACTACGGATCTGCGAGCCTGTTTGAGCTGCAAGAAGATGACGTCGTCCGGGATGCTCCCTTCGCACAGAGCGACATAGGCTCGCAGGGCGACGCTTCCGACTCCGACGACTCGGTGCGCCACGTCGATGACGTTGTAACCCGAGACCACTCGACGCCAGTGTGGTGCAAGGGTTTCGAGATACTCGTCGAGACCCTCCAGGAGGAAGTCGGTGTCCTGTGGGGTGAGTCGTGTTGTGAGCGGCGGGTTCTCGAGTAGCTGGCGTCGGCCGTGGTCCTCGACGGTGAACCGGGGAACCGCGTGATCGCTCGTGCGCCGTCGTGCCCGCTCCGCGGCGCGGCGGATCTCGGCCAGCAATCCGGGATCGGTGACGTGATCGGTGAGTCCGTCTAGATCGACCCGGTCGAATGAACGATCGAACAGTGGACGCTCGGACAGCTTTGCCAGGTGGAGGCGATACGCGGACACACACGAGGTTGTTGCTGTCTCGCACTGAGCTTCGGTGAGGCCGTTCTGCCGACCGGCCACCCAGATGCTCGCGGCCAGCCTTCTCAAATCCCATTCCCATGGGCCTGGATGTGCTTCGTCGAAATCGTTGAGGTCTATGACAAGTTCGCGTTCCGGGGATCCGTAGAACCCGAAGTTTCCGACGTGTGCATCTCCGCAGATGACGGGTGTGATGCCGGTGGACGGGAGGTGCGCCATGTCCTCGGCCATCAATCCGGCAGTACCACGCAGGAATCCGTAGGGCGAAGCGACCATGCGTCCCACACGGATCGGAACCAACCAGTCGAGTCTTCCCTCGTGTGCTGTGTTGACCTGATCGACCGGGTCACGTCGGTTGAGTGGTGGCGCCCAATCGCCGAGCGACGATCGTGCCACTCGCTTGCGCAGGCCTTTCCCGATCTTGCGACGCTCGCTGCGGGGTGTCTGACGCGCCCGCAAAGTCGCCCTGCCGTCCGGTTCGTTCTCGAGAGCCAACTGACCGGCAGGCCTGCTCAGCGGGTCCATGTCGGGCTCTCTTTCGTCGGGCGTGCGAAACTCGCGCTCGATCTTATGCCCGCTGGACTGAGCGCCGCGCGACGAGTTCCTTAACTACCCGCCTGTGCAATCAACTCGACGGCGCGGTCGGCGCACAGTTCCGGATCCGGCATTCTCCCGATACCGAGGCATTCGACAACGGCGAACGACGTATCCGGTGTGGTTTCCACACCGAGAGCCCACCCGAAGTAGTGATTCCAGGCGAGCACCGCTCGGTGGCCGCTGTGTTGCGGAATTTCGCTACCCAGCACGATCACCGCGTCGAACGCGGGACCGTCGCACCAGATCACCGATTCGGCGAAGGTGGAGCTGGCGACAGCGACTACGTACCTGTGACAAGTCGATTCACTCGGAATGGCGATGTGTGCACGCATGGTCGCTCCTCCGGCTCGGTTGCGATCGGAGGGTTCCCCATTGCCGGTGCCGAAAAAACGCTTGGCAGATTACGTCCCGGCCACAGATCCACGACGCAGACGGTGCCTGAGATGTTTTTGTGCTGCCCGAACGACCGAGCGAGCCGAGAGATACTGCTCGGCAGGTATCAACCGGGAACCGAACAAGTAGAACCTTTGGGCTTCGCCTTGGTCATGGGTGGCCGCGGAGATGAGCAGACGTTCGAATACGGTGAACTTTCGCCCACCGGCGTAACCACTCATATAGTCGATGTGACTCGTCATACTCGCTCTGGCACTGCGGTATTCGGTCAGTGCAGCATTCATGTTGCGATGTGAATCGAGTGTGTGTGCCGTCGTCTCCACCAGTACTTGCGCGGTGGCGTCGACCAGCATCTGCGCGGTCTCGAGTGCCCACGAGCATCCGATGCCCCACAACGGGTCGTTTGTCGCCGCGGCGTCGCCGATGAGTGCGAACCCGTTACCTACCGGTTCGGTGAGGGTTGTGGAGAAGTGTTTGGTACCAACGATCTTCCCGACGATGTGCTCGCGGCGAATCGGCGGAGCGCCGGGTAAAGCGTTGGCGTATTCGAGGAAAGCGGTAGACAGGTCGTCAGTGAACGAATCGAGTTTGTCGAGGGCGGGGAAGACGACCAGCACGCTGATCCCGCCGTCGTTGGGGAGCAGATAGGCGACGTCGGGATCCATGAACCACGACAGTGAAGATTCTCCGTCGAGTCGTTCGAGTCCGGAGAGTTGGGCGAAGTAGCTGAAGCGACCGTTTGTCACGGTCTCCGAGTCGCATCGCGCGGATCGTGCGACTGTCGAATCCTTGCCGTCCGCTCCGACGGTCAAGTTCGCTTCGAGAGTGAAGGCCGAGCCCTGTGCGGTTCCGTACACGCCGGCCGTGGTGCCGTTCTTGGTCAGCAGCCCGGAAACGCGATGTCCGAGAAGAAGGTCGACGTTCGGGTAGTCGTTCGCGAGTTGCCGCAGGAGCGGGTCGAGCGTCTCCCTTCGGACATTGAATCCCGGTGGCGACGAGGCGTCGGTGGCGTCAGGGGTGATCCATCCCCACGGAGTCCAGAACTTCGGAACGGTTTGCACCATTCCCAGGGCGAGCAGTTTTTCCGTGGCGCCGAGCCTTTGCAGGATCGGGGCGCCGCACGGTTGTAGATGGTGAGTGCACAGGACCTTGTGGGCTCGGGCGTCGGAGCGGGCGTCGAGAAGCGCTATTCGCAGACCTTGCTGGGCGTACATGATTGCGGCGGCGCATCCAGCAATGCTTGCGCCGACAATCACGACGTCATATTTGTCTTGCGCTTTCGAAGTCACACCGGTCAGTTTAATGCATAAGATTATAACTTAAATACTTGCAATATTCAGTCATCGTGTTCGGGCGTTAGGTCCCGAACTGCGGCCCGGATGGACTGTTCCCGCAGTTCGTTCTCCCTTCGCAGCTCACGGCGCCGACGCCCGGCCTCGAACCGTTGCCGCGCGATTGTTCCGGTCGGTCGGAGTTGGGGTACCTCAGCGGGTTTTCCGTCGCTGCCCATTGCCACCATCGTGAAGTAACAACTGTTGGTATGTCGAGATTTTTCGAGAAGAATGTCTTCGGTTTCGACGCGTATTCCGATTTCCATCGACGTGCGCCCGGTGTAATTGACGGAAGCGGTGAAGGTGACAAGTTCACCGACGTGCACCGGCTCGCGAAACACCACACGATCCACGGACAGTGTCACGACGTACGTCTGGGCGTATCGACTCGCGCACGCGTAGGCAACCTGGTCGAGGAACTTCAGAATCGTTCCGCCGTGAACGTTGCCCGAGAAATTGGACATGTCCGGCGTCATGAGGACGGTCATGGACAAGGTTTGTTTCGATGCTTGCTGCGACGCTTGCTTCAGTTCGGGCAGGGAGTTCGATTCGGACATCGAGCGGGCCTCTTCGGGTCGGTGGACGGTGAAGAGACCGTATCCGGCCCCACGGGTTACCCGCGCGTTCGAAGGGGCGCGGTCCTAGGGTTCGGGACAGTCCCGACGTGCAGGACGTATTCACTGGTGGCGACGGGTCCGGTTGCGCTCGACCTGAGATAGGGCGCAAGCGTCGAGCGCAGGTGAGCGGACATCGAAGCCCAGCTTCCTGTTTCTCTGACTGCCTCGCGAAAATTCTTCAATGCCGGTGCCTGGTCGCACAGTTCCTCTATGGGATCCGACCCGGCTGGTAGTTGCCACTCGAGCACATGACAGGACGAGCTCACCGACTCCAATCCAGCTGCTGCCTTCTCGAATTCGCTCGAGCGCGCCCACGTCGTCGGTAGCGGTGTGATGCCTTTCCATGCTGAGGCTGCTTCTCTGCGGAGTGCTGCTGCCCACCCGTTCTCCGACCACGTTGCGACGCAGATCTTTCCGCCTGGCCTGGTCACCCGCATCATTTCTGCGAGAGCGATCGCGGGATCGGGACAGAAGATGATCCCGAAGATGCTGACGCAGGCGTCGGCGCTCGAATCCGGCCACGGCAAGGACTGTGCATCGCCGATCGTGAAGGTGGGTTCAGTGATGCCGGGGCGAGGAATCCAGCGTTCGCGCGCGGCCTCGAGCTGGCTGGCGGAGAGGTCGAGTGCGTGGACCGTCATGCCGCCCTGGGCCGCCGGGAGCGCAAAGTTCCCGGTTCCGGCGCAGACGTCGTACACCGTGCTCACGTGTCCGATCGAGCGCAGTGCTTCCAGTGATGCAGGTGAGAGTTGTTCGGCAAGAGTCGAATACGTTGCACCGTTCCAGTTTTCCCGATTCACGACAAGCTCCTCTCGATTGCGTCGATGACCGTATCGAGTGCTGCGCCTGCCGCGCGTGCTGCTTCGTCGGGGTTCCGTTCCTCGATAGCTGCGATCAAAGGTCGATGCTCGCCGACGTGGAATCCCGGACCGATGCTCACAGCGGACAGTGAATCCGATACGGCGGCGAGGACTCCCCGATAGACGTCGATGAGGGCGGAATTGTGTGACGCCTCAACGATCGAAAGGTGCAGGGCCATACCGGCTTCGGTCGTGCCGGAGCTGCCGGCGTGATCGGGGTGTGCGTTCCACGCCGCGTGGATCCGTGCGAGGTCTTCGGGGGTGCGGCGCTGCGCTGCGAGCCGTGCGGCTTCGACCTCGAGTCCGCGTCGCAAGCTCAGTACGTCGAGAACGTCGCCTCTGGCGAGTCTGCGCCCGAGTAGTCCTTCGACCGGCGACGCTGCCGTCACGTACACGCCGCCGCCGTGGCGAACGGACAGAACTCCGGCATGTGCAAGCGCCCGTACCGCCTCGCGCATGGTGTTTCGGGCGACTCCCAATTGCTGAACCAGCGCGGTCTCCGGTGGGAGTTTTGATCCGACGGGCCATAGTCCGGAGGCGATGGCCTCCTCGATCGTCGCGGCGACAGTGTCTACCTTGCGTCCGGAATCGGACATGTATGCAACCTTGGGTAAGTGGGTCAATGACTTGTCCGAGGCTAGCGTGCTTCCATAAGTGGGTCAATGACTTGCGAACTATCCCCGTACGTCCAGGCTGCGGGCGTAGTGCTCTTTGAACACCTCGAGATGTGCCCAGGATTCCAAGCCGCTGACACCGTCGATCCCGCGGATTCGCTCGGACAGGGCATGAAGGTCGTTGGAGGAGTTGGCGGCAACGGTCGCGATCACGTCGTACCGCCCCAGGGTTCGGGCGAGGAATTCGATTCCGGGCAGCGACTCGATCTCCGACACCGCGTTGTCGTCCCGTGAGCCCAGGTTGACGCCGATGCCCATCGCCAATGTCCGGCCACCGCCTCGCCGCTTGACGACGGCTCCGACGCGAAGTGCCGTGCTCGCGATCAGGTGATTGACGCGGTTGCGTACGGCACTCGGCGACAGACCGGTGTGTTCGGCGAGCTCGAGAAATGGCATGCGCCCGTTGTGTTCGAGTAGTTCGATCAACGCGACATCCGTCGAGTCGAGTCGGATGTCGGCTTGTAAAGCGCTCTCGGGCATGAAGATTCCCTTGATGACGTCGACGTAGACCAGCGTGCTCACGGATCGAACGCCCCGCTGTGAGCGGAGTTCGGCGATGGCGCGATACAGATCGTCGTGACCGGGCACCCGAAGTTCCGCAATCACGTTGTACTGCCCGCTGACTGCCGAGATGTAGACGGCGGCCTCGGACTCGATCAACGCGTTCAGCACGGGGGTCATCGGTCCGGACACGGCGATCGAGACGTGTGCGAGTGCCTTCAATCCGAGAAGTTCGGGATGCGCGACCGCAACCACGGACACAGTTCCCGAGTCGAGCAGTGCCTGCACTCTGGTGGACACCGCTGCGCGTGGTGCGTCGACCGCCGCGGACAGTTCGCGGTATGTCGCTCGCCCATTGCGCTGAAGTGCGGCAATGAGCTTGGAATCGAGATCGACGGTCATGGATGTCCCAACTTTTCCAGAGATTTTTCTGTACCCGCTTCCTATTAGAACAGTCGCATGTGGCCATGAATGATGCGGATAAGTGCAGAAATGCTCGAAAACCACTACAAAAAAGTTGTATACCGCCTGGTCTGAAACTTTGATGCATTGCATAGCTCCAGGTCAGGGCGTAGTTTTCGCTCAACACGCAGTGACCTGCACCACCATCTCGACGAAGGACCACCATGCGCAAGTTGCACACGCACGAAGCCTCGCCGCTCGACGCCACCGCCACGATCTTCACCGGCGCCAAGATTCACACCGTTGACGACAGCACGGCGGGAGCCGAAGCGTTCCTGGTGTTCGGAAACCGCTTTGCAGCGGTGGGAACACTCGAGGAATGCCGCACCGAGGCGCGTCGCCTGAGCACTCGCACAATCGCGGTGGTCGAACTCGACGGTGCCACCGTCGTCCCCGGCTTCGTCGATCCGCACGCACACCCGCTCATGTACGGGCAGATGCTCAGCTGGGTGGACTGCGGTCCGGAGAAGGCTCACTCGATCCCCGGAATCATTGCGCTGCTTCAGGAAGCGGCACTCACAGCACCTGCGGGTGTCCCGATTCGCGGATACGGCTACGAGCACCGCAACCTGATCGAAGGGCGTCATCCGCTCAAGGAAGAGCTCGATCAGGTCGCCACCGATCGCGAGGTCTACCTCATGAACGCGAGCGGTCACGGTGGCGTCGTCAACTCCTTCACCTTCGACAAGCACGGCATCGATGCGAGCACCGAGAACCCGGCCGGTGGCGAGTTCTTCCGAGATTCGGACGGCGAGCTCACGGGCGAGCTGTCCGACGCCGCGTGCAACATTCTCACCGGCGTCAACGGAGTGAAGGTCGGTCATCACGGACCCAACTTCCATCTCGAGGACGAGCCCGAAGAGCACCTTCGCCAGCTGTCCGTCGCTCAGGTCAAGTTCCTGGCCGGCGGCGTCACCACCATCGGTGACTGCCAGGTGACCCGTCGTGAATTCGACATGTACCTGCGTCTGGCCGAGCAGGATCAGCTCAAGACCCGCGTCTCCATGTACATGCTCAGCCACCTCCTCGATCACGTCATCGACACGGGAATGCACGGCGCCTTCGGAAATTCCAAGCTCGCGTTCGGCGGCATCAAGTTCTACGCCGACGGCACTCTCGGTGGCTGGACCGCGTACTTCCCCGACGGATACGTGGGCGACCCGTGCCGCACCGGGCAGCTCTACCACGAGCCGGCGGACTACTCGGAGCTGATTGCCAAGGCACACTCGGTGGGTCTGCAGACCGCCACGCACGCTCAGTCGCCGACGGCCATCGACATGGTGCTCGATGCCATCGAAGCTGCGCAGAAGGCTCACCCTGACGCCGACGCGCGTCACCGCATCGAGCATTGCGGACTCCCGACGGCCGAGCAGATCGCCCGGATGAACCTGGCCGGTGTCTACCCGGTGAACCAGCCGCAGCATTACTACAACTGGGGCGAGGGCGTCACCGCTGCGATCGGGACTCCGGGTGAGCGGTTCAACCCGCTCGGCGAGTTCATCGCTGCCGAGGTTCCCGTGACCATCAGCTCCGACGCACCGGTCGCCGAGCCCAAGCCGCTCGAAGCGATTCAGGCTGCGGTCACCCGTGTGACGCGTCAGGGCCATCAGCTCGGCTCGGATGCACTCCGCATCACCGCCGACCAGGCACTGCAGGCTCACACGCTCAACGGTGCGCGTGCGCTGGGCCGTGAAGCAGAACTGGGCAGCATCTCGGTGGGCAAGCGGGCCGACTTCGTCATTCTGGGCGCGGATCCTCTCGAGGTTCCGGCCGACGCGATTGCGCAGATCGATGTCCGGGAGACCTGGATCGACGGCGAACTCGCACATTCAGGTCATAACCACCTATTGTCGAGCACTTCGACCACCGAGGAAAAGTAATGAACCGAGAGCAACAGATCGTGAAGGCCCGCAAGGCGGGATTTGCAGCCTTCGTCGGTACAACTATCGAGTGGTACGACTTCTACGTCTATGCCACGGCAGCCGCGCTGGTATTCGGTGACATCTTCTTCCCGCCCGGAACCGACCGCCTGACCGGTGTTGCTGCGGCGTTCGCGACGTACGCCGTCGGCTTCTTCGCTCGCCCGCTCGGCGGAATCGTGTTCGGCCATGTCGGTGACAAGATGGGCAGGCGCACCGCCCTTGTCGTGACTTTGACGCTGATGGGCGCAGGAACATTCCTCATCGGCATGTTGCCCACCTACGCGTCGATCGGGTTCTGGGCGCCGTTGCTTCTGGTTGTTCTTCGCTTCGTCCAGGGCTTTGCCGTCGGCGGCGAATGGGGCGGTGCCGTCCTGATGGCCGTCGAGCATGCTCCCGAGGACAAGAAGACCTTCTACGGCGGATTCGCCCAGCTGGGCAACCCCGCCGGCGCGCTTCTAGCCACCGGTTTCTTCAGCATTCTCTCCACCTTCGGCGACGACGCTCTGCGCGAGTGGGCGTGGCGTCTGCCGTTCCTCTGCTCGGCGCTGTTGATTCTCGTCGGCTTGGTCGTTCGCCTGAAGGTCGAAGAGTCCCCGGTTTTCGAGTCCGAGGTGAAGTCCGCGGACGTACCGGAAATGCTGCCGCTCAAGTACGCGTTGGTGACCAACTGGCGCCCGATCATCCTGGGCATCGGCATTCTGCCCGTCGCAGTCGGCGGCTACTACCTCGTGACGACCTTCATCACGGCGTACGCAACCGACCCCGATGTCGGGTTGTCCGAGACGTTGATTCTCAACGCGCTCAGTGTCGCGGCAGTGGTCGAGTTGATCGCGACTCTCGGAGTGGCGTGGCTCGGCGACAAGGTGGGACGCGTCCGCGTCGTCATCTGGGGTCTTGCCGCGGTCGCAATACTCGCAGCACCGCAGTTCCTGGTGCTGAAGTCCGGATCCGTGTTCCTGATCTTCCTGACCTTCGCCGTCATGCGACTGGTGCTGGCTGCCACGTACGGTCCGATCGCCGCTGTTCTGTCGCAGATGTTCAAGCCGCAGGCTCGCTACACGAGCATCTCGTTGGCGTACCAGGGCGCCGGCGCGATCTTCGGCGGATTGTCTCCGCTGGTCTCGACGCTGATGTACAAGGCAACCGGCAGCATCTGGCCGGTCATCGCACTGCTGATCGGCATGTGCATCCTGAGCATCGTCTGCCTGCTCTTCGCTCCGCAGCATGTGGACGAGGCGACCGATACCGACGGTGCACCGCAGGGCCTGAACAAGGAATCGGCTTCCGCCTGACTGCCGAGGGTCGGCTCCGCCTGACTGCCGAGGGTCGGCTTCCTGTCAACTGAAAACACAAAGCTGGGGCAGTACACGATTTCCGTGTACTGCCCCAGCTGTCGTTCAGCTGTCCTTCAGGGCCGGTTACGCGCCGACGAGATGGCGATGAAAGTGATCGCTGCGTCGGTGTGCCTGACTGAGATTCCTGATCTCACGCAGCCAGAAGTGAGACGCCAGTGCGTTATCGCTTCCATAGCCGGTGCCGGACGTGTCCTCGTCGATCAGGGCGACAAGCGCCTTGATCAGGCTGGTGACCTTGAGGTTGTTGGTCTGAGAATGTCGGACCAGCAGGTCGGCAGCTTCGTCGGAGCTGCAACGGTAGAGGGTGCAGACGATTTCGATCCCGCGCTCGCGGATCCGGCCCGAAGTTGTCGGGATCCGTAGACCGTTTGTCGAGTTGCTGTTCGTCTGGTTGTTCGTGTTGTCGGGGTGAATCATGGTGTTGATCAAGGTATTCCTTTGAACTGCAAGGGTTTTAGGCCCGTGCAGTGTGTAGCGCATGTTGATACTGGTGCAGTCGGTACGCGATTGGCGGCGGACTCCGTCGGAGCCTTCGGCCTGGTCAACAATCTGCGGGACTGATGAAAGTGCGTAGTGATCAAAGGCGCGGATTTGCACCGAACTGGAAGTCTGCCCTGGAACGAATACTGGAACCTTAGTTCCGGGCGAAGCGACCGGCTGCCTGACTGACGGCTGCCCTCTGATAACCCCACCGTACGTCATCGATGCGGTTTCAGCTAATTCTTTATCGGGCGATCGTGATCACAGCGGGTGCTTTTACCTGCTCAAGAGGCATTTACGTGGTCGAGTATTGCTTGCTTGGTGATAGCCCAGGCGTTGGTGGTCGGGTTCCCGAATTCGCCGTGGCCAACTCCGGGTAGTTCGATCAGGTCGACCGCATCGCCTGCTGCTCGGGCGGCACGGGTATAGCGTCGGCTCTGTTCGATCGAGACGACCTTGTCGCCGAGTCCGTGGATCGCCGTGACAGGGATGCCGGTGGGGAGGTGTTCGATCGGTGATGCGATGCGGTAACGGTCCGGATGGTCGACGGGCATGCCGCCCAGAAGATTTCGAACAAATCGATCTTTGCCAGCGGTTGCGGCGAGCGTCATGTCGAAGACGCCGGCCATGATCGTTGCCGAGCGAACGGGCACGGTGAGGTCCGGTTCCGGAGCGTCTGCACTCTGCTGTGATCGCGACGCGACCCAGGCGGCTAGCTGTCCACCCGCGGAGTAGCCGGCGATGTGTACACGGCTCAAATCCAGTCGCCCGGAAGCTCTTTCCTGAACGACGCCGGCCAGGGCGTTGGTAGCCGCAACCGTATCGGAGAGCGTGGTCGGCCAACCGCCCTGACCACCTACACGCCTGTATTCGAGGTTCCAGACCGCAATTCCGTACGGGGTCAAGGTTTTTGCCCACGCACCCGCGTACTCGAGATTGCTTTTCTGAGCCCAGCCGCCGCCGTGGATGAGGACAACGACCGGCAGGTCGCCGTCGGATCCGGTTGGAAGATACAGATCGCCGAACGTGTCTGCGGCCGCGGCGTATGCGATGCGTACGGGAGCCACTTCACGATCGAGACCCGCTGCACTGCTGACAGACAGGAGGAGAGTGAGAACACAGACGAGCGCTACGGCGAGGTACCCGGCCAAGCGGTCGCGGGAGCGGTGCGCGATGACCTGATTCCTCTCGGCGTGTGACGGACGATAATTCGGAAATCAGTCTATCGGTGCCGAGTGAATTTATGGTGTGAGCGTAAGTGCCGTGCTTGCCCGCACACGTAGTTCGCTCCGAGTATGTATCTGAGCTGGGCGTCCGTCTCCGTCGATCAAGGCGAGTAGTGCATCCACTGCCAATCTCGCTTGTTCCTCGGGGAAGAAATCGATTGCAGTGATCGGGGGATCTGAAATCAACAGAGCAGGTTCGTCGCTGTCCTGTGCGATCAAGACGTCTTCTGGAATTGACAAGCCGAGATCGCGCGCTGCCCGAACGGCGGCGGGAGCGCAACCGAGGATCAACGACAGTATCGCGTCGGGAGGATTCTCGGACGTGAGTGCCTTGTGGGTCGATGTATAGGCTGCGGCAACGAGCAGGTCGACGGTATCAGCGCCAGAGGACGGCGCCAGATCGTCGCTGATTCGAGGCGTCACCCCGCGGGCGCGGCACCACTCGATGTACGCCTTGGTCGTGGCGCGCGTCCACTCCGAATGCAGTCCGGGGGTGAGGATGAGGATGTCTGTCGCGCCCTGGTCGGCGAGGTGATTCAGGAGCGTTTCGGTAGTCGAGACGAGATCCGGCGAGATGAAGCATCCGAATTGTTCGGCTCGTCCCGGACCCACTGCAGCAGAGGGGATTCCGATCCTCCGCAGGACATCGACACGAGGGTCGTGGGCGGCGGGGTCGACAACGATAACTCCGTCCATCTCGATGCGACGTAGTCCGTTCGGATCTTTCATCGACGGAAGCAGTAGGAGTGAATGATCAGCCTGGAATGCGGCCTGGGTGGCGGCGGTTGCCACACGTCCGTACCAGTCGAAGTTGAGGTACTCAGCCGATGACATCTCTTCCGGGGCCGGGAGCATCAGTCCGAGGGTGGCAGTTCTGCCTGTCCGAAGATTCTGTGCCGAGCGATTGGCCCGGTACCCCAAGCGGTCGGCGACTTCTTGGACGCGTGCGCGAGTTGCGGAGTCGACTCTGCCCTTGCCGTTGAGTGCGTAGGAAACGGTCGACACGGCGACACCGGCGGCAGTCGCGACGTCACGAAGCGTCGGGGCGTTCGGCGTGATCATCGGGTCGCTTCCTTTGCTGGTCGGTTTCTACTCAAGAGTAACGCCCGAGCATCGGGCGCTGCTGCAATTGGTGGACGGTTGTCTAAAAAAGGACTAGTGCCGAATCGTTTCATCGCAGCTATTGACAGTGCTGAAACGATTCGGCACGCTCATGGAACGCCAGTCGAACGCCGAATGAATTTCCTGGAGACACATGTCGTACTCGTTCCAGTCCAAGCGCATAATTGCGATAACGCACGGAGTCACTCCATGACCGACAACACCGACCCGCGAAGGGTGGGCACAGCTCCCGACCCGCATCCGCCCGGACCTACTCCGGGGCTTCGTAGGGGGACGATCAACAGCAGACATCTGGTCTTCTTTGTCATCGCCGCCGCGGCACCGCTGACCATTCTGGTGGGATTTGCGCCCCTCGGACTGATGACCGCGGGCGCTGCACTTCCTGTCGGTTACATCGTTCCGGGAATCGTCTATCTGCTGTTTGCGGTCGGATTCACGGCGATGAGCAGGCATATCCGAGGTGCGGGCGCCTTCTACGCCTACATCACGGAGGGGCTCGGCACCATCGTCGGCGCCGGATCTTCGGTGGTGGCCTACGTCGGCTATCTCGGCGGTCAGATCGGATTTGTCGTCGCGTGCGGCATCTTCACGTCGTCCACTCTCGACAGTCTTTTCGGTATCTCGGTTCCGATTTATGCATGCGCGCTGACAGTTGCCGTTCTGGTTACGGTCGTGGGATACAACCGGGTGGACATCGGTGCCAAGGTGCTCGCGGTGTTGATGGCTCTAGAACTCGGCGTGCTCGCAGTTTTCTGTGTCGCGGTCCTGGTCAAAGGCGGGCATGAAGGACTGTCGCTGGACAGTTTTTCGCCCTCGACCTTCCTGACGGCCAGCTTGGCCAGCGTCTTCGTGTTGACCTTCACGTCCTTTGTCGGCTTCGAGCAAACGGCGATTTACAGCGAAGAGGTGGTCGACCCCCGGCGCACCGTTTCTCGGGCGACGTACACGGCAGTCACCGTCCTGGCGGTCGTCTATTCCTTCTGTGCCTGGGTGATCGTGCAAGCCGTCGGACCGAGTCGCATGGTCGACTTCCTCGGCGGCGATCCGTCCGAGCTCATCTTCGACCTCAACAGTGAATTTGCGGGCGAGATGATGACCGACGTCATGCACCTGCTCATCGTCACGAGTTTCTTCGCGGGGTGCCTGGCTCTGCACAACGCGTGTAGTCGCTATCTACTTGCGATGGGGCGAACCAGGATCTTGCCGACGGTGTTGGCGAAGGTGTCGGCATCGACCGGTACCCCCAGCGTCGCCGGAATTACGCAGGGCGCGTTGACCTTTCTCGCGATCGCAGGATTTGCGTTGACCCCAGCAGATCCGTACACGCAGGTTGTCTTGTGGACGAACACCCCGACCATCATTGCGGTGCTTGCTCTGCAGATTCTTACCTCGGTTGCAGTGGTCCGATTCTTTTCGCAAGGAGCTAGAGGAGAAGGATTGTGGCAGAGGCTGATTGCACCTTCGCTCGCGACCGTTGCACTCGTCGTAGCACTCGGATTTCTGCAAGTCAACATGGGCACCATGACGGGCCTGACCACTGCTCAAAATCTGTTGTTCGTGGTACCGCTGGTTATTGCATTCGTAGTGGGGGTCCTTCGGAGCCTGTGGCTTCGCAGCCACTCGATCGAAGTGGTTTCGGCATGAGTGAATACGCATGGTCGGTCCCCGGCGGATTGGTCGAACGGCCGGGATTGAATCCGGGAGAGCCGGAGATCTGGGTGTACGCAGACAAGTTCTCGTATTTCGCCGGCGACACCGTCTCTCTTCGAGTACACACCACCGCAGACGAATACGACCTCGAGATCGTGCGAGACGGAGCCCGCCCACAGAGCATCGTCAAGTACCTCGGTCTCCCGGGAAAGCAACAGCCGACGCCCGACGACGCCTACGCGGTCGGGTGTGGATGGTCGGAGTCCCTGGCACTCACGGTTGCCTCGAATTGGTCCTCGGGGATGTATTTGATTCTCGTACGGATGCGCCACGAAGGCGTCGTCGTCGAGCGTGAAGGCTTTTTCATAGTGCGATCGCGTACCGCTGCGCCGGCCGACATGGTTCTCATTCACACGACGAGCACGATGCTCGCCTACAACGACTGGGGCGGAGCCAACCACTATCGTGGAGTCCCGGACGGTTCCGGCGACGTGCCGACACCGTTTTCTTCGACGCAGCGGCCCATCGCGCGAGGAATGTTGCGCAAACCCACAGGCGCCGCCCGCAACATTCACACTGATACACCGGGAATCGGATGGATTCCGCGTCATCCGCCGTACGAGTGGGCGTGGGACAACGGCTATTCACGCCACCACGCAGACGCATTCTGGGCCACGTACGAGCGACCGTTCACGGTGTGGGCCGAAGAGCGGGGCTACCACGTGCATCACATCACTCAGCACGATCTGCATGAGGATCCTCGAGCGCTGGAGGGGTATTCGTGCGCGGTGCTTGTCGGGCACGACGAGTACTGGTCCTGGGAAATGCGCGACCGTATCGACGAGTTCGTCGACGGTGGAGGCAGTTTGGCGCGCTTCGGCGGAAACTTCCTCTGGCAGGTGCGCATCGAAGGTGATGCGCAAATCTGCTACAAGAATCCGTTCGAAGATCCGATGCGTGACGTTGATCCGACACGGGTGACCACGGCGTGGGATTCACCCGAGGTTGGACGGCCGGGTGCGTGGACGATGGGTTTGACCGGAATGGCGGGAGTGTACAACCGTTACGGTGCAACAACTCCCAGGTCTTCGGGCGGGTTCACGGTGTATCGGCCTGATCATTGGGCGTTGAACGGGACCGATCTGTACTACGGAGACAATTTCGGAAGCGCGCCGATCTGCGTCGCCGGCTTCGAGATGGACGGCGTGGATTTCACGTTCCGGAAGGGCCAGCCGTATGCGACCGGAGTCGATGGTGCTCCCGAGGATCTGGAGATCATCGCGATGGCACCGGCGGTGTCGGGTTCACGGGACAAGTGGAACGGGACGGTTCCGATCGGTGCGCCCTTTGCCGAGGTGCAGGGAATCCTCGAATGCTTTTACGGCAGTGATCCCCCCGAGCATCTTCGTGATCTCGAATACGGATCGGGAATGGTCGCCTGTCACAAGCGAGGTCTTGGGACCGTGTTCAACGCCGGCTCCACCGAGTGGGTGAACGGACTCATCCATCACGATCCCTTTACCGAACGAATAACTGCGAACGTACTGAATCTCTTTGCTGCGCAAATTTCGAGCTCCGACACGAAGGAAAAATGACATAAGTGTCAACGACATTCGAACATTCGGGCCAGGACAGGGGACGCGTTTTGTCCCGGAGTGGGGTGACGATGCGAGCCCAACCTGGTCGGAATCCGAATGGAGGTCGTTCGGAGCTCCGAACGGTGAATACTTCGGCGGTGGTTGGGAAGGCGAACCGGGGACGCTCGTGTGTGATCCCTACCCGTACGACGAGGTCTGTGTCATGATCAGCGGCCGGGTGGCGCTGATCGACCTCGATGGAAACCGTCGCGAATTCACCTCCGGTGATGCATTTTTCGTTCCGAAATCATTTCGTGGGATCTGGGAAACCGTGGAACCATCCAAGAAGTACTTCATCGCATTGCCGGGATCATGCTCGTGAGTGTTGCCTCGACCATGGGCGTCGAAGTCTTCGGCCACGTCATCGACGGTGTCTGTGAGACATCACTTGGAAATCTGTCCCAACTGGTCAATCCTGCGAACGGCGAAGTCTATGCGCGTGCGGCCGTTGGTTCTGCGGAAGACGTTGATCGAGCATGTCTGTCTTCGGAGATCGCTTCGAGGAAGTGGCGTCGATCAACGCCTGCGCGGCGTCAAGAGTTGCTACTGGCACTGGCGGACGCTCTGGAATCGAATGCGAAGTACTTCCTCGAGGTTGAATGCCGCAGTACCGGAAAGCCTCTCAGGCAGGTGCGAGACGACGAGATCCCGCAGTGTGTCGATTTTCTGCGGTACTTCGCTGGTATCGCTCGCTCATTGCCGGGTACTGCCGCAATGGAATACACCGAGGGCGCCACCTCGTATGTCAGGCGTGAGCCGATCGGTGTAGTCGGTGCAATCGCACCGTGGAATTATCCGCTGATGATGGCGGTCTGGAAGATCGCGCCGGCACTCGCGACGGGAAACACCCTCGTGCTCAAACCGGCTGAAGAGACTCCGGAAACTGCAGTAATGCTGGGAGTTCTTGCTGCGCAGATCTATCCGCCTGGAGTGCTCAATGTGGTGTGTGGCGATCGCGATACCGGAGCCGCGCTTGTCGCTCATCCGGCGCCTCGCATGATCGCGCTGACGGGGTCGACGAGAGCGGGTATTTCGGTCGCCAAGGCGGCATCCGAAGACGTCAAGCTTTTACACCTCGAGCTCGGAGGTAAGGCTCCAGCTGTCGTGTTTGCGGATGCGGACCTGGACGGAGCAGTCGCGGGGATCGTTGCCGGCGCCTTTTACAACAGCGGTCAAGATTGCACCGCTGCAACGAGGATTCTCGTACAACAAGAGGTAGCGGAAGAGTTCACCGAAAAGTTGACGGCTGCGGCCGCGGACTTGAGGTTGGGAGGCCCGGACTCGGGCGATTGTCTCGGCCCTCTGGTCAGCCGCGCTCATCGTGATCGGGTGGCAGAGTTGGTAGAAAGACGTTCCACAAATGCGAACGTACGTGTTGGTGGAGGGAAGCCTGCCGGATCTGGTTTTTTCTATCTGCCGACTGTCATTTCCGGGGTGCGGCAGGACGACGAGTTGGTTCAGGAAGAGATATTCGGGCCCGTTGTCACGGTGCAGTCGTTCTCCACTGAAGTCGAGGCGATCGAACTTGCGAATGGGACCAAGTACGCTCTCGCGTCGAGTGTGTGGACGTCCGATCACGGCACTGCGATGAGGATGACTGCCGAACTGGACTTCGGCTGCGTCTGGGTCGGCGTGCACGGGGCTCTCACCGCGGAAATGCCGCACGGCGGCTTCGGTGGTTCGGGTTACGGGAAGGACCTGTCGGAGTTCGCGCTCGCGGAGTACACGCGGGTCAAGCACGTCATGCACGTCACGAAGCCATAGTTCACTCGAATTCGATTGCGCTGCCTGGGGTCGATCGTCCCCAAGCGTCACACGACATGACGGCACTTCATGAGGTCCAATCGTCACTGGAAGACAAACCTGACGGACGGTTGTTGCGCGAGAGTAAATTGCCGAATCGTTTCACTGCAATATATTGACAGCGCTGAAACGATTCGGCACTCTCGTAGTTCGTTGGGCAACATCGGATGAACCTCGAATGAATCTCGGATGAACCTGGCACCCTCGTTTCAGTCCAAAGCGCATGCTTGCGAGAACTCACGGAGTCACTTCATGATCGACGGAACCGTCCCGCGGCAGGTGGGCAAAGATCCCACCTTGTATTCGCCCATCCAGAGGATTTGGACTGGAACGGTCGACAGCGGGCATACGGTCTTCCATGGCGTCACTGTCGCGCCGCCGCAGCCGGCCGTCCCGGTCCGGTTTGCGGCCCGCGGACCTATGCCTGCAGGTACGGCGCGCTACGGCTGCTTCACGCCCTCGGGCTTGGACCCGTCGATCGAGCGGCCTGTGGCGTGAGCGAATACGCGTGGTCGGTCCCCGGTGGTTTGGTCGAACGGCCGGGGATCAGTCCGGGAGGGCCGGAGATCTGGGTGTACGCAGACAAGTTCTCGTATTTCGCCGGCGACACCGTCTCCATTCGGGTGCACACCACCGCTGACGAATACGACCTCGAGGTGGTGCGAGACGGCGCGCGTCCGCAGAGCATCGTCAAGTACCTCGGTCTCCCGGGAAAACAACAGTCGACGCCCGACAACGCCTATGCGGTTGGTTGCGATTGGTCGGAATCCGTTGCCTTCACAGTCGCCCCGAACTGGGCGTCGGGAATGTACTTGATCGTGGTCCGAATGCGCCATGAAGGTGTGGTCGTGGAACGGGAGGGTTTCTTCATAGTCAAGGCGCGTGAAGCCGACCACGCCGACTTTGTTCTCATTCACACGACGAGCACGATGTTGGCCTACAACGACTGGGGTGGGGCAAACCAATACCGGGGTGTTCCGGACGGTTCCGGAGACGTGGCGACACCGATCTCCTCGACGCAACGTCCCATTGCGCGAGGTATGTTGCGCAAACCCGAAGGCGCAGCGCGTAATACCCATACCGATACGCCGGGAGTTAGATGGATTCCGCGCCACCCGCCGTACGAGTGGGCCTGGGTGAACGGCTACTCGCGCCACCACGCTGACGCGTTCTGGGCCACGTACGAGCGCCCCTTCACGGTGTGGGCGGAAGAGCAAGCCTTTCTTGTACACCACGTCACTCAGCATGACCTGCACGAGGATCCTTCAGTACTGCAAGGGTATTCATGCGCCGTCATCGTCGGCCACGACGAGTGCTGGTCATGGGAAATGCGTGACCGTATCGACGCGTTCGTCGAAGGCGGAGGTGGTTTGGCGCGATTCGGCGGGAACTTCCTGTGGCAGATACGCATCGAAGGTGAGGCGCAGGTCTGCTACAGGGACCCTTTCGAAGATCCGATTCGTGAGGTCGACCCGACGCGGGTGACGACTGCGTGGGATTCGCCCGAAATCAGCCGGCCAGGTGCGTGGACTATGGGTTCGACCGGTATGGCCGGCGTCTACAGCCGTTACGGCGCAACAACTCCCAGGTCTTCCGGCGGTTTCACGGTGTATCGCCCTGACCATTGGGCGTTGAACGGAACCGATCTGTATTACGGCGACAACTTCGGAAACTCTCAATGTATTGCCGGTTTTGCCATGGACGGCGTGGACTACACGTTCAGGAAGGGTCAGCCGTACGCCACCGGAGTCGACGGTGCACCCGAAGATTTGGAGATCATTGCGATGGCACCGGCGGTAGCCGGTTCACGGGACAGATGGAACGGAACGAGTCCGATCGGTGCACCCTTGGCGGCCGCGCGGGGAATCGTCGAATGCTTTTACGGGAGTGATCCACCTGAGCATCTTCGTGATCTCGAGTACGGATCGGGAATGGTCACCTGTCACAGGCGAGGTCGCGGGACGGTGTTCAACGCTGGTTCTGCCGAATGGGTGAACGGACTGATCAATCGCGATCCTTTTACCGAGCGGATCACCGCCAACGTGCTGAATCTATTTGCTGCGCAACTGTCGAGGTTCAACGTGGAGAACAATTGACATGATCCTCAACCATGAAATTAAATACGAACGTATGTATTGTCGGTGACAAGCCTGCATGAACTGGGTCTTCATCCCCGCGGACGGTCATTTTCGGGGTGACGCAGGTTGCTTAGTTGGTTGACGAGAAGGTGCAGGCACGATCTCGACGATCAGATCCGCGCGTGACCTGACTGCCCTGATCAGGTCGGCGTTCGGTTGATCCACCCGTTCCACCCACTCGGCAGCCGCTTCGGAACTCTTTCCGAAGCGGCTGTGGCGTGTCACCAAGCGTTCCGTGCGAGTCGCCTCCGGAACGTCCAGATACCAGACCTCGTCGAGTGTCGCACGCACTTCAGGCCACCCACCGGTCGGTAGGAGAAGATAGTTCCCTTCGGTGACGATCAACGGTGTATGTGGATCGACGGAGGTTGCACTGCCGATTGATTCGTCGATCTCGCGATCGAAGACGGGGACGTAAACGGTGGCATCCGAGGTTTGGAGCCGGCGCAGTAGAGCCGCGTATCCGCCGGCGTCGAAGGTGTCCGGAGCGCCTTTGCGTGCACGCCTGCCCAGCTTGTCGAGTTCCTGATTGGCAAGATGAAAACCGTCCATCTCGACGACGGCGCAACGAGAACCCAGTTTCCGTGCAATAGCCTGTGACGCCGTCGATTTTCCGGCTCCCGGCGCTCCCGTGATGCCGAGGATGTGCCGGCGGTTGTCGGTGATCAGGGAATTGGCGCGTGAGGCAAGTTCATCGAGCGTCAGTGAGACGGTCGGCGGAGTGGTCTCCACGCGAAGCTCCATCCTGTATGCGGGTCGGGTTCCTCGAGCGTACGCGCGGAGCCGAGACCTATTGACAGTCTAAATGGACTGTGAAACTGTGAGCCATGCCACTCGAGAAGCTGGAGGTGTGAGCGTGACTCTGCGTGATGTGCAGCGCGAAGCGACACGCCACCGAATTCTTGACGCGGCAACGGATTTATTGATCGCGGACGGGTATTCGTCGTTGACGACGCAGTCGGTGCAAACCGCTGCCGGAGTCAGTCGTGGCGCTCTGCTGCACCACTTTCCGAACATGCAGGAGTTGACTGCGGCGTTGGTGTCGAACATCGTCGTGCGGAACGAGGCGGCGGTAAGAGCGGCGATGTCTCGGCAGGATCCGTCGGTGGACACGATCGAGAACTCGATCTCCGCTTTGTATTCGGCGTTGACTCGGCCGCCGTTTCAAGCGGAACTCGAACTGTGGTCCGCAGCTCGGACGGATCCGGTTCTGGCAGAGGTACTTCGAGAATCGGAGCGCGTCGCCGGGCGGGATCTGCAGCGTGTTGTCCACGACGCTTTCGGTCCCGAAATTGTTGCTTCCGAGAACTATTCGCAGATTGCAGATCTGACGGTGCTGATGCTCCGTGGTTTGGCGCTGTCCCGCGCAGTGCAGAAGAGCGACGCCTCTGCGCGTCGTTCGATCAGTCAATGGGCAGGCGTCGTTCGCCTGCTCCTCACCCAGAACTAGCGCAACTCGTTCCGATCGAGGTGTGCTCTGTCGACAGGACCGATGATGACGGATTTTGCGACCCTGAAGTACGAGACCTCGGACGGTAAGGCGTATATCACGCTCAACCGACCCGATCGGCTCAACGCGATCGATGACGTGATGCCGTCGGACATTCGAAATGCGGTGGCAGCAGCCAACGACGACGACGATGTTCGCGTGATCATCTTGCAAGGTGCCGGCAAGGCGTTTTGCGCCGGGTACGACCTCAAGAAGTTCGCTGAAGGAGACCTCGACGGAAAGTGGAACCAGGGCCCGGTATGGGACCCCATCAAGGACTTTCGGGGGATGAAGCAGAATACCGACGACTTCTTCACGCTCTGGCGATCACTCAAGCCGACGATCTGCAAGGTTCAGGGTTACGCAATCGCCGGCGGGAGCGACATCGCGCTGTCCTGCGACATGCTGATCATGGCCGACGACGCCCACATCGGGTACCCGCCTGCGCGCGTCTGGGGTTGCCCGACGACGGCGATGTGGGTGTATCGACTGGGAGCCCAGCGGGCCAAGCGAATGTTGTTGACTGGCGACACTATTGACGGTGTCACCGCAGCCGATTGGGGGTTGGCACTCGAAGCGGTGCCGGCCGATGAATTGGACTCAGCAGTGGAAGCGTTGGCGGATCGCATTGCCGGTGTCCCGCTCAATCAGTTGGCTATGCAGAAGATGATGATCAATCAGGCGTACGACAATATGGGGCTGCAGGGCACTCAGGTGCTGGCAACCCTGTTCGACGGAATCACGCGTCACTCACCGGAAGGGCGCTGGTTCAAGGATTTTGCCGAGCGCGACGGATTTCATGCCGCGGTGCAATATCGCGATTCCGGGCGCAAGATTCCAGACGGAGGCGGGCCGCTCCCCGCGTCCGACACCCCTCCTCGATAGAAAGTGGATGTGAGATGAGCAGTGTTCTCGAAACGTCGTACTTCCCCGCTGACGTGTCGGACCCGATTGCGGAACAAACCGTGGGCGGGCTGCTGCGAGAGTGCGCCGCGGACTCACCGAATCTGGTTGCAATCAGAGAAGTAGTTCCGGCGCAATCATATTCGTTGTCCGGGGCCGCCCAAACCGATCGTACGTGGACCTTCGCGCAACTGCTGGACGAAGCGGAGGGGTGTGCTCACTACCTCTTGTCCCAGTTCGATCGCGGAGACCGGATCACCGTCTGGGCTCCGAACGTTCCGGAGTGGATGATCCTGCAATACGGCGCCGCGCTCGCCGGAATGGTTCTGGTGACTGCCAATCCGGCGTTGGGTGCGGAGGAACTGGCGTACGTCTTGTCGCAGTCCCAGTCCCGCGGGCTCTTCCACACCGGAAAGTTCCGCGGCGGTGACATGGCGGCGGTGGCGTCCGAGGCAATTTCGATTGCGGGAGAGGAGGTTCTGGCAGTCAACTTCGAAGACTGGGATCGTCAGGTTCGAGGTTGGACCGGCGAGCGGGGCGCTCTGCCGGAAGTCTCTCCCGATGACAATGCGCAGATTCAGTACACGTCGGGAACCACCGGTGTGCCCAAGGGTGCATTGCTGCATCACCGAGGTTTGGTCAATAACGCCGATTTCGTCAGCCGGAGAGGTCAATTCCCCGAACGGGGTTCGGTCGTCTCGGCCATGCCACTGTTCCACACGGCCGGATGCGGCATCCTGGTTCTCGGTGCCGCACAGCGAAGAATGTCCATAGGCCTGATCCAGTACTTCGATCCGGTTGCGGTTCTCGATGCGGCAGAACGCTTTCACGCCGACGTCGTCAGTGGAGTACCGACGATGCTGATCGCCATGATTAACGACGCGACCTTCGCCAGCCGCGATTTCTCGGCGTGCTCAGTGGTCGTATCCGGTGGATCGTCGGTACCGCCCGAACTCGTCAGCACGGTGGAGTCGGCATTCGGTGCGGGATTCAGCATCGTCTACGGACAAACCGAAGCCAGTCCCGTGATCACGCAGACCAGTCCGGCCGACACCCCCGAAGACAAGTCGGAGACGGTCGGCCTCGCGTTGCCACAGGTCGAGGTGAAGATCTCCGACGTCGTGACCGGGGACAGCGTTCCGCTCGGCGAACAAGGTGAGATCTGCGCTCGCGGGTACCTCGTCATGACCGAGTACTTCCGCAATCCAGAGGCCTCGACCGCGACCGTGGACAAGGACGGGTGGTTGCATACCGGCGACTTGGGGACGATGGATCAACGTGGATACGTCCGGGTCACCGGACGCCTCAAGGACATGATCATCCGCGGCGGGGAGAATATCTATCCGCGTGAGGTCGAGTCCGTAATTTTTACGCATCCGAAGATCCTCGATGTGGCGGTCGTCGGTGTTCCCGACGAGGTGTGGGGTGAGCGCGTGGTTGCCGTCATCCGCTGGAAGGACGAGTCCGATCAACCGACTGCCGCCGAACTGATCGAGTTCTGCAACGAACGACTAGCGCGCCACAAGGCACCCAAGGAATGGTTCAGCGCGGAAGCATTCCCACTGACAGGCTCGGGCAAGATCCAGAAGTATCGGATCGCGAGCTTGGTCGGCGAAGGCGTGTACGGCGTCGTCAGCTGATCGGAGCACACAGCACGTCGGAGCACATAGCACGTCGGGGCGATTCTGTCTGGGTTATCCCCGTAAATCGCTTCGACGTGCCGTGTTTATCCTGATGGCGTGAGTTCAACCCTCGGTGAGACCGGACACAAAGCTATCTCCAACCGCATCCGCGCCACAGCCTTTGCGTCGAAGGTGATGTCCGCATCCGACGCCGTGAAGTTCATCAATCCGGATGACACTGTCGCGATCAGCGGTTTCGCAAGCGCCGGTACGCCCAAGGTCGTCATCCCGGCCCTGGCCGAGCGTATTCACCAGACCCGCGGCAACGGATCGAACTTCACGATCAATCTCCTGACCGGTGCTTCGGTGTCCACCGAGACCGAAAGGCTGCTCGCCGAAGTCGACGGAATCGCACTGCGTATGCCGTATCAGTCCGAGGCCACCGCACGTCGCCGGATCAATGACGGTCGCATGGACTACGTCGACATCCATCTCTCCCACGTGGCTCAGCAGGTGTGGGAGGGCTACTACGGCAATGTCGACGTCGCGGTGGTCGAGGTCGCCGGTATCACCGAATCGGGTGAACTGATTCCCTCCGCGTCGATCGGCAACAACAAGACGTGGCTCGACGTCGCCGACAAGGTCATCCTCGAGGTCAACTCCTGGGTGCCCGAGGCGATGGAGGGTATTCACGACGTCTATTACGGCACGGCGTTGCCGCCGCATCGCAAGCCGCTCCAGATCATCCGCGTCGAGGACCGGATCGGCCAGACCACGTTCCGGGTGGACCCGGCCAAGGTGGTGGCCGTTGTCGAGACCAACTGCCGAGACAGCGCGAGTCCGCTCTCTGCGCCCGACGCCGTCAGCGAGGCGATCGCCGGGCACGTACTGGAATTCTTCGACTTCGAGGTGCGCGCCGGACGGATGCCGGCCGATACGTTGCTTCCGCTGCAGGCGGGCATCGGCAATGTCGCCAACGCGGTGCTCGGAGGTCTCGATCGCGGGCCGTATCGCGGGTTGACCTGCTACTCCGAGGTCATCCAGGACGGGATGCTGAAGCTGATCAAGGACGGCACCGTCGCGCATGCGTCGTCGACGGCTTTGGCGCTCACCGACGAAGGCATCGAGGAACTGACTGCGAACATCGACTTCTACCGCAACCACATCACGCTCCGTCCGCAGGAGATCAGCAACCACCCCGAGGTGGTGCGCAGACTTGGAATCATCGCCATGAACGGGATGCTCGAGGCCGACATCTACGGCAACGTGAACTCGACGCACGTCATGGGGACGAAGATCATGAACGGAATCGGCGGTTCGGGGGACTTCGCCCGCAACGGCTACGTGTCCATGTTCCTGAGTCCGTCGACGGCCCGCGGCGGCGAGATCTCGGCGATCGTGCCGATGGTTCCGCACGTCGACCACACCGAGCACGACACTCAGGTCTTGGTCACCGAGCAGGGGTTGGCTGATCTGCGCGGTTTGTCGCCGCGGCGCCGCGCACGCCTGATCGTCGACAAGTGTGCTCACCCGGAGTTCCGGCCACTCCTTCACGATTACATCGCTCGCGCCGACGCTCAACCGGGTGCCGGGCAGACTCCGCACCTCCTGGGCGAGGCATTCTCGTTCCATCAGCGCTACATCGACACGGGCTCGATGCGGCTTTCCTGACGCCAAGCAAGGCCGCGCACAGTGAGAGAATGCGAGGGTGAGCCGAACCGGGGTACCTGACGACGCCATACGCCGGGTCGCGGCGGCAGGGGCCGACGACGCCGGTGGCCTACCCGTCGATCTGCTGGGCGACTTCCTCGACGTGCTCAGCGACGCTGTCTGTGACGGGAAACCGCTGCAGCGTCGTCAGTTGCACCGTTTCCGTGCCCGCGGTGAAGAAGCAGCGCAGCAGGGTGTGGCCCTGAGAGCGCTGCTCGATCTGTACCTCTCGTCGGCCTGGCGTCTGTGGCGTGAGCTTCCCGCTGTTGTTGCGGCGCAATCGGATCCGAATGCCGTCGTGGCGGCCGGCGAAGTCATGCTCCGCGCCGTCGACGATGCCGTGGCCGAACTGGCCGAAGGATTTCAGCTGGCCAGGCGATCTCTGGTCCGTTCGCAGGTATCGGCACGCCGTGAGTTCGTCGATGACTTGTTGACCGGCGGCGCCGACGTCGTCGGATTGTTGGGTCGCGCTTCAGGATTCGGTCTCCACCTCAGTGGTCCGCATGCCGTCGCAGTAGTGACCGCAGCCCGCGAGTTCACCGACGACAACCCTTTGGTGCGAGCTGTCGAACGTGCCGTTCTGGGCAGCAAAGGTGACGCCGACGCGCTGGTTGCCAGCAAGAGCGGCAAACTGGTCGTCGTTTTCGCCGCGCCGGATCGCGATGCCGTCGACCACGTGCTGGCCGGGATTCGGTCGGCTCTCGGACCGGGGACAGGCGCCGTAACCGATAACGACGGGCGAGTGCAGTTGCAGCGACGCGTATTGGACGGCACTTGGCAGATCGCGGTCGGGCGCCCGCGCGCCACCGCTTCGGGCGTGGTGGCGTCGTACCGGGAGGCACTCGACGCACTCGACCTGGCGCAGCGACTGTCGTTGAACGCACCGATCATCGACGCTCGCGATCTGCTGGTCTACCGGGTTCTGGTCAACGACAGACCAGCGGTCACCGACCTGATCCAGACGCTTCTCACGCCGCTGCTCGAGGCACGCGGCGGCGCTGGGCCGATGATCGACACCTTGCTTGCGTACTTCTCCGCCGGCGGCAACACGGCGAAGACCGCCCGAGACCTGCATCTGTCCGTCCGTGCGGTGACGTACCGCTTGGACCGCATCCGCGAACTTACCGGCCAGAACGTCAACGACCCCAACGACAGCTTCGCGCTGCACGCAGCTGTGCTGGGCGCGAAGCTGCTCGATTGGCCTGCCACCGAGCTGACCTGATCAGCTTGCGCGGGCACGCTCCTCGTAGGCGGCACGTGCCGCGGTGTCGACGTCGCCGAGAAACTGCGTCTCGACGCCGAACAGGCGGCTCAATGCCTCGTACGGTCGCCGGGGGAAGAACCCTTGCGCCTGGACGAGTAGTCCGGATGCTCGCGTAATGCGCACGCGTGGTCGAGGTTTGGTGATCAGTCCGACGATGGCTTCGGCGATTTCTTCCGGCTGAACCTCGCGGAATCCCTTCATTCCCGAAGTGCCCGAGGTGAGTTGGGTGTTGGTGAGCGTCGGCAATACGGCCGAGACGTGCACTCCGGTGCCACGAACTTCCTTGCGGACCGAATCGGTGAATCCCAAGACTGCATGCTTGGCGCCGCAGTAGGTCGACAAACCCGGGCAGGGGAGTTCGCCGGCAAGCGAAGCGATGTTGATGACGTGTCCGCGCCCCCGCGGCAGCATCCGTCGCAATGCGAGCTTGGTTCCCGTGATCACCCCGAGGACGTCGATCTCGATGATGCGCCTGGTCACGGTGTCGTCCTCGTCGACGATCCGGCCGACCGGCATGATGCCCGCATTGTTGACCAGTACGTCGATCGGGCCGAGTTCACCTTCGACGGTGTCGAGGAAGTCGAAGAACGATGCGGGATCGGTGACGTCGAGGCGGCCGAACGTGCGGATGCCCAAATCCTGCGCCGCCTGCATCAAAGTGCCTTCGTCGATGTCGACGATCGCGACCGTCGCACCGAGGCTGATGAGCCGCTTCGCGGTGGCGTATCCGATGCCTCGGGCGCCGCCGGTGATGACCACTACCTGACCGTCGAAAGGCTTGTTCATTTGCTCCAGCGTCTCCAAAGATAGGGGATGGGGTTGCAGTGAGGTAAATCTGCAGCGCCGTGAAACTGCAGTGAGATGTGATTGTGGACCAGCCGAAGCCGGGTTACTAGGGCTTGATGCCCGAACTCGAACGCTAGGTTTGTGACAAAGTCACAATTGGGGCCACGAATCGGGGAGACGGATATGGACACATCGGAGTTGGACGGCTGGATTGCAAATCTCGCCCCCATCTATCTCCAGCCGGAGGTGATCGACGGTTTCGTCCAACGCATCGACGACGCCATTGCCATGGCCAATCCGGAAGTCGCAGCGGACAGGGAGCTGCGACGCGATGTGGATGCAAGCACCGCGGCGCAGCTCCGCGTCATCGTGGCCGCGATCGCGGGTGGTTCCCAGGAGGTCACGCCGCCGGCGGAGTCGGTTGCGCTTGCGCTCACCGTTGCCAGGCGCGGAATGGATCTTCGAGTCCTGCTCAAGATCTACGGCGCCGGACGCCTCGCGATGCTGGGTTTCGTCGACGAGTCGATCGAGGCACTCCCGATCGGTCCGGAACTCAAACGCGCACTTCTCGTTCGGGTGTGGGGTTCGGCGATGCGATGGCTGGAGGTGACCACCGAATTGTTGGTGGCCACATATGCGAAGGAGCGGGAGAGCCTGGCGCGCGGCGCTTTTGCGCGTCGATCCGAGACCGTTCACGCGATCGTCGCCGGCGAGCTCTTCACTCCGAAGAGGTTTCGCAGATTCTCGATTACCCGATGCGGCGCCACCACACTGCATTTGTTCTCTGGACGGACGACACCGACCCGGCTGCAGACGTATTGGCGCGATTGGACTCGTATGCACGTTCCTTGGTGGGCGAGTCGAACGGCGAGCGTGTGCTGACGCTACCTTCGGGTGCGCGCGAGGTGTGGTCGTGGGTCGCGCATTTCGGCCACCTGGAGTGGGCGTCGCTCGATCATGCTCGGAATGCGGATCTTCGTGTCGCAGTGGGGGCCAGCGGTTACGGAATGGAGGGATTCGCTCGCAGTCATCGCGAGGCGCTCGCCGCGCAGCGCGTCGCAGTCCGCTCGACGGGTTCTTCGCCCGTCACCGTCTACGAGGACGTTCAGGTTCCCTGTCTGCTTACCGAAGATCTGGGCGAACTGCGTGCGTTGGTGGCTCGGGAACTGAAAGGCCTGGCCGGCACGGACAGCGTCACGACGCGTATCCGTGACACCGTCCGGGTCTATTACGAGAACAATTGCACTGCAGCGGCTACGGCCGCGGCGCTCGGCCTGCACAAGAACACTGTGCGGTATCGACTCGATCAGGCCGAAAAGCTACTAGGTCGCAGCGTGGACGATCGGCGCCTGCCGACGGAGTTGGCGCTCATCGCGCTGGAGAGCTACGGGGTCAGCGTCTTGCCCGCCGGGTGATTCGTTATTGCATGTCGTCGAGGCCGGGGAGCGAGTAGCCGGAGTTGTCATCCCAATCGGCAGGGGTGTCGTCGAGTGAAACGTCCCAGTCTGCGTCCGGCACTGCTCTGCGAAGCTCGGTCAGAGCGTTGAACCAGTAGACGAGCGAAGGAATTACCTCGGTCGGATCGCTCGAGATCTTGGTCGAACCGTTGAGCAGAGTGTTGGGGATATCCGACGGGTAGAGGTCCAGGACCTCGTAGTCGAACGGAAATTCGTCGTTGTGGACGGCGATGAGTCGGTCGACTTCGGCCTTCTCGTCGTCGGTCAGCGGTGTAGTGCGGACGGCGGAGTAGTACAACGAGGTGCTCATGCTTGCCAGGCTAGAACAAGATGCCTTCCAACGGCGGTTTCGGCCGCAACACCCTCAGATTGCAGGGTATCGGCAACTTCAGGTCTAAAAGTCGTCGATATTTCGACAGGGATGGATAGAAGTCGGCAAGGAACACTGGAGAAGACGGCGAGACGGCCGTCCGAACCCAGTGAAGGAGCTCCCCGTGACCGCAGTCATCAGTGCCATTCGGGTAGGTGGTCAGCGATGAACGTTCCCATGTGGGCGTGGGCCGCGTTCGCCGCAGTCATCGTCGTCATGTTGCTCATCGACCTGCTCGCCCACCGCGGCGCGCACGTCATCGGCTTCAAGGAAGCGGCCTGGTGGAGTGCACTCTGGGTCGGTTTGTCTCTCGTGTTCGCGGTGGTTGTCACCCTGACCTTGGGGGTGAACTCGGGCGTCGAATTCACCACGGCCTGGCTGTTGGAGAAGAGCCTCTCCGTCGACAACCTCTTTGTGTTCGCCCTGATCTTCGGTTACTTCAAGGTGCCCCGTGAGTACCAGCACCGTGTGCTGTTCTTCGGTGTCATCGGCGCGCTGATCTTCCGCGGTATTTTCCTCGCCGCCGGCGTTGCCGTGGTCAGCAAGTTCACGGCCGTGCTGTTCGTCTTCGCCGCCATCCTGCTCTACAGCGCGTACAAGCTGCTCAAGGATGACGACGAGAGCTTCGATCCGGGAACCTCGCTGGCAGTTCGCCTGCTGCGCAAGATCATGCCGGTCCGTGAGGAATACGCCGGAACCAAGTTCTTCGTCAAGGAAGCCGGAAAGCGCGTCGCAACACCGCTGTTCGCCGTCGTCGTCGCCATCGAAGCTGCCGACCTCGTGTTCGCAGTCGACAGTGTCCCGGCAGTGCTGGCAGTGAGTGACGATCCGTTCATCGTGTACTCCAGCAACGCGTTTGCGATCTTGGGACTGCGTGCCCTGTACTTCCTGCTCTCGGGTCTGCTTGAGAAGTTCCACTACCTTTCCAAGGGTCTGTCGATCATCCTCGCCTTCATCGGCGTGAAGCTGATCATGCAGGCCAGCCACAAGGTGATCAGCACGTCGATCCCCGAGATTCCCTCACTGGTCAGCCTCGCGGTGATCATCGTGGTGTTGGCAGGCTCGATCATCCTGAGCCTCAAGAAACCGCTACCGCAAGAGCCTGAGGCAGAAGAGGTTGCGCCCGGTGACACTCCGGTCGAGCTCGGGAAGGCAGGCAGTGAAGCCGAGACAGAGGCTTCGGGCATCGAGCTCGCGGCCGGCGATCGTGATGACGACGACGACAAGGTAGATGCTCGCAGTAGGAGCTGAAACCTGATCGGCTGAACCGAATCGAAAAGGGAGACCACACAACGAGGTGTGGTCTCCCTTCTCGTTTCTCACGACTCTCGCTACAAAACAGACCACTGATCGGGAGGGTGTGTTCTCACTCGGCCGTGGGCGATTTACCTTGGCGAATGCCCGACGTCCGAGATCAGGAGTGCCCATGACAATTCACGCGGAAGTCGTCACAATGCTGGCCACGCTCAACGCAGCATTTCCGGACGTCACCAGCTTCGACCCGTCGGAGTTACGCGCTTTGCTTCGGAATCGACGAGCTCCGCTGGAGCGGCTTCCCGACATGCGTGCGGTCGAAGATCTCGCAATCGACGGCCCCGGGGGAGATCTGTCGATCCGCGTCTACCGCCCGCGCACTTCGTCCGACGCCATTCCGCTGGTCGTCTTCGCTCACGGCGGAGGCTTCGTGTTCTGCGACCTGGACAGCCATGATGAATTCTGCCGGTCCATGGCGGAAGGTGTCGGCGCCGTTGTGGTCTCCGTCGATTATCGTCTGGCCCCTGAACATCCCGCCCCGGCAGCACACGACGACGTGTATGCAGCAGTGGAGTGGGCAGCGAAGCACGCGGCAGAGTACGGCGCTGACCCGAGCAGGATCGTGCTGGCCGGTGACAGCGCGGGTGGCAATCTCGCTGCGACAGTTGCCATTGCCGCCCGCGATCGTGGAGGTCCGGAGGTTGCGGCGCAAGTTCTCATCTATCCCGTGATCGACGACGATTTCGACACCGAGTCCTACCGTCTCTACGGCACCGACCACTACAACACGACCACGGCCATGAAGTGGTACTGGGACCAATATGCGCCCGAACGCCGAGATGACGTGCGGGTGATACCTACTCGGGCAGAGTCGTTCGCCGATCTTCCAGCGGCCGTCATCGTGACAGCTGAGCTGGATCCGCCGTGCTCGGCCGGCGACGAGTACGCGAAACTACTTGCCTCGGCCGGCGTCCCGGTGCAGCATCATCGCTTCGACGGGCTATTTCACGGGTTCCTCACTATTCCGTCGTTGTCGCTCACGGAACCTGCACGACAGAAAGTTTGGGCGATGATTCGCGAGGCGTCAGCCGTCACTCGATAGGAGTTCTTCGCTCAATTCGCCGAAGGTATGACAGATTCTGTCCCGAACAATGACTTCGGTGCATTCGGGGTCGAACCATCGATCAACGACGCCCCAATGGATCGGATGGTCGAGGTATTGGGTCTGCAGTGACGCGAGATCGGTGAACTCCTGCTCCCACACATGGGTCCACGGTGCTTCGTCACATGCAGATGGTGCGCCGGTCGCTGCGCTCACTCGACTGAGCCGCCAGGCAGCGATCGAGGAGATATGCGCGGGCATCTTCAGCAAGTCGCTTTCGAAGCGTTCGATTGCGTCCTCGGGGGTATGGGGTGCAACGCGAATCAGCAGCGCTCGGTACACCCCGTTCGGGCCGGTGGCGCGCGAGCGACCCTCGGTTCCGGAAGCGTACTCGGCGCCGTGAAAGCGCTCGACGGCGTCGTGGTGAAGTCCGGCGTCAACGGCACCTCGAGCGGCCTGCCACGACGCTTCGTCCTCGAACTGGAGATGCATGATCAGCTCTCCGCCGTTGATGACGCCGGGCAGTGTGGCGGTGACGAGATGGCGAACTGATCCAGACGATTCTGCCACTGCTGCAATGGTGTTCATCGCATTGACCCAGCTGGCCGAGTCCGCGGTGTCGGCTGCAAAAACCACCCTTGTGACGTTATACATCGGCCAGTCCGTCGACGTCGTCGGCAGCGGCAGCCATGGTGCGGCTTCGTTCGGCAATGAGCGGAGCCATTGCGTCCCACCATTGCCGGAGAGTGGCGTCACCGCGGCTCGAACGAGTCATCGCCCACCAACCGGCGGTCCCCTCGACGGTCCACGTGATCGTGACGATGTTGGACTCGTCCTCGGCCCACAGCGGCGGACTGACAAGCATGTTGTCGAGAGTCAGGTTGCGGCGACTGGCATTCGGCAGGTAGCCGGCGCGAAACTCGTCGACGAACTTCTTCCCACATCCGGGATTCGTGACTATCCGGTCGATCACGTAGAGCGTCTCACCTGGCATCTGCGCAGGCTACGGTGCGCTTAACCCCCTGCGGTACTTCCGATCTCACGCAGCGGGAGGTTATTCCGTGGAGGCTGGGGAACGCGCCGGGCGCAGACCAAGCCACCCGACCAAACCGACGAGGGCGAAGGCCACGGCGGCGGTGACGAACGTGACGGTGAAGGCGGATTCGCTGGGCAGAGCGGCTACGCCCTCGGGAAGGTTCGCGATGGTCATCGAGGCGAGAATCGTGGTCACCACTGCACTGCCCATGGCGCTGCCGGTGGAACGGGAGATCGAGTTGATGCCGTTGGCTATTCCACTCTGGCGATGCGGAACACTCGACATGATGATCGCGGGCATGGCCGCGTAACCCAGGCTGACGGCGGTGCCGATCACGATGCCGGCACCGATGACCGATGCGGTGTGCGTGTGGTCGTACGCGAGCCAGGCGAATGGCACCGCACCACAGATCGCGGTGAGTCCCAGGACGAAGCGTGGCCCGCGCACTCTGATGAGGCGCCCGCCGATCGGTGCTGCGATCAGCGAGGCAATCGCTCCCGGCAATAGGAATTCCACCGACGCACGCAGAATGCTGGCGTCGAATCCGTATCCCGTGAGGGCGTGGGGAAGTTGCACGAGATAGGAGATGCCCAGGAAGTTGGCGAACATTCCGAAGCCCAGCATGACCCCTGCCAGGTTCGCCATCATCACGGGCCGGTGGACGAACATCCGCATGTCGACCAGCGGTTCGTCGACGATCTTCTCGATCCAGACCCAGACTGCGAACATCACGATCGAGCCCAGGAAAACACCGATGGTCAAGGGCGAGATCCAACCCCATTGGTGGCCTTGCGAAATCGACAACAGGAGCAGAAGGAGTGCAGCGCCCAGGCTCAGCGCACCGATGACGTCGACGCGCCCACCGCTCTTGTGCTTGGTCGCCGGAACCAGCGTGATGACGGCGACGAGGGCAAGCAACGCGAACCCGGTGGCCATCCAGAAGGCGTTGCGGTAGTCGGCATCCGGAGCCGATGTGAGAAGTCCGGTGGCCACGAGGGCGAGTCCACTGCCGAATGCAAGAGTTCCGCTGACCAATGCCATCGCACCGGGGAGCTTGTGCGGGCGAACCTCTTCGCGCAGAACCGAAAGAGCCAGCGGGAAGATGGCGGTGGCAGTTCCCTGGAGGACGCGTCCGAGAATGAGAAGTGGCAGATTGTGTGCCAGCGCGGCGACGATCGAACCGATGACCATCACGATCAGAACGCCGACCAGCGTGCGCTTCTTTCCGTGCTGATCGCCGTAGCGGCCCAACAGGGGAGTGAAGACGGCGGCCGAGAGCAATGTCGCCGTCGTCACCCAACTGATGCCGGCCGCGGATGCGCCCAGATCGGACTGAATGCGTCCCAAAATCGGAACGGGCAGCGTCTGCATCATCGAGACGATCATCGCGGCCAGGCTGAGGGCCCCGATGATGACGGCCTCGCGGCGCGGGGATGTTACGACGGATATATCCGGGGTGTCGCAGACCGTTGGTTGCGCAGCACTGTCGGTCGTCACTGAATTCGTCAAGTGGGTCCTTCTCGGGAATTACAAGAGAAAATGCTTAATGTGGCGAAGTAATTTTCTCTGGATGGTAAGTCCGCGAGATCGATCCCGTCAATGCTGGTCAGTGAGCCACCGGGACACGCCTGGTATTTGTCAAATCAGCTCGGTGTTTGTCGAACTAGAAGGGGTAGACCGGGAGTGTGCTCTGGGCCGTCACCCACTGCGTTTCGGTGAAGGCGTCGAGGTTTGCGCCGATACCGCCGACGCGGCCGCCGTTACCCGAAGATGCCATGCCGCCGAACGGGATGACGGCTTCGTCGCCGACCGTCTGATCGTTGATGTGTACGAGGCCGGTGGGGATCTGTTGAGCGAGTTCGAGTCCGCGCATGGCGTCGGAGGTCAGAATGCCCAGCGACAATCCGTATTCGGAATCGTTGGCTATGGCGACGGCTTGTTCGACGGTGGCAAAGGAGGTCACCGGTGCGACCGGCCCGAAGACCTCGTCGGCGAAGGCCGGGGCGGTCAGTGGGGTGTCGGCCAGCACGGTGGGCCGGTAGAAGAGATCTTCGTAGGTGCCACCGGCAGCCAGTTTTGCTCCGGCCGCGATGCTTCCGGTGACCAGGGAGTGGATGTGGTCGCGTTGTTTGGCGTCGATAATGGGGCCGAGTGCGACCTGACCGGTGAACGGGTCGCCTACCGGAAGCTTGTCGGCGCGTTCGGCAAGGAGTGCGGTGTAGTCGGCAGCGATACTTTCGTGGACCAGTTGACGGCCGGTGGTCATGCAGATCTGCCCCTGGTGCATGAACGAGCCGAAAGCGCCGACAGATGCGGCCTTTTCGAGGTCGACGTCGTCCATGACGATCAGCGCGTTGTTGCCGCCGAGTTCGAGATGCGCTCGTTTGAGGTGGCGGCCTGCCAGTTCGCCGACAGCCCGTCCGGCGCGGGTCGACCCGGTGAATGCGATGACGCGAACGCTCGGATGAACCACGATTGCCTCACCGGCGTCAGCCCCGCCCGGCAGCATGCTGAACACTCCGGCGGGCAAGCCGGCTTCTTCGAAGATGCGAGCGAGAACCACACCGCCACAGATCGCCGTGCGCGGGTCAGGCTTGAGGATCACCGAATTACCCAGTGCCAGTGCGGGAGCGACTGCCCGGATCGACAGGATGATCGGAAAGTTGAAAGGTGCGATGACGCCGACGGTTCCGACGGGTACGCGACGAGAGAAGCTCAGTCGAGGTTGCTCCGAGCGCAGCACTTCACCTACGGGGTGTGCGGCCAGGGCTGCGGCGTTGTAGCACTCCTCGGCAGCGGTATGGGTTTCCAGTCCGGCCTTGGCCGGGATGCTGCCTGCCTCCCGGATCACCCATTCGCCGATTTCGTCGGCGTACTGCTCGAACAATTGACCGGCGCGGCGCAGAACAGCGGCGCGTTCGGTGTAGGGGCGTGCTGCCCAATCCTTCTGAGCTGCAGTAGCTTTTGTTGCAGCGGCTGCCACGTCGTCGGGTGTTGCCATGCCCACCGTCGTCAACTGCTTGCCCGTGGCCGGTTCGACGACGATGCGATCTTCGGCGTTACCGCGGACCCATTCACCGTCGAAGATCTTCGATTCCCACACAGGTTCGCTCAACAAACTCGACATGGCCGCTCCTCGAGAAAGGGATGCGACTGCGCGCCGCATCACATGGTTACCCACCACGTTGCTCTGTGAGGAGGTCGATCGCCATCGCACTTTCATTCAGTGAAAGACGGGTTCATTGCGTCCTTGAGTGCTTGGATCAGATCGGCGAACTCGGTGGAGAAGGTGATGCCGCTACGGGTCACCCCGGACACCGGAATTCGCAAGCGGCCGTGCGATTCTCGCATGAAGCTGATTCCAGCACGTGGAGATTCGCCTGCGGTGATCGAATACAGCAGCGTCCAGGCGCGAGGGTTGGTGATCACGTCCAGCGTGGCGGTGTGATCGCTGGGAATTGCGGGGCCAAGTTGTACGCGTCGATCTATTTCGCGAAACGCGTCCTCGACCACCTTGTGGATGAGCACCTGGCTTTGGCGTGGCGGCAAGAGCAGGGGATATGCGGCCAGGTCGTTGAGGTCGACGCTTTGCTGACCGGCCAGGGGGTGCCGACTCGACATGACGACCAAGAGGTCCTCGACGCCGAGGTCCAGGGGCTCGAGTCCGGGGCGGTCGACGCCGCCGCGAATCAGCGCGATGTCGGCGTCACCGGAGGCCACGGCGTCCATGCGGTGGGCGAAACTCTTGATGACGAACTCGACGTCCAGGTCGGGGTGAAGTTCGCGCACGTGTGCGATGGCGTCCAGCGTCTGAGCGGCAAAGCTCATGTTTCCGGTGATCCGGATCCGGGCTCGTGGGTCGCGTGCGACGGAGTACGCCATCGTTTCGAGGCTGAGGACTTGCTGCGCGATGGGCACGAGTCGCGATCCTGCCGGGGCAAGGCGAACGGCTCGGGTCGAGCGTTCGAAGAGTGTCGCGCCAAGCTCCTTCTCCAGTCGCGCGACCTGATGGCTGATCGCCGACTGCGAGATGAAGCAGCGCTCGGCAGCGCGACTGAAGCTCAGTTCCTCGCTCACGACGAGGAAGTACTTGAGTTGGCGGAAGTCCATGAGGACAGCTTACTTATGAGCAATCGAGATAACAGTCTTGCGAATACTCCAGCTAGCTGGACCGGACCCATGATCAGTCCATACCGTAATAGTCATACTTTCAATTTGGTTGAGGAGATTTGTTGTGGATAGAACAGCTGCGGGTCGCGCAGACATCGACGCGACTGGACACGAGCAGACTCAGGTAGTGATCGTCGGTTCGGGATTCGGAGCCCTCGCCGCGGCCAAGACCCTCGCGAAGTCCAAGACGCCGTTCGTCCTCATCTCCGCCACCACCGAGCACCTCTTCCAGCCGCTGCTCTACCAGGTGGCAACGGGTGTTCTGTCGGCCGGCGAGGTTGCTCCGCCCATCCGCACGATCCTGCAGAAGTACCCCAACGCCGACGTGCGCCTCGGCCGCGTCGTCGAGGTCAACGCCGAAGAGAACACGGTCGTCTACGAAGCCTCGGGCACCCGCCATACGCTCGGATACCGCTCGCTCATCGCAGCCACCGGTGCCACGCAGGCGTACTTCGGTCATGACGAGTTCGAGAAGGTCACCTACAAGCTCAAGACCGTCGAGGACGCCGAGGTGCTGCGCAAGCAGATCCTGCGCTGCTTCGAAGAAGCCCACACCACCAACGACGCGCTGGTTCGCCGCAACCTACTCAGCTTCGTTGTCGTGGGTGCAGGCGCGACCGGCGTCGAGCTCGCCGGACAGATCAAGGAACTGGCGCGTCGCTACTTTGCGAAGGCCATCAACAACATCAGTGCCGACGAGGTCACGGTCACCATGGTCGAAGGCGCCGGCGTTGCGCTTCCGGCCTTCGGCGGCAAGCTCAGTGAGTACACGCAGGCCTCGCTCGAGAAGTCGGGTGTCGAGGTAGTCCTCAACACCATGGTCACCGCCATCGACGAGCACGGTGTCACCGTCTCTTCGGCAAAGACCAAGGAAGAGAAGCGCATCGACGCCGAGACCGTCATCTGGTCGGCCGGTGTACGCGCCAACGACTTCGCCGCAGTGCTCGGAGAGGCAACCGGTTGTGAGAGTGACCGTGCAGGTCGTCTGCTCATCAATCCGGACTTGACCGTCGGCGGGTTTGCCAACGTCTTTGCCATCGGCGACATGACTTCGCTGAACGGTCTGCCGGGTCAGTCGCCCGTTGCAATGCAGGGTGGCCGTCATGCCGCGAAGACTGTGAACGGAAAGGTCAAGGCCGGAACGCCTTTCAAGTACTTCGACAAGGGCAGCATGTCGATCATCAGCCGATTCAGTGCTGTGTGTCGCGTCCGCAAGGTCGAGTTCAAGGGCACGATCGCCTGGTTCATGTGGTTGGCCGTGCACGTGATGTACCTGGTGGGCTTCCGCAACCGGTATGTCGCCGTGATGTCGTGGTTCGGATCGTTCATCGGTCACCGTCGTCCGCACTTCCATTACGCGCAGGAGCCGATGAAGATCGAGGCCGCGCCGCCGGTGACCGAACGCGAACCGGAATTGGCGCACTCCGCGTAGCTCTGCACCGCTCGAACACGTTTCGCCTGATGTCAGTCACACGGCTTTGTGAGTCACACTGTGTGAATGGCATCAGGCGACCGTTCGTTGATCGGCCGGGCATTCATCGTGCTCGGTGCCTTCGATGCGACGTCTCCTCGGTTGACTCAATCGGAGATCAGTCGCCGCACCGATCTACCTCTGCCCACCGTCCATCGACTGTGCGGGCAGCTGGTGACTGCCGGCGCCCTCGAGCGTCGGAGCGACGGCAAATACCAGGTCGGAGTCCGGTTGTGGGAAATCGGCGCTCTCGCTCCCGGGGCGCACGGTCTGAGACAGGTGGCGTTGCCGTTCCTCGAGGACCTGTACGAGGTCACTCGGGAGAACGTGCAGTTGGTTGTCCGTGAGGGGACCGAGGCGCTGTACCTCGAGCGCTTGTCCTCGCGTAGCGCCGTCACCGTGGTCGGCCGCGCCGGCGGTAGGTTGCCGTTGCACGCGTCCAGCGGTGGATTGATTCTCCTGGCGCACGGCGGAACCGAGCTTCTCGACGACGTCCTCCGAGCCGGCCTCGAGGCGTTCACACCCAAAACCATTACGTCCGAGCGGATCTTGAGAGCAACTCTCGATGAGATCAGACGCACCGGATTCGTGGTGTGTCGTGAGTATCTGAATGTCGGAACTCTTGCCGTTGCCGCTCCGGTCCGCGAAGCCGGCGGCGACGTTGTCGCAGCGGTGTCGACAGTTGTTCCGGTGGAGCAGGATCCGGCTCCCTTACTGCCGGCCTTGGCCGCGGCTGCTCGCGGAATATCACGCGGGCTTGGTGGCGGCGGGCTTCGATAGCTCAGTTTCGATCTTTCACTGAGTGAAATTTCAGCTGTTCAGGGGAGCGGTAGTGGTTGAGGGTGGTCTTAATCGCCACTCACCTCAGGAGTTCTCTGTATGTCTTCGTTGCGCACCCAGGTCGGAATCGTCGGTGGCGGTCCCGCCGGGTTGATGCTCTCGCATCTCTTGCATCTGAGGGGAATCGATTCGATCGTCCTGGAATGCCGCACCCGCGAAGAGGTGGAAGGCACCATTCGTGCGGGTGTGCTCGAACAGAACACCGTTGATCTCATGGTCGAGACCGGACTCGGTGACCGACTGAAGCGAGAAGGCCTCGAACATCACGGAATCGAGTTGCGATTCGGTGGGCGAGGGCACCGCATCGCATTCGACGAACTGACCGACGGGCGCGCCGTCACGGTGTACCCGCAGCACGAGGTGCTCGTAGACCTGATTGCGCGACGCCTCGCCGACGGCGGGGACATTCGATTCGGAGTGACCGACGCGCGAGTGCACGATCACGAATCAGATAGCCCGAGTATTACTTTCGTCGACTCGGACGGAAGCGACCAGAAGCTCGAGTGCGTCCTGGTGGCCGGTTGCGACGGGTCACGAACCGAAACGCGAAAGCTGATTCCCGAACCGTCGATCCGCACTGATCATTTCCGGCAGTATCCCTTCGCGTGGTTCGGCATCCTGGCCGAGGCGCCGCCGTCATCGGAAGAATTGATCTACGCCAACCACGAGCGTGGGTTTGCGCTGATCAGCACACGGACGCCCGAGGTGCAGCGTCATTATCTTCAGGTCGATCCGGACGACTCCGTGGACAACTGGTCCGACGATCGAATCTGGGACGAGCTGCACATGCGGGTCGACGGTGAGGGTGCGGAGATCAAGGACGGCAGGATCTTTCAGAAGTCGATCCTTCAGTTCCGCAGTTTCGTGTGCGAGCCGATGCAGCACGGCAACCTCTTTCTTGCTGGAGATGCGGCGCACACTGTGCCGCCGACCGGCGCAAAGGGAATGAATCTCGCGATTGCTGACGTCTACGCCTTGGCAAAGGCAATGGACAGTTTCTTCACCTCGTCCGACCGAAAGATGTTGGACGGGTATACCGAAACGGTGCTGCCGCGTGTGTGGCGGACGCAGCACTTTTCGTGGTGGATGTCATCGATGCTTCATCGCTTGCCAGACGACAGCGGTTTCGGCCATCGTCGTCAGTTGGCTGAGTTGGACATGGTCACGCGCTCGGTGGCCGGACGAACGTTGATCGCCGAGAACTACGTCGGAACGCCATTGACCTAGAGGGCTGTTCGCAGGTTGAACATTGTGCGGTCACAGGAGCGGGGTGCCTTGATGGTGTACCAATTGCCATCCGCTCGGTGTTCGACGCCACAAGGATGTGCGCCGCGCGCGACGCGTCCCACGAACTGAATCCCACTGCGTGAGGACGTATCCGTCGTCGATGATTCGACCGGTCATATCGTGAACTTCGATGCGGCCGCCGTCGCTCGACTCGTTCCGCAGTGATTCTACGGTCGACGGGAGGTCCCAGACGCTACCCGATGCGCCTATCTCGATGAAGTCTTCGGCAAGCAATGCGAGCACACGTGCGCTGTTGCGCCTGCATTCGACAGTTTGCAATTCCCGCTCCAGGGCGAGGACTTCCCCGACGTCGGTGCGTGGGGTCATGGATGCTCCTCTGCGTACACATCATGGCGGTGACGATGTTGATCATGATCATCCCAGAGGAGGGCGTCGAGCTTCCAGCATCCGTTCTCGGAGACTGTCGTAGATGGGGGCCGACCCTGCCACGGTAGCGACGAATACCGCTGCGGCCGTGGCCGCAAGCATCGGGACCAGCGTCGACGTCACCGCTGTCATCTCGACCACGATCACGATGCCGGTGAACGGTGCGCGTACCACGGCGCCGAAAAACGCGGCCATGCCTACGGTGGCCATGGTGATCGTGAGTCCGGCGCCGACTCCGGGCACGAAGCTCGACAGTCCGGTGAAGATCGACCCCCACAGTGCGCCGAGTGCGAGTAGGGGCGCAAAAAGCCCGCCGGGAGTTCCAGCAGCGTACGACAGCGGGCCCGTGAAGAACCGAACCACCAAGTACAGCAGCAGAATCGGCAGAACGAAGGTCCTGCCACCGACGATCATCTGTGCAAGAACGTCACCGCCCCCACTTGCCAGTGGGTCGAGGAAGAGCGTCAGGCCGATGACGGCGCCGATCGTTGCGCCGATGACTGTCGGTGGAATCCTGTCGAGTCGTGCAACGATATCGAGTAGTCCCAGAATCAAGCGGTTGTACGCGATACCCAGTAGCCCCGTGAGGATTCCGAAGACGACAAACAGTGGCAACAGTGCGAGTTGAGGTGTCGGGACGGTGCCGACCTCGAAATCTGGTTGATCGCCGATGACAAGTCGTGCACAGCCCACCGCGATCGAAACACCGAAAAGCGTTGGCAGAACAGTGCGTAGCCGGAACGAGTGCGTCACCTCCTCGCAGACGAACAGTGCGCCGGCGATCGGCGCGTTGAACGCAACGGCGAGTCCTGCTCCGGCCGTGGACGTTTGCAGCATGGCGACGTCCGGTTCGGTAAGGTGGGCCCGTCGTCCCGTTTCCGCTCCGATTGCCGCGCCCATGTGGACGGTGGGGCCTTCGCGGCCGAGGACCAGACCCGAGCCGATCGCCAAGAGGCCGCCGATGAATCTGGCGGGCACGAGATTGATTCCCGGCGGCTTCGCTTCACCGCGGGACACTGCCTCTACGTGCTGGATACCGCTTCCCTGTGCGAGGGGTACTCGTCTGACGATCAGAACAGCAAGGGCGGTGCACAGCGCAACCAGGACGACCGGCACGAGCCACCCGACGTACGGAACGTGATGTGCCCAATTCACGATCGTCTGACGAAGTTCGTCGGCCCTGATCAGACACCATCGGAACGCGCCGCCGACAAATCCGACCAGGACGCCGGCGACGGCCGAGAGTAGACACAGCAAGCCCAGTCCGCGGTTGGAGTCACGCGGTTCGGAGTCGACATCCTCGGTCATCGTGATCAGCCTTACCTGATGGTCACAACTCTCGACAGGTGAATTGAGCCTTACTCACCTTGGACGGTAACCCATCCCGATACCGGAAAGTGCTTGTATCGCTGGGTCACAATTCGGTGAGCAGACTGATTCCGAGGACTGTCATCATCACGGCGATCAGAGCGTCGAGAACCCGCCAGGCGGCGGGTTCTGCAAAAAGCGGTGTCAGCAGACGCGCGCCGTAACCGAGGGCGCTGAACCAGACTGCACTTGCGGTGACGGCGCCGATTGCAAACCACCACCGTCCGATCTCGCCGCGACCGTTGGCAATTGAACCCATCAGCACGACGGTGTCGAGATAGACATGTGGATTCAGCCAGGTGAGTGCCAATGCCATCGTGACGGCGGTAAGCCTCGACCCGTTGCCATGTTGGTCCGGTGCCAATGTTTGCGGTCGAAGTGCTCGTTTGGCGGCGAAGAGTGCATAGCTGAGCAGGAAAAGGGCACCGGCGATGCGAACGGCAGTGATCAGTGACGGTGCGTGTTCGAGGAGGGCGCCGATTCCGCTGATGCCTGCAAGGATCAGAACTGCGTCTGAGACGGCGCAGACTGCGACGATCGGGAGTACGTGCGAGCGCGTCAGGCCTTGGCGAAGAACGAATGCATTCTGTGCGCCGATTGCGACGATCAGAGAGAGTCCGACTCCGAAACCGACGAGGGCCGACGCTGGGTCGGTGGTGCTGAGCATGTTGTCGAGCCTGCCCCGCAGATTGTAATCAGTCCAGCTAATGATTCTTAGGATGCATCAGAGTAGCTTCAGATCATGTTGGACTTCGAGCAACTGAGGGCATTGCACGCTGCGGTCGACGAGGGAACCTTTGACGCGGCGGCGCGGAAGTTGCACATCACGCCGTCGGCGGTCAGTCAACGGATCAAAGCTCTCGAGACCTCGGTAGGCCGGATCCTGGTGCAGCGCACCAAACCCATCAGGGTTACCGATTCCGGGCGGGAAGTCCTGCGTCTTGCCCGTCAGATAGATGCCCTTTCGCGCGATACGGTGCGAGAACTCGGCCTTGAAAACGGTTCGGGAACATTCGCCCGCGTCGCTGTCGCGGTCAACGCCGATTCGCTGTCCACCTGGGTTCTGGGTGCTCTCGCGGAGTTCACGCACGAGGTCAGTTTCGACTTCCATCTCGACGATCAAGACCACACCACCGAACTGCTGCGCGACGGTTCGGTCATGGCCGCTGTCACGTCGGTCGCGTCGCCGATTCAAGGGTGTTCTTCGAGTCGGCTCGGCATAATGCGGTATCGGCCGATGGCGAGCGCGGAGTTCTGTCGTCGTTGGTTTGCGGATGGTGTTACGGCAGAATCTCTTTCCGCCGCGCCGTTGGTGGTGTTCAATCGGAAAGATCTCTTGCAGGATCGGTATCTCGATCAAAAAGTCGGCCATCCCGTCGATCCGCCCCGCCATCTTGTTCCTTCGTCGGCAGATTTTGCGGACGCGGTTCGGCGGGGATACGGCTGGGGGCTGATACCGGACCTGCAGCGTGGCGACGACGAGCATTCCGGGGCGCTGATCGAATTCGACCCGGACTTCGTCGACGACGTTCCGCTGTATTGGCAGCAGTGGAAACTGTCGTCGCCAGTCTTGCGCCGGATCTCCGAAGTGGTGACGCAGCGGGCCCACGAGGTGTTGCATCAGCCCTTGATCTGACGTGCGCTGCACATGCGGCGTTGTGCTCCGGGAACAAAGAACCTGGATAAGTTGATCTCCTGGGACCGTTTCTTCGACCACGGGACGCCGATAGTGTTTTGAGTCACACACGAATGAAAGGTGCTGACTCTCGTGGCGGACATCGGATATCTGGCTTGGGATCTTGCAGAGAAGTACGGGAAGAAGCCGTGCCTGCGGGACGACCACGTCGAACTCACCTATGAGGAGTTCGCAGATCGCACGGAAGCCGTTGCCGCGCAATTGGCCGGACTCGGGATCGGACTCGGTGACGTGGTGGCGATCATGCTGCCCAATCGCGTCGAGTTGCTGATCGCGATCATGGCTGCTTGGCGAGTAGGTGCTGCGGCTACACCCATCAACCCGATGTTCACTGCGAACGAAGCGGATTACCAGATCGCGGACTCCGGTGCCGAGTTGGTCATCACCGCCACCGCCGACGCGCCCTCGGGTGGCCGTGCGGTATTGGTCGTCGACGATTTGGCGACAGTGCCGCCGACGGATCTCCGGCCCGGAACCGATGTTGCAGCAGACGATCTGGCGTTGCTCATCTACACCAGCGGTTCCACCGGACGACCCAAGGGAGTGATGCTCTCGCATGCCAACCTGCAGTTCATGGCTTCGTCGATGGGCAAGAACATCGGTGTCACCGGCGCAGATCACTGCCTGCTGATCTTGCCGCTGTTCCATGTCAACGCGATCTGCGTCAGCGTCTTGACGCCCTTGCTCGTCGGCGGGCAGGTGAGTGTCACCGGGAAGTTCTCGGTGTCGAGATTCTTCGACGACGTTGCGCGGCTTCGTCCCACGTATTTCTCGGCGGTGCCGGCAATCTACGCGATGCTGACCTCTCAGCCGGAAGATGCGTCGATCGACACGTCCTCTCTGAGGTTCGCCGTGTGTGGTGCGGCACCGATCAGCAAGGAGCTCCTCGAACGCGCTGAGCAGCGTTTCGGTTTCGTGATCGTCGAGGGGTACGGACTTACCGAGGGGACCTGTGCGTCGGCCTGCAATCCTGTCGAGGGGGTGCGCAAACTCGGCACGGTCGGACCGGCGCTGCCCGGCCAGCAGATTGCGATTCTCGCCGAGGACGGAACCTTTGCGTCCGTCGGCACCGCCGGAGAGGTGGTCATCAAGGGCGACAACGTGATGCGCGGTTACCTGGGCAAGCCGGAGGAGACCGCGAAGACCGTCAAGGACGGCTGGTTGCACACCGGTGACGTCGGAGTACTGGACGAGGACGGCTACCTGACGCTGGTGGACCGCATCAAGGACATGATCATCCGCGGGGGCGAGAACATCTACCCCAAGGAGATCGAAAACTCGCTCGCCACACATCCTTCCGTGCTGGAGGCCGCCGTCATCGGGGCTCCGCACCAGGTCTACGGAGAGGTGCCAGTTGCCTATGTTGTGGCCTACCCCGACGCGCCCGTCACCGAAGACGAACTGCTCGAACATGTCACGGCCTTGCTCACCCGAGTGAAGGTGCCAGTGGCGATCTACGTCGTCGATACGCTTCCCCGAAACCCGGTGGGCAAGATCGACAAACCTGGAATGAGACGAGCTTTGAGCGCAACTCCCGCTCACTAGTCCCTTCCCAGTAGTACCAGCACAACTCGACGACGTCCGTCGAGTCGATCCGTCATGCCCACATTCCGTATTTCAGGAGCACATCATGGGATTCAAAGAAGGAAACTTCCCTCCCGTCGATCCGGCAACGTTCATGGACAAGCCGTTTCTCGAGCGTCTGCGTGACATGTCCACGCACTGGGTGGATTACGGCTTCGGTACGCCGAAGATGGTCCACACCGTCTACATCATGAAATTGTTGTTCCTCTACCTGGCAGCTGGAACAGCCGTTGCCACTTTGACTTCCGGCCTCTCGTGGTTCGACATCGGATCGTGGTGGAACCAGCCGATCATCTACCAGAAACTCATCATCTGGACGATGATGCTCGAGATGCTGGGCCTGGCAGGATCCTGGGGCCCGCTCGCCGGCCACTTCAAGCCGATGACCGGTGGAGTTCTGTACTGGATCCGCCCCGGCACCATTCGCCTGCCACCGTGGCCGGGCAAGGTGCCGCTCACCTCGGGTGACACCCGCACGATGTTCGACGTTGTCATCTATGCCGCCGCAGTCGCCAATCTCCTTGTTGCCGCTGTTCTTCCCGGTGTTCACACCACAGGAATCGATTCGGCAATCGCTGACAATGCCGGACTGGTGCGCCCGACGGTCTTGTACTCCTTCCTGGTACTCATGGTGATTCTCGGGTTGCGGGACAAGGTGCCCTTCATCGCTGCCCGTAGTGAGCAGTATTTGCCGGCGATCTTCTTCTTCACGTTCCTGCCCTTCGTCGACATGATCCTGGCGCTCAAACTGCTGATCGTCATGGTGTGGATCGGTGCCGGTGTCTCGAAGTTCGGTCGCCACTTTTCGCTGGTGGTCCCCCCGATGCTCAGCAACACGCCGTGGATCCCGTCGAAGAAGATCAAGCGTGCGCACTACCGGAACTTCCCCGAGGATCTGCGGCCTTCGCACCTGGGCGGCGGCGTCGCTCACGTGGCCGGAACGATGGTCGAAATCGTCACCCCGTTGATCCTGCTGTTCTCGACGAACAAGACCCTCACGATCCTTGCCGTGATCCTCATGGTTGGATTCCACTTGTTCATCGCGTCGACCTTCCCGCTTGCCGTCCCACTCGAATGGAATCTCCTGTTCGCTTACGCATCGGTCTTCCTGTTCCTGGGATTCCCGGCGTGGGACGGCTACGGACTCGGCGCCATGTCCTCGCCGTGGATTACCGCGGGAATTGTTGCAGCCCTTGCCTTCTTCCCGATTCTCGGAAACCTTCGACCCGATCTGGTGTCGTTCCTGCCGTCGATGCGTCAGTACGCCGGCAACTGGGCATCGGCGACGTGGGCCTTCGCGCCGGGCGCCGAAGCCAAGATCGACCAGTTCATCAAGCGTCCGTCGCCGGATACCCGCAATCAGTTGATGACGATGTACCCCGAGGACGTGTCCGACGTCGTTCTGCATCAGCTGTTGGGCTGGCGTTCCATGCACAGCCAGGGGCGTGCGCTGTTCTCTCTGATGATCAGGCACCTCGGCGACGACATCAACACGTACTCGCTGCGGGAAGCAGAGTTCATGTGCAACTCCATCGTCGCCTTCAACTTCGGTGACGGCCACCTGCACGACGCGAAACTGATCGCCGCGATTCAGCGTCGCTGCAACTTCGCGCCGGGTGAGTTCCTGGTGACCTGGATCGAATCGCAGCCCATCCACAAGGGAACGCAGGAGTATCAGGTGATCGATGCTGCTCTCGGTGTCATCGAACGGGGTACTTTCAAGGTCGCCGACGCAGTCGCCGAACAGCCGTGGTTGCCGAACGGGCCCATTCCGTTCGACGTTCAGTGGACACTGGACGTACGGGCCGACCGCGCGGCAACGGATCCGCAGGTTGTCTCCGAACCGAAGATGCGTACGAGGGTCAGCGGTAGCGAGCAAGAGGTGAGTAAGTGACAAAGGCCGTAGTCGTCGGCAGCGGGCCCAATGGGCTCGCTGCCGCGGTACACCTTGCACGTAGCGGTGTGGACGTGCAGGTACTCGAGGCCGCCGACCAGATCGGCGGAGGCACCCGCTCCGGTCCGATCGACGTGCCGGGGTTGATCCATGATCACTGCTCGGCGTTTCACCCGATGGGTATCGGCTCGCCGTACCTGTCCAAGCTGGACCTCGAGCGCTACGGGCTGATCTGGAGATGGGCAGAGGTGGACTGCGCGCATCCGCTCGACAACGGCGACGCGGGTGTTCTGTACCGCTCGCTGGAGCAGACCGCGGCGGGGTTGGGTGCGGACGGGCAGCGATGGCAACGGATGTTCGGTGACTTGTCGACGGGATTCGACGCTCTGGCGTCCGATCTGATGCGCCCGATCGTCAACGTTCCGCGCCATCCGCTGCGGCTTGCGGCTTTCGGCCCGCGAGCACTGCTTCCGGCAACCGTGACCGCGAAACTGTGGAAGACGGAGAAGGGCAGAGCATTGTTCGGCGGAGTCGCCGCGCACGCGTTCTATCCGCTCAACCGTCCGGCGACGTCGGCGGTGGGGTTGATGATCACGGCTGCTGGTCACCGCTACGGGTGGCCGGTCGCCGAGGGAGGGTCGCGTTCGATCACCGACGCCATGGCAGCGATGCTCCTCGATCACGGCGGCAAGGTCGACACCGGCGTTCGGATTCGCACCGCCTCCGAGATTCCTGACGCCGATGTTGTTCTGCTGGACGTCAATCCGGGTGGTGCGCTCGAAATCCTGGGTGATCGTCTCCCCGCCCGAGTGGCGAAGGCCTATCGAAAGTTCAAACAGGCTCCTGGGGCCTTCAAGGTTGATTTCGCGATAGAAGGTCACGTGCCGTGGACCAATCCGGATTGCGCTCGGGCCGGAACAGTCCATCTGGCAGGTGGTTTCGACGAAATCGTGGCAGCTGAGCGTGACACGAATTCGGGCCGTATGCCGGACCGGCCGTTTGTGCTTCTCGGTCAGCAATACCTGGCTGATCCCACCCGCTCTGCCGGGAACATTCATCCGTTGTACGCCTATGCCCATGTGCCTCACGGTTACGCCGGCGATGCTACGGAGGCGATAACTCGTCAGATCGAGAGGTTTGCGCCAGGATTCCGGGAGCAGATCGTCGCTACGTCGAGCAGTGGTACAGCTGCCCTGGCAGAGGACAATCCGAATCAGGTAGGCGGCGACATCATCGGAGGTGCCAACACCGAACTGCAGGTTGTCTTGCGTCCGCGCGTCGCAGTCGATCCGTACAGCACGGGGATCGCGGGCACCTACCTGTGCTCGGCCTCGACCCCGCCGGGTGCCGGAGCACATGGAATGTGCGGGTACAACGCAGCCGAATCGGCTCTGAAGTACCTACGACGAAAGGGTGCGGAAGTTCTGTGAGTAGTCCATCGCACAAGGAGCGAGGCGCCGGTGCGATGCGGCGCCTCGCCCGGGTGCCTGCAGCCGCGGAGCCGGAAGTGCTTGCCGTGGTTGCCGAATTGGCCCGGCGACTCGACGCGCGCAGCGCCGATATCGCGCGTGAGATGGCTTTCATGATGGCTCACGAAATCGACCAGTTGGACGCCGATGCCAATTTGCTCGAAATGCTCGAAGCGAGCGTGCAGGGAAACATCACGACGATCATCCACGTCTTGGCCAACGACATACCGATCGATCATCTCCAACCCACTACTGCTGCAGTGGAATACGCTCTGCGGCTGGCGCAGCGGGACGTTCCGTCCAACTCTCTCGTTCGCGCCTACCACATGGGCCAAGGCGATCTGATGCGGATCTGTCACGACGAGATCAGCACACTGGACATTCCGGCACGACTCACTTTGGCTGTCCTGAAACACACTTCGGATGTGGTCTACAGCTACATCGACTGGATCACGCTCTACGTCTTCGACGCGTACGAGCGGGAACGCAGTCGATGGATGGCAGCGCAGGGAAACCTCCATTCGGCCGCGATCCACGCCCTCCTGTCCGGCACCAACGCAGATACCGCTGCATTCGAAGCGGAGACCGGATACCGCCTTGGTCAGAACCACGTCGCCCTGGTGGTCTGGTCGACGTGGGATGCGGACGTCATGGGCATCAACACCCTGGACCGACTCGTACGGGACCTCGGTGCAGCGGCAGGAGCAGACAAGCCGCCGATCATCACCGCCATCGATCGACGCACGGTGTGGGCGTGGCTGCCGTTCGGTCGCCGGGTGCCTGCGGTGGATCCGGAAGTTCTCGCGGCGGCAGTGCCGTTGGACGGCGGAGCGCGGGTGGCAATCGGACTGCCGGGGTCGGGGGTCGAAGGATTCAAGCGGTCCCACGAACAGGCCACGGCAGCCTATTCCGTTGCTGCCGTGCCAGATACGCCGCAGCGCCCCGTGGTGAGTTTCGGGGACCGAGGCGTAGCCGTGGTATCACTCCTGTCGGAGAACATCGATTCTACGAAGTCATGGGTCTGGGAGGTACTTGGTCCGTTGGCGGACGATACACCTTCTGCCGCATCCTTGCGGACGACGCTGAGCGTGTATTTCGCCCACGGGGAAAGTCATCTGCACACGGCCAATTACATGAACTTGCACCGTAATACGGTGAAATATCGCATCAACAAGGCGCTCGGCGATCCGGTCGCTGCCGGCCGCGACAAGTTGGATCTCGCTCTGGCCTTGCAGGTTTGTGAGTTGTTGGGCAGATCGGTGCTACGACCGGTTCGCTGAGCGTGGCGCCAATGGGGATGACGGATCAGGCGCTGAGCGAGTAGGGGCCGAATCGCCCCCAGGCAACCACCGCTGCGAGCACCAACAACACGATGTTGACCCCGATCATCGGAGTTTCCTTGCGTTTTCCGTGGACAACGACAGCGCCGAGCATCACCAGTACCAGGCCGAGGGCTGCGAGTGGCACCAATACCGGTGCGATGCCGAGTAACGCAGGGAGGATCAGTCCGATCGCGGCGAGAATTTCCACTCCGCCGATGGCTTTGACGGCGCCGGCACTGTAGTTCTCAACCCAGCCCATTCCGGATTCCGCCAGCTTGGCCTTCGGCTGAGCGATCTTCATCAGTCCTGCCATGAGGAAGACGAGTGCGAGGACTCCTGCGAGTATCCACAAGATGGTGTTCATTGCTGGTCACGCCCTTCGATTGACTTAATGGTTGAAGTTGAAACTAAAGGATATGACTTCAAGATGCAAGTCATTCGGGAGGAGTCTCGCCCTGCTTCGCCGCTATACTCGGCGATATGGGTACCGAGCAGGAGCCGCGTTGGCTCGACGACGAGGAGTGGCAAGCTTGGATGGCGCTCGCAGGAACAATGATGCGACTTCCTGTCGTACTCGACGGACAGTTGCAGCGCGATGCCGGCATGAGCCACTTCGAGTATCAAGTGCTCGCGGCACTATCTGAAGCAGTCGGCCGACGAATGCGGATGAGCACGCTCGCGGCCGTTGCCGAAGGCTCCCTCCCTCGACTGTCTCAAGTGGTCGGACGTTTGGAGAAGCAGAACTGGGTGCGAAGGATGCCCGATCCGAGTGACGGTCGATTCACCCTTGCGATCCTTACGGATGAAGGCTGGGACAAGGTGGTTGCGACTGCACCAGGGCATGTGGAAGCTGTGCGCACTTACGTTCTCGATCCGTTGACAAAAGCGCAGATTCGTCAGATGTCCAGCATCGGACGACGCATCATGAGAGCTGTGGATCCCGAGGGAACCGTGGCGATGGAAGCGTGGCCGACACACCGCCGGAGTGATTCGTAAAATCAGTGATCTGCATTGAGCACCGCCGGTGGGCTCCGTATCGGGTGTTGATGTCCGATGCGGAGCCTGGCCGTATTCTGTTGTGCCTGAGAAACTGTTCTCAGGTTTTGAAGGTGGTGTTCGCCGGCCTGGGTTGCTGCCCGGGGTCGATCGAGGGCGGCGGGATGAACCACGGTTTGTTGTCGACGCCTATTCGGATGTCCCATTTTCCGACGAACCCGGATTTGCGGTGCATCAACCGGTGGTGCGAGCGGCACAGCAGGACCAGGTTGTTCATCACCGTCGGACCGCCGTTAGCCCAGTGCCGGATATGGTGCGCGTCCGTCCACGCCGGTACGCATGAACACCCCGGGAACGCGCAGCCCTTGTCTCGGGCAATCAACGCCACTCTCTGTTCGGCGTTGACCAGACGTTTTCCGGGTTTCGCATCCAAGGGCGCGCCGTGATCGTCGAGTAGGACAGTCGACAGGAAACAATCACAGCCGAGAAGCCTCGTCTGCGACACCGAGAGTGGTCCGAGCCATGGCATGTGCCCGACGTCGAGATCCGACGGGGACTCTTCGCCATCAGTTGGTGTTGCGGCGCAGTCCCGATGCTCAGCGAGATCGCGCGCGTTGATGTGCACGTTCACGTGCGGTCGCTGACCACCATCGGTTCCGGCTTTCGCGCAGTCGAGGTACCGGCGGATCAGTTCGGTGAACCCGTCCGCCGTCCGCTTCGCCGCCGACCGGGCATCGGGGGTTCCGTCCGGCGCCGGGGTCGGCATCGTCAGATTCGACAACGCCGAGAGCAGCATTTCGCCGGTGAGAGCGTCGAAATCACCCCGCACCACCACCCGACCGTTCAAGGTCGAGGCGATCCGGAGCTCGTTCCGATCCACGTCTTCGGCTGGCGGAATCTCATCCGATTCGAACACGCGCTCCAAGGTCGCGATGACGTGCCGCACCTTCGTCGTCGTCGCTTCCACACCCGACGCAGCTGCGAGCAACAAGTCGATGCAGCGAGGGAGTGCTTCCTCCGGCATCCCCTTCGGCGGGGATTCACAGAACGTCACGATCAAGACGGCGTGATCGAACGAGCAATCCCCAACATCGAACCGAGCCGCCACAGCCGGGAACGGCCGCAACGCGGCGCCCAGGGCGGCGATCTTCTTCCCGTCCCGAACCTGCAGCATCGTGTTGGCCGCCAACCACGGCCCGACTCCGCGGTTGGCGATCACCTGATCGTCCGGGCGCATCGAGAGTTCGTCCACCACCGCCACACGAACGGCTTCCAGGCGCAGAATTTCCGCACTCGCCTCGATAGCAGCAGCGCGTAACTCCGCGGCAGTCAATTGCCACAGACGTCCGCGTAACCCCACCGCCGAGCCAGACACCACGTCCGACAACAAGACACTCATAGAATCCCCCGATCCCCACCCCCAACAATACTCGAACACACGTTCGAGTCAAGAGTTACTTCATTAAAGGATCGGCCTGACTCTGCGATGTCAGCGGGTTGTCATACTGTGGTCGAGTGACTTCGCCGTGGACAGCTGGGCAGGTGGCATCGGTAGCTCCCGACGCCGCATCGCTGGCTGCTGCGCGCAAGTTGGTTGGATCGTGGAGCCACACCGGTAACAAGGGTCTCGCGCTCTGGGGGCTGTGCCAGGGAAGCGGCTCGAAGCCGTATCAAGCTGTGGTTGACCTGCGCGGCCCTGCGTACAAGTGCTCGTGCCCCAGTCGGAAGTTTCCGTGCAAACATGCCCTGGGGCTGCTGGTGGAATGGTCGGAAGGGCGAGTGCCTTCGGCGGACGAGCCAGCCGACTTCGCTGCCGAGTGGCTGTTGCGCCGCGAGGAGAAGGCCAAGACCAGCGCCGAGACCATCAGCGCCGAGACCACGGCGGACGAGGCGCCTAGGAAGTCTCCCGACCCGGCAACTGCGCAGAAGCGCGCCGACCGCGTTGCGAGCGGTCTCGTCGAATTGGATCTGTGGATCACCGATCAGATCCGGAGTGGTCTGGCGGCGATGGACACGTCCTGGGCGGGCTTAGACGCAGTAGCCGCTCGAATGGTGGATGCTCAGGCGCCCGGTGTCGCAGGTACGCTTCGAGCATTGGCGGGAACCGTTGCGTCTAACGAAAACTGGCCCGAGAAAGTCCTCGACGAGTTGGCTCGGTTGCACCTGCTGGTCGCTGCGCATCAGAAGCTGTCCGAGTTGCCGGAAGATCTTGCCCATTCCGTGAAGGCACACGTCGGTTATCCGGTCTCAACCGAGAGTGTTATGGAATCGACTCCAATGCAAGAGAACTGGATGATTCTCGGTTCCGGGATCACCGAGGAGAAGCGACTGTTCACCCGAACGGTGTGGATGCTCGGCAGGAATTCGCAACGGTGGGCCATGCTGCTCGACTTCTCCCACGGGTCACCGAATTTTGCCACCGAAACGCCGCCAGTCGGGTTTCTGCTCAACGCCGATGTGCATTTCTATCCCGGTGCCGCGGCATTGCGGGCGCGGATGGGGGCAACGCACGGAGAACCGGAGCCCTTCACAACCATGCCGTCCGGAAGCATCGACGCTGCGTTGCAGCAGTTTACCGATGCGCTCGCGGCAGATCCATGGTTGCGGTCTTGGCCGGCAGTGATCAGTTCGATGGTTCCCTCATTCGTCGACGGTGCCTGGTTTCTCGTCGATGAATCGGGGACAGCGATTCGGGCAGAGGGCGATTCGGACCCACTGTGGAAATTGCTGGGCATTTCCGGTGGCTATCCGGTCACGGTCTGTGGAACGTGGAATGCGCAGGCTCTTACCCCGATCTCGGTTTTCACGGGAGGACAGGTGATCGTGCTGTGAGCACATTGATCTCGGCTGCGCTTCTCGGGACGGCCAGAACAGCAACAACATTCGAGGAACTTCCGGCTGACGTGCGTGCCTACGCGCGCGAACTCGACGGAGATCCTGCCGAGTTGCTTCTCGCCGCAGTCGCGCTGGAGCGGGCGTACCGCCGTGGTGGTGCGGGCTCCACCACGGCGACTGTGCCGACGCCTGCTCCAGACGATGTGCGATTCACCCTGCCGGAATCGTCATCCGCACATCTGATGTCGATGCTCGCTGCCAAGGCGACCTTGCTCGACGAATGGTTCACCGTCGCATTGGCGCACAACTACCGTGCGCCTGATCATCTTGTTGCCGAACTGCTTTCCTACGCTCGGACGAGCGAAACTCACCGCGAGAGTATTCTGCAGCTGGTCGGCGAGCGAGGTCGCTGGCTCGCCGCGCAAAACCCCGAGTGGAGCAAGCTCGTCCGAACCAGGGATGCAAACCCGGACGTATGGCGTCACGGAAGTTCGTCCCAGCGCACGCAGTGGTTGATAGACACTCGCCGAACAGATCCTGCGATGGCGCTGGCCGAACTCCGAAAGTCCTGGGGCGCCGAGCGAGGAGAACAGAAGGCTGCGTTCGTCTCGGCGCTGGCAAACGGATTGAGCGCGGATGATCAACCGTTGTTGGAGGAAGCCCTCGACGACCGTCGCAAGGACGTGCGGCGCGCAGCAGTGGAGGTGCTCGGACGACTACCCGAATCGGAGTTCGGGCAGAGAATGGTTGCTCGGGTTCAGAAATGGGTGCGGGTGGAACGGAAACTCCTTCGGTCCACCATTGTCGTCGTGCCGCCTGAGGAAGTCGATGCAGCGGCGAAGCGAGACGGTATCGAAGACCGGCCGAACCCACACACTGACTATCGCGCCGAGTACGTCCGTCAAGCGATCAGTTCTGCGCCTTTGTTCTTGTGGAACAACATGATCGGTGGACCCGACAAGGTTTTGGGGATGAGCGTCGACGAAGATTGGGAGCCGATCCTTCACGACGCTTGGTCCAATGCTGCAGTGGCGCAGAACAATGTGGAATGGGCTTTGGAACTCTTTCGCACGCGAGGCGTAGCCACCGATCGTCGACTTCTCCCGTTGGTGCCCGCCGAGGCGCTGGCGGATCTGTTGAGGTCCGGAAACGGCGACGCCAATGTTCTGCATCCGGGCCGGGCAGCGATCTACGACGCTCTGCGAGGTCCATGGCCAGATGACATCACCCGGGCAGTCGTGGCCCAGTGGGAACGAGTTGCGGCCAGACGTGCCGATGGGGGCGCCAAGGCCGGCGAATTCTCGCGCTACAAATACAGCGCATCGCTACGCCTGGCCGAGAGTCGATTTCCCTACAGTGCAGTAACTTTGCTGGACCGGGCGGCGGAGCGTGCTCGTGACCCGGACTGGCGGCAAACCTTCGCCAGAACGGCCAGTGCCATCACCCACCGCAAGACTCTGCTCGAGGAGCTCAAGTGACTGACAGCGTAACCGTGCCTGCCACGGAACCAGCAAAGCTCGCGGAACCGGCAAAGCTGATGCGGCCCCACGCAGAGCAGGAGTACGCGCTCGAACTCGAGGCGCTTGCCGCGCAGGACACCCGCCCGCGCCCGCCGTCGTGGAACTTGTCGCCGTGGGCTGTGGTGACGTATCTGTTGGGTGGCACTCTCGATGACGGAACAGTCATTTCGCCGAAGTACGTCGGTCCACGGCGGTTGATGGAAGTGGCCGTCGCAACTCTTGCCACCGATCGGGCTTTACTGCTGTTGGGTGTGCCGGGAACAGCCAAGACCTGGGTCTCCGAACATCTTTCGGCGGCAATCTCGGGCGCGTCGACGCTCCTGGTTCAAGGTACGTCCGGTACTCCCGAGGAAGCTATTCGCTACGGCTGGAATTACGCCCGCCTCCTAGCGGAAGGACCGACGGCAGGGGCGTTGGTGCATTCTCCGGTGATGACCGCGATGGAAACCGGGAAGATCGCTCGCGTCGAAGAGTTGACGCGTATTCCGGCTGACGTGCAGGACGCGCTCATCACCATTCTCTCCGAGAAGACGTTGCCGGTGCCGGAACTGGGCATCGAGGTGCAGGCAGCCAAGGGCTTCAACCTGATCGCAACCGCCAACGATCGTGATCGCGGTGTCAACGATCTGTCGTCGGCATTGCGTCGACGGTTCAATACCGTCGTCCTGCCGTTGCCGGCCAGTGAGGAGGACGAGGTGGCTATCGTGGCGCGCCGAGTCGAACAGCTGGGCGCAGCATTGGAATTGCCGACGACCCCCGCAGCGGCCGAGGAAATCCGCCGGGTCGTCACAGTGTTCCGGGAACTACGATCGGGAACGACCGCCGACGGCCGAACCAAGCTGAAGTCCCCGTCGGGAACCCTCTCGACGGCGGAGGCTATCTCGGTGGTCACCAATGGTTTGGCGCTGTCCGCGCATTTCGGGGACGGCGTATTGCGGGCGTCCGACGTCGCTGCCGGAATCCTGGGTTCGGTGATCAAGGATCCAGTCGCAGACAAGGTGGTGTGGAACGAGTACCTCGAGGCCGTAGTGCGTGAGCGCGGAGAGTGGTCCGACTTCTACCGGGCATGCCGCGAGGTAACCGGGTGACCATCGCCATTCCGGATCTGCGAGTCCGGGTCTTCGGTATCCGTCACCACGGCCCCGGATCGGCCCGTTCGGTTCGGCAAGGCCTGGAAGAGTTTTCACCCGACGTCGTCCTGATCGAAGGGCCTTCGGATGCAGATCCGTTGGTGATGCTGGCGGCATCGGAGTCGATGGAACCGCCGATTGCGTTGCTCGCGTATGCCACTGGTGAACCGTCGAAGGCGGCTTTCTGGCCATTTGCGGTGTTCTCACCCGAATGGCAAGCGCTGCAGTGGGCTGCGAAGAACGGTGTGCAGGCACGGTTCTGCGACCTGCCCGCGTTCAACGTGTTGGCGGATCAGGGGATTCGTACTACACGCGAGGGTGATCCTCTGGCGGAACTGGCCGCGGCCGCTGGTTTCGACGATACTGAACGCTGGTGGGATTCGGTGATCGAATCGAGTTCGGGCGCAGACTCTTTCGATGCGATCACCGAGGCGATGGAGGCACTGCGTGAGACAGTGCCGATCGACGAGGAGACCGCGCATCGCGAAGCGTACATGCGCCAGGTGGTGCGAAAGACGTTGAAAGAAGGAGCCGAGAGGGTTGCCGTCGTCTGCGGCGCCTGGCATGCGCCGGCGTTGGTCGGAGCCTTGGGTCCTGCGGCCCCCGATGCTCGCATTCTCAAAGGAATGTCCAAGATCAAGACCTCGCTGACTTGGGTTCCCTGGACACATTCACGCCTTGCATCGGCATCGGGTTACGGCGCCGGAATCACTTCGCCGGGTTGGTATCACCATCTGTTCACCGCGAACGACAAGACGATCACCCGGTGGCTCACCAAAGTTGCCCGGGTGCTCAGAGACGAGGACCTCCCGATCTCGAGTGCCCACGTCATCGAGGCTGTCCGGCTGGCAGACACGTTGGCGGCACTGCGTTCTCGCCCCTTGGCGGGGTTGTCGGAAGTTACCGAGGCCACGAGGTCGGTGATGTGCGACGGCAACGATGTTCTCCTGGATCTGATCACACGAAGACTCGTTGTGGGCGAAGCACTGGGCGCGGTACCCGAGGAGACGCCGACAGTCCCACTCGAAGCAGACCTGCGCGCACGTTCGAAGACGTTGCGGCTCAAACAACAAGCAGGGGCAAAGAATCTGGATCTGGACCTGCGACGCGACATCGACGTCGAACGTTCCCAGTTCCTGCACCGACTGGGAATTCTCGAGATCGATTGGGGGACTCCGGCCGACAGTGAGATCCGTTCCACCGGAACTTTCCGGGAAACCTGGGCGCTGCAATGGAAACCCGAATTCTCGGTGTCGGTGATCGAGGCGTCGCTGTGGGGTACGACGGTGGCCCAAGCGGCAGCCTCGCGGGTCGTCTCGAAGATTCACGAACCGGAAATCACGCTTGCTTCACTCGTCGAACTGCTGGAGAACTCGCTGCTGGCAAACCTTCCCGCAGCACTGTCCGCAGTGCTGCAGAGCGTGAAAACGGTTGCAGCGCTTGATCATGACGTGTCACATCTGATGGCCGCTCTACCCACACTGACCCGAACACTGAGATACGGCGACGTGCGCGGTACCGACGTGTCGGCGTTGATCGACGTCGCCGACAGCTTGCTGATCCGCATCTGTACCGGCCTCGCAGTCGCCGTCACCGGGTTGGACGATCCCAGCGCCGAGGAGTTTCGCGATCACCTCGACAAGGTGCACTCGGCAGTCATGGTCCGTGACGACAGCGATGCGAGCGCACGGTGGTTGCAGGCGATGGCCGGAGTGATCGACCGTGACGATGTCAACGGACTTCTCGTCGGCCGGATGGTGCGGCTCCTTCGCGACAGCGGTTCCGTCACGGAAACTGCTGCAGTTCAGCGTCTGTCTCGGGCCCTTTCGGTAGGAAGCGCGCCCACCGCCAAGGCAGGGTGGGTCGACGGGTTTCTCGGCGGAGGAGGGCTTGTGCTCATTCACGATCGAGCGTTGCTCGCGCTGATCGACACGTGGGTCCGTCACCTTCGTGAGCAGGATTTCATCGACACGCTTCCGTTGCTTCGACGCACGTTCGGATCCTTCGAGGCCGGGGAACGTCGGGCGATCGGTCAGGCGGTCAGGGGTGGTCGACGCGTCGAAACGACAGTGGAGACCGATGCTCGACGCGGCAGAGCGGCAATGGCGGTCGTTGCGGACATCTTGGGGGTGGGCGCATGAGCGACGATGATCAGCGCCTTCGACGCTGGAGATTGATGCTCGGGGAATCCGCCGAAGAGTCGACGGGTGGACTGGGCCAACCGGGCGAGCGTCGAATGGATGCGGCTCTTGCAGCGCTCTACGACTCGTCCGGCCCCAGCAAGGGCCGACGTCGCTCAGCCGGATTGGGGGCGTCGGCGCCGTCCGTCGCCAGATGGCTCGGTGACATCCGGACGTACTTTCCCAGCACGGTGGTGCAGGTGATGCAGAAGGACGCGATAGATCGGCTGGGTTTGGCGCAACTGCTGCTCGAACCGGAACTGCTCGACGCGGTCGAACCGGATGTGCATCTGGTCGGGACGCTTCTGAGCCTCAATCAGGTCATGCCGGAGGCCAGCAAGGCAACTGCTCGGATGGTCGTCGGCAAGGTGGTTCGCGAAGTCGAGGAGCGAATCACGCAGAAAACGAAGGCCGCGGTGACCGGCGCACTCAATCGCGCGGCCAGAACTTCGAATCCGAAGTTGCGTGACATCGACTGGGATCGAACCATCCGAGCAAATCTGTCGCACTATCTGCCTGAGTATCGAACCGTCGTTCCGGAGCGGCTCGTCGGATACGGCCGAAAGTCGAAATCAGTTCAGCGCGACGTGGTGCTCGCGATCGATCAATCGGGTTCGATGGCGTCCAGTGTCGTCTACGCATCAGTGTTCGGTGCGGTGTTGGCATCGATGCAGGCGCTGAAGACTTCGCTCGTCGTTTTCGACACCGCCGTCGTTGATCTGACAGAGAAACTGTCCGATCCGGTCGACGTCTTGTTCGGGACGCAACTCGGTGGGGGCACGGACATCAACCGCGCGATCGCCTACAGCCAGTCGTTGATTTCGCGTCCCGCCGAGTCGATGTTCGTTCTCATCTCCGACCTCTACGAGGGCGGTATCCGCAACGAGATGTTGCGACGCATGGCCGCCATGAAGACCTCCGGCGTTCAAGTCGTGGTTCTACTGGCGCTCTCGGACGACGGGGCACCGTCGTTCGATCACGACAATGCGGCGGCGCTGGGTGCTCTCGGCATTCCCGCGTTTGCGTGCACGCCGGACAAATTTCCGGAGCTGTTGGCGGTGGCTCTGGAACGAGGGGACGTATCGGCCTGGGCAGATCAGCTCACTCTCGAACAGCACTGACCGGTCTGCTTCGGAGACCTGAGCGCCAGGTACGACAACCTCACGACATCTGCGATTGCCGGCATCGAAGACAACCCATCGGTTCCGACCTCGGTGCAGCAGCAAGTGAGCACTGACCTGGCCTCGGGTTTGCCCTTCTTGACGACAATGCAACTCCGATCAGCTCTCGGTGATGCCGGTGTCGCCGAATCCGCGGCGGACGCGATCGTGGATGTGAAGGAAGGCGCCAAGCCTTACGTGTCGCGGTCGGCGGCAAACGCGCGTCGAGCTAAGAATCAGCAATCGTTTACCGACCTGGAAGATCGAATGACCGACCTCTGGATATAGTGATCTGCGCACAATCGATTCGTCAGATGGCTACCGTTGTAGAGAAACAAGCAGCGAGTCTGAAACACTGACGTTTCGCCGGAAAAGGGTTCGGTGGGGAGCCAGGGGAGGTTCGGATGGGCAGGCGAGCGGTTTTGACGCCCGCTGCTGGCGCCTGCGCACATGTCAGGATGCCCCGTCGATGAACCGTCTGAGTAGACCTGGTCGGCAGGATCCCGCTTCGGAGGCCGACTGTAACAGCCTGTTTCGCCGTCAGATCGACGAAGCTGCTGCCGTCGCACCGTTCGCCAATCTTGCGTACATGGCGAGCTTGGTCGTGATTCTGGCGTACACCGTTCCGCCCGGACGTCAGACGCTCAGATGGCTGGGTGGCGCGCTCATCTTTCTTGTCCTCGCGAATTCGATTCGAGTATGGATACCGCTTCGCTGGCGACCGTCGAAGCACACACCGCGCTACGACTACGCGGGTCTGCTCCTCGAAGTGATCGTCATCGCGAGCCTCGACGTCACACTTTTCGCCTTGCTTTTCCACGACATGGACGTCTTCCGTGACTTGGTGCTGATCGCGACGATGGCCGGAATCATGGGCGCCGGAACCGTCACGTTTTCGAGTCTGAGGTCGGTGAGCCTGACTTGGATCTACATTCACGGCCTCGGCGTATTCACCGTTCTCGTCGTCCACGCCGAACCCCACTTTCGCGTACTTGCGATTCAGTTGTGCATCTACATGTTTGCGCTCACGGTGGGTGCGGTGTATCTCTCGGCCTCGTTCCAGCGACGTTGTCTTGCAGAGTTTCAGGCGGAATCCGAGCGTCAAACTGTGGCACTGTTGCTCGACGGTTTCGAGGGCGGTTCCCGCGACTGGCTCTGGGAGTGTGACACCAACGGCCGGTTCTCCCACACCTCGGCCCGGCTCGCCGAGGTCGCCGGTATGACGGTGGACGAGTTGCAACAACTCACCTTCGGGCAACTCCTCACCAGACTCCAGATCGCATCGAGTCCGGAGGGGCGTGCGGCCGCGGCCGAAATGATCGACAAACTCGAATCGAGTACCTCGTTCCGGGACACCGTCGTTCCAGTGCATGTCGACGGCAAACGACGCTGGTGGTCACTTTCCGGTAATCCCCGGGTCCTCGAGTCCGGGGTGATTCTGGGCTGGCGCGGTGTCGGATCTGACATCACGGAGAGGTATGTCCACGAGCAGGAGATTCTTCGTCTTGCTGCCACCGACTCGCTGACGGGGTTGCCCAACCGTCGTGCCTTTGGTGTGGCGCTCGAGGCGGCCATCAAATCTCGGGTGCCGGAGAAGCAGGTCCTCGTCGGGATTCTCGACCTCGACAACTTCAAATCGGTGAACGACACCCTCGGCCATCCGATCGGGGACCACTTACTTCTCGAAGTCACCAAACGCCTGCGCGACGTCATCGGTTCGGACATGTGCTCGAGGATGGGCGGCGACGAATTCGGGCTCATCGTCTGTACCTCGGCCGGCGACGATCCCGGTGAGATTTTCGATCGGTACCTGGCAGTGCTCCATGAGCCCTTCTTCGTAGAAGGCAATCGAATCGAGGTGCGGGCCACGATCGGTTACTCCAGCGCACCCGAGGATTCCACCGACGCCGACGGACTGGTGATGCTGGCGGATCTGGCTCTGTACGAAGCAAAGTCGACGGGACGGAATCGAGTCGGCAGGTTCTCGCCGTTACTGCGAGCGCGGGCATCGGCACGCGCAACAGCGCTGCACGAGCTGGACAGGGGGATCGAGGAAGGTCAGTTCGATCTCCACTACCAACCTCAGGTCGACACTCAGACCGGTGAAGTGGTCGCGTTCGAGGCTCTTCTTCGGTGGAACCATCCCAGTCGCGGCCTCATCGGGCCCAGCCAGTTCATCTCGGTGGCGGAGGAAACCGGAATGATCATCCCCCTCGGCGCACAGGCAATGGCGATGGCGACCGCGGCCGCTGCGGGGTGGCCGAGCGGAATCGGCGTCTCGGTCAACGTTTCACCAGTGCAGTTGGTGTCGCGAGAGTTCGGCGCGATGGTGAAGAAGGCTCTGACGGATTCGGGTTTGCCTCCGCATCTGCTGCAACTCGAAATCACCGAGACGGGTGTTGTGGACGATCGGGCAATCCGGGATCTCTACAAGCTGCGTGAACTCGGTGTCACCGTCGCACTCGATGATTTCGGCACCGGCTATTCGTCTTTCGCCACGCTTCAGAGACTTCCGATCGACGTTCTCAAGATCGATCGCATGCTGGTCACGGACTCGGACGATCCGAAGATGTCCGTGGTGAAATCCATTGTCGAATTGGCCGCGGCTCTCGGCATGCGGTCGTTGGCCGAGGGCGTCGAGACGATTGAGCAGTTCCGCCGCGTTCAGTGGGTCGGCTGCGACCTGGTCCAGGGCTACCACATCAGCAAGGCTCTGACGGCCGAGCGCGTCGACGTGTATCTGGCGGCAACCGACACCGAATCCGGTCGGAGCGTTCACCCGTTGACGTGGCTGTGAATCAGATCTGAGCCGAGCGGATGGTATTGCCGCCTGCCGCTTTCGCTTGGTACATCATCGAATCCGCGACATTTGTCGCGGCCAGGATCGCGGAAGCACCGCCGCTCCACGCCTTCGATTCGGCGGTCATGATCACCGCTCCGACGCTTACCGTAGTGGCGATCGAATCGGAGCAGTCCGACAGCGCGGCGTTTATCCCCTCGATCGACAGAGTCGTTGATTCGGGATCCCCGGCGATGACGGCCAGATACTCTTCCCCACCGGTCCGAGCAATGACCCCGCGTTCTCCGAGATGCGTACTCAGGCGGTTCGCTGTTCTTCTGATGACATGGTCTCCCTCGGCGTGACCGTGAAGATCATTCACCGTCTTGAATTTGTCGATATCGACGACGATGAAAGCGAGACAAGAAGAATCGTCGCGAGCCCTCTCGAAGAGATCGCTGGCCGCCCCCTCGAGGCCGCGACGGTTGAACAGTCCGGTAAGCGGATCACGATCCGAATATTGGGCATCGCGGTACAGAGTGCGCCAGGTCAGGTGTGCAAAAATTGGAACAAGTGTGACAGCTCCGAAAAGAACGGTGCCGCGGGCGAGAAGCGTCGTGATATCGACTTCGCCTTGTAGGTATGCAAGAACGAATACTGTAGTCGTGACAGTCGTCGACCAGAGGACATGAGCGACAAGCCATCTTGCGCTGACAAAAAGCGTCGCAAAGGTTCCGGTGACCGCAAAGACGATGCAACCGAACGTCCCGGACGAGCGTTCCGGCACCAGAAGTACCGCGGCCGCGATCCCGAGATCTGCGAATATCCCGAATGCGAGTAGGCCGCGGCGACCTGGAAACGGTTGAGTGAACCAGCACGCCGCGATCGCCACACATGTGCAGATCATGAAAACCGACAGTGCTTTGCCGGGTGTGGTCGGCGGTGTATCCGGTCCGATCAATTTGTAGAAAGCGGAAAGCCCGAAGATGATCGTCATCATTCCGAGCAAGGTTCGGAAGATCGGAATGATTGCTCGGCCGGATCTCTGGTGTTTTATCCACTCGTAGTCGTGTGGTTCGTTGAACCATTCGTGAAGTGTTTGCCAAGAACTGTGCCCTTCGGAGGCGATGACAGGGCTCGGCATGCTGTCCATTTTGCCTTGAATTTGGACAAAGAAAAAATCTTGTGTTCGAGCGGTTTCGCCGGTCCGATTTTTTCGGGGAAGTGGTTTAATTATCGAGTCGAGCGCTTACTCGATGCTTGTTTCAAGCCTTCTTCGAACTGCGGTGTGCGTTGTTCGAGTCGGTCGCGAACGATACGTCTTTTCGCGTACGAGACTTTCTCACGACGTAAGCGACGAGGATAACTCCCAGAGCGACCAGGCTTTGGACGAATTCCGCGCGCGTGGGTTCGTTGAGACCCATTCCCACCAGGATCACGAGAATCAGACCAGTGACCACTATCGGCAAGCCGGGATACAGCCAGACGCGGAATTTCAGAATCTCGGGGCTTTCGCGTTCCCATCGGCGTCGGAGGCGTAGTTCGGATACACAGATCAGGATGTAAACGAACAAGCAGATTGCGCCGGACGAATTCACGAGGAACAAGAAAATCGTGTCCGGCCAGATGTAGCCGGCCGCGATACAGAAGTACCCGGCCACGGTGCATGCGAGTACGCCCTTCACCGGCACGCCGCGGCTGTTGGTCCGTGTCATCCAGGCCGGCGCGTCGTTGTAGACGGATAGGGCGAAGAGCATCCGTGACGCCGTGTACAGGCCGGAGTTGAGGCAGGACAGCACCGCGACCAGAACCACGAGATTGAGAATGTCGGCGGCGCCGGGAATTCCGAGCAGATCGAGTGCGGAGATGAACGGAGAATCGCCGACGACGAACGAATCCCACGGCAGCATCGTCACGAGGAGGAAGGTGGCGACAACGAAGAAGGCGAGAATGCGGAAGACGACGGTGTTCGTGGCTCGCCTGATCGCTCCGGCCGGTTCGGCGGATTCCGCTGCGGCGATCGTGACCAGCTCGGCTCCGGTCATGGAGAAGATCACGGCGACAACGCCCACCAGTACGGGGGTGAAGCCGTTCGGCAGAAATCCTCCGTGGCCGGTCAGATTGCGGAAATCGACTTCACTGCCGGGCCAGATGCCGAAGACGAACAGACTGCCGAGCACGATGAAGCCGATGATGACGGCGACCTTGATACCCGCAAACCAGTATTCAGCCTCGCCGAAGTTGCTGACGGAGAGAAGATTGACCCCGGTCATCACCAACAGGAGTACCGCTGACATGAGCCAGAGCGGGACACCATGGATCCACCGGGAGAGCAAGGTTGCTCCGACGACGGATTCGATGCCGACGACGATCACCCAGAAATACCAGTAGAGCCAGCCTGTGGTGAAACCCGCCCAGTCGCCCAACGCCATGCGTGCGTACTCGGTGAACGATCCCGTGCACGGCTTGGCCACGGCCATTTCACCGAGCATGCGCATCACCAGGAACACGATGATGCCGCAGATCGCGCACGTGATGACTGCGCCGGGGCCGGCCTGGTTGATGATTCCGCTCAGCCCGACGAAGAAACCGGCGCCGATGACGCCGCCCATGGAAAGCATGGTCAGGTGGCGCTTCTTCAAGCCTGTTTTGAGTGTCGAATGAACGGTGGCGGCTTCGGCTGTTTCGGTGCTGCTGTCGGGCATCTGGGCTCAGCTCCTATTGCATGACGCGATCAGTTCTGTCGGAGAGACGCTAAGCTCATCGTGTGATCCAGAACATGGACTTGATGTACAAATCTGAACTGGAAACTGTCAGTTCTGTCCACTGCCTTTCGGTCCACTGTCTTCGGAGGTTGCGGTAATGCCGATGACGGTCCGGCGGCTGGCAGCCACCCCCTCGCTCGGCCTCACGATCGTTGCAGGTCACGACGACGTAGATCTGTCGATCAGTTGGGCGCACGCAATCGAATTGCAGGATCCGACCCAGTGGCTCGCTGGTGGAGAGCTTGTCATGACGACGGGGCTGCACCTTCCGCGTTCGGCGACAAAGCAATACGAGTACGTCGAGCGCATTGCGCAGACCGGTGCGGTGGCACTGGCGTTCGACACCGGCACCGTGCACGAGAGGGTGCCGGACGCGATCATCAGGGCCGGCGACGAACTGGGTTTTGCCGTGCTTTCCGTCGCCAAGGAGACGCCGTTCATCGCCATCTCGCGGGCCGTGATCGACGAACTGACCGCCGACCAGATACGAACGGTGCAGGCGGTGGTCGACGCGCAGGAGAAGTTGGCGCGTGCCCTGCTCGACGGGGTGCCGGCTCTGATCACTGCCCTGGGTCGAGCGGTACATGCAGCAGTGTGTGTTCTCGATCGGGACGGAGCGGTGCTGGCTCTGACGGAAGGTGCGAGTTCGTCTCTGCCCGAACGTATCAGGGAGCGATCAGGTAAGGAGCGCAGCCGGGTCGTGGTGGACGACGACGGTCACCTGGCCATTCACCGTCTTGCCGTGAGCGGCACGCTGGCCGTGGCGTCCGACGCCGCCTTGGATCAGTCCGAGCGATTGTTGGTCGGCCACACGGTGTCGCTGTTGACCATCGAGCTTGCCAAGCCGTTGCGGGTTGTCGATGCCGAACAGCGGCTGAGGTTGGCAGTTACGACGATGGTGCGCCAGGCCGGCGGTGACGTCGACGAAAGTCTGTTGCGGTACTTCGGATTCGAATCCGAAACCACGGTGGTGGCAACTGCCTTGACCGATGTCGGACCGTTGCTGGCGGCAACCGACATCACTTCAGCGGCCTTGAAAGAAGAGTCGGTGCCGTACCTTTTGGCTCCGCTGAGTGACGGAGCCGGTGTGTGGTTCGTCGTGAAAAGTGAAGTTGCGGAAAAGGTCACGCGTAGTGTCTATGCGAGAGTGCGGGAGAATTCGCGCCGGGGTATCAACGGTGGAATCGGTGGCGTCCGGAAGATGAGCGGTGTAGCAGCCAGTCTGCGCGAGGCCGTCTCTGCTGCCAAAGTGGGGCAGGTCGAAGGACACACGCTCGTTCCGTTCTCGGAACTCGGGACTTTCAGTCTCTTGTTGAGTGTGCAGTCGAACGATGTTCTGCAGTCGATCGCGGCCGGCGGCCTCGGTGTGCTGGAAGGCTACGACGCCGAGAACGGTTCTCGTTTGGTGGACTCGATCGAAGCGTTCCTGCACCACAATGGTCAATGGGAGTCCGCTGCAGCGCAGTTGGGTGTTCACCGGCACACGCTGCGTAACCGCATGGACAAGGTTGCCGAGTTGATCGGCCGAGATCTCGATTCCGCCCACACGCGGTCCGAGTTGTGGATTGCACTCAAAGCTCGTGAACTGCTGCAGGCGGAATCGAATTCAGATCACGCTCGGCCGCCCCTGAGATAGACGGTGGTGGTGTGAGTGAAGAACTCTCGCGCTGCGTCGCCTTGTTCCTTGGGCCCGTATCCACTCCTCTTCGCGCCGCCGAAGGGCACGTGGGGATCAGCGCCCGCCGATTCCGAATTGACGTGCAGGATCCCCACGTCCAGGTCGTCGATACCGGCAAGCGCACTGGTCAGGTCTTGCGTGAACAACGCTGCGGACAAACCGAATTCGCCCTCGTTCGCCAGGCGGAATGCGTCTGCAGTTGTTGCTGCCTGCTGCACCGCCAGAACCGGGCCGAAGAGTTCCTCGAACCACAGTTCGGTGCTCGCCGGTAGTTCCAGCACTGTCGGCTCGACGTAGTAGCCCGACTGCGGCGCTTCGGCGGTGGCCACAACTCTGGCGCCGCCGCCGATGGCTCGATTGATCCCCTCGCTGATCGACTGCTGCGCGTATGCGCTGATCACGGGACCTGTCGTGACGTCGGGATCGAGTGGATCTCCGACTCTCAGTTCCTTGACTTCGACGGTCAGCCTCGCCAGGAATTCCTCGGCGATGGATTCATGGAGCACCAGACGTGAAGTGGCCGTGCATTTCTGGCCGGTTGACCGGAATGCGCCCAGCATGACCTGCTCGACCGCAAGCTCCAGATCTGCGTCGGCAAGTACGACTGCTGCGTTCTTTCCACCCATTTCCGCCTGTACCGGAACTCCGCGCGCCGCAGCAGATCCCGCGATCTTTCGGCCGACGCCGGTGGAACCGGTGAAGGTGACGGCGTCGAGGTCCGGGTGATCGACCAGCGCTTCACCGGCTGCGCTGTCGCCGAGGATCATGTTCAGGACTCCGTCGGGTAGGCCGGCTTCGGTCATTGCCTGCGCGAGACGGAAGGCCAGAAGGGGCACCGCGGCAGCGGGTTTCCAGACGACGGTGTTTCCGTACACCAAGGCAGGCGCAATCTTCCATGCCGGGATCGCGATCGGGAAGTTGAACGGCGTGACGACGCCCACCACGCCGAGAGGTTTGCGAGTGACGAGAATCTGCTCGCTGCTACGTGGGGAGGAATACACCGTTCCGCTCTCGCGGTGGGCGGCGTTGCCGTAGTAACGCAGAATCTGCGCTGCCCGGCGCACTTCTCCGATACCCTCGGCCAGCGTTTTCCCTTCTTCGCGGGTGAGTTCTTCGCCCCAGGCCTCGGCGTTGGATTCGATGATTTCCGCTGCGCGAGTGAGGTATGCGCCGCGTGCGGACATCGGCAGGCGAGCCCAGTCGTTCGCGGCGATGCGGGCGACGCGAACGCCGGTCGCCATTTCGGAGGCACCGGCGCGGCCGCCGGTGGCGACAACCTCGTCGGGACGCGCCGGGTTGGTGTCCGTCAGTGTGCCTTCGCTGCCCGTGACCCAAGCTCCGCCGATCAAGCTGCGCACGGTGACGCTCATCGGACTGCGGCCACAGCGTCGCGAAGGATACCGAGTCCTTCGGTCAGCAACTCGTCGGAGATGCTCAGCGGCGGGAGGAATCGGACGACGTTTCCGTAGGTGCCGGCGGTGAGGAGAAGGAGACCGTGCGCGTGGGCGTAGTTGACGATCTGGACGACGGCCTCGCGATTCGGAGTCTTGTCCTCGTCGTGGACGAGTTCAATTGCAACCATGGCGCCGCGTCCACGAATGTCGCCGATTATGTTTGTGTCCGAGGCGATTTCGGACAGCCCTGTGGTCAGAATGTCACCGATGTTCTTGGCGCGGTCGAGGAGCCCTTCCGTCTCGATCGTCTCGAAAACTGCCAGGGCGGCCTCGCAGGCAACAGGATTGCCGCTGTAGGTACCGCCGATACCACCGGGATGCGCGGCGTCCATGACGTCGGCTCGGCCGGTCACGGCGGCGAGTGGCATTCCGCCGGCGAGACCTTTTGCGGTTGTGATGATGTCGGGGACGAAGTCCTCACTCTCGCTGGCGAACCAGGCTCCGGTTCGTGCGATACCGGTCTGGACCTCGTCCGCGACGACGAGAATGCCGCGCTCACGGCAGAATTCCGAGATGCGCTTCAGGAATCCCGGAGCGGGAACGATGAAACCGCCCTCACCCTGAATCGGTTCCACGACCACAGCGGCTACCGCTTCGGCACCGATCTGAGTGTCGATCGCAAGACGGAACTGGGCGAATGCTTCGTCGGCCGCATTTTCGGGGCCGCTCGGCCAACGGTAGGGGTAGGCCATCGGAACGCGGTAGACCTCTGGCGCGAACGGGCCGAATGTGGCCTTGTACGGCTGGTTCTTGGCTGTCATCGTCATCGTCATCAACGTGCGACCGTGGAATGCATGGTCGAAGACGACAACTGCCGGGCGACCGGTGGCGGCACGTGCGTATTTCACGGCGTTCTCGAGCGCCTCGCTGCCGGTGTTGAACAGCGCTGTTCGCTTCTCGTGATCTCCCGGGGTCAGGCGGTTGAGCGCTTCGCAGACCTCGACATACCCCTCGTAGGGGTTTGCGAGGAAACACGTGTGGGTGAACTGACCGAGCTGGCGCGTGGTGCGTTCGACCACGCGCGGCGCGCTGTTTCCGACGGTGGTCACGGCGATGCCGCTGCCGAAGTCGATGAACGAGTTGTCGTCGACGTCGACGACAACTCCTCCGCCCGCTGCAGCAACGTAAATGCTGGATCCGCTGGTCAGTCCGGCCGGCAGTGCGGCGCTCCGGCGCTCGGCCAAAGCGCGCGAGTTGGGGCCAGGCACTTCGGTGACGAGGCGTCGTATCTGGGGAAGGGTCGGTCCACCGATGCACGTTTCCGTGCCGTGCTCGAGAATGGTCATCGCAGTGCCTCCAGTCGTTTTCCGAACTGTAGGGCGGCGATAAACAATCCGGACATGGCCGGATTGTCGAGTGGCTTCTATCTCATAGGACGCCGCGTCCAGCAGGTTACTGGGCGAAACTGCCGAGGAATCGTTGCAACAGTGGGTTGTACACCTCAGGGGCTTCCCAGAACGCTGCATGACCAACACCGGGAATCACGTGATACGTGCCCTCCCAGAGATTCGCGAAGGTCAACGACGCGACATACGACGTGTTCACGAACGGGTCCCTGGCGCCGTCGATCACCGCAAGTGGCACAGACGCCGTTGCAACCAGAGCCTTCTGATCCGATTCGCGGCCAGCTCCGAACGCGTCGAACATGATCTTGCGAGCGCGACCGTCCGTGCGTATCGCGGCGTCGAGGGCCGCCTGTTCGAAGGGAACTGCGGTCATCCGAGCGTAGAGTTCGGCTTCCCGTTCGGTGATGACCTCGGTACCGCCGATGGACAATCCGTCGCCGGCATTGAACGCGTCGCCGAGCGTCTCGGGATTGGCCGGCGGCGTACCGGTGATGACGATTCCAGCGAGCCCGGGGAACTTCGCGATCAACTCGAGGGCGATGTGTCCGCCCAGCGACCAACCGACAACCACAGCCCGTTCGACGGCGAGTTCGGTCAGAACATCGACGATGGCGTCGGCGTAGCCGTTCTGCGTGTACGCGGCTTCGGGGTCGCTCGCGTCCTCGGAATCACCGTGACCGAGTAGGTCCAGCGTGATCATGCGGTAGCCGGCGGCCCAGTCGGCGTCGACCTGGTTGCGGAAGATGGAGCGACTGGCCGAGTTTCCGTGGATGAAGACAACCGGGAAACCGTCGGTGGCACTGTCGTCGACGGCCATGACGCCATGCCGGGTTTCGATCTTGGTGGTAGTCATCGGAATCCTCGTCGTTCGAAGTGCACGGTCAGCGGGTATCCACGCTACCGGGCATATGCGGCATAGAGTTCACCCGTGGACTTCGCATTGCGCTCGTGCAGTTGGCACGGTCACGAGACCTACGCTCCGGACGAACCGGAACTGCGGGATCGACTACATGTGGATACTGCGGTGGGTCAGGCGTGGCGGTGCCTACGTTGCGGCAACTTCGTCCCGGGAGCGCCCCGGGCATCCGGACCGGCTGACGCCGCCCCCGAGGTTCCGCGGGGTCGCCTGCTTCGCGACAGGTTGATCATGCGACTTCTCGCCACCGAGAGAATGTTCCGCGCCCTGGGTTTGGTTCTTCTGGCGATCGGTGTGTTCAAACTCAGATCGTCGAAGGGACGCGTCGAGGACGCCTTCGAGAACGAGTTACCGTTGGTCAGACCATTGGCCCGTCAGCTGGGCTGGAACATCGACGATTCGAAACTGGTCCATCACATCGAGCAGGCATTTTCGTTGTCGTCGACGACGCTCACCTGGATCGCGATCGGTCTGTTGGTGTACGCGGGCCTTCAAGTGATCGAGGCAGTCGGTCTGTGGATGGTCAAACGCTGGGGCGAGTACTTCGCGGTGGTGGCGACCAGCATGTTCCTGCCCCTCGAAATCTACGAATTGACCGAGAAGATCACGTGGTTGAGGGCCGGGTTGCTATTGGTGAACATCGCTGCCGTCGTGTGGCTGATCTGGAGCAAGCGACTCTTCGGTGTCCGCGGCGGCGGCGCGGCGTATCACGCCGAACATTCGGAGGAGAGTTTGCTGACGGTGGAGCGTGCCGCGGTCAAGCAGGCTTCGTGAGACCAGCTTTCGACGCGGCGGCACCCGCCAGTGTTGCAGCACCGATCGTGATCATGGCGGCGAGGAGGATGGCAGCGGGTTCACCCTCGCCCATCACTCCCAGTTGGGTGCCCACCGTTACGGCGGCAACGGGTACCCCCAGTTGTGCGGCGGACAGCACTCCCAAGGGGAGAGGTAGGCCGAGGATTCGTATCGCTGCGTGAACTACGAGAGTTGCGCCGCCCAAGGCCAATCCGAGCCAGACGGCGGACGGATGGGTCACGAGGTCGCGCAGATTGATCGCCGCTCCCAGCCAGACGAAGAAGAGGGGAGCGAAGAAGCCGTCGGTGATCGCGAAGAGTTGTTTGGCGAGGCGGCGGGGTTCACCGATCGCGGCAAGAACGAGCCCGAAGGCGAAGCCCGCGAGCATGATCGACACGTGGGTACTCGACGCCAGCGCTGCAAGAGAGAAGAGGATCACGAGATTGATCCGGAGTTCGAGTGCAAACTTTCGTTTCTCTGAGAACTTGTGGAGCTTTCGCCAATGGCCGGAACGATGAAAAGCTCGCAGTACGAAGAACAAGGCAATTGCACACGCCGCCACCGCCAATGCGCCGAGGCCGGCGCGAGGGGCATTGTCGGGATCGATCACCAACGGCAGCGCGACAATGCAGACAGTATCCGCGATCGCGACCTGGGCCGTCATCTGCAGAACCGAGGTTCCTCCGAGCGCCAGCGAATCGACGATGGGGAGAATCAACGCCGCGGACGACGACGCGATCAGGACCGCATACAGCGCGGCGTGACCGGTGCCGAATGCCGTCGCCGCACCGTAGCCGGCAACAACCGACAGGAGTCCGACGACGACCGAGCGAGCGGCACCCTTGCCTATTGCCGCCCGAACTGCCGGATCGCGGACCGGGACGTGCGAGCCGGCCACCATCATCGTGAGCGCGAACCCGATATCGGCCAGGAATGTGAACGTCCGGTCGGAGGAGTCGAGCAGCCCGAAACCGGTGACACCGAAGATGACACCGGCGGCGAGTTCGCCGACCACCACGGGGACATGCCAGCTGACGCGGGCGCCGAGCAGTGGGCCGAGAATGCCGGCCAGGGCGACGAGGGCAAGGATGCCGAAGGTCATCGACGACCTACGAGTTAACTGTCGAGGGTGCGATCTTCGCGGGGATGGCGGTGTTCTCGTCCACGTGGTAACTCGCACAGACACGGTGGTAGCCGTCGGCGATCTGCGCCGGTACTCCGGCGCGGAAGTCTCCCTGCACCAGCAGGATCGGTGACAACGCGATCCCCTTGCGGATCTTCAACAGGTCGGCAGCCACGTGTGGGTTGTCGACCGGAAGCAGGGGTAGCCCGGCAGCCCGCAGGATGTCCTTGGCCTTCTTCGAGACCAGCGTCGCCGTCTTGAGGGCGTACACGAGAGCTTGGACCTGGACCGGTGTGGCGCCCAACTGGAGGTAATCGCGGGCCGCGGGGTAGTCGTGCTCGTCCGGTAGGTCCTTCCAGAGCACTGCGGGCGCCTTCGCCACGGGCGCTTTTGAAGCTACCGCCGCCTTCGTCTTGTCTGCCTTCGACGGTTTGATCTTGGCCATCTGTGCTGTGTCCTTCAGTTTCGGTCCGCGAGTGGAGGTGGTGCAGAAATCGTGCACTATCAGCGTCGCAGGCACCACATCGGAGCTGTTTGGCCCTCTAGGCGGCGGGTAATCAGCAGACTGCGGGGGAACGAGCAGGAGGCGAAGCAATGAAGCGGATTCTCGCGGTGCTCGCAGCGCTGATCCTGGCGGTGTTCGCACTGACCGCGTGCAGTGACAACGGTGATTCGTCGGGCAACGATTCGGCAGATCACAATGGCATGGCGATGACCAGCATGACGATGACGAGCAAGCCGACCAGCATGTCGATGCCGAGCATGCCTCTGGGTATGTCGACGCCGGGAGCGTCGTCGATGGGAATCGTGATCAGCGGCTTCGAGTACTCGACGCCGGAGTCGGTGATGCCTGGACAGGTACTGACCATTCAGAACAACGACACCGTCGAGCACTCGGTGACGTCCGATACCGCGGGACTGTTCAACGAGGACATCGAAGCTGGCGAGTCGGAAACCATCACGGTGCCGAACGAGCCTGGGACGTACACGTTCCACTGCACCTACCATCCGAGTATGCATGGCACCTTGACGGTCAAGTAGAGGTCCACCCCGCCCGACGTAGCGCTCGCTGGGAAAAGATAGGCGCCACGCGCCCGATTCGACTGGTGGAGAACAGATCCGGGTGTACGGTTTTCAGGTGCGCCGGAGAATAGCGATCAGTGTCGTCACGCTCGTGGTTTGTGCCCTCGGCTTTTCGCCGCCGGCGCTCGCGGATTCACCGAACGGCTCGTATTCGTCACAGCTACTGTACTTCTCGGTCGATGTCGGGCCTGAACTCTCGACGCCGTGCACCGTCGTCGGTGAACTTTTTGTTCCCGACGGCGTCGACGCGGACAATCCGGCTCCCGCGATCCTGACCACCAACGGGTTCGGCGGTTCGTACAAGGATCAGATTCCCGCTCTGCAGAACTTCGCCGAGAACGGGTATGTCGGACTGACGTATTCGGGGTTGGGCTTCGGCGGCTCGAGTTGCAAGATCACACTCGACTCTCCCGCATACGACGGCGTCGCCGCTTCGCAGTTGGTCAGTTTCCTCGGCGGCAAAGAGGGGATTGCGTACACGGACCAGGCTCTGACACAGCCCTATCCGGCGCTCAATGCGGTGGTGCAGGACTCCGTCGACCACAACGGTGCACCGTCGACGAACGATCCGCGGGTCGGCATGACGGGTGGCTCTTACGGCGGTGGCATTCAATTCGCCGCCGCGAGTGTGGATCCCCGTATCGACACGATCATCCCCATGATCACCTGGAACGACCTCTCCTATTCCTTGGCGCCCAACAGCACCGGCATCATCTCCGGTGTGTCGACTGCTGAACCGGGAGCCGCGAAAGTGCTCTTTGCGTCACTGCTCTTCGGTGCCGGCATTGCAAACCCCGGTGTGGACGGTTACATCGCCGACCCCGCACGACTTCCCGGCTGCCCGAACTACGTGCCGTACATGTGCAACGCGATCGCCGAGGCAGTGGTGACTGGTGACATCGGACCCCAAGTAGTAAGTGAGCTCCGAGCGTCGTCGGTATCGTCGTTTGTCGACCGGATCAATATCCCGGTACTGCTTGCACAGGGACAACAAGACACCCTGTTCGATCTGAACGAGGCAACCGCGACCTACGGCGCATTGAAAGCCCGTGGTGTGGACGCCAAGATGATCTGGCATTCGTGGGGACACAGTCACTTGGCTGCTGCGCCGGGCGAATTCAGCTTCTCCGCACCCGACGAAGACGCCCAGTACGAAACCGGTCGCTTCATGGACTGGTTCGATCACTACCTCAAGGACGAGAACACGGAGACCGGACCGGAATTCGCATACTTCCGTAACTGGATCGACTACGAGGGGAACGCGGCGCCGGCCTACGCGACGTCCGACACCGTCGACGTCGGGACCGCCCGCTCCTTCCATCTGTCCGCTGACGGGGGGCTGCTGCCGGACGGCGCGCCGGCGGTACCTGGTTCGAAGACGATTGTCACTGCACCGGGTGGGCTCCCGACAGGCGTCGAGCCGCTCAATATCAATCCGGCCGGAAACATTCCGAGTGCACAGATTCCGGGAACCGAGGCGCTCTGGACCACTGCGCCGATGGCCGAGGCGATGGACGTGGTGGGAGCCCCCACTGTGACGCTGCGTGTTGCGGCGCCCGGACAGCCGGTGGTGTTCGCGAAGCTCTACGACGTGGCACCGGACGGGACGTCGTCGCTGATCAACGGGCTCATCGCACCTGTTCGCATCAGTGATGCGTCGCAGCCCGTACCGGTGACGATGCCGGCGATAGTGCACAGATTCGAGCCGGGGCATTCCGTTCGCCTGGCAATTACGGGTGGCGACATCAGTTTCCGTGGAGGACTGCAGGGGATGCCGGTGACGATCTTCGCCGACGGGTCCGGCCCCCTCGAACTTCCCGTCGTGGGCTGATACACCGTGGGCTGATACACCGTGGGCTGAATTTCAGCGGGTGATGGTGCGACTGTCGCCGCGGAACTCGGCCACGACGGTGTCGCCATTGCGAACGGTCACGTCGTAGATCCCACTTCGGCCCCCTCGTGCCTTCTCGGTGGCGACCGCGGTCAAGGTGTCGCCCAGGCGTGTTGGACGGAGAAATCGGATGTCCGCGCGCGCTGCAACGGCTGAATCCTCGTAGCCGTTGCAGGCGAGCGCAAACGCGGTGTCCGCGAGCAGGAAAACATAACCGCCATGTGTGATTCCGTGACCGTTCACCATGGTCTCGCCCACCGTGACGGTCACGGTTGCGCTACCTGGCGCCAGTTCGAAAATCTCGATACCGAGCGCCCGAGACGCCTGGTCCGCGTCGAACATCTCTCTGGCGGTGATGCTTCCTGTGCTCACGAGACAACTCCTGTGGGATCGGAGAACTGCAGGGGTCTAGAGGACCGAGACAACTTCCTGGACGTACATGTCGACCGTGCCGGTGGCAAAGTTTGCGACATCTCTTCCAGCGGCGCCCATCTCCGGGGACTTCAGGCCGCTCTGCATCGTCTCGAGATCGGGAAACACGAGGTTGGCGACGGCGTAGAAAACGGGGTCGGAGCCATCGAGTGTCGAGCACTTGCTGAAGGTGAAGTCCGACAACCCTGGAACCGCGCGGGCGAGCGGAATGTGGATGTCGTTGTAGTACTTGTCGAAAGCCTCCGGATCGGTGGGGCGTCCGTAACACACTGCTACGCGATAGGTCATGTGCTTTCAATTCCCTTCGGGGAGAGTCTTGGCTACCAGCGTCAGGACGTCGTACGTTGCGACTGGATCGCTGTCCTGGTTCGTCACGACGGCATCCCAACGAACTTCACCGTAGTCGGCGCTGCTGCGGGGTGTGATGGTCTTGGCTGTGAGGGTGACGGTCAGGCTGTCTTCGGCTTTGACCGGGGTCAGGAACCTGAGGTTGTCCACGCCGAAGTTCGCGAGAACCGGGCCGGGAGCGGGGTCGACGAACAGGCCGGCAGCGAGCGAGACAACCAGGTATCCGTGCGCGACGATGCCACCGAAAAGTGGATTCGCGGCGGCGGCAACCGGATCGGTGTGCGCGTAGAAGGTGTCACCGGTGAACTCTGCAAAATGATCGATGTCCGCGAGCGTGACCTGGCGCGGACCGCCGACAATCGTGTCGCCGATCTTCAACTCGGCAAGACTCTTTCGGAAAGGATGCTCGGATCCGACGGTGCGCTGTGAACCGGTGAACCAGCGCTCGCCGACCGCGGTGAGTACGTCGGGCGTGCCTTGAACTGCGGTGCGCTGCATGTGGTGTAGAACTCCGCGGATGCCACCCAACTCCTCACCTCCACCGGCGCGGCCGGGCCCGCCGTGTACGAGCACCGGGAGGGGAGAGCCGTGACCGGTTGATTCCTTGGCGTCGTCGCGGTTCAGGACGAGAACTCGGCCGTGAAAAGCTGCCAGGCCCAGTACCAGTCGACGTGCGACGTCCGTGTCGGCAGTTACCACCGAGGCGACGAGGCTGCCCTCACCGCGGGCTGCGAGCTCGATCGCATGATCGATGCCGTTGTAACCGATGACGGTGCTGACAGGCCCGAATGCCTCCACTTCGTGCACCTCGAGGGCATTGTCCTCGGCACGCAGGAGGATCGGTGAAAGGAAGGCTCCGGACCGGGCGTCGGCACCGACCACGTCGAGGTTCTCCGGGTCTCCGAACACGATGGACGCCGACTTCGTCAGGCCGCAAATGGATTTCAGGACTTCGTCGCGCTGTTCGATGCTGGCGAGCGCACCCATCGTGACACCGTCGGTGTCGGGGTGTCCGACGACCACCTTGCTCAGTCGCTCGGATACGGCATCGACGACGGCGTCGACCAGGGAATCCGGGACCAGCGCGCGCCTGATCGCTGTGCACTTCTGGCCCGCCTTGACCGTCATCTCGGTGACAAGTTGTTTGACGTACAAATCGAATTCGGGAGTTCCGGGTACGGCGTCCTCACCGAGGATCGACGCGTTGAGTGAATCGGCCTCGGCATTGAAGTGGACACCCTTGCCGACGACGTTCGGGTGAGCGCGCAGTGTTGCTGCGGTATCGGCGGATCCGGTGAAGGCAACCGAATCCTGCCCGCCGAGGTGATCGAGGAGTCCGCGTGCGCTACCGGAGAGCAGTTGGACGGAACCCTCGGGGAGCAAGCCTGATTCGATGATGCGCCGGAAGACGAGTTCGGTGAGATACGCCGTGGAACTGGCAGGCTTGACGATGGACGGCACACCCGCGATGAATGCCGGCGCCAGCTTCTCCAGGAATCCCCACACGGGGAAATTGAAGGCGTTGATCTGCACGGCGACACCGCGACGTGATGTGTAGATGTGTTGCCCGAGGAAAGTTCCGCCCTTGCCCAGAGTTTCGACGTTGCCGTCCAGAAACACTGTGCTGTCGGGCAATTCGCGCCTAGCCTTGCTCGCGTAGCTCAGCAATGTTCCGAACCCGCCGTCGATGTCCACCCCGGAGTCTCGCGTCGTCGCCCCGGTGGCGGTGGAGAGTGTGTAGAACTCGGCCTTCCCTGCCATCAACGTGAGGGCCAGAGCCTTGAGTGCGCCGGCTCGTTCGTGGAAGGTCATCGCTGACAGTGCAGGCCCGCCGACGTCGCGTGCGTACGCAACCATCTCGGCGAGGTCGACGCCGGTGGCGGAGATCCGGGCCACCTCGGATCCGTCCACTGCACTCGGCAACGCGGTACCTGCGTCCGGTGCGGCGTACCAGCGACCGGCTACATAGCTTTCCAACAGTCTGCTCACGACAACTCCATCTCACCGTACGTTCGGTCGGTAATTACGATCGCCCGGCAACGCCGCGTTGTCAAGGATTCGGCAGAACTGCCTGGAGTCAGGCCTTGCGAAGTCCGTCGAAAGTGACAGCGACGACCGCGTCGGCGATGTCGGAGACGGACTCACCTGCTCGGGGTTTGTACCACTCGATCAGTGAGTTGACGGTGCCGAACATCAGCTTGCTGGCGAGGGCGGGTTCGATGTCCGGACGCAGGTCGCCCTCCGCTGCGGCGGACGCGACGAGGCCTCCGACGAAGTTGTCGAATTCGCGTCGACGAGCGAGTGCGGCGCGCTCGACCGTCGTGTTGCCACGGACGCGTAGGAGCAGGGTGACGTACGGAAGCTCTGCGACCAGCACCTCTACGCTGCGCCGGACCAGGTACTCGAGCCGGTCGATGTACGGACCGGTGGTGGCGCCCTCTTCGGTCGTGACCGCAAACAGGGCGTTGAGTGCACGCGAAAGGGCGAGTTCGAGAAGTTCTGACTTTCCAGACACGTGGTGGTAGATCGAGGACTTCGTGATGCCGAGTTTCTTGGCGAGCACCTCCATGCTGGCGCCGTCGTAGCCCTTGTCGTTGAACACCTTCACGGCCACGGCGAGGAGTGAATCGAGGTCGTAGCCGGGACGTCCAGGGAGGCCGGTGCGTCGAGTGGGGCGTGCCGTAGTCATGTCCCCATCTTCTCAGTTCGGGCAAAGCTGTGCACCATCCTCGTTCCCACCCTTGCCAAACGACCGAATGTTCGGTTACTAATGTAGAAGAGCGAGAAGGAGTGAATGTGAACACCCTGCACGTGGACGAGCGCGAGGATCGCGTCGTGGTCACCCTCGACAGACCCGCGCAACGCAATGCGATCAACGCGGAAATGATCGACGAACTGCATCAGGTTTGTGGACGCCTCGAACGGGATCCGAAGCTGCTCCTGCTTGCTGGGCGCGGGGACCACTTCGCGGGCGGCGCTGACATCGCGGAGCTCCGCGAGCGCGGACGAGAGGAAGCGTTCGCGGGTATCAACCGCACGCTGTTCGACCGCATCGGAAAGCTCCCGCTTCCCACCGTGGCCGCCGTGAGCGGCTTCGCGCTCGGCGGTGGGGCAGAGTTGACCTACGCCTGCGACATTCGCATCGCGACGACGACGGCGGTCTTCGGTAATCCCGAGCCCAATCTCGGGATAATGGCGGCCGCCGGCGCCAGCTATCGGCTGCCGAAGCTCGTCGGCGTCTCGATCGCGAAGCAGGTGCTCCTCGGTGCCAGGAACCTCGACGCCGAGCAGGCGCTACGAGCGGGTCTGGTCGTCGAGGTAACCGAACCGAACAGCCACGTCGACGCAGCGCATCGGCTGCTCGACCGCATTGGCCGACTGTCCCCGCTGGCACTGCAATTGACCAAGATCATCGTCGATGCGCCGGGATCGCATCCGTTTGCCGACGACATCGCCCAGGCCGTCCTGTTCGAGAGTTCGGACAAGCGCGATCGCATGACGGCCTTTCTGGAGAAGAAATCATGACTGAAGCAGTTGCACCGAAGACCGTCGGCGTCATCGGCGGTGGACGCATGGGTGCGGGTATCGCCCAGGTGTTCGCCGCGCTCGGCGGGGTGGTCACCATCGCGGAGAGTGGAGACGCCGAGGCCGCGTTGCAGCGTGTGTCCACCGGCCTCGATCGAGCCCATGAGCGAGGGAAGCTCGGCGGCCAGGACACCGCGACGGTGCTGGCGCGCGTGAGCGTCGTGAACGCAGTGACCTCCTTGCCGGCGTCGCTCGACCTGATCGTCGAGGCGGTCCCGGAAATCGCGGCGCTCAAAGTCGAGGTTCTCGCCGCTGCCGAAACCGTTGCCGGAGAACACACCGTGATCGCCAGCAACACCAGTTCCATGTCGATCGCCGAACTCGGCGCAGCACTGACGGACTCGGGACGGTTCATCGGTATGCACTTTTTCAATCCAGTCCCGGCATCGCAGTTGGTCGAGATCGTTCGGGCACCGCACACCCGCCCCGAGGTGGTCGACTCGGTAAGAGCATGGGTGTCGATGCTCGGCAAAGCCGAGGTGCTCGTCAACGACTCACCTGGCTTTGCGACCAGCCGGCTTGGTGTCGGCCTTGGGCTCGAAGCCATTCGGATGCTCGAGGAAGGTGTAGCGGACGCGGAATCCATCGACCGCGCAATGGAATTGGGGTACCGGCATCCGATGGGTCCGCTGCGTTCGACAGATCTGGTCGGGTTGGACGTGCGCCTGGCAATCGCCGAGCATCTTGCGAGCACGCTCGGTGATCGATTTGCACCCCCCGCACTGTTGCGAGAGAAGGTCGCGCGCGGCGAGTTGGGGCGCAAGAGCGGACAGGGTTTTCACACGTGGAACTGAACCGAACCGCCTGCGAAGGGAACATCGATGACTGACGTGATCCGCACGGAGATCGAGCAAGGTCTGGCGACAATCACTCTCGACCGGCCGAAGGCCGCCAATGCCGTGAACGGCGAGATGAAGGCTCAGCTACTCGAAGCGTTGCTGCAGGTCCACGCTGACGCGGACGTGCGAGCCTTGTTGATTCTCGCCGAAGGTAAGAACTTCTGCGTCGGCCAGGATCTCGGCGAGCACGCGGCAGCTCTGAACGCTGATCCCGTGCACGCGATGGACACCGTCGAGGCGCACTACAACCCGATGGTCACTGCGCTGTCGACGCTCTCCGTCCCGGTGGTGGTGGGCATCGGCGGCGCTTGCGTCGGGGCCGGGTTGGGAATTGCGTTGGCCGGTGACATCCGGGTGGTCGGGGCTCACGCGAGCTTTGCGACTGCATTCACCGGCATCGGTTTGGCGAGTGACTCCGGGCTCAGTCATGCGCTCGTGCACGCGCTCGGACCGAGCCGCGCCAGTGGCCTGATGTTGCTCGGCGACAAGTTCGACGCGCAGAGTGCGTTGGAGTGGGGATTGGTCCATCGGGTAGTGGCCGATGAGGATGTTGCGGCCGAGGCTCGCTCGGTTGCCCGTCGACTTGCCGACGGACCCACCGCCGCCTTCGCGCACGTGAAATCACTGATCAGGGCTGGCGCTCCCGGGCTTCCCCAGGCGCTGGAGGCCGAGGCGAGTGCGCAGGTGGAGTTGGGTGCCACGGCAGATCATCAAGGCGCCGTCGCCGCGTTCCTGTCGAAGCAGAAGCCGGTTTTCGGGGGCCGCTGATTCGCTTGCGCCGAAAGATTCTCTTGTGCGCTTGGACACCTCGGTGCATACTAGTTACCAACCGATCATTCGGTAATAAAAGGTAGGTACGATGACCAACGTGGAAGCTCCACAAGACCTGCAGAACTTGTTCGACGAGACGATCGCGGCAGACCAGCGCATCGAGCCTCGCGACTGGATGCCGGACGGCTACCGCAAGACGCTGATCCGTCAGGTTGCTCAGCACGCGCACTCCGAGATCATCGGGATGCAGCCCGAAGGAAACTGGCTCACCCGGGCGCCGTCGCTGCGACGCAAGGCGATCCTGATGGCGAAGGTGCAGGACGAAGCCGGGCACGGTTTGTATCTCTACTCCGCGGCCGAGACGCTCGGTGCCGATCGCGGTGATCTGACCACCAAACTGATCGAGGGAAAGCAGAAGTACTCCTCGATCTTCAACTATCCGACACTTACCTACGCCGACGTGGGAGTGATCGGCTGGCTGGTCGACGGAGCCGCCATCTGCAATCAGGTTCCGCTGTGCCGCAGCTCCTTCGGGCCGTATGCACGCGCGATGATCCGTGTGTGCAAGGAGGAATCGTTCCATCAGCGGCAAGGCTTCGAGTTGTTGGCGACGATGATGCGAGGCACGGACGCTCAACGCGCGATGGTGCAGGAAGCCGTCGACCGCTGGTGGTGGCCCGCCCTGATGATGTTCGGACCCCCGGACGACGAGTCGCCGAACACCGAACAGTCGATGAAGTGGCGCATCAAGCGACACACGAACGACGAACTGCGACAGCGATTTGTCGACATGTCGATACCGCAGGCCGAGGTGCTCGGTGTGAGCTTCCCCGATCCCGATCTGCGCTGGAACCCCGAACGTGGTGCACACGATTTCGGTGAGCCGGACTGGAATGAATTCATGGACGTGGTCCGCGGTAACGGTGCGGCCAGCGTCGAGCGGATCGCCAATCGGAAAGCTGCCCACGACAACGGGGCCTGGGTCCGTGACGCCGCCTACGCCTTTGCACAGCGCGAGAGAGTCGCGCACGATCTCACGACTGGGGAAACATCATGAGCGAAAACGATCAGGTACGGGGCGAATGGCCTTTGTACGAGGTGTTTCTGCGGGGGAAGCGCGGACTGAACCACGTGCATGTCGGGTCCCTGCGTGCGGCGGACGATCAGATGGCCCTACGCCACGCGCGCGACGTCTACACCAGACGTAACGAAGGCGTGAGCATCTGGGTCGTGCCTTCCTCGAACATCGTTGCTTCGAGTCCGGCGGAGAAGGATCCGTTCTTCGCACCGAGTGGGGACAAGGTCTACCGGCACCCGACCTTCTACGACATCCCGGACTCCGTTCCCCACATGTGAGACTCCACTTCGACTTCGAGGACCAACCAGATGAACGATCACGACAGTGCCTACGACGGCCTGGTCGACGGCGACGGCCACGGTCAGTGGGCGTTCGGAACCAGCTTCGACGACCCCCTCGCCGGAGTCGACACCACGGTGCCGGATGACGTCGATCTCGGTGCTCTGGCGCGCTACTGCCTCATGCTCGGCGACGACGCGCTCGTCAGTTCGCAGCGCCTCGCCGAATGGTCGACGCGGGCACCGGAACTCGAAGAAGAGGTAGCTCTCGCGAATGTCGGTCTGGATCTGATCGGACAGGCCAGGCTGCTGCTGGCTCGCGCGGCAGCAGCCGATTCCACTGTGGTTCCGTTCATCTCGGCCACCTCGCCCGTGCCGGCTGAAGATGCGCTTGCGTTCTTTCGTGATCAGTTCGGCTTCCGAAACGTGAGACTGGTGGAGCTCGCCAACGGTGACTTCGCGCACACGGTCGTTCGGCTCCTCGTGTTCTCGACCTGGCGGCTGGCGCTGTTCGATCGGCTCCGCACGTCGCGGGACCCGGTCCTCGCGGCCGTGGCGAACAAGGGCGTCAAAGAACTGACCTACCACCGCGACTACGCGGCAAGATGGGTCGTCACCTTGGGTGCCGGCACAGCAGAATCCAAGCGTCGGTCCGCCGCCGCCCTGCTCGAGATCTTCCCTTTCGTGGACGAGCTCTTTGTTCCCACACCGGACGAACTCGTCTTGGCCGAAGTTGGTGTCGGAGTGGATCCGCGCACTGTCAGGCCGGAGTTCGACGCCGTACTTGCCCAGGTCCTGCACGCTGCCGAAATGGAAGAGCCCCCTGCACGTTTCTCCGGTTTCGTCGGCGGCCGCGGCGGGCGTGCCGGACTGCACACCGGGGCGCTGGGGCTGCTTCTCGCCGAAATGCAGAGCGTTGCTCGGGGGCATCCGGAAGGGGTGTGGTGACCGTGACTGCCACTACCGTCTCATCCGCTACTGTCTCTTCCGCGCAGGAGATCGTCGCCTCGGTGATGGATCCGGAGATGCCACTGTTGACCTTGGCCGATCTCGGCGTCATCCGATCGGTCGACGTCGACGCGAACTTCGTCTGTGTGACAATCACTCCCACTTATTCCGGGTGCCCCGCCATGGCAACGATGCGAGACGACATCGAGCACAAACTGACCGACGCGGGGTACGGCAGCGTCCAGATCAAGACTCAACTGTCGCCACCCTGGAGTTCGGATTGGATCAGCGAAGAGGGACTGGCGAAACTGCGGACGGCCGGGTACTCGGTGCCGGGGGCCGCGCCGCGTCGCACCTCCGGCCCGATCGCCTTGACCTTGACGGCCAAGCCGCGCGACATCCTGTGCCCCCAGTGCGGTTCGGCAAACACCAGACTGAGTTCGGAATTCGGTGCGACCCTGTGCAAAGCGCTCTATCGCTGCCTTGACTGCCTCGAGCCGTTCGATCACGTGAAGGAGATCTGAACAGATGAGTACCGCAACGACGAACCGGAACAAACCCTTTCACCCGTTGACGGTGACAGATGTCGAATCACTGTGCGACGACGCAGTTGCCGTCACCTTCGACGTACCCGCCGACATCGCCGATCAATTCGACTTCGGCGCCGGGCAGTCGCTGACACTGCGGCGGATGATCGACGGCGTCGAGCACCGTCGTTCGTACTCGATCTGTGCACCGGTAGGGGCGTCTCCCCGGGTGGGGGTCCGCGAAGTAGCGGACGGACTCTTCTCCACCTGGCTGGTGCACGACGTGAAGGCCGGGGATCAAATCGACGTGCAGGGCCCCTCGGGCAATTTTGTCGCCGATCCCGCATTGGGAGGACGACACGTTCTTATCGCAGCAGGTTCCGGCATCACGCCCATGCTGTCCATCGCGGCAACACTTTTGGCGAACCCCGAGGCCGATGTCACCCTGCTGTACGGAAACAGACGTACGCGCTCGGTGATGTTCGCCGAAGAGATCGCCGACCTGAAGGACCGGTACGGTGCGCGTCTGGACGTCATTCACGTTCTCTCGCGCGAGCCACGGGAGGTCGAGTTGTTCTCGGGCCGTCTCGACGCCGACCGGTTGCTTGAGATCTTCACCTCTCTGGTTCCCTGCGACCAGGTCGACGGCTTCTGGTTATGTGGCCCGTTCGGGATGGTCAACGACGCCCAGGAAGTGCTGGCCGGCTTGGGAATTGCAAAGGACCGCATTCATCACGAGCTGTTCTATGTCGACGATGTCGCGCCGCCGGTCGCCGTGCATCGGGAGCCCGGAATAGCCGGGCCAGGCAGTGAAGTCACCATCACGCTCGACGGTCGATCGACCACCGCGACACTGCCGCGAGATCAGTCGATTCTCGATGCAGCGGAACAGTACCGATCGGATCTGCCCTTCGCGTGCAAGGGCGGAGTCTGTGGCACCTGCCGTGCCAAGGTCACCTGCGGTGACGTCGAGATGCGAAGGAACTACGCACTCGAAGACTACGAAGTCGACGCGGGTTTCGTGCTGACCTGCCAGACCTTTCCTGTCGGTGAACAGATAACAGTCGATTTCGACGCCTGACCGCCCGCACAGCGCCCTCACTGAGCCCACCGGAGACAATCATGACCGAACTCGTCACTGCTACATCGCAAGACATCGAATTTGCCAGTCGGGACCGCATTTCGACGCTCCAACTCGAGCGGATGCAGTGGTCCCTGATGCACGCGTACACAAATGTTCCGCACTACCGCAAAGCGTTCGACGACGCCGGCGTTCACCCGAGTGACTTGAAGGACCTGAGCGATCTCGCGAAATTCCCCTTCACCACGAAAGCGGATCTGCGCGAGAACTATCCGTTCAAGATGTTTGCGGTGCCCCAGGACCAGGTTTCGCGGATTCATGCGTCGTCGGGAACCACCGGGCGCCCGACGGTGGTGGGATACACGAGCAACGACCTGAACAACTGGGCCGATCTCATCGCCCGCAGTCTCTCGGCCGGCGGCGTGCGATCTTCGGACAAGGTGCACGTGGCTTACGGATACGGCCTGTTCACCGGCGGGCTGGGAGTCCACTACGGCGCGGAGCGATTGGGCTGCACGGTCATTCCCATGTCCGGTGGTATGACCGAGCGGCAGATCCAGCTGATCGAGGATTTCGAACCCGACGCCATCATGGTGACTCCGTCGTACATGCTGACCATCGTGGATGCGATGATCAAGAAGGGTATCGATCCCTCCAAAACCTCACTGCGGGTCGGTGTTTTCGGAGCGGAACCGTGGACCGAACAGATGCGGACCGAGCTGGAGCAGCAACTCGACATGCATGCCGTCGACATCTACGGTCTCTCCGAGATCATGGGCCCGGGCGTGGCAATGGAATGTGTGGAAACCAAAGACGGGCTTCATATCTGGGAGGATCACTTCTACCCGGAGATCATCGATCCGATCACGGGCGAGGTGCTGCCGGACGGCGAGGAAGGTGAGCTGGTTTTCACCTCGCTTACCAAGGAAGCGCTGCCCATCATTCGTTACCGCACCAGGGATCTGACCCGACTGTTGCCCGGCACGGCGCGCTCGATGCGAAGGATGCAGAAAGTCACCGGCAGGACCGACGACATGATCATCCTGCGCGGAGTCAATCTGTTCCCCACGCAGATCGAAGAACTGATCCTGACCGTCCCTGCCCTGGCGCCCCAATTCCAGTGTGTACTGGACCGTCCGGGCCGAATGGACACCCTGACGGTTCGCGTCGAGGCCCGCCCTGATGCAGCGGTCTCGGATCACGCGGCAGCGTCTTCCGCGTTGCAGAAGCTGGTGAAGAACAAGATAGGAGTCACGGTCGAGGTGAACGTCCTCGAACCCGGCGGACTCGAACGTTCGATCGGCAAAGCGCGTCGCCTGATCGACCAGCGTCCGAAGGGCTGAAGACTACTCGAGCGCCATGCGGGTGGCGAAGATTCCGAGAATGCCACCCGCAAGCCACTTCTGAGCGCGCATCCACACCGGACGTGCCATGAGGAAGGTCGACACGGCTGCCGCACTGCAGACGATCAACGCGTTGACGGTGACTGCCACCAGGATCTGTACTCCGCCGAGTATCAGCGCTTGCTGCCAGACGGGGCCGGCAGAGGGATCGACGAACTGGGGGATGAGCGCCGCGTACATCAGCGCGATCTTGGGATTGAGCAGGTTGGTGGTCAACCCCATCCCGAACAGACGACCGCTGCCGTGGCGATCGACTTCGCCCACCTCGAAAGCGGACTTGCCACCCGGTCGTAGCGTCGACCAGGCGAGATAGGCGAGATACAGGGCGCCGCCGATCTTCACGGCGGTGAACACCGTGGGTACGGCGAAGAGAACCGCCGTCAACCCGGCACACGTCGCGGCGAGGTAGACCAGAAACCCGGTCGCGACGCCGCCGAGTGAGATCAATCCTGCTCGTCGGCCCTGACTGATGCTGCGGGACACCAGGTAGATCATGTTGGGGCCCGGTGTCAAGACCATCGCGAGGGCGATCAGCGCGACTCCCGTCATCGACGCTGACGTGATCATGTCGGTCTCCCACTACTCGGTCTGGTTGCTTTCTCGGCAGTTGCCCAGACGAGTACACAAGGGGTTGCGGTCGCGCGCCAAGGTCCAGTTCGCAGACAGTGGTCCGGTGTAGGGGCTCTGTGCAGAACCCCTACCTTTCTCCCGAACCCGACCATCGCGAAAGAATCTCTACTGCATTCTGTTCGGGAGTGTCTTCGGGGTTGACGTCAGACATCTCGACTCAGTCTCGGTCATCCATGAGATCAAGGTCGTTCCATACCTTTTGGACCAGGCCGGCAGCGTGATTACTGTCGGCGTCGCGGAGCTCGCCAAGCACGGCCTGCACCGCAGCCACCATTGCGGTGACCGAGACCGAACCGTCGATGCCCTCGATGGGAGAGACGATCAGGTGTGTGGCGTCATCGGCCAGGCGAGATGAGCGCAGGTCGGTGAGGACGCAGACGGTGGCGCCGCGTTCGCGGCCCATGCGAGTCAGTCCGCGCAAGGTCCGGGTCAGTCTCCAGACGTTGATGACGACCAGACAGTCGGTCTCACCGAGGCTGTTGACTTCGATCGCCTGGGTCGTCGGGTGGCCGAATGAGAGCTGGATGTCGTGGCCGTAGATCGTGCCGAGCGTGCCGAGAACTTGTGCGGGTGCGGCGCCGACTCCGGAAGTGATGACGAGTGTCCGGCGGGATCGTTTTATGGCCCCCGCGATGGCCCGGATAGCTGCTAGGTTCGACTCGGTGGCGAGTGCGGCGATGTTCGCGCTGTCCTGGCGGAACAGCTGTGTGGCCTCGGTCGGCTCGGTGGTGGTGGTGGCGTTTCCCGCGGCGACTTTGCCGAGGTAAACGGCGCGCAACTCCTCGCGCAGCTCTTGCCATCCAGCAAAGCCGAGTTGTTGTGCGGTGCGTACCACGGTGGATACGTTGACGTCGGCGCGTTCGGCGACCTCGCGGGCAGAAGAGTACGTGGCGAATTGGGGCGCTCGAACCAGGACGTTGACAACTTTCTTCCCACCGAGGCTGAGCGTATCGCGCCCGTCCCTGTCCGCCAGCCATTCCTCGATTGCCACGTCGTCTCTTCCCGTTGGAGTGGCCAACCGAGTGGAGTCATGATTCCCGGTCGGTGTGGTGCACGATGTGGAACCGGTGTGAGCGTGTGCTGTCTCCGGAGTCGAAGAACGACGCCATGCTGCGACCGAATTCCAGGTGTACCGGCGAATTCTGCCACACCGTGTAAGCCGAATCGTCGGGCCACAGTGCAGTGACCACCAAAGTGGTCGGGTTGTCCTCGGCGACCATGACTTGCGTCGACAGAGCGCCCGAGGCTTCGAGGACACCTGCCTCTCGGTAGAACGTGATCAAGTCCTCGATCCGGCCTGCGGTGGGTTGCAAGGTCAGCACTGAAAGAATCATGCATCAATTGTTGCATATCATTTGATTTGCATCTAGTGTTTGGAATCGCTTCATTGGGATGGTGTCGTGACACCTCGGGGTGTTGGTTTCCACGCAGTCCGACCCAACTGATTTCGGCCGCGCCGTCCGGCTGAACCTGTTCGCACACAATGCAAATCGATGTTCGGTGGTCGCGGAGTTCAGAGTGGGCTCTTGCCGTTGAGTGTGCGTGGGTTGCAACAGACTTCAACACACGCGGAGTTGCCGCCCAGCGTTCTTCTTCCGCATATCTCGAGAGAGGCAACACATGTCGAACACGTCCTCCCCGATCATCGCGTCCGGAACCGAAGGGAGTCTCGGCCGCGGGCCGTACAAGCGACTGTTGCTCCAGAACGTCACTGTCATCGACGGATCCGGAGCACCGCCCTACGGACCCGCCGACGTCGTCATCGAGAAGGACCAGATCCGTTCGATCAACTCCGCCGGCCGAAACACCGACATGACTCAGCACGGTCGAATTACCGATTCCTCCGCCGAGGTGCTGGATCTCAGTGGTCACTACGTGCTTCCGGGTCTCATCGACTCACACGCCCACATAGGCTTCTCGCATCAGGGGCCGGGAGCCGACTACATCTACCAACTCTGGCTCGGGCACGGAATTACCACGGTCCGTGAGCCCGGCGCGATAGTCAATGGCGTTCCGTTCACACTCGACGAAGCTGCCCGCAGTGATGCCAACGAGATCACCGCACCTCGCATCGTCACCTACGCCGCCTTCGGGGCTGGGCGCGGCGAACCGTTTCGCACCCCGAAAGACGCCGAGGAGTGGGTCTCTGCGCAAGCCGATGCCGGCGCGGCCGGAATCAAGTTCTTCGGCGCTCCACCGGAAATCTTCAAGGCAGCCATCGAGGAGGCAACGCGTCTGGGTCTGGCCACCGCGTGTCACCACGCCGTCAGTGACGTCGCCCGCGTCAACGCTCTGACCACTGCACGCTGGGGTCTCACCAGCATCGAACACGGCTACGGGCTACCGGAATCAATGTTCGCAGACCGTCGGGTTCAGCGCTTCCCCGCCTCCTACAACTACAACAACGAGCACGATCGTTTCGAACAACTCGGACGGCTCTGGCACGAAGCAGCCGAACCGGGCAGCCGCGTCTGGGATGAAACCATCGACGAGCTTGTCGCTCTCGGAACCGCGATGGATCCCACTCTGGTCGTTTACGTCGCCTCCCGCGACGCTGCGCGGGCCCGCGGTCGTGAGTACCACCGCGACTACACCGCCCCACAAGCCTGGCAATTCTTCCAGCCGCATCCTGAGACTCACGGCTCGTACTTCACCGACTGGGGCACCGAGGAGGAAGTCGCTTGGAAAGAGAACTACCGCCTGTGGATGACCTTCGTCCGAGACTTCTACCACCGTGGTGGTCTACTCACCGCCGGTTCTGACGCAGGCTTCATCTACAACCTGTACGGGTTCGGTCTCATCGAGGAACTGGAGCTACTGCGAGAGGCGGGACTGACGGCCCTCGAAGTGCTCCAGTGCGTCACCTCCAACGCCGCAACCCTTTTGGGACGAAATGATCTCGGGATCGTCGAGCCGGGGAAGCGCGCCGACCTGCTCGTCACCGCCGAAAATCCTCTTGCCAACCTCAAGACTCTCTACGGTCACGGTCACCTGCGCCGTCAACCCGACGGCACCATGGCTCGCGTCGGCGGGGTTCGCTACACGATCAAGGACGGCATCGTCTTCGACGCTGCAAGCTTGCGGGCCAACGTCCGCGACATGGTGGCCACTGAGCGCGAACGCCTGGGAGTCGATGCGCCCTACACCCCCTGACGCAAGTCTCGAGTGTAGGGAATCGCCGCTCAGGTATTGGCCCAGCTGTCCGGTCCGAAGACCTCGTAGTGGATATTCTGTGCCGGCACATCCCGTTCGAGCAACGATGCGCGCATCGCCAACATGAACGGCATCGGCCCGCACAGGAAGGCCTGGGTATCCGGCTCCACTGCGATGTCTTCCAGATTCGCTCGTCCTTCGTGAACCGATCCGAACGCAACGTGCGTGCCGAGATCTTCGTACCAGCGGTGCAAGGTTGCGGCGGGAATCTTTTCGACGAGCGTGCTGAGTTCTGCTCGGTGAGCATGATCGGCGATGGATCGGTCAGCATGAATAACGGAGACGGAACGCTGTGCACCGGTGTCCGCAAGATGATTGAGCATGCCGATCATCGGTGTGCAACCGATTCCGGCCGACGCGAGGAGCAGTGGTGAGTCGTCGTCGGGCATGGTGAGATCACCGAACGGTGTGGTGACGGAGAGCTCTTGTCCTTCGAATACATTGTTGTAGAGGAAGTTCGACACCTCGCCGTCGGGAGTTCCCGAGATTCGCTTCACACTGATCCGCCAGTCAGCGCTGCTCGGCACCGAGCACAAGCTGTACTGACGAATCTGGCGAGCGCCGTCTGGAAGCACCACGCCGACCGAAAGGTACTGTCCGGGAGCGAAGGTGGGCAGTGCGCTGTCGTCGAGCGAGGTGAGTGTCAGTGAGACGGTGTCGGCAGATTGCAGGACGCGCTCACTGATTCTGACAGTTCGCCACACGTCACCGGTCTCGACTCCGGCGAGCTGGTAGAGGCCCCGTTCCATCGTGATGAGAGTTTCGGCCATCAGCCAGTAGACCTCGTCCCATGCTGCCGCGACCTCGGGAGTGACTGCATCGCCGAGTATTTCGACGATTGCGGCGAAGAGGTGTTCGTGGACGATCGCATACTGGTCAGGGGTGATGCCCAACGACGCGTGCTTGTGAGCGATACGTGAAAGGATGAGATCAACCTTGGCACTGTCGGGTTCGAGTTGCAGTGTTGCGAATGCCGCGATAGCGCCGGCAAGTGCTTTCTGCTGTTCACCCTGCTTCTGATTGCCTCGATTGAAGAGATCGCGTTCGAGTTCGGGATGTGCGTCGAACATCTTGCGGTAGAACAGGGTTGTGATATCGCCGATGGCAGCGCCGACCACGGGAAGGGTGGCGCGAATGACCTCGGTTGACTGTGGGGAAAGCATGAGCTGCTCCGTTCGGTCGAAATTCGGTTGATCAGCCTGCTTCGTCGCTCCGGGTGGTGAGGCGAAGCAGAACAGTTTTGGACGGCTGACGGATGACGTCTTCGATCGTGACCGCGTCGAGCGAAACGAAAAACGCTTCCTGAGCGTCGCGCAACGCACTTCGAAGGAGGCAACCGCCGCGCAGTGGGCACGGCTTGTCGCCCTCGCAGTCGACGACCTCGCCGGGCCCTTCGAGGCGTCGGGCCAGCCAGCCGATGGTGGCGGTGCGGCCGAGTTCGGTGATGGAAAGTCCACCGCCGCGGCCGCGCCTGGTTGTGACGATGCCCAACTCGCCGAGCCGTGTAACCACCTTGGTGGCATGGGAGTACGACACGTTGAGCTGCTGCGCAACATCCCGGGTACTGGGGGAGGCGTCCGCGTCGAGTACGGCCAACCGCATGACGACGCGCAATCCCAGATCGGTGAACTGCGTCAGTTGCATGACTTGAACCTACATAATTCGCATCTGAGATGACTATTTATGTGAGGGGGATCTCGAGGTGTCCCAACCGGAGCGAACGGTACGTTTGGCGCCGTCAGTGCGCTGAAAGTGCCGTTCGCTCACAGCCGGGTGGCCGAACCCCCGGCGACGGCGGTGAGAAAGTGGGGCGCTCGCCAGCCTCGCGCTGCAAATTCGCGGCCCACCGACGCAGTGACCTCCGCTCCCCTACCTACCGGAACCAATGCGATGGCCGAACCTCCGAAGCCGCCACCGGTCATCCGCGCACCGATCGCGCCGCCGCGTCGTGCTGCGGCAACGGCGACGTCGAGTTCTTCACACGAGACCTCGAAGTCGTCGCGCAACGACGCGTGGGATTTGTCGAACAGCGTTCCGACATCACTGAATCTGCTGTTGCGTAGGAGTTCTGCTGCTTGCCGTGTTCGGGTGATCTCGGCCACGACGTGCCGCGCCCGTGTCCGGAGAATCGGATCTGACAACGATTCGGCCTGTTCTGCAGTTGCTTCTCGCAAACTGTCGACGCCGAGAGCCTTTGCGGCGTCGACACATTGGGATCGGCGCAACCCGTACTGTCCGTCCGCGAGTGAGTGTTTGACCCGGGTGTCGACGACGATCAGTTCGAAGCCGGCATTGTGGAGATCGAATGGAATGGGTTCGGTTGATCCGTCCTGGCAGTCCAGCAGCAACGCAGTCGAGGGTCTGGCAAAGAGGGCGATCGTTTGGTCCATCCCGCCGGTCGGTGCGCCGACGCCCTCGTTCTCCGCTCGGATGCACATCTTCACCAGCTGATCTCGGCTGAACGGCGAACCGTGAAGATCGTTGACGGCCAACGACACAGAGCAGGTGAGGGCAGCGGAGCTCGACAGCCCGGCCCCGACCGGTACCGACGAGTCGACCGCCAGATCGATACCCTCGAGGGGAAGACCTTCGCGCGCCAGCGACCACATCACGGCCGTGGGGTAGGCGGCCCATCCTGCTGCGATGTCGCCGACGGACCCGGAGTATGTCTCGTCGGATTGCCGACTGTGAACGCGCACAGTCCTGTCGCTGCGCAGCGCGGCGGCTACCAGTGTTCGCTGCTCGAGAGCGACGGGCAAGCACAAGCCGTTGTTGTAGTCGGTGTGCTCGCCGATGAGATTGACTCGACCGGGCGCCGCCCAGACCCCGGTTGCCGGATATCCGTAGGTGTCGTGGAACTGTTGGAGTACAGATTCTTTCGAGACAGGATCCACTATTTCAACTCCCGCAGGCGGGCCGCGACTGCCTCGGGAAGTGTGTCGTTCACCCAGGCGCCCATTGCGGACTCGGACCCGGCGAGGTATTTGAGTTTGCCGGGTGCACGCAAGATCGAGAACAGTTGAAGATGCAGGCGACCCAGCGCGCGGTCCACGCGCACCGGGGCTTGGTGCCAGGCCGCGATGTACGGCACTCGGTCGACGCCCGGATAGAAGCGGTCGACACGGCGTAGGAGATCTTGGTAGACCACCGCAAGCTCCTCGCGCTCTTCGTCGTTCAGTGACGGAAGGTCCGGGATGTCGCGGTGCGGCGCAAGGTGAATCTCGATGGGCCATCGTGCAGCAGTCGGAACGTAGGCGCTCCAGTGGTCGCCGTCGTAGATCAACCGTGACTCGTCTTTGCGCTCGAATGCCAGAACGTCGGCGAGTAGTGAGCGACCGGTGCGCTGGAAGTGCTTGCCCGCTTGCGTCAGCATCGATCGGGTGCGTGGCGTGAGAAAGGGGTATGCGTAGATCTGTCCGTGCGGATGGGTGAGTGTCACCCCGATCTCTTCGCCCCGATTCTCGAAGCAGAACACCTGTTCCACATCTGGATCCGCCGACAACTCTTCGGTCCGAGAAATCCAGGCACCGACAATCTTGCGCATGCGTTCGAGCGGAAGTTCGGCGACGGACGCCGTGTGATCGCTCGAGAAACACATCACCTCGCAGTGGCCGACAGCTGGGCGATCGCTCGGGTCGTCTCCTGGACTGTGGGCGGCATCGCCGGGCGCCGACGCAAAACTCGGAAACCGATTCTCGAACACCGCGACGTCGTAGTCCGATTCGGGTATCTCTGTGGGCGTGCGTGTTTCGTTGGTCGGGCACAGCGGGCAATCGGCGGCCGAGGGGAGGTGGGTCCGCGTCATACGATGTGAGGCCATGGTGATCCACTCGCCGGTGAGGACGTCGAACCTCATCCGAGAAGAGTGGTCGAGCGCCGGCAATTCGCGTGAATCTCGCGCAGTGCGGGCGCGGAAACGGCCGGCGTCGTCGAAGTAGAAGATCTGGCGACCGTCGGCGAGGATGCGGCGGGTCGGGTTGCGATCTGACGTCATGCGTCGACTTCCCATTCCAGAACACCCTTGCTGACAACGGGTTTCCACACTCCTATCGTGGATCCTGTTTCCAGCGCAGTGGCGTGGGCGGCCAACATGACCGAGATGGACGCCCAGATCGGACCCCCGTTGTCGGTGGCGTCCGACGCATATTCGGTCACACAATGATGAAGTGCACCACTGCGTGTGTCCACGAAGTAGTGGTACTCGTCCAGTCCGGCAAAGGGAACGAACGAGGGGATGAACATGGTTGCGGCAGTGCCTGCGTCGCGTTGATCGTGTCGATCCATCTCGTCCTCGGCGTAGAGGTCCGGATTCTCGTAGATCGTCTCGTCCCACGTTTCGAGGAGTGTGAGGCGAACTTCGGTTGCGACGTCGATGGGGTAGAAGAACTTGTCGGGGAGCACACTGCCGAGAAAGAGCCCCGTCCGGTCGTCGTGAGTCAGGCTGCCGTTGTGCACCCGATACAGGTCGCGAAGTTCCTCGGGCCACGTGACGCCGGTCGACGCTTCGAATTCCTCGATGACGGTGTCACCGAGTCCTGGTTGAAACGCTGCAGCCGTCACCGGCGCGTGTGTACGGCACCACGCTTCGATTCGGCTCCATTCGTTTGCAACGCTCATGGGCCTTACGATACGTCCGAGTCAGGACCCGTGAATCAGGTACTGCAGCGTGTTCACCAGCTTTCGGTCCGAAGCCTCCGACTTTCGACCGGCAATGCCTGAACGAAGAACGGCGGAACCCTCGAGCAGACTCACGATGGTTTGCGCCGTTGCACCAAGGCCCGCAGCATCCAGATCCGGTTGTGCACACGCAACAGCGCGCTCGACGTGTGCGATGTACTGCGCGTAGAAGTCTCGAACCACCACCGCCACTTCCTCGTCTGCCGCAGCAATCGCCCACACTTCGACGTACAGACGCACGGTGGCCTGGTCATCCTGTTCTCCGAGCAGGACTGCGATGAAGTGCTCGGACTCTTCGCGAGAAAGGCTCTGATCCGTGTCTGTGATGGCAGCGAGGCGATCCAGTGAGCGAGTCAATGCACGTGACATCACCGCGCGGATCAGGTCTGCACGGGTGGGGTAGTAGTGCTGCAGATGCCCCACCCGCACTCCGGCAGCGGCCGCGAAATCGCGCATTGCCGAGTTGGCATTGCCCTGCGTGGTGAGGACCTGTTCTGCTGCGTCGAGAAGTGCTGCCGCGCGGGCGGCACCCTTGGAAGGGGTCATGCCCGCAATACTGCCACCCCGAAGTTCTCCAACTCGGAGACGGTGCTGCACGGATTCGGAAGCGACTCGGGGAAAGCAACTCCCGGCTGAGCATCGTCGGCCAAAGCATGTCTGACGGCCATCGCGCCGCCCACCGCAGTGAGGTGGGCTTGACCTCGAGGATCGACGATCGTTGCGCTTGCCGCGGCGTCCGGGCCGGTGACATCGATGCGTACTTGCGCGCTCCCGCCCTTGCCGGACGAGTACAGGAGTCCGCGTCGTAGCGGCGTGAAGCGGTCACCGCGACCCCAACGGAACAGGCCCACCTTCTTGGCGGCGAGCAGGGCAGTTGTGGATGCATTCGAACTGAAACCGATTCGAGTACTGGCAGTTTCGGCGCCGAGGGTCATGGGAAACGTGAATTGTTCCGGAGTGTCGATTCTTCCGACCTTGGTGCGCGATCCGGGAAAGTCGATCCAGCGTGTATCCGTCAACGGGCTGACGGTGATCGGGTTGCCTTGCTGCATCACCTCGAAATCCTGGCCGAGACGATCGATGAAGTCGACGGAGTCGAGCCCGGCAATGTCGTTGACGTCGTAGCGAATCGAGACGTCGATCGCGGTTGCGCCGCCCAGTTCCTCGGCCAACGCTGCGGCGACGACGTTGGTGACTCCGCCCATCCAGCCGGACGAGAGGTACACCGGTGCGCTCGGCGACATCTGACCCGCCAGAGTTGCGGCGCGGGCGACGCGGGTTGTCCAGCGAGTGATGTCGACGTAGGGGATCCCGGCCTCGACGGCAGCGGACAGCACACGATCGTGGGGATCGTTGACCGTCGATACGACCGTGCGTACCGACGCGTCGAAAGGCGTCGGGTCGAGGAGGTCCCAGCGGCGGACGGTGGCACCGTGACGGCGCGCCAGTTCGTTGCCGCGCTCGGGGGTACGCCCGGTGAGGAGCAGTGGGAAGTCGGGGGCGAGCAGCGCGGTCAGGGCGCTGCCCACGGTTCCGTATCCGCCGGCCACGAGGATCGGGCCGTCGGCTGAATACTGCAAGGAATCTTTCATGCTCTCAACTCTAGGTCAAATGACCTAAAACGTCGAGCGACGTCTTTCAAGTGCTCAGTCCCGGTGTTCGTTCAGTCCCGGTGTTCGTTCAGTCACCGTGTTGCACGATGTTGACGACGTTGCCGTCCGGCGCCCTGACGAGGAATCGGCGAACACCCCACTCTTCGGTCGTAATGGGGTGCACGATTTCGTAGCCGAGTCTGCGGGCCTCTTCGTAGGCGCCGTCGACGTCGTCAGCGTGGACGGAGATGACCGAGTCCTCGGCCGCCGTCGCGTCGTGCGTGACGAGTTGTACGTGCGCACCGGTGTCGGGTGAGGTGTAGCGAGCGACCCACCCCATGTTGAACTCTTCGGTACTCAGACCGAGATAGTCGGAGTAGAAACTCCTGGCGGTTCCGACATCGGCGACCTTGAGATTGGCGGTGATGCGTCGTGCACGCATGCGGTTCTCCTACCTTCGGCAACAGATGTGCTCGATGATCGTCCGAATGCGGAGTTGTGTCGACCGTGTAGTCCGAAGATGCTTTCCTACTGGCTGATTCGGTTGGTCACTGCGGATCGAACGAACTCACAGTTCCCCACCGTGAGAAGGGAAGGACGATCAGTTGAACCTTGCCGATCACATTGTCGATCGGCACTGTTCCACTGTGTTCGTCTTCGAGATGGAATCGTGAATCCTTCGAATGGGCGCGGTTGTCGCCCATCACCCACAGGTTCCCGTCGGGAACGGTGACCGGACCGAAATACTTTCCTTGGCAGGGGATGCCGTTGCCGGGAATGCGATCGTCGATGTACGGCTCCGTCAGCGGTTTGCCGTTCACTCTGAGCCCCTCGTCCTCGGACAGGCACTGTACGGTTTGGCCTCCAACCGCGACTACCCGCTTGACGAGGTCGTTTTCGTCCGGTGGGACCAATCCGACGATGGACCCAAGTCCCTGAAGCGCGCGAATCACCGAGTTGTCGGAGCGAATGGATCGATACTCGTCGTTCCAGGATTCGGGTCCCTTGAACACGACCACGTCCCCAGGTTGTGGATCCCCGAATCGATAACTGATCCGGTCGACGAGGATCTTGTCTCCGGTGCAGCCGGTACATCCGTGAAGCGTCGGTTCCATGGACTCCGACGGGATCAGAAAAATACGTCCGACGAAGTTCTGAATGACAACACTCAGCACGAGTGCGACCACAACGAGGATCAGAATCTCACGCCACAGTGGGCGTTTTCTCGGGCGATCGGCCACAGTCGATTCAGTTGATTCAGTCGAGTCTTCGTGGGCGTCGGATTCCGTCACACTCCCGACAATAGATGGCGCAACCGGTCGTCGGCCCGATACGAATGTTCTCGATTCGTGGGTCTACCTCTCGGCGGTCTTGCTTCAGAATTGGATCACATCACCCGCGAAGATCAGGTGGGGATCGGCGATCCAGGTATTCCTGGCCCAAACATCCTGCCAACGAATCCCTTTCGCAGAAGCAAGGTTGAACAACGTATCGCCCGCGGAAACTGTCACCGTGTCGCCCGCTGAACCTGCCGACGAGGGAGCCGAGGTGGTCGAATCAGGGGTGGTGCCGCCCCAGCCGAGGTAGGCGCCGCAGACCGGCCACGCACCGATGCCCTGAGCTGAGAGGGTTGCCTCCGCAGCCGCGACTTGATCGGATTTCGACGCCAGGTCGGCCCGGGCCGGCGCGCCTGCCGGTTTATATGCGTCCCACGTCGACTGCGTGAACTGGAGCCCTCCGTAGAAGCCGTTGCCGGTGTTGATGTTCCAGTCTCCGGAACTCTCGCACATGGCAACTTGCGACCAATCGTGCGCACTGGCAACGCCCGTGGTAACGATGGTGCAGGCAAGCGCGAGAGCGCCTGCTCCTGCGGCTGTCGTGACGGATCGTTTGGCGCGAGAACGATTGTTCTTCCGGTGAATTCCCATGATTCTTTCCTTTGATCGGTCTGAAGGGACAGCGATCTCGGCTCGGCGTGGCGCGGCAGTGGTTTGCGGCATATCGCGGCACTCGAAATCGTCAGTGCTGAAATGTGATTGAGGTGGGCCGGGCGCTCGTCGCCAGATCGTGGTTCCGAGGTATGACCAGATTGGCGGCGCGGCACGCTTGCCGACAACGGCTCAATTACCCGGTGGCGTACCTGTTTGTAGGCCGAGGAAAAACGTCGGTGTACTCGGTGCTGAGCGGAAAACAGGTAGACGAACAGGCCATTCGACCCATGTGCTGACGAGCACCGACCGGCATGCTGAAGCAACGCCGAAACAGGATCTCTTCGAGATTCAAGCTTGCGGCACGCCGGCGCCTCCTGTTGATCTATAGGCGCACCCTTTTGAGGGAGATGTGTCGCACCCCAGGGCCGCAGTCTGCGCCCGGGGATGAGCCCTCCTGTGGAATCCAGAGCAGTGGATACCGCAGGAGGGCATTCTCTCGAACTTCGATTGACCGCACGAAAACCGGACGTTTGGGGGACAATCATCTGGGGCGATCACCTGGGGCGAGAAGTCGAGGAGATATACATGTCCGAGGCCAAATCCGAAAGCACCGAGTCTCTCGCTGAAACGACACCGCCGGCAAAGACACCGCCGACGGAGCCGTCGAAACAATCGGTGCTCAGGCGGTACTACCCGGCTGCTGTGCCCGTCATCCTCGGCTTGATCATCTATTTCATGCCTGTTCCGGACGGTGTGGATCCCAAGGGCATGCACATGCTCGGAATCTTCGTCGGCACCATCGTGGCGTTGATCTTGCAGCCCCTGCCGACGGGTTCGGTGGCGCTGGTCGGTCTGTCGATCGCCATGATCACCCAGACCGAGACGCCGAGCGAAGCGCTGTCCGGGTTCAGCAACACGACGATCTGGCTGATCGTCGCGTCGTTCTTCATCGCCGAAGGCTTTCTGGTCACCGGACTCGGCAAACGTGTCGCGCTCATGTTCGTGACCAAGCTCGGCAAGTCGAGCCTCGGTTTGTCGTACGGAATGGCGTTGACGGACTTGATACTTGCTCCGGCTACGCCGTCGAACACCGCCCGAGCTGGTGGCGTCGTCTATCCGATCATCGTCTCGCTGAGCAAGTTGGAGGACTCCAATCCCGAGCCCGAGGACTCTCGCAAGAAACTCGGAGCGTATCTGCTGCTCACCTCGTTGCAAGTCAACGTCGTCACCTCGGCGATGTTCATCACCGCCATGGCGGGTAATCCCGTGGCCGTCGATGCGGCGGCCAAGATCGGCATCGACATCTCGTGGGGCAAATGGGCGCTGGCAGCCTCGGTTCCGGGGATTGCGAGTCTCATCGCGATTCCGTGGGTGATGTCGAAGATCTTCCCGCCCACGATGTTGAAGACACCGAAGGCGCCCGAGCAAGCGCGGGAGGAACTCCGCAAGGCAGGCCCGATCAGTCGCAATGAGAAGATCATGGCTGCCACCTTCGTTCTGCTGCTGGTGCTCTGGTGCCTCGGATCGCAACTCAACGTCAATGCCACTACAACAGCCTTCGTCGGGATCGGCATCCTGTTGGTGACCAAGGTGCTGACGTGGAACAACCTCGTCCACGATACCGGGGCGTGGCAGACGCTCGTGTTCTTCGCCGTTCTGGTCGGCATGGCGAGCCATCTCGAAGAACTCGGCGTGATCTCGTGGATCGGAACGCAGGTCTCTTCGAGCGTCGACGGATTGCCGTGGATCTGGGCCTTTGCGATCCTGACGCTGGTCTACTTCTACGCGCACTATCTGTTCGCATCGAATACCGCGCAGATCGTTGCGATGTACGCGGTATTCCTGGGCGCAGCAGTGGCAACCGGTGCACCGCCACTGTTCTCGGCCTTGGTGTTCGGCTTCATCGGCAGCTTGTTCGGCGGAATCTCGCACTACGCTTCCGGCCCGGCCGGAGTGATCTACGGATCCGGATACATCAAGACTTCGGAATGGTTCCGAATCGGGTTCGTGATGAGCGTCGTGATCATCCTGATCTGGACGATCATCGGCGGGGCGTGGATGAAGCTGATCGGCGCGTGGTGATTGTCAGTTGTCCTTGCGCCGCAATCCGAATCGCATCGATTCCTTGTTGACAGCGGCAATCGCGGTCAAAGGTATCTCCGCGGGACATACATCGGCACACTCACCGTAGGTCGAGCACGGCCCGAAATCGGCCTCCATCTGGTGCGACATCGCTCGGGCCCGCTTGCCACGTTCGTTGCGTCCCTGCGTGACGAGGGACAGATGGGTCAGTTTGGAACCGGTGAAGAGGTGCGCGGCACCGTTGGGGCAGGCTGCCACGCAGGCGCCGCAGCCGATGCACGCGGCGAAGTCCAGCGCCGCTTCGGCACTTTGATGCGAGAGCGGCTGACTGTCCGCGTCCGGCGCGGTTCCTGCATTGACCGAAACGTATCCACCGGCTTCGAGCACCCGGTCGAGCGCCGAACGATCGACGACGAGGTCTCGGACCACCGGAAAAGCTGTGGAGCGGAATGGCTCCAGTTTGATTCGGTCACCGTCGGAGAAGCTTCGGAGGTGCTGACGGCAGGTGGGAGTGTTCGCAACCGGCCCGTGGGGAACGTCGTCGACCGTGATGCCGCAGGACCCGCAGATCCCTTCACGGCAGTCGGAATCGAAGGCGATGGGTTCGTTGCCGCTCTCCACTAGTTGGTCGTTGAGTCGGTCGAGGAGCTCGAGTAGCGACATCTCCACTGTCGCGTCGTCCACCTGGTAGGTGTCGAACGTTCCGGGCGATTCGGGTCCGGACTGGCGCCATACGTCCACGGTGATTTTCATACGTAGTTCCTCGTCTGCAGTGGAACAGCGGTGAAGGACAACGGCTCGTCGTGTCGAATGTGTCTGCCGTCCTTGGCGGTTTCCCACGCCGAAACGAAGCACCAGTCCTGATCGTTGCGTTGTGCTTCGCCGTCGGGAGTCTGATGTTCGGCACGAAAATGCGCTCCACAGGACTCGTCACGATCGAGTGCGTCGACGCACATCAGTTCGGCGAGCTCGAGGAAATCGGCTACCCTGCCGGCCCTTTCCAACTCCTGGTTGAACTGGTTTCCGCTGCCGGCAACTCGCAGGTTCGACCAGAAATCGGCTCGTAGCGCGCGGATTTCGGCGATCGCCTTCGTCAAGCCCTCGGCCGTTCGGGTGACGCCGCAACCCGCGTAGAGGATCTCGCCCAGTTGACGATGGAACCTGTCGGGGCCGTGTGTTCCGCCGACCGAGAGCAGCAGGTCTACCCGACTGCTCACGTCACTGAGCGTCGACGTCACTGCGGGATCGGAAAGTTCGAGAGGTGCTGATCCGAGCAGCGGCGCAAGATAATTCGGAATCGCGTACGGAAGGGTGAACCATCCGTCGACGCAGGCCGAGAGCAGCGAATTGGCGCCGAGGCGGTTGGCACCGTGATATCCCCACCCGGCCTCGCCGCCGACGAACAGGCCAGGGATGGAGGTCATCTGGTCGTAGTCGTTCCAGAGTCCGCCCATGGTGAAGTGGGCTCCAGGGGCGATACGCATCGGCACGGTGTACGGGTCCTCGCTGGTGGCGTCGCGATACATCGAGAACAGATTTCCGTACCGCTCCTCGATGGTCTTGCGGCCGAGCCGTGCCAACGCGTCGCGAAAATCCAGGTACACACTGTTTTTCAGCGGGCCGACGCCGTGACCGGAGTCGATTTGCTCGCGGGCGGCCCGTGAAGAGACGTCGCGGGGAGAGAGGTTCCCGAATGCCGGATACTTGCGCTCGAGGTAGTAGTCGCGTTCATTTTCGGGAATGTCGCCGGGCTCACGATCGTCTCCGGGCTTGGCCGGTACCCAGATCCGACCGTCGTTGCGTAGGGATTCGCTCATCAGAATGGTTTTCGACTGCCACTCGGAGTTGACGGGAAGTGCCGTCGGATGGAATTGGATGAACGAGGGCGAAGCCATCAGGGCACCGCGTCGGTGCGCCCGCCACGCGGCCGTGGCGTTGGAGTTCTTGGCAAGAGTGGACTTGTGGAACACGGTGCCGTAGCCACCGGAGGCCAGTACGACGGCATGGCCTGTGGTGGCACCGATCTCGCCGGTCACGAGATCGCGTGTGACTATCCCTTGTGCTCGGCCGTCCGAAACGATGAGATCGAGCATCTCGGTTCGGGTGTGGAGGTTGACCGTTCCGGCTGCGATCTGACGCTGCAGTGCCTGCGACGACGCTATCTGCAACTGCTGGCCCGTTTGCCCGCGCGTGTAGTACGTGCGCGAAACCTGAACGCCGCCGAAGGATCGGGTGGCCAGAGTGCCGCCGTACTCGCGAGCAAACGGTGCCCCGATGGCATTCATGTGATCGATGACGCGTACGGATTCTTCGGCGAGACGGAAACAGTCGGCCTCGCGACCCCGGAAATCGCCGCCCTTCACCGTGTCCTTCACGAAGCGGGCAAGGCTGTCATTGTCCACCTTTCGAGCGCGAGCGGCGTTGATGCCGCCCTGCGCGGCGACGCTGTGTGCACGGCGTGGCGCATCGTGGAAGGTGAAGGACTCGACGTGATAACCCAGTTCGCCGAGGGAGGCGGCGCAGGCCGCGCCCGCGAGTCCGGTACCGACGACGATGACCGTGAACTTGCGCCGGTTGAGTGGGCTGACGAGCTTGTAGTCGAGCTTGCGAGTGGGCCAGGCGGTCTGTGGATCGCCGGCCGGGACCTTACCGTCCACCGGCGCCCCGATGGTGCGCAGATCGTCGAGTTCGAAGCTGTTCACTTATGACGCTCCTGTCTTCGAGATGACGCCGGTCATCACTGCGATGGGGATCGACATATTTCCGACCATCACGACGAGCGCAAAGATTCCGGAGAGTGCAACGGCAATCTGTCGCAGCCGTTGACCGGTCACGCCGAGATCGTTGACCGCACTCCAAAGTCCGTGCGCGAGGTGCATTGCCAGCAGGGCCATCGCGACGATGTAGAACACCGCCACCAGTGGACGCTCGAAGCTGGCGATCAGATTGTCGTATGCGTAACTCTGTGTGCGCGTGGCCGCTTCGTACTCGCTGCTGCCGATGGGTCGGGTTCCGGTCGTGAGGTCGAGTATGTGGAAGATGACGAAAAGCAGCAGCACTGCTCCGGTGACGGGCATCGTGCGCGCTGTAAAAGACTTGATTCCCAAGCCTTTACGTCGAAATTTCCCTCGCGCTCGGCGTCCGCGAACGGTCAGCAGCCAGGCGCACCAGACGTGTGCGACCAATGACGCTAGCAAGACGATACGAAGAATCCACAGAAGTCCCTCGTAGGGCAGGAAGGGTTCGAACACCGTTCGAAGCCAGTGTGCGTAGTCGTCGAAGTGATCGGCACCGGTGTAGACCTTCAGGTTTCCGATCATGTGGACGAGCACGAAAGCGGAGAAGATCAGTCCCGTCACGGCCATCAGAATTTTGCACGTGATGTTGGACGGCCGCGGTCGAGCTCGGAGTGAATCGCCGGTAGCTCGCGATACACGGGTCGGTGCACTCACAGACAAACCTCCCACGCCAGACTTGCCGGACAGGTGCCGTCAGCCTAAGCCCGATCGAGGTTTTCGGCCAACGGATCGGTGCCCGACTTGTCTGTTATTGCAGGTGGATGGGAGTGTAGGGGTGCTCATTACCCGAAAGTAAGGAACTCGTGAACGATGTTTGACTCGACGTGGCGACGGTGGTCATGGCGCGCCGGAACGGCATCGGCCCTGGCAGTGGCCTTGTTTGCGGTGGGGTCGCCGGCTGGTGCGCAGGAGACCGTCGACCTGGCCGACGTGTTCAACCCGTTGGTCGTGAAGGCACTCCAAGGCGCTGATATTTCCACCGAATTGACTCCACTCGGGCTCGCGTCCGACGATCCGTGGTTCGACGAGCCCGAAATCGAGCCGGGTACCGCCCCTGGCACTCTTCTCAAAGCGCGTCCGGTCAGTGTGCAGGTCTACCAGGTCCGTCCGGACGTGGTCTCGGCTCACCAGCTCATGTACACAACCACCGATCACTTCGGTCGGCAGGTGATCAGCACCGGAATTCTGATGATTCCCGAGGACGGAACCGCGCCAGGTGATCGCAAGGTCATCGGATACGCCGAGGCGAACGACAGCCTGGGCGCGAACTGCGCGCCCAGTCATCAGTGGACCGGTGGCAACCAGAGCGACCCTGCGATGTTCTCGGCGCTCGGCCCGGTGGCAGAGATGTTCGGTCACGGCTGGGCAGTGATGATGAGCGACGTCGGCAACGACGGAGACACTTCACCTCATCCGTTCTCGATCGGACAGTTCTCGGGCAAGGCAACGCTCGACGGTGTGCGGGCAGCACTTGCGCTTCCTGAAGCCGGCCTCGAATCAAATACACCTGTGGGTATCTACGGGGTCGCCGGAGGCGGTGTCGCGGCGGGGTTTGCCGCGGAACAGGCGCATGACTACGCGCCGGAATTGAACGTCCAGGCCAGCGCCATCCAAGCGATGATGATCGACCCGGCAACGTTCGAGGAGACGGCCGCCGGTGGGATCGGTTCGGGATTCGTCTTCTCGAGCATTCTCGGATTCGACGCGGGCTACCCCGACATCCGGCTCGACGATCACCTCACTCCGATCGGTCACAACGTGGCCGCAGCCTTCCGCGCGTCGTGTCAGGCGCTGTACCTCGGACTTCCGTTTGTTCCCTTCGACGTCCTGCTCACCAACCCGGCGCCCCGAACGATCCCGGCACTGGCCGAGGCGTACGCGGACAACACGTTGGGAAAGCAAGCGCCGTCCTCCAAGCTTCTGATTTCTTCCTGTGAGGACGATTTCCTCGTCCCCTTCAGTGAGGCAGAACAGTTGGCACAGACGTATCGAGAAGACGGCGGTGACGTGGACCTGATCCCGTCGCAGTGCGGACCGCTCGACTACGTGACGAATCTGTACAAGACCGTGACCGATCAGTTGGGCATGCAGGACATCGCCTGGCTGGCAAAGACGTTCGACGAAGCAGAGGGACGATGAGCATGCGGAAGTCTCTGACGCGCAGGGATTTTGCGCGCACGGTTCTCGCCGCTTCGGCAGGTGTCGGTGGAGCCGTCGTACTCGGCGGCCGGGCGTCCGCGAACAACGGTGTCCTCGACAGCTACCTCGACCTGGAAGCGGTGAACGCAAACGCCGAAGCCGCAGGCGGTCTGCATCCGTCACTCCCGTCGGATTCCGCAACTCTTCGGTCTTTGGTGGATACCGCCCGAGCCTCGGGAGTGGATCCGCGTCGCTATCAAACACTGCTCGAGCAGTACTGGCTCGCGGTCGGGACCGAATCCGCAGGAATCGATCTCGCTTCGTGGACACCGTTCGACGGAGTGCACGCGAATCTCGGAAACCTCACCAACACCTTCCAGTTCTACGAGCGACTCCAACTCGAGCATCAAGAACTGCAGTGGGCAGGTATGGGCGGAATGGTGGGGCCCGCCTTCGCCGGTGGGCTCCTCGACTTGGACTACGGGCGGGTTGTGCTGGAAGTCCAGGCGATCAGCGAAGCGATGGCGCTGGTGTGGCGAGAGATCGACCGCGTCGGATCGCCGGTCACAACGTCGATGGGAGCTCCCGAGGACATTGCGGCGCTGCTCCAGGTCGGTCACGAAATTCGCCCCGAGGACGTGATGTGGTTCCAGGGCAAGGTGATTGCGATGAGCAAACACATCTTCTCGGATCTGATTCCCATGCACATGGCGTGGGTTCACAACGGTGTCGACGGCATCGCCGAACTCGATCGCGCGGGGCTGCTCGACGAGAACGCCCGCATCGCGTGGAACAACATTGCTTCGGGGACACCGGAATCGGTCTTCGACGGCAATGTGCGTCTGCTGCGACGCGAGCAGTACCAGTCGGTGGGTGATCAGTGGGACGAGGCGAAGGCGTACCGCGGCAGCGTCGGTCGCTCGTTGACCTACCTGACCACCTTCGCCGCATCACCGTCCATGCCGGGCGTTGTGCCGCCACGCGAGTCGAACCCGCTTTCGTTCGCGGTGGGCAATGCCGTTGTGAAAACACCGCTTCCGGACTTCAACTGGGCAGACCGTGACGGTCGGTGGACCTATATCAACGATCAGCTGCTCCCGGTCTACAACAACCTGATGAAGAATCAGCCGGAACTGTGGCGAGCGACGCTGGCGGCGCCAGTCTCCGTTCGGATAACCGAGCAGCGAATGATCGCTCGCTTGCCGGACATGTTGCGGTCCATGCTGTCGACTCTGGCGATCACGGTGAGCTGACCTCGATGGCGGGTCTCTGGGGAGCCCCGCCATCGTCCGTGAACTTGTCGGTCAGACCTGGCTCAGTTCCGCTTGCATACGCGCGGAGTCCTTGCCGACAGTGCGGGTAGCCAGGTAGATGAATACCGCGGTGAGTGCCAACATGATCGGCACGAGATACATGGCCGAATTCAACCCGTCGCCGGCGTACTGAGCCAACTTCCCGGTACCGGCGTCGGCAAGAGCGCGTTTGGCAAACCAGTCCGAGATCGCACCCACGGCAACCGGTCCCGAGAATCCGCCGAGAAGGTACATGGCAGCGAAGAACAAGGCCGTCGCAGTGCCGCGGAGCCTGGGAACCACGACGTCGTGAATAGCGGGGTAAACGCTGATGTAGAAGCCGTAGGCCAACAACCAGCCGGCGGAGAACAAGAGAGTGAACATCACGACGCTCCCGCCGTGCTGCAGCAGCGCCAGCGCCGTCAAAGGCGCTGCCAATGCCGAGGTTCCGACGCCGATCATCAGACGTGCCCGCGGCGAGCGTGCGCTGGCCTTGTCGGCGTAGCGCGCACCGAGAAGCAATCCGATCAGGCCCGTGATTCCGACGATGATTCCGGTGACCGAAGCCGCAGCAGTCAGTTTCAGGTGGTACTGACGCATCAGAAGCGGGACGACAAACGAATTGACCGCGTAGGCAGCGAAGTTGAATGTCAGTCCGGCAAGGATGAGCCAGCGAAGCGTCGGAATTGCGAGCAGACGACGAATCGGCCGGGTGATCGGGGCCTGTGAAACAGCGGCTGCGCGAGCCTCCGGACTTTCGGAACCACCGCGAACCGGATCGGCCATGCGGTAGAGGACAACTGCCAGAAGGACACCGGGAATCGCGGCGAGGAAGAACGGTGCGCGCCAGCTGTCGAAGGCCTCGGCGATCTTGCCGACCGTGAAGTAGGCGAGCATGAGGCCGATCGGCAAGCCGAGCATGAAGACACCCAGAGCACGTGAGCGTCGTTCCGCCGGGTAGATATCACCGATCATCGAGTTGGCGGCGGGTGTGAAGGTCGCTTCGCCCACACCGACACCCAAGCGCGCGAGGATGAACAGCACGTAGCTGCCGGCAGCACCGGTTGCCGCTGTCAGCCCGCTCCACACCAGCAGGCCGATGCCGATGATCTTGGGGCGATTCTTCGTGTCGGCCAACCGGCCGAGCGGCAGCCCGGCGATTGCGTAGACGAGGGTGAAGGCAGAGGTGATCAGCCCCAATTGCAAGTCGCTGAGCGAAAACTCGTTCTTGATCGGCTCGGCGACGACCGAGGGGATTGCCCGGTCGAAGAAGTTGAGCATGTTCGCGAGAAACAGTGCGACGAGTGTGCCGCCGAGAAGTTTGTCACGCGTTCCGACCGGGGCGCCGTCGACGGACGGTAGCGGCGGAGCGTCTCGTTGAATTGACATGGTTGTTCCACCCTTTTCGCGAGTGCTGAATGAATTGTGCTGGGGGAGAAGCTCAGGACAGAGCGTCGGCGACGGCGTTGCCGATCGCCTGCATGCCGGCCGCAGTGGGATGCAGGGGAACCGCCGGCTGGGTGGGGACGATACCGGTGTAGTACGCAGTGGCAGGGTCTGTACAGATGTCATGTCCGGCAGTGGCTTCGGTGATGTCGATGTACTCGATACCGTGACTCGCCGCGGTGGCTGCCATCACCGTGTTGCCGTAGTCGATGACACTCTGGAGATAGTCCGCGTTGCGCGGCCAGAACGGCTGGGCGCCGGGGCATCCACCGTTGGCGATGTACGTCCCGTATCCGATCACGACGATGCGTGCCGAGGGTGCCCGGTCGCGAACTGCCTCGATCATGGAACTCCAACCTGCGGAGGCATTTTCGATCATCTGTCGCTGTTGATCGACGCCACCGGTGGTGAACTTGTCACGGCAGGACGTTCCGGTGGGTTCGGGGAGTGGATTGACGCAGCTCAGAACTGTCGGGAACAACGAGATGTCGTTGGCGCCGATGGTGATGGTGACGAGGTCGGTATCAGGCCCCAATGCTGTTGCCTGCGGTGATACTTGACCGGAGAACGTCGATTGTGCGGTGTCCGTGACGTTGGCGGATCGCGCCGACGAGCAGGTCATATCCGTGAGTTGAGCGCCGAGTTCTCGCGCCACCACGGACGGGTAGTTGTCGAGTGATCGTAGACAGCCCGGTGACGACGAGTCCTGCGCGGTGACCAGTGGGCCGGCCGCCGCGGAATCGCCGAGTGCGACGTACTGAATAGTGCTGACAGGTGTCTCGGCGCTTGACACACCGGTCCCGAGAGCCGCGATCGAACCGGCAGTCACGACGCCTGCCAGAATGGCTGCGCTGCGCGTCTTCCACGTCACTCGGGGCTCCTATTGGTCGAAGGTGAGACTTCCAGTCATGCCACTGATTGTGAATTCGTGAGTGGCGTGGGTTACATAGTGATAGGAAAATGGCAGGTCGGCCTTGTGGTGGCAATTCAATTCTGTGGAGGGTTTTGTGTCTGGAAACAAAGATTTGCCGTTCGAGCCGATCGTGGTTGGTGGCAGATCTCTGGCCGACCGGTTGGCGCAACGCACCCACCCGCTGGTCATCGCGACGGTCGATCTGGTCCACCGCGACGTCACCTTCTACCGGTTGCTCCCTGACGAGGCATTGCGTAACGACGTCACCACCATCGTGAGGCGCAATCTGGAACTGTTCATTTCGATGCTGCGGACAGGTGCCGATCTGGCACCCGCGTTGCTCGCCGACATCAGCGAATCGGCTCGTCAACGGGCTCAGGAATTGGTTCCGCTCGGTGAGGTGCTGCGTGCATATCACCTGGCAGCCGGGCTGTGGTGGGAGACCATCAGCGAATGGGCGGTCCCGGAAGACGGTGTTGCACTTGCCCGCACCGGACGACTCTTGAATGCATACACCGCGGCCTCCGCGTCGGCTGTTCTTGCCGGCTACGGCTCCGACCATGCCACCCAGACGGACGAGGATTCTGCGCGAAGGTCATTGTTCGTAGCACTTTCGACGGGTGTCGATGTTGATCGGGTCTCCGACGACGTGGGCATCAGGTTGGCGCGCCTGTACTGGGTGGTGGCGCTGCACGTCGAGCGCAACGACGACGAGTCCTCGACCGAGGTAGACACTGCCGTTGCCGAGCGGAGAAAGGTGCGCCACCTGCAACGAGCGCTGGATCAGGTGGGGCGGGACAAAGCCCTCGGGGTGCTCGGCAGCAGCGGCGGAGCCGTCCTGATTCCCATTGTGGAATCGGAACCCGCAGAGGGAAACTGGACATCGAGTCCGCAGTATTTCGCTCTGTGTCGCCGACTTGGTGATCTCGAGAAGGTCATCGGTGCATCGACGGTTGCCGCCGTCGACGTCGCGGCACCAACAGCAGTTCCCGCAGCGGTGACGCAGGTGCGCGAGGTGCTGAACGTTGCCCGAAAGTACGGACGTGCCAGTGGGGTCGTCCGTCTCGAGGATCTTGCAGTCGAGTATCAACTGACCCGGCCAAGCGCCGCGCTGCCGATCCTCGCAGATGTGTTGTCGCCGTTGGAGTCCGATCTTGCCGTGCTCGAGACGCTCGAATCTTTCATCGACTCCGGATTCGATCGAGCTGCCACCGCCCAGCAGTTGCACGTGCATCCGAATACTGTGGTGTACCGCCTGCGTAAAGCGAGTTCCCTGACAGGACTTGACCTGTCGGCGCCGAAAGATCTTGTGCAGGTCACGATGGCGCTGGGAGCGCGTCGCGCAATCGGATTGGAGGCGGACACTTCCCAAACGTGATGCGGCTGTGGTTCTCTGTGAACGTGTCTGATTCTCGCGGTTTTCGCCGCGCTCTTTTGATTCCCCTGTTCGGTGCGTTGATTGCCGGTTCAGTCGCGGCACCTGTGGGAGCTTCCCCCGCCTCTTGTGAGAACCCCGGTACGGCTGGGGAATTCACACAGCGTCCCGCATCGGAACTGGGGTTCGACGCTGCGGCGCTGCAGCAAGCAGTCGACTTCGGCACAGCCAAAGCGTCGACGTCCATACGTGTGTTGCGGCATGGATGTCTCGCGGCGTCCAACGTCGACGGCGTCGCCGATGCGATTCCGTTCCCGTTGGCTTCGTCGTCGAAAGGCGTAGTTGCGCTCGCCGTCGGCAGGGCGAACACACTCGGATTGTTGGGACTCGACGATCGAGTCGGTCAGTACATCGGGGGACTTGACCAGGAACACGCTGACATCACAGTTCGGCAGTTGCTGACTCAGTCGTCCGGGCTCGACTTCTCGTGGGGTGCTGACATTGCGGGCTACTACACAGACGCGGTGCAACAGACGCTGCACCTTCCGTTCGTGGCCGAACCAGGAACCAAGTTCGCGTACGGACAGACCACTGTCACGGTGCTGACTCGGATCGTCCAGAATGCGGCGGGACGGGACTTTCAGGATTTCGTACAACAAGAGTTGTTCGGCCCCTTGGGGATTCCGCGTGACCACTGGGTATGGGTGCGGGATCGTTCCGGTGACACCATCGGAGCCGGTGGGTTGGCGATCCGGCCGGGAGACATGGCCAGACTGGGTCAGCTTATGGTGCAACGAGGCGCGTGGCGCGATCAGACGTTGATCGACTCCGCCTACATCGACGAGTTGTCCGCGCCCTCTCCGTCCAATGGCGGGTACGGCTTCTTGACCTGGGTGAATGCGGGCGAGAACTTCTATTCCGTGAATGCGCCGGTGAGCAAGTATGTTTCGCATCCGGTGTGGCAGAACGCGCCTCGGGACCTCTACGGTTTCGTCGGAATGCTCGGGCAGTTGATCGTCGTGGTTCCCAGCCGTGACCTGGTCATCGTAAGGGACGGATTGACGAGCTACTTCGACCCTGCAGACCCGTCGGCGGGATTGACCGGTGAATCGAATCCTGATCTTCAGGAGTTCTTGCGGCTTGTCGTCGCTTCGATCGTCGACGTTCCGCCGCCTCCGTACGTCGGGCCTTCTCCACACGGTTCAGGCGGTCCCCTGATCGACGATCCGTCACAGCTTGTCGGCTTCGCGAATCCCGAACTGATCTTCGACACCATTGTCGGGACGGGGCGAGCCGGAACACCTGGATGCAACATTGTGATCTGCAACAACGAATTGTTGCCGTCCAGTGTCGCCCACCTGCTCGGGGATGCTGCAGCTCAGATCGGAAATGCGGCGGGCGCGTCGAATCGAGACGCTGGTAGATGACGGTTTCGAAACCAAATCGTTGTGAAACCTTCATGTTTAGTCTGTGTGACGGTCAGTGAACAGTAAATTTAGGTCAAATGATGCAATCGCGACAAAACGTTCGTTACCGTGTGCTGGACAACCGACAATTTTTGGGGGTTCGGCTACATGGCAAATGTTCGTAGGTCTCTGACGAAGGGATTGATTGCTGCTTCGGTAATCGCCGCAGCCGGTGTGGGATTGTCGCCGGCGACAGCGAGCGCCGACATCACTCCGACGACGGTCGTCAACGGCATCCTGTCGACGGTGGGTGGGTGCCAGACGCCGGTGCGATCCCTCATCCTTGCGTGCACGAGTGCTGAGACGCTGACGCGTCAGTCGCCCGTGTTGCTGGACCTCAATCCGGTGGGCACCAACATCGTCGTTCTCGGTGCAGGACTCTTCGATGACGGCACGATGCGTCCGATGCTGGTCGACCGACTTCAGGCGGCACTGCAGCTAGCTCGTCAGTACCCGCAGTCTCCGATCATCACGAGCGGTGGGGCTCCGAAGGCCGGGGTAACGGAAGCCCGGGCGATGCGGGAGTGGCTCGTTGCCAACGGCGTTCACCCGGGCCGGATCACCGAAGAAGGCACGTCGTGGTCCACGGTGGAGAACGCGCTCAACTCTGCGCGGATTCTCGCCGATCGAGGCGCGACCGGCGTGGTTGTGGTCTCGAGCGCCAATCACGTGGAGCGCGCGATGGTGGACTTCCGGGTTGCAGTTCTGGGCCGGATCCCGGTCGCCGGTGTGATCGCGGCGACCTGACGTCAGCGATTGTGGGAGTTGGATTTCCGCCAGTTCAACGGTGAGGCGTCGAATCGTCGACGGAAGGCGCGGCTGAACGCGGCATCGGATTCGTAGCCGACAGTTATTGCAATGGTTCCGACCGACTCGGTGGTTTGCACGAGTAGTTCGGCGGCGCGGTCGAGTCGGCGCTCGGTAATGTAAGCGCCGGGTGTCTGGCCGACCAGTCGCGAGAAGCGCTCTGCAAAAGACGATCTCGACAGCGTGGAGAGCGTTGCCAGTTCGTCGATGGTCCAGTTGCGTGACGGGTCGTTGTGTACGGCCTCGAGAGCCTGCCCGATTCGTGGATCCATGGCTGCGGTCAGCCATCCGCCGTTCGATCCGTCGGCTCGAGCCCACGCTCTGAGAATCTGGACGAAGAGAAGGTCGAGAATCCGGGAAACCATCACGGAGGAACCAGGTTTCGGATCGTCCACCTCAGCGCCCAACAGTCGGCTGCTCACCTCGAGCCACTCGACCGGGGTCCCCGGCGTCGCACGCAACTCGACGAAGTCCGGCAGAACTGAGAGCAGTCGCTGCGCTGCGACGTCGTCGAGTGTGAAAGTCCCGAAAAGCCAACGAGTCTCGGTGATCGGAACTATCGGAATCGCATTCTCGATCGTGTGGGCAAGTCCGTGAGGCAACAGTACGAGTTCCCCGGGGCTGAGTTCGATCGGGGCCTTGCCCTGCGTTTTGATCACGATGTCACCATGCTCGGCAATGTGAAGTGCACGCACCCCAGCGGGGACCTCCACGGTGAAGTTCTCGTCATGGACGCAGCGATGAATCTGGTCGCCGCGTAGGTGAACGACTTCGAGAACGTGCGAGAGGGTATCCCGGGTTCGAGTCTCGTCGGTGGTGGGTACGTACCGCTGTGATGATGGGCTCGTCATGGATCGATCACTCCGATGATCTCGGGCATTCGGCGTTTCTGCACAAAAACTTGGCAATCTGGTCATGGTTATTGATCCAGGATCCCCTTAACGTGGGTAACAGGCAAGACCCTGATTTCGAAGGCTTGCCGATCGTCGGAGTATTCGTCGCACTGCGTATCTGGAGGAGTTGGTCATGGCAGAGAAGGTAAACATCGTTCTGGTGCATGGAGCCTGGGGAGACGGTTCTCATTGGCGTCACGTCATACCCACCCTGCACAACGCCGGGCATCGAGTGGTTGCGGTTCAGAATCCACTTACTTCGCTCGCCGACGACGTGGACCGCACCAGGAAGCTGGCCGAATCGATGGACGGCCCGACCCTGCTGGTCGGACACTCGTACGGCGGCGCGGTGATCACCGGCGCGGGCCATGCGGAAAACGTTGTGGGACTGGTGTATATCGCTGCCTTCGCGCCGGACGAGGGTGACAGCCTGGGAAGTATCTTCGCCCGCACGGATCAGCCGGCGGGAGCGGCGAACATCGCGCCGGATGCCGAGGGCTTCTTGTGGATCGCCCCGGACAAGTTTCAGGAGAGCTTCAGCCAGGATCTCGACGACACCGAAGCATTGGTCATGGCATTGACGCAGAAACCCATTGCGGGTCAGTGCTTCTCGGACCCGTCAGGACCGCCGGCATGGCGCGGGAAGCCCAGTTGGTACCAGGTCTCAGGGCAGGATCGAATGATTCCGCCGGAGACCGAGCGATGGATGGCAGAGCGTATCGGTGCCCGCGAGATCGAGGAACTCGACGCAGGCCATGCATCGTTGGCGTCTCACCCACACGAGGTCACCCAGTTGATTCTGCGTGCTGCAGCCGAAGTCTCGTGACCCGGTAAGTTCGTCCGACTGTTCGAGTTGGCTCTAACCCACAACTGTTCTCGTGTCAGTCCTTGGCCTGAGCGAGCCGACGTAAGAGGGCTGTCAAAGTGGTGATGTCATCGCTGTCCCACTGCGCCAAACGAGCACGCCAGCGTTCGAGCTGCTGGGTGCGGTAAGTCGTGAGCTTCGTTCGGGCTTCGGGCGTCAGCGCGACCAACTTTGCGCGGGCATCGTCGGGATCGGGAATGCGTTCGACCAGACCAAGCCTGGCCGCTGCATCGATCTGCCGGGTCAGTGTCGACTTCTCGATGTTGAGTATCGAGATCAGGTCTGCCATCCGAACGGCGTCGGACCGGCTCAGGATCACGAGAACGTGGTACAGAGCGGGGTCGAGTTTGGGATGAATCGCGCGTGCGTCGTCGCGCGAGCGTGCCCGTCCCTTCTGCCACATGTCGGTAAGTTCCATCTCCAGGCCGGTGATCGGATCTGAAACCACAGGTTTTCCTCCCCTTGGTGCAATTTGTTCCGATGTTCATCAAACCAGAACGGGGAGGTGTGTGAATTCGGTGAACCGCTGCTGTGTGAAGGTACGGCTGAGCGCAAGGTGCAGCTGTGTGAAGGTACGGCTGAGCGAAAGGTACGTTCGGCGCACCGAAGGCGCTGAACGTACCTTTCGCTCGGGAAGGGGGTGGCTCGGGAAGGGGGTGGCTCGGGAAGGGGGTGGCTCGGGAAGGGGGTGGCGAGGAAGGGGGTGGCGAGGACGGGGGTGGGTCAAGCCACCGCATACGCCCGCACGCACGTGTTCAGATCGCGGGTGAGATCGCCCGCGGTACTGGTCGGTGAACCGAATTTCACGACGGACCCGTCACTCCCGTGGAACAGCAGCGTCGGAAACGAAGTGGCGCCGAGCCTGCGTGCTCGCACGAAATCGGCGCGGGCGGCATCCTTCGAAGCGGCGGCGAACAGGGAAGACACCGCGGCAGAGGGGTCGAGTCCGAGCGATGTTGCAACAGTTCGGTACGTCTCGGGATCGGAGAGGCTGCGACCGTCTCGGTAGAACGCGATCTGCATGGCCTCCGCGATGTCGAGCGCGAGTGTCGGGTCCTGCGCGCGCAGCGCGGCGAGTCCGATCGCGGCATCCGTCGAATCCATGACGAACCGTCCGTCAGCCACCAGTTGTGAATATCCGTCACCGAAGACGGCTCCGGTCTGAGCTGCGATGGTGGCGTTGGCTGATTTGAGGTACGGAGCCGAAGACATGGGTGCGACGCGCTCGCCGGTGAACAGTCCGCCGCTGACTACGGACAAGTCGATGGAATCGGCATTTCGACGGACGAACTCCGTCAATGCAGGGCCGAAGCCGAAACACCATCCGCAATAGGCGTCGAAGACGTAGGTGAGTTGTGTCTTGCCTGCTGTTGTCGGGCCTGCTGATTTCACTGTGGATTCCTATCCGAGCGCGAACTGATTGATACTGTGACGGTATGTCGCATTCGGGTATTCGGTCACGGTGAAGATGAGTCCCGAACTAGTGAAAAACAGACAAGTACCCGTCCGGGACGTCGGGTACGCATCTTCGGTTGCTGATGCGACCGAGATCGAGGTTCTCAGTCTGGACACCATTCGCATCAACGGGGGTAGTGCCGAGTTCGTCGGCCCTCAACGTCCGCAGTTTCACCTACTCGCGCTGGTGACCGAGGGCTCGGCGCTACACACCATCGACTTCGTGAACTACGCGGTCAGCCCGGGGACTGTGTTCTGGGTCAGACCGGGGCAAGTGCAACAGTGGGGTCGAATCCAGGATTTCGAGGCGACGGTTGTTCTCTTCACGCCCTCGTCGCTTGATGCCGTCAGCCAGCAACTGTTGGACGGGAACGCTCACAGTCGGCAGGCCGCGTGGCAGTTGTCCGGCGAGAACCTCGAGACCATCAGCGCGGGTATGAAACACCTGAATCTCAACTACGGCTGCCCGGATACTTCTGCGCCGGTCGTTCGCGCGGCGATTCTGCGGCACACGCTGACCGCAATTCTGTTGAAGCTGACCCATCTCGGTGGGCAGGAACAGAGCTCGGTGCTGGCGCACAATGACGTATTCGAAAGGTTCCATTCCGTTGTCGAACGTGACTTCGCCACGGTCCGTTCGGTTTCGGAGTACGCCAACAAGATCGGGTACTCCGAGAAGACTGTATTGCGGGCTACCCGAGCCGCGGCCGGAATGACGGCAAAGCAGTATATCGATCAGCGCGTGGTGCTCGAAGCGAAACGTCTACTGTCGTTCGGTACGGACACGGTCACCCAGGTGGCGTCGAAGTTGGGGTTCGACGATTCTGCGAACTTCACGAAGTTCTTCGCCACCCGGGTGGGTGTTTCTCCGCTGACTTTCCGTCAGGACGTCAGAGCGCGCTGAATGCCGCCCATCGCGCGTCGGCACTGTCGAGGGTACCGATGCTGCTCTGCCCCTTGCCATGTGCGATGCCGTCCAGGTCTTGGATGATCCAGTAGATCGCAAACGGATGGCTGCCGAACCAGAGATCGCCGCTGACGTCCAGAGCGTGTGCCGGATCGGGCGCCAGGTTGTCGAACAGCGGAGTGTTTCGCACGATGGATGCGTCGTACTGCTGGCCGGACAGCACGGCGACGGTTTGCGCAGCATGCTCGGGCAGGAGCTCCGGGGAGACGGGTGAAATCGTGCCGGTGTCTTGATTGTTGGTCGCGTTGACTTCCGCGACCGGCCTGGTGAAACCTGCCTCGGTGACCAATGTGGAGATGGGAGTGGTCGGTGGCACGGTGAACAGGTTTCCGCTGTAGCCGAGAAGTATTGCAAGGCTCTGGCCGGCCGCCGCGATCTTAACGTCTTCGAGACCGGATTCCAGCTTTTCGATCATCGCGGTTGCTTCGCTGTCTCGATCAAGCTGTGCCCCAGCCTGTTCCAGCACGTCACGCCACGGTGCCGAGTAGGGGAGGACCAAGGTCGGCGCCACGGCGTTGATCTGAGTGAACAGACTCGGTAGTGGGCCGGCATTACTCATCAAGATCTCGTCGGGTTCGACCGACGCGATCTCCTCGACGGCGGGGTTGGCAAAGAAGGTCGGTTTGTCGAGAACTTCGACGCCCTGCTCGCGCAGAATTGTTTTGGCGACGTCCGATCGCAGGGTGCTGTAGACGACGGTGGGCTTCACACCGAGCGCGAGTGCACTCAGGCCCGCATACTCGTCGAGCGCGAGAATGCGCTGCGGTGATGCCGGAACTTCGACGGTGCCGAGTTCGTGTGTGACGGAGCGAGTTGCAGAAGCGGTGTCGGACTCGGCGGAGCTGCTGCACGCGCTTGCACCGGCAACGGTGAGGAGAAGCGCCGAGACGATGCCGAATGCGGTTCGGGTGGTGAACATCTGAGGTCAACGATCCATTCGTGGGAAGAAGAAGGACAGGAGGGTTCCGGCCAGTAGCAGGCCGGAGCAGACGAAGAGGGCTTGGGAGTATCCGGAAACCAGTGCTTCGGTCGGTGCGCTGTCCGAGCGCGCCGTCGAGGAAGCGGCGACGCTCACGAGGACGGCCAGTCCGAGTGAACCGCCGATCTGACGCGACGTGCTGAGCAGTCCGGATGCCATGCCGACTTCCTCGGGAGGAGCGTCGGCGGTGGCGACGTTGCTGAGCGGCATGAACGACAGCCCGATGCCGATGCTCGCCAGAAGCGAAGGCACCAGGATGACGGCCCAGAAGGGGCTGTCGACGTTCATGGTCGAGAAGATGAAAGTTCCGATCGCTGCGACTGCTGTTCCGACTACGAGCAGCGGCCGAACTCCGTAGCGCGGAAGGAGTTTGGTGGACGCAAGGATGCCGATGACCAAGCCGAAGCAGAAGGGCAAGAAAGCCAGACCGGTGGTGGTCGGCGAATAGCCCAGTCCGCGTTGCAGGAAGAGTGAGACGAAGAAGAACGCGCTGAACTGTGCCGCGCACACCAGGCACATGATGGCGTTGGCCAGCCCGATTCGGGGTCGAAGCAGGGTGGACAGTCGTACCAGTGGGGTGGCACAGCGGCTTTCGACCACAACGAAGGCGGTCAGCAGGGCGATCGTGAGCGCGAATCCACCCAGCACGTAACCTGAAGTCCAGGAATGTGATTCGGTGGCGATGACGGTGCCGACCAGGGCGGTGATGCTTGTCGTCGCCAAGATGGCCCCGGGGAGATCGAGGGAGCCGCCTCTGGCGGCTTGGCCGGCCGGCAGGCCACGGGCGCCGGCAACTGCGGCGAGCAGGGCCACCGGTGCGCCGGCGAACATCACCCATCGCCAACTGAGCCCTTCGGTCAAGATGCCACTCAGTACGACACCGAGTGCGCCGCCGAGCGCTGATGACATTGCCCCGATGCCGAATGCCTTCGCCCTGGCGCGTCCGGTGGGAAAGGCTTGGCTGAGGGCGGCGAGCCCGGCCGGCGCGATCATCGCAGCGCCGACGCCTTGAAGCGCCCGAGCTCCGACAAGCATCTCGGCGGACACGGAGAAGGTGCCGACGATGCTGACGAAGGCGAACAGCAGAAGCCCGGAAACCAGAACCCGACGAGTGCCCATTACGTCGCACAGACGGCCGCCGAGAAGCAGCAGTCCGCCGAAGGCGAGGGCGTACGCGTTGACGACCCAGGACAACCCGGCGTCGGAGAAGTTCAGTGATTTCTGGATGTCGGGCAGTGCGACGTTGATGACCGACATGTCGAAGGCCGCCAGGAACTGTGCTGCCGCGGCGGCTGTGAGGACCAGAGCGGGGGCGGCTATCGCCCGGGTTGTTGTTGTCATTGCAGGTATCCAATTTGTATACGCGTTCTCATAAGTAGTTAGGTTTACCTTGCTGGAGACTGAGATGCAAGGGGTTCCCCGGGCGAGAGCGTCGTAGCCGGGGCGCGCACAATCGACGGATGGCCGAAAAGATGGAACCGCGATCACCGCGGCTCGGACGTCCCCCGACGATCACGTCGGAGCAGATCGTCGACGAAGCGAAACGGCAACTTCAGTCCGGTGGCGCCGACGCATTGAGCATGCGAGCGTTGGCGAAGTCGCTCGGCACCACACCGATGGCGCTGTACCGGCACGTGGGCGACAAGGAACAGCTGATCAGTGCGGTTCTCGATGTGTACTCACAAGACCTCGGTTCACTGGTCCTGCCACAGGATCAGGTCGAGCGCCTTCGCATGATCTTTTCCGCGATCTTCGAAAAGCTGGCGTCGGAGCGCTGGATCATCGAGTTGCTTCAGCGCGGAGGGCGCGGCGGGAGCGGCGCTGTGGTCTTGGTGGACCGGGCCATGGCCGCGTGTGTCGAACTCGGTATGTCGCCGCGTCGCGCACTGTTGGTCTATCGAGCACTGTGGAACTACACGCTCGGTGCGCTGCTCAACATCTACGACACCACGACGCGGCCGGAAGGCAGTGTGTCACCTCTCGCGGTCAAGATCCGGGAAATCGGGCCCGAGAAACTGCCGGTACTCAGTGAGGTGCTCGAAGACTGGCCTGCAGGGACGACGACTGAGAGTTACTTGGAAGGTCTCGACGTCTTGATCAGCGGTTACGTGAATTCCGGCTAGTCGGCGATTACAGCAGGCCGTGCCTCGGTGGGATTGTCCCGGACAGCGTCCAGCGCCCGATGTGTTGGACCTTCCATCGGGTCGGATCGTGGAGGGTGTGGGTGCGTGCGTCACGCCAGAACCGCGAGAGGTTCGCAGACTCGCCTGCGCTTCGGGTACCGCCGATTTCGAACAACGTGCTCGTAGCCGCCAATGACGCCCTGGCGCCGACCACCTTGGCAGTTGCGGCGTCGATGGACGCTCGGGCTGTGGAGTCCTCGGTGGGATCACGACGCGCCACGTCGATCGATCGCGCTGCCTCCGCCAAGAGGGATCGGGCAGCGCGAACCTCGATAGCCGCTTCGCCTGCGAGTTGAACGAGCAGTGGATCCTCCACCGCCGTATCGACTTTCGCCTCGAAGAAGGGACGCGCTTTCGCGGCGAGTTCCACGGATTCGCGCAGTGCGGCCGACGCGATGCCGGTGTCGATCGCGGCGTGCAGAATCTGGGCCTGTGCCCCGTAGGTGGTCGGATGAGCGAACAGCGACGTGAAGGGGACGACGTTGAACCGCGGCACCGACACGGATTCCAGGGTCACGGTTCCGCTCGCAGTTGTCTTCTGCCCCATGCCGTCCCAGTCGTCGACGATCGACAGTCCGGGTGTATTCCGAGGTAGGTAGACCACGGATTTCACTTGCGCACCGGTCTCGGTGAACTGATCCGCATTGGCCGCCCGCACCACGATCCAGTCTGCGAAGAGCGCTCCCGTGCAATAGAACTTGCGACCTTCGAGCAGAAAGTCTTCGCCGTCGGGAGTGAGAGTGGTGCCGTCGATGTCGATGGTCTTGTTGCCGCGCTCGCTCTGGGCGTTGGCGAACTGCTTACCCGACAATGCCTCGGCGTAGAAGAACTGCTTCTGCTCGTTCGACCCCTGATACCGAAGCGCTTCCAGGAAGGTGAAGTGGCTGTGGGGAATCTGCGCGATGCTGGGATCACCTTCGGCGAGTAGACGGAAGACCTCGGCCAACGTCTCGGTGCTCGCGTCGATACCACCGAACTCCCTCGGCACCGAGAGTCCGAGCAGGCCGGACTTCGCCAGGGCGCGGACCTCGTCGTGGGGAAGAAGGCGCTGCGCATCGCGGACGCCGGCACCTGCCGCGAACTCGGCGGACAGCTGCGACGCCACCGAGAGAGCCTCGTCTTCGCTGGTGATGCGGTGCGCGATCTCCTGAATGTCCACAGCAGTCATGCTGCCACCGTTTCACGGTCGTAGCACCCACCCAACACTTACAACCTGTGTGATCGCTACCCTGGAAATAGCCGGGAACTGCATGTTTGCTGGACATTATGTCTACTGAACGTATCGCCGACGAGATCAAGTTCGCCTACTGGGTGCCCAATGTCAGTGGTGGTCTGGTCACCTCCGACATCGAGCAGCGGACCAGCTGGGACTACGAGTACAACAAGAAGCTGGCGCAAACTGCCGAGAACAACGGCTTCGAGTACGCCCTGAGTCAGGTTCGCTACGAGGCGAGTTACGGGGCCGAGTTCCAGCACGAATCCACGAGCTTCAGCCTCGCGCTACTCCTGGCAACGGAGAAGCTCAAGGTGATCGCCGCGGTACACCCCGGACTCTGGCAGCCGGCAGTGTTGGCGAAACTGGGTGCTACCGCTGACCATCTGTCGAACGGTCGATTTGCCGTCAACGTCGTCAGCGGTTGGTTCAAGGACGAGTTCACTCACCTCGGTGAGCCATGGCTCGAGCACGACGAGCGCTATCGGCGTAGCGCCGAATTCCTTCAGGTTCTTCGCAAGATCTGGACCGAGGACGACGTCGATTTCCGCGGAGACTTCTACCGCATTCACGACTTCACGTTGAAGCCGAAGCCGCTCAACACTCCGGAGCGTCCCAATCCCGAACTGTTCCAAGGTGGTAACTCGGCGGCAGCCCGCGAGAACGCCGGCCGCTATTCGGATTGGTACTTCAGCAACGGCAAGGACTACGACGGAGTCACCGAACAGTTGGTCGACGTTCGCCGGGTTGCTCGCGAGAACGATCGGGAGGTGAAGTTCGGGCTCAACGGGTTCATCATCGCCCGCGACACCGAGGCCGAAGCAAAAGACACGCTGCGGGAAATCATCGCCAAGGCCAACCGCCCTGCGGTCGAGGGATTCAAGAATGCAGTTCAGCAGGCAGGCGCGTCGACCGCGTCCAAGGACGGCATGTGGGCGGATTCCAAGTTCGAGGACCTGGTTCAGTACAACGACGGCTTTCGCTCGCAACTGATCGGCACGCCGGAGCAGATCGCTCATCGGATCGTCGAATATCGCCGTCGCGGTGTCGATCTGATTCTCGGTGGGTTCCTCCACTTCCAGGAGGAGATCGAGTACTTCGGGGCCAAGGTGCTTCCGCTGGTTCGTGAACTCGAAGCAGCCGACAGTGCCGAACAGGTGCTCGTCACTGCCGGCTGATCGCCCGACCTCTCAGGACTTTGAGTGGCGCTTCGCCAGCATCCAACGAGAGATCTTCATGTCTCGAGCTTTTCTCTCGATGGTCAGCAGGTCCAGCGGAGCGCTGAACTTCTGAACGGCAAGTGATTTTACGCTGCTGAACTCACGCAGACCGTCAGCTCCGTGGATACGGCCGAATCCGGAATCGCCGACCCCGCCGAACGGCAGGGCGGCGATTCCGGCGAATCCGAGAACCGAATTGACCGTGACGACACCGCATTCGAGCTTCTCGGCAATCGCTCTGCCCTTCGACGAACTCTTGGTGAACACCGAGGCGCCCAAGCCGTACTTCGACGCGTTGGCGCGCTCGATCCCCTCGTTCATGTCGGCCACCTTGTTCACCACCACGCTCGGGCCGAACGTTTCCTCGGTGATCGCAGTGGAATCCTCCGGAACATCCGTCAGGATGATCGGATCGATGAACGGACCGTTGAACGAATCAAGTCCGCCGAGTACAGCTTTCGCACCGCGTCCGAGAGCGTCTTCGATCTGACCCCGGACTATCGCAGTCTGCTTTCCCAGCGTCATCGGCCCGTAGGTCGAGCTGTCGGTGGCGCCGGCGTGGGCGTCCCGTAGTGCGGCTGTGAGTTTGGACAGGAAAGCGTCGTACACGGGTGCTACGACGTAGATTCGCTCGACGCCGGCGCAGGTCTGTCCTCCGTTGCCCACTGCCCCGAACGCGGCGAAGCTGACGGCTGCATCGAGGTTGGCGTCGGAGTCCACCAGCATGGCGTCCTTGCCGCCACATTCGGCGACCAGGGGAGTGAGGGTGTCCGCGCAGGCGGCCATCACACGCTTCGCCGTAGCGGTCGAACCGGTGAATGCGATCTTGTCGACACCGGACGAACACAGAAGTGCGCCGGTTTTGCCGTCACCGGTAATGGTCTGCAGGACAGGGTGTCCGGGTGCAGCGATGTTCCACAAGCGGGCCAATTCGACGCCGACGCCCGGTGAGAGTTCGCTCGGTTTGAACACGACGGCGTTACCGGCGGCCAGTGCGTAGCCGATCGACCCCATCGGTGTGTACAGCGGATAGTTCCAGGGACCGATCACGCCGACGACGCCCATAGGCCGGTAGCCGACTGAGGCAGACTGGTTGGCGCTGATCAGTCCTGCGCCGACGCGTCTGCGGCGCAACACTTTCTGTGCGTTGCGTGCCGCCCAGTCGAGATGTTCGACGGCCAGCATGACTTCGAGTAGTGCGTCGTCGCTGGGCTTTCCCGTCTCGGCGGAAATGATCGCCGCCATCGATTCGGCGTGAGTGGCGATTGCGGCGCGGAAATTTCCGAGCACCTTCCGGCGGCCTTGGAATCCGAGTTGATCCCACCACTTCGATGCGGTGCGAGCTGCGGAGACTGCCTTCTCGATCGCCTGCTGATCGGCGATGGGGTGCTGCGCGACCACGGAGTCGTTGCGAGGGTCGAGGCTCGCGAAGGTGTGGTCGTCCGATTTCGGATCTGTAGACGTGCTCTGGCGGCCGAGCTGTTCTGTCATGTTCTTCAGATCCTCCACATGTCGGTGCATCACATATATGTGATGTGATTTACTGTGCTGGTAGTCACAGTATGCGTCGGACGGTGCTCCGACAAGCCTCCAGCCTCATCTCACTCGGGAGTTTTCGATGTACATGGATTTCACGCAGGAGCAGTCTGATTTCGCCAAGTCGGTAGCGGCGTTCTGCAAGAAGGAAAGTGGGACCCGTGAGCAGCGAGATCTGCTGACCGATCATGGCGCCCACAATCACAACCAGGCGTTCTACGAGAAGATGGCCGAATTGGGATGGCTCGGACTGACCGTGCCGGAGGAGTACGGCGGATCGGCCGGAAGCACGGTTGACCTGTGCATCTTCCTGGAGGAAGCCGCCAAAGGGATGGCGCCGATCGGTGGACTCGGCCCGACCGTCATCACCGGGGCCGCGTACGAGAAGTTCGGAAGTCCGGAGCAGAAGGAGGCAGTGCTCGGCGGGATCGTCCGCGGCGCGTCCCAGTCGATCTCGATGTCCGAACCCGAAGCAGGTTCCGACGTGGGCAATTTGAGTTGCCGCGCCGAGAAGGTCGACGGTGGGTGGCTGATCAACGGCCAGAAGACGTGGTGTTCCAACGCGCACTTCGCCGAGAACATCCTCCTGGTGGCTCGTACGTCCAGAGGCGAAGGCAAGCATGAGGGCCTGACGATGTTCCATGTCCCGGCGGACATCTCCGGACTGAAGATCAGTGGAATCGACACCATGGGCGGCAAGGAGGTCAACGATCTGTACTTCACCGACACGTTGCTGCCCGAGGACGCGGTGGTCGGGGAAGTCGGCAACGGATGGCGTCAACTCATGGCCGGGCTCAACATCGAACGCCTCATCCTCGCGGCGATGATGCTCGGGACCGCGCAGCGCGCTTTCGACGACACCCTCGAATTCGTCACCACGCGTAAGCAGTTCGGCCGTCCGGTCGGTTCGTTTCAGGCGCTTCGCCACCGGATCGCGGATCTCGCCACGGAGATCGAATGCGGCCGTCTGTTGGTCTACAGCGTGGCCAGGATGGTCGACGCAAACCCGACCAAGATGTTCCCGCGGGAAGCGTCGATGGCCAAGCTCAAGCTGACCGAGACCGCCAAGAAGGTCGCGCTCGAGGGGATGCAGATGATGGGTGGGTACGGTTACGCGACTGAGTTCGACATGGAGCATCATGTGCGAAAGACTCTTGTGTCCTCCATTTATGGTGGTACCAACGAGATTCAGCGAGACATCATCGGCAAAACGTACGGACTGTGAGGATCGGTTGTGGCAACGTCTGCACGCACTCGGAGAGCGACATCTGAGCTGAGGAGACGGCCACAGTTGTCGGAGGACGTGGCCAACCACGTTCGCAACCTGATCATGTCCGGCTCGGTTCGTCCGGGCGAGTTCGTCAGGCTGGACGAAACCGCAGCCGACCTCGGGGTCAGCGTCACGCCGGTGCGAGAAGCCCTCGTCGCATTACGCGGCGAGGGGATGGTCGAGTTGGTTCCGCATCGCGGCTATCTCGTTTCACCCCTCAGCCGCCAGGACATCGAAGATATCTTCTGGTTGCAGGGGCAGATCGCGGTCAAGCTGGCCTTGCGGGCGATGGACAGCATCACCGCTGATCAACTGGTGGAACTCACGGAGCTCAATGCCGATTTGCGAGCGGCGGTCGACGCCTCGGATGCAGCTGCGATCGAGCAGTGCGAATTCGAGTTCCATCGCCTGATCAATCGCGCTGCAGGCGGAGCGAAACTGGCGTGGTTCCTGTTCGGCGCGATTCGGTACACCCCTGCTCGTCTCTACGCGACCGATCCCGGATGGGGTGAGCTTGCGGTATCGAGTCACGACAGCCTGATCGAGGCGTTCGAAAAAGGTGACCGTGAGCAGGTCGACGCGCAGATGGGTCTGCAGTTCTCCGACGGCGCTGCCCGACTGCTGGCGCACCTCGACAACATCGGTATCTGGGACTGAATCAGGAACTCACGACGGAGCAGGAACTCAAGACGGAGGTAGGGCGGGAGCGAGCAGGATCGCCGCACACTCGGCGACCAGTTCTTCTTCCGTCACGTCGATGTACCCGTCGAGCCATGCACTGAGGGTTTGCGCCAGACCGCCGACCAGGAACGTTGCCGTCAGGGTCAGATGACCGCTGTCGTTCAATCGGTAGAAGGTCTTGGCGTTGGCAGCCAGGAGACCGACGAATATCGTCGTCGACGCTTGGCGTTTCTCGGCCAGGACAGGGCTCGTCAGGGCGCTGGAGAACAGAAGACGTCCGCGGCGGGGATCGTTCGCGATAGTGCGGACGATGTTCGCGATCCCGGCGAGCGCCTTGCCGCGTTCGGTCTCGGCGGCGTCCACCGCAGCCTGGGTTGAAACGGCGATATCCGTGATGACTGTGTCGTAGACGGCCGACATCAATGCATCACGATCGGTGAAGCTCTCGTAGAAGTACCTCGCCGCGACACCGGCCTGCTTGCACACTCCTCGGACCGTCAGTTCGGGATCGGTCGACCCCATGAGTTCCAAGCCGGCCTCGATCAGCGTCTCCCGTCGTTGGGCTACGCGCAGCGCGCCGTCGACGCCACCGTACGAACGCGGTTGGTCATTCATGAAGACCATCTTGGCATCTCGGTGTTGATTGAAATCTCGGCGTTGCTTGACATCTCGGCATTTCAGCGTTTCACTCATCTGAGAACGTGCGTTCGCAGATGCGACTTCGAAGGGGTCTGCCATGACGGTGAGTAGGGATTCGATCGACGGGCGCGGGAAAACGTCGACAAGTGTTGACGCCAAAGCGATCGACATCGACGCGGAAGTCGAAAAGGCGATGTCCGGACTCGGGTTGTTGGCCGCCGGCGCGAACGTCATCATGCAGTTGGCGCGTCCGGCGGTGGGGTACGGCGTGTACGAGAGCAAGGTCGAGACGGGTCGGTTGGACCGACACCCGGTCAAGCGAACCCGGACGACGCTGACGTATCTCGCGGTTGCGAGCCTGGCGACGGACGAAGAAAAGAAGCTGTACCGACGCGCAGTCAACGGCTCGCACAAGTACGTTCGCTCCGACGAGAACAGCGCAGTCGAGTACAACGCGTTCGATCCCCAACTGCAATTGTGGGTGGCCGCCTGCCTGTATCGAGGCTTCGAGGACGTGTACAAAATTCTGTACGGCGATCTCGATCCGGTGACCCAGGACGCGTTCTATCAGCGCAGCGCGACCTTCGGTACGACTCTTCAAATGCGCCGCGACATGTGGCCGGCGGACCGGGATGCGTTCGAGGTCTACTGGAACGAGAACCTCGGCAAGGTGGCCATCGACGAGACGATTCGTGAGCATCTGTACGGGATCGCGTCGGCGACATTCACGCCGAAGTTGTTGCATCCCGTGGTCGGCCCGTTCAATCGATTTGTCACCACCGGGTTCCTTCCCCAGGTCTTTCGCGACGAGATGCGGCTCCCGTGGTCAGTGCGTCGGCAGCGTAATTTCGACCGATCCATGCGCGTCGCCGCGCTGGTCAATCGGTTCAGTCCGAAGATTCTGCGGATGTTCCCCTACAACTTCTATCTTTGGGATCTGCGTCGGCGCATCGCCAAGGGAATTCCGTTGGTCTGAACAAACTCTCGGACCTGAAGTGATTGACACCACAGGCAAATTGGACACATACTCAAGATAGTTGAAGTTGACGTCAAGTTTCATCATTCCTGTGGAGGCTGTCAGTGGCGAACATCGAAGGCGTATGTGACCAGCGATTCTCTGGTTTGAAGGAGGCACTGGCACGCAATCTCGATACCGGCGAGGATGTCGGGGCAGCGATAGCACTGACGATCGACGGCGAATCCGTCGTCGACATGTGGGGCGGTTGGGTCGACGTCGAGCACACTGCTCCTTGGGGCCGCGACACCGTCACCAACGTCTGGTCCTGCAGCAAGACCGTGACCGCGCTGGCCGCGCTCATGCTCGTCGACCGCGGCTTGCTGGATCTCGACGCCCCGGTCGCGCAGTACTGGCCCGAGTTCGCCGCAGCAGGCAAGGATCGTATTCAGGTGCGGCAACTGCTCTCGCACACCTCGGGTGTGTCGGGGTGGGATCAACCCTTCACCTTGGAGAACATCTGCGACGACGAGTACGCCACCGCCCGGTTGGCGACCCAGGCCCCCTGGTGGGAGCCGGGTACGGCATCCGGATATCACGCCCTCAACTACGGTCACCTGATCGGTGAGGTCGTCAGGCGCATCGACGGACGAACCCTCGGCCGCTTCATCGACGAGGAAATTGCCGGTCCGCTCGATGCTGATTTCCGCCTGGGCTTGCCGAAGTCCGAGTACGGGCGAGTCTCGAATGTCATTGCACCACCGCCGTTGCCGATCGACATCGCGGCACTCGGGATGGACAGCATCATGGTGAAGACCTTCACCGCACCGCCGGCCGACGCTACAGGTTCGTGGACCGACGGGTGGCGCGCCGCCGAGATCGGCGCGGCCAACGGTCATTCGAATGCGAGGGCGCTCGCACGCATCCAGTCGGTGATCGCGTGCGGTGGCAAGGTCGGTGACGTCCGTCTGCTGTCGGAGGAGACCATCGACAAGATCTTCGAGGAGCAGTCGTACGGGGTCGACCTCGTCCTCGGTGTGCCGGTTCGCTTCGGCGTCGGATTCGGCTTGCCGACACCCGAGTCCGTCCCGTTCATTCCGGAGGGGCGAATTTGTTTCTGGGGTGGTTGGGGAGGCTCGCAGATCATCATCGACACCGACAAGCGCATGACGTTTTCGTACGTGATGAACAAGATGGGGCCGGGTCTGCTCGGTTCGGAGCGATCGGCGCAGTACGTATCGGCCGCCTACGACGCGCTGACCTGATCGGCCATTCCCGAATCCGGCAGAACGGTTTGTTTGTCCATCGCTGACTATGCTGCCGGATATGCCAGTGTGCTCCGGGGGGAAATCAGCATGTCCGCTACGTCGAAGTGTGCCCGAAAGTTCCAGACCTGCGCCGGTTGAACTGTGATGAACGGTCTCGTCGAAGTTGTCATGCGCTGGTGGCGGTTGCCGGACCAGTTTCACAGTTTCAGTCGCTACCTCGATGACCGTGGGTTCTTGACTTCCTGCCGGGCACTGGTCGGCGGAACCGCGTTCTGGATGGGCTTGGTATTGCTGTCGGCGCGCTTCAGCGGCGTCGGTCCGCAAGGTACGTTCTGGCGAGCAGTAAATCTGGCTGTCATTGCGATGTGCGTCGGTGCGGCCCTGATTTGGTGGTTGTTTCCGCCGACGCCGTTGTGGTCGTACACCTTTGTCGTGGGGTCCGACGTGGCGATTGCGGCAGCATCGGCAACCGACTCGGAACCGCTGGGGCGGCTCATCGCGTGTGTCGTTTTTGCGTCGATCGGTGGCTACATTGCGTTCTTCCACAACCCGAAACTGCAAGTCGGTCACCTGATCTTCGCCTCGATCGTCACGGTGCTTTCCGGGTGGACCCTGCTGTTCGGCCCAACAGCCGACGTCGGGTTGGGACTGGCGAAGATCTCGGTTGTGCTGGCTACGATCATCGTGATTCCCGTTGTGTCACAAATTGTTCTGGCGGTCCTGGGTTCGGACGCCACTACCTCCGACATCGACCCGTTGACAGGACTGCTCAACCGTCGCGGACTGGCGCGTCGGGTGAACGACTTGATGGGCGCCCCGGTCACCGAAGCGGACGCACTGCTTGTAGTGGTGATCGACCTCGACCGCTTCAAGACGATCAACGACGTTCACGGCCATGACGTAGGAGACAGCACGATCATGCGAACTGCACTGCGCATCCGTTTGTGGACAACCCAGTCCGCCTTGACAGCTCGTATGGGCGGTGACGAGTTCGTCGTGGTGGAGCGGGTACCGGTCAGCATGATTTCCAGGCTGGAAGGACAGATCCGCTCCGCGATGGACGGGGCGGCCGATGATCCGCCGACGAGTGCCAGCGTCGGAATGGCGGTCCGCACCGCGCCACGGAATTCGGACGAGTCGGTCGACGAAGCCTTCGCCGAACTGTTCCGCGTTGCAGATTCGGCAATGTACGAAGCGAAGCGGGAAGGTGGCAACCAGGTTCGCGCGAGCCTGGTCTGATGTGAGAGTTCAGTCGGCGAAGCTCAGTCGGTGAAACTCAGACCACGTTCGGCGAGTGCTTCGCGCAGAATCCTCAGGGCCTTGGGCCCCATCCCGTGCAAGGTGCCGAGTTCTTTCTCGGACACGGACGTCAGTTGTGCGAGGTGGGTGTAACCCGCTCCGATCAGCGCGCGCAGTGCCGGAGCGCCCGTCTTCGGGAAGTCGGTTTCCACTGTGTCCGGATCCGGTTCTGTCACTGGCCAACTCCTCCGTGTGGGTTTTCCACAGTTTAGCGAGCGTCGTGAACGATTTCGGGTCTGTCGACTTTGTCGAGCGTTCGCGGAAGTGCGCGAACTGCCACGGCAATGCCGATGATCGCGACAGCGGCGAAGGTGAAGAGGAGCAATTGTGCAGAACGCAGCGTCGACGGTTCGCCGATGTTCACCAGCACTCCGGCCAGAGCTGCGCCGAAAGCGTTGGCGATCAACTGCACGGTGTTGATGGCAGCCGAGGCCCGAGCACCTTCCCCGGGATCGGCGACCGAGGTCATCGCACCGACTGCGAGATGAGGCCAGGCGATGCCGATTCCGACGCCGGCGACCAGCAGTCCGATCACCCACGCGACCATCGCACCCGCGCCGGCGTGCTCGGTGAGAAATGCTGCCATGATGCCCAACCCGATCGCGACGAGGATAGGGCCGCTGACAACGATTCGTCGCACGATACGAGGGGTGGTGGCCGAGGCGCTCGGGATTTCGCCGAGAGTCCAGCCCAGAGCGAGTGCGGCGCCGAGGAATCCCGCGGCGAGCGGTGCCAGTCCGGCAAGTCGTTGACCGAAGAGTGGAATGAACGTCTCGACGGTCGACGCGACAGCGAGGACGACGATGGTCAGGTACACCCATTTGAGAGACGACGCTTTGAACGTCGACGGTGGCAGTACGCCCTGGCCCGAGCGGCGATCTGCGGCGACAAAAGCGATCAGTAGCAGCACAGCGGCGAGGACCATCCCGGCGGTCACTGCGAGGTTGGACAGAATTCCGGCGACGCTGACCAACAATGCTGCCGCGGTCAGCAGCGCCAGTGAGAGGACCGGTACCGGGCTACTGGCGGTGCTGCCCGGTTCATGCGCTGGTAGGGCGCCGGGAACGAGAGCGGCAACTGCAATCGTCGCGACGACCAGAACGCCGAAAGCCCATCGCCAAGCACCGAATTGAGCAAAGACACCGCCGATCGCGGGCCCGGCGAAGGTGCCGACTCCCCACATCGCCGAAACCAGCGCAGCCCCGCGCGTCCACAGATGTTTGGGAAGCGCGGAATTGATGACGGCGTAACCGAGGCCGGCCAGCAGGCCACCTCCCGACCCCTGGATTGTGCGGCCGACCAACAGCAATTCCATGGTCGGGCTGACCGCACATACGACGGTGCCGAGCGCGAAGATCGCGAGGCCGATCAGGTAGGCCCCGCGCGGTCCCCTGGCTGCGAGGACGTTGGTGACCAGCATCGAGGAGATGACGGAAGCGATGAGAAAGACCGTTGCGGTCCAGGCGTAGTACTGCTGACCACCGATGTCGTCGATGGCAGTCGGAAGCAGGCTGGTCGTCAGGTAGACGTTGGTCGCATACAGTGCGACTCCGCCTGCGAGGACGGTAGCGGTGCCGAGGTATCGACCGCTCAGGAGCTGTCGCCAGGTTCCGGCGGGAGCATCGGTAGGGGAGTGCATGTTGTCGAAGGTAGAATCTCAAGTGCGCTTCAGGTCAATGTTGCGCAGCCATTGGGAGGCAAAATGATCCGCAAGAGTGACGAACTTCTCTCGATCGGTGAGGTATCGGCGCGAACCGGCGTCGCCGTGTCGGCGGTGCGCTACTACGAAACACTCGGTCTGGTTCCTGCGGAGCGGACGGCGGGAAACATGAGGAAGTTCCCGCGTCACTCGATCCGGCGGGTGTCACTGGTCCAGTTGGCAGTCAGGTTCGGGATACCGCTTGCCGAAGTTGCCGAGGTCTTCGAGTCGTTGCCGCAGGGGCGAACTCCGACGAAGAAGGACTGGCGCAAGATTTCGACGGAGTGGAATCAGCGCCTCGAGGATCGCAAGCAGGCCATCGCGCGAATGCAGGACGAACTGACGGGCTGCATCGGCTGCGGGTGTCTGTCACTCAAGACGTGCAACCTGCTCAACCCTGGAGACGAACTGGGCCGGGAGGGTCCCGGCGCCAGACGTCTCTGAAACTTCTGCCGGTCAGACCCTTTCGCGTGGCCGGGACTGCGCATTCCACCGACCACCGCGACGCTCGATCTCGATGGGGTGCGAGAAGCACTCGCTGATGTTCTGGGTGGTGATCACTTTGTCGGCGAGCCCGCCGGCGGTCACGACGCCGTCCTTGATCAGGAGAGCGTGCGTCGTGGTGCTCGGAATCTCTTCGATGTGATGCGTCACGAGGATGCTGGCAAGTGACGGGTTCTGATTGCGGAGGTCGTCCAGGGCCGTCAAGAGTTGTTCGCGTGCAGCCAGATCCAGCCCGGTCGCCGGCTCGTCGAGCAGTAGCAGGCGTGGTTCGACCATGAGTGCTCGGGCGATCAGGGCTCGTCCCCGTTCACCTTGGGACAGGTTGGGCCACAGTGCGTCCGAACGCGGGCGCATGCCGAGGAGATCGATCAGCGCGTCGGCATGAGCTTCTTGCTCCGGAGTCGGTGACCACCGCGGCATCACCTCGGTGGTGTTGGTGAGACCGGTGATCACGACGTTGCGAACCGTGATCGGAACCCCGATCGTGTGACGAGGGTTCACGTGCCCGATGTCCATTCGCAATTCCCGCATGTCGACGCGGCCCAACTTGTGGCCGAGGACGTAAACGGAACCGCGAGTCGGGTGGGCGGTTGCTCCGAGCAGGCTCAGAAGCGTGCTCTTGCCCGCGCCGTTCGCGCCGAGGAGGACCCAGTGTTGTCCGGGTTCGATCGAAATGTTGATGTCTTTCAACAAGTATCGGCCGTCGCGGACGAGATCCACGTGTTCGGTCGACAGTACTGTGCCGGTGGGGTGTTGCACGAGAACTAACCTCTCTCAGGCGTCGAGCACACGTAGACGTCGTAGGACGGTGTCGATGTTCGCTCGGGTTGCCGCTACCGCGGCTTCGGGGTCGGCGTCTTGAAGTGCCTCGACCAATTGATCATGGGCATGTGAGGTGTCGGGTACGCCGGCCTCGTGGGCCATCATCTCGACGAGGGATTCACGAAGGAGTGGACGCACCGACGTGAACAGTGAGAGCAGGACCGCATTTCCGGAGAGGCGGACAACTTCCGTGTGAAAGTCGAGGTCGACGTCGACGAACTTCTCGACATCGCCTTCGAAATGGCTGTGTCGCATGGTCAGTCGTCGCCTCAGGCCGTCGAGGTCCTCGGGTTGTACCCGCTCCGCAGCCAGCCTGGCGGCCTCGATTTCGAGTGCGCGACGCACTTCGAAGACCTCCAGGATGCGGGACCGTCGAAGAAGTTTGGTGAATTCGTCGACGTGCTCGAGTTCGGACGCGGCCGCCACGAAGGTACCGACGCCGTGCCGAACCTCGAGAAGTCCGTCGCGAGCGAGGAGACGGATGGCCTCGCGAATCGAGGAGCGTCCGACGCCGAGTTCGACGGCGAGGGCCGCCTCGCTCGGTATGCGCTCGGACGGCGCCCACGTTCCATGCATGATTCGCCCGCGCAGCAACTGTTCGAGTTGCGGTACCAGCGGACCACTGCGAAGTGTGAATCCTGTGTGGTCGTCGGACACGGCTTGCCTCTCGGGTGGGTACCGAAAGAGTAACAACTCATCAGACGTCTGAGGACTCGGGTGGCCGGTGTGTCGCCGCAGTGTTCACGCGGTCGAAGCGCGTCAGTTGCGGGTGACGCCGAGGAGCAGTGCGATCAGGTCGAGGGCCGTCTCGATCTCGGCCTTTTCTCGGCCGAGCAGGGGGGCGTAGAGGTGCACGTCGCAGATACGAACGAGGGCTTCGCCCAGCACCTGTGGCGAAAGGGTGATGGTTAACTGGCCCGCGTCGACCTGGGACTGCAGTATCTCGGCGGTGATGGAGGCGGAGATCGACTCGATCGAGCCGGGCATCATCGCGAGCTTGATGAACACCATGGGTTCACGTTTGGTCAGCGCGCGCAGTTCGGTCGATGATTCCACCGAGCGCATGACGCGGCCGAAGACGTCGAGGATGTACTCCGGACCTTGCCCCGACGCCTGTGACATCGCTTTGCGGTATGTCCGTTCGGTGGCCTCGGCCAGCACTGTTCCGAGCAGTTCGTCGCGGTTGCCGACCCAGCGGTAGAGCGTCGCGCGGCCTACACCGAGACGTTCGGCGAGCAGTGACATGTCGAGTGGTTCCTCCGCGAGGTACATGCTCGCGGCGGTGTCGATCGCGCGTCGGCGTTCGAGGTCGGTAGGCATCGGGACATTCTCTCCGGTTGTCCGGTACAGCACAATTTCGGCCGTTGAAAATTGGTGAGCCTCGGGCGATCGAGCCTATTGACGAACCTGGTCGCGTGAGACACACTAGCTCATTGTCTCATGTTAGTGATGGCGATCACAGTCAGGGGTTCGATCGATGAGTTCAGTACAAACCGTTCGTGGGCCGGTGGATACAGCCGATCTGGGAAAGGTGTTGATGCACGAGCATGTCTTCGTTCTGGGTGAGGAGTTGCGCCAGAACTACCCCGACTATCCCGAACCCTGGGACGAGGAAGTACGGGTAGCGGACGCAGTAGCAAAGCTGACCGAGGTGAAGTCCCGCGGAATCAGCACGATCGTCGATCCCACAGTGATCGGCCTCGGTCGGTACATCCCGCGTATCGCCCGGATCAACGCGCAGGTCGATCTCAACATCATCGTTGCTACCGGCATCTACACCTACAACGACATTCCCTTCCAATTCCATTACACCGGACCAGGTTTGCTGTTCGACGGACCCGAGCCGATGGTCGAACTGTTCGTCAAGGACATCAGGGAAGGAATCGCCGGAACCGGTGTCCGAGCCTCCTTCCTGAAGTGCGCCATCGAAGAGCCGGGCCTCACCCCCGGCGTCGAGCGGGTCATGCGCGCGGTCGGACAGTCGCAGGTGGAAACGGGAGTGCCGATCACCGTGCACACCAATCCGCACACAGAATCCGGGTTGGTCGCGCAGAAGGTTCTGGCCGAAGAGGGCGCGGATCTGACCAAGGTGGTCATCGGTCACTCCGGCGACACCACCGATCTCGACTACCTGTGCGCTCTCGCCGATGCCGGTTCGCTACTGGGGATGGACCGTTTCGGGCTCGAACCGTTCCTGTCGTTCGAGGATCGTGTCAACACCGTGGTGGAGATGGCCCGTCGCGGCTACTCGGAGAAGATGGTTCTGGCACATGACGCGTCGTGTTTCATCGACTACTTCCCCAGCGCTGCAAGAGAAGTGGCACTTCCGAACTGGAACTATACCCACATCAGTGATGACGTCATTCCCGCGCTGCTCGAACGCGGTGTCACCGAAGACCAGGTCAAGACGATGCTGGTGGACAATCCTCGTCGGTACTTCGAGGCCTGAGCTATGACCAACGTGTACGAGAGCAAGCCCTGGCTCGCCAACTACGACGCTGACACTGCGCCGAACGTAGACATCGAGCACGTCAACGCCCTCGAGATGTTTCGTGCAGCGCTGGAACGCGATCGCAACGCCCCGATCATCCGATACTTCGACAGGTCTGTCAGCTTTGCCGAACTCGACGAGATGTCGGACGCACTTGCAGTAGCCCTAGCTGAGGACGGAATCGGGTTCGCAGACAGAGTTTCCTTTGTCCTGCAGAATGTTCCGCAGTTCGTGATCGCCACGGTCGCGGTGTGGAAACTCGGCGCCGTCGTCGTTCCGGTCAATCCGATGTACCGGGACCGTGAACTGTCCACCGTTCTCATCGACAGCGGCGCGGTAGCGGTCATCTGCCTGGAGTCTTCGGCCCAGACGGTTGCGACTGCGTCTGCGGGCACCGAAGTACGACGGGTCATCACTACGTCCGAACTGGATTTTCAGTCGCGCGACGACGAGCGGATCTTCAGTTCGGCATCCAGGATTCGCCACGAGGGATTTCCGGACCTACTGGAATTGATCGAGGCTCATCGAGGACAGACGCCCGGGCGGGTCGAGCTCGGCCCGGAAGACCTCGCCTACCTTCCCTATACGTCGGGAACAACCGGCCCGCCGAAAGGTTCGATGAACACGCACGCGAATGTCGTGTTCGCGGCACAGATCTATCGGGACTGGTTGGGACTGCGGCCAGGCGGCGCGATGTTCGCGGTGGCGCCACTGTTCCATATCACCGGATTGATCGGGCACGTCGCGGCTCCACTCCTGGCCGGCGCGCCCACGATTCTGACCTGCCGATTCCATCCCATCGTTGCAGCGGAATCGATTTCGGAGCATCGGGCCACCGCAATCATCGGTGCGATCACCGTGTTCATCGCGTGGACGGACAGCGCCGCAGTCTCGAAGGAATCGCTGAGCACTCTCGAGTCGGTGTACTCGGGTGGCGCGCCGATTCCGCACGCGGCGTTGGACGCGTTCCGGTCGAAGTTCGGTCACTACATTCACAACGGTTACGGGCTGACCGAGACGAACAGCCCGGCAATCGTGGTACCGAATTCTCGTGAAGCGCCGGTGGATACGGCGTCGGGAGCGGTCGCCGTCGGTGTGCCGGTATCGAATACGTACGCGGAGGTCGTGGACGAAAACGACAAGCCGGTACAGATCGGTGAGTACGGCGAGATCGTGGTCTCCGGTCCACAGGTCGCACTCGGGTACTGGAACAAGCCGGAGGAAACCGCACATGCCATGCCGGGCGGGCGTTTTCACACCGGAGACATCGGATTCATGGACGGCGACGGCTGGTTCTACATCGTCGACCGGATGAAGGATCAGATCAATGCCTCGGGTTTCAAAGTATGGCCGCGCGAAGTGGAAGATGTTCTCTACGAACACCCTGCCGTGCGGGAAGCTGCCGTCGTCGGTGTCATGGATCCGTATCGCGGCGAAACTGTGAAGGCCTTCGTGTCCTTCAAAGACGGGTCCGAGGCGACCACCGAGGATCTGGTCGAATTCTGCAAGGAAAGGCTTGCAGCATACAAGTATCCGCGCATCGTCGAGATCATGAATGACCTACCGAAAACGGTCAGCGGCAAGATTCTTCGTCGCGAGCTGAGGGTTCCGAACTAGATCTACCTGACAAACGAATTGCCGGCCGCCGTCAAGGTGAGTCGGCCATTCGTCGTGTTGGCTGTCGGAAATCAATAGGGGATTAAGTCCCCTATGCGGCAATGTATTTCAGTGATTGACATCACTCTTTTTGTATCGCAGACTGATCGCAACGCCACAGAGTTGAAGTTGGTGTCAGTTTCTACTTCTGGCTCCGATTCGACTTCTCAACTCCCGGCTCGACGAGCGTCCGACCCATCGAGGAGTAACCCATGACGAGATCGGCAGTGGATTCGAGCACGCAGGCAGGGGGCCTGTCCGATCAGGACCGAAAGAAGAAGCGAGCGCACCGCAAACTTCTAGGTGCGGGACTGCTCGGCAGTTCCATCGAGTGGTACGACTTCTTCTTGTACGGAACGGCTGCAGCACTGGTCTTTCCGCATGTGTTCTTTCCCGATTCATCCGCGCTGATGGGCACACTGCTCTCGTTCAGTACGTTCTGGGCCGGGTTCGTAGCTCGTCCCATCGGCGGGTTGGTCGCTGGGCATTACGGTGACAAGTACGGACGCAAGCCCGCAGTGGTCACCTGCCTGCTGCTGATGGCTGTCGCGACATTCTTGATCGGCGCGATTCCGAGTGCGTCGGCGATCGGCGTCGTCGCTCCGATCCTTCTTGTGACGTTGCGATTCATTCAGGGACTTGCCTGCGGTGGACAGTGGGGCGGAATCGTCCTTCTTCTCACCGAATCCGCGAGTCCCAAGAAGCGTGGTTTCTCAGGCACTTTCGGTCAGATGGGCGTCTCCTTCGGTGTTGTCCTGGGCAACCTGGTCTTCCTCGTCGCGACCGCGACCATTTCCAACGACGCGTTCCTGAGTTGGGGTTGGCGGGTTCCGTTCTTCGCCAGCGCGCTGCTCTTCCCTGTTGTTCTGTACATCCAGACGAAGGTCGAGGACACGCCGGAATTCCTCGAGCTGCAGGAAGACGCCAAGAAGAATCAAAAGGACGTCGTCGTTCAGGCTCCGTTGGCCCAGGCACTCAAGGATCACTGGCGCAAGATCCTGCTCGGCTGCGGACTGCTCGCTGCCACCAATGCGCTGTTCTACATCAGCATCGCCGGCGTGCTCAGCTACGGCACAACCGAACTGGGGTTGAAGCGGAACTCGCTGCTCATCATCTCGCTCCTGAGTGCGTTGCTGACCGTCGGAGTGGTGCTGTGGTCCGGAAAGATGTCCGACAAGATCGGGCGTCGTCCGATGATCTTGATCGGCGCTGCGGCGATCGTGGTGTGGGCGTTCCCGTACTTCTGGTTGATCAACACCAAATCCCTGCCGCTGTTCTTCATCGCAGTCACGGTCGGCAGCGTGTTCCAGTCGATGACCTACGGGCCGATCGCGGCCTACATGGGTGAGCTGTTCGCGCCCAACGTGCGTTACTCGGCCGCATCGTTGGCGTACCAGTTGGCTGCGATCACGGTCAGCGGCGGCACTCCGTTCATCATGACAGCACTTATCGCGAAGACCGGAACCACGACGTGGGTTGCCGTGTTCGTAGCACTCATGGGCTTGGTGACCTTCTTCAGTGCCTGGGTGCTGAAAGAGACCAACCCGAAAGAAGTTCGGGACGATCCGAACGCAATTCCCGGCGCGCACCTCTACGTCAAGTAACTCTTTCGGTTTTGAGCAGACGCCCGTTACCGGTCACCGGTAGCGGGCGTCTGACGTATAACTGGAGCATGGCTGCAGCGCGCACAGGCTCCGAAGATGCTTCGTCGACAGTGTCACGGGAACTCCCCTCCACTCAGCGTGGTTTGCGTACGCGTCGAGCGTTGATCGATGCGGCTCGCACCGTTTTCGAACGGTCCGGCTATCTGGACTCGCGGCTGATCGATATCACGGTGGAAGCGCAGTGCTCGGCCGGCACCTTCTACACCTACTTCGCAAGCAAGGAAGAGATTTTTGCGGCAGTGATGGAGCTTGCGCGCGAAGACATGATGCATCCGGGCATGCCGCACACTCCGAAAGGCGCGGATCCCGCTGAGGTCATCGCGGCGAGTAATCGCGCATACCTCGAGGCGTATCGACGGAACGCGAAGCTGATGGGACTGCTCGAGCAGGTCGCGAGCATCGATCCGGAGTTCCGGGTTCTCCGCCTCGAGCGTGCTGACGCGTTTGTTCGACGCAACGCGCGCAGTATCGAGAAGCTGCAGAAAGGCGGTCTGGCGGACGCCAATCTGGATCCGCTACTGACGTCTCGGGCACTCTCCGGGATGATCAGTCGACTTGCGTTCGGGTACTTCGTATCCCGCGGCGGCGAGGACGGCGCCGCCGGAGTGACCTTCGACGGTCTGCTCGATACGGTCAATCGGTTGTGGATCAACACTTTACAATTCTCGCTACACAAAAATTGATGTTGACGCCGGGTTCATGTTTGGTGTCTGATGGAGGAATGACACCCACGCGTACGGCAGTGCTCGTCGATTTCGGCGGAGTTCTCACCTCCAGTGTTCTGCAGGCCTTCGCGGACTTCGGAGCTTCGCTTGGTGGTGACCCGCGACTTCCGTTGACCCTGCTCTCTCGTGACGACGTCTCGAAGAGGCTGCTCGCCGATCATGAATCCGGAAAGATCGACCAGGAAGCATTCGAGGCCGGATTCGGGGAACGTCTACGTGCGCACGGCGCCGTCGTCGACAGCGTGGGGTTGGTCGACCGGATGCAGGCCGGGCTGATTCGAGACGAGGAGATGGTGCGTCTGCTCGCAGACGTGCGGGAGGCGGGCCACCCTGTTGCGCTCGTGTCCAACGCTTTCGGGCGTGATTGTTATGCGGGATTTGTCCTCGAAGACCTGGCCGACGAAGTGGTGATTTCTTCGGAAGTCGGGATTCGCAAGCCCTCTCGTCAGATCTACACCATTGCGTGCGAGCGCCTGGGTGTCGCCCCCGAAGATGCCGTGATGATCGACGATCTGCAACAGAACCTCGACGGAGCGGCCCGGTTGGGGATTGCGGGCATTCTCCACACCGACGCGGAAAGAACTCGCAGGCAATTGGAATCGACGTTCGGACTACTGCCCACGCAGTGAAACTGTAGGTTGCTCGGTAATACTCGAATACTGCTGGAACACTTTTGGAGGAATGAATGATTGCTGTCATCGCGGATATCACCGTCAAGGACGGAAGCGGCGAGCAGTTCGAAGCCGTGGTCGCCGAACTCGCCGAAAAGGTGCGCACGGAAGAGCCCGGAACGGTTCTGTATCAACTGATCCGCTCGAAGACGGACACGAACTCCTACAAGTTCATGGAGCTGTATCAGGACGGCGCTGCCATCAAGGCGCACGGAACGTCCGAGCATTTCCAGGCTGCCGGAAAGGCGATGGCACCCTTCCTGGCTGGTGCCCCGCAGATCGAGTACTTCGACGCTCTCTGAGCGCATGGACAGGGCTATCTGAGCGCATGGACAGGTGAGCCCCGGCGAAATCTCGCCGGGGCTCACCTGTGTTTTTCAGTTCTGCTTCTGGGCGAGGAGTTCGGACCGGTCGATCGATCGCTTGAGGATCTTTCCCGTGGAACCCTTGGGGAGTGCGTCGATGAACTGGACGACCCTGGGAATCTTGTAGGCGGACAGACGTTCCCGAGCCCACGAGGTGACGGAATCGGCTTCGAGGTCGGAGCCTGGGCGCACGGCCACCACTGCCGCAACCTCCTCGCCGTAGTAGTCGTCAGGGATGCCGATCACCGCGGCTTCGATGATGTCGGGATGCTGGTAGAGCACCTCTTCGACCTCGCCCGGATAGACGTTGTACCCACCACGGATAATGAGGTCCTTGACGCGGTCGACGATGCGAAGGTCACCGTCGGTATCGGTCTCACCGAGGTCTCCGGTGCGGAACCATCCGTCGGCGGACAGAACGTCGGCAGTGTCGTCGGGACGCTTCCAGTATCCCTTCATGACTGTCGGTCCCTTGATGAACACCTCGCCCACTGTGCCTGCCTCGCAGACATTTCCGTCGTGATCACGGACCTCGACCTCGGTGCGCGGAACGGCGCGGCCGGTGTAACCGATCTTTGCAATGCGGTCGATACTGTTGAAAGTTCCGAACGCGCTCGTCTCGGTCAGGCCGTAGCCCTCGAGGATCGTGCAGTTGAAACGTGCTTCGAAGGCGCGTGCCACTTCACCGGGAAGTGATGCGCCGCCGGAGATCGCGATCCGCAGTTGTTCGAAGTCGGAGCTGTCCACGTCCGCGGCGGCGTGCAGCATGGCATTCCACATGGTGGGGACGCCGGCCATGATGGTGAGCTTGTCTCGACGCACCAGATCGAGCATGGCGGCGGGATCGAACCGGGCGAGCAGGGACAGTGATCCGCCGCCGGTGAAGGTTGCCATCATGACCGAACCCTGGCCGAAGATGTGGAAGAGCGGCAGTCCGGTTCCGGTGCGGTCCGCGGGGTTTCCGTGGCTGCTCTCGGCGCCGATCTCACCGGCGGACAACAAATTCCCGACTGTCAGCTGAGCGCCCTTCGGGCGTCCGGTGGTGCCGGAGGTGTAGAGAATGGCCGTGGTGTCTGCTGCGTCGCGGTCGACCACGGTTGCCGGTGCATGGTCGGCCTTCGCCGATTCTTCGGTGAGCGTCCACACCGGGACGCCACGCGCACTCCCTGCGTCCTGGACTGCGGGGCCGAGCTGATGCCAGGCGATGGCCAGGGAAATCTCCGCGTCGTCCAGAACGTACTCGACTTCGGGTTGCGCCGACATCGTGTTGATCGGTACCACGACACAACCTGCGGCCTGAATCCCCATGTACGCCACGATGAATTCCGGCACCGACGGCGCCGCGAGCAGAACGCGGTCGCCGACGCTCAACCCTTCGTCGCGAATGCGGCCGGCGAACGCCAGCGACGCGTCGTGGAGCTGTCGGTAAGTCCAGTGATAGTCCGTGCCGCGAATCGCAATATTGTCCGGAGTGGCTTCCGCGTGACGGGTCACCGGGTCGAGAACGCTAACCATGGTTCTGCCTTTCGGGAGGAATCGACCGATTGTGTGTCCTGGGTCTCACCAGAGCGTACACTTGAATCCGGCGTCAACATCGAGTCTGGTGGGATTGTCCCGAAAATGTGGGGTTGTCCCGGAAATGATGCCGGCCCCGAACGATGACTCGGAAAGATGAGGAGCGCACTGTGCTCGACGACGAATCGCGAATTGCCGCCTTACCGGTGGCTCCGCCCGCGCTGCTCCGAGATCGCCCCACTACCGAGCGGGGGACTCGCACACGCGCAGCATTAGTGGCCGCTGCCCGTACGGTTTTCGAGCGCAGTGGCTATCTCGACGCCCGCCTCATCGACATCGCCAAAGAAGCCGGTTGTGCGACGGGATCGTTTTACACGTACTTCGCGAACAAGGAAGAGGTGTTCGCCGCCGTCCTCGAGGTCGCGCGAGACGACATGATGCACCCGGGCATGGGGCGAGTTGCCGGCGCAGACGATCCCTACGCCGTGCTCGAGGCGAGCAATCGGGCGTATCTGGCCGCATATCAACGCAATGCAAAATTGATGGGTCTCATGGAGCAGGTTGCCCACATCGACCCGGAGTTCCGGAAGTTCCGCAGCGAGCGCGCCAATGCGTTCATTCGCCGTAACGCCCGCGGAATCGCCGATCTGCAGTCCCGCGGCATCGCGGACACGACGCTGGATCCGATGACGTCGTCAATTGCTCTGTCCGGCATGGTGAGTCGGCTCGCCTACAGTCTGTTCACTCTCCGTGAGGGTGAGGTGGACGGGCGTTCGCCGGAGTTCGATCAGATTGTCGCCACGGTGACCGACCTGTGGGCGAACGCTCTCAAGTTCCCTGACCGATCCTGACATGACAGGTCGTCCCGGCCGCATCGATGTTCGAGCGGCCGGGGCGTACCGGGTCTCGGTTCAGCTCTTTCGGTTCAGCTCTTTTCGACGACGCGGGCGACGGATTCTGCGACGACGACGGGCTTGTCGGAACCTTCGCGCTCGACCACCTGGCTCATCTTCACCTGGATTCCGCCGGGCAACTGCTCCGCGGACACGACGGTTGCGCGCATGCGGACCCGCGATCCCACCGGGACCGGAGCGGGGAAGCGCACCTTGTCGTAGCCGTAATTGAGGCTGTGGGCGAAGCCGTCGAAGTGGATGAGTTGGTAGGAGAACTGTGGGCCGAGCGAGAGACTGAAGAGTCCGTGCGCGATGGTGCTGCCGAGCGGGCTCGATGCGGCGCGTTCCGGGTCGACGTGGATCCACTGATGATCGTTCGTGGCTTCGGCGAACGCGTTGATGCGCTCCTGGGTGATGTCGTACCACTCCGTCGGGCCCAGCTCCTGGCCGATGAGCTTCTCGAGCTCGGCGAAGGTGGACGGGCGGACGGGCAATTGATTTTCAGTCATCGTTGATCCCTTTACTCGCAGTTCAGGAGGACGGAACGGGCCGTTCGGGTAGCTGTCGCGATTCGACGGTTGAAACTGACGCCGGATTCAACTATACATGAGGGGAGACGTGGATCACTGTCAGCGCGTAGGTATGACGCAAGCGAGAGGAATCGCTCATGAAGGTTGCCCAGAAGGTAGCAATTGTCACCGGTGGCGGCGGGGGAATCGGCGGTGCACTGGCCGAGCGACTGGCTGCCGAGGGCGCTCGCGTCGTAGTAGCCGACCTCGACGGAGCGGCAGCGTCAGCGGTGGCCGAGGCGATCAACGCGGAGCATCCCGGAGCAGCCGTGTCTGCTGGTGGCGACGTCTCCGACGAGGCGGTCATTGCGGGCCTGATCGCGCAGGCTGAAAAGGAATTCGGCCCGGTCGACCTCTACTTTGCCAATGCCGGCGTCACCGGAGGCATGGGTCTCGACATCAGCGAGGACGTCTGGGACACGACGATCGACGTCAACGTCCGCGCCCACATTCGCGCTGCCAGGCTCCTCGTCCCCGGGTGGACCGAGCGAGGAGAGGGCTACTTCATCAGCACGGCCTCTGCAGCCGGCTTGCTCAGTCAGGTCGGATCCGCCGCGTACTCGGTGACCAAGCATGCTGCGGTCGCCTTTGCCGAGTGGCTCTCGATCACCTACGGAGATCAGGGCGTTCGTGTCAGTTGCCTGTGTCCGATGGGCGTCAATACCAAGCTTCTCTACGAGGGCGAGAACTCCGGAGATCCGGTCGGAAAGGCCGCAACCGGAGCCGTGCTGGCGGCAGGCAACGTCCTCGAGCCTGCTGAGTGCGCCGAAATCGTGCTGGCTGCAGTAGATGCCGAGGAATTCCTCATCCTTCCGCACAAGAACGTGCTGGACATGTACCGGCAGAAGGGCGCCGACTACGACCGTTGGCTGCGCGGGATGCGCCGGTACCAGGCTTCACTGCTCGCGGGAACGCGATGACCGAGGAACTTGTCCTCTCCGAGCAGAGAGGAGCGGTGCTGATCCTGACATTCAATCGGCCCCGTGTCCTCAACGCGTGGACCAACGAACTCGAAGACCAGTACTACGGACTGTTGGCCGCAGCAGACGAAGATCCCGGTGTCCGAGCAATTGTCGTCACCGGCTCCGGCCGCGGATTCTGCTCGGGGGCCGACCTCGGCAATCTGAAGAACGTCGGCGAAGTCTCCGAAAGTGATCTGGTCCGACCGCGAGACCGTGATTTTCCGACCACCATCCGTAAGCCGCTGATCGCTGCCGTCAACGGCGTCGCTGCCGGCCTCGGTATGGTCGAAGCCCTATACTGCGACGTTCGTTTCGGCTCGAGCGCAACACGATTCACTACCGCGTTCGCGCGTCGAGGCCTGATTGCGGAGTATGGCATCTCGTGGATGTTGCCCCGCTTGGTCGGTCACAGCCGCGCAGTCGATCTTCTGCTTTCCAGCCGAATGGTCGATGCCGACGAGGCGTACCGCATCGGTTTGATCGACCACCTGGTCAGCGGCGGTGACGTTCTGGATGCAGCGATTGCTTATGCCGAGGACATCGCGGCCAACTGCTCACCGACATCTCTCTCCGTCATCAAATCTCAGATGAGTGCCGACGCGCACTCGACCTTCACCGATTCCGCCAGGCGTGCGGAATCGCTGATGCTGAACGCATTTCACGGCCCGGATGTCGTCGAGGGCGTCAACAGCCATCTCGAACATCGAGCCCCCAATTTTCCTTCCCTCTCTGTCAGGAGTTCACATGTCAGTGTTTGAGTTCTCGGATCGCACCAAGAAGTACCAGGCCGAACTGCTCGATTTCATGGACAAGCACGTTTACCCGGCCGAAGCGGTCTACGAAGAGCAGATGCGTGAGTCCGGTAACCCGCACTTCCAGCCGCCGATCATCGACGACTTGAAGAAGGAAGCCAAGGCCCGCGGGCTGTGGAACCTCTTCCATCCCCATCCCGAATGGGGCCCCGGCCTGACCAACCTGGAATACGCACCGCTCGCAGAGATCATGGGCCGCAGCCACCTGGCCTCCGAGGCCACCAACTGCGCCGCTCCGGACACGGGAAACATGGAGGTGCTCACGCTCTTCGGCACCGACGAGCACAAGGAGAAGTACCTCAAGCCGCTTCTCGAAGGCGAAATCCGTTCCGCCTTCGCGATGACCGAGCCCGAGGTTGCCAGCTCCGACGCCACCAACATCCAACTCCGTATGGACCGTGACGGCGACGAGTACGTGCTGAACGGCCGTAAGTGGTTCGCTTCCAACGCCTTGCACCAGAACTGCAAGGTTCTGATCGTCATGGGCAAGACCGACTTCAATGCCGCCACCCACCGTCAGCAGTCGATGATGGTCGTGCCGATCGATGCTCCCGGCGTCACGATCCTGCGCAACCTGCCGGTTTTCGGCTACCAGGACCGCGAAGGACACGGCGAGATCACTTTCGAGGACGTGCGCGTCCCGGCCAAGGACATTCTCGCCGGTGAGGGTGAAGGATTCGCGATCAGCCAGGCCCGCCTCGGCCCCGGCCGCATCCACCACTGCATGCGTGCAATCGGAATGGCCGAGCGCGCACTGGAACTGATGTGCAAGCGCGCATCCACCCGCATCACCTTCGGAAAGCCCGTCAGTGACAACGCCAACATCCAGGACTGGATCGCCGAGGCTCGTATCGACATCGAGATGGTTCGACTCCTCACGCTCAAGGCCGCACACATGATGGACACGGTGGGCAACAAGGAAGCGCGCACCGAGATTGCGGCCATCAAGGTCGCGGCGCCGAACATCGCGCTCAAGATCATCGACCGCGCAATCCAGGTTCACGGCGGCGGCGGTGTCACGGACGACTTCCCGCTCGCGATGGCTTACGCCCACATGCGCACCCTTCGCCTGGCTGACGGCCCGGACGAGGTGCACAAGCGCGCCATCGCCAAGCAGGAACTGCGCAAGTACCGCGAAGTCAAGGCGAACTGACATGGCAGGACTGGATCTCACCGGTAAGACGGCAATCGTCACCGGCGCATCGCGGGGCATCGGCCTCGCCACCGCGCAGGCGATTGCGGCGGCGGGCGGAAACGTCGTACTGACTTCGCGCTCACAGGAATCCGCAGATGCGGCTGCCGCACAGGTGAACGGCAACGCGATCGGCGTCGGCGCTCACGCGACGGACGAGGATGCAGCCAGCAAGTGCGTCGAGCAGACCATCGAGCGTTTCGGCAGCCTCGACATCTTGGTGAACAACGCGGGCACCAACCCGTCGTTCGGGCCGATCATCAACCAGGATCACTCGCGCTTCGCCAAGACCTTCGACGTCAACGTGTGGGCTCCAGTCCTGTGGACCGGCCTCGCAGCGCGAGCCTGGATGGGCGAGCACGGCGGTTCCGTGGTCAACACCGCCTCGATCGGCGGCATGGCGTTCGAGGCCGGGATCGGTACGTACAACGCGTCGAAGGCTGCTCTGATCCACATCACCAAGCAGTTGGCGCTCGAGTTGTCACCGAAGATTCGTGTCAACGCCGTTGCTCCGGGAGTGGTGAGAACCAAACTCGCCGAAGCACTGTGGAAAGAACACGAAGAAGCGGTGTCCGCGTCTACCGCTCTCGGACGCATCGGTGAACCCGAGGACGTCGCTGCGGCCATCGCCTTCCTGGTTTCCGATGCGGCCCAGTGGATCACCGGTGAGATCATGACCATCGACGGTGGCCAGTTGTTGGGCGACGCACTCCCGTTTCGGCAAGGAGCGTCGGTAGGTGGCTAGCGTCGGAGTCGTGGGACTCGACACCGAAGCGGTCACGGGGTGGATCGCAGGCCTGGGGATCGACTTCAGCGGGCCGCTGTCCTTCGATCGAATCGGCTTGGGGCAGTCCAACCTCACGTACCTGGTTCGCGATCAGGACGGCAATCGCTGGGTTCTACGACGCCCACCGCTCGGCCACCTTCTGGCCTCGGCACACGACGTGGCGCGCGAAGCTCGAATCCTGAGCGCTCTCGAATCCACCGAGGTACCTTCACCGCGAGTATTCGGGTTGACCGAGGATCCGGCAGTCACCGAAGTTCCCCTGCTACTCATGGAATTCGTGGACGGCGAAGTGGTGGACCGAATGCCTCTTGCGGAGGCCTTGTCGCAAGAGCGTCGCCGGGCAATCGGAATCTCGCTCGCTCAGACGCTGGCGAAGATTCACGCCGTGGATCTGAAGCAGGCGGGCCTCGACGACTTGGCAAGCCACAAGCCCTACGCTGCACGGCAACTGAAGCGATGGGGTGGGCAGTGGGAACAGTCGAAGACGCGGGAATGCCCCGATCTGGACGATCTCACGCGACGTTTGATTTCAGCTCAGCCGGCTCATACCGAAACCACGTTGGTGCACGGCGACTTTCACCTGCGCAATGTGATCACCTCCGCTCAGAACGGCGAAGTTGTCGCGGCCCTCGACTGGGAACTCTGCACTCTCGGTGATCCGTTGGCGGATGTCGGAAGCTTGTTGGCGTACTGGCCGGCAGCGGGGGAGAACACGGGCGGCGACTTCCCGGCGTCGGCACTCCCCGGATTCCCCTCGCGAGAGGAGATCTCCCGGATCTATCTCGAGGCCACCGGACGGGATCCAGCTGCGCTGAAGTTCTGGCACACCCTGGGACTGTGGAAGATTGCGGTGATCGCCGAAGGCGTGATGCGTCGTGCCCGCGACGAACCGCAGAATGCCGCCGAGAGCGGAACTCCCACCGTGGAACGTATTGACGCCTTGGTCGCCAAAGCCAGGGAAATTGCAGATCAGGCCGGGATCTGACGAGATCGTCCGGTGTCCGTCGAATCACGAAAGTATGGAGGGCCAGTGAGCCAGGAACGTAGAACCGCAATTGTCACGGGTGCAGCACGCGGAATCGGCGCGGCAGTGGCGAAGCGACTGTCGGAAGACGGCTTTGCCGTCGCCGTGCTCGACCTCGACGAAGAGGCGTGTGCCGGAACCGTCGACGCAATCAAGGCTGCAGGCGGCCAGGCGCTGGCCGTCGGCGCTGACGTCTCCGACGAGGCTTCGGTCGCCGCAGCGGTGGATCGTGTTGCAGCAGAACTGGGTGCACCCACCGTACTGATCAACAACGCCGGCATCACTCGCGACAACCTTCTGTTCAAGATGAGCGTTGCCGAGTGGGATTCGGTGATGAACGTCCACCTGCGCGGAGCGTTCCTCATGTCGCGTGCGGTGCAGAAGTACATGGTGGAAGCGAAGTTCGGCCGCATCGTCAACCTCTCGAGCACGTCGGCTCTCGGCAACCGCGGACAGGTCAACTACTCCGCAGCCAAGGCCGGCATGCAGGGCTTCACCAAGACATTGGCCTTCGAGCTGGGCAAGTTCGGCGTCACCGCGAACGCCATTGCCCCCGGATTCATCGAAACCGAGATGACCGCCGCAACGGCCGAACGCATGGGAGTCGGCTTCGAGGACTTCAAGACCGCTGCCGCTTCGCAGATTCCGGTCAACCGCGTCGGACAGCCCGAGGACATCGCGCACACCGCGTCGTTCTTCGTCAGCGAAGGGGCAGGATTTGTTTCCGGTCAGGTCGTCTACGTTGCCGGTGGACCCAAGGACTGACCGTCCGCTCACCGCTCGAACCGAAGGAATGGGCATGGCTTTCGACGAAGAGGCAGTATCGCGTGACCTCACCGACAAGGTGAACGCGCTTCTCGCGGAGAACGATCCGAGCAGTGTGTCGGTATCGGATTTTCTCGGCGCACGATTCGACGCCGGGCTGGCGTGGGTTCACTTCCCCGAAGGTCATGGGGGACTCGGTGTACCGCAGAGCTTTCAGCGTCAGGTGAACGCCCAGCTGGAGGCCGCCGGTGCACCCGGCCCGGCCACCGGCAAGAACGGGATCGGCCTGGGCATGGCGGCACCGACCATCGCTGCCTTCGGTACCGAGGAGCAGAAACAGAAGTTCCTGCGCCCGTTGTGGACTGCGGAGACGGTCTACTGCCAGCTGTTCAGTGAACCCGGCGCAGGTTCGGACCTCGCGGCCGTCGCTACCCGCGCTGTCCGCGACGGCGACGACTGGATAGTCAACGGACAGAAGGTATGGACGTCGGGTGCGCAGAACGCGCAGCTGGCGATTCTGGTGGCCAGGACTGATCCGTCGCGCTCCAAGCATGCGGGTCTGAGCTACTTCATCTGCGACATGACCGACCCGGGCGTCGACGTCCGTCCGCTGCGCCAGATCACCGGCGAGGCCGAATTCAACGAGGTATTCCTCACGGACGTCAGGATTCCGGACGCCAATCGCCTCGGAGCCGAAGGTCAGGGGTGGAAGGTTGCGACCACCACCCTGAACAACGAGCGTGTTGCCATCGGTTCGGGCGCACCGCGTGAGGGCGGCATGATCGGAAAGGTCGCGCAGGCCTGGCGCGGCGAGCCCGAACTGCGTAACCCGGCGATGCACGACGAGTTGATGCGGCTCTGGACCGAATCCGAAGTTGCGCGTCTGACCGGGGAGCGACTGCGCCAGCAGCTCGCCGCCGGCCAGCCCGGCCCCGAAGGCTCGGGAATGAAGCTCGCGTTTGCCGGTTTGGCCCAGCAGATTTCGGGTTTCGACCTCGAACTGCACGGCGAAGCCGGTCTGCGCTACGACGACTGGACACTGCGTCGACCGGATTCCGTCGACTTCACCGGGCGTGAACCCGGATACCGGTACCTGCGAGCCAAGGGCAATTCGATCGAGGGCGGAACGTCGGAGATCCTGCGCAACGTCATCGCAGAACGCGTACTCGGGTTGCCGCCCGAGCATCGCGTCGACAAGGACATCGCCTGGAAGGACCTACCCCGATGAGTGCCGATCTGCTGTACTCCGAGACCGAACAAGATCTGCGTGCCAGCGTCAGACGACTGCTGAGCGAGCGGGCTGGCGCCGACACCGTGGTCACGGCCTACGACGACGTGTCCGCCGACTTCACCGGACTGTGGAAGTCACTGGCGTCCGAACTCGGTTTGGCGGGACTGCTGGTACCCGAGGAGTTGGGCGGGGCAGGTGCGTCCACGCGTGAGGCGGCAGTCGTGATGGAGGAGATCGGACGTGCGGTCGCCCCCGTTCCGTTCTTCACCAGCGCTGTGCTGGCGACCACGGCGTTGTTGAAAGCGGGCGAGACCGAGGTGCTCGGTCAATTGGCCGCGGGGGATTCGACAGCTGCTCTGGTCGTCCCATTGTCCACTGCACCAGGAACTTTCACCCCCACTGTCAAGGCAACGGCGGATGGACTCGTCGGCAGCGTCACGACGGTCGCCGGCGTCGCCGAGTCCGATGTTCTTGTGGTTCCGGTTGCCGGTGACAGCGGTGTGGAACTGCACACCGTTCGGATCGCCGACGCCACCGTCACGCCGGTTCTGTCCCTGGACATGACGCGCCGCTTGGCGGACGTCGAGTTCTCGGGGGCGCCGTCGGTGCGGGCCGACAACGGCAATGCGGCTCAGGCGATTGAGGAAGCGTTGCTCTGCGGAAGCGCACTGCTGGCGTCCGAACAGTTCGCTGTAGCTCAGTGGTGCCTCGAAACGACTCTCGCGTATGTGAAGGAGCGCAAGCAGTTCGGCCGGGCGATCGGTTCGTACCAGGCGATCAAGCACCGCCTCGCCGATCTCTGGCTCGAAGTCAGCTCTTCGGGAGCGGCAGCACGATATGCGGCGGACACCTATGCACGCGGCGACGAAGATGCGGCGATCGCAGCGACGGTGGCCCAGGCATTCTGCAGCGGCGTCGCGGTTCATGCTGCCGAGGAATGCGTCCAACTCCACGGTGGAATCGGAATGACGTGGGAGTATCCGGCGCACCTGTACCTCAAACGGGCGAAGAGCGATCAGCTGTCGCTGGGAACCGCGTATCAGCATCGGGCACGTCTCGCCGAGTTGGTCGACCTCCCGATCTCGTCCTGAAACTCACCCACTATCTGTCTGGAGAATTGCTGTGAAGGCTTGGCGCGTCAACGAACTCGGTCAACCCCGCGATGTGCTCGCGTTGGAGGAGACCGCGGATCCCACCCCGAATGCGACGGAGATGTTGGTCAAGGTGCTGGCGGCTCCGGCCAACTTCCCCGACGTCCTCATGTGCCGGGGTGAGTACCAGATCAAGCCGCCGCTGCCCTTCACCCCCGGCGTCGAACTGTGCGGTGAAGTGGTCTCGGTCGGTGAATCGGTGACCAAGTTCGCAGTGGGTGACCGTGTGATCGGTAACCCGAGTCTGCCGTCCGGCGGATTCGCCGAGTACTCGGTGCTGGATCAGAACAACACGTTCCCGGCGCCGTCGGCTCTCGACGACGCAGAAGCCTCCGCTCTGAGTATCGGCTATCAGACAGCGTGGTTCGCTCTGCATCGTCGTACTCAACTGCTCGAGGGCGAAACCTTGTTGGTGCACGCCGCAGCGGGTGGAGTGGGTAGCGCTGCAGTGCAACTCGGCAAGGCGGCAGGCGCCAAGGTGATCGGTGTTGTCGGCGGCCCGGACAAGGCGGAGTACGCACGCAAGCTAGGTGCTGACCTCGTCGTCGACCGTCACAGTGAGGACTTCGTGGCAGCGGTCAAGGAGTTCACCGGCGGCAAGGGCGCCGACGTGGTCTTCGATCCGGTCGGCGGCGACGCCTACGCGAAGTCCACCAAGTGCATCGCCTTCGAGGGACGGATCGTCATCATCGGCTTCGCCGGTGGCACGATCCCGCAGCCGGCTCTCAATCATGCTCTCATCAAGAACTATTCGATCATCGGTCTGCACTGGGGGCTGTACAAGGCCTACAACCAGCAGGCCATCGACGATTGCCACGTCGAGCTCACCAGGCTCGCCGACGCCGGCTTGGTCAAACCACTGATCAGCGAGCGGTTGTCGTTGACGGACGTTGCCGACGGTATCGGTCGCCTCGGCGACGGCACCACTGTCGGTCGCGTCGTGTTCCAGCCCTGACTCTTTGCTGTGCGCCTTTATTAACCCCCGGCGGTTAATAAAGGCGCACAGCACTTCGTGTTCGACGAAAGGTTTCCCCGATGAGGCAAGCTGTCATCGTTTCCACCGCCCGTACCCCGATCGGTAAGGCTTACCGCGGCGCGTTCAACAACACTCAGGCTCAAGAGCTTGCTGCACATGCCATTTCGAATGCAGTGCAGCGCGCTGGCCTCGAGGGTGGCGAGGTCGAGGACGTCATCCTCGGCGCCGCGTTGCAGCAGGGATCCTCCGGCGGCAACGTCGCGCGGCAAGCTGTACTGCGGGCCGGGCTTCCGGACTCGGTTTCCGGAATGACGATCGACCGTCAGTGCTCATCCGGGCTCATGGCGATCGCAACCGCAGCCAAGCAGATCGTGGACGACGGAATGCAGATCGCGGTCGGCGGGGGCGTCGAATCGATCTCGTTGGTCCAGAACGATCACATGAACAACTTCCGCGCGGCCGATCCGTGGCTGAAGGAAAACAAACCGTCGATCTACATGCCGATGCTGCACACTGCCGAGATCGTCGCTGAACGCTACGGCGTCACCCGTGAGCAGCAGGACGAGTTCGCGCTCGTCTCGCAGCAGCGGACCGCAGCAGCTCAGGAAGCCGGCCGCTTCGATCTCGAGATCGTGCCACTGACTTCGATCAAGCAGGTGCAGAACAAGGAAACCGGTGAGATCGGCACCGAGTCGGTCACGCTGACTCGCGACGAAGGTAACCGCGCGTCCACCACGTTGGAGGGCCTCGCGAGCCTGCGCCCGGTGCTTGCCGACGGGACCGTCAGTGCTCATTCCTCCATCACTGCGGGCAACTCGTCTCAGCTATCAGATGGCGCGTCCGCATCGGTGCTGATGGAGGCCGGTGAGGCAGAACGTCGCGGCCTGGCTCCTCTCGGCATCTACCGCGGCATGGCTGTCGCGGGTTGCGCTCCGGACGAGATGGGAATTGGCCCGGTATTCGCGATTCCACGTCTGCTCGACCTGCACGGGCTGAAGATCGACGACATCGATCTCTGGGAACTGAACGAGGCATTTGCTTCTCAAGCTCTGTACTGCCGCGACAAGCTCGGCATCGATCCCGAGAAGTACAACGTCGACGGCGGCGGTATCTCCGTGGGCCATCCGTACGGAATGACAGGTGCTCGTCTCGTCGGCCACGCACTCCTGGAAGGCAAACGGCGCGGAGCCAAGCTCGTGGTCGTGACCATGTGCATCGGCGGCGGCATGGGTGCTGCCGGGCTTTTCGAGGTCGCATGAGCTTGATCGAGGGACTGTTCGACGTCAGTGGAAAGACTGTCGTGGTCACCGGTGGATCACGCGGTATCGGATACATGATCGCTCGTGGATTTGTCGAAGGCGGAGCGACGGTAGTCATTTCGGCCCGCAAGGCGCAAGCATGTGACGAAGCCGCGCGGGAACTTTCCGAGTTCGGGACCTGCATTTCGCATCCGGCGGATCTGTCCACGGACGAGGGGATCGAGAGCCTCGCTGCGAAGGTCGCCGAGATTTCGCCGACGCTCGATGTGCTGGTCAACAACGCCGGTGCCACGTGGGGTGCTCCCGTCGACGATTTTCCGGCTGCCGGCTTCGACAAGATTTTCGACATCAACGTCAAAGCGATCTTCCTCTTGACTCAGAAGCTGTTGCCACAGTTGCGTTCTGCGGCCACTGCGGAAGATCCAGCACGCGTGATCAATATCGGATCGATCGACGGGCTCGTGGTTTCGGGTTCGGAGAACTTCTCGTACGGAGCCAGCAAGGCTGCGGTGCACATGTTGACGCGCAAGTTGGCGGCAACGCTTGCGGGGGAGCAGATCACGGTCAACGCCATTGCACCGGGTCCGTTCCCGTCGAAAATGATGGCCTTCCTTCTCGAAGACGAGCAGAGTGCAAAGGCTGTGGCGGACTCGGTCCCGTTGGGCCGGGTCGGAACTCCGCAGGATGCCGCAGGTCTTGCTATCTTCCTGTCTTCGCGTGCCGGGGCTTATGTGACCGGGACGGTGATCCCACTCGACGGCGGCGCGAGCGGAACGCGCTGACCCACTGACTGATCTCCGCTGTCCGAAAAGGTCTGAAAGTCTGAACTGCTATGACTTTCAGGCCTTTTCACGTTTTTGTCTGATTGGGTTATCTGTGACTGCAGTTGCTAGATTGTCCGAGGTTCGGGGGGAACTACGACAACAACACCAACAATCCCGGCCTTGGGGGAGTCATGTTTCGCGCGGGGAGATCGTTGGGGGTGTTCGGGGTGGTCGCTGCGCTTGCAGTTGCTGCCGTCACGGCGGTGGCATCGCCGGCCGCTGCGGCGCCGGGATGCGTCGGTGTGAGTGGTGTCGGTAGTACCGGAGGGCCGGCCAATGCGGCGCCGTGGCTCAACGGCAACACCGGAGGGTTGCCCGGACTGTCCGGTCGTACTGCCGCCATCGAAAAGGTCACCGGGACATATAGTCCCAACAAGACGGTTGATCGCTTCAACGTCCTGGGCACCGACCTCGGCATCATGTGGGACAACGGTGCCGGTCAGATTCTGACCGCTTTCGGTGACACCACCGGGCTCAGCCGCAACCCCGCCTGTGACGGTTTGGTGGGCGAGTGGCGTAGCAATGTGCTTTTCCGCAGTTCGGACTGGGTACTGGCTGACGGGATGCGCATCGACAGTGCGCCGATGGACGGCACCGGTCAGGCTCGCGAGATAATCTCCGGTCTGAAGATTCCGGGCGTCGAGGCTTCCAGTATCCCCACCAGCGGCATCGCCGTGAACGGTGTGCAGTATCTGAGCTACATGTCGGTGCGAAACTGGGGCGAAGCTGGGCAGTGGAGCACCAATTACTCACAGATGGCCACGTCGTCCGACAACGGCGAAACCTGGACCACGCGTCCGGAAACGCTGCGCCCCAACATCGGTGGAGTTCTTCCCGCTGGTGTCGGTCCTGTTGCCGGTAGTGAGAACTTCCAGATGAGCTCGATGGTGAAGGACGGCGGGTTCGTCTACAACTACGGAACGCCCGCGGGACGATCCGGTGAGGTTCGACTTTCTCGCGTCTCCGAGGGATCGATACTCGATCTTTCCGCCTACGAATACTGGAACGGAAGTGGCTGGATCCGCGCCGATCCCGCTGCGGCCGTACCCGTCATGGACGGCCGCATCGGTGAGGTCTCCGTTCAGTACAACGAGTTTCTCGGCAAGTTCGTCGCGATGTACGCCGACGCGTTCAGTTCGATCGTGATGCGAACCGCTCCCAGTCCGGTCGGTCCGTGGACGGCACCGGAAACATTGGTCAATCTGGTCGAGGTTCCCGGTATCTACGCCGCATACATCCACCCGTGGTCCAGCGGCTCGGATCTGTACTTCCTTGCCACCACGTGGGCCGACTACAACGTCATGTTGATGCGTACGACGCTCGTTCGCTGATCCGACTTACGTTTGCGCCGTCTCACGATTTCGTCGGCTGGAGGTACACGATCTCCTCGGTGATCGGCGCGTCGTCGTCGGCGTCGGCGTCGGTGGGCGGTTCTTGTCGGCGGCGCCACCAGATGGTGAACAGCACGGCTCCGATCACCAAGGCGGCCAGAGCGAGTACTGCCAGCCAGAATTTCGGGCCGTAGTATCCGACAAGGACCATGCGCATGGCGTTGCGCGCCCACGTCAGTGGCATCAGAGCGTGCAGCCACTGCAGGACCGTCGGCATCTGTTCGATGGGGTATACCGCACCGAACGCGAAGATCTGAATCATCAAGGCACCCAAAGCGATGAAGGTTCCGTTGACGGCTCCGAACACAACAGTGAAGAGCCTGCCCGAGCTGACCGCGGCGGCACCTACCAGGATCATCACCGCGATCATCGCGAGGACACTCGGTGGTTCGACGTTTGCCACGGTCAATGACACCACCGACAACACGAGCGCCGCGACCAAGGTGACCAGGGCGGGAATGCGGTAGCGGCGCAGCCCCTCACGCACCACGCTCGTGTGCGAGTTCAGCGAACGTCCGCGTCGGGGGCGGACGACGAACCAGGTGAGAATTCCGCACAGGAACAATGCCACCGAAATCACGGCTGGGACCGCTCCCGGTCCGAATCCGGCTGCGGGATAGTTGTTCCGCGCATCGACGGCAACGGGGGAAGAGAGCAGATTGGCCGTGGTGGCGCGCTCGTCGTCCGTGAATTGCGGTACCTGGGCGGCACCGTCGGACAAACCGGTGGCCAGTTCCGCGCTACCCGCGTCGAGCTCGCCGACGCCGGCCGCGAGCTGACCGAGACCGTCACGGAGCGCAATACTTCCGGTGTCCAGCTGGCCGAGGCCTGTGGAGAGTTCCTGCGCGCCGGTAGCGAGTTGGCCTGCGCCGTCGGACAGTTGGCCCAGGCCGGTGTTGAGTTCACCTGCGCCTGCCGCCGCTGCGAGCAGGCCACCGCGGTAGTCACTGCTCGGATCAGTGAGTTGCCGCGAGATTTCCCGCGCACCGTCGCGAAGCTGGCCGAGCTGACCGATCACGTCGTCGTCCGACGGTTGCGCGGTCAGGGAGGCTCGCAGTCCGCCGAGCGCGTCGACGAGTCCGGCGGAGACCGGATCGGTCGAGTTCCGAAGCATCGATGTGAGGGCATCGATCTGACCGACGACGGCGTCGGAGGACCCGGCAAGGTCGAGTACCGGGGTGGTGACCATGTCGACCACTTCGCTGATCTGACGAGCTCCAGCGCCGAGTTCGTCTGTTCCCCCGACCAACTGGTTGAGTCCGGCGCTCAGCTCGCCCGAGCCCGCAGCAGCTTCGTTTGCCCCAGCGGCCAGCTCGCCGGCTCCGGCGGCCAACTCCTTGCCGCCCTGATTTGCTTCACCCATACCGGTGGCGAGTTCCTTGCTTCCAGCGTAGAGCTCGTTGGTTCCGGCAAGCGCTTCGGAGGACCCGTCGGAAAGCTGTTGCGCGCCTGCGGCGGCTTCGCCGAATCCTGTTCCGAGTTCACCCAACCCGACCAGCACCTGGTCGATGGACTGCTCACCGATCGACTCGGAGACCGCCGAGCGCACCTGAGCGATGATGCTTTCACCGACCGGGCCGGCGACCAGACTGTTGTAGTCGTTGTATAAGACGTCGAGCTCGGCTTTCCGGCCCGAACCCGATGCGGCACTCGCCACATCCGCGCTGAAAGTCTTCGGAATGACCACGGAGAAGTAGTAGGTGCCGTCGTTGACGCCGTCGGCGGCTTCCTGTTCCGAGACGACCTTCCATGCAACGTCACCGCTCTTGACGAGCGCGGCAACAACCTCGTCTCCGGCTTGGAGACTGGTGCCGTCGAGTTCTGTGCCCGCATCCGCGTTGACGATGGCGACGGGCAAGCGGTTGACCGTGTCGCCCGGATCCCACAGTGCCCACATGTAGAACGCCGCAATCGACAGTGGCGCGATCACGAGGACAGCGAGAACTGTCCGGATGATGTGCGTGCGTCGCGTCGTGGTCGGGTTGTCGACGACGGGTTGTGGCGCCATGTGGAGCTCTCTTCTCGTGGACCGAAGCAGTTGTGGCACGAAAGAAAGCCACCAAAACTGCTGGACATACGTCCAGCTCGGTCACGATACAAAGCAAACGGCCATCCTGTGACCGTTTTCGAAGAATTGGGCGTTACCGGCCGCCGTGCTCTTCCTCGATCTTTGCCCACTCCCACCCGCGGAAGTTGGCCAGACGAAGCTCCTCTGCTTCGTCGAAGGTGTACCACTCGGTGCTCGGCGCATCAGGAAGAGCGCCGCGCAGGTATTCGCCCAGGTAGTGAAGCGGGCCTTCCCATCCGGTTCCGACGCCGTAGCAGCCGGTGTCCGGGTCGTTGCGGAAGACATCGGCTACGGAGGCGTGCTCCAACTCGAGCCAGGTGGCGTCGGGTCCGTCTGCCGTCAAACGGATCTCGACCTGGTCGCTGTATCCGCGATCGCCGGGTGGGGTCCATTGCAGTCGCAGTAGGTGCGGAGCGTCGCAGGCCAGGATCTCGCCACTCGCCTGGCCTTCGAAAGCGTAAGAGCCGCCCACCTGGAAGTCTCCGCTCACCGGGAGGAAGAAGCGGTTGATGCGGTCAGGGGTTGTGATGGCGTCCCAGACGTCGTCGACCGACGCGTTGTAGCGGCGCTTGAGTACGGCTGTTAGAGCCGAACCTTCGGCTATCTCGCGGTTGCCCATGCGCCGCTCTACCGCGGTGAGGCTGGTGTCCTGGCTCGCGATCTCGGTCATTGTGAGTCCCCTTCTTCGGAAGAATTCGATTGTGAAGATTTGCTCCGTCCGGAACCGCGTCGTTTCCCGCGTGCGAGTTCTGTGGCCAATGCGTCGAGAGGTCCGCTCCAGTACTGCCGGAATCCGTCGAGCCAGTGGTCCACTTCTTGCAGTGGCGCGGGCTCGACGGCATAGAGACGCCTGGTGCCTTCGCTGCGTACGGTGGCGAATCCGTTTTCACGGAGCACTCGCAAGTGTCCGGACGCGGTCGGTTGGGAGATTCCGAACTCCGCTGCCACGGCTTCTGCGATCTGACCCGCCGAGCGTTCTCCGTTGGACAGGAGTTCCAGGATTCGCCGCCGAACGGGGTCTCCGAGAACGTCGAACGCATGCATCAGTCATTTATATCGGTGATGGCCAATATAGGCAAGCGCCGAACTTACTTTGGAGCGTCGGTCAGTCCGCGAGAGTGAACTCGTCGGCGTCGAAGAGTTCACCGATCAGCCCGCCGAGGTGGCGTCGATGTTCGGCCGACAATGTCGCTGCCGCCTCGGCGTCGTGGTCTGCGCACAGGTCGATCAGCTTGTTGTGATGGTCGACGGAGTCCTGGCTGCCGAGAAGGCTCGAGAACTTGCGGTAGTAGATGCGGTGAATTTGTGGGTGAACTTGGTGGATCAGCTTCTTCAACAGCGGATTTGCCGCAGCATCGATGATGACGCTGTGTAGGCGATCGTCTGCGGTCAGGGCTCGGCCTATGTCGTTTCGCTTGACGGCGGCAGCGAAGTCCTTGTTGGCGGAACGCATTGCCCCGATCATCTCGTCGGTGAGGTTCGGTACTGCGGTGACGACGGCCAGTTGGTCGAGAGCTTCGATGACTGCGAGTGTTGCTTCGACGTCGCCGCGGTCGAGGCTTGTGATGCGTGTGTACGCACCGGGTTTCGCTTCCACGAGTCCGGTGTCGACAAGCCTTGCCAGTGCTTCGCGGACCGGAGTTCTGCTCAGGCCCAGATACTCGGCGAGCTCGCTGTCCTTGATCTTCGATCCCGGGGCCAGTTCACCGGTGACGATCGCTTCGCGAATGCGTTCGAGAGCGATGTCGCTCATTCGTGTTCGCTCAACCGGTTTACCGTCACGCAACATACTGGATATCGTACTCTGCAGGCCGCCCGCCGCTGGTCAGCCCGAGTGCGCCGTTGAAGCGTCTTTCCGAGCCTCCGCAACGCGCAGGAGCAGAGCGCGGGCGAGAATTGTTGCCGGATCGATGATCTGACAGGTTGTGGCACCGGCAGGGAGTCCGAGTGGAATCTCGGTGCAGCCGGCCACGACTACCTGCGCGCCCGATTCGGCGAGAAGATCGGCGGCCCTGACGAGTTTGTCGGTGGTCTCGAGTCCGACGTTGCCGCTCTTGATGGCTCGGATCGCCGGCATGACCAATTCATCCTGGATCGCCGGTTCGGGCAGCAGGACGTCGATCGAGTATTCGGACAGCCACTGTTGATACAACCCGGTGCGGACCGTTCCTGTGGTGGCCAATAGTCCGATGGACGTCACGGCCGGTGAGAGTGTCCGGATGTGCCGCGCAACTTCGTCGATCATGTGGACCACGGGAAGTCCCAGTTGGGACGAGATGCCGGGCAGGAAGGCGTGGGCGGTATTGCACGGGATGGCGAGCGTCGTTGCGCCCGACTCTCGGAGGACGTGTGCACCGCGGATCAGCCAGGGGGTGGGGTCCGGGCCGTTCTCGGTGAGCGCCAAAGTCCGGTCGGGAACGGTGGGATCGGCCCAGATGACAACTTTGGGGTGCTCCTGATCCGTCGAACCTGGCGTCAAGGCAACGAGTTTGGAGTAGAAGTCGGCAGTAGCGGCGGGCCCCATGCCTCCGAGTATGCCGATGACGTGTTCGCTCATGGCCGCCGGCGAGTGGCCGCTCTGTCGTCTTCGTTGCACCTTCATGTTGCAAACCAACCTTTCGCATCCAATATATTGGATACTAGTAATGTTGACTACAGTGAAGGAGGTTGGAGGTAGTTGTCAAGTAGGGCGCAGTGTTCCCGGAATGGCGAAGTTCGAAAACTCAGTCGATCAGCAGGGGTTCGGTTCGCCGATCTTGACGGCCGAGAGCACGGCTTCGATTTCCCCGAAAGGACTTCCGGCAGGGGGTGTCTGATCGACGACAATCCAGTTGGAATCGACCAGCTGGCGTCGACCCGCGCCAGTTGCGTCAGCACTTCTCGAGAAGAAGACTCCGGCCGACTGAATGGTGTCCTGCGCATCTTGAAGATTCATGCACACGACGTTGGGCATGATCGCGGGAGCTGCAGCGGGCGTCACTTCCGCGGCGACTGGGGTCGTGACCAGCGGAGAATTCGTCGTAACGGCCGCCGAGGTGGTCGATGGTGCCTGAGTCGTCGTGGGTTGAGTTGTCGAGGTCGCGGTGGTGGTCGCGATGGATGTTGATTCAGCCTTGCTGTCGGTGCTTGTTCCCGAGCATGCGGCAAGTGACGCCAAGGCGAATGCGCTGAGTGCGATGCGAACGGCAACTGAGGACGGGCGAATCGATGTCGAAAAGAGGTGTGGTGCGCGCACAGACGTTCCTTGTCGGTAAATGGTTGAGGAAAGGGGGAGATTCGAGCGCAGAGCACATCACACGCCGCCGATGTGCCTTATATCGAATAGAACCATAGGCTTTCGGCACCGGATTCGAGAGGAATTGCCTACATGCATTTTCTGGAACTACGACACGCGCAGTGTGAACCCCCAGCGGCGTATTCGCCTGTCCTGGAGAGCTACGGAGACGTGCAGACTGTTCTTCTGGGCACCGACCCACTTCCGGCGCATCGACGGTTCGACGCCGTGATCGTGATGGGTGGGCCGATGGGCGTCGGCGATCAAGCTGAGGTCGAGTGGCTGGCATCCGAGATCGAGTACATTCGCGATCTGGTCGAGAACGACGTCCCGGTGTGGGGAGTGTGTTTGGGTTCGCAGTTGCTCGCCGCGGCGCTGGGTGCTCCCGTCTACACGGGAGCGGTACCCGAAGTCGGAGTTGAGGACATCACCTTGACTGCCGAGGGGCGGCAAGATCCGGTGTGGGGAGGTCTGCCCTCCACTTTTCCTGCGATGCAATGGCATTCGGATACCTTCGATATTCCGGACGGCGCAGTACGGCTCGCTGGTTCTGCCAAGTATCCGAATCAACTCTTCCGATACAAGCAGAGTTACGCCGTTCAGTTTCACCTCGAAGCGTCCTCCGCGGTGGCGCGCGAGTGGATGGAACTGGCCGAGTATCGCGACTCGCTGCATGCTTCGCTGGGAGCAGATGGTCCGCGCATCTTCATGGCGCAGCTGGGAGCTGCCGAAGCTCAGGGGTTGGAGACAGCGACGACAGTCATGGAAAAATGGTTGAAATCCATCTCCACCAAATAAGCCCGTTTTGTCTAGATTGGCCGATTTACCTGTTACCTTGTGTTCCCGTGGGTGGATGAACCGATCCGGTCGAGCAACACCTCGTAGAGTCCGGATCTCCCCCGCGAAAGGGGAGCGATGCGCCGGATACGGAAGATATCGACAGCAGCAGTGACGTGTGTACTCGCGTCGACCGCGGTCTTGGGGGCAACCCAAGCGCATGCATCCCCGTGGGATTGCAACGTCACCGGCAGCTTGGATCAAACAGGCGGGCCGACCAATCCGATTCCCTGGCTCAACGGCACGGATGGCAAACTGCCGGAATTGCAGGGCCGCACCTCGGCGGTCGAGTACATCACGGGCGCGCTCAGCCCCAACCAAACCGTCGAGCGGTTCAACGTTCTCGGCACGGATCTCGGCATCATGTGGGACAACGGTGCAGGTCAGGTCCTGACAGCTTTCGGTGACACCGTCGGTATCGGATCTGATCCCCTGTGCTCCGGGGTGGTCGGCGACTGGCGCAGCAACGTTCTGTTCCGTAGCTCGGACGGAAATTTGTCCGACGGCATGAACATCGACTCCTCACCGACCGACCGGCCGAATCACTCACGCGAGATCATCGGAAGTCTGAAAGTCACCGGCGTCGAAACCAGCAGCATTCCGACGACGGGTATCTCGGTTGGCGGCGTTCAGTACGTCAACTACATGTCGATTCGTTCGTGGGGAGGGTCGGGCGAGTGGGTCACCAACTTCTCGCAGATCGCGTCCTCGCACGACAACGGTGAGACCTGGCAGATCGAACCGGCCTCGTCCCGGCCGAATCTGCCGTTGACGGGTAACGACAACTTCCAGATGGGCTCCTTTGTCAAAGACGGTGGTTATGTCTACAACTTCGGTACCCCAGCTGGACGTTTCGGCGAGGGACGACTCTCGCGGGTGAAGGAAGCCTCCATCGCGGACGTCGCGGCGTACGAATACTGGGACGGAAAGGCGTGGGTCCCCAACAATCCCGCTGCCGCGGCGGTAGTTCTCGACGGGGATGTCAGCGAACTGTCGGTGCAGTACAACAACTATCTCGGCAAGTTCGTCGCGATGTACTCCAACGAGTGGGGAGCGCTGGTGCTGCGGACGGCCTCGGACCTGACCGGACCGTGGAGCGCACCGGACGTCGTGATCGGCACCGACGCGGTTCCGGGACTCTACGGTGCGTACATGCACCCCTGGTCGCAGGGGCAGGACCTCTACTTTCTCGCTACCACGTGGTCCGACTACAACGTGATGCTCATGAAGACCACGCTGCACCAGTGAACCGGATGGTTATCGTTGAACGGTGAGCACCACCGACAATGCGCTACTGATCACCGCCCTTCGAGACGTGTTGGTGGGACCACTTCCCGAAATCGGCCGACGATTTTCGACGCTGATCGCGGATATGGTGCCGCACACCTCTCTGGTGATCTTCACCCGAGAGTGCACCGGTAGGCCGCGCAAGGTTGCCGGGGATCCAACTGTCGTCGATCGTGTGACCATCGCCGAACTCGACCGTATCCGTACAGATCTCACTGTCGGACAGATCTTTCGGGGAAAGTGCGCTATCGCCGGCCGTGACCGTGAAGTGCTCGCGATGCTCGATCGAACAGACACCCTCCTCTTGCTGACGCCGCACCCCGGACCGGTGAAGGCGGCATCCCTCGAATTGATCCAGGCACTGTTCGCGGTGACTGCAACCGGAATTCAGCTCCAGGTCCGGAACGCGAGCCCTGCGTATCTCGCCGAGTCGCGGGCAGCGTCGTCCGAGCGGGCACGCACCGTCGCAGAGATGACCGAGGTGCATGCGGCCACCCTCGAGACGATGCTGGCGACGCTGCGCTCGGCTGATCTCGACGACACACGAGCGCGAACCTCGGCAAGGGAGACTGCGGCCTCGGCTCTGATCGGCCTGCGTTCAGCCGTCGACGTGCACCGCGAGTTGGCCGAAGAGTCGACCACCACGGCTTTTGCACGGATGCGTGGGGAATTGCGTTCGCTGCTCAAGCATCGGGAAATCGCGTTGGAGTTGGTGGAGCCACCCGTCGACGGTCGCGGTCTGCCCGGCGAAGTGGCGCACGGCGCCCGAGCAGTGGTTCGCGGCGCGGTCTTGGCCTTGTCGGATCAGCAGACGCTCTCGCGTATCCGGGTGGCCTGGACCCTCGACGCGGCCTCACTCTCGATCGACATTCGCGACGACGGCGGCGGTGAAGCCGACGTGGTCGATGTGGAACGTCAATTACGTTCTCGGGTAGAGACTTTGGGTGGAACCGTCGAATCCGAGTCGACGCCTGGGTGGGGGAATCGGATCAGCGCAACCATCCCGCTCGACGCCCCCGTCGCCCTACCGAATCGCGACGTCCTCACAGAACTGGCACCGCGGGAGTTCGAGGTACTCGAGCATCTGGTGGCCGGACGGCGCAACAAGGCGATCTCGGAGCGACTCGGTGTCAGTGAGAGCACAGTCAAGTTTCATGTTGCCGGGGTCCTGCGGAAATTGGGCGTCGAGAGTCGGGGCGCGGCCGCCGCCGCGGGCGCCGAGGCCGGCGTGAAGCCCGCGCCCTAGTCCTTTCGGCTAGGTCGGTCAGTCAGTTCGACCAGGGTTGCGGGCACCTGCTTCGGGCTAACCTTTCAACGAGTGCACATATCGCAATGTGAAAACACGGCGTCATGTGACGACACGTCCTCAAATCGCACGAAGCCAGGAGCAAAGCCATGCCACAGCAGGTACGCGGCGTCATCGCCCGATCCAAGGGTGCCCCCGTCGAAATCGTCCCCATCACGATTCCCGATCCCGGCGCCAACGAGGTAGTGGTCGCCATTGCAGCGTGCGGTGTGTGCCACACCGACCTGACCTACCGCGACGGCGGAATCAACGACGAGTACCCGTTCCTGCTCGGGCACGAGGCGTCGGGCATCGTCGAGAGCGTCGGCCCCGGTGTCACTCACGTCGAGGTGGGCGACTTCGTCGTCCTCAACTGGCGTGCCGTATGCGGGCAGTGTCGTGCATGTAAGCGTGGCCGCCCGCAGTACTGCTTCGACACGTTCAACGCCGAGCAGAAGATGACGCTCGAAGACGGCACCGAACTGACGCCGGCACTCGGCATCGGCGCATTCGCAGACAAGACGCTGGTTCACGAAGGCCAGTGCACCAAGGTCGACGCCTCGGCCGATCCGGCTGTTGTCGGACTGCTCGGTTGCGGCGTCATGGCCGGCATGGGCGCCGCGATGAACACCGGCAACGTCGGACGCGGTGATTCGGTGGCCGTGATCGGTTGCGGCGGCGTCGGCGACGCAGCGATCATGGGTTCACGGCTGGCCGGTGCCAACACCATCATCGCGATCGACCGCGATCCCCGAAAGCTGGAGTGGGCCAATGAACTTGGTGCCACGCACACGATCAATGCCACCGAGGTCGACGACGTCGTCGAGGCGGTCCAGGAGCTGACCGGAGGTTTCGGTGCCGACGTGGTTGTCGACGCAGTCGGCCGCCCGGAGACGTGGAAGCAGGCGTTCTACGCCCGTGACCTCGCGGGAACCGTAGTGCTGGTGGGAGTTCCGACGCCGGACATGAAGCTGGAAATGCCACTGGTGGACTTCTTCTCGCGCGGCGGAGCCCTCAAGTCGTCGTGGTACGGCGATTGCCTGCCCGAGCGTGACTTCCCCGTTCTGGTCGACCTGTACCAGCAGGGGCGTCTGCCGCTCGAGAAGTTCGTCAGCGAGCGCATCAAGCTCGACGAGGTGGAGAAGGCATTCGAGACGATGCACCGCGGCGAGGTCCTCCGTTCGGTGGTAGTCCTGTGACATTGCGTGTGGATCGTGTAGTCACTTCGGGCACGTTCAGTCTCGACGGCGGAACGTGGGACGTCGACAACAACATCTGGCTGATCGGTGACGACAACGAAGTGGTGATCGTCGACGCAGCTCACACCGCGCAGCCGATCATCGACGCTGTCGGCGGACGCAAGGTGATCGGAATCGTCTGCACCCACGGTCACAACGATCACGTCACGGTTGCGCCGGAGCTGGCCGAGAAGCTCGACGCTCCGATCTACCTGAACCCGGCCGACGATGTCCTCTGGGAGATGACTCACCCCGGGGTGAAGCATCTGAGCTTGGAAGATGATCAGCGTATTGCTGTGGCGGGCACGGATATTCTGGCCATCCACACACCCGGCCATTCGCCGGGGTCGACGTGCCTCTACCTGCCCGAGGCGGGGGAACTGTTCAGCGGCGACACCTTGTTCTCCGGTGGACCCGGCGCAACGGGGCGGTCGTACTCAGACTTCCCGACCATCATCGGGTCCATTCGCGACAAGCTGTTCGCGCTCCCCGCCGAGACCAAGGTTCACACCGGTCACGGCGACGGCACGACGATCGGTGTCGAGGCACCGCACCTCGAAGAATGGATCCGCGCCGGATCCTGATGTGATCAGATCGAAAGTGGGGACGCCGGTACCGGCGTCCCCACTTTCGTCACAACGCGGAGGCCCAACCGGCGGTGTCGTTCTCATCGGGGATCGCCATCAGGCCGTGCCACAGCTCGAGGATCTCGAACCATTCCGACTCGGATCGGCTGAGGGGACGGACGGATTCGTAGCCGGCGCGCAGGCTCTGCCGTACCGCCATCGGTGTCGGTCGCCAATCGGTGAACAGGGTGCCCAGATAGACGCTTGCCTTGGCCAGGTCGCTCACCCGGTGGTCGATCACCACGTCGTCGAAGTCGAGTAATCCGGTGGTCCGAGAGTTTCGAGTCAAGATGTTGGCTGCACGGAAGTCGTTGTGTACCAGTTGAGTTTGGTCATCGAGCTCGGTCGCACGCGCCAGGAGGCCCACGAGCCTACGCGTTGCCTCAGGCGCAAACCCGCGGTCGAAATTCTCCAGCCAGCCACCGATGCGCTCCTTCAGTCCGGTGCTGCGCGACGAGAACACCGATCCGTCGACATGGGTGGCGCCGAGCGTTCGGTGTATCTCTGCCAGACAGGCTCCGGCCGACCGGACCGCCGAGTGGTCCTGCACGTCCAACCAATCTCCCGCCAACTCCGGCAGTACGGCGAATGACACTGCGCATGATGGGCCTTCCAGTTTTTCCCGGACCAGCAGTGTTTCCCGGTCCAATCCGTTCAGGGACGTGATCGGCGACGGAACGGGCACGCCCTGCGCGGCGAGTGCGCTCAGCAGGCGCGTCGACGCCTCCAGGTTCGCGAAGTGCTCTGTGGCTCGCGACCACTTCACCACCAGCCCACCTCGGTCGCTTGCAACCCACACAATCGCGTTCTGGTCACTGATCGCCATTCGCGAGCACTCGAGGGCCGTCAATCCCCAAGTCTGCTCGAGTACCGCCGAGACCCAACGGGTGGCTGCGCCAAAGCTGTTGAATCCGAATCGCTCTTCCAGCGCAGCTTCCGGCTCCACCGTTTCCCAGAGCATGGACAACCCCAGCGGCAACATACTTCGACCTTAGTTGGTGATCTCCGCTGATTGTGGACGATCTCCTCACGCCTTGCGGGAGCTCCTCGACGACCCGGCTGTGCCGATTCCCGAACGTATGCGCACGGTTCGCACGATCTCGTCGAACAGCAAGGGGATCGGGTCGAATGCCACGACGAGCATGATCGCGTCTTTCGGGCCGAGGGTGGCCTGCATCCAGCTGTCGACGGAGTCTTGATCTGACGTGGGCCGTTCGGTCCAAAGGCCGTTCTCGGTGTGTTCGTAGGCATTTTCGATGATCAAAGTGTTCGGGTCGAGTCGGTCGAGCTGACCCAGGTACGCTGCTGCGTCCTTCGCGATTCGCTGGACGCGATCGGGAATTTCGGTGGAGATCGGCGACGGATATGCCTTGTCGAGTCCACCTGCGCCTGCCGACCACGCGCCGTAGACGATGGGGTTGGCTGTACGCATGACCGCATACAGTCTGCGCGGCGCCGATTCAACGATTGCGCTACGCAACAGTTCTCGCCAAATTGCGCTCGAGAGACCTGACCCTTGGTAGTTCGGGTGCACTCCCGCCGAGTTGGCATAGAAGCATGACCGTCCGCCGAATTCTCGTTGATTGCTTGCGACCCAGGCTGCGGGAGTACCACTCGCATCGAGCACGACGACCAGACCCTTGAGGTCATCAAGTTTGGCATCGGAGAGCCAGTCGCTCCAGAACTCCGGGGCTGTTCCGGTGAATGTTTCGACCGCAACCGGGACGAAGTCTCTGCGAAGGATTTCCCGGCCGCCGGGCGACAATTGTTTGGCCACGTTTGTCCAATGCAGGCCGGTGAAGCCGGGGCGAACTGCGAATCTCTTGGCGCCGGAGGCTAATTCCGGCGGGCAAAGTGGTGTGACGGAATCGGACGTCGACATGGTTGGTCAGCCTCTCACGCTGGGCTTGGATTGATCAATCACGGTTACAGTTCGATGGTGAGTTGGGCGGAGTTGGCTCGATCGGTGCAGATGAGCATGGTGTCTGGTTCGTCGAGGAACGCTGATCGTCCTCGGCGGTCGACCTCTCCGCTGATGACCCGTACTCGGCACGTGCCGCAGAATCCCTGCTGACACGAGTACCTCACATCGGCCCTTGCGGTTCTTATTGCAGCGAGCGCTGACTGGTCCGCGGCGACGTCGATCGAATCCGTGCTGTGGGCAAATCGGATCTCGAAGGGCTTTCCCCCGACAACAGGTTCGGGGATGAATCTCTCGAAATGCAGCCCGGCGGAGCCTGTTCGGTCGAATTCGGCTCGAATGTCGGTCAGGAGGGCCGGCGGGCCACAGAAATAGACGGACGTAGCTGGGCCGGCGTGTGTAAGCAGTTCTGCGGCCGGGCGGCGCGGGCCGGTGAGGATCCGGACCCGGTTGGAGTCCAATTCGCTGATCTCGCCCAGAAACGGCATGGACCGGGTGTCCCGGCCGAGGTAGGTCAGATGCCAATCGACATACGACGACGCCGCGGCACGCACCATGGGCAGAATCGCGGTGATACCGATGCCTGCGGCGATGAAGGTGACGCGGGAGATGTCTGCTCGTGCCAGGTGCGGGTACGCGAAGGGAAACGCGTTTCGAGGGCCGCCTCCGGTGAGTGCGGTACCCGTAGTCACTCGATCGTGAATCTCGGTCGATCCTCCTCCGCCGTCAGGGATCCGGCGGACCGCGATCCGGTAACTACGCGTATCGGTGTGATCGCCGCAGAGCGAGTACTGCCTGATCGTTCCCGAAGGGAGCGTCAGATCGATGTGTGCGCCCGGGTACCACCGCGGCAGGACGCTCTCGTCTGCGGATTCCAGACGCAGGCTCCGCACTCCGTCGGCCTCGAGGTTCGTCTCTGTCACTACGAGGTTCAGTTTTCGGTCGACGGGGGTGGGTTCGATGATCCGTACCCGGCTGGTCACGGCGGAGTATCCGCGGATCAGGGACTGCAGGCCGGACATCAGTCGGTCAGGTTTGTGTGGTCGGCGCAGGGACGCAGGTACGGGTGGGGGACTGAATCGGGTCATTCGCGTACTCCAGATCGGGCGGTGTGCGTTACTCAGGCGGCGGCGCGAGCTGCCGGTGACGAGGCGAGGTAGGCAACTGCTTGGCTGGTCGAGCCGTACCGCGACGGGTGGTAGCCGGGGCGGAAGTACTCGAAGAACATCCGTGTCAGGCTCCACGGACTTGGCATCAGGCCCTTCTTCATCGCCAGGCGAACATCGCGGAGCTTGATCCGCCGGGTGTTTCCGCCGAGCGCAGGATCCACTGACATCATGTAGCGAATGCCCCGCACCCAGAGAATGACGAGCATCGGTGCAGCGATTATCCAAGTACGTACTCTTCGCAGGTAGCCGCCGTCGAGGTGGGTGAAGAGGTCGAACGCCACATGGCGGTGTTCGACTTCCTCGGCCAGGTGCCAGCGGAACAGATCGAGGACTTTCGGGTCGAGGGTTTTGTCCCAGCCTCGGGCGTTGAGCCCCCAATCCCCGAGGTAGGAAGTGAAGTGTTCGAGGGCGGCGACGAGAGCGACACGTTCGAGGAGCCAAGACTGGGCTTTGCGTCCGGTGAGATCACGGTCGCCTAGAAGGCTGCGGAACATCCACCGGATCTGCTCGACGAACGGTTCGGTGTCGAGTCCCTCGCCATTGAGATACTCGAGCAGCGATTGGTGTGCCGAGGAATGTGTCGCTTCCTGGCCGATGAACCCGATCACGTCCGCGCGAACGGCGTCGTCCTTGATCAGGGGCAGTGCTTGTTGGAAGACGTCGACGAAGAACACTTCGCCCTCGGGCAGGAGCATGTTCATCCCGTTTGCCAGGTGCGTAGCGAACGGATTGGCGTCGAAGTAGTGCATCGGCAGCCCGGTCCAGTCCCAGGACACGTTTCGGGCTGCGAGGGCGACCTTGTCTGCGTCTGTGTCGACGTCGGTGTGTGCGCTCATCGTGGTTCTCCGTTCGATTCGGTGGTTTCTTCTGCGTGCTCCCGGGCGAAGGACCGCACGAGATCGGCAACGACTGTCGGGTTGAACAGAGGTATCCAGTGACCGCCGTCGACGGAGTGAACCCGTGAATCGGCTGCCCAGCGACCGATGTCGACTTGGCTTGCGGGAGTGATGAAGATGTCCCGACGGGGAGCAAGAACCTGTACGGGTAGATCAGTGGTGCGCTGTTGCGGGCGAAGCAGGCGCGGAAGCAAGTTTGCGGTGTAGATCCGGAGGGCGTTGCGATTCTCGCGTGCGCGGTGCGCCGAGACGGCGGCGGAAGGCGTTGCCTTGTCGGAGCTCGAAGTTTCGAGACGCGAGGCCAGAGTGATCGTGCGGTCGACCAGGCCTAGCCGGCACGCCAGCGGAGCAATCCACGGGAGCTGGAAGAAGCCCATGTATATCGGCGACTTCCACTGTCCCAGAATGTCTTTCCAGCCGGCGGGTCCCGCTGCGAGGCGTGACCGTATCCAATAGGGAACGTGATCGAGGCAAGGTCCGGAGATCGAGGTCAGCGACGCGAAGTGGTGCCTCTGTGCTGAAGCGGTGGCGGCATGCCAGGCCTGCACAGAACCCCAATCGTGCCCGACCAGATGCACCGGACGCCCGGGCGAGACCTCGTCGAGTACCCGACCGATGTCGTCTGCCAACTGGTCGAGTCGATAGTCCCTGATCCGGTTCGGGTGCCCGGACGCTCCCGAACCTCGCACGTCGAAAGTCACCACACGCATCGTCGACGCGAGTTCGCTGGTCACTCCGTCCCAGACCTCGTGGTCATCGGGAAATCCGTGCACGCACAGAACTGTCGGCCCACTCGGGTTCCCCCGCTCGAACACTGCCAGTCGTACCCCGTCCGAGGCTTCGACGAACCGTGTCGCCACGCGAGGAAAAGGTTGGTTCAAGGCTGTCATGTGAAGTCCTTCGTGGATGTGACGGCGGGGTGTACCCGAGCGCCTCGGCCATGTATATGTGAATGGCAGTAACGTATTCTGGATAAGATAGTAGACTGATCGTGCTACCGCAAGGGTCGGTCGCTGAACCCGAGGATGGATACTCATGACACCGAGTCCGCGAGAAACACCGAGTCCGCGAGAACGGCTCATCGCAGGCACGATCGCCCTCGTGCGGGAACGCGGCGTTGCCGGTACGGGAATCACCGACTTGCTGGCTCGGAGCGATACCGCTCGGCGCTCGGTTTATCAGAACTTCCCGAGGGGGAAGGCACAGCTCGTCGAGGAGTCCACGCGGGTGGCCGGGCAGCTGATGAGTTCGATCATCGCGGAATTCACCGCGACGGACGGTCCTGTCGAGAGTCTTGTCGCCTTCGTTCAGATGTGGAAGGACACACTGGAAGCCAGTGATTTCACCGCCGGATGCCCGATCGTCGCTGCGGCACTGGGTGGCACCGAGGCTCCCTTGGCGCCGGCAGTTGCCGCGGAGGTATTCGACGATTGGATGAACCTGCTTGCCGCGCAGCTCGAGCGCGCGGGGGTAGGTGAGTCCGTGGCCCGATCACTTGCCGCGACGACGGTGTGCGCGATAGAGGGCGCCGCGGTCCTCGCCATCTCGTCGCGATCGGTGCGTCCGTTGGATCAGGTTGCCGTGCATCTCGCCGAGCTCGTATCTCTACATCTGGGCGAGCTTCGCTCGTAGAGTGTTCGAGAATCGTTAGACGGGGTGTTCCTCGGCCACCCTTGTTTCAATCTTGCTGTCGTTCAATCGCCCCTGTTGTTCAATCGCCCTGTTGTAGTTCGCTGAAGATCAGGTTGGTCTGTGTGTTGGCGATGGCCGGATCGTTGAGGTGCGCGCTGACGAAATCGCGAAGCCGAGTAGGGGATTCGCACGACACGTGCACCAGAAGATCACGGTCCCCACTCATCAGGAACACTCGCTGAACGGAATCCAGTCCGCTCAGGTGCTCGGCAATTTCCGTCATCCGACTCCTGGCGTGGGAGTGAATCAGAATCGACACCATCGCCGAGATCTCGAGGCCGAGTAGCTCGAGGTCTATGTCTGCGTGAAACCCCTTGATGACGCCCGATTCGCGTAGAGCGCGCATCCGCGCCAGGGCGGTCGACGGCGCTATCCCGACCTTCTCGGCGAGTGCATTGTTGGGGATGCGTGCATCCCGGACGAGTTCGCGGAGAATCGCCGTATCGACGTCGTCGAGCCGAACATGATTCGGCCGCGCCGCGGCAGCTGCCCGTTCGATCGCATTTATCATCCGATTTCTCCCTGTCGTCGCGAAAATATTCAGCAACTATTGACCGCGCCCGTTGATGATTCTAGCTTTTGCCAAACACATCGAATTATCAAATGGTCGAGATCAGCACAGTCGACTGTTGCGACGAAGGGGTCTGGATGCTTCCGAGGATCGGCCGACACACGGGCGACGGACACGCGGGCGACTGGGTGGCACGGGTGATCGACATCAGCCCGCCGATCTCCGAATCGACGCCCGTGTGGCCAGGCGATACTGCCTTCACCCGCGCTGTCACGTCAGACCTCGGCGGCAGCGACGCCGTCACGATCAACCGAATCACCACCACTCCGCATATCGGTGCTCACGCCGATGCCCCGGCGCACACTCGCATCGACGGCGCGACCATCGGTTCTGTCCCCCTCGAGCCCTATCTCGGCGAAGCACTGGTGGTCGACATGACGGGGGTCGACGGTGCCGCCCGCATCAGGCCCGTCGAAGAGACGGTGGAGCGACTCGGCGGCCATCTGCCGCAACGGCTGATTCTGAGGACGTACCCGAAGTACCCGCGCGAGTGGGACAACGACTTCGCCGGTGTTTCTCCGGAGCTGACCCACTGGTTCGCCGACCGCGGTGGAGTTCTGATCGGAATCGACGGCGCCTCGTTCGATCCGATGGACAGCAAGACCATGGACGGGCACCACGCGGCAAGCGATCGTGGCGTCGCGATCCTCGAAGGACTTTGCCTCGACGACGTCGACGAAGGCTACTACGAGTTGATCGCCCTGCCGCTGAAGTTCCTCGACCTCGATGCCAGCCCGGTACGCGCCGTGCTCCGGACTCTGCCTTCATCACTTTCAACGCCGACACATGCAGGAGAAGAATCGTCATGACATCGACAACCACCCTTTCGTTGGAAGACTGCGTCAAGGTGGACGCAGTGGATCCCCTGAGGGAGTTCCGCCGCGAGTTCGCGATTCCAGAGGGCGTCCTCTACTTCGACGGAAACTCGCTCGGCGCGCGTCCCATTGCTGCACAGGAATACGCCGCGAGAGTGATCGGCGACGAGTGGGGCAACGGCTTGGTTCGCAGTTGGAACGAGGCTGGATGGTTCGACCTCCCTGTTCGCCTCGGTGACAAACTTGCCCCGTTGCTGGGAGCAGGTGAAGGCGAAGTGGTAGTGACGGATTCGACGTCGATCAACCTGTTCAAGGCATTGGCCTCCGCACTGTCCATCGCGGCTGCGCAGGATCCCAGCCGGAAGGTGATCGTCTCCGAGCGAGACAATTTCCCCACCGACCTCTACATTGCGGAGGGCATCATCTCGCTGCTCGATCAGGGATACGAACTACGCCTGATCGACCAACCGGGCGATCTCACCGAAGCAGTAGGACCGGACACCGCCGTAGTGATGTTGTCGCACGTCAACTACCGCACCGGAAACCTGTATGCGATGACGGAAGTCACTGCAGCAGTGCAGGAGCGTGGCGCGCTCATGATCTGGGATCTCGCACACTCGGCTGGCGCCGTCGCTGTCGACCTGGGCGGCGCCGACGCCGACTTCGCAGTCGGGTGCACGTACAAGTATCTCAACGGTGGTCCAGGTTCGCCTGCATTCATCTGGGTCAACCGTCGTCATCAGAACACCGGAATCCAGCCACTGTCCGGGTGGTGGGGGCACGCGCGACCGTTTGCGATGGAGTCGGCCTACGAACCCGGCGCAGGAATACGGCGCTTTCTGAGTGGTACTCAACCCATCACGTCGTTGTCGCTTGTCGAATGTGGTCTCGACGTCGCGCTCAAAGCTGACATGGCCGACATCCGGAGCAAGTCGCTCGCGCTGGCCGATCTCTTCATCGACCTCGTCGAGGAGCGTTGCGCTGCCTACGGTTTGGAGTTGATCACGCCACGTGAACATGAGCGTCGTGGATCGCACGTGAGTTTTGTTCATCCCGAGGGTTATTCGATCATGAAGGCTCTCATCGCGCGGGGCGTCATCGGCGACTACCGCGAACCAGGAGTGTTGAGGTTCGGTATCACTCCGCTCTATCTCGGCTACGCCGACGTGTGGAACGCCGTCGACGTGTTGCGAGACATCCTCGAGAACAAGTCCTGGGATCGCCCCGAATTCCGCGAGCGCGACGCAGTCACCTGATTCTTCCAAGTTTCCGCGGACCGGGAGGTACCGCCTTTCGCAAGGAGCTTTCATGAGTGATTTCAAAAACATTCAGCAGCGAGAATCAGGTCTCAAACGCGAACTCGGCCCCAAGCAGATGAGCATGATCGCGCTCGGCGGTGCAATCGGCACCGGACTCTTCCTCGGCAGTAAGTTCGCCATCGGATTTGCCGGCCCGAGCGTCATCATCAGTTACGCGATCGGTGGGTTGATCGCCCTGCTGCTGATGGGTGCTCTCGCCGAAATGACCGTCGCACATGCGACATCGGGTTCGTTCGGTGCGTACGCAGAGTTCTACGTCGGACCGTTGATCGGCTTCCTCGTTCGCTATCTCTACTGGTCGTGCATCGTCCTCGCTGTCGGTACCGAGGTCACCGCTATCGGTGAATACATGCAGTTCTGGTTCGCCGACGTACCGTCGTGGCTGTGGATCGTGTTGTTCTCCGGAGTGCTGATTGGGGTGAACATGTTCAACGTCAAGGCTTTCGGAACGATGGAGTACTGGTTCTCGACGATCAAGGTCTTCGCGATCGTGGCGTTCATCGTGATGGCAGCGTATGTCGTGTTCGGTAGTGGAAATCCTGACTATGGATTCCACAATTACACGTCGGGTGGCGGATTCTTCCCGAATGGTTTGTCCGGCATGTGGTTTGCCGTGATCGTATCGATCTTCAGCTACTTGAGCATCGAGATGATCGCCATTGCAGCCGGTGAGGCGGAAAACCCGGCAGTGGCGGTGAAGAAAGCATTCCGTGTGACGATCGTTCGGCTGTTCGTCTTTTACATTGCAACGCTTGCCTTGATACTGGCAATCGCTCCGATGGACAAGATCTTGAGCGGCGGAAGCCCTTTCGTCACGGTGATGCAGGTCGTGAAGATTCCGGGCGCAGACAGCGTGCTGAACTTCGTGGTGATCATTGCCGCACTGTCCGCGATGAACAGTCAGTTGTACGTGTCTTCGCGCATGATGTTCTCGCTCTCACGCGCCGGTGACGCACCGGCAATTCTCGGCAAAGTCCGAGCCAACGGCTCACCGGTCAACGCCTTGTTGCTGTCGACGTCGGGTATCGCCGTCGCGACAATTGTCTACGTGCTCTTTCCCGAGCAGGCATTCACCTTGATGATTTCGTTGTCGATGTTCGGGGCTATGGCGACGTGGCTACTGATCTTCGTGACGCACTGGTTCTTTCGCAAGCGGATGAAAGAGGACGGAACAAAGCTCTCCTTTACGATCCCGTTCTTTCCCGTGGGGACACTCCTCGGCGGTGCCCTCATGGTCGCGATTCTGATCACCACGTTGTGGGTCGACGATTTCAAGATGACGCTGGTGTTCGGAGTTCCGTTTGTCCTGGCCGTGATCGGCATCTACTACTTCACTCGATCGCGTCGGGCGCAGAGTCGAGCAATAGATGCCGACCAGATTCAGGACGAGGTCACGGGGACCGTCGTCAAGCGAGTTCCCTGACTCATCTTGGAATCACAGGGTTTCGGCGAAGAACTCCATAGTGCGGGTCCACGCGAGGGCAGCAGAATCTGGGGCATAGTGGCTGGCCGAAGTGTCGTTGTTGAACGCGTGGCCGGCATCGGCATAGCGGTACACCTGGGCGAGGTCGGAGGCAGTTGCGCGCAATTGCTCGACGCTCTCGGGTGGGATGCTCGGATCCAGGTCGCCGTAGTGGCCGAGCCATGGGACCTGCAGTTGCGTAGCGAGTTCGGTGCCTGCCGCAATCCCATTCCATCGGGCTTCTGCAACGCCGCCACCGTAGTAGGTAACGGCAGAATCGACGAGGGGCACCGCGGCGCACCACAGTGACGCGGTGCCGCCCATGCAGAATCCGAGGGAGCCGACCTTGTCTGCTCCCTCGGATCGGCTGTAGTCGACAGCGGCACGTACGTCGTGGCCGATGGTTGTGCTGTCGAGTGCCATGAGCGCGTCCTTGGCGGACGGAAAGTCGGTGAAGGACGTCTGCGCGCCGCGGTGGTAGAGGTGCGGAGCCACGGCAAGGTAGCCGGCATCGGCGAGACGCTCGAGGATGCTCTCGATGTGCTTGTTCACGCCCCACGCCTCTTGGAGAACCACCACCGCATGCTTCGGCTCACCTGGCGAATCCGGTCGGCTGACGGTCAGCGGCACGTCGTGTGTGGTCGTCGTGAAAGTTCCCATATCCAGACTGTAAGCGAGACCAGACTGTAGATGGACCGTCGAACTAGACTCGTCAAATGTTCAGTTCCGCCGTACAACCGATCAGCTTGGGCAGTTGGCCGACGCCCGTCGAACCTTTGGCGCGTTGCGCGCAGGCACTCGGATTGGGGCCGGAAGATCTGTGGATCAAACGTGACGACGTCACCGGCCTGGGCGGCGGCGGCAACAAGATCAGAAAATTGCAGTACACCTGCGCTCAGGCTTTGGCCGTCGGCGCGACGACACTGATCACTACCGGTGCACCGCAAAGCAATCACGCTCGGTTGACTGCTTCGGCAGCAGCTCGGTTGGGATTGCGTTGTGTCCTGGTACTCGGTGGTGCCGAGCCGGAATCCGTGCAGGGCAATCTCATTCTGGATGCACTCGCAGGCGCTGAGATCGTCTGGGCAGGTGGGGACACGGCATCCGCGGTCGACGCCGCGGCGGAGGCTGTCGCTGACTCGGGCGGTGTACCTTTTGTCATTCCCTTCGGTGGTACCAGCGCGGTGGCTGCGCAGGGTTACGTCGACTGCGCACGCGAGATCGAGCAGCAACTCGCCGGAGTGGAACACGTCGTGGTTGCACTCGGATCGGGCGGAACGATGGCCGGCCTTGTCGCGCATCTCGGCGTCGACAGAGTTGTCGGTGTCGATGTCGGGGCCGTTGCCGACCCGGTGTCGACTGTCGCTGGGTTATTGGACGAGATGCCTGGTCCGACCGTGCGCGCCGAGGAACTTCAGATCCTGCGAAACCAAGTTGGCCAAGGCTATTCGACGCTCACGGAAGCGTCAGCCGGCGCGATCCGATACTTGGCGCGTACGGAGGGCATCTTCCTCGACCCGACGTACACCGGCCGAGCCTTTGCGGGATTGATCCAACTCGCGGAGGACAAAGCCATCACGACGGGATCGAAAACGGTCTTCCTGCACACCGGTGGGCTACCTGGCCTGTTCGGCCATCCCGAACTGTCGACGCTGCGGTGAGCGAGCAGATCGACTACCCGCTCAGCAGCCCGCTCGACGAACTGTCCGAGTGGCAACGCGTCGTGCGCCCGCTGCGCGTCAGTGCCGACGGGTACCTGCGGTTGGCGACCAATCGGCTGGCCGTCGACTCCGACTACACCTGGGAGATGCACCGCCACAGCGATCACGAATTGCTGTGGGCGATCGACGGTGTTCTCGAGGTCCGTACTCCGGAGACTGTGTACACGGTGCCCAGCGGGGTCAGTCTGTGGATCCCGTCTTTTGTTCCCCACGAGGTGACAGCGCGCAGCGGTACCGAATTGTCGTGCACGTGGTTGGTGGCATCCGACGTGACGGGGTTGGATCGTGTGGTGGCCTTGTCCACCCCGCCGCTGCTCGAACAGGTACTCGATCACCTCACCCGAGACGACTTGACGGATGCGGAGCGTCGGCGAGCCGAGGCGTTTGCCGTCGACCTCGTCGAACCTGTTCCGCGACTGATTTTCGATGTACCGCTGCCGACGACGCCGTGGCTTCGGAAGATCGCAGATCAATTGGTTGCCAGCCCGGCCGACACCCGATCGGTCGAGGAGTGGGCCACCGACGCGAGGGTCAGTACGAGGACTCTCACCCGAAGGTTTCCGGCCGAGACCGGATTGACCTTCTCGGAATGGCGTATGCGGCTGCGGGCTCATCACGCGATGCAACTTCTGGCGCTCGGTCGAAGCATCTCGTTTGTATCGAGGAGGACGGGTTTTCGTTCCGAAAGCGCGTTCGGCGCGGCATTTCGTCGAACGATGGGTGTGACTCCGGGCGAGTTCGCAAGCCTGATCGATCATCCGCGCGCACCAATGACCGATTGGCTACAGGACTAGTCCGAACAGCGACTCAAGCGGCCTCGATCGGACTTGTGTAGCACCGCAGAATCAACTTAGGGTTGGCTAAACAATCACCCTGTAGGAGTTCTGCGTGCGCGCAATTCGATCATTTTCTGTCGGTTCCAGAGTCATCGCAGCGGCGGCAGCGGCCGTCGTCGGTGCGATGGTGATGACCGGCTGTTCCTCGTCGTCGGCCGATTCCGAGCAGACGGACGTCCGGACCGTCGCGTCGGCGTACGGGGACATCGAGGTTCCGGTTTCACCCGAGCGCGTCGTCGCCGCGTCGTACGACACTCCCTGGCAGCTCATGTCCCTCGGAGTGAAACCAGCTGCTGTGCAGGACTACGGCAAGTGGATCAGTGAATTCACGCCGGAGCAACAGGCTTTCGTCGACGGGCTCCCGACCATCGGGCCTTTCGGGGAAATGAACTTCGAAGCGATCGCTGCGGCAGATCCCGACGTCATTGTCGGCGACGCCGACGAGGTGGACCAAGCGGCGTTCGACCGTCTGTCCGGCATTGCACCCACCGTCATCGTCAAGGGAGAGAGCCGAGGCGACTGGAAAACGATCACCGCCGAGCTCGCTGAGGCAATTGGTAAGACCGACGTGCTCGAGTCGACGCGGACTGCCTACGAAGAGAATCTCGAACGTGTCCGTGGCGAGTACGCTGACGTGATCGCGAACAACAAGTGGATTCACATCTCACTCGGAGACGCCCCCGGCACATTCTCGGTCCAGCAACCCACCGGTGCGATCGGCAATTTGGTCGTCAACGAACTCGGGTTGGCGTACGGGCCTGGTGTACCGACCAATTACACCGACGCCGGATACGAGTCCTATCCGATGGAGCAGTTGGCCGACATCATGAATGGCGTGACGGTCGTGCTGTATCCGCTGAATGCGGACGGATCGACCAGTGCGGCGGTTCAGGCGGTCCTCGACGACAACCTCTTCACAAGGCTGCCGGCGGCGCAGGCCGGGCATGTTTTCGGATTGCAGTCGAGCGTCACCGATTTCGTGACCGCGAACGGTTGGCTGAACGAAGTGACAACGAAGGTGTTCGCAAGGCTCTGACGCTTGCTCACCTTTTGACTGCGCGCCCGCAACTGACCAGTTGAGGGCGCGCAGTCTTTTTGGTTGCCACTACGAGCGGAAATCCTGTCCTCTGCTTATGATTTCTGTCACTGCCGGTTACCGTTACTTCGACGAGGGCAACGCGGTTCGACCTTGCCTTGGCAGGGATCTCCGATCCTCGGCGTCGTGCGGAGGTGGTCGCCATCCCCGCAGATCGGTGGGGTATTTTGTCCGTATCCACTGTCGGGGTGAGCAGTGATGCGCGGGGGAGTTTTTGGTGAGTACAAGCGCTCGTGCCGTCTTTCGAGCAGGGCGCTCTGGATTTCGGGACCATACCCGTCCGGACAATAGTTCTGGTTTGCTGAGCGTGAACGGTGCGTGGGGCGAACCGTTCGAGGGGACGAAAGGCGAGATCGGCGAATGACAGCGACTTCCGACGCACGGCGCACCGAACCGAACGCTGTCCAGAACACAGACTCGTCGTCCGCCGAAAAGCCGCGCTGGCGCGATCGCAAGAGGTACCTGTGGCCGCTCGGATTGCTCATCCCGCTCAGCCCGTTCATCTCCTGGTTTCTCGTCGACAACCTGCGTCTCGGATTGTTCTGGGCGACCGGCGCGTGGTTGCTGGTCATCGTCATCCCGATCATCGACATGCTGGCCGGTGAAGACGGCGAGAGTCCGCCGGACGGTGCGATCCCCGGACTGCAGAAGGACCGCTACTACCGCTGGTGCACTTACGCGTTCCTCCCCTTGCAATATGCCGGTCTGGTCTTTGCCTGCTGGTGCTGGATCAACGCTCCGATGGGAATCGCGGAGAAGATCGCGATGTCGTTCACGGTGGGCGTCGTCGCCGGTGTGGGTATCAACGCAGCACACGAACTTGGCCACAAGAGCGAGAAGGTCGAGCAGTGGCTCGCGAAAGTGGCGCTTGCACAGTCTCTGTACGGGCACTTCTACGTCGAACACAACTTCGGCCACCATGTGCGTGTAGCTACTCCGCAGGACCCGGCCAGCTCGCGGTTCGGTGAGAGCTTTTGGAGGTTCTTGCCACGAAGTGTGGTCGGCGGCCTGCGTTCTGCCTGGCGTATCGAGAGCGCTCGACTCCAGCGGAAAGGCAAGCGAACCTGGAGTTTCGAAAACAACGTCCTCAACGCCTGGGCGATGAGTGTTGTCCTCTTCGCGACGCTGATCGGCATCTTCGGTTGGGAGGTAGCACCCTGGCTGCTGCTGCAGGCAGTCGCCGGATTCACCTTCCTCGAAGCCGCGAACTACCTCGAGCATTACGGTCTGCTGCGTGGCAAGCGTGCCGACGGCTCGTATGTGCGCTGCAGCCCGGCTGACAGTTGGAACAGCGATCACGTGGTGAGCAATCTGTTCCTCTATCAGTTGCAGCGACACAGCGACCATCACGCCAACCCGAAGCTGCGGTACCAAAGCTTGCGCAGCGCAGCCGAAGCCCCGCAACTTCCGGCCGGTTATGCGGTGATGATCGTGATCGCATGGATACCGCCGCTGTGGCGTCGGGTGATGGACCAGAGATTGTTGGACTACTACGACGGCGATACAGAACGGATCAACGTCGGCTGATTCGCAATTGCAGTCGGCTAGGCCACGCGCGCAATGATCTGGGGCGACGCCTGCAATGGCACGTGTCCCTGGATCAAGATTCGTTGGCAACCGTCTACTTCGATGAGTACCGGAATCGGTTCGGTATAGCCCGGCTCTGCACGCGTCAGGGTGGTGCCGACAGTGGTTCGAGCGACTTCCGAGCATGCGTCCGCCCGGCGTAGGTGCTCGAACGATTCGCCGAAGCTCTCACTCAGTTGTGTCGCGCCCGCGAAGACGACTTCGCCGCCTGCGGCCGCGGTGTACCGACAGATGCCGTCGCTCACCCAGTAGCGCTCGGCGACCAGATGTTGTTCACCGATCGTGGGCGTCAACCGAATCGTGCCGCACCCGATCCGTTGGAGGACCGCATCTGGGGTAAGCGAAACGATGTGCTCGGTCCGCCTGACTTCGTCGAGCTTCTCGATCTCGACCAGTCCTCCCAGCTGTTGGAAGCCACATTCGTCGACCGGATACGACGGGCGGACGATACGTCCCCGTGCGTCGATCAACCACAAATCCGCGAGCGGTACCGTGCTCGCTACCGGGCAACTGCCCTGATCCCGACGTCGACCCTCTGACGGTGCATTGAGCTTCGCGACAGCAGCGGTGAAATCTCCCTCCCACCGGTGCTCGTAGAAGTTGGTCGTGAGATTCGCGGTGATCGAGGGGCCGAACGATTCGTCGCAGGTGACTGCCGCTGCGGGCTCGAAATCCGGTGGCACCGTTCCGCTGCGAAACCAATGCGCTTGTGCGATCTCAGGCGGCGGTTCGATACCCAGAAACCGACCTTCGTCAGGGAGATTGCAGACTGCGGATTCGCCTATTTCGGCATGAGGTCGTGCGATCGCCGGCTCGCGGGAATGTGCGCATCCGCTGGAAACGCACAGCAGGAGCGCGATTGCGATCGAACGTCGCAGGGGCATGGGTGAACGGTACCGTCGAATGTGGCTGCGCAGACGGCACGATGGCGGGAACCAGCTCCCGCCATTGCGCCTATGCTCCATTGGCTTGTGTTGCGAGGCCTCAGCGACCGTCGTCCCACACGGTGTTGCCGCTGGCAGTCGTCGACGGGTAGTCCTGGACGGCGTCCCAATGCTCGACGATCTTGCCGTTCTCGTCGAAGCGGAAGATATCCATCGAGCCGCTGCCAGCCGTTCCTTCACCGGACGAAGCGAAGGTCTGGACGAAGACGAAGTCTCCCTCGGCTACCGTTCGCGGAAACTTGGTGGCCTTGTCTCCGGTAACAGGTTCGACCCCGGCCAGTGCCGTGACAAACGCATCCTTACCGTCTGCGAACGAGGGGTTGTGCTGCGTGTAGCTCGGGCCGACCAGCTGGTCGGCAGCCTCGGCGGCTTTGCCCTCGTTGAAGGCGAGCTGTAGGAAGGTCAGGGCGTTGGCAGTATTGCGTTCCAATACTTCTGACGTCTTGGACGGCGAAGAGGTTGGCCCGTCGAACATCGTGTTCGGATTCGCGGACGTTTCGGGCACGTCTTGAATGGCATCCCAGTGTTCGACGATCTTGCCGTTGTCGACGCGGAAGATGTCGAACACGGCCTGGCCGCGGTCGCCGGGCGCAGAAGTGGTGTGGGACTGGAGGGCAACAAGATCGCCCTCGGCGAAAACGCGAGTGATCTCGGCATGCAATCCGGGTGTGGCCTCGACGTAACCGCCTATGCCGCTGACAAATCCGGCTGCCCCGTCGGCGGCGGTGGTGTTGTGCTGGATGTAGACGTCGCCGATGTACCGGTCGGCGGCCTGCTGAACCTGACGGCCGTTGAACGCCAGTTCGTAGAAATCCGTGACGATGGTCTTGTTGGATTCGAGTTGATCGCCTTGTCCGGCAACAACATTTGCGGCCGTCGTAGAACTGCTGGGGGTTGCGGATTCCGTGTCGTTGGAGCAAGCGGTGAGCAGGAGGGCGGCGGCAGCGGGGACAGTCATCCAGGCTGCGCGCCTGCGGAGGTTGCCCATGCTCAGTGTGCGACGGTGAAACGCTGGCGACGGTGAGCCGGAGTCTCGATCTCGTCGACAAAAGCGTGTGCGTAATCTTCGCCTGCGATAGCGGAATTGCCCTCGGCGTCCGTCAGGAGAACGTCGCCACCCACCTGGAATGATCCCTTCGGAGCGACGCCGGCGTGGGCGCCGAATGCTGCGGCCGGGCTCACGTAGAACCAGTCGACATTGCTGTCAGTCGCGCGGAGCGCATCGAGGACCTCGGCGTGAGCGAGCGCCTCACCCTTGTATGCGTCCGGGAAGTCGGGGGTGTCGACGACGCGTGGCCCGCCCTCGGCGACCAACAAGCTGCCGGCGCCACCGACTACGGCAATGCGAGCATCGTTGCGTGCGGCGGCATCTGCGAGGGGAGTGACGGCGTCGAGCAGGCGCTTGCCGTCGATCTCGCGGGCGGGGATGGCTACGACAACGACGTCGTTGTCCGCCGTGACCTGCTCCACGATCGCGTTGTCGTGAACGGAACCCTGTACGACATTCGCCTCGGTTCCGGACTGCGCACTGCGGGCGACGACGGTCACCTCGTGGCCGCGTGAAGTGGCTTCCTTCGCGATTGCACTTCCTGCAAAACCGTTTCCACCGAATACTGCGATCTTCGACATGGCGTGTGCCTTTCCTTGATGTCGTCGTTGTGCTTGTAGTAGTAAATTTATTCACCTGGAAGGCCGATGTCTCGGTCAGATGCGGGCAGTATTTGGTGAAAAACAGACATCTTGATCACAGTGGACCGACTGCTTCGTGTCGACGTTGCGAACCGTAGGGTTGGTGCATGACTCTCACCGCCGACAACAACGCAGGTCCGCTGGCAATCGAGCGCTCGGACGTCGAAGCCGCACGGACTCGTATCGCAGGGTTGGCGCGGCGTACCCCGATCTTTCGAACTGCACTGCCGACGCCACACGGCGAGGTACCGGTTCTGTTCAAGCTCGAGTACCTCCAGCACGGCGGTTCCTTCAAAGTGCGCGGCAGTCTCAATGCAGTGGAACGAGCTGTAGCCAACGGCACCATGCCCGATGCCGGCGTGGTGATCGCGTCCGGTGGCAATGCTGCGATCGGAGCCGCGTGGGCGGCGCGGCGACGAGGACTCACATGCACAGTGGTGGTGCCGGAGACCGCGCCCGACGCAAAGGTGAAGGCGCTCGGGGAGTTGGGCGCCACCGTTCACAAGGTAGGCGATCGCTACGCACTCGCTGCTGCCGCTGCGGCGGAGATCGCACGCGCGAGCGGCGCGCTCGAACTGCACGCCTACGACCTGCCCGACATCGTCAGTGGGGCCGGCACCATCGCTCTCGAGATCGAAGACGAGGCGTCCGGACCGATCACCTATTGCATTGCAGTCGGCGGTGGTGGTCTGGTCTCTGGAATCGCCGCGGCGGCACGTCCCGAAGACCAAGTAGTAGCCGTCGAGCCGACCGGAGCCGCCACCTTGCATACCTCGCTCGATGCGGGTCGCCCGGTCGACATCGAAGTGAACAGCATCGCGGGGGATTCATTGGGGGCCACACGCATTGGCGCCATCGCCTGGGAGACACTGCATGAGAGTTCGGTAGACAGTGTTGTGGTCGAGGATGATTCGATCCGGCAGGCTCGGGCATTCCTGTGGCGAGAGTTCCGGATTCTGGTGGAGTTGGGAACCGCAGCAGCATTGGTTCCGGTTCTGAACGGAACGGTTACGCAGCCGTCCGGCGGTGAACTGTGCGTGGTTTTATGCGGAGCCAACACACATCCGACCGACCTGTAATTCGGCGTATTTGTTTGCCTGCGTGTGAGAAAGTCGCAGGTGGGTACCTCTCGCAGTATGAGTACCAGCAGCATTATCTGGATAATTGTTGCCGTGGTCGTGGTGATAGCGATCGTGGCCGCACTCCTGTGGGTGGCGCGAAACAGACGTGACGAGCGTCGACACATCGAGGCAGAACAGATCCGCGAAGACGTCGCAGACAAGTCGCTGCAAGTCGGCGAGCGCGAGGCGCGGGCAGAAGAGACGGCAGCCAAGGCGCGCATGGTGAAAGCGGAGGCGGACGCCAAAGCGGCGGAAGCGTCTGCGCTGCAACACCATGCAGCGCAACACCGGAAAGAGGCGACGAGTTCTCGCGAGGAACTGAACCAGCAAAGAGATCACGCAGACACGATCGACCCGAAGGTTCCCAACCCGAAGGTCCCCAACCCCGAAGAACCGCGATCGGCGCCGGATCAGAACCCTCGCAACCCTTGACCTCGAAACCCTTCATGCACGCGTTCGAGGGAAGCGTCGGTCCGTATATGGTTCGTCGATCATGATGAACAAAGAATCGTCACCGCAGGACCAGAAAAGCGTCGCGTCGACGGCCGCTGACGTCGCACAGAACAACGTCTTCGAGCGCTTTGCCCGTGCCGGATTCATCGTCAGCGGTGTCGTTCACCTGCTGATCGGATATATCGCGATCCGCGTAGCTCTCGGTGGATCCGGGTCTGCGGACCAATCGGGTGCGATGGCCGAGTTGGCAGGAAAGCCAGGGGGCGTCTTCGCCCTGTGGTTCGGCGTCGTCGCCTTCCTTGCCATGGCGTTGTGGAGATTGGCCGAGGCGGCGCTGGGAAGCTCGTCGTCGCCGTCCTCGGACGACAAGAAGAAGGAGTTCTTCGATCGCGCCAAAGCTTTGGGCATCTCGCTCGTCTATTTCGGTTTTGCGTTCACTGCATTTGGATTCGCGCGCGGTAGCGGTAAGTCGAGCAGTGGTCAGAGTGCGGGAATCACGGCACGTCTGATGGAGAACACGCTTGGAACTATCGCATTGGTGCTCGGCGGGATCGTCATCATCGCTGTTGGTCTTTACCACGTGTACAAGGGCGCGAGTCAGAACTTCCTGGATGATCTGAAAGGCACACCCAGCACCTTCGTGCGCCGACTCGGAACCGTCGGGTACGTTGCCAAGGGCTTGGCCATCGCCGCGGTCGGCATTCTGGTTCTGCTCGCGGTCAACAACTCCGAACCAGGAAAGGCCTCCGGCCTCGACGGAGCGTTCAAGACGCTGGGTGCGCAACCGTACGGAGTCGCCCTGCTGATCCTTGCCGGATTGGGCATCATCACATACGGGCTCTACTGCTTCGTGATGGCGCGCTCGACGAAGATGTAGCGCCCGTAGGTAAGTGGGTCTATCCGAATGACCCGGTCTGGAAGCCGACGTCGCTGCCCGACGAACTTCCGGTCGAGCTACCGAATAGCGGTCGTCTCGGAACCAGATCATGCATCAGGTTCTCTGCTGCAGGGTCGATCATCGCCGCGTTTCCACCGTTCGCCAGAATCGTGATCGACCAGCCACTGTCGGGGACCAACAGGGTGATGCAGTTGGAACCCGTGCTGCCACCGTTCTTCTTGGCGAACCATTGTGGGAAGTTCGGCGTCGGGGGTTGGAGCTGCCACGCCATTCCCATTCCGAAGGCCGGATTCTCCGGAGCCTGGGTGGCGATCTGATCGAGCATCGAGGTGAGTACCGGTTTGAGCGGGTTATTGCCGTAGCCGAGAGTTGTTGCGGCCCAGATCGACATGTCCTCAGCGGTGCTGACCAGGCCACCCCCGCCGGCGATCGCACCCGTGTTGTTCCACAGAGGCGCTCTTGCGCCGTCGAGGTAGTACGGAACGGCCAGATCGGTTGCTTTGGACTCGATCACGGTACCCATCATCCCGAGCGGGTCGGTGATTTCGCGGGCGACCGCTGCCGCGAAAGGCGGCTTCTCCTGTCCCGGAATGATCTTGTCTGCCATGAGTGTGCCGAGCAGACCGAACCCGAAGTCCGAATACAGCCAGTGGCTACCGGGGGAGAACGCCAAGGCGCGGGGGTCTTGGAGTCCTTCCCAGAGCATATTTCTGGTGTACTTCGCCTTCTCGTCCGTGCACGATTGTGTGGGATCGGCACATCCTGCCGAAAGATTGGGCGGGTCGTCGCTGAGACCCGAACGGTGGGTGACCAGTTGGCGAAGCGTGATCTCCTCGCCACCGCTGCCTTTCGGCAGCGGGTTGCCATCCGAATACTTGCTCGCCAGGTCGTCCAATCCGACTTCTCCCCGAGCGATCAGTTTCGCCAGTAGTGCAGCGGTGAAGGTCTTGGTCTCCGAGGCGATCTCGAATTGCGTTCGCGGAGTGACTCTCACGCCGTTTTCGACGTCGGCATGACCGTAGTGGTACGTAGTGGTGACACTCGCCTTGCGGTTCTTCTCATCCGGTTTGACGATGGCGAAGGCAAGACCGGGAACTCCACCGTTCAGCAGTGTCTCTGCGACGCGCTGTACCGCTTGGGCTTCTGCAGGATCGCCGACCCGTGAACCTGGATTGGGCGCGACGGGGCCGGCGGCGCCGGCGGTCGACGAGGTCGCGAAGGTTATGACGGCGGTTGCCGCCAGCCCCGCAACGCTGATGAACTGTCGCCGTGACGTCCGGGCGGACCCTCGATCCTGGTTTTCCATTGTTTGCACATTACAACCAAAGTCGACTGGTTTGACTGTTTTGTCGGAATTAGCAAGGTGTGGTCCTTAGAGGACAGTGTCGCTAGATCACGCCGCCGTTGACGTAGACGACCTGGCCGTTGACCCAGCGAGCTGGGCCGGCGAGGAACGCGACAGCCTCCGCGATGTCCACCGGGGTGCCGAGCCGCTCCAGGGGAGCCAGCTTGGACAGATTCTCCACTGTAGCTTCGTCTTTCCCGTCCAAGAACAGGTCGGTGGCTGTGGGGCCAGGGGCTACCGCGTTGACCGTGATGTCGCGTCCGCGTAGCTCTTTCGCGAGAACCAGGGTGATCGCGTCGACAGCGCCTTTGGTCGCGGCGTACGCGGCATAGGTCGGGAAGGCCAGCTTTTTCACCGAAGTAGAGAAATTGATGATCGCACCGCCGCGCCGGACACGTCTGGCTGCCTGCTGGTCGACCACGAAGGTTCCTCGGACGTTGGTCCGATGCATCCGATCGAAATCGTCGAAGTTCAGTTCTGCGACGGTGGAGAGGATCATGATTCCGGCTGCGTGAACGACGACGTCGATGCCTCCGAACTCCTTCTCTACCGTATCGAACAGTGTGGCGACTTCACCTTCGTCGGCGACGTCGGCATGCACCGCGATGGCGCGACCGCCCGCTGCGACGATGGTGTCGACTGTTTCCTGGGCGCGTTGACGGTTTCCTGAATAGTGCACGGCGACAGCCATTCCGTCGGCGGCGAGCTTCTCTGCAGTCGCTCGCCCGATGCCGCCGGAAGCTCCGGTGACGATTGCGACGCGGGTAGTGGTGTCAGTCATGATGTAACTCCTGAAGTGGTTTCGGGTGCATCGGACAGCTTGCGGAGCCACTCTCGCATCAGACCGACTTCGTTGGTGGAGAGGGAAGTTGAATCCGCGGCGGCCAGTTGGGCGTCGAGAGTGGATGCAACTCTGTTGAGTGAGGTTTCCGGGTGGGCGCCGGATTCGTCGATGATGGACGCGAAGATTCCGTCGCGAACTCGCTGTGACAGCGTCGGATCGGGGTACTGTTCCGGCCTTACGACGAGCATCAGCGCGACGCCCGCATTGGCGGACAGCACCATCTGCGTAGCCACGTCGACCGATACGGTCAGAACACCTGCGGCAGCACATCGTTCGAGAACCGATCGAAGTAACGCCTGAGCCTGCAAGGCAGTGTCTGCGCTCTGGGCGGAGGGTGAGTGCATCAGCCGGTAGTGAGCGGGATGCGCGAGCGCGAAGGCTGTATGTGCATCCCAGCCGGCCCGTAGATCGGCAACGGGGTCATCGGAAGGTGTCGCAGCGCGTTTGCCTTCGAGATATTCGAAGAAACCTGCCTCGACGACGGCTGCGAGCAGTCCGTCCTTGTCGCCGAACTGACGGTAGAGCGCGGGGGCGCCGACGCCGGCCATCTCGCACACGGCGCGGGTGGATATGTCGCCGTTGGGGGAGGTGTTGAGCAGCTCGGTCGCTGCGGCCAGAATCTTTGCTTTCGAGCTCATGTAAACAACGCTAACAGAATTATGTGATCATCGCTACCGGAATCGAAGAGGCTCTTTGTTGTGTCGGTGTCCGTTGGATGGACTACAGATACCTAGTCCCAAGTCGTGTTAAAACTCTCTGAGTTCGCCCTGTCGGTGGCCTGTCCCTGCTCAGGAGCGAAAATTCAGGAGGTTCTGCCGGTGAAAATCCCTTCGGTTCGGTCAGTCATGGTCATCGTGTTGGCGATGCTGTGCTTCCCTCTGCTCTCGTGTAGTTCGTCCGACACTCCCGTGACAACAGGGGCGCCCGTGACTACAACTGTCGAGGCCTCGGTAAGTGATGGACCCGTCGAGGCTGAAGTTGGCGAGGACGGTGTATCGGTCAGTGGGAAGATCGGTCAGCTCGGTGTCACTGCAACAGCGCCCGCGGGAGTCGCGGATATCGGGACCACGCTCACGCTCTCGAGTGGCGTCGGGACGAACCGTAAAGTCTTTCCGGCAGAGTTGGTCTCGACAACCCCGGCGCAGCTCACTCTCGGAGATGGACTACAGCCCGAGAAGCCGATCACGTTGACCTTCGACTTGTCTGGACAACCCGAGATCGTCCGACAGATCAGCGATTCCGTTCGACCGATCGTCGCGGTCAACTCCGATGATCCTGTCAGTAGTGACCTGCTTCCTGCCGAATGGAACGCGGTGTCGAAATCCGTGACGACTACAACCACTCACCTCAGCAGTTTCCAAGTCCTCCTTACCGACGTCGGGCAAGTGCTCACCGACTCTTTCACCCAGGTATGGGCGGCGAGCGAAGGAGGATCCGATGAATTATGCTCTGAGAAAAGCGAACTCGACCTTACAGGCAGGCAATACACGCTCACTGCCTCTAAATCGGGGGTAGTTGCTGCTTGCCTCCGCGCTGCCGAGGAAGGGATCGCCGTCGACCTTGCCACGAATTCCGCACAATATTACGAAGTCAAATCCCAACCGCCCGGCCAATTCGTGAATCAAGGACCGTTGCAAGGGACTGATCAACTTGCGGTATTGCTTCGATCCAGTTTAAGTGGCGGGAACTCGGGACTGTTGACCCCGAAAGGCAATGGCACACTAGTGTTACCTGCCGGCACGACCACAGGGGTCGTCCGCCTCGATGTCGATGCCGCCGCACTACAATTGGAGACGATTCTTACCGGTCTCGACATGTACGGGATCCAAGGAGACGAACTGGTCGATGCATTTCAGACGACCAAATCTGCCTACGACTGTTTGGTGACGGTATACGAGAGTTTGACTGACCCGAGTAAGGCCAACGTCGGCGAATTCACCAAGGCGCTCGGCGATCTCGCTCAATGTGGACTTGCCGGGGCGACAGGCGCAGTAGGCGACAGTCAAGGTCGGATTCTGCACAAGATGAGTGTCGTCACGTCCCTGTTCACCGCGCTCCCGAGTCAGTTGATGGCCAATATCACGGGAATCGCCGGCGAATTCAATGGTGACAATCACCTCGAATACACCCTGGAAAGTAGGGGACCTGTCCGCGCGACCTCGACTGCGCCGTCGCCGAACAATACTGGCGCCACTCTCGAACTGATCACGAAGATCACCCCAAACGGATTCGGATTCACCCGTGGGCCAGATCATTACGAGATCTCGGACGTTCACAAGAACAACGGTCGTTTCTACGTGGACATCAATTACCACTGGAAGCTGAACCGACCAGAAGGCAGTGACCTCGGATACTGCAGAGGTCACGCGCGAATTACCAACAGTGAGGGAACAGAAATCGCGCGTTACGACGACACCGGATTCAACATCTGCCAAGGGGGCGGAGCCTTCGGTACCAACACCCTTATCTACGATCCTGGCACTTACACCGTCACTGTCGACGTCGAAACTGAGCGCGGTGCACCTCTGAGCATCGCTCGGGACTTCACCGTCGATCAATGACCGGACGCGTAGATCAGAGCGAGGTGGGCTGGAGTGGCTCGATGTCGAAGGTGCGAGGTTCGAACAGACCCAGAGTCCGGGTGCGAATGGACGGTAGTACTTCGTGGAGGCTCCCGCCGAGACGGTGGAGAGAGTTGAACGAGCGCGATTCCCAAACCGGAAACTCTCCGTCGGTGCCGCGTGATGCTGTGTCCCACAGCAGTGCGTCACCGTTTTCGCTCCATCCGAAAACTTGCAGCGATTCAGGGAGTGACCAATCGCCGTCGGGTTCGATCATCCAATCGAACTCGTCATCCCGTCCTTCTCGGTAGACGGACCGAAGATGAGCGGTGAGGTTGCGGGCGCGCCCTTGCCAGCCGTCGGCAAATCCGGGAAGGACGGGCGGATAGATGAGCCAGAGTCCGAAGGTCCGCGCCCAACCTGCGTGCCGGATGAATGCGCGATAAGAATCGGGGAAGCCCTGCCGGTCGGGAAATCGAAAAGAATCCAAAACAGCGAAATCTATGTGTTGAAGCGCCGGCTGGCCTTTTACCGTCAGCGCGTTGGGTCCCTGTGTAAACACATCCTCAACGCTAGCAATAGCGAACGCCGCGCCGTCTTTTCGGCTATCGAAGCACGCCGGAATGGGTCACCGAGGCGTTTGCTCGGTGACCTCCGGGTTCAGAGTCGTGTGGTGGAGCGGCGGGGTTTCTGGTCCGGGTCGATGCCCGGTGGTGGGATGAACCAGGGAAGGTGATCGGTGCCCATTCGGATTTCCCATTGCCCGGTGTATCCGGGTTTTCGGTGCATCAGGGTGTGGTGGGATCGGCAGAGTAGGACCAGGTTGTCCATGACTGTCGGTCCTCCTTTGGCCCAGTGTTTGATGTGGTGTGCGTCGGTCCAGGCTGGGACGCAGTCGCAGCCGGGGAAGGCGCACCCTTTGTCTCGGGCGATCAGGGCGGTTCGTTGTGCCGCGGTGACAAGCCTTTTCAGTGGGCTGGCGTCGAGTGGGGCGCCGTTCTCGTCGAGGAGGACGGTAGAGAGCATGCAGTCGCAGGCGATCATGCGGGTGCGGCCGACGCTCAGTGGCCCCATCCAGGGCATGTGGCCGACATCGAGATCTTGCCTGTCGAGATCTTGCCTGTCGAGATCTTGCATGTCGAGATCCGGCATGCCAAGGTCTAGGGTGTCGAGGTCGTCACCGTCGGACGTCGAGGCATCGCCTGTTGAGTGGCCTGCGGTGGAGGCGCATTCACGATGGAGCGCTAAGTCTTTGGCGTTGATGTGCACGTTCAGGTGCGGGCGTTGGCCGCCGTCGATGCCGGTGGCCGCGTTGTCGAGGTAGCGCCGGATCAGTTCTGCCATGGCGTCGGCGTTGCGTGTGGCGGCGGATCGTTTGTCGGGTGTGCCGTCTGTGGCGGGGGTGGGCATGGAGAGGTTGGAGAGGGCGGAGAGAAGCATTTCGCCGGTTACACCGTCGAAATCGCCTCGGACGGCGACTCTTCCGTTGAGGGTCGGGGAGATGCGGAGTTCGTTGCGGTCGGTGTCTTCGCTTGGTGGTGGGTCGTCGGATTCGAACATGTGCTCGAGGACGCTGATGGCGTAGCGCAGTTTGACGGTGGTTGCTTCGGTTCCGGATGCTGCGGCGAGGAGTGTGTCGCGGCAGTACGGTAGTGCGGCGTCGGGCATTGCCTTGGGTGGGGATTCGCAGAATGCCACGATCAGTGCTGCGTGTTCGAAAGTGAGGTCACCGGTGTCGAATTGGTTCTCGATCTCGGGAAATGATCGTAGGGCTTTTCCCAGGGCTGCGATTCTTCTGCCGGCGGGGATTTGCAGCATGGTGTGGTGTGCGAGCCATTCTCCGGTGCCGCGGTAGCAGAGCACTTGTTCGTCGGGGTTCAACGTCAAGGTGTCGAGGGCGGCTACTCGAATGGCTTCCAGGCGAAGGATTTCCGCTGATGCAGCGATGGCGATCTCGCGGACGTCGGTGGGGTGTAGCCGCCACAATCGTGCGCGCACACCCACTGCGGAGCTGTTGACCACGTCGGCGACAGCATCTTCGCCGGTGACAGCGTCGTCGGTGATGTTGATCGTCATGAGAACCCCCCGTTCCACCTTCCATCTTACTCGAACAAACTTTCGAGTCAAGAGCTTTTCGGGAAGGTGAGGTGGGCCCGGCCGTAGCGATTCTGTTGTTCGCGAGCAGATTCCGTCAATTTTCGGTTCGTTGAAGGAAGGGGCGGGGCCAGGCGCCGAGTGCAAGGACGGCGAGGATCGTCTGTACGAGTCCGGTGGTGAAGAAGATGCCTTGCAGCGGCGACCAGGCGAGAACGATGGCGATCTCGACGAAGATCCAAATCATCATCGTCAGGCCGGCGGCGGCGTGCAGGCCCCATGCCAGGCGGAACCTGTTGTGCTGAGCGAAGAGCGCGGCGGCCTGGATGCCTCCGACGACAACGCCGAGGAGGATTCCGGGCCAGAAATATGAAGGAAAGACGGTTCCCTCGATCCACTCCGGAGGCAGGCCCATCCCGCCGCCGATCGTCAAGCCCGCCATTCCTACGAGCGCAAAGAGCAGGTTTAGCCACGCGATGGCGGACAGACCGATCCGAAGACCCCGTGGAGGGAGCGATGTGGACGTCATGCCTGACAACGATAGAGAGGGTCAGTCGAGCCCGTCCATGTTCCTGCGCGTTGCCGCGCTGGCAGCGTCGGCATCACCCGCGACGATTGCTTCCACCAGATCTCGGTGGGCAGCGGCTTCGTCGTCGATGGATTGGGGGTTTCGTGCCGTGACGTCGGTGATCACGTCCAGGGCCGAGTTTCGGAGCGTTTCGATGAATGAATCGAACACCATCGACAACACGCTGTTGTGCGCAGCATTCACCACGGCGCGATGTAGTTCCATGTCAGCATCGACGAATTCTGTTGGTGTCGAAGCATTTTCACGGGCTTCGAGTGCTGCTCGTAACAGGTCGACGTCGGCAGAGGTCCGACGCATGGCAGCCAGACGGCCCGCTTCCACCTCCAGAAGTCTGCGTACTTCGTAGACTTCGCGGCGGTCCGAGCGTTTGAGTTCTCGCTCGAGTTCTGTGACCGGAGTCGAGGACATGACGTAGGTGCCGGATCCTTGATGAGAGTAGAGCTGTCCCGACGCGATCAGTGCACGCACGGCTTCCCTGCCGGTCGAACGCCCGACTCCGAGGAGTGTGCTCAGATCCTGCTCGTTCGGGATTTTCGTCCCGACCGGCCACTCGCCGTCGCCGATGAGGCGCGCAAGTTCGTCTGCGGCTTTCTGTACCAGCGACTGCTGCTTGACCTGGCGCACTGCCATGTGACTGCTCCTGACTGACTCGGTGAACCGCAATGGAGCGGCTCACCGAGTAATACTTCATGTCCTCCGATGAATCTTCAGACTACGGGGCCGTCTTTTGGTTTATCGAAGGGCGATGACGTCCAGTTCGCGCTCCGTCTCGTCTTCCGGGTCGAGGCGTCGATCGCGCAAGGTGAATGCGATGACGGCGCCGACGAACAGCACTGCAGTTGTCGCCCCGATCGCCATGCGCGGTCCGAAGTGATCTGCCAGGTAGCCGAACAGCGGAGATGCGATGCCTCCCACGGACATCGCGAGTCCGAGCGTCACCCCACTTGCTGTACCGGGGCGATTCGGTAGGTAGTCCTGAGCCAACGTCACCTGTGGCGCGAAGGGCAGGAACATCGCGAATCCGAGGCAGACGATTCCCAGTTCGGCAATCGCAACGTGCGGGGCGGCAGCGAGCAGTGCCAGTGAAGGTACCGCAAGCAGGTAGCCGAGTCGGATGGATGCGCGTCGACCACGACGGTCCGCGAGGACTCCACCCAGTAGCGTTCCGGCCGCTCCTGCCAATGTGAAGGAGGACAACACGATTGCTGCACTCGAGGACGAGCCGTTCAGTCCGTTGAGCACGTACGGTGAGACCAACGACAGTGTGGTCACGTACGGAATCGACCAACAGACCGTTACCAGCACGAGTCGGGTGAACGAGCGCCAATCGTCTGACACGGGACCGTTCGCTGCCAGTTGCGCACTCAGTGACTGGGCTGACTCGGCCTCACCCGTGTTGACCGATCGCGACTGGGCGACCATCCACCAAATAGCCGCCACCACTGCAGGAACTGCGAGTAGGTAGCCGCCGGACAATCCGAGTGAACCAACGACGAGCGTGACAAACGGTGGTGCCAGCGAGGCGCCCAACGTGCCGCCCACGGAGAACACGCTCATGGCTTTCTGCGAATGACCTCCAGCCGCGCGTGCCAAATTTGTGGCGGGCGGATGGTATGCGGCGATGCCGATGCCTGCCACGGCAATTGCCAGCCAAGTGACGATGTATGTGGTGCTCATCGCTGCCACGACAATTCCTGCTGCGGCCGTCACAAATCCCGTGGGTACCAGCCAATTTCGGCTCTTTCGATCGACAAGCATGCCGAATGCGGGTTGCACGACACTGGACAGGCCGGTCGCTGCGAGCGTGATTCCGGCGACGGCGGAGTAGGAATATCCGCGTTCGAGCATCATGAATGGCAGTAGTGCAGGCACAGCCCCCTGGTACAGATCGTTCACGACGTGTGTGCCGGTGAGAAATGCAACTTGCCCCTTCTTCATCTCCTTGGGCATCCCTTCGTTCAGGTCTTCAAGTCCTCAGGTCCTCTGAGGACTTGAAAGCTATCACGAACCCGCGGGCGCACGGTTGTGTTGGAGACCTGGATCTCATTCGAGACGCCTGACTAACTCGCAGCAGTCGCGGCGTTGCGGGCGGCGAGTTGCGCGAAAGCGTGGGTAAGTTCTGCCGGGCCGACGACATCGATGTCGGTGTCGAATCGGTTGAAGGAGGCTGCCAGCGCCGTCCAAGACCATGATCCGGCTTCGAGACCGCACTGCTCGGGGCCAAGATCTTCGACGATGCCGTCCCCGACAAAGGGAAGAACATAACTGGCTGGTCGATGGAGAACGACCTTGCCGTGGCACGGCCATCTATTGATATGTTCCGATCCTTTGAAGCGCGCGGACACGTATTCGCTGACGTCGCCGCCGGGGATTTCCTTCGGTGTGAACCGCGGGCCGTTCGGGGTGCGTGGGGTGATGCGATCGGCACGAAAGATTCGCCAGTCGTCTCGCTCGAGATCCCACGCGACGAGGTACCAGCGATGCTTGGAGGTCACCAGATGATGTGGCTGAACGCGGCGTGGGGGCGTTATTTCGATGTTGTCGGTTGAGCGGCCGTTCGAGTAGTCGAAGCGGAGCACCTCGCGAGCGCGCACCGCTGCGGAAATCGCTACGAGCACCTCCGGGGACACCGAGTCTGCGTCGCTGGAATCGGTCGAAATCGTGGTGAACGTGAGTGCGTCGAGGCGATGACGCAGACGCGACGGCATCACTTGCCGCACGGTGGTCAGCGCACGCACTGCGTCCTCTTCGATGCCGACGCCGGTCAGCGTCGCCGCCTGCAGAGCGACTGCCAAGGCGATGACCTGATCGTCGTCGAACAGCAGGGGTGGTAGCTCGCTGCCGGCGTCGAGTCGGTATCCGCCGTCCGGGCCCATGGTCGCCGCAATGCTGTAACCCATCTCCCGGAGCCGGTCGATGTCGCGGCGGACCGTGCGGTGGCTGATGTCGAGCCGCTCGGCGAGTAGGGCGCCCGGCCAGTCGCGTCTGGTCTGCAAGAGGGAGAGCAGATTCAGGAGCCGAGTGGTGGTCGCCATGTCGTGAGACTACGACGAGTCTAGGACGAAAACAGTCCTATACGGCTGTGAGAGTCGACGTTGTCAGGGAAAACCCGGGCGACGTTCGTACCAGGAGCAGACATGAGCATCAAGACAACGACCCACCTCAACTTCCGCGGAGACGCCCGCGCGGCTCTGGAGTTCTACCAGTCCGTCTTCGGTGGCCAGGTCACGATCGCGACCTACGGCGACTTCGGCATGCCCAAGGAGGTGCCCGGCGCTGAGAAGGTCGTGTTCGGCCAGGTCGAGACCGCGGACGGCTTCTGCGTGATGGCATACGACATCCCCGGACAGTCGGGCGGCTCTGCCGGCAACGCAGGCTCGACACACCGCGAGAACGGCACGACGATCACCGACCGACCGTTCTTCGTCTCCGTTCGCGGTGCAACCCTCGAAGAGGTGCAGAGTTACTGGGCCAAACTCTCTGTCGGTGGCTCCATCGTCGAGGGTCTTGCCGCGGCGGCGTGGAGCCCCGGTTTCGGCATGCTCACCGACGCGTTCGGGGTGACGTGGATCCTCGACGTCGCCGCCGGTGAAAACCCGGCCTAGCTACTCCCCGTGCTGCGGCGCGCGTGCCGTGTCACCGCGTCGCGGCACCTTCGTCATTGCGGCATCGAGTTGTGTGTAGCCGAGGCAGTCACAGTGCCTTTGTCGTGAACAGTAGGTCCCCGTGGATTTCGTGAGGCTCTGCACGGTCGGTCTCGACGAATTCGAGTTTTGCCAGCACATGGCGAGAAGCGCCGTTCCAGTCACGGACTGTGGCCCACAGACGTCGATAGCCTGATGCCTGCGCCCATTGGATTACCGCCCACGAGGCCTCAGTCGCATATCCCTGACGCCATGCCCTACGGAGCAATTCGAATGCCAGTTCAGGCTCTCCGTCAGATCCGTGGTCAGTCTCGATCAGGCCGCAGTAGCCAATGACGTCATGGGATCCTTTACGCTCCATCGCCAATAGACCGGGTTGGTTTGAGCGACAGCGGATCTGGTCCTCGATGTCTCCGACGGTGGGTCGACCATCGGAATCGATCCGACGATGCGGTGGGACACGAGGATCGCGCTCAACCCAGAGCTCACGTAAGACAGCGGCATCAGGCACACGGAGCGGCCGCAGAAGCAGTCGATCGGTCTCTAGCGAAATCTCCCGTTCGGACTGTGAAAGGGCGTCCATGGCATGGACTCTAATGGCATGGACTCTATCGGTGCGGACACCGGCGAGCCACGACGTACCAAATCGCGATGATAAACAGGTTGCTGCAGAGCAGTATGCGAGGACCTCCCATCCACGTCTTCGGCTACTGCACATTCGACGGTCGAGGTGTTGGACCTCGAGTGTCACGGAACCGAGTTCCAGCCCTGAACACGACGAAGCCGCCGGCACCTGATAGGTGGCCGGCGACTCCAGCGCGTCGGTGCCCGTCTTGCGCCTCTCGGCAAGTGGCCGCTCGAAGCGGCATATCTGGGGTGGTACCCGGGGCAGAGAATCGAACACCGACAGCATCTACAACGAACGTCCATGGAAAGTTATTCCACGCATTGAACTGCGTCGTCGTCAGTCGTGCCCCGCGGTAGGACTCGTCGGTCGACTCGCCGACGTCCCATGCTCACAGCCACTCAATCGAGACAGAACTCGTTGCCTTCGACGTCCTGCATGACAAGGCACGACTCGTTGTACCCATCGGCACGCAGTAGCCGCACACGTACAGCGCCGAACGCGACTAACCGTGTGCATTCGGCCTCGAGTGCGGCTACACGCTCCTCACCTACAAGTCCGATGCCGACTCGGACGTCGAGATGCAGCCGATTCTTGACAACCTTGCCTTCGGGAACCCGTTGGAAGAACAGGCGTGGACCTATGCCTGAGGGGTCAACGCATCCAGAACCTTGATGCTCGTATCCCAGCACCTCACACCAGAAACGAGCAACGCGCTCAGGTTCTGCGCAGTCGAAGGTGACTTGGAACTGTTTGATCGACGACATCGGTCCACCATAGTGGCGGAAACTTTCGGCTGCGCCGGACCGGTCTCGCGAGTCGCGACGAGTGCGAACCGAAGCGAGGGTGGGAATCAGCCGGTTACGCCGGTCAATTCGTTCGGGGCGTGATCGAGGGTGGTCTCGGTCAGGATGCTGCCGTCCTCGAGGTCGACTGCGATCAGCTTCTTCGACGTGGGATCGGTGACGTATGCAGTGTGGTCTTCCACGAAGAGTGCCGGCCTGGGCTCCTGCCACTTGGTGGGCTCGGTCCATGCGTCGATAACGGCGATCTTCTTGGTGACGACGCCGGTGTTCGGGTCGATGACATGGATGGCGCCGTCGGTGCCGAGCACCAGTGCCTCGCCATGCGGTCCGCGGCCGAGTGAGCGGAAGGTGTAGCTGGTGCCGAGGTCGACGAGCTTGAGTTCGGACGTCGTCGTGTTGGTCAGCGAGACCCGTTGCGGACGTTCGAGTTCGGCATCCTTGTCAGTCTTGTAATCACCCAGCACGATGTCCGACTCCTCGGAGCCGGCCTGGTTGCCGATGCGGCCGTAAGCATCGGGGCTCTGCACCTTGGTGATCGCTCCGTTCTTGTACACGAGCAACCCGTCCTGGCAGCCCAGCACGATGGCTTCGCCGGCAGCGACTGCTTCGCCGTGGACACCGGGGCACTGTTCGTTGCGCAGGATTTCCTTGCGGTCGGCATCGAGGACAGCTATGCCGTTGCGGGACTCCGAATTTCCGATTGTCGTCAACAGGCTTCCGTCGGCAAGTGCGACGGCAACACCGTGATGGGGTTCCGGGGTGGTGTACGTCTCGACGCGAGGTTGACGTTTTGCCAGCTGAATCGGGTCGAAGATCTCGACCAGTCCCGAGCCGTCGTTGAAGAGGACGGTCTTTCCGGCATGGCGCACGACGTGTCCGGGCTCGTTGGCTGCGAACTCGACCTCGGACATCGCGGGATCGGCTGTGTAGTAATGAGAATGGTCACCGTGGGCCGAAGACCACGTGCCGGTGTCGAGCACCTTGAACGCTTCGCCGGCAGAGATCATGACATGGCGACCGTCGCCGGCCGGGTTGAGTCGGGTGAAGCCGTCGATCTCGGTCTCGCCGACCACGTCGAGGGAAGTTGCATCCAGCACCAGGACGCCGCCGTCGTACGACACGGCGAGACGTGGTGTTGCCGAGGCCTGTTCGGTGGGTGCGGCCGACGTCGTGGTCGTGGTTTCGGACTGGGCGGAGTCCTTGTTGTCGGACGAGCAGCCCGTAACGAGGGCGAGCGAGAGGCCTACTGATGTGGCAAGGGTGAGGCGCCGCGACATGCGGGTGTTGAGGTGCATGGGTATAGATCTACTGCTTAATGTAAATGATTGTCAAAGTCGTGTATGCGAATGTTCGCATGTCAGGTGTAGTCACCACGCTCGAGCAAGCGCGAGACGATGACCCCGAACACGAGTCCCCAGAAAGCGGCGCCGATATTGAGTAGTTCGATGTCGGAGATCGTCACGAGAAACGCGATCAAAGCGCCGAAGGTGAATTTCCCGCCGAATGCGGTGACGAAGGCTCCCTGTAAGGCCTTGAGCATGGCCAGACCACCAAGAGTGACGATGAACGCAATCGGAGTTCCCAACATCATCGCGACGAACGTCGGGGCGAACAGTCCGAAGACGACGGCGAGTAAGCCGCAGAAGATTCCGGCGGTGTACTGGCGTGTCCGCTCTCCCGACGCCGTGAGCAATGCGTTCGTCGGCCCGGTCAGGCACGTCGACACACAACCCACCGCCGCGTTCACGAGAGAGAACACGCCGCAGGCAACCGTTGCTGTCCCGATCGGCGGTTGATGACCCGCTGCTCGGAGGACTGCGATTCCTTGGCCGTTCTGCACGACGACGACTGTGATCGTCAGCGGTACAACCAGTTCGATCATCGCCTGCCAAGACCAGGTGGGCGTGGTCAGCATCGGATGCGCCAGCCACTCATGAGCGTCGCCGGCGGAGTTGAATCTTCCGGTCGCGAGTATCACGACTACACCGACCATCAACGCGCCGAGAACGGGCGGAACGAATCTTCCCAACTTGGCGAACACGCTCAGGGCGACAAAGGTGGCGATCATCGGCAGTGCGATCACCGCGTCGTGGGCGGGCGCTTCGACCAAATCGGTTCCGAAATGAAGGAAAACTCCTGCCACCATTGCCATTACGATGGGCATGGGTAATGCGGCCATGATCGGTGTGACCCACCCTGTCAATCCCAACAGCAAGATCAGGGCGCCGGTCGCGAAGAACGCTCCGAGCACTTGCTCCCACGGCAAATGCTCCAACGACGCTCCGACGACAACGGTTCCGGGAATCGTCCAGAAGAAGGCCAGCGGCTGCCGGTACAGCCAGGACGCCGTGATGGTGAGAATGCCGTTGACGAAGAAGGCACCGAAAAGCCAAGAGGCTAATTGAGCTTGACTCAGTCCACCCGCCAACCCTGCAGCGAGAATGACAGCTACCGGTCCGGTGGCAGAGAAGACGATGCCGATGATTCCGTTGGCAATGGACGTTCCGCTGAAGTCGCGTAAGACCCGCTTCGGGCCGTAGAGCGGTTGGGGGAGTGGCTCGGTGACGACGCGAACGGGCGTGGTCGTCGCAGTGTCCGACATGTTCTCAGTGCTCCTGATGCGGACCCGAAAGCCCCCGGTCGCGGAACAAAGCCGCGAGTTCGCTCCGTGATCGCAGTCCGAGTTTCGCGTACGCGCGCGTGAGGTGATATTGAATGGTCTTGACGGAGAGGAACAATTCGCCGGCAGCTTCCTTGTTGGACTTGCCCGCTGCGACAAGGTCGGCGACTGCTCGCTCTTGTGGGGTCAGGTCGGTGATTCCCTTCTCCGTCCGCGAGAGGTTCAACCCGCCCGCGCGGAGTTCGCGCTCGCAGCGCTCGACGTAGGTAGCGGCGCCCAACGAGTGGTACAGCTCGCGGGCGGCCCGGAGGACGACGTCGGCCTCTGCGCGTTTCCCCGCCCGGCGGAGAGTTTGGCCGTAGGCAAAATTGATTCGGGCTCGGTCGTAGGGGAGCGGCAGCGTCTCGATGCCGAGTAATGCAGCATCGAAACTTTTTCTTGCCGAGTCGAGTTCGCCCCGTGCGCCGTGGATCCGGCCGCGAACGTAGCCGAGACGTGCCGCAGCTGAGCGGTGCTCACGACGTCGTGCGGTCTGCTCGTGTGGTTGTAGAAAGGCGTCGGCATCATCGACTCGCCCGACCATGACCAATGCATTGGCGTAGAGATCGACCCACGGCCAGAAGCCCGGCTCGTCGAGCCATTGTTGCGCCTTGCTCGAGGTGAGCGGAGCCAGCGCCACCAGGACTTCGGCGTAGTCGGCGGCGGCCTCGGCAACCTGCGCTCTGGCGAGAAGTGCAGGAACGTACATGATTTCGTAGGCGTGAACGCCGGCGTATGCGCGTCGTACGTGGTCACGAGCCAGTTCCCAGTTGCCGCGCAGAGCGTGAATCTGTGCTCCCGACCAGTGGACCAACGGCCGGATGATCTCGATCTCGAACCGATCTACCTCGGCCCCGGCGCCCTCGACGGTTGAGAGCGCTTCGTCCCAGGCACCGAGGGCGAATTGAGTGCGGGCGAGCCAGGCCTGTGCCCACAGCGAGATTCTTGCCGAACCACTGGAAAACTCTGTGGACACCGCGCTTTCGAGGTCGCGTCTGGCGGACTCCGGGTGATCCAACGCAAGCTCGAGCCATCCGCGTCCCATCTGGAAGCGCTGTGCTTGGGCTCCGGGGCGGACGCGATCGGACAGTTCGTCGTATGCCGCGAGCGCATTCTCGGTTCTTCCGGTAGCGCCGAGCCCGAGACCCTTGATCGCTTCTGACTCCACTGCTGCGGGATCAGAAGGACCTACCAATTCGACTGCGCGGTCCACCCACTCGACGAGGGCTGTGCCATCGAGCCGAGCCAGAGAATGCAGGACCATTCGTTGGGCGATCATCGCAGCGGTGCCTGGCTCACGATTCGCACTGCAGCTGTCCCACGCTCTGGTCAGCAGATCAGCAGCCTCGGTCGGTCGCCCTCGATGAATGGCGAGGTAGCCGAGGACGGCGTCGCGGAGAGGCCCGCGCGAAATACTCTCGATCTCCGGCACGAAGACCATGGCGCGGGGGATGTCACCCGATCCGGTCAGCGCGTCGACTCCGCGGAGTAGTCGGTCCTCGTGTTCGGTTCGGGCCGTGGTGAGACGGCTTGCCGTGACCATGGCGTCGGCGACTTCCGACCACGCGCCGTCGGATGCTCGTAGTGATGCGTACGCAACGAGTTCGGCGGCAAGGTCCTCGTCGTGGGTGGTGCTGGCAGCGGCAAGGTGGAAAAGCCGTTCACCTTCTCCCCAAGCGATCTCGGCTGCTCGAGTGTGCAGCAGATGCAAGTGTGCAGGTCCCAACGCCGCGTGTACGGCGGCTGTCACCATCGGACCGCTCAGTGACACCTCGGTGCTGCCGCGCTGCTCGTGGACGGAGAGGAGGCCGCTGGCGAAGGCGCTGTCCAAGGCGCCGACCACGTCGTCGACGTCGGCCAACTGAGCAAGGTGGGACAACGTCGTGCTGCGTCCGAGAACTGCTGCGGCTTCGATCAACGTTCGAGCTCCCGCCGAACACGCCTCGAGGGCGGCGGCGATCGCCACCGCACGATGACGAGGGACGGGCAAGGTTCGGTGCCACTGGGACCAATAGGCGGGTGGCAGCTCGTCGAGGAGCGAGACGATGTCGAGTGTGTTGCCTGTTGTGAAGTCCTGAAGTTGAAGCGCGACGCCGGAACTGAGGTCGATTCCGCTTCGCATCCGCGCGATGTCGATGATGACGGGTGCGTCGAGCGGGCTGATGTGCAAACGCGTCGACCAGTGCAGGTCGAGAATCTGCCTGACATCCTCGCGCAGGAACGGCGTTTCCTCGGCGACGAGGACGAACAGCAGTGGGGCTGTTCCTCCTCGATGGAGGGCGGAGGTGATTGCTTGAAGCGAGCTGACATCACTGTGATGGGCATCGTCGACGACGATCATGGTCAGTTGCTTCGCTGCGTCGATGATCTCGTGTGCAACGGCTACCGGGTCCGAGATGGATACCGGACGTTCGAGTAGTTGTCCGATCACTCCGAAGGCAGTGTTCGATTCCCATTCCAACCCACGGGCACGACGGAGCGTATGAGCGGAGGAGATTTCGGCGAACCGGTCGACGAGAGTGGACTTACCGCTACCGGCATCGCCCTCGACCAGCACGAGAGTCGGCACTCCTGACTCCGCCGCGGCCAAGGCTCGGCCGAGAACGGCAAGCTCGCGTTCTCGGCCGAGCAGCAGGTCGCGAAGTGTCACCCGACTACCGTAACGCCGGGCTCACCACGGGTTTCCTTTTCGGCACGGTCTTCATGGGATCGAAGTGCAGTGGCGCCCAGGTCGGGTGCTTGCTTCGGCACGAAGAAGGTGACGATCGCGCCAAGCACCGCGATGCCGGCGAAGACGTAGAACGCCGATTCGGAACTGATTCCTGCGCTGATCAGACTGCCTCCGATCAGTGGCCCGAATATCCCGCCCAGACGTCCGAATCCGGCGCACCACGCAACACCTGCGGCCCGAGCGGCCGTCGAATAGTAGTTGGACACGAATCCGTAGATCAGGACCTGAGTACCGATGGTGCCGACACCCGCGATGGCAACGGAGGCGAGGAGTACGGGAAGGGGGAACCCGAATGTGAACAGGAGCAGGGCGAGTGCAGCCAGGCCGAAGGTGGTGGCGACAACCCGTTGCGGACCGGTGACATCCGCGATCTTGGAGGCGAGAAGCCCACCGATGATGGCACCGCCGTTGAGTACCAACAGGAACGAGAGCGAACCCTTCGCGTTGTATCCCGCGTTTTCCATGATCTTGGGCAGCCAGGTGTTGAGTCCGTAGGTCAGGAGGAGGCCGGCGAAGCTCATGAGGCCGAGAAGCGCGGTGCCCCAGACGTATTGTCTGCTCGCCAACGCTCGGAAGCCGACCTTCTCGGCCACGGCATCGTTGGGTCGATCTGCACCGACAGGCAACGGAATTCCAGTCTTCGAGGAAATGGCGCGAGCTTCCTCGACACGTCCGCGAGCAATGAGCCACGCAGGAGACTCCGGCAGTTTGAACCAGGCGAGTGGGAATAGGAACACCAACGGCAGCGCGCCGATGAGAAACAGTCCGCGCCATCCGATGGAATCGCGGAGAACGATCGCCAGGACGGAAGCCATGACGCCACCGGCCGGGACACCGCTGTAGACGATGGCGTTGAACAGATTGCGGCGTCCCGGCGGCGCGAACTCGGCAATCATGGCTCCGGCGGTGGCGACGAGCCCACCGACGCCGATGCCGGTGAAGAACCGCAGCAGACCGAAGGTGGTGATGCTGGTGGCGAACGCTGCCAGTGCCATTCCGACCGAGAACCAGATGATGTTGATCAGCATCATCTTTCGGCGACCGAAGTGATCGCCGATCGCTCCACATGTCAGTGCGCCGACCATCACTCCGACAAGTGCATACGAACCCAACGCACCGGCCTGAGACGCGGTCAAGGTGCCGATGTGGCTGGGGTCGTCCATGAGCACCGGCAGGATCGTGCCGTAGACGACCAGGTCGTATCCGTCGAACAGAATGGCAATGGCGGCGATGGTGACCACCCACAACACTGACGAGCGATGGCGGGCACTGGCCCAGGAACCACGTTCGATCGAGGACATGGCGAATCTCCGTTCGAGAGATCAGGAATCGGGGGAGGCTGGATTCAGCCGAGGTCGCCACCGGCGACGGGCAGAACCGTTCCGGTGACATACGAAGCCTCTTCGGAGGCAAGGAAAGTGATAGCAGCAGCCTGTTCGTCCAGGGTGCCGTAACGCTTGAGCAGCGACGAGTCGACGGTCTGGTCGACGATCTGCTGGTACCAGGCCTTCTCCTCGTCGGTCTCGGCGCCCGGTCCGCGTGCCACGACGCGTGGTGGCGCCTCGGTTCCGCCGGGAGCGGTTGCCACGACGCGTATTCCGTACTGCGCGACTTCCATCGCCAGTGCAGCGGTGATCGCGCTGACCCCGCCCTTGGCCGCCGCGTAAGGAACACGGTTGACGCCGCGGGTGGCGACCGAGGAGACGTTGACGATGGTGCCGCTCGCCTGCTCGATCAGATGGGGCAGTACCGCACGGCACGTCCAGAGCGTGGGGAACAGCGATCGTGTGATCTCGGCTTGTACCTGCTGCGGCGTGTAGTGCTCGTAGGGTTTGGCCCAGATGGTGCCGCCGACGTTGTTGACCAGGGCGTCGATGCGTCCGAAGTGCTCCAATGCGGAATCTATTGCATGCTGGGCACCTTCGAATGTCTCGAGATCCGCGGTCACCGAATGGGAACGTTCCAACGGTGTCGCGATGTCGTGAACCAGTTCGGCTCGATCCACAAGCGCGACGGAACCACCTTCTGCGGAAACTCTTTCGGCAACGCTGCGTCCGATCCCCTGAGCCGCTCCGGTGACGACCACGACCCGGTCGTCGAACCGGCCGGCGAAGAATCTCGTGCTCACGACGCCACACTTTCCCGAGCGTCAGTGATGGCGCGGTGCATCGTCGACTTGGCGTGTTCGCTGTGCTGGACGATCAGATCACGGGCCGCGGCGCGATCATTCTGCTCGAATGCACGCACGATACGTGAGTGATCCTCCGCGACATGTTCGTCCACCCAATCGGCGGTGCGGAGCACTCGGTTCATCAGTTGTGTGACCTCGAGACGGTGGTATGCCTGCAGCAGCACTTCGTTTCCGGTGCAGCGGAAGAGGAAGTCGTGGAACAAGGCATTGGTTTCGGTGAATGCCGCTGCGTCCGTGAAGTGATCGCGGTCGATGGAAGTAGCCGAGTTCTCCGCCAGAATGCGGTACTCCGTCAACTGTGCCGGAGTGAGGCGGCCGATCGTGAGTTCCATTGCTCCGAGTTCGAGTGCCATCCGCGCGTCGAACTGTGCGTCCGACTCCGCGACCGGCAGATGTTCTTCACCGATCTCGTACGTGTCGGCCGCTGATTCTTCGGCCGAGGCTGCCGATGAATCAGCGGGTGCTGCCGCGTTGTTGAACTTTTCGAAGTAGAAGTTCGTGGGTGTGATCGATACGTCCTTGAAGTGCAGACGTACGGCTTCGACCATCGGCGGCGGGCCGCACAGGTAGACGTCTACGTTGCCGTCGTCGAGGTGATCGGGCTCGATCAAGCCCGTGACATAGCCCTTGTTCGGTGCTGTGCTGTCGGGATCGGATACGCAGTAGTCGAAGGTGAACTGGGGTAGAGACTCCGCGTAGTCGTGCAGTTTGTCGAGTTCGACGAGATCTGTGTCGGAGCTGACGCCGTAGACCAGATGAACGGGCCGAGTGGAGCTTTCGGTACGCATCTTCTCCAGTATGGAGAGCAGCGGGGCCAAGCCGGTTCCGCCGGCAAGCAGTAGGGCTCTCCGTTGACCTGACCGGAGGAAGAAGCTACCCATCGGTCCGGTCAGTTCGAGAGTGTCACCTATCTGCGCACGCTGACTGAGATACTCGGACATCACACCACCCGGGGTGATCTTGACCAGGAACGACGCCGACTCGACCTCGGGGCCGGTGCTGAACGAGTACGACCGCGTCGCTTCGGTTCCGGGAACGAGGATGTTCACGTACTGACCGGGGAGGAAGACCAGATCTGCGCGGTTGTCGACTTCGACGGTGAAACCCACAGTCGAATCCGAATGGCGAATGATTTCGGTGATCGTGGACGTGTACGAACCGGCAGTGGTCTTGGCGACCGCCGACGTGGTGGGAATCTGCAGCACGAGATCAGATTCCGGCACCATCTGGCACGGAAGGCAGTAGCCCTGCTCGGCCTCGTCGTCCGTGAGGGCCTCCTCGATGTAGTCGCCCGCATCGAAAGTGCCTGACTCACAGAGTGATTTGCAGGTTCCGCAAGCTCCGTCACGGCAGTCGAGTGGAATGTTGATTCGCGCGCGGTATGACGCGTCCGCGACGGTCTCGTCGGTGTTGCATTCGACGAAGCGGGTGATGCCGTCTTCGAAACTCAGGGCTACTTGAAAGGTCGGCGCAGCTTGAATACTCATGGGAAACAGCTCGATTCGAAGAGAAGTCGTGTCAGAAGTGGTAGATGTCGACCACGTGATGGATGTAGTCGTTCTTTAGGACTACCTTCTTCTTCATGATCAACGGCTGCTCGCCCGAGAAGTCGATCGTGTAGTGCGAGGTGCCGAAGTAGGTGTCGACGGTGTTGTAGCGGAAGTACAGCGTGAACCAATTGAAGCGGACGTCGACGACGAAGCCGCGTTCGTCGATCACTTCCACGTTGGTGATGTTGTGGCCGGTGCGGGGCTCGGGAAGGCTTGTCGCGCTGGAACGGTCAGTCCTGATTCGGAACACGCGGTCCTCGATTCCGCCTCGATTCGGGTAGTAGATGAGCGAGATCTCCGCGTGCGGGTCCGTGGTCAGCTCGCCGTCGTCGGCCCAGGCGGGCATCCAGTACTCGGAATCGGGGTGGTAGCACTCGATCCACTTCTCGAATTCACGATCGTCCAGATAGCGGGCTTCGCGGTAGAGGAACTGCTGCACGGATTCGAGGGTGACGGTGTTGGCTGTTGCTAGTGTCATGGTGATCGACATCCTCAGATGGTCCGGGCAGAAGCGGCGTGCTCGGCATCTACGGCCGCAAGCATGGCGTCGCGCCAGTATCCGTGCTGAATGGGATACAAGCCTTCGTCCTCGGTCTTGGCTCCGCTCGAGAGCACGCGATTCATGCCGAGATCCTTCGCGACGTCGTTCGGACCGGGAATCTGGTGTGTGACACCACGGCTGAGGTCATTCCACGGGGCGCCGGCCGCCTGGTAGGTCTTCTGGCAGGAACGGAACTCTTCGAGATCGTCCGGGGTGGCCATACCGCTGGCATTGAAGAAGTCCTCGTACTGACGGATGCGGTTACTGCGTGCTTCGGTGCTCTCTCCCTTGGGAGCGATGCAGTAGATGGTGACTTCGGTCTGGTCCACGGAGATCGGACGGAAGTGCCGGATCTGGCTGCTGAACTGATCCATGAGGTAGACGTTCGGGTACAGGCAGAGGTTCCTCGACGCACCGACCATGAATTCGGCTTTCTTGGAACCGAATTGAGCTTCCAGCTCCGCTTTGCGTTCGAACAGTGGACGGTCCTCGGGATTGCCCCACCACATCCAGAGCAGGAGGTGGCCGTAGTCGTAGGAGAAGTATCCACCGCCCTGCTTGCCCCAGGTGCCGGCATCCATTGCTTTGGTCTCGTTGGACGATTCACCGGCGGTGCGGCGAGCGGTGGTAGCAGCGTAGTTCCAATGCGTCGAGGACACGTGATAGCCGTCAGCGCCGTTCTCGGTCTGCAGCTTCCAGTTGCCGTCGTAGGTGTAAGTGGAAGCGCCGCGCAGGACTTCGAGTCCGTCGGGTGATTGATCGACGATCATGTCGATGACCTTCGTGGTGTCACCGAGGTGCTCTTCGAGCGGCAGTACGTCGGGGTTGAGGCTACCGAAGAGGAAGCCGCGATAGTTCTCGAACCGAGCCACCTTGGTCAGGTCGTGTGAGCCGTCTTTGTTGAACTGTTCCGGATAGCCACCGGTGCGAGCGTCCTTGGCCTTGAGGAGCTTTCCACTGTTGTTGAAGGTCCAGCCGTGGAACGGGCAGGTGAAGGTGGTTCGGTTGTCGGTCTTACGGCGACAGAGCATCGCACCGCGGTGGCTGCATGCGTTGATCAGCGCACCTAATTCGCCGTCCTTGTTGCGCGTGATCACGATGGGCTGACGGCCCATGTAGGTGGTGAAGTAGTCGCCGACGTTCGGGATCTGGCTCTCGTGCGCGAGGTAAATCCAATTGCCCTCGAAGATGTGCGTCATCTCGAGTTCGAACAGTTTCTTGTCCGTGAAGACGCTGCGCCGTACCTGGTAGCGGCCGGTCTCCGGGTCCTCGACGAGCGCGTCGTCGAGGGCAGCGCGGATGTTCGCGAACTGGTCGGTGCCGGGGGCAGCGTCCAACATATCCGTCATGGGTGTCCTCCAGATAAGAGTGGGCGCCGACCGAGAAATCCGAGGGCTGTCGGACAAAGTCGGTGGGACCCGCTTTCCGGACGGGGCTGCGTCCGGTACTGAATTCACCTTGACATCGTGTGTCTCGGGTCACACTAGGCAATTGCCTAGTCCTGACCAAGGGTGCAGTGTTCGTCGAATTCTGCTGATGGCCATGCCTGCTGAAGACGACGACCAGGGCGGACTCGACATCGCGAGTCCGCCCTGGTCGCCGAGTGGGTTACCGGTTCTTGAAGAACGAGACGTCGTCGTTGCCGATGAGGTCAGGGACCGTCCAGCCGTCGAGGTCGTATTCACTCAGGCACTGCTCGGCCAGTCCCTTCATGGAACTTGCGTGTCCACGATTCTGGGCTGCGAACAGCAGTTCCGCTTTGACGTTCTCGTGATTGCCGGAGTAGTTGCGCTCGTAGAGTTCGTGTCGGCCGCCGAACTCCGTTCCGATCGAATCCCACAGAGCCTTCATGACTTTCACGCGGTCTACGGCGGTGATGCCGTCGGAACCGCGAACGTACTTGTCGAGGTAGGGACGCACGTCCGGGCTCTTGAAGTCGAGTGAACTCGAAGGCAGGTAGATCAGGCCCGACGCGACGTCCTGTTCGATGATTTCCTTGATCCGCGGGTACCCCTGGATCATGAACATTCGATAGGTGAGGCCGTATTCGAGCTTCGGGATCACCGAATCGCCGACCCACTGTTCGGGATCGCGTGCCATCGATTCGGTCAACGACCAGAAGAGGTTTCGCCAACCGATCACCTCGCCGACTCGGGTCTGGACTCCGCGGAAGCCGCCGGCGCCGGTGGCTTCGAGTGCCTTCATCAACAGTCCGGCGATGAAGTCGAGCTTGACGGCCAGGCGAGTGCAGCCCTGAAAGGTGAAGCGCGGCAAGAAGCCCGATTGAGGGAAGAACGCGTTGATCCGGTCGACGTCGCCGTACATGAAGACGTTCTCCCACGGAACCAGCACCTTGTCGAAGACGAAGATGGTGTCGTTCTCGTCCATGCGGCTCGACAACGGGTAGTCGAACGGACTGCCCATCACCGCAGCATGTTCGGTGTACGAGGTGCGGCAGATCAGCTTCACACCCGGTGCGTCCATCGGTACCGTGCAGATCAGGGCGAACTGCTTCTTCTTGATCGGCAGACCGTAGTGAGCGATGAAGTTGTAGTTCGTGATCGCCGAGCCGGTGGCGACCACCTTGGCGCCGCTGACGATCAAACCGGCGTCGGTTTCCTTCTCCACCTTCATGAAGACGTCGCCGACTTCGTCCGGTGGAAGTTGGCGATCCACCGGGGGATTGATGATCGCGTGGTTCCAGTACAGAACCTTCTCCTGCGATTCGCGGTACCAGCGCTCGGCGTTGTCCTGGAACGGTGCGTACAACTCCTTGTTGGCGTGGAGGGTTCCCAGGAAACTTGCCTTGTAGTCGGGGGAGCGGCCCATCCAGCCGTAGGTCATACGTGCCCACGTCGCGATGGCGTCGCGTTCCTTGAGCAGATCAGCCGAGGACGTCGGAGTGCGGAAGAACGGCATGGTGACACCGCCGTTGCCCGTGTCCGTCGGAACGGTCAAGGCGTCCACGTGCTCGCCCGTGTGCAGAGCGTCGTACAGCCTTGCGGTCATGCGGATCGGATTCCGGAACGCGGGGTGCGTCGTGACGTCCTTGACGCGATCACCGTGAAGCCAGATCTCGCGACCGTCCTGCAGGCTCGAGATGTACTCGTCACCGGTCATCGGTCGAGTGGCGAAGTTCTTCGTGCGGTTGGCTTCACAGTCGGCGGCCGGATTGACCTGTGGCGCTCCGGAATCTGCGGGGTCGACGCCGGTGGGAGGGATTTCGGTGGTCGTCATGGCAAAGCCTTTCAGATCGTTTGGGGTGCGGGCTGAAGATGAATCGGGGTGAACGAAGTGGTGGCGTCGAACCAGCCGCTGTGGGGGTCGTCCTGACTTCCGTTCCAGACTGTGGTCGACGAGGTAGCGCCTAGATCGTGAAAAGTGCTTCGGTAGAACAGAAGCGGATCCTTGCCACTCGACTGAGCGTCGACGATCTCGCCGATGAAGATGATGTGGTCACCGCCGTCGTACTCCCTCCACGGGACGCACGAGATGGTTGCTGCGGCGCCGTCGAGCAGGGGAGCGGTCGGTCCGTCGATCCACCTCGGTTCGGTGCGCTGCGGTCGGCCGGCAAAATGCATGGCCGTGTCCACTTGGTCGGAGGCAAGGATGTTGACGGCAAACGGCGCGTTGCCGAGGTAGCCGCACGCCTTGGACTTGCGAGTCATCGTGATCTGGCACAGCCGTGGTTCCAGGGAAATGGCCGTGAATGCGGTGACGGTGGCTCCGTGCGGTTGACCGTCGGCATTGGTACAGGTGATGACGGTGACGCCGCTCGCGAATTGACCGAAGATTCCTCGAAGCTGATTTTGTTCCATGACCGGACCTCCTTGTCGGATGGCGGTTGAGTGAGAGTGCCGCGAAGTGCGGGAGGGAAGTAGTGGGCGACTCGCGCCGGGAGTGAAGACGAACGTACGGCGGGCGCAGCCTTCGGTCGATCCGTACAGCGCGGTGGCTATCCGGATTGCGCACCCGATCGCGGCCCGTACCCGTTTTCTCTTGGAAGTGACCGGGGACACAGTGTTCAATGATGTTCAGCGCCCTTGCTCGGCAATGTGGCTGGTCACGGGTTTGGAAGGTGAAGAAGGACGATGGTCGACTCCATGATCGGTACAGCTCCCCGCGACTGGGACGAGGCGTGTCATGCGGTTTCGGACGCCTATTTTCCGCACACGCTGACGCCGTTGTCGCGGCATGCGGCCAGTGGAGTCGGGGTGTGCACCACCGAGTTGGGTCCGCTGCGGATCGCTCATATTCGGTGGGGAGCAGACGTCGCCGTCGAATCCGATCATCCCGGCGCCTATGGGGTGAACATCCCGCTCTCGGGTGAGCTCGAGTCGGTGTTCGCGGGCTCCCACGTGCTCTCGACGCAGGGGGTTGCGACGGTATGTCCGCCCGACATCACCACAAGAATCACGCGGTGGAGTGCGGACTGCGAGATCGTCGGAGTCCGGATGGACCGTCAGTACCTCGACCGCGAGATGGAAAAGGTCCTCGGTCGACCCGGAATGCACTTGCCTGATCAGGTGGATCTTCGGGGAGACGACGGGGCCAGATGGCTGAAATTTGTTCGCTCACTGTCGGATCAGATACTCGGCCCGGCCGGCGTGCTGCACAACGAACTGGTGGCAGGTCAGCTCTCCGGCGCCGTGGTCACGGCATTCGTCCTTGCTGCAATGCCTGAAAGCGAGGACGCGGTGAGCAACGCCAGGCCACGCATCGTCAAGCGTGTGCTGGACGAGATGCACGACGACCCGGCCCGCGTGTGGACCGCAGCGGAGATGGCCGAGGTGGCGGGCGTCAGCGTACGGAGATTGCAGGAGGGGTTTCGGCAGTACGTGGGCCGGAGTCCGTCGGAGTGCCTGCTCGACATCCGTCTCGAGCGGGTCCATGCAGATCTGGTGGATGCCGACGACTCGACGACGGTCACCGATGTCGCTGTGAGATGGGGTTTTACGCACACCGGACGGTTCGCGTCTTCCTTTCGGCGTAAGTACGGATTGCTGCCTTCCGAGGTGTTGAGGCGCTAGCTTCGGTAACCCATGTCCGCGCTGAGTTGGTTTGCCTTCTCGACGAGGAAAGGCGCGACGTCGGCGCGGAAGGCTTCCGGGGTTGTTCGTCCGGCCGAGGTCGAGCACGCTGTTACTCCGACGACGCTTCCGCCGGCGTCGCGGACGGGGGCGGCGAGGGAAATCAGGCCGTCTTCCAGTTCCTCGGACGTGAGCGCGTATCCCTGCTCGCGCACCACCCGAAGGGCGGTATGGAATGCGCCTTCGTCGGTGATCGTGGTGGGCGTGAGGGCGTCGAACGTGGAGTTCGCGATGACGTTGTCGACGATTTCGGTTGGCGCCCAAGCTAGCAGGGCCCGACCCATGGAGGTGGCATATGCAGGCACTCTGGTGCCGACGCTGACGTTGATGCTCATGATCCGCCGGACGGGTACACGCGCGGCGTAGACCACGTCGACGCCGTCGAGCACCCCGAGCGACGCCGACTCGTGGGTGTGTTCTGCGATCTCCAGCAGACGAGGGAGCGCCGCCTCCGTCAAGGCATGTGATGCCGAGAAGTGCTGCCCGATGCTCAGAACGCGTGGGGTGAGCGACCACCGACTGTTGTTACCGGTGACGTATCCGAGCTTCTGCAGCGTGAGGAGGATGCGCCGGACGGCTGGGCGGGAGAGACCCGTTTCGGCGGCAAGATCGGCGAGCGACGGGTTGGGGTTCTTCTCGTCGAAGGCCGTCAGCACAGCAAATCCACGCTCGATGCTCTGGATGTAATCGCGATCGTTCTCGCTCACGGAATGGCCTTTCATCTGCGGGTATGCCTGTTCGACGCCTTCGAAGGTTGACAAACCTTGTGACTGGGCGCACAGTACAAGCGTACGCAGAGCGTAACAGATGTACGCATAGCGTACAACCCAAACTTGGGGAGCCGACTCAGCCCAGCAGTACGGCACCCACCCGGTAACAGCCACATACGGCCCCGAGGAGGACCACATGACAACTTCCGAGAGCCCCACCGCAGTAGGTTCGGGCACTGCCGCCACCGACAAGTTCCTCCAGGAACGAGTCAGCGCGGACACCCCGCCCGAGCGCGTCTCGGCCATCGCCAAGGACGTTCTCGAGGCACTCGCCGGCGTCATCGACAAGCACGGCATCACCTACCCCGAGTACCGCGTCCTCAAGCAGTGGCTCATCGACATCGGCCAGTTCGGCGAGTGGCCCCTGTGGCTGGACGTCTTCCTCGAGCACAACGTCGAGGAGGTTGCGTACCGCGGCCAGCACGGCACCAAGGGAAGCATCGAGGGCCCGTACTACGTCGCCGACGCCAAGACGTTGCCTGCCAAGTGTGAACTTCCGATGCGTGAGAACGAGGTTGGATCGAAGCTGGTCTTCGAGGGCCAGGTTCGCGATCTCGACGGCAAGGGGTTGAGCGGTGCTACCGTCGAACTCTGGCACGCGGACGACGAAGGCTACTACTCTCATTTCGCGCCGCACATCCCCGACGGCAACCTCCGCGGAACGATCGTCGCCGACGACGAGGGACGCTTCGAGATCACCACGATTCAGCCTGCGCCGTACCAGATCCCGACCGACGGCCCCACTGGCTGGTTCATCGAGAAGGCCGGCTGGCACCCGTGGCGTCCGGCTCACCTGCACCTCATGGTGAAGGCTCCCGGTAAGCGCACGATCACCACCCAGCTCTATTTCAAGGATGGAGAGTGGATCGAGAACGACGTGGCAACGGCGACGAAGCCCGAACTGATTCTCGATCCGAAGCCGGGTGCTGACGGAACCAACCGGGTCACATACGACTTCGTGCTCGATCCGGCCTGATCCACAACTGCTCAATAGAAAGTGATTTGATGACAGACCTGTCGATCGTCTCCATCGAGACGACCATCCTCGACGTTCCTCTGGTTCGCCCCCACAAATTCGCCACCACGTCGATGACGGCGCAGCCGTTGTTGCTGGTCGCGATTCGCACCTCCGACGGAGTGATCGGATACGGCGAAGGTGTCGTTCCGGGCGGGCCGTGGTGGGGCGGCGAATCGGTGGAGACGATGCAGGTCATCATCGAGAAGTACATCGCGCCGGTGGTGGTCGGCAGGCGCGTGGATCAGATCACCGCGATCATGGCCGACATCGAAAAAGTTGTTGCCAATGCACGATTCGCGAAGGCCGCCGTCGATGTCGCGTTGCACGACGCCTGGGCTCGTAGCCTGGGAGTTCCCGTGCACACGCTGCTCGGCGGGGCCTTCCGTGAGAGCGTCGACGTCACGTGGGCACTGGGCGCGGCGCCGGCGGCGGAGATCATCGAGGAAGCTCACGAAAAGCTCGAAGCCCGACTCAATTTCAGCTTCAAACTGAAGATGGGCGCACTCGATCCTGCCGTCGATGTTGCGCGCATCGTCGAGATCGCTCAGGCGCTCGACGGTCATGCCGGCGTCCGCGTCGACGTCAACGCGCGATGGGATCGCTTCACCGCACTGCGGTACCTGCCACAACTCGCCGAGGGCGGAGTCGAACTGATCGAACAGCCCACTCCGGCAGACCAAATCGAGGTCCTCGCCGAACTCAGCAGGCTTCTACCAATTCCGATCATGGCCGACGAGAGTGTGCAGACCCCACACGACGCTCTGGAAATCGCTCGCCGGAGCGCCGCCGATGTCATCGCCCTCAAGACCACCAAGTGCGGTGGCCTGCAGCGCAGCCGTGACATCGTCGCGATTGCCAAGGCCGCGGGTATCGCGTGCCACGGTGCGACGTCCATCGAAGGTCCGATCGGCACAGCAGCTTCGTTGCACTTCGCGTGCGCCGAGCCGGGAATCAACTTCGGAACAGAACTTTTCGGCCCTCTGCTCTTCAGTGAGGAATTGCTCCAGGAACCCCTGAAGTATTCCGAGGGTCAGTTGCACCTCCCCGCCGGGCCTGGCTTGGGAGTCGAACTGAACATGGACGCCGTCAAGACCTGGACCAGGAACTAGAGGAAAAAGGAACATGGCACTCTTTCACGTTCGGATGGACGTCGATATTCCGCGCGACCTGGATCCGGAAGTTCGCGCCGATACCGTCGCGACGGAGAAGGCGTACTCACAAGACCTTCAGCGCCAGGGCAAGTGGGTTCATTTGTGGCGAATTGTGGGACAGTTCAGCAACATCAGCATTTTCGACGTCGAGTCGGCTGACGAACTGCACGAGATTCTCTGGAATCTCCCCTTGTTCCCGTACATGAGCATCGAGGTCATGCCGTTGACGCAGCACGGATCTTCGATCAAGTAGCCCGCCATGTCTGCCATGTCTGCCACGCCTCCGGGCCTGCTGGAATCTGTGCAGCAGTGGCACTGCGAGATGTCGGATACCTTCGGTGGCCTGTGCCCCGAGAGTTCCGTCGATACCGCGCCGGTAGGCACGGTCAGCGGCGTAAGTCTCGGGGACGTAGGCGCTTTCGACATCTCCGGTTCACCTCAGATATTGCGGCGGAGCACACGCGCAGCAAAGCGACACGGTAGCGATCTGCTCAAGATCTGCACGGTCCGAACCGGGCGAGCGATCCTGCGCCAATCCGACCGCGAGTTGACGGTCCCGCCCGGCGCGACGATTCTCTACGACGTAGAGCGTCCGTACGCGTTGCGTTTCGACGGCCACTGGTCGTGCACCGTCATGACCGTACCGCGCGGCGCAATGAGTCTGACCGAACGAGAACTGAATTGCGCGCTCGCGCGCATCCACGACGGCCGGCGCGGATCCGGTGCATTGCTGCAGACCTTCATCTCGGGCGCTGTTGCATCGCAGGTAGACGGCAGCGCCGCAGGGCTTCTCGGAGATGCCGGAGTCAATCTCGCTGCGGCAGTCCTGGTGCAAGACTTTGCGCCCGCGACACCCGGAAGTTCCTCGCGTGAGGCGATCTTGCGATATGTGCTTCGGAATCTCGATGCACCGGATCTCTCGGTCGCGTCGATCGCCGGTGCGCTGCACATGTCACCGAGAACAATTCAGCGTCATTTCGGCGACGGGGGTCTGACCCTCAACGCGCTGATCCGTCGAGAACGGTTGATCCGTGTACGCCGCGATCTCACCGACGTCTCACTGCGCGATCACTCGATCTCCGTCCTGGCCGCGCGATGGTGTTTCCATGACGCACCGGCGTTTTCGCGTGCGTTCAAAGCGGAATTCGGTACGGCGCCGTCGGAAGTACGTCACTGATCTGTCGCATCCGAACAACGAACGTGTCCGATCACGACAACTCGGAGCCCGAATACCGGGGCAGAGTGTGTTCCAGATCGCTTTTCAAGCTCGCGAAGAGCTCAGGCCCGCGAACAGCGAGGGCCGCAGCGAAAGCTACGAATCGAGGAACTCATGACGAATCTGCTCGCTCATCAGCAATGGCACGGAAAGATTTTCGACGGCCAATGGATCGATGGGGGCGGTGACACCGTCGAGTCCGTCGAACCGGCTACCGGCGAGGTGCTCGGTGTGATCGGGACGGCGACTGCTGCGGATATCGATCGAGCGGCACACATCGCGTCGGCCGCGCAGCCGGCGTGGGCGGCCACGATCGGGCAGGCCCGCGCTTCGGTGATCCGTAAGGCGGCGCAGATATTGGAAGCCGAGCGAGCCGAGGTGGAGCGCTGGTTGATTCGTGAAGGTGGTTCCGTACCAGGGAAAGCCGCGTTCGAAGTTGATCTTGTCATCTCCGAACTGTGGGAGGCGTCGGCACTGCCGACACAGCCGTTCGGACACCTCCTGCCTGCCAGCCAGGAGGGGCGCACTAGCATCGGTCGCCGGGTGCCCCTGGGCGTGGTCGGCGTAATCAGCCCGTGGAACTTCCCGCTTCTCCTCGCCATGCGCGCTGTCGCGCCCGCCTTGGCGCTCGGAAATGGTGTCGTTCTCAAGCCGGACGTTCAAACCGCGATCAGCGGCGGCGCAGTCATCGCGGAATTATTCACGGCAGCAGGTCTTCCGGAAGGTCTTCTGCATGTGCTCGCCGGTGACGCGGAGCCTGGTCAGGCATTGTGCGAGAGCCCCAGCATCGCGATGGTGTCCTTCACGGGTTCGACCGCAGTCGGCCGTCAGGTCGGGGCAACAGCAGGCCGCACGCTTAAGCGCGTCTCGCTCGAGCTGGGTGGGAACAATGCTCTGATCGTCCTCGACGACGCAGACCTCGATGCCGCGAGTTCGGCGGGTGCGTGGGGATCGTTCCTGCATCAGGGCCAGGTCTGCATGACCGCGGGCCGACACATCGTGCTGGAGTCGGTCGCCGATCAGTACCTGGACCTGCTGGCCAAGCGCGCCTCGGTCCTGCCTGTCGGGGACCCAAACACAGGTAACGTCGCTCTCGGTCCGCTCATCAACGCGAGGCAGATCGCCAACGTCGATCGAATCGTCCAGGGCACCAAGGCAGCCGGCGCCGAAATCCGCGCCGGTGGAACCTACGAAGGGCTGTTCTATCAGCCGACCGTCCTGGCCGGTGTCACCTCGGACATGCCCGCGTTCCGCGAAGAGATTTTCGGACCCGTGGCGCCCGTCGTGGTCGTCAAGGACGAAGACGAGGCCGTCAGACTTGCCAATGACAGCGAATACGGTCTGGTAGCGGCCATTCAAACAGGATCGGTGGAACGCGGCGAGCGGATCGCGGACCGCCTGCGGACCGGCATAGTGCACATCAACGATCAGACGTTGAACAACGATGCCTATGCACCATTCGGCGGTGCGGGTGCCTCCGGAAACGGCGCGAGATTCGGAACTCAAAGCAGCTGGGATGAATTCACCACCTGGCAGTGGCGAACCAGCCGGGCTGCCGCTCAGACCTTCCCGTTCTGAAGTCGAAAGGATAACAAGGTCAGCGTATTCCGTCACGACGTAGTGCCACGGACACTGCGGCAGAGCGGGTATCGACGCCGAGCTTGGCGTAGATGTGCCCGAGGTGTGTCTTCACAGTCGCCTCGCTGATGAAAAGCGCCTTGCCCAGCTCGCGGTTGGTCATCCCCTCGGCGAGCAGACTGAGCAGTTCGGACTCACGCGCGGTGAGGGCTTCCTGCGGGCGCTGCATCTGCTGAACTAGACGGGAGGCCACGGTAGGGGAGAGAACGCTGCGCCCGGCAACCGCGCCGCGCGCCGCTCCGAAGATCTCGTCGGGAGTCGAGTCCTTGAGTAGATAGCCGATGGCACCGGCGTCGACGGCCCGTACGACGTCGGCGTCGGTGTCATAGGTCGTGAAAACGAGTACGGGAACATCGACCCCGTCGTTGCGAAGCCGTTTGATCGCTTCCGCACCGTGCATGCCGGAGCCCATGTCCAGATCCATCATCACCAGATCAGGCGAGGCGGAAGGTATCGCCGTGGCCGCTTCCTCGCCGGACGATGCTTCGCCGACCACCTCGACGTCCGGCTGAGTGTCCAGCAGCGCTCTCAGCCCGGCGCGCACGACCAGATGGTCGTCGACGAGGAACACTCGAATAGCGGTGGTCATCGGATCCTCCGTTCGAGTGGGAACTGGGCTGCGACGACGGTGCCGTCTCCCGGTGCGCTTTCCACGGTGAACGATCCGCCGAGCTGAGCCACGCGGCTCCGCATCGCGCGTAGGCCGTATCCACCGTACCGAGAATGGTCGGTGAGTTTTCCCGGATCGAAGCCGACGCCGTCGTCGAAGATGTCTACGGAGACGGAGTCGTCGAGATACGTGATCGTCACGCCCGCTGTTTCGGCGCGAGCGTGGCGGGCGATGTTGGACGACGCGCTCGAGACCACTCGCACGATGGCGTGAGCCACGTCCGGCGGCACGGCGACCGGTTCGCCCACAGTGCGAACCCGAACATCAGGGGTGAACTGGCGGGCGGCGGCAACGACCAGGGCGTCGAAATCAGCGGGGCCACCTTTGGCCGGTGCGAGGTCATGGACGAGGTCGCGGCTCTGCATCAGGCTCGTGCGGATGTTCTCTGTCGCGGCATCGACATCGGTTCGAGACGGCGAACCCGTTGTATTCCAGGTTTGTTCGGCTGCCTCGAGCCGAAGTAGGGCGCTTGCCAGCCCCTGGGTAACGGTGTCGTGGATCTCGCGAGCGAGGCGCTCTCGTTCAGCGGCAACGCCGGCAGCCCGTTCGGTATCTGCCAGTGCCGACTGCGCTTCCGCCACCTGGCGCAGAAGCCGAAGACGTTCTCGGGCATCGCGTTCCATCTGACCGTACGCTGCCGCGACCAGTGCAGCGGTGCACAGAGGCCCGAGCAGGGTCACCAATTCGGCGCGACCGGTGACCCGGTAAAACGCGATACCGGCGAGGACCCCCAGGATCCCGACGAGGGGGTAGGCGATCTTGCTCGGATACAGACGAATGCAGAGGAAGAGAACCGGGAAGGCGCACCACGCGAAACTCGGTGCAAGCCAGACCAACGCTGCCCACGTGCTCAGTACCGGCCACATCCACAGCCGTTGGCGAACCACCTCTCGCGAGGACACCGTAGCCATGACGGCGTAGAGCAGGGCGAGGACCACGGCCAGGACGAGCACCACCCCGAACCGACCGCTGGTGCCGTGGACTGCGACGTACCGAACGCCGGACGTGGACAGCAGCACGAAGAACGACGCGTGGATCGCGTACGCCAACGGACCGCGTAGGCCGAGGTCGGCGTCGGCATCCGTCGTGGCTCCACTGCTCATCCCTCGAATGTTACGGAGTGCGCCTGGCCCTCGTATCAACCATTCGGATGACATCTCGGTAGCCGTTGTGGGCACTGTTCGCCACCCGAGCGCCCGATGTGCGGACCCTCACCGGAACGCGACGCTGTATTGGACGGTTTCGAACCACTCGACTGAAAGTGTGCCCATCATGAACCACCGCATTTACACACGACTGCCCCGGACGCTTGCTGTCGCCATTCCGGTTGTCGCGATCCTTGCGAGCGCCGCCTGCTCGAGCACCGACACACCGGTGGCGAACGCATCGAGCACGACGTCGATTACTGCCACGCAGCAGCCTGCTGCGAGCGGCGATTCGGCAGTTGTCACTCAGAATCGACTCAGCGCCGACGCAGCAGTGACGGCTGCCGGTGCAGCGCTGGCGAAATGCCGCGCCGACGGTCTCGGCTTCGTCACCGTCTCCGTCGTCGACCGTGCCGGCAATGTCATCGCCATGGTGCGCGGCGACAACGCAGCCCAGCACACGGTGGAAGCCTCACGCGAGAAGGCATACACCTCTGCGGCTTTCGGAGCCGACACCAGTGACCTCTTGCAGCGTACCAAAGGCGAAGGATCGACCATCGCCGACCTTCCCGGCACTCTCTTCCTTGCAGGTGGAGTCACATTGAAGGCGGGAGCCGGGTCGATCGCCGGTATCGGCGTCGGTGGCGCTCCAGACGGAATGCAGGACCAAGCTTGTGCCGCTGCTGGGCGAGACGCGATCGCTTCGTTGCTCGGCTGAGTGAGCGCAGAGAGCGTGCTTCGTGAATTGTGCTTTTCGCCACCCGGATTCGCTCGGCATGACAGTTGTCCGTTTGCTGCGATGACCTCGGCTTTGTAACACCGAAGACCCCACAAAGGGACAAACACGTCGACAGTGGAACCGACGATGCACTTACCGGAGCAGTTTCTTCATGCGCAGTTTCGGGGAAAGACACAACCTTGCAGAGAATCAGATTCACGTTGCCCGAACGCAATACACGGCGGGTGCGGGTGCTCCTAGCGGCGTTGTTGTCGATATTCCTGCTCGGCGGTATGTTCGGTCCGACCGCCGCGAGTGCTGCTCCGGCGCGCTCGGCGCCATGGGGTGGTTACGACGAGTTGTGGGTCCCGTCTTCGATGGGAAACATCAAGGTTCAGGTGCAGTGGGCCGCGCGCGGTGGCAACGCCGCGCTGTACCTGCTCGACGGTCTTCGCGCGCAAAACGACAGGAATGCCTGGAGTTTCGAAACGAACGCATTCGATCAGTACCGCAACGACAACATCACTTTGGTGATGCCGGTGGGTGGAGAGTCGAGTTTCTACACGGACTGGTACGCGCCGTCGAACTTCAACGCCCAGCCGATAACGTACAGGTGGGAAACATTTCTCACTCGTGAGCTTCCAGACTTTCTTGCGGGGTACGGTGTTTCGCCTACCAACAACGCGATCATCGGGTTGTCGATGGGTGGTAGCGCGGCATTGAACCTGGCTGGGCACCATCGTGATCAGTTCAAGTTCGCAGGCTCACTGTCCGGGTACATCAACATCTCGGGGCCGGGCATGCGTGAAGCGATCAGGGTAGCGATGTTCGATGCCGGGCGGTACAACGTCGACTCGATGTGGGGCCCGCCGTGGTCGTCGGGCTGGCTTCGCAACGACCCGTTTGTCAACGCGGAATCGCTTCGCGGACTGTCGATGTACATTTCGTCGTCCAACGGCATCCCGGGACCGTACGATCACCCATCTGCGCCGATCGACTACTTCCACACGGCGACGGGTATGGGTCTCGAGGCGCTCTCGTGGGTTCATGCGCGTGCATTCGAAATTCGCCTGAAATCCTTGGGAATCCCAGCGACGTACAGCTTTCCGCCCGCCGGAATTCATTCGTGGCCGTACTGGTCTGCTGAATTGTGGATGGCCAGAGGACAAATCCTCGACACCATGAACGCTTGGTGAAGCCGTAGTGAGGATCTCTCCGGACTTGCTTTCGTTCGAAAGTCCGGAGAGAACTCGCTCAGAAGGTGATGATCCCGCGAAGATTGCGACCGGCATGCATGTCGGCGAAGCCGTCGTTGATCTGGTCGAGGGTGTACCGGTTGGTGATCAGTCCGTCGAGTTCGAGTTTGCCGCTGGTGTAGAGATCGATCATCCAGGGGATGTCGGCGGTGGGATTCGACGCGCCGAACAAGGATCCTTGAATTCTCTTCTGGTACAGCGTGAGTTCCATCAGGCTCACGGGAATTCCGACGTCCGCCATCTTCCCGAGGCCGGTGACGACGCATGTTCCGGCCTTTCGGATCGACGAGAATGCCTGCGCGACATGTTCTCCGGTGGTGACACCGACGGTAACGATGGCGGAATCGGCGCCCTGGCCGTTGGTGAACGAGCGCGCTATGTCGGTGGCTTCCTCCATGGTGGCCACGGCATGGGTGGCGCCCAACTTCAATGCACTCTCGCGCTTGAAAGCGACCGGGTCCACCGCGATCACGTGGGCGGCGCCGGCGTGCGAGGCGCCCTGTACCGCGTTGATTCCGATTCCGCCGACCCCCATGACGATGACGGTCTGCCCGGGATACACCTGAGCGGAGTTGACGGCGGCGCCCCAACCGGTTCCGACGCCGCAGCCGAGCAGGCACAGAGCGTCGAGGGGCAGATGCTTGTCGACCTTCACAGCCGAGAGAGTGCTGACCGTGGTGTATTCGCTGAAGGTGGACAGGCCGCAGGTTTGTGCGACGGGTTGACCGTCGAGAGACATTCTGTAGCTCGAGGTTTCGCCTGGTCTGCTGCCGGTCATGATGGCGGCGCCGTTGTCGCAGAGGTTCTGGATTCCGCTTGCACACCAACGACAACGGCCACAGGCGGCGAGGAAAGAGAACACGACATGATCACCCTCGGACCACCCTTCGGTGTTCGGCCCGACCTCGACGACGATTCCGGCGCCTTCGTGCCCGCCGCAGATGGGGTAGCGGCCTACGCCGTGGTCGCCGCTGGCGATGTGGTCGTCCGAGTGGCACAGTCCGGAGGCGACCATCTTGACGGTGAGTTCGCCACTGCGGGGTGAATCGAGTTCGAGATCGACCACCTCGTATGTGCCTGGTGCTTGGCGAATGACGGCTCCACGAGTGCGCAAGGTATCTCCTGAGGTGAGAGTTGTTCTTCGGCTTCCTCAGTTGTCTACTCGAGAGTTCGAGACGGGTCCGAGATCCGTCTCACTGATCGGACGTTTCGTACCGTTCAGACTCGTCCGGGGTGCGTCCCAAAATGGCGAGTTGCAGTTCGGTGAGAAGTCGCGTGTCCGGCTCGTCCAGCGAAATGCCCATGATCTGTTCAGCGCGCCGGATGCGGTAGCGCAGCGTGTTCGGATGCACTTTCAAAGAGGATGCGGCCTTCTTCACGTCCCCGAACGCCGTCAGGTAGGCAGTGAGCGTGAACTGCATGTCAGAGGTGTTCTTGTCGTCGTAGGAGATGAGTCTGTCGATACGAGGGTCGCGCAATCGCTCGTGATCAGCGACGAGGTCGAGTATTTCGCCCAGCAATACCGCGGTGCGTGACGCCGCGAGTGTGGTGACCTTCGAAGTTCCATGATCATCGGTGGTATCGAGCACGCGGTCCACTTCTCGACGCGCCTCGGGTACGCCGTGCAACCGCGCGATCGGCACTGCGACGGCCGCGCGGACGCTGATACCCGCACGTCTTTCGAGCACTCGCACGGTGTCGTAAGCCCAGTCGCTGATCGCGACCTCGTGCTCGGCCTGCGGGAACAGCACGTAGATCCGGTTGTCGATGATCGTCGTGACGGCATCGTGGCGAAATGCGCTGGCACGCAGGCGCAAGGCGTTGGTGATTCGATCGAGATTCGATCCGGGTGCAAGTGATGTCGCAAATCCGATGACCGCAGCCGGTCCGTCGGTGCTGATGCCGAACGAGCCGGCGAGTGAGTGCATGTCGACCCCGCCCGAGCGAACGCCGAACAGCCTTTCCACTTGGGCGTTCTCGCGGCTGGAGGCGTCCAACGACCGCATGAGAATGCGCGCGGCGACAGCGGCGGCGCCGCGCAATACCGCTCGTGCGTCGTCGGAAAGAGGTCCGGATGCCTGCTGTATCCAGATGCTTCCGAGATTATGTTGGTGCGCAACGGAACCCGTCGGCCCTGGCTGGCTGGGCCGGGTAATGCTCACAGCCAGACGGTGTGCGGCGCCGATGCTCAGCTCGGATGGCAGACTGATGACCTCGTCCGAGCGCCTGAGATGCTCGAACACGCCCCTTTTCTCGATCCATTCGGTGTATTCGATCGGCCATTCCCGGCCGAGTATGGAGAGCTGACGAAGCTCGTCTTCGCCCTCGTGAGCAGCAGAATATGCAATGACGTGCAGTGCGGTGTCGTCGATCGTGACGAGTCCACCGGTCAATTCGGCGATCGTTTCCGAGAGCGCGAACAAATCGGAATCACCGCCGGATACAGCGCCGGCGGCGGCTCGCGAACGATACAAGCTCTGCGTCAGAAGACGTTGTACAAGCGAATAGACGTGGCCGGAACTGGCCTGCGGATGGACCGCGGCCACGGCGATACCGATGCTACGTGCGGCGGTCAGTACCGCCGTCGCCTCGCGTGCATTTTTGACGAGCAGGAGCTTCGGCCGACGCCGTGGCGGCCTGCCCTCGAACTTTCGCAGCCATTGCGTGAGCGTCGATTCGGGAACCCCGACGGGAAGATAGATGTCGGAGATCGCACCTCGGCTGTCGGTGCCGTCTATGTCGGAGGACTCGACGAGGGCGATCGAACGGATTTCGACATCAAGCCCGTCCGGGCTTTCCAGTAGCTCGATCACGGACTTGTCCGTGGAATGCATGAGGGCGCCGAGGGTGGTGCCGACACGCGGCCCGTTACTCCTCGGACCTGTCGTCGCTTGCGGGAGGGCTACAGAAAGTGGCTGCACATTTGCTCCTCGGCCGGTGGGTCATTACAGGCTAACCCCGACAGACGAAATGCAGAATAAGGAAATAGGGGACAAATTTATTCGTCAGGCATGATGATGCCGAGTTCTCGGGCCTTTTCGGCGACTGCCTCGGGAAATACGTTCTTGAACAGATAAAGGTCTTGTCCGATCACCCAACCAGGTGCCAACGCCGTCGCATATCGCTCGAAGTATCCGAGTTGCTTTCCGAAAAGAACCAATTCCTCGGGACTCGCAACACCCCACTGTTTACCCAATTGAATCAGCGCCATGATCAGCTCGCTGAGCTTGAGTTCACCCAGATCGCGGCCGAGGATCGGAGCTAGAGCAGTGGCGACCTGCATACCCAGTTGGGCGTCGTCGACTTCGTAGTCGGTTGCATAACCCAAGGATCGAATTCCCCGGGCAACGCGGGCGAAATCTCCGTCGACAATCGTTGCGCGGAACATATCGGAGAGTATCGATCGCCACGTTTCCGGAAGAACACCGACAATGCCGAAGTCGAGCATTGCTATCCGGCCGTCATCGAGGACCCACAGATTCCCGGCGTGTACGTCGCCGTGGAAAGGACCGTGAACGATGACTGATTCGAGCCAGACCTTCACACCGCGCCGGATCAACATGCGGGCTTCGTCGATTCCGTCCGGACCGGCGACGAATCGATCGAGCGGAACGCCCCGCATGCGTTCCATACAGATGACTCGGGGGCCGCAGTAATCCCAGTAGACCTCCGGCGTCGTGACTCCCTTGTTGTCGCCGAACGCACTGATGTTGTTCCGGAAAGTGGTTTGCCGGTCGGCCTCGACTGCACTGTTCAATTCCGTCATCGTGGCATTGTGCAGATCGCGAATGATGGCGGTGGCATTGGCAATTCGAAGGAACTCGACAAACTTCTCGAGGATGTTCGCACCCCAATATGCCGCCCGCAGATCGATCAGCATGCGCGCATAGATGTCCGGGCGCTGGATCTTGATGACTGCCTCTCGGCCGTCGTGCAGAACGCACGCGTGTACCTGCGCAACCGATGCCGCTGCTAGAGGCGCGTCGTCGAATTTCGCGAACAGTTCGTCCACGGAGTAACCGAGGTCCTCCTGCACGACTCTTCGGGCCTGCTCGGCAGGGAAGGACGGAACGTCGTCGAGGCAACGCAGGCACGCATTGGCGACCGGGGCCGGGAACAGGCCGGACGACGACGCGACCAGTTGACCGAGCTTGACGAAGGTGGGCCCCAGAGCGATGAAGCCGTCGACCATTCCGTCGGAGGCAGCGTCCGCCCAGGTGCGTCCACGCTTGCGGAAAGGCCACACGATCAGCGCCAGCATGATCGACGTGGACAGCACGACGGCGATGATCGCGGAGCGCCACAACTGGGCGAGGCCGAAGCGTTCCAGGTCCGGCATGCGGACCTCGAGGGCAGTGGCGGGCACTCCCGACGAGTACGGCCCGACAGGTCGCGTTGGATCCAGCACAGCTCTCCCTCGTTCAACGAGCGCATCCAGCATTTTGCCGTGAGATCACCTACGTGACCCCTTCCGTTAGTCAGTATGCCAAGTCACACATAACTGCCGGAACCGCCTACGCATTCAGCCTACGATCGGTGAATGCGTGAGCACTTGATCCCGATCGGCGAGGTTGCAAAATCGTTCGGAATCGCGGCGTCGACCTTGCGGTACTACGAGGATGAAGGCTTGCTGTCCGCGCGGTCGCGAACCGGCGGCAAACGCTGGTACGGGCAGTGTGAGCTGCGACGGCTGGCATTGATCCGGATGTACACCGAGACGGGAATGTCCTTGGAACAGGTGCGCTCCTTCATCGAAACCGACACCACGTCCGAGCAGTTCTCCGCGGTTCTCGCGGATCAAGTTTCGGCACTCGAGGCACAGATCGCCGCCGCTACGCGAGCGAAACTGATTCTCGAGCATCACCTGACGTGTCGGCAAGAGCGTCCGATGCAGTGTCCGTGGTTGCTCGAGCAACTCGACATTCGCGTAGAAGCGGCGCTTGACTTCAAGTTGACTTGAACCTCCATAGTTAGGGCGCACTTACCGCCCTACTCGGAGGTTGACCATGTCGACACGACGATGGCTGCCGCTCATCGCCGCATGCATCGGAACTTTCCTGTTGCTGACGTACGCCACGATCACGACGATCGCGGTGCCGGCCATCGCAGACGGTTTGAACGGCAGTACGGGCGCGATGTCCTGGGTCGTCGACGCGTACACACTGGCCCTTGCTGCGCTTCTGGTGGGCATGGGCGCGCTCGGCGATGTATGGGGACGCAAACGCCTCTACATCTGCGGCCTGGTCGTGTTCCTGGTTGCGACGGCCGTGTGTGCTGTTGCTCCGGACGTCACGGTTCTGGTCACAGCTCGCGGCGCGCAAGGAATTGCCGGTGCAGCGATGTTCGCGACGCTCCTGCCTCTGCTCGGCGACGCATACTCGGGCCGTGATCGTCACTTCGCCTTTGCCGCGTGGGGCGCCGTCGCCGGATTGGCGGCCGGAATCGGGAATGTTGCAGGAGGGCTGCTGACGCAGTTCTTCGACTGGCGTGCGGTCTTCTATTTCGGAATCCCCGTGGCCGCAGTAGCGCTCGCAATGGCTGTTTTCTGTTTCGCCGAAAGTAGGCGCGGCGACGACAATATCGACTGGGCCGGAATGGTTTTGTTCACTCTCGCTGCCGTTGCCGCGGTTCTCGGCGTGACGTGGGGCGGCGACGCCGGGTGGACTTCGTCTTCGACAGCTCTCGCCTTCCTCATCGCAATCGTTGCGTTGACGGCATTTGTGTCCTGGCAGCGTCGAAGCAGCAGTCCGATGCTCGATCCGGCCTTGTTCCGATCCCTGAAATTCGACGGAGTTCTCGTCGCGGCTTTCGGTTACTACCTTGCGGCTTACGGCCCGCTCGTCGTTCTTTCACTGTGGCTGCAAAACGGGTTGGAACTGTCGGCGTCGACGGCCGCAATTGTGCTCTCGATTCAACCGCTCGCTTTTGTCTTCGTATCAGCACTGGGTGGATCGCGGCTTCAGCGAGTCGATCTTCGATTTTCGCTTGGATTCGGGACGGTCCTCTGCGGAATCGGTTGCCTCGCCATGTTGTACGTTCTCATCGCACCGATCTGGCCGGCGCTTATCGCCGGACTGATTCTGACGGGTGTCGGTTCAGCCATGGTGTCGCCGGTGTTGCCAGGTGCCGCGATGTCGGATGCTCCGGCAGAGCGCTCCGGGACGGCTTCGGCCACAGCCAACTCGTCGCGCCAATTTGGGCTCGCAGTCGGAATTGCTTTGTGCGGCTCGCTCTTCGCCGGATCGGACGAGTTTGCTCTGCTGTGGCCGTTGGTCTTCTGCGCCGGCGTCGGAATGCTCACGGGTTTTGGATCGATCCTTCTCTTTTCTCGCTCGTCAACTCCTGCAACAGTTCAACCAATCGCCGAAAGGGCACACACATGACCACGCTGCTCACTCCACGACCGCACAGGCGTCTCGAGATGGACTGGAATCGTCGCAGGTTCCTCGGCGCAGCAGCAGGATTGGCTGCTGCGCTGGCAGCGGCCGGGTGCTCACGCTCCGGCGCAGATGCCGGCGGCACACGCGATGCTGGTTGGTCCTTCACCGACGATCGCGGAACCCTGATCGAGTTGGATTCACCGCCGAGAACATTTGTCACCTACACCGGAATCGCGGGTGCGCTGTGGGATTACGGACTGGTGCCTGTCGGTGTTTTCGGAGCGCTCACACGATCGCCGGGATCGACGGACACCAGCATCTCCGGCAACTTGGATTTCTCGAAGACCGACATGGTCGGGCAACTCTGGGGGCAAGTGGAACTCGAAAATATCGCTGCGCTTGAGCCGGACGTCGTCATAGTCCCTCAGTTGCGTGGTTCGGCTCTACTCGACGAGGCGAACTTGGATGCGGTGAAGGGCTTGTCGACAGTACTGTTCGTGGAAACGGCAGCAGGAACCATCGACCGAACCGTGCGAGAGATCGTGGAACTGGCCGTGGAACTCGGAGCAGACCCGGATATGGACGTGCAGCGAAAGGACTACGACGCTGCGCGCCAGCGGATCTCCGAAGTTGCTTCTTCACTGAACAATTCACCCGTACTATTCGCCTCCGCAGATCCGGACACGATTCGAGTCAGTCGTTCCGGATTTCCGATCCTCGCAGACCTGGCGGGTTTGGGTCTTGCCGTCGTCGATCCAGCAGAGGGATCGTCGGTCTACGTCGAGAAGCTGGCCTGGGAGATGGCGGACCACTATCCGTCCGACATGATCTTCCTCGACGATCGTCCGTCGAGTTTGCAACTGGATACGCTCGGCACCAATCCTGCGTGGTCCAACTTGCCTGCGGTGAAGGCGGGGAAGATCGGCACCTGGAATCCGGAACCAGTGCTCAGTTATGCCGGGATCGCCCGTACGTACAACACTTTGGCTGACCAACTGCTGGCATTCTCACATTCCTGACCGCCGCGTCGTCTACGACGTATGGACCTGTTCACCGATCTGTCTGCTCGAGTTGATTCCCTCGATTGGCCTGCGCTGATCGAGGGAATCAACTCCAGTGGGTGCGCTCAGACGACACCGCTACTCGACGAATCGGAGTGTCGCGAGATCGCTTCCTGGTACTCGGACGTCGACCGATTTCGAAGCACGATCGACATGGCTCGGTACCGCTTCGGTCAAGGGGAGTATCGATACTTCGGTGATCCTGTACCCGAGCCGATCACCGCTATGCGAGCGGCTTTCTACCGGCAGCTTCTCCCGATCGCGCGAGAGTGGGCGTTCAAGCTGGGGGACAGCGCACCGTGGCCGGACACTTTCGAAGAATGGATCGACCAATGCCGCAACGCCGGCCAGAATCGGCCCACCCCGATTCTCCTGTCCTACGGCCCTGGTGACTGGAATGCACTGCATCGGGACCTGTACGGAGAGTTGGTGTTTCCCTTACAGGTGGTGATCGGGCTCGACAGACCTCGAATCGATCACGCCGGGGGAGAGTTCTTGCTCGTCGAACAGCGGCCGCGCGCCCAGTCGAAAGGGACTGTCACGGTGCTCGAACAAGGTCACGCGTTGATCTTCACCACGCGAGATCGGCCGGTCCAGAGTTCGCGTGGGTGGTCCAGAGCCCCTGTGCGACATGGTGTCAGCGTGGTGCACGCGGGTACCCGTCGAACATTGGGATTGGTGCTCCATGATGCCGAATAGGACATACATTCTCCGCGACGCCCGCAACAAACCCTACGAGAATTCGATGCCCGGTGCGCTTGGCGGGCACCGGAAAACGAAGGTCTACGGCCGGCTCGACTGTCGAGGGGCGGCGCAGGCAATCGCGCGTGGTGGGTATGTCGCCAGTCGGGTGTTCTTCTCGGACGAGCCGACCGCGATTGCGGCCGGCTATCGCCCCTGCGCTGTCTGCATGCCCGAAGACTACGCAGCGTGGAAGGCGGCTTCTACGCGCCGAAGCGGTCGCGGTACTCCTTCGGAATGAGCGGCTTCTCGCCGCGGACCTTCAGCTGCTGGACAGCCCAGGTATTACCGTCCGGGTCGGCGAATCCGAAGAAGGTGCCACCGTCACGCTCGTCGAAGACGGTGACCTCACTGGCATCGACGCCGCGGTCGATGAGCTCCTGCCGAGCCGCTGCCGCGTCGGCTGCGACCAACTGCAATCCCTTCAACGAACCAGGGGCCATCTCGGTTTGCGACGGCAGGTTGCCGATGACGATGGAGCAGCCCGAACCTCGCGGCGTGAGCTGGGCAACCGTCATGTGTTCGTTCACGGTGTGGTGGTCGAGGTCGAAACCGACCTTGTCGCGGTAGAACTCGATGGAACGGTCGAGATCGCTGACGGGAACGATGACTACTTCGAGGGTCCAGTCCATGAAACTGCCTTTCACTGCGGAGGTTCGGGCAAACAGGTGGTCAGAGTTGCGCGACGATCTTGTCCAGGCGTTCGTAACCTTCGGTGACGCCGAGCTCCATATTGCTCTCGATCATTCCGTCCCGCGCTTCGAGGCTCGGATACACGGAATGGCCGGAGAGTCGGGTGCGCCCGTTGCCCAGGTCCTCGAACGTGATCGATTCGATGCTCACCACGTCGGCGAATCCCTCGTATTCGAACGTCTGGATGACGAAGTCGTTCTCGCGAACGACGTGAAACACGCCGTTGAACCGGAACTCTTCTCCCTCGGGGTTGCGATGAACGTACTTGTACCGGCCGCCGCTGACGAACTCGTATTCGTCGATCTCCATCTCGTATCCGTTGGGGCCGAGCCACTGCTTGACCAGTTCGGGATTCGAATGAGCCGCGAAGACGGCACTGACGGGTGCGTCGAACTCGCGGGTGATGTCGATGAACGGCACGCCCTCAGGAGCCGTGATGGTGACGGGATTGGTGGTAGCCATGGCTAAGTCTCCTTCTGTGTGGTGCTGAGTAGGTGATCGAGCTTGCGGAACTGTTGTTCGTGGATCAGTCGATAGCGGTCGATCCAGGCCGTCAACGCCTCGAGAGTTGCGGCGTTGAGATGTACCGGCCGCCTCTGGGCGTCGCGGCTGCGAGTGACCAAACCAGCGGCTTCGAGTACCTGAATATGTTTGGAGACAGCCTGTTTGGTGATCTCGAACGGCTCGGCCAACTCGTTGACCGTTTGGGGGCCGCTACTCAGGCGGGCGATGATCCGCCGTCGTACCGGGTCGGCGAGCGCCATGAACGCTTTGTCGAGACGCTCGTCTGCCCCTGGATCCACGATCACTTGTCAACCATCTCCTTTATCAACCAATCTGTTGATTACGATACGAGCCGATGTGGAGGGTGTCAATGCCTCGGGACCGATTAGCGTGGAAACCATGAACGCTCTGATTCCTCGGCCACGACTGGAAGTGGCGCCAGGGGCGATCCTCGTTCCGGATTGGCTCAGCGTTGAACAGCAACGCACCTTGGTGGCCGAGTGCAGACGGTGGGCAACCGCACCCGTACCGATGCGGTCCGCTGTTGTCCCAGGTGGGCACAAGATGTCGGTGCAGACAGTCTGTCTCGGTTGGCATTGGCAGCCGTACAAGTACACCCGCACGGCCGACGACGTGAACGGTGCGCCTGTCGCAGCGGTACCCGACTGGCTCGCCGACCTCGGCCGCACCGCAGTTGCCGCTGCCTACGGTGACCCGCGTGCGGGGGAGAGCTACGCACCCGACACCGCGCTGATCAACTTCTACGACGAGGGCGCTCGCATGGGCATGCACCAGGACAAGGACGAACGCTGCGACGCTCCCGTCGTCTCACTGAGCGTCGGGCAGAGTTGTGTCTTTCGGTTCGGGAATTCCGCGAACCGGAACAAGCCGTACACCGACGTCGAATTGCACTCGGGTGATCTCTTCGTGTTCGGCGGAGAGTCGAGGTTCGCGTATCACGGTGTGCCGAAAGTTATTGCAGGAAGTTCTCTTCCGGGCATCGGTCTGCAATCAGGAAGGCTGAACATCACGCTGCGAGATACCGGAATGTCCTGACAGTCTCACCCCTGTTGTGCCACTGGTTCAACAGGGTCGAAGTCTGCGCTGGAAGGTCCGTCCCCGACCATCTCGATCAACTCGGTCGACGGCGGAGTTGGCAGAGTGCGCCAGCGCTCTCGTTCGAGGTTGTGGGGTTGTATCTCGTTCATGCCCTAATTATCGACTTCCTACTTCACTCCGTCGGCTATTTGTGGGTGGACATTCTGCTAGGCCTCGTGTCCGACGTCGATATCGAGTCGGGTCGAGATATTGACTGTTACCGTAAGTCGCACATACTCTGGTTACTGGCGCTGACCGTAGGGAACCCGGCCTGAAACGACCGATCGTTCTCGGCCACCGCCGACGCCAGATGTAGCTTCGCGACGACCTACGAAACGAGTTTCCTCCATGCCGCAGCATGTTGACGTACTGATCATCGGCGCTGGCTTGTCCGGAATCGGCGCGGCTTGTCACCTCATTCGGGAGCAGACGGGAAGCACTTACGCGATCCTCGAGCGCCGGGAAAATATCGGTGGCACCTGGGACCTGTTCAAGTACCCAGGCATCCGTTCGGACTCCGACATGCTCACTTTCGGATTCGGGTTCCGTCCGTGGATCGGCACCAAAGTGCTCGCCGACGGCTCCAGCATCCGGGACTACGTCGAGGAAACTGCCAAGGAATACGGCGTCACCGACCACATCAACTTCGGCCGCAAGGTCGTGGCAATGGACTTCGATCGTGCGACTGCTCAGTGGACCGTGACCGTCCTGATCGAGGCCACCGGAGAGACCGAGACGTGGACCGCGAATGTCCTCGTCGGCGCCTGCGGTTACTACAACTACGACAAGGGCTACCGCCCCGCCTTCCCCGGTGAGGACGACTTCCGCGGTCAGATCGTGCACCCACAGCACTGGCCCGAGGATCTCGATTACACCGGAAAGAAGGTCGTGGTCATCGGGTCCGGTGCCACCGCGATCACCCTGATCCCGTCGATGGCCCCCACTGCCGGTCACGTCACCATGCTGCAGCGCTCGCCCACGTGGATCCAGGCACTGCCGTCCGAGGACCCGGTTGCCAAAGGTCTCAAGCTCGCACGCGTTCCCGACCAGATCGCGTACAAGATCGGTCGAGCCCGCAATATCGCACTGCAACGCGCCAGCTTTCAGCTCTCACGTACCAACCCGAAGCTGGCGAAGGAGCTGTTCCTCACCCAGATCCGCTTGCAACTCGGCAAGAACGTGGACCTGCGTCACTTCACCCCCAGCTACAACCCGTGGGATCAGCGTCTGTGCGTGGTTCCCAACGGAGACCTGTTCAAGGTGCTCAAGAGCGGCAAGGCCGACATCGTCACAGACCGTATCGCCAAGTTCACCGAGAATGGCATCGTGACCGAGTCGGGTCTCGAACTCGAGGCCGACATCATCGTCACGGCGACCGGCTTGAACGTGCAGATCCTGGGCGGGGCGGCCATGAGCATCGACGGCGAGCCGGTCAAGCTCAACGAGACAGTCGCCTACAAGAGTGTTCTCTACTCCGACATTCCGAACTTCCTGATGATTCTCGGCTACACCAACGCATCCTGGACGCTCAAGGCCGACCTCGCCGCGTCCTATCTGTGTCGCGTACTCAAGATCATGCGTAAGCGCAGCTACACGACTTTCGAGGTTCACGCCGAACCCGAGGACTTCGCCGAAGAATCTCTCATGGGCGGAGCGCTGACCTCGGGCTACATTCAGCGTGGCGACGGAGAAATGCCGCGCCAGGGTGCCCGTGGCGCGTGGAAAGTGGTCAACAACTACTACCGCGACCGCAAGCTGATGCACGACGCCGAGATCGAAGACGGTGTGCTGCAGTTCAGTAAGGTCGACACTTCCGTCGTACCTGGCAACAAGGTCGCCAGCGCATAGTCGACTCCACCTGAGGCGAACCGGTCGCACCACTGGGGACGTCGGCGAATGTGCTGGAGATGTTGCGTCGACGTACCCGATCGCGTCACGGGGTCTGTGATCGGTGAGTTCGCTTCCGCAATCGTCGGTTGTGCACCACGACGGGAAGAACATAGGCAGCGACCATGGTTACGGCAAGCAGTCCGAGGTAGAGGTAGGCCCAGGTCCATCCCGCTGCTCGTATGGCCAGCAACGATCCGCCCATGATCAACGGCGTCCCGGCCCCGGCGAGCAGATCGACGTCACGGGGCGACACGGGTGGGGTTCCCAGTACCGGTACACGCCTGCCCGAGTTTTCTCTGAGCGTCCGTCCGACCGATGCGAAGTAAAGTGCAACGCCCACGACGGCCATGGCGACTCCGATTGCTATCGAGCCGGCCCCCGACCGCGTCGACAACATGGCATAAGCCACAAAGCATGTCGCTCCCATCGCAAGTGGCGCTGTCTTCCAGATCGGCGTCGAAGTATGGGTATCTGCGGGGACGCTCACTGGACGCATCGGTTCGAGGGGCTCCATCAGCCCAGCGTGCCATGTGCTGCTCGGGAAACAAACTGTGACCGCTGTTTCTTTCCCGGCCTCCCTGCCTGGCCGAGATGTCGGGACCTCTCACTACGATTCTCGTCGTGACCGATTACGACGATCTCGACATGTTCGGTGGCCTCGACGCCTCCTCCCTGCCGCTCCGCCAGCAGCAGATTCTGATGACCATCCGGGATCTCGTTGCTGCCAACGGGTGCACGCCGAGCACGCGGCAGATCGGAGACGCGGTTGGCTTGCGCTCGACATCGACGGTGTCCAAGCACCTCAAGAGCCTCGAGGAGAAGGGCTTCCTCCGCCGGGGAGCGGCCATGGCTCGGCAGTTGGACGTGCGGCCTTTCCTCGTGGGCGCGAAGGAACAGTCGTCGTCGAATACCGTGACGGTTCCAGTGGTCGGCGACATTGCCGCCGGCGCGCCGATCCTCGCGGAAGAGCACACCGACGAGGTACTCGCGCTTCCTCGCGAGCTCGTCGGTTCCGGCACGGTGTTCGGTCTTCGGGTGCGTGGTGAGTCGATGGTCGACGCAGCAATCTGCGACGGTGACGTCGTCGTGGTGCGGCGCCAGGACGAGGCCCATTCCGGTGAGATCGTTGCCGCGATGATCGACGGTGAGGCCACCGTGAAGGTGCTCCGGCGCCGCGACGGTCACGTGTATCTCGAGCCTCGCAATCCCGCGTACAGCGTCATCGACGGCGACCGAGCGGCCATCTTGGGCAAGGTTGTTTCCGTGATGCGACGTATCTGAGACTTATCCGGTCTCAGCGACGGTTGGCGCGGAGGCCGTTGTATTCCTCGTCGGTGACTTTGTCGCCCCACGTGGTTTCGGCGCTACCGTCGCCGGGTCCTTCCCACAGTGCGAGGTGGCTCATGAAACGATCTGGTGCCGCGCCGTGCCAGTGTTCTTCTCCCGCCGGGGTATAGACGGTCTCGCCCGGGTGCGCTTCGATGATCTCGCCGCCGCGAGCTTGAATCAGCGCGGTGCCGGAGACAATGTGGAGGGTCTGCCCGAGGGCATGTGAATGCCAGTCGGTTCGCGCACACGGTGCAAAGCGAACCATGTTGGCGCGCATCCTCGACGGCTCCTGGCCGGCGTAGATGACGTCCCACCAGACGTCGCCGGTGAACCAGTCGCCGGGTGCCTTGCTGGTGGGCTGGGGCGTCAAGATTTCCATGAGTTCTCCTCGGGATCGAAAGGGTGAGTTCAGTTCTGCGTCAGCGGAACAAGTCGAATTGTGTTGGGCGCGGCCTCCGGCCCGGTCACGGAGCCGACAATCTGTGGGCCGTAGCGGTCGTATTTGGTGTGATAGGCGGAGTCGATCACGGAGTGGGCATCCGCTGTGGCGGCCTCGAAAGAGACGTCCCGTTCAATTCCTCCTGCTCGGATTCGGCCCGTTCCGCTTGCCGTTGCTCGGACGAACCAAGGGTTGTCGGTTCCGTATGCCGAGCGCACGTACAACTCGTTGCCGGCCCGAACAACCCATATGGTGACGTACGGCCTCGCGGTGCCGTCGCGGCGGAACGAGGAGATCTGCAATTCCTCGGCACTGCCGATCTTGGTCAGTTCAGCCTCGGTCCACGAGTGCGACATCTCTGGTTCCTTTCTCCGGTTCGAATTGCTGTGTGGTACTTCGCGTTCTCGTAGCCGGGACGATCAGTGCGAGAACTATGACGAGACAAGCGGCGAGCAGGACGGTTCCTGTGGTGAGAGCCGTTGACACGTGATCGGTGAGTGCGGTTGCAGCGTCGTCGGCAGTGGATCCGGCTCCTGCCGAGACCGCGACGATGATGCCGAGCCCGAGAGCGCTGCCCAGTTGGTGGGCAGTGTTGACCAATCCTGATGCGGCACCTGCATCCTCGGCCTGTACTCCGGAGATACCGGCGGAGGTCAGTGGCGCGAATGCCAACCCCTGCCCGGCGCCGATCAAGAACATCGGAAGCGCAATCGCAGTGAGATACGAGCTGTTGGGATGGACCAGGCTGAGCCAGCCCATGCCGGCGAGAGTAACGGCAATGCCAACCGAAAGAAGCGCGGAGTTGCCGAATCGCGGCGTCAGTCGCGGAATAAGCATCGCCACAGCAAAATTGACGATCGTCATCGGGAAGAAGGCGACGCCGGCTTGGAACGCGCTGAAGCCCAAAACACCTTGGAGTAGCTGAGTAGTGAAGTAGAAAAATCCGATCATGGCACCCAGATAGAGCATTCGGGCGGCGTAGGCACCGGATCGCTCTCGGCTACGGAACAATCTCAGCGGCATGATCGGCTGTTCCGCACGCGCTTCGTTGAGGAAGAGCAGGATCAGAAGTGTCGCCCCAGTCGCCAGGGTCGTAACAGTGATCGGTGAGGTCCACCCCGCTTCGGCCGAGTTGACGGTGCCGAAGACGAGTGCGGTCATGCCGAGTGTGGCGAGAACGGCGCCGGTCACATCGAAACGTCCGGTGTTCGGCTCGGTTTCCGGAATGAACCGGGGAGCGAGCGCGATCATCGCGATACCGATCGGAACGTTGATGAAAAAGCCTGCGCGCCATGACACCCAGTCGGCCAGGGCGCCACCGATCACGAGTCCGAGGCTGGCGCCTATCCCCGCTGCAGCGCCGTACCAGGCAACAGCGCGCGTTCGCTCCCGACCAGGTGGGAAACTGGCGGTCAACAGTGACAGCGACGCCGGGGCCACCACCGCAGCTCCGACGCCTTGGAGAGCGCGTGCCGCGATGAGCCACCACCCGTTCGGTGCGACGCCGACGAGAAACGACGCAATCGCGAAAATCGCGAGCCCGGAGACGAATACGCGACGACGGCCGAAGATGTCCCCGAGACGAGCGCCCAGCAGGAGAAGGCCGCCGAACACCAGGGTGTAGGCGTCCTGGACCCAGGAAAGACCGGTCGCCGAGAAACCCATGCTGATGTCGATGCTGGGTAGACCGGTGAAGATGATCGAATTGTCGAGCAGGATCATGAAATAGCTGATCAGAATGATCGCCAGGATCGCGGTGGAATTGATTCGACCGGCGGCCGGGTTGTCGGCAGTGTGAGTCACGCGCTTCTTCTTCACAGGTGGTGGATTACGGGCGGACGAGGACCTTCAGCGATTCACGGGAATCCATGGCTCGGTAGCCTTCCGCAACGTCGTCCAGTCCGACGGTGCGGTCGAAGACCTTGCCCGGCTGGATCTTTCCGTCAAGAACGTCGGGCATCAGTTCTTCGATGTACGCGCGAACGGGAGCCGGTCCGCCGGTGAGAGTGATGTTGGGCCCGAAGAGTGTCCCGAATCCGATTGGAGCTTCTTCGTATTGGGGTACTCCGACTCGGCTGATGACGCCGCCCGGTCGGACAACTCCGAGTGCCTGCTCGTAGGCAGGCATATGACCTACCGCTTCGAGAACGACGTGAGTACCGTCCCCGCCGGTCAGTTCACGGACTTTCTCGATGCCTTCGTTGCCACGTTCGGCAACCACATCGGTTGCTCCGAACTCGAGGCCGAGGTCCGTGCGGATCTTGTGGCGCCCCATGAGGATGATGCGCTCGGCACCGAGGCGTTTGGCGGAGAGCACTGCCATCAGGCCCACTGCTCCGTCTCCGATGACCGTGACCGTCGTGCGTTGGTTGACGCCGCCCTTGACCGCCGCGTGATAGCCGGTGCCGAAGACGTCGGAAAGCGTCAGCAGTGACGGCAGGAGTTCGGAATCCTCGCCCACCGGTGCCTTGACCAGGGTGCCGTCTGCCAACGGCACGCGGATGGCCTCCGCCTGCCCGCCTCCGATCCCGTTTCCGGCCCAGAATCCGCCGTGTCGGCAGGAAGTCTGCAAGCCTTCGCGGCAGAAGTCGCACGTCCCGTCCGACCAGGCGAAGGGAGCGATGACGAAGTCGCCCTTCTTCAACGTGGACACCTCCCGACCTATCTCTTCGACCACTCCGACGAACTCGTGGCCCATCGGGGAACCGCCTGGCGTGGCCGGCATGTTGTGGTAAGGGTGCAGGTCAGAGCCGCAGACGCAGGCCCTGACGACCCGTACGATCGCGTCCGTCGGCTGCTGAAGTACTGGATCCGGCACGGTCTCGACTCGAACGTCTCCGGCGCCGTACATGATGGTTGCGCGCATGATGTCCCCTCTTGCTTATGGTGTTGCGTGCTTCTGGGTCGACGTTTCTGCGTGAACCGGTCGACTGCAATGAGTCAACGCCGCGCATCGCGGGCGCGGGAGTGTCTGTTGTTCCAGGTAACGGCAGTACCTCCCTCTGTCATCGCCGCTTGAGTAACGTGAACTGCATGGACAACCGAGCCGAGATTCGCGAATTCCTCAGCTCCCGTCGTGCTCGCATCACACCCGAGCAGGCAGGACTGCCGGCCTACGGCGGAAACCGTAGAGTCAAGGGATTGCGCCGTGAGGAAGTCGCTCTGCTCGCCGGTGTGAGCATCGACTACTACGTACGCATGGAGCGCGGAAATCTGGCTGGAGCGTCGGACTCGGTACTCGAAAGCCTCTCCCGAGCACTACAACTCGACGAGGCCGAAACTGCCCATTTGTACGACCTGGCGAAGGCTGCCGGTGCAGGCGCACCGAGTAGAAAGCGGCCGGCGCCCAAGGGCGTGAGCCCGGCGATTCAGCAGATACTCGACGCCATCACCGACGCCCCGGCGTGGGTACGTAATGCCAGGCACGACATGCTGGCGGCCAATCGCATGGCGCGCGCGTTGTATTCGCCGGTCCTGGCTGATCCGCGTAGGCCGGCGAACAACGCCCGCTTCGTGTACCTGGACCCGGCGTCGCAAGACTTCTTCGTGGATTGGGAGCGCGCGGCGGACGACATTGCCGCGATGCTCCGCTCGGAAGCGGGGCGCAATCCCCACGACAAGGCGCTGACCGAGCTCATCGGTGAACTTGCCACCCGCAGTGAGGTATTCCGCACCCGTTGGGCGAAACACAATGTGCGCTTTCATCGGACGGGTTTCAAGAAGGTTCGCCACCCCGTCGTCGGCGACCTGGAACTGAACTTCGAGGCGATGGAATTGCCGTCCAATCCCGGGCTGACACTGCTGGTCTACACCGCAGCGCCTGGGACGCCGACGGCTGATGCACTCAAACTCTTGGCGAGTTGGGCGGCTACCCAGGATCAGTTGGATCCGGCGAACGACAGCGAAGCGTCGCTCTAGAAGTTGATCGGTATGTGACGTGCTGATTCAGCTCAGATGCGTTACCGCCCAGGCTACCTGGTCTCCACCTCGTCGCTTCGCCCGATACATCGCGTTGTCGGCATCGGCAAGAATCCGATCGATGGTTCCCGAAGCGTCCGGGATTGTCGAGGACAGCCACACGCTGGCGCCGACGCTCACCGAGATCGACTGTCGGCCGGCAGGCTTCGATATCGAGTTGTGAATGTCCACCACGGTTTTTTCGATACGACGTGGCTCGACCGGCATGAGAATCACGAACTCGTCGCCGCCCGTCCGCGCCACCAACCCGATCTCTCCGACGGCCGAGTTCAATCGTCGACCCACGGTCACCAGCATCCGATCGCCTTCGGCGTGACCGAGTTTGTCGTTGACGCTCTTGAACGAATCGACGTCGATCACTATCGCAAGGACTACGTGTCCCCGGAGTTCTTCGACATCGAACAGCTGGTGCCAGACATTGTGCAGCCCACGCCGATTCAGGGCAGCGGTGAGCGGATCTCGCCAAGCGTGTCGTGCATCGTCGGTCAAATACAGGACGAGAAAATGCACGGTCATCGCGGCTGAGGCGATAACACACCCGATGACCAATCCAGTAGACACCGACAGCGAGGAATCGGTATCCGGATCGGTGACCGCTCGAATTGTCAGTAGGGCTACGACCAGCAGTGCACCGGCGATCTGCGCAGTCACTATCCGGGGGCTGTGAAACACCGACGAATAGTTCGCGACGACTACGAAGAGCACCGCACCGGTCAGTGCCAGGAAGCTCGCATGGATTCCGGCGAGCAGGATCAAGGACAAACAGATGTTGGTGAGCGCAATGAATCGAACGGATTGTCGGTGGCTCGGCCAGGATCGTCCGAACGACCAACGAATCATGCAGTACAGCGCGATCACACATGCTGTCCCAGCAGCGAGCCGTTCAGGGACTTCGGTTGCGCCGCCCTTCACGAATTGAGCCAGTACGGCGAGTGCGACGAACACCGCACACCAGAAGGTGACGACGACCCTGGCTGTCCCCAGCATCGATCGAGCAGCCAGAAACCTGGGGAACCACTCGCCGTCGTACGCAAGGGACCACCAGCGACGCAACAGTCCCGTTGTCTGACGGATATTCTGCCCCAACCCCGCAGCGCCACTGACTCCCATGAAACCCCCTCCGAGATCTTGCGAAAATTCCCGGAGGTTTCTTCGTCAAGATTTGATCCCCGAACAAGGTACCCGATAGTTGAAAGACGCATTAATGCATCGTGAGGCGTAGACGACTCTAGGGCGAGATCGGTTCCGTCAGGATCTTTCTGAGGGCCGGAAGGTCCAGGGTTGCAGCTAGATCGGCAATCGTGACCCCCGACAGTGATGCGCGCCAGGCTTTTTCGGCGTCAGCCATGACTTTGGCTATTCCGCAGGCGGAACGGCACTGCTCGGGCGGAGCGGCGAGGATTCCTTGCTGCCGAATCTCCGTGCACCGGAACGCAGGTTCGGTGCCGTCAACCGCCTGTACGACGTCGAGAACCGTGATGCTCTCGGGAGCCCGGGTGAGAACGTACCCACCGTCTCGGCCCTCGGTCGGATTGACCAGACCGGCGTGCGCGAGCGCTCGCAGATGCTTCGCCAGGTATGTCTTCGACACCCCGTGAAGTTCGGCGAGTCTGGCTGTGGGTACCGGCCCCTCGGCCTGGCTGAGAACCACACAGCAGTGGAGTGACCACTCCACGCCTCCGGAAAGCTTCATGATTGGACTCTATCGACGCCGCGGAAAGCGGTGCGGGTCGGACATCGGTCGAGGGTGTACGTCAGGCCTTCTCGGCAAGCCACGCGTCGTATGTTGTCGGCGCAATCCATGCATCTGCACCGGGTGTCGGGGTGAGTGCCGAGTTGTCGAGTTTCGCGCCGAAGTAGCCGGCCTCGGGATCGGAGATCACCGAACGCTTGTCGCCGGTGACGAGGAACAGGCGCCGGACCAGTTCGTCGATGCCCAGCGGTTCGGGCCCGGCAATCTCGACCGTGCCGTTTTGCGGCGCGGCGGTCACTACCTCGGCGACGTGAGAAACGACGTCTCGAGACGCGATGGGTTGCAGATGTCCCGGCGTTGCGTGGACAGCGCCGTCGGTGGTTCCAGAATCGGTGGTTCCCGCGTCGGCGATTCCGGCGACGAACTCGAAGAACTGGGTCGAGCGGACGATCGTGTAGGGGATCGGGCCCGCTTTGACCAGGTCTTCCTGGGCGACCTTGGCTCGCATGTACCCCGAATCGGGCAGTCGATCGGCACCCACGATGGACAGAATGACGTGGTGCCCGACGCCTGCCTTCTCTTCGGCGGCGAGGATGTGGCCGGTTCCGTCACGGAAGAAGGCCAAGACGTCTTCGTCCGACCAGGACGGGGAATTGGTCAGGTCCACGACGACGTCGGCGCCCTCGACGGCTTCGGCGATACCTGTGCCGGTGGTGATGTCGATCCCGTCGGCACGACCGAGTGCCTTCACGTCGTGCCCGGCGTCAGTGAGCTTGGCGGCGACCTGGCTTCCGATGAGCCCGCTCCCGAAAATGACGATCTTCATGATTTTCTCCTTTACTCGGATAAGTCATGTCCAAGTATACTCGGACACAACTTATCCAAGTCAAGGGTTGTCCGGTCAGCCGAAGAGTTCGGCGGCCAGTGCTTCGTAGGTCGCGAGCGGATCACCCTCGGCAGGAAGTGCTTGGATCGCAACGTGATCGGCGCCCGCCGCGACATGCTCGCGAAGTCGATCGGCGATGGACTTCGCGGTACCGCGTGCAACGAGGGCATCGATCACGCGATCGTTTCCCTCGTTGGCCAACTCTTCGGGTGCAAAACCGAGGCGCTCGAGATTGCTCGTGTAGTTGCGCAAATACAGATAGGGGTTGGCGACGGCGGGACGTCCGATTGCTCTGGCCTTCTCCGGATCGGTTTCCAGAACAACCTTGTGCTCAGGAGCAAGAATCTTCGAGGGTCCGAGGATTTCACGAGCTTCGGCCGTGTGTTCTGGGGTGGTCAGGTAGGGATGCGCGCCGGCGGCGCGATCGGCGGACAGTTTCAACACCTTCGGTCCCAGCGCGGCGAGGACACGGCGAGATTCCGGGACCTGGGCTGCATCGAGTTCGTCGAGGTAAGACACCAGCGAGGCGTACGGCTTGGTGTAGTCACCGGTCGCCTCCGGATGTCCGACGCCTACACCGAGGAGGAATCGCCCCGGATGTGCGGCTTCGAGTCGGTGATAGGACTCCGCCACCTCAGCCGCAGGTGAGGACCAGATGTTGACGATTCCGGTTGCCACGGTGATGTGCTCGGTCGCATCGAGGAGTTTCTCGGCGATCCGTAGATCGGACCGCGGTGAGCCGCCGATCCAGATGGTGCCGAAACCGAGTTTCTCGATCGCTGTTCCCAGTTCGGGCGGCAAACCAGCCGCTCCTCGCCAGATTCCGTAGGTGCCAAGGTCGGGTGTTTGCGTAGTCTCCGTCACAGCGGGTGCAACTCGGGCGCTGACGGGATCTATTCCTTCCGACATCATTTGCCCGGCGCGCGGTAGTCGGTCGGTCGCTTGACTGCCTCGTCGATCTGCTCCGGCGTGAGCAGTGTGATCGACTCCGAGCGGGCTGCACCTGCCGCAGCTGTACGAATGCTCAATGCGGCGGCCGCGACGTCGTCCGGCAGGTTGCCGATCACGAACATGTCGTGACCGCCCAGTGCGAAGTGGCAGGATTCGACTGTGCCGCCGATGCTTTCGACCATTCGGGTTATCGCGTCGCGTCGCGCAGTGCCTCCCTCCTGTTGTAGGCCGGCGGCGCCGGAGGGCGAGTAGGTCACTTGCCAGAGGTATTTCGGCATTTCCACTCCTTGCTCGGGATGGGTACTTCGATCGTGTACCCGTAGGGCGCTCGGTGGCAATGGGTAGGGGACAATCACGGCATGGTTGGAACTCCGGTGATCGTGACTATCGTGTCCGTGTGTGTAGGTTTTGTGATCTTCATGCTGGCTGCCAGCGGTGCACGCGGAAAATGGGACCGTCGCCTCGTGATCGCGTTGTTCGTCGCCGCGGTGGTGTGCCTGACCGTCGTACCGGTATCCGTCGCGCTCAGTGCCGGAGTTTGAAAACACGGAGTGTAAAACACTGGAGTGCCGCTTAGTCTGAAGCGATGGCAGATATTCGGGTAGGTATCTCCGGGTGGACGTATCCCGCGTGGCGCGGAGATTTCTATCCGAAAGGTCTTGCTCACCGCAAAGAATTGTCTTACGCCGCAGAGAGATTGACGTCGATCGAGATCAACGGCTCGTTCTATGCGCTGCAGAAGCCGGAAAGCTACACCAAATGGCGCAGTGAAACTCCCGAAGATTTTGTGTTCGCGATCAAGGGTGGCCGGTACATCACGCACATGAAACGGCTGCTCGACGCCCGCGACGGACTTGCGAACTTCTTCGCCGCCGGGACGCTCGCTCTCGGTCCCAAGCTCGGGCCGATTCTGTGGCAACTACCTCCGACGCTGCAGTTCGAACCGCGGCGGTTGGCGGATTTCTTCGACGGTCTTCCCCGTACCACGCAGGCTGCTGCCGATCTGGCAGCGCAGCACGACGACAAGCTGACCGACGAGAGAGTATTCGCGCAGACGGAGAAGGATGTACCGATCCGTTACGCGGTGGAGGCGCGGCACGCCAGCTTCGAGACCGACGAAGCCGTGGACCTGATGCGCGAGCACTCCATCGGTTTTGTCGTTGCAGACACCGCCGGTAGGTACCCCCGCATCACCACTCCGACTACCGACTTCGTCTACGTGCGGATGCACGGAGACAAGGAGTTGTATGCGAGTGGGTACACCGAGGAAGCTCTGGACAAGTGGACCAAGCGGTTTCGGGACTGGATGGACGAGGACCTCGACGTGTACGTCTACTTCGACAACGACATGAAAGGCTTTGCGCCGCACAACGCAATGTCCTTGTTGGGGCGGCTGCACTGACGGATCGCCTGGCCTGTCGGTGGGCTGTGGCAGGCTTCCGCGTGAACGCGAAGACCGAGGAGACACCACGATGATGCCCGAACAGTGGACGCCCGAACAGGGCTGGCCGACGGCTTGGCCGAACGTGGCCCGTGACATCGCCGATGCCACGGCCGACGCACTGGTCGCGGTCCGGGCGGCAAATCGTGACGGATTGCTCGCCGCCGTCGAAGAACTGCGCGGGCTCTCCTTCGAGCAGGTCAGCTCCGTTCACGCGGCGATCGTGCGCGAATTGCTCGAGGACACGCATCCGGACGGCTTGTCCAGTGGGGACGTGCAGGATGCGCTGACTACTTGCGCTAAGTCCACGATCGTGTGGCTGCCGGATCTGGACGTGCAGGCACTGGCCGCGGTCTACACCGGGGCGCTCGGGATCTCGGATCTGGAAGACGATTCGTTCCGCATCGGGCACGGCGCGTACCTGCGTTCGGCGGTCCTGGTCATCGGGAGCTTGTCCACAGGAGTGAAGAAAGCTCAGAGCGCCTACATCATTCGTGCAATCGGCGAAATCGCACGTGCTCAGACCATCGAGATGCCCTGAGCGTCAGTTGGTAAATCGAATTAGGCTGAGGCCATGTCCAAGATCGCCAGCGCAGATCGTGTGTCGTTTGCCGAGCTCCTCGAATTCGTCAGGCCGCGCCATCGGGCCACGTTCGTCACGGTGAAGAAATCCGGCGAGTTGCAGATCTCTCCGGTGACGTGTGGTGTCGACGACGAGGGTCGGATCGTCATCTCTACGTACCCGGAACGGGCCAAAGCGGCGAATGTTCGACGGACGCCGGCGGTGTCTCTGTGTATCCACTCTGACGAGTGGAATGGTCCGTACGTCCAGGTCAACGGAACCGCGGAGTTGATCGATCTCCCGGATTCGGTGGAACCGTTGGTCGACTACTACCGATCCATCGCCGGTGATCATCCTGACTGGGACGAGTACCGCGAAGCCATGCGCAAGCAGGGCAAGAGCCTGATCCGTGTCACCGTCGACTCGTGGGGTCCGATCGCAACCGGCGGGTTTCCGCCCGGACGTTGACGCTATCGAGCAGGCGGCGAGAGTTCGACTACGCGCGCGTCTCTGGCGGCCAGCGGCTCTTTGCAGTGTGCGCACACAACTTGGGCGTGCATGATTTCACCGCAACGATGCTCGACGACGGTTGGCGGCGGACCCGGCGTCGCAAAGGTGTCTCCCCATTCCATGAGTGCCATCAGGATCGGGTAGAGCGCCTTCCCTGATTCGGTGGCGACGTATTCGTAGCGCGGCGGATGTTCTTCGTACCGACGCTTTGCGAGGACGTCGGCGTCGAGAAGGGTGCGCAGACGCGCGGCGAGGATGTCGCGGCTGGCTCCCGTGCCCGCGGCGATCTCGTCGAACCGTCGTTGCCCGAGAACGATTTCTCTGAGCACCAGAAGTGACCACTTCTCGCCGACGACCTCCAAGGCGTTGGCGATGGAGCAGTTGCGTCCTTTTGTCGCCATCGTGTCGGTGTCCTTATTGGTTGAAGACGTTAGTTGGGAAATCCAACTTAGCACTTGACGGCACGTATTTCGGGGCGGAAGGTGAGTCGAGAAATCCAACCGAGCAGATGAGGGGTCGACATGACGGAATTGAATCTCGAGGCAGCAAGCGGATTTGTCAGTGCCGCCGGATTGCAACTGGACGAGGTCTCCGGCACCAAGGTTGTCGGGCACATCGATCTGTCCGAGGCACACCACACTCCGTGGGGCGTTGTCCACGGCGGCGTTTACACGACTGCCGTCGAGTCGGCCGCGAGCATCGGGGCGAGTACCGCAGTGGCGGACCGTGGCGAATTTGCCGTCGGAGTGCACAACGGAACGGATTTCTTGCGCGCCCGCACGGGTGGGCGCGTGGACGTCGTAGCTCTCCCGATTCAGCAAGGACGGGTTCAGCAGTTGTGGTCGGTGGTCATCACCGATCCGGAATCGGGCAAAGAGGTGGCACGCGGTCAGGTGCGTTTGCAGAACGTACCGCTGCCGAAGTAGATCAGTCCCAGATGCCTGAGTCGATGTTGAGTGAGATTCGTTTGAGCAGTGCCGTCAGTTGGGCTCGTTCGCTCTCGTCGAGTCCGGTCAGAACCTGACGGTCTCGCTCGACTCGTCGGGGAAACTCTGCCTCGACCAATTCGCGACCGGCATCGGTGAGTTGAAGCAGAACCACCCGCCCGTCGTGTTCGAAACGCTGGCGCTCGACAAAGCCCAGTTTGGCCAGGCGGTCGGCGTGTTTTGTGGTGGCGGCGCCGCTGACCATCGTGACGGCGGTGACCTCGCTCGCTCGCAGAGGACGGTCGCTGCGAGCGAGTGCGCTCATCACGTCGAATTCGGCTCGAGAGACTCCGCTCGATGCCAGCGCCCGGTCGAGCTGGTGGAGAGACTGCGCGTTGATGCGGGCGATCCGGCCCATCACCTCGACGGGAGCAGTGTCGAACTCGGGGTAGGCGCGCTTCCATTCGCGACGGACTTTGTCGATGAAGTCGTCTTCGGATCTGTTCGCCGCGCCCATGGCCCCATCTTAGCGACAGATTTCACATTACTTCACAAGTAATTTACTAGTGAAATAAATGTATGCTGGGTGGGTGACCCGAACCGAAACCGCAGCCAGGACGCCCAGCCGTCTCACTCATTCGAGTGAGGCCATTGCACATACCGTCTCCGGGGCGACGTGGCGAGGGGCTTTTCGTATCGGATCCGCGGACGCGACCATCGCCCCAGCGATCAGGGTCGGACTCGCCACCGCCGTAGTCCTCGTGGTCGGCGGACTGCTCGGGCATCGGGAATTGGCCGGCTTCGCGGCCTTGGGTGCGCTGTGTGCCGCTTTCGGCAGGTACGAGCCGTATCCACGGTTGGCCGGCAAGCTGGCAATGGTGGGCGCTGCACTGGTGGTTTCGATTGCCTTCGGCGGCGCCATGGGTGTCGCGGGCGTTCCGATATGGGTGCAGATCGGCATCCTGTCGTTGCTGGCCGGTGCGTCGTATTGCTTCATGTCGGGCTTCCGGATCACCGGGCCGGGGCCCGTCATCCTCGTCTTCGCAGCGACCGGTGCAGCCGGATATGCCTCCAGCTTCGATGATTTGGCGAGGTTGGTGACTGTCGGTGCGCTCGGAGTTCTGGTCGGGTGGATAGCCGCGATGCTTCCGGCACTCGTGTTGCCGATGGGACCTGCTCGCCTGGCAGTGGCTCGTGCCGTCTCTGCCGTCGGGCGCCTCGAACAGTCCGGCAAAGACGGAGTGGACCCAGCACTCGCATCAATTGCCAACGCGCGCTTGGTCATCGCGTCGAGTGGCCGGATCAAGTCGACCGTCGATCACGGCCGCGAACTGGTCGCAGTGCTCGACGAAGCAGAAGCGGCAGTTCAGGAGTGGCAGTTGCACGCCGACGCCACCCTGATTCGCAGCATCGCTCGGCACGAGAAGGAGCTTCGGAAGCTCAAGCGTTCCAGCATGATCGAACACGACCTCGTACCGGCACAGACCCTGGCCACACCCGAAGGCTATTTTCTCGAAGGATTGAATCGGCTGTATTCGCGCCCGGTGCGGATGAACGCTCTCCGCATCGTGGCAGCGTCGGCTCTGGCCGGTTGGCTCGCGGCGGGAGCCGGGTTGGAGCATCCACTCTGGGCGTCGATGGGTGCCATCGCAGCGATGCAGGGGCTGAACTACAAGCAGACCGTCCAGCGTGGGATTCAGCGGTTGGTGGGAAATGTCGGTGGCGCCGTCGTCGCTGCTGCTCTCATCGCGTTGACGCTCGGCTACTGGCAAGCGGTAGCCGTGGTCGTGATTCTGCAAACCGCTGCCGAGCTGCTCGTGATCAAGAACTATGCACTGACTTCACTGGCCGTCACCCCGATGGCACTGCTCCTCATCGGTTTCAGCGCTCCGATCGGGACCGAAGCGGCAGTGGCTCGCGTCGCGGACACTCTCATCGGTGTGGTGATCGGTGTTGTCGTCGCCGCAGTGACGATCAGTCGATCGGATCGCCAACACGTCACCGTGTAACCGGTACTGCTGTGTTTCCGGTACTGCTGTGTTTCCGATACTGCGTAGGCTCCTGCGGGTGGAGGACAGCACGCCGATCGACGGCCGGAAACTGCGTTACCAGCATCGCCGTGCCGAATTGCTCGAGCAGGTGACCGCGTATGTCACGGCGAACGGCGTCGGTGAACTGTCCATGAGGCCGTTGGCCAAGGATCTGGGGATCAGTCATGCGACACTCATCCATCATTTCGGTTCGAAGGAACAACTGCTCACCGAAGTAGTCGCCACCCTGCGAGACAGCTCCTCTCTCGACATCTCGTCCGGGACCGACATCGTCGAAATGTTGACGAGTTACTGGAATGGGCGCACATCAGCGGAATCGTTGCCGAACTTTCGCTTGATGTTCGAGATCTACGGACAGGCGTTGTTGCATCCGGAGCGGTATCGCGAGTTTCTCGAACACGTAGTGGGGGACTGGTTGGGTGGTTTGGCAGATGCTGCGCTCGCGCATGGATGTCCGCCCGATCGCGCTGATCGCTACGCGACGATCGTGTTGGCGCAGATTCGCGGGTTGACACTCGATCTGGTGACCACCGGTGACCGCGTCAGAATCGACGCGGCGTTCGCCGAATTCGCGGCTGCGATGGGCGCTCTGGCCAGCTCGTGGAAGGCGATCTGACGGTCCGATTGCCGTGACTCTTCAGGCGATCTGCTCGAACAGGGACACGATGATCCCTTCAGGCCCCCGGACGTAAGCCATGCGCACGCTGTTCTCGTACTCACCGATCCCGCCGATGAGCCCGTACCCGTCTGCAGCCACCGCGTCGACCGCCGCCTGGAGGTCGCCCACCTCGAAAGACACGTTGCGCAGCCCGATCTCGTTGGCCATCGGAGCAGGCGATCCGGGTATGTGGTCGGGCGTGACGAAGGACGAGAGTTCCAGCCGTGACCCTTCGCCCGGCGGGCGCAGCATTGCAATTTCACACTTGGCTCCAGGGATACCGCAGACGGTTTCGACGAACTCACCCTCCACGGATCCGGTGCCCTCCAGTTCGAGGCCAAGTCCGACGAAGAACGCCGTCGCTGATTCGAGGTCCGCGACGGTGATGCCGATGTGGTCGAAGCGCTGTACGTGGGCCATGGATCCATCCTCCTACTTTCTGGTGCCGGTTCGATGCTAGGTCGGAGTCACGGTCGGGATTTCGACATGTCTTTATTGTCAAACTGCAAAATTTTGCTTGACCGATCGGTTAAACAAAATCTACGATAGCGTCCAACGAGGTCGCCCATCGCACGAACCGGAGTCGTCAGACGTGAAATTCCAGTCGAAGTCGTTCGCACGCATATCCATCGCAGCCCTCTGTGCTGCAACGATCGGCTCCGCCGTTGCTGCGCCCATCGCGTCCGCACAGGCACCGAGCGCGTCGCAAGCCACGGGCACTCTGGTGTCGAGTGAGCCGCTACCGAAAGATCTGTGGATTCCGGGTACCGCCGACGCCAAGCGATTCACCTACTGGACCATCGGTTCCAACGGCGGGCCTGCGCTGAGCAGTGGCGCCTACTACGTCCCGGCCGGTCCGGCACCGGAAGGTGGGTGGCCCGTCATCGCGTGGGCGCACGGCACCACGGGACTCGACGATTCCTGTGCCCCTTCGCTGGTCGGTCCAGGCCTGCCCGAGCGTGACTACCCCTACCTGGGGCGTTGGCTCTCCGAGGGCTACGCCGTAGTCGCCACCGACTACGTCGGTCTGGGAACACCGGGACTGATGCCGTATCTCGACGGAAAGGTGGAGGCGCACAGCGTCGTCGACTCGGTCAAGGCGGCTCGGGTGATCGACCCCACCATCTCGAATCGGTGGGCAGTGGTCGGGCAGTCGCAGGGCGGCGGTGCGGCCATCACGACGGCGCGCTACGCCACCGAATACGGTGGGGATTCTCTCGACTATCGCGGCGGTGTGGGTACCGGCGTGCCGGCCAACATCGAGTTGACGCTCCTGCCTGCAGGTCCGGGCTTCCCGCCCATCGCCCTCGGCGGCGGCTTGACCTCGTACGCGCTCTACATCCTCGCGGGCCTGCGCGAAGCGCACCCCGAGATCGACCTGAACTCGTACCTCAACGAACTGGGCAGGGAAAAGGTCGACTCGGCCGAAAAGCTCTGCGCCGCAGACTTGGACGAGGCATCCAAGGATCTGGTGCTCGGTGACATCTTCTCCCGCCCGCTCAGTCAGATCCCGAACTTCCAGGGTCTGTTGAACGATTACATGGGTGTGCCGACGAGCGGATACGACCGCCCCATCTTCATCGGCCAGGGTCTACTTGACGTGGATGTTCCTGCACCGTCGGCGCTTTCGCTGGTGGCAGCGTTGGTCGCCAACGGTGAACCGGTCACCTTCAAGACCTACAACACCGATCACAGCGGTGCTTTGGTCGAATCGCAGGCCGACACGATTCCGTTTGTCGCGAACCTGTTCCGTTAGGCCTACCGAGAATCCGGACCGTCCGAGGGGTCGCTGTCGCGTAAGTGCGACAGCGACCCCTCGGTCATTTCTGTGACTCTTTGATTGCGTCCAGTCGCGCTTCGAGACCGTCGAGGACACGGTCGAGTGTGTAGCGATAGTGTTCTGCCCGTGTCGCTTCCGCAGTATCCGGTGGCCCCGCGAACTTCCCGATCAGTGTCTCCATCGATGAACGGGGATCGGCGGGCCCGTCGTTGCTCAGTCGTTCCAGCATCGCGCCGTGATCGGGTGAAGGCTGACCGCTGGGAATGCGCCTGGCGTCGTTCATGGCGATCAGCGTGGTTGTCGAGGTGAAGGCGACGGTATAGGCCTGGGCGGCTTCCGCTCCGAACCCGGCGTCTGTCAGCGATGCCAATCCGGCCTCCATGAGTACCCGGCTGCGCTCGGTGGCAACTCCGTTCATCAGCAGCCACTGCGCCGCGCCCGGACACCCGATCAACGCTTCTCGCATCTGCAAGAGTAGATGTGTCAACCATTGACGCCAATCTTCTTCTGCGGACGGCACGTTCACGGCCGACATCGCACCGTCGACCACCGCCGCCGAGAGTGCTTCGCGATCTCCGACGAGCCGATAGACGACGGAAAACGACGTATCGAGTTCGCCGAGAAGCTGCCGCAGCGACCAGCCCTCGACTCCGTGCTCGCGACTGAGCCCGAACGCAACGGACAGCACTGCGTCCGCAGTGATCCCGGTGTTGTAACTCCGGCGGCGCTGTGATTTCGCGGCGGGCTTTTTGTCAGGTGATGGCGCAGTCATGGTCCGACCGAGCTTAGCGGCGTCGGATCGGGTCGCGTAGTCGGCGCAAGCGATTGACGGATGAACTTAGGTGAGGTTTACTTGCCAAATCCGAGCAGTGCTCGGATTTGTGCGAATCCCCGATTTTTCGAAGCTGAAGGACACCATGAAGTTGAAAACGCGACCCGGTTATCTATCAAGGCTGGGTGCTTCGCTGCTGGTCAGTGTCGTTGCCCTGACTGCGGCCGCCTGTAGCTCGAGTGAGGCGGGACCGACGACGGAACCTGTCGAGGGAACGCGTGTTGTGTCCCATGAATTCGGTGAGACGTCGGTTCCGGGCGACCTCGGGCGAATTGTTTCCCTCGACGAATACGCCGCACTCGGTCTCCTTGCCGTCGGTATTACGCCCGACGTGGTCTTCACGTCGTGGGGATCGGAGATCGGCCAGGACATCCTGGCGTCAGCTGGTACCGAGGTGGTCACAGTGCCGCCGCTCGGTGCACCCCCGATCGAGCAGGTCCTCGCCCAGGATCCGGGACTGGTCATCTTCACGTCGATGGGTGATCGGAGCTACTACGACTCCCTCGCATCGACCGTCCCCACAGTGCCGGTCCCGGCCGTCACCACTCCGTGGCGTGAGAATCTTGCCTTCTTCGGGCGTGCTTTCGATCGTCAGGCGGTCGCCGACAAGTTGACTGGCGCTTTGGAGAGCAAGATCGCTGACGTCTCTGCTCACTCCGGTGGTGAAACGAACACAGTATCGGTGTTGATGAGCAGCTCAGGGATTCTCGCCACCACCACCGAACAGGCGCCGCCGTCGTTGTTGTTGGCGGAGAGCGGCTTCGGGCGTCCGGAATCCCAGCGAGCCAACGCCGCTGGAGGTCTGCCGTATGCACCCCTGTCCGACGAAGCAATCCCGGCGCAGGACGCTCGGATCGTGGCAGTGTTCGACGAGGGCGTGTACGAGTTCGGCAAGGTTGCCGGTGTTCCCGGATTCTCGAGTCTTCCAGCGGTGCAGGAGAACCGAGTGGCCAAAGTCAACGGAGACATGTGGCTCGCCACTCATCCTTTCGCCACCTTCTGGATGATCGAGGACATGGACGCCATGGCTACGGGCAATCTGGCTGGTGCGGGTACCGAATCTCTTGCCGCGAAGCGCTATCAGGATTTCACGGCGCTGACAGCATGAGTTCGAGTGCGTTGAGTCGGCGTCTGGCTCTGAAATGGGGAGCGTTGACGCTCGGCTCTGCGGCACTGAGTTCGGCGGCGTTGAGTGCGTGCAGCCGTGATTCGGCGAACGAAACCAGTTCCGAGATTTCGCCGTTCGACGACGAGGTTCGTGCTGCCGAGCAATTGCGTTTTCGTAGCGGACATACAGTCGAACGAAACCTGACATCTACGCCGGCTCGGGTGAGCCTGGGCGATAGAGAGGTCGACACGTGGTCGTACGGCGCAGAAGCGGTGGGTCCGGAAATCCGAATCTCCAAGGGAGACCGGCTCAAAGTCCGGTTGCAGAACAATCTTCCGGCGGAGACCTCGGTTCACTGGCACGGCATTGCGATCCGCAACGACATGGACGGTGTCCCGCCGATCACCCAGGAACGAATCCAACCAGGCGAGGAATTCACCTATGACTTCGTGGCCCCGGACCACGGAACCTACTGGTACCACTCTCATTCAGGGTTGCAGGCTGATCGAGGGCTCTTCGGTGCGCTCGTGGTCGAGGACCCGAACGATCTGACCGGCGCAGACGAGGACGTTGTCATCGTGATCGACGACTGGCTCGACGGGCTGGGAACAACCCCGGAGGCAGTGCTTCGCGCATTGTCACCGGACGTGCAGGGAGGACACCACGGGCACGGCGGCACTCCATCGGAAGTCGATGGTGCAGAGATTGATTCTGCCGCAGAACTTCTCGCCAGTGGTCACGGAAATTCCGAGGCGCTCGGTGGAATGGCAACGCACATCACGTATCCACTGCACCTGATCAACGGACGGCCTGTGGAAGATCCCTTTGTCATCAGTGGGACGGCCGGAACTCGGCTTCGACTACGGGTGATCAATGCCGGGGCGGAGACTCCGTACCGTTTCTCGGTCGCCGGGCACGAGATGACCGTTGTCAGTGCTGACGGGCAGGACGTTGCCTACACAGCCGGAGACGAGATTCTGATCGCACCCGCGCAGCGATACGACGTGTTGGTGACGGTGCAGCCCGGTTCGTGGCCTATTGCCGCGAAGGTGGAAGGGAAGCCAGGTGGAGTCGCGTGCCTGCTCCGGACACCGGATTCGGTAACGAGCGTCGATCTGACTTCTCCTGCAGTGCTGTCAGGTTCCGGCGGTCGACTCGTTCTGGAATCGGAGCTTCGTCCGTCAGGCGCACGGGAACAGCGGGTGCCGGATCGTGAGTATTCGGTGGATCTCATTCAGGCCGGCGATCGATATGTCTGGGGCATGGCGGGCGCCGATGCAGGTCGGTTGATCATGAAGCAGGGCGAGCGGATACGAATCGTCATGAACAACAACACCGATATGTGGCACCCGATGCACACCCACGGGCACACCTTCTCGATTCCCTCGTACGGTGGGCTTCGCCGAGACACCGTGATCTCGCTTCCGCGTACACAATTGGCGATCGACTTCGACGCCGACAATCCAGGACGGTGGATGTTCCACTGTCACAACGCGTACCACTTCGAGGCCGGGATGACTGCCGACCTCCACTATGTTCGATGAGGAGAGTGCAATGTCAGTTCGCACCGGGTTGACCACATTGTTCGCTGTTGCAGCGGTGTTCACACTGACGTCGTGCGGTGACGATTCGACGGGATCTACCGAGCAAGCGCCGGTCGAGATCTCGGTGAAGAACCTTGCGTACACACCGGACTCCGTCACGGTACGCAAAGGACAGACCGTCACGTGGATTTTCGAGGACCAGGGTATGCCACACGATGTGGTGTTCGCAGAACTGGGGACCAAGAGTGAGCTGCAAGGAAGTGGAACCTACAGTCAGACCTTCGACAAAGTGGGAACCTTCACGTACACGTGCACACCACATCCGAACATGACCGGCACGATCATCGTCGAAGAGTGAGTGGCGCAATGAAAGTGAATGAGGCTGCAGCCTCGAAAGATTCGACTGGTCTCGTCGACCGAGACGCTTTGGGCAGGATGATCGCGCCCGTGAGAAATCGACTCCTCCTGGGGGCTGGTTTGTCGGCGCTGTCGGTGCCGCTGCGTTTCCTGCCCTACGTAGCGGTGGTCGAGATCGCGCGAGTGCTTCTGACCGACGCGTCGTTGAATCTGGTCTGGTGGTGGGCCGCGATCGGCGCAGCGGGCACAATTCTCGGTTTTGTCGTCTACAACGCGGCCCTGACGGTGTGTCACACTGCCGACGCGCATTTCAAGTACTCGATCCGCTCGCGTATTGCTCGGCATCTGTCTCGAGTTCCTCTGGGATGGTTCGCAAACGGTGGAACCGGCGAAGTGAAACAAGCGATGACCGACGACGTCAAACGGATGCATCTTCTCGTCGCCCATCTTCCCGCCGACGTGGTGCCTGCCATCCTGTCGCCGCTAGTGGCTCTGGTCTATCTGGTGGCGATCGACTGGAAGTTCAGCCTGGTCCTGGTGGGCTACATCGGAGTGTGTCTCGCTCTTGCCGCGCCGTCGATGCGCAGAGCGTATCGAACGAACGTCGACTCGTGGAATCGCGCTATGTCGACATTGACCTCTGCAACAGTCGAACTGGGTGACGGTATCGAGGTCGTCAAGACGTACGGGAATGGGAGTCGAGCGTTCGCGCGCTACTCGAGCGCAGTCGATTCGATGGTCGCGGTGTGCGTGCGCTGGATGTCGGGGATGGGAAGACCGGTGGTCGCGATGTCGATCCTTCTCTCGCCGGCGGTACTCATCGTGGTTATCACGGGGTCGGGGATCGCGCTGCTTTCCGGGGGTTGGGTTACTCCGGTAGCTCTGGTGGCTTTTCTCGTCGTCGGAATAGGCGTTCCATCTTCGGTTCTCCACCTGGGAACGATGGCCAACCTCTACCGCGAAGGCCAACTCGGAGCGACCCACGTCGAGAGCATTCTCGGCGAAGAAGAGCTGGCTGAACCCCGGGAGCCGGTCTCGGCTCGCGGTACCTTGGTTGAATTCGATTGCGTCGGATTCGAATACACCACTGGACAGCGCGTCCTCGAGAACATCTCCTTCGAGATGCAACCGGGCACCGTCACCGCGATAGTCGGACCGTCCGGCTCCGGAAAGACCACGTTGGCGCGTCTACTTCCGCGGTTCTGGGACGTGACGGATGGATCTATTCGCCTCGGTGGAAGCGATTTACGAGATCAGTCCAGTCGTGAAGTCTTGAAATCGATGGCTATCGTCTTCCAGGATGTTGTGCTCTTGCGGGACACCGTGCGCGAGAACATTCGGCTCGGCAGACCAGATGCAACGGATTTGGAAGTGGAGACAGCGGCGAAGCGGGCGCAAATTCATGACGTGATCGTGCGACTGCCAGACGGGTACGACACCGAGATCGGTGGGAGTTCGGGTGGGGAGCTCTCAGGTGGGGAGAAGCAACGCCTGACCATCGCCCGCGCCATTCTTCAGAACCCGCCGATCGTCATCCTGGACGAGGCGACCTCGCAGGCCGATCCCCACAGCGAATCGGACGTTCAACGAGCATTGGGTGAGATCAGTGCAGACGGCGGCACCATGATGGTGATTGCTCATCGACTGCACACCATCCGATACGCAGACCAGATACTCGTTCTCGACGACGGACAAATCGTGGAAAAGGGTACGCACGACCAGTTGTCGGAGCTCGGGGGAACCTACGCGCGGATGTGGGCGCTGCAGAACCCCCTCAGCGAGGACATATCTCCGCGAGAGGTGCTGCAATGATTCGAGACCTGGACGAGATCCTCGGGCGAGACAATGGGATCCGTGGCCAGATAGCAGGTTTCACGCTCGCGGGGATACTTGAAGGCATCGTCTTCGCTCTGATGATTCCGATACTGAAAGCAGTTGTTCGCGGCGACTACGACGCTGCAGTTCCGTGGGTTGTCACGGCGGCTCTCGTGGCGGCGGCCTGTGGCGCTGTCCGGTGGATCGCCGAGAATCGGGCGTACCGCATCGGAATCGAGCGTTTTGCCGGTGGAATCATGCACCGACTGGGCGAACACCTGGTGCAGATTCCGCTCGGGTGGTTCAGTAAGGCAAACCGTGGAGCGTTCACTCGCCTGGTCACCGAGGGCACGGCGATCTTGATGAGCATCCCGGGGATGATCATCGCGCAACTCGTCACTGTCACCGTGACTCCCGCGACCGTGGCGATCGCTGTCTTGTTCGTGGACTGGCGACTGTCCCTCGCGATGGTCGTGTTTGTTCCACTGGGAATTCGGGCTTACCGCAATGTGCAGCGGGCGGTTGTGCCCGAATACGAGACGATTGGCAAGAGCGAATCCGAGTTGGCATCGCGCGTCGTCGAATATGCACAGGCACAGCAAGTTTTACGCTCGGCCGGAAAGAGCGACGAAGGCTGGAATCGGCTGGACGATGCTCTTGTGTCCAATCGGGACGCGCACCTGCAGGAAATCGGTTCGGTCGACAAGTATCTGCTGCGGTTCATGATCGTCGTTCAGGTTGCCTTTCTCACCGTGCTGGCGCTGGCGGCACTGCTGGTCACCACCGGGTCCATCGACACCGCAAGCGTGATAGTTGTTCTCGTGTTGGCCGTGAGGTTCGTGGAGCCGATGCAGATGCTCGCAGGGTTTGGCGAAGGGATCTCACTGGCTCGGGTGTCGCTCGGATCCGTCCGAGAGATGATCGGCGTACCGGTGCTGGCGGAGCCCGAGGTATCGAAAGAGCCCACGTCGTACGATATTCGGTTCGATTCGGTCTCCTTCGGCTACGGGTCCGTCTCCGTGATCCGCGACCTGAGCCTCGAGTTCCCGGAAAGTTCGGTCACCGCTTTGGTCGGCCCTTCCGGTTCCGGAAAGACCACGCTGGTTCGGCTGATCTCGAGATTCTGGGATGTCGACGAAGGAACGGTATCGATCGGGGGAGCGGATGTTCGCGAGATCGGAACGCGTGCGCTGATGACGCGGATATCGACTGTCTCGCAGCAGGTTTACCTGTTCGACGGAACCATTCTGGAAAACGTTCGGTTGGCGAGAGCGGATGCCACGGAGTCGGAGGTCCGCCAAGCGGTGAGCGATTCCCGACTCGGCGAAGTGATCGATCGTCTGCCGAGCGGTGAAGAGACAAGGGTGGGTGAAGGGGGATCACTGCTGTCCGGTGGTGAACGTCAGCGGGTCTCGATTGCGCGGGCATTCCTCAAAGACACTCCGATCGTTCTCCTCGACGAAGCAACTTCTGCCCTCGACGGAGAGAACGAAGTCGCGATCACCGAGGCGATTCACCGCTTGGCTCGTGGTCGGACCGTCGTGGTGATCGCTCATCGCCTGTCGACTATTCGGGGAGCAGATCACATCGTCTACCTCGAAGACGGTGGCGTCGAGGAGGTTGGTACCCACGAAGACCTGATCGCGCGTGGTGGAAAGTACTCGGATCTGTGGGCCGAGCGCAGTGGCGCGGAGGGATGGAGGATCGACCGAGCACCTAACCGGTGAAGAAACCGTGTGGTTTGATCGACGAATGGACGAAGCCGCTGCAGATCCAGTGAAACCGCCGCGGAAGCGCAGGTGGCCTCGTTGGGTCGCGGGTATCGCCGTGCTCGGAGCGGTTGTCTACGCGGGGTCGATCGTGTGGATTTCCGTGGCGTCGGCCGGCCACACGTCGGACGCAGCGGAAGCTCCGGAGGCTCCGGTGGTGATCGTGCTGGGCGCGCAGATCAAGGACGGCAAGCCGATGGCGTTCCTGAAGGGACGGCTGGACGCAGCCGTCGAGCTGGTGGAGGTGGGGAAGGCAAGAGCGGTCCTGGTCTCCGGCGACGCGAACGGCGGCTCGGGTGACGAGATCGCGGCGATGACGAACTACCTGGTGGAGCAGGGAATAGATGAGCGTCGCATCGTCGGGGATCCGTACGGCCTCGATACCTATGACACCTGCTTCCGTGCCATACATACGTATGGGGTGACCAAGGCGTTGATCGTCACTCAGGGGTATCACGTGCCCCGCGCTGTGGCATTGTGCCGAGACGTCGGCATCGACGCAGACGGGGTGAACAGCGATTGCGGGTGCGCTAGTGCGACGCTGATCAAGAACGCCGCTCGCGAGTGGGCACTCGCCAAACCCAAGGCGGCGCTCGACATGCTGTGGGGGCGGGATGCAAAGGTGACGTCGCCGTCGGAGGACTCGGTCCAGACGGCGCTCTCGGTGTCCTGACGCGCTGAGAGTGCGCACAGTTTGTGTCGAGCGAACACACGCTCCGGGGAGTTGGAGCGTGTGTTCGCTCGATGCACGGGGTGCTAGGTCGACAGTCAGATCAGTGTTGCTGCGGCAAATGCTCCCAGCGCTATCAGCGCAGCGCCGGTGACGCTCTGCACTCGCCGGTCCACGACGCACATGATCGAGAGGAATCCCGGCATCGAACCACCGCGCTTGGTGTGCACGATTGCCGCGAGGCTGGGCATACAGCGGCCAAGGGAAACGACCGTGAACAGCGCCGCACCAAGTGCCGGCGAACCCGAGGCAATGACGCCGAGCGCGAGGAGGTAGTACGCACTCGACCGGATGAAGATCAGAAATCCCGGACCGATGATCGCACCGAAGATCAGCGAGACCTTCCACGGCGCCATGCTGCGGCGCAGGTGACGCGGAAGCTGTTGGCGCCGCATCGGAGTCGGCATCCTCACCGCACCCAACTCGTGCAGCCCGTACGCAACCGCGACGACGGCCCAGACGCCTAGCGCCCAGCCGGCCGGGACGTAGCCGGACACCGCCGCTCCGATCGCGCCGATCAGTGCGCCGGTGACGGCTCCTGTCGTGACGGAACCCAGTGCGTGCCAGCCGAGTCGGCGTACCGGAGTCGAGGATCCCTTTCGGTCAGCTTGCTTCGGAGCGGCAACAACTCCGGCAACGGACATGCCGCAGGTCGACCAGTTGGCGGCCAGCGAAGTGACCAGTCCGGCTCCGACAACGGCAGTGGTCAAAGCTGTTGTCGCAGAGGGCGCAGCAACGAGTGCAATACCGGCACCCGCGGCAGCACCCGCCGCGATGAGGCTGGCACGAGTTGCGGTCCCTACCGAGCCTTGAAGGGTCGGCCGGATGTCGGGGACATCGGTCTGGAGCGGGCCGTGTGAGAGAACGGTAGTCATCAGATCCTCCAAAATGTTTGTGGTTCAATGAAAGTAGTGAGCCAATCTCACAGCGAAAAAGGTTGAGCCAGAGTCACAGCACTGTGATGACTCCGATCATGTACGGGTGTACGGAGCACGAGTATTCGTAGACGCCGGCGCTCTCGAACGTGTGCCGGTATGCGCCGTCCCCGGTGATGCCGCTGTCGAACAGGCCGGGCGACTCGACGTGATGCAGGAGTCCACCGTCGTCGAAGCGCCACTCGACGGTGGCACCACGCTCTACTGTGACGTCCATCGGACTGAACTGAACATTGCTGATCTCGACCACCACGTCGGGGACGGGATCTTTTGTGCCGCATGCTGGAACACACGTTGCGGCGACGGCGAGGCCGAAGCCAGCGATCCACCTCCTCACTATTGAACGATCACGGTGCCCACCATCATCGGGTGGGGCGTGCAGTGGTAGGTGAAAGTTCCGGCGTCGTCGAACGTGTAGGAGAAGGTCCCCTCGGTGAGCAAGTCGCTCTTCAGTTTCCCGTCGAGTTCACCGTTGCCGACCACATCGTGGGGGAGTCCGCTGTCGTCGAACTTCCATTCGACGGTCTGTCCCTTCTCGATGGTGACCGATGCCGGTGTGTACGCCATGTTCTTCACCTCGATCACGACGGCAGGTTCGTCCGACGACGCACCTGCATCGCTACTGCAGGCGGTGAGGCTCAAGGCAGCGCACGCGGCGAGGAAAGCGGGAACGAGTTTCTTCATGAGGGGTTCTCTCCATTCTTCAACTTGTCAGCGGACGTAACGCAGATTTGCCGTCATGCCGGCTTCGAAGTGGTAGGCGTTGTGGCAGTGGAACATCCACTCGCCGGGATTGTCGGCGTCGAACTCGATGGCAAGCTCGGCACCTGGTAGGACGTTGACGGTGTCGCGGCGAAGTCCGCCGTAGTCCGGTACCGCAAACGTGTGGCCGTGGGTATGCATGGGGTGCCACATCGTGGAGGTGTTCTTCATCGTGATGCGAACCCGTTCGCCCTGTTTCATGACGAGTTTGCCCGCATCGGCACCCGCCATGCCCCAGACGTAACGATCTCCGGCTTGGATCAATTCGATGTGGTAATCGCGGTCGGGTGACCTCGTCTGGAGACGTACGGATTCCGCTGGTCGTAGCGCGCTTTCGGGTACCAGCCTGCCGGCCAGTTCCGAGAGGTTGCCGCCCACATCCGGATTCGCGAGAGCCAAGGCGTCAGTGCTCCGCAGGACGGTCGATGCGTAACCGTCTCGACCCTCGACCTTCGCGACCACCGGCCACGTTCCCGACTTCACCGTCACCAGTACGTCGTAGCGTTGGGCCATGCCGACGATGATGGTGTCGGCAGGAGTTGGCACCACGTCGTAGCCATCGGTGGCGACAATCGTCATCTCGTGTCCGGCCACGGCGAACCGGTACGGAGTTTCGGCTGCCGCGTTGATGATTCGTAGTCGAAGGGTCGAACCAGGCGCTGCAGTGATGACAGCAGGATCATTGGGTGGTCGCCCATTGATCAAGTGCAGTGGATACGCGATGTGTTGAGTCATTCCGCCGAGTGCCTCGGAAGAACCGTGTCCGCCGCTCACCAACTGTTGCGCGACGGACATGTCGGCTTCAGAGTGTTCTGCCGGAGTTGTTGCCCCACCGCCGTGTCCGCCATGCCCGCCCGAAATTGCCGGGTTCAGGGCCATCAGGACGGAATCCGGGGTGGTACCCAATCCGTCGAGCCAGTCGTCGAGCACCAGGACGGCATCGGCGTCGGCTCCGGTGATGTCGTTCGGGTCCTCGACGATCATGGCGCCGAATAGCCCCCGATCGGCTTGTAATCCGCTGTGCGAGTGGTACCAGTACGTTCCCGGATCCGGTGCGATGAAGTTGTAGTCGAAACTCGACCCGACGCCGATGGGGGCCTGCGTGGTGGGTGCAGCGCCGTCCATGTCGTTGCGGATCCGAATTCCGTGCCAGTGCAGTGTTGTTTCGGCGTCGAGACCGTTCTGGACGGTCGCACTGACACGGTCTCCGGACTTCAGTCGAAGTTCCGGCGCCACCGCAGCGCCTCCGTACGTCCACGTGTCCACGAGGCGTCCGCCAAGATCTACCGTCGAGAATCCGGCGGCAAGGGCAAACGCAGCGGTGGTTCCGTTCCAGGCTCGCGCCGATTCGGCTGCAGCAACTTCGGGGTCGGTGGGCAGGATGTAGTCGAGATCGGCTGTGGGCGTCGGAGTTGCTGCAGTGGAACTGCATCCGGCAATCGTCCCCATTGCGCCGAGCCCGAGTGCTCCGGCGCCGAGTGCTCCCAAACTCAGGAAACGGCGCCGGCCCATCACCACACCGGATCCGGGACGACTCATCGGAGCACTTCTGGTGTGATCAACCCACTGACATCGCCGACGTTGCCCGAGACATCGACAGAACTGACCTGCTCGCCGGTGCTCGCGTTGTAGCCCACGATCTTCTGCGGTGCAGAACCTTCGATTTCCGGCCCCGTGCCCAGCACGTAGAACGTGGCGCCGTCGACGGAGAAGGTCATGCTCTTGATGTCCGTCAGGCCGAGGTCTGCCAGCGTCAGACTTTTCACCGGTGCGTAGTTCGCCGCGTCGGACAAGTCGATCTTGACCAGTGAGCCTCCGCGAGCGGAGTCCGGATGAATGGCCGTGTCCGTGTACGCGATTGCGAGTCGGGTTGCGTCGGCGGTGATGATGTTCTCCGAGAATCGACCGGAATCCTGCCCGGCGTTCCCGATCGGCTTGACAACTTCCTGAGGCAGTCCGTTGGAGAAGTCGAAAACGTAGACATCTCCGTTCTCGCTGACCAGCAATGCTTTTTGTGCTTCCGATGCCCAGGTGACCTTGCGTGTGGAGACGAAATCTTCGGGTAGGACCTTGCTTCGGGCGGTTTCCTTCGGGACGCCGTCGTCACCGATCGTGACGTGCAGCAGTTCCCGGGTGTCCTCACATACGCTGTACAGCTCGTGATCGACCATCCACGTGAACGGACCGCAGCCGACTATCTGGAGTGCACCGGTCGCTTCCTTCTTCTCGAGGTCGACCACCCGGATGCCGTACAACCCGTCATCCCAGGTGACAAAGAACTTGCCGTCGGAGGTCACGGCATTGGAGCCGGGACGGGAATGTACGCGTGCGACGTCCGGAAGCATGACCTCGGCGGGTTCCAGCAGATTGCCCGAGTAGGTGCTGACCGTGAAATCTGCTGCGCCGCGGGAACCTCTGGGACGCCACACCTCCGCCGCGAGAACCGCAGGGTCTTCGGCGGAATCCCCGATAAATCCGTGAATGACCGGATCCCAGATTCCCGGACCGACGGTAATTCGACTTTCGGCCACACCGGTTTTCGGATCGATCACATTGACACTGAGCTCGAGCTGGCCGAATCCACCCTCGACGCCCAGTAGGCGGTCAGCTGCGATCGGCGTGATCGAACCGACGTGCAGTGGTTCGGGAATGGTATCGCCGATTTCCTGGTCGTCGTGCCCGAGTGAGATCCCCTCGCCCGGGGCGGTGAACGGAACTGTCGGATAGGTGACATCGCCTGCGTTGGAGGGTTTGTCGTCGTCGGACGAACTGCATCCCGCCAGCGCGAGTACGACGGTGAGTGGGATGACGGCAACGGCGGGTCGCGCCAGTTTTCGGGTTCGCGGACTGCTCATGATCCGGCACCGACCTTGGGGCGCTCGGCCGGTCGAGTCTGGCAGTCCTCACCGATGATGGGCGCCATCGTGCAGGTGTATGCCTGAGACTCGTCGGAGACACACCAGATGATTTCCTGGTCGTAGCTTCCGGAGACCGGATTGTACATCACGGCCTGCATGTCCGGTTCGCCGCAGAATGCGTTGGAACACGAAGGCGCACCGCAGCAGTCGTAGTAGGCGATCAGATAGGTTTTGCCGGTATCAGGGTTGGTGCAGCATCCGACCCAGAACTCTGCGCCGGGCTTGCTGCCGGGGGCGCAGGTGGTGACACCGCCGCCGTTGCATGCGGCACAGGACGTTCCGTCCATGTTGCACCAGCGCCAGTACTCGCACTCGGCTGGATCCTTGCCGTCGTAGACGGGGACAAGAGGCTCCGGCCCGGGCGCCGGCGCAGGAACTTCGGGCTCCTGGGCGAAGGCGCTGCGAGTCACGGGAAGCGTGCTGATCAGTGCCACCCCTGACACACCCATGGTCCACTTGCCGATCCGACTGATCATCGAGCGCCGCGAAACTCGTTCGGAGAGTTTGCGCCCCGTTCGGCTGGTGAGCGAGCCGCCCTGGCCCGCCATCCATTCGGCCTGGGCCTGAACTGTCGCCTCGTCGACGGGATATCGATTCTCCGTCATGTTGTGCTGTGGGAATTCATTGTCGTCCAACGATTTTCTCCTGATTCGTGAAGAGGATCGAACTGTGCAGGAAGATCAGGCCGCGCTGCCGGATTTCGCCTGGGCATGAAGGTGCTGGAGTGAGGGGGTACCGGATTCGAGCGCATTGAGCAGGCTCTCCACTTGAGCCATGTGATTGCACAGGCCCTTTCCTCGGATCTTGCCGTGCTCGTCGAGAATCACTCCGTAGGGAGTTGTACCCACCTGGTACGCGATGCCGACGTCTCGGGCGTCGATGTAGCTGAGCTCGGAACCGATCCCGCTGCCGGCCAGAAACTCACGGTGCTCTTCGGGTGTTCCGTCGGAGATGATCACCACATCGAGATCGGATTCAGCTCGGGCCATTGCCCTTACGCCGGGAAGTAGACTCTTGCACGTCGAGCAGCTCGGTGCGGTGAACAGCAGGAGTTGCGGCTTGTCGCGGTGACCGCCGACTCCGACGGTTCGTCCCTCCTGGTCGATCAGACCGGCAAACGACGGGCCGACTTGTTCGACCTTGGGCCCGGTATCCATCATGCGGGCGCCGAGCGGTCCGAGACGTACTTGTACGCGGCCGATTTCACGAGCCAGGGCAAGAACCATCAAGAACAGTATGGCTACGGCGATCACCAGGATCACGGTCGCGACGAGTAGGAAAGTGGTCATCGTAGTAGTCCTGCCTTCGAGTTTTCGGGGCTGTGGGTGTGGTTCACGAGCCGTACCGGGATGCGGTTTCGGCAGTGCGGAGTCGGATGGAGGCACTCGACAGGTAGTCGTCGACCGGGCGTCGCCCTAGATGGACGACCGAACGAATTTGTGCGAGAGCAACTCCAGCCAGAACGAGGAGAAATCCGATGGTTGCCGCCACGATCTGGACGCCGATCTCGGCCTGATTGGGGGCGACCGACACGGCCACGGATATCACCGCGAGTGTCCCGGCGCGAACGGCGTGGAACCACCCGATATGCGGAATCTTGCCGACTCCGAATGCAAAACAACCGCAGTCCAGATCGCGTCGACCGCGTAGGAGATTGATCGTGAGCCCCGTGAAGAACGATGCGAACATCACAGCAGCGGCCACGGCTGCGAGTCGATGGACAACGCCGAGAACCAGCAGGGCACCCACGACGGACTCGGCGACGGGAAGGGCGCGAGCGATCGGAACTTCGAGTCGCGCCGGCAGCACTTTGTATCCGCGCACGGAACTGAGTACCCCGTCGTGGTCGTTCAGCTTGGGAATGCCGGCGAGCAGTAGTACAAATCCGATGGTCGCCGCAGTGGTGGCGCTGACGAAGTCCATGCTTCCTCCGTTCTGTTCGGCAGGGCCGGTGGTGTGTGGGACACATCCTGTACGGGCAGTGCTGCGAACCCGCGTCGACCGCGATACGCCTGGACGAGGTGCAACTGAGAGAGCAGTTCTCGTGTGAGAAGTGGAGAACTAGCAGGTGGAAGCGCCGCTCGTAGGCTTGGGACACCACGGGCCACTATTGATCCCGCACGATGCTGGGTGGCAAACAAAGTCGGATTCTCACTTGAAAGTTCTGTGCGCGCCATCGTGGAAACTGCGCCGAAACATAAGCGGACTAACTTGACCGAATTCTGACAATTCGCTCGTAGGTTCGGGCCTGGACGCGACGGACGGTGACACATGGCCGTGAGTGCGGCACTGCGTGCAGCGATCGCGCGAGCGCAGAATGCGGATCAACACAGTGAGCCCGTGTTCTCCCCGCTCCGTGGTCTCGGGCGAGGACGTCTGACCCCGATCGACCTGTTGGGGCAATCACTCTCCACGATCGCGCCGGCAACGGGAATGGTGTTCATCGCCCTGTGGATGATCACTTACAGTCCCGGCTACGTCGGGTTGGCTGCGATTGCTGCGACCACTTCGGCGGTGTTTCTCGTTGCCTTCTGCATCACTCAGTTCACGCGGAGACTGGCCGCAGCAGGATCGTTGTACAGCTTCGTCTTCCAGGGCTCCGGTATCCAGGCGACACTGACGGCGGGCGCCGCACTGGTACTCGGCTACCTCGGAATCTCGGTATCGGTTTTCTCCCAGGCGGTTCCGAGTCTGCTGGATACCGTCGCCCTTATCGGACTCGACGTGCGAGGGACTGCCGCGACGGTCATCACGACGGTGGCGATTGCCCTTGCCGTCGCGTGGATTGCAGTGCGAGGCGTTCGGTTCGCCACCCGAGCGATCCTCGTTGTCGAGGCTTGCTCTCTGATTCTGATAGTCGTGGTCATGCTGGCGACGCACACCAGCGCGACAACCGCTGTTGCCCTGCCGAATCCGTCGCTGAGCGCTGTGCCGTTTCTCGCCATGCTGACCGTACTGAGCATGGCGGGCTTCGAGAGTTCGGCCTTCTTCGGTCCGGAAGCAAAACGACCACTCATCAGCGTCACGCGCACGGTCCTCATTTCACCGATCATCTGCGGGGTTCTCTTCGTTTTCGCGGCCTGGGCGGCGATGACCGGTCACGGCGCAACGATCGTCGGAGCGTACTTCGAAGGAACGGCATCCGGAGCCAGCGCGGAAGTGGTTCTGGCAGTCAAGATCGGAATGACGTGTTCCTGGTTTGCATCGACCCTCGGTTGTGCGCAGGCGGGCTCGCGGTTGCTGTATTCGATGGGGATCGAACGGGTTCTGCCGTCGCCGCTTGCCCGCGTGCACCGACGATTTCGTACCCCGTACGTCGCGGTACTTGCGTTCGTCGCGGCAAGCGCGGTGGGAGTCTTCGTCTACTCCGATACGGTTCGCGACGATTCCGGATCCTTCGACGGCGTAGTCGAGACAGCGTTGGTCTGCGCTTACACCCTGGTGGCCTTTGCTTCGTGGAAGTTCTTGCGCCGAATCGGCGAACACACGTCACTGACCCGGATATGCACCGTGTCCGTGAGCGCTGCCGGCGCCGGTCTACTGGTCTACATCGTGCTCGACGGTGCGGTACACGGGATGTGGGCCCTGCCGATCGCAGCTCTTGTTGTCGCTGCGTCGGGAACCGTGTGGAGCGCCTTGCTCCGTAGAGCCAGACCTGAAAGCCTTCTGATGTTGGGCGCCTTCGACAGCGTCGAAACGGCAGACCTGTTGCCCGGTGCCGGCACACTGCTGATCGACGGTGACGGGCGAAGACGACTTGTCCCGGATCGCGATACCGCTGAAGGTAACTCGCCGGAGCATGGGTGGTGACCGCGGACCGTGCAACCGCTGGTCCGCGATCAGGCAAAAGGATCGGCGAAGAGACCCACTTCAGTGGACAACAACCGCGTGCGGTCCAGAAGGCGCTGGGGATGCTCGAGGCGGTGGCTCATCTGGGACCGGGAACGACTGCGAAGGAGATCGCCACTTTTGCAGGCGTTCCATCGGCCACGGCGTACCGGATGCTGAATCTGCTGGTGGCGGAGGGCTTTCTCGTGCGGGTGCCGGACCTGTCAGGGTTCGCGTTGGGGCGTCGAACTGCCGAGCTCTCACATGCAGCGTCGGCGAGCGGTCCGGCGCCGACCCTGCACGAGCGCGTCGAAGACATGCGGACACACACGAGGTTCGGACTGCACGTAGCCTCGTTTACCGGTGGGCGCTTGCGTTTTGTCGACAAGGATCCCGACCACGAGATCATCGGAATTGCCGCACTGCCGAAGAACCTTCACGCGAATGCGCTGGGGAAAGTGCTGTTGGCGAATGACGAGCGGTTGCTGCCGGGCTTGGAACTGCGCCGGGTCACGGAGTTCACGATCGGTGACTTCGATGTTTTGTCTGAACAGCTGAGGTCTGTTCGCCGGCAAGGATTTGCGTTCGAGAACCAGGAGTGTCGCCTGGGTCGATCCGCACTGGCGGTGCCCGTTCGGGATCACGCGGACGAGGTGGCTGGCGGGTTGTGCGTCCAGGGAGCGAGCGGACGAGTGACTGAAGGCGATCGAGAGTTGGTCGGCTTTCTATTCGATTGTGCACGCCAACTCACCGGATTGCTCTGACGTCACACGCGCAGGCTCAGGGGGAGTCCGGCGGTCATCAGGACCACGGACTCCGATTCACTGGCGATGCGGCTGTTCACCAGACCGAGTAGATCGCGGAACAGTCTCCCGGACTTCGTGTCCGGGACGACGCCGCTTCCCACTTCGTTCGTGACGGCGACAATCGGAACCGGACAAGCGGTCCAGGCGTCGGCCAACCGGTCGATATCTGCGTGGACGGCGCTGAGATCTTCTGTCGCCCACGCCCGATGTCGATCCAGACATGCGGTCAACCACGTGCCGAGGCAATCGAGCAGGACCGGTGTTGTTGCGGTTGCGAGAATCTCGGTCACTTCGGAGGTCTCTACCGTCGTCCACGTCGACGGCCTCCGCGCGCGATGCGACGCAATTCGTTCGATCCAGTCGGGATCGTCGTCCTGCGGATCCCCGGTGGCGATGTACGTGACGTGCCGGTAGCCGGCAAGCAAGCCCTCTGCGTAGGTGGACTTGCCCGAGCGGGCGCCACCGGTCACGAGAGTTCGATGGCTCTGTCCTACCCCGATCTCGAGCGCAGTTCCATCGGGAACCGCTCGCGCCCCGGACACGCGAAGTGCCTCTGCGAGTTCGTTTTCGACTGGGTTGTGGTGCCCGAGGTGTACGGCGACCACATCGGTTCGATCGGTGATCGCGTCGCAGTTGCGTAGTCGCGACACCGTCTCCGCGAAACTCGGCAGATCGTGGTGCCCGGTGCCGTGGTCGGTCTTGTAGCCGAAGGTCTCTTCGAGGAAGACGGCATCGAAACGCGCATCGGCAAGGGCGTCGACAGTAGATTCGGGCAGAGGCCCGGTGTCGGTGGCCCAGAAGATTCGGGATCCGGATGCGTCGGTGATGTCGTAGAGAAGAGTGGGTACTTCGTGCGCGGCTTCGAGTGTGCGAACCCGATAGGTGCCCAACATGATCGACTGACCGGCCTCGAGCGGCATGAAGGTCACCGGATCGCCTGGACCCACCCAGTCTCGGCAGAGATCGAGCGCGTCGGGTGGTCCGAGAACCTGTAGTGGTTCGGTGCGCGAGGCCCAGGACCGGAACAGCAATGCCATCGGGCCGAGGTGATCGGGATGAGAATGCGTCAACAGGATGTGTTCCACGTGTGCCAGCGTGCGACCGATTCGCGACGCGGCACGCGGTACTTCGGGTCCACAGTCCAACAGGATTCTGTTGTCCACAAGGGCGGCAGTGTGCCCGCGGATGGTGCCATTCGACATTGCCGCCAGGCAGGAAGGGCAGGTACAGAATGGGTTCGGCCAACCGTCGGCAGCGCCGGTGCCGAGCATCACCAGTTCCATCAGCGGGTGCCTTCCTGCCGAATCGGGACAACTATGGGACCGCTGGGCCGGTCCAGGATTTCGACCCGAGCGCCGTACACACGGCCGAGGAGGTCTGCTTGCAGCACCGCTGAGGGAGTGCCGTCGGCGACGACGCTGCCTTTGTCCAGCAGCACGATTCGCCGACCGTACTGACCCGCGAGAGTGAGGTCGTGCATCGCGGCGATGACCGTGATGTTGTCGGCTTCACGCAGTTCGTCCACCAAGTCGAGAACCTGCTGCTGGTGACCGATGTCGAGGGCGCTGGTGGGTTCGTCCAGGAGCAGTACCTGAGGTTCTTGAGCCAATGCCCGAGCGAGGACCACGCGCTGCAATTCGCCGCCGGAAAGTTCGGTGGCTCGTCGATCTGCGAACTCGGTGAGGTCGAGTCTTTCGATCACCGAAGAGATCACCGAACGGTCTGTGGCGGTTTCGGTTCCGAAGCGCCGTAGATAGGGAGTGCGGCCGAGCGCAACCAGTTCGGCAACCGTCGCGCCCTCGGGTACCACCGGGCGTTGCGGCATCAGCGCGACTACGGCTGACGTGGCCTTGCGGCTGGAATTGCGTGGGCTGAGTCCCCCGACCGAGAGTTCACCGGTGGACGGAATCAATCCGGCGAGGGCGTGCATCAAGGTCGTTTTGCCTGCGCCGTTCGGCCCGACCACGGCAACCCAATCACCGGGTGTCACATCGAGATCGATGCCGTCGACGACGTCCTTGCCGCCGAGGTTGACTCGGAGGCCGCGGCACCGGACTGCGCTGTCGGTCATGCCGAAACCCGACTGCGGCGCAGAACCAGAAGGAAGAACGGAGCGCCGATCATCGCGGTCACAACCCCGATGGGGAGTTCGGCCGGCGCCATGACCGTGCGGGCGGCGACGTCGGTGAGGACGAGAAACGCCGCACCCAGCATGAGTGACAGAGGGAGCAGCAGCCGATGCGACGGGCCGACGACCAGTCGAACCGCATGGGGAACAACGATTCCGACAAAGCCGATGAGCCCACTTGCGCTCACTACTGCGGCTGTTCCCAGTGTTGCGGCGAGCACCAGCACCAGGCGTGATCTGGCGGGATCGACGCCGAGGCTGGCGGCTTCGACGTCACCGACTGCCATCACGTCGAGTACGCGTCGGTGTACCAGGATGACGGCTGATGCCAGCGCGACGTACGGCAGGACAACCAGAACTTCCGACCAACCGTCGGTGGACAGTCCGCCGAGTAGCCAGGAGTAGACCTCGCGCAGTGAATCGTCGAACCGCTGCTGAACAAAAGTCTGCGCTGCATTCGTGAACGCTGCGACAGCGACACCGGCGAGGATGATGACTACCGCGTTCTGCGGCCCGCCAATGCTTCGGCCGAGCGTATAGGTGGCGAACACTGCCAGCACGCCACCGACGAAGGCGGCCATGGGGATTCCGAACATGCCCAGCGCTCCACCCGAAACGATGGCGAGGGTTGCGCCCAGTCCGGCTCCGCTGGAAACGCCGAGGAGATACGGATCCGCCAAGGGATTTCGGAACACGCCCTGGTAGGCGGCGCCGGCCACGGCCAACATTGCTCCGACCAACGCGCCCAGGACTACTCGCGGAAGCCGAATCTGCCAGAGAATCGCCTGCTGTGTCGCGGTGAGACCGGAATCGATGTTGATGCCGGGTATTCCGTCCAGAAGTTCGAGAATGGTCCGATCAGGCGTCAAACCGGCCGGCCCCACCAGAACACCGATCAGCAAGGCAGCGCACAGAATCAGCGCGGCGCCGAGCAGAACGACGGTCCGATGATGGGAGATACCGGCTTTGATCATCGAGTGCTCAGGCCGCGGGAACTTGGGCAACGATGGCCGCGACGGCCTTCACCTGATCGGCGACACGAGGTCCCCAGCGGCTGGAGAGGTCTTCATCGAGCACATGAATCTGGTTGCCGGTAACCGCTTTCATGCCGCTCCACCCGGGCCGAGCGGCGACAGATTCTGCAGTCACTCCGCAGCATTGGGAGTCTGCGAGAAAGATGAGATCGGGATTGGCCTGCACCACGAATTCGGCGGACAGCTGCGGATAGTCGCCCTGCCCCGCGGCGTCGGCGATGCTCTTCATTCCGAACAGCGAGTAGATCTGCCCGACGAAGCTCGAACTCGTGACGGTGTAGAGCGAGGAGTCGAGTTCGTGGAAGTACGTCAGCGGCTTTTGGCGCGCAGGAACACTGGCGACAGCGGCGTCGATGTCCGAGCGCATGGTATCGACAACTTCGGTGCCCTTGTCCTCGTGGCCGGTGGCCTTCGCGACGCGCTCGATCTGGGCGTAGACGTCGTCGATGCTTGTGGCTGCCGGTAGCAGGAGTGTCGGCACCTTCGCCTTTTGCAGTCCGGAGACAAGATCGTTCATGTCATCCGATGCGATCACCAGATCCGGTGCGTAGCCGAGGATGGCTTCGACGTTCGGTTGAAAGCCCGAGAGATCGGTGACCGGGATACCGGCCGGGTAGTCGGACTGATTGTCGACGGCCTTCACCTGGTCGCCCGCGCCGACGGCCCACAGGGTCTCGGTGGCGCTGGGACTGAGTGACACGATCGACTGCGGACGTGACTCGATGGTGATGTCCGTGCCGGAATCCGTGGGACCGGAAACAACAGTCACCGGGAACGAACCGTCCGAGGTGGCTGTCGTTGTGGGTGCGTCGGATGTCGAGCTACTGCAGGCACCGACAAGCAGTGCGGTACTCACCGTCAGCGCTGCAAGTACGGATCTGAATCTACGTGTCGGCCGACTACTCACAGCCACCCCTCCGCTAGTGGACGAGGGTCGCGAGCAGCGCGGCCGCGAGGGGAAGCGCCACGAGCGGTCCTTCGTCCGAGAACCATCGTGTCGCCACGAGGCCGGTGACCTGACTCGTTCGCCTCGAGTAGTGACGGGCGAATTCACAGTTGCGTCGACAGTGCCGGGGTTTCACCGAACTTCACACGAGCAGCGTGGCACCCCGGTGAACCGGGGCATCTGCACTTTACAGGGGTCGTCGGGCTTGACCCGGGAGGTCAAGGCAGGGTAAATATCTATTCCACTAATGAACTAGTGAAAGGGTTCGGATGATCGACTTCCGTATCGACCGCCGATCCGGCATTCCCACATACGTGCAATTGGTCCTTCAGGTGAAGCAGGCGCTCAGGCTCGGTGATCTTCAAGTCGGGGATCGACTGCCCACAGCCAAGGACGTCGTGGGAGCGCTCGCGATCAACCCGAACACAGTCCTGAAGGCCTACAAGGAACTCGAGCGCGACGGACTTGTTGCTCCGCGGCCTGGATTGGGCACGTTCGTCGTCAAGTCCCTGGCCAAGCCCGGTATGGCGGAAAGCTCTGCGCTACGGCGCGAGTTGGCCCGCTGGGTGGCAGATGCCGTGGCCGCTGGACTCGAGCGCACGGACATCGAAGCACTGGTGAGTTTGGAACTCGAGAAGACGTTCATCGAATCGGATCCGTCCGGAAAGCAGGGGGAGACATCATGACTGCGCAAGAATCGGCACTGACGATGCAGGACGTGGACAAGCGCTTCGGTAAGAAGAAGGTGCTCGACGCCTGCACATTCGAGGTCGCGACAGGAAGCGTCACTGCCTTGGTCGGGGTGAACGGCGCTGGTAAGTCCACACTGATGTCCTTGGCTGTCGGGTTGACGATGCCTGACCACGGTTCGATCTCGGTCCTGGGTAGCACGCCGGATCAGGACGGCGTCTGCCCAGGCCTGTCCTACCTCGCTCAGCACAAGCCGCTGTATCCCAAATTCACTGTTGCAGAACTTCTTCGATTCGGCGCATACACCAACGACGAGTGGGATGCGAAGTACGCTCTGGATCTGGTGGAGCGCGCTGGGATTGCTCTCGATGCAAAGGCGAAGACTCTGTCACCAGGTCAACGAACCAGGGTTGCACTGGCTTTGGCGCTCGGGCGCAGACCGCAGTTGCTTCTACTCGACGAACCCTTGGCAGATCTTGACCCCGTGGCGCGGCGGTCCGTCGCGACCACTCTGCTCGAAGACGTTGCCGAGTACGGCACCACGGTTCTGTTGTCTTCACACATCGTTTCCGAATTGGCAGACGTCTCGGATCGACTTCTTCTGCTGGGCGGTGGAAACGCGAGGTTGTCCGGACCGTTGGATGAATTGATCGCTGCCCATTACGTATTGATCGGCGACGGCGATCCTTCGGACGTGGTCGGTGCCGGTGCGGTCATTCATACCGACAAGGGGATGCGGTCGAATTCTCATGTGGTGGAGGGAGTCCGTCCGAGCCCTCGGGCAGGCTGGGTGATCGACGACGCAACACTCGATGACGTGGTGCTCGGGCACCTGAGCGCGGAAACGATGGTGGCGGCATGATCTGGGTTACGTGGCGGCACCACCGGACATCGCTTATCGTGTCATTGGGATTCATCGCAGCTTTGGCTATAGCAGCGATAGTCGGGGGAATCGGAACTCGAAGTAGCTTGGGGGCAGAGGGCCGAGGAACGTACTTCGGGTGTGTCGGGGTCGGATGGGACTGTTGGGCGGATACCGCCGTTACCGGTGTGAACACGATCGCCGCTGCCCTGCCGGTACTACTCGGGGCGCTGGTGGGTGCGACCGTCTTCTCCCGTGACATCGACCAGCAAACGCATGTTCTCGGTCTGACGCAATCGGTCAGTCGAGCGCGCTGGTTCTGGATGCGAGTTCTTGTTGTCTTTCTTCCGCTCACTGTTGCGACCGCAATCCTCGGCTTCATTCTCGAGGCCGCGCGGGTTGGATTCGAGAGTTGGAGCTATGTGGTCAACGTCGGACCCGTTCAGTCGTACGGAATGAGTTCGATGCTCTTCCCTCTGTTCAATTCCAGCGGAATTGTCTTGGGTGCATACACTTTCATGGCATTGGTCGCCGGAGCTGCGGTATCACTGCTGGTGCGATCACCCATCGCCGCGGTGGCCGTCACCTTGGTCGCTGTAGCAGGTTTGATGGTGGGATTTCAGAACCTGGCACGGCCGCACTATGCCGAGCCGACTGTGCTGACACAAGGTATCGACCACGACACATTCTACGCAACATACGTCATGGATTCCTCGATGGCGTGGGTAATACGGAGTGGATACACCGATGCCAACGGGAAGCCGGTCGAGATCGACTATCAGGCGTGCACTACAGATACAGCTGGAAGTGAATACGATCAGCGATCCGACGAAAGTGACGTGGATTTCTACGTTCGCCAGAAGGCATTCTTGGCCCAACTCGAAGCCGAGTATCGTGCGTGTGTGCTCGCCCAGGGAGTGGACCACTACGAAACCTGGTACCACTCGGTCGACCAGGTCAGACGATTCCAATTCACGGAAGCTGCACTCGTCCTGATCCTTTCAGGCCTGTTCCTCCTGCCGGCGCTCTGGGGTCTACGACGCCTCAAGCCGTGACTCAGCGGGCGACCGGTGCGACCGTCAGCTGATTGATGTTCGCGCCGGTCATCGAGCAACCTTTGGTGGGGTAGGCAAGGAAGACGGAGTCGTAGCTGTTGGGTGGGTAAACCCTCAGTCCCGCAACGTCGGTCACGCCGCACTGATCTGCGGGGTAGTTTTCGACGTTCGTGGCGCGCACCAAAGACGTTGCGGCAGAGCCAGGGGCAAGGGAGACGAGTGATCCGGATCCGGAGCGGCCGGCGGCAGCACCCACTTCGTTTCCAGATGCTCCCGTGACATACGAGACGCCGGGGAAACCGTCGAGCGTGCACGTGCGGCCGCCCGTGTTGGTGAAGACCACCGGAAGCTCCACAGAACCGGCGGCGCCACTCGACTCGCCGAGGGTGACGTTCAGTTCCCCGATCGCGCAGCCTTCGGGATTGGGTGCCGTCGAGGTTGTGGTTTGGGTGTGATCGGTATGGGTCGTCGAAGGTGAAGCGGTGCCGGTCTGGGTCGTCGGCGCAGAGGCGGTCGTGGTTGAGGCGGGTGCCGGTGAACTCTCGGCCGTTCCCGTTTCATCCGAGCCGCAACCGCTGAGAAGGGCGAGAGCAGCAAGTGGAGCCGCCAACAAGCCGACGTTGCGCATGCGGTTGGGATTCATCGCTCTGTACTCCTCAGGCTGGTCGACAACTGTTTCCGAACATCCGTGTCCGGTATATCCGAGTTTGAAGCCGGATGTGCAGAAACGAATCAGGCTCGCCGGTGATCAGGACCTACTTCCCGGATGGATTGCCGCTGCGGATCTAGCATGAGAAATGACCTGTCCGGATCGCGACCACCGGGAGTAGCGCATGTTCACCTTCACCAGCGACGACGGAGTGGTCATTCATGTCCACGAATGGCCCACCGAGCAGGAACCTCGAGGGGTTGTTCAACTCGCGCACGGTATGGGTGAGCACGCAAAACGCTACGCACACGTTGCCGAAGCCCTGAATGCTCGCGGTTTCCACGTCTACGCGGCGGACCACCGCGGCCACGGTGAGAGCATGCACGCCGGCCCAGGCAACATCGGCGACGACGGCTGGAACCGCTTGGTTACAGACATGGTGACCCTCACGGGCATCATCCGCGACAAACACCCCGGCCTGCCCGTCGTACTGCTCAGCCACAGCCTCGGTTCGTTCGCTTCGCAGCAGTACATCCTCGATCATTCGCACCTGATCGACGCCGTCGCACTGTCGGGGACCACCGCGGTCGATCAACTGATCGAGAGCCTCGTCAACGACGGCCCGGACGTCCTCGCCCAGTTCAATGCGGAATTCGAACCGGCCCGTACTCCGCACGACTGGCTCAGCCGTGACGAAGCGCAGGTGGATTTGTACATCAACGATCCGCTGTGCGGTTTCAGCCTGGACGACGCCGGCATGGGTGGACTTATCGCAGCGGGACCGAGGTTCGTCGACGTCGAGGGCGTGCGACAAGACCTTCCGATCCTGGTCTTCGTCGGCACCTCGGATCCTCTCAACGCCGCACTGAGCCGTACCGACGTCGCAGTCGAACGGTACAACTCGGCGGGGATCGAAGACGTCACCTACTACACCTATCCGGGTGCCAGACACGAGATCTTCAACGAGACCAACCGCGACGACGTCATCAACGATCTGACGACGTGGATGGACCGCGTACTCGAAGCGTGACCGCCTCACCGGAAAGGGGAACACGATGTCCACAGTTCCGGCCGCACGACCCGATCCAGACCCGCGAGATGTCAAGCGCTGGAGACGATACCTCGCCGACGAACAAGCCGAGGCCGCCGTCTACCGAGACCTCGCGAGTAGGCGCAGCGGCGAGGAGCGCGAAATCCTTCTCGCACTGGCCGACGCGGAGGGGCGACACGAGGCGCACTGGCGAGCGCTACTCGGCGATCACGTCGGCAAACCACTTCGCGGCGATATCCGCACTCGGATACTGGGCTTTCTGGCCAGGCGCTTCGGCTCCGTCTTCGTGCTCGCTCTTGCGCAGCGCGCGGAGACGCGATCCCCGTATCCCAACGACGCCGACGCGACTGCATCGATGGGCGCGGACGAGAAGATCCACGAAGAAGTGGTGCGGGCCTTGGCCACTCGGGGTCGGAACAGACTTTCGGGGACGTTTCGTGCCGCCGTTTTCGGGGCCAACGACGGCCTGGTCAGTAATCTCGCTCTCGTACTCGGCATCAGCGGTAGCGGCGTCTCCAACCAGATCGTTCTGATCACCGGCATGGCCGGGCTTCTGGCCGGCGCCCTGTCGATGGGCGCCGGCGAGTACGTTTCCGTCCGCTCGCAGCGAGAGTTGCTGGAAGCGTCCAATCCTGGTCCCGCTGCCAGCGAAGCTGTCGGCCTGCTCGACGTCGACGCCAACGAATTGTCCCTGGTCTACCGGGCCCGCGGCATGTCCGCCGAGGAAGCGGACCAGCGCGCCGCCGAGGTCCTCGCGAACAGCACCTTCGGCTCCGCGGACGTTGTCGACGACCATGAAGCCGTCGGAACCGGGTTGGGCGCAGCGGCGGCAAGTTTCTGCTTCTTCGCCTCGGGCGCAATCATTCCGGTGTTGCCGTATCTGTTCGGCCTGGAAGGCATGACAGCCCTGATCGTCGCGTCCGTGCTCGTGGGGATCGCGTTGCTGACGACGGGCGTTGTGGTCGGGTTGCTGTCGGGCGGGCCGCCGTTCAAGCGGGCCCTACGCCAACTTGCGATCGGCTACGGCGCTGCCGGCGCGACGTATCTGCTCGGCATGTTGTTCGGGACTTCGCTCTGAGCGTCTGCTTACGCGCGTAGGGCGGGATCGCGGTGAGCCGGATCGATCCGAACCGGAATCTGGCACACCACGGCCTCGGTGTGTTTGCGCAGTGCATGAGCGATCTCATCGGTCCGTTGGCTCGGGAGGAACCGGTGCCATCTGGTCGCCGGGTCGATGGTGGCGACGACAACAAAGGTCTCTCGGTGGGGGAAGTGTGTGCGGATGTATCGAGCGAGGGTATTCCCCACGGAATTCTCGGTGTCCTCGATGACGATCAAACGCGAATTCGGGTGTCGGGCTTGCCATCGGCGGGTGAAGTCCGTCGTAGATTCGTGGGCCAGGCAGACTCGAATTGCGATGGGCTGCGAAGACATCGCTGTTGCCGCGGCCATCGCGCGGGTGGAGAGCGACGTAATTTCGGACACGGGTACTAGAACCGCTGGTTTGTATCCGATAGACAGAGAATCGTTCTCACCCTGAACGGTTAACCGAGTACCGATATGTGTGTACGCACCGCGGATGCGTTCCATGCCGAGGACGAGCGCAGGGAGCGCGAGAGCGATCAACCAGGCGCCCTCGGTGAACTTCATGGCGGTTGTCACCACTGCTGCGATCGAAGTCAACGCAGCCCCGAAACCGTTGAGCGCTAGGCGCCACTTCCAGCCCGGCGTCTGTTCGGCGAGCCAGTGGCGCACCATGCCGAACTGCGCGAGCGTGAATCCGATGAACACACCGATGGCGAACAGCGGCACCAAGGTGTTCATGTTTCCGCCGGATCCGATGAGCAGGAGAGCACCGACGCCACCGAGCGACAAGACGCCGTACGTGAAGACGTCGCGCGTCGACTTCCGGCTGAAGCGGTGCGGGAGCACGTTGTCGTCGGCGAGGATCCGCATCAGGTTGGGAAGTCCGCCGTACGAGGTGTTCGCGGCCAACGCCAACAGAATCACGGTGGAGAATTGGACGACGTAGTAGCCCACACCATTTCCGAGGGCAGCGGAAGTGAGTTGCGACAGGACCGTTGTTCCAGGGACCGGTGCGAGTGAGAACTTCTCGATCAACACGGCAAGGCCGATCAGCATGGTGCCCAAAAGGATTCCCAGAGCTACTTCGGCACGCTGAGCGCTACGCACGCGAGGCTTCTTGAAGCTGGGTACCGCGTTGGCGATGGCTTCGACTCCGGTCAATGCGGCGCAACCACTCGAAAAGGCTTTGAGCAGAAGGAGAATGCCGATCGTGTGTGCGTTGTCGACGACAAAGGGAGCCGTTGCGGCGGCAGGGTTTTCCCGAAGCAGTCCGGCACCGATCACCGTGAAGATGCTGACGACAAAAACCACGGTGGGCAACATGAATACCCGCGCGGAATCTGCGATGCCCCGCAGATTCAGTGCCGTGATGCCGCCGAGTATGGCCAGTGCGATCCAGACCGTATAGGGGAGAAGTGCGGGGAAGGCGGAGGTCAGAGCCGCGACACCGACTGCGATCGATACCGCGACGTTGAGGGTGTAGTCGACGATCAACGACGCGGCGGCGGTCAAACTTGCCCGCGGGCTCAGATGCTTCTTTGCGACGGCGTAGGCGCCACCGCCTTCGGGAAATGCGGCGATCACTTGGCGGTACGACGCCACCAGGACCACAAGCAGCACTGCGATGGCGATTGTCACCGGCACGGTGAACCCGATCCCTGCGCCGCCGGCGAGGGCCAACACCAACACGATGGCTTCTGGCCCGTACGACACCGAGGCCATCGCGTCGAGCGAAAGCCCTGCCAGTCCGGTTGCGACGGAGAGCTTCTGATTCTCTGGCCCACGGGCCGGGCGGGTCGTCGACGATATGACTCCACGGTGTCCGAGTATCACTGCATGTCTCACCGAGTCAGTATCGTCATTTCCCGTAGCTCTGAGACTGATCTTGACGATGCTTTGACGCGATGGCCCGCAAATCTGTACGGGTTCACAACGGGGGTTCGAGTCGCGGGAAGCCTTGTGACAGCTGATCAATCCAGCGAGCGCGCTTGGCGAGAATATCGCGGTTCCGAGACTCCGATTGGGCGGCGACGTGCGAAAGTAGGTCGCGAAGTCGGCCCAGAACGAGTGGCGAGTTCGATGCCGAGGCTATGACGTCGTCCAGTCCGGTTCTGACGAAGCTCGTGAAGTCGGGCAGTGGAATCACCACACGCAGATCACCACGCTCGTCGACGGCCCGGATCGAATCTGCGCGTACGGAGGCCACTAGAGAGAGGAGGTCCTCGATCTCGTCCAGAGCCTGCACGGCCGTCGCAGGATCGTTGATAGCGGGTGAGAGCGCTCTGAGCGCGATGTCAGCCAACAACCGAATCGCGAGTAGGGGGTCCTGGGTGAAGGTCCGCTCACTCCCACTGACCAAGGCGTCAAGGATCGTGTTGGCGGGCATGGGTCCGCCGTAGACGTCGGCGAGCGGCAATCCGTCTCGCAGCGTGCTACCCGGCGACACTCGGAGGACCACCATGGATCGGCAGTTCCGAGCGTTCTGCAGCAGATCTTCGACGAGGATCTGCTGCAGAACGGCCGGCGGTCGATGCCACTCGATTGTCGTGATCACCGGAAGTGTTGGTAGAGGAGGCAACTCCAGATCGGTGGTGGGGTACACGGCGGCGAAGACTGCTCGGCCACGACTCGAGATCGTGGTCAGTACAGGAGCCAACTGGATGGCCGAGAATGCGCGCAGCTGGAGCAGTCTGATCAGCGTCAGCGTGGCCAAGAGTGCCAGCACTGCGAGACTTGGCACGATCACGGACACGTCCGTTTCGTTGCTGATGGCGAGCGCCGCCGTGATGTCGAAAACCGACTGGCCTATTGCAAAAGCAAACGTCCGCCACACGATGGGGTCGTCGCGGAATAGCAACAGGCGAGGAGTGAAGGTAGTCGCGGCCCATTGGACGACAAGAAACAGCAGCGAGAAGATCACTGCCACTACACCCAATAACCCCAGTCCGAGGGCAACGAGCATTTCGCTGACCTGACGGGCTGGAATCGTCGGGCCGCTCCGGATATACGGCATTGCCAGTCCGGCAGCCAGTCCTATGACGACGCACAGGATCTGGGTCAGGCCCGCACGCACACGGCGCCGGGGGACGAGGAAGGCATGCCCGATCGGGGTGGGAGCGAAACGTCCGGGCTGATCCACACTTCAAGCCTCCACGCTGCGGCGATGGTGCGCCTTCACCCGAAACGGATGATGTCGACGTCGTCGTGGTCCTGAAACGCTTGAAGGAGCCATGTGAGAGACAGAAGGCGAGACGTCATGACGGATCCGACAGGCCAGAGCCGCGCTGTACTACCGATCCCGGATCGACAACATCTTGGTCTGGTGACGTACGACGCGAAGGATCCGGACACGGAGTTTCCGCCGATCACTCCGCTACTGCCGCCGGCCGGGGCACCCAATGTTCTGGTGGTGCTGTTGGACGACGTGGGGTACGGGGCGAGCAGTGCTTTCGGCGGACCAGCGGACACACCGACCGCTGAGCGATTGCAAAGTAATGGGCTCACGTACACGCGGTTTCACACGACTGCGCTGTGCGCACCGACCCGCGCCGCTCTCCTGAGTGGGCGCAACCACCATTCGGTCGGAATGGGCTCGGTCACCGAAACCGCGACCTCGGCTCCTGGTCTTTCCGGTCTGCGCCCGAATACCAAAGCCGCGCTGCCGATGACGTTGAAACTCAACGGATACTCGACGGCGCAGTTCGGCAAGTGTCACGAGGTGCCGCCGTGGCAGACCTCCCCGGTGGGACCGTTCACGTCGTGGCCGACGGGAGAAGGCGGATTCGAGCACTTCTACGGATTCATCGGCGGGGAGAACAACCAGTATTACCCGGCGCTGTATGAGGGCGTCGCGCCTGTCGAGCCGGACAAGACACCGGAGGAGGGTTACCACCTCACCGAAGACCTTGCCGATCACGCGATCGACTGGGTTCGCATGCAGAAGTCCTTGGCTCCGGACAAGCCGTTCTTCGTCTACTTTGCACCCGGCGCTACCCATGCGCCGCACCATGTTCCGAAGGAGTGGGCCGACAAGTACGAGGGCCGGTTCGCAGGAGGTTGGGACGCTCAACGCGAATCGATCCTCGAGCAGCAGAAGCAGCGGGGAGTCGTTCCCGCGGATGCGGTCCTCACCCCGCGACCCGAGGCCATTCCGGCGTGGGAGGACATGAGTGAGGCGATGAAGCCCGTCCTCGAACGCCAAATGGAAGTCTATGCAGGATTTCTCGAACATACCGATTTCCATGTCGGCCGACTTGTCGATGCGATCGAAGAACTCGGGGCTCTCGACAACACCCTCGTGTACTACATCATCGGCGACAACGGAGCGTCCGCAGAGGGGACGATCAACGGAGCCTTCAACGAGATGGCCAACTTCAACGGACTCGCCGCCATCGAGACGCCGGAGTTCATGGCGGAAGTGAAAGACAAGTTCGGCAGCAAGGACGCGTACAACCACTATTCCGTGGGGTGGGCGTGGGCAATGTGTACGCCGTATCAGTGGACGAAACAGGTTGCGTCGCATTGGGGTGGCACTCGCAACGGGACGATCGTGCACTGGCCGGCAGGGATTCGGACCAAGGGTGAGACGCGGTCGCAGTTCACCCACGTCATCGACGTCGCACCGACGATCCTCGAAGCCGCGAAACTACCGGAACCGACTTTTGTCAACGGCGTCCAGCAATCGCCCGTCGAGGGGACCAGCATGGTCTACACCTTCGACGACGCCGAAGCCCCGGAACGCCACGATCTGCAGTACTTCGAGATGGCCGGCAATCGCGGTATCTATTACAAGGGTTGGAGTGCGGTCACCAGGCACAGCACTCCGTGGCTGTTCGCGGAGGTACTCCCCGCTCTCGACGACGACGTCTGGGAACTCTACGACGGGTCACAGGATTGGACGCAGTCCAAAGATTTGGCGGCCCAGATGCCGGAGAAACTCGCTGCACTGCAACGTTTGTGGTTGATCGAAGCGGTCAAGTACAACGTGCTCCCCATCGACGACCGAAGATTCGAGAGGTTCAACCCTCACATCGCGGGGCGCCCGCAGTTGGTGTCGGGGAACAGACAGGTTCTGTTTCCCGGAATGAAGCGATTGAGCGAGCACAGCGTGCTGAGCATCAAAAACCGATCGTTCAGTGTCACTGCAGCTGTCGACGTCGCGGATGGCATCCCAGCAAACGGTGTGATGATCGCGCAGGGAGGCAGGTTCGGGGGCTGGGCACTCTACGCGCGGGAAGGTCGCGCCAAATTCGTCTACAACCTGCTCGGCATGACCGAGTTCGTCATCGGATCCGACATTGACATTCCGGCAGGATCACATCAGATCAGGGCTGAGTTCGCCTACGACGGAGGTGGTCTCGCGAGAGGCGGCGGGGTCACGATCTATCACGACGGTCGCGAAGTGGGCTCGGGTCGCGTCGATCAGACGCAACCGATGGTCTTCTCCGCCGACGAGACTACCGACATCGGTGACGATTACGGCATGCCTGTCAGTGTTGATTACAGCGGCGCAACCACATTTAACGGCCGCATCGACGTCGTGCAGATAGATGTCGGTGACGACGACCATACCCACCTGATCGATCCGGAGGAGGTGGCGCGAGTGGCGGTGTCCAGACAGTGATTCCACCGACAAGAACAGCAGTCGCCATCTCCTGAGGGAGGATCGCAATGCCGACCGTCATCCGAACTGTTCACGATCTGGTTCGCCACGCGCGCGGACCGACGCACCATCACCACCATCAATCCGTGCACGAGGCGCGGCGAATGCGTGCCCACCACATTCTGGTCACGCATTCGCTCGCCTGATTTCGGGCTACAGGTCGCGCGCCAATGCTCGTCCGGCTGCGCGGCCCGAGAAGATACAGCCACCGAGGAAGGTCCCTTCGAGCGCGCTGTAGCCGTGGACTCCGCCGCCGCCGAAGCCTGCGACCTCACCGGCCGCGTAGAGGCCGTCGAAGACACTGCCGTCGGCCTTGATGACCTGCGAATCCAGATTGGTCTCCAAGCCGCCGAGTGTCTTGCGGGTGAGCAGGTGCAACCGGACCGCGATCAGTGGTCCGTTCTTGGGATCCAGGATCTTGTGCGGCGCAACGACGCGCACGATTTTGTCTGCCAACAGATTACGTGCACCGTGGATGGCGGTGACTTGGAAGTCCTTGCTGTACTTGTTGTCGACTTCGCGGTCGCGGGCGATCATCTCGCGCTCGATGTCCTCGTAGTCCAGGAGCGGTTCGTCGGTGAGGGCGTTCATGCCGTCGACCAGATCGCGAAGGTTGTTACGCACAACGAAGTCGGCGCCCTTCTGCTTGAATGCTTCGACCGGTCCCGGCGCGCCCTTCTTGATTCGTTCGAGGAGGAGCTTGAAGTCGCGATTGGTGAAGTCAGGGTTCTGTTCCGATCCCGAGAGTGCGAACTCCTTCTCGATGATCTTCTGGTCGAGGATGAACCACGTGTACTCGTGACCGCTGTCCAGGATGTACTTGAAGGTCCCCATCGTGTCGAAGCCCGGGAAGTTGGGGGCCGGCAGACGCTTGCCGGTGGCGTCGAACCACATCGAGGACGGTCCTGGGATGATGCGGATTCCGTGGTTCGGCCAGATCGGATTCCAGTTCTGGATGCCTTCGGTGTAGTGCCACATGCGGTCGCGGTTGACGATGTTTCCGCCAGCGGATTCGGTGATTTCGAGCATGCGCCCGTCGACGTGCGCCGGTACTCCCGTCAGCATGTGCTTCGGAGCCGTGCCGAGTCGCTCCGGCCAATTCTTCTTCACCAGTTCGTAGTTGCCGCCGATACCGCCGGAGGTCACCACGACGGCCTGTGCGGCGAACTCGAACTCGCCGACGGGGGTGCGTGAGCTCTTCACACCGCGCAGATCACTGGAAGGTTCGAGGACGGTTCCTCGTACACCGGTGACCGCGCCGTCGGTGACCACCAACTGATCCACCTGGTGGCGGTGCTTGAACGTGACCAGCCCACGTTTCTGGGCAGCGATGACCTTGGTCAGAAAAACGTCGACGACACCTGGTCCCGTTCCCCAGGTGAGGTGGAAGCGCGGCACCGAATTACCGTGTCCGAGAGCCATTCCGCGTCCGCGTTCGGCCCAGCCGACGTTGGGCATCAGGCGAAGGCCCAGATCGTGCAGGTACTGACGCTTGTCTCCGGCTGCGAACTCGACGTATGCCTTGGCCCACTGACGCGGCCAGTGATCTTCGCGGTCGCGGTCGAATGCGGCAGTGCCCATCCAGTCCTGCATGGCTAACTCGAGGGAGTCCTTGATGCCGAGCCGGCGTTGTTCGGGGCTGTTCACCAGGAAGAGTCCGCCGAGAGACCAGAATGCCTGCGCACCGAGGTTGGCAGCGTTCTCCTGTTCCACGACAAGGACTTTGCGGCCGGCGCGGGTCAGTTCGTAGGTGGCGACCAGTCCCGCCAGCCCTGCCCCGACAACGATGACGTCAGCTTGTTCGCTCACGACAGCTCCTCTTCCGATTGGTTGTTCTGGATTATTTCGCTGTAGGACAGCAGAATTCGAGTGAAGATATCGCGGCGCAACGCGAAGGCCGCGTTGGTGTCGGTATCGACGAGGCACTGCACGCTGGTGCCGTCGTGTACGGCGACCAGCGCCCGTCCCAACGACGTCGGGTCACCGACGATTTTTCGCCCGACATCGCTGAGTGCGGCCTCCACGATGGGAAGCAGCGTTCGAAGGATTGCGTCTTCGCGATCGGCGAGGGCTTTGCGAAGTGCCGGGTTGCGGAGTGCGTGGGCAGTGAACTCGGCGTTGATTCGGTACCACTGCGGGTCGACCGGAACCACCGCCACGATCCGGGCCACGGCGGCATGGATGTCGACGGTGTTCCCGGCGGTGATCGATTCCGTCGCCACCCTCAGGTCGGCGAGCATCGCTGCAGATCGCTGCTCCCACATCGCGAAGAACAATTCGTCGAGTGAGTCGAAGTTGGAGTAGAACGCGCCTCGGGAGTATCCGCCGCGTTCGCAGATCTGCTCGACGGTGGCGTGTCCGAACCCGGCTGCGGAGAAGACGTCCGCGGCCGCATCCAGGAGGCGCTGCCGGGTCTGACCACGGCGTTTGGTGACACGCTTGGTCGGCGAGTTGTCCGTTCCAGTCGTCATCGGTGCCTCCGTCGGGATGGAACCCAAACGATACACCGATGTATCCGATGCGTGGGCGTATCTCGATCCGTATCTACTTGTCCGGTATTTCTATGGATATCTAGCAAATATGCAAGAGATAGAGATATTTAGATGTCATCCACTACAGGTACAGATCACGCTTCCTGATCGCCGCAGTGGCGACGACGCTGATCGCCGAGGTGGCCACCAGATATCCACAGGCCAGCCACGGCGAACCGCCGGTGGCGCCGATCAGTGCAGTAAGGATCAGGGGAGTGACGCCGGAGGCGTAGATACCCGAGAACTGGTAGACGACCGACAACCCGGTGTATCGGATTTCGGTGGGGTACAGGCTCGCGTAGAGCGTTCCCTGGGCTCCGTAGAACAAGGCGTGAATCACTCCGAAGACCACGATCATCGCGAGTCCGAAGAGCAGAAGGTTTTCGGTCCCGAACAGTGCGAAAGCGGGGAAGATCGCGAGTCCGTACGCGGCGATGCCCACGATGTAGACCCGTTGCGGACCGAACCGATCAGTGAACAGGCCGGAGAACGGCAGCAAGATCGCCATGACAACTGCTGCGACAGTGACCACGAGGAGTACGGGGACCTTTTCGAAATGCAGAGTCTTGGTTGCATAGGTGATTGCAAAGACGCCCCAGGTGTTGAAGGCGGCGCCCTCGCCCCAGCGAGACAGCATGCCCAGTACGGTGTTTCGTGCAACCCTTCCGTGGAAGACTTCCTTGAGCGGTGCGGAGGAGCGTTGTTCGAGGTCGCGAACCGCCTGAAATGCCGGCGTCTCGTCGACCTTCAATCGGACCACCAACCCAACGATCACGAGCACCAAGCTCAGAACGAAGGCTATGCGCCAGCCGAAACGGAGAAACTGTTCGTCGTCGAAGACCGTTTGAAGTAGCGCGAACATTTTTGTGCCCAAGGCCAACCCGAGAGCCAGCCCGATCTGCGGGATGCTGCCGAACAAGCCGCGCTTCTTCTCCGGACTGTGTTCCACCGCCAGAAGAACAGCTCCGGCCCACTCACCACCGAGTGCAAATCCCTGCAGGATTCGAAGCAGCAGAAGCAGAATCGGTGCCACGACGCCGATTTGAGCGGCCGTTGGAAGAACACCCATGAGCGCCGTCGCGATACCCATGATGAACATCGTGAGAGCAAGCGTTTTCTTGCGCCCGATGCGATCGCCGATGTGACCGAACACCACTCCGCCGATCGGGCGAACGAGAAAGCCGACCGCGAAGGTCGCAAAAGAGAGCATGGTCCCGACAAAGGAACTCTGGTTCGGGAAGAACAGTTGGTTGAAGACGAGGCTCGCGGCGGTCGCGTAGAGGAAGAAGTCGTACCACTCGACCGTCGTGCCGAGCAGGCTTGCGGCGACGACGGTTCTCAGCCTGGAACGTCGCTCATCGTCGGTTTCGTTCGAGAACGGTGAATTGTGCTCGACTTCGGCAAACGTAGTCATCGGAGCCCCCGGGTAGCGGTGCAAATTCACGAACGTATCGCCGGGACTGAAAGTGGGCACCCATAGAGATCAGGGTGATTTCAACCCTGTTCTTCGAGGTGGAGTGTGGATGTAATGACAGAAGAGTTCTGCCTGTTCGTCGACGAAAGGAATCCCCGTGTCACTGCGCTTCCACTGGTTCTTGCCTACTTATGGTGATTCTCGGAATCTGATGGCGGGTGGGCACGGTAGCTCGATGTCCGGTGATCGTCCGGCGACGCTGAAGTACCTCAATCAGATCGGTGCGGCCGCAGAGACGAACGGCTTCGAAGCAGTCCTCACGCCCACGGGCGCGTGGTGCGAAGACGCATGGCTGACGACGGCGATGATGGTCGAGACCACCGAGACGCTCAAGTTTCTGGTTGCTCTGCGCCCGGGATTGCTCAGCCCCACGTTGGCTGCCCAGATGGCCGCGACCTTCCAGTGGCAGTCGGGCGGTCGCCTGCTGCTCAACGTCGTGACCGGTGGAGAGGACCACGAGCAGCGCACGTTCGGTGACTTCCTCGACAAGAACCAGCGGTACGCACGTTGCGGCGAGTTCCTCGACGTGATCCGCCAGCTGTGGTCCGGTAAGGGGCCCGTTGATTTTTCCGGCGAGTACGTCAACGTGGAAAAAGCTACGCTGCAGCGTATTCCGGATCCGGTACCGCCCATCTTCTTCGGCGGATCCTCGCCGGCAGCCGGAACCGTCGCTTCGCGTTACGCGGACACCTACCTCACCTGGGGTGAGACGCCGTCCGCCGTCGCAGCCAAGATCGCCTGGATCCGCGACCTCGCGGAAGTTCAAGGACGCCACCTCGATTACGGAATCCGTCTGCACGTCATCAGCCGGGACACCTCGGAACAGGCGTGGGCAGAAGCGGATCGGCTGCTCAGTGCGCTCGACCCGGCGACCGTCGAGCAGGCTCAGGCGAGTCTTGCGCGATCCGGCTCCGAAGGTCAGCGTCGGATGCTCGAATTGCACGGCGGCGGTTCGGCTTACAAGGAGGGTGTCGGAGCGAGGTCGCTGGAAATTGCGCCGAACCTGTGGACCGGCGTCGGATTGGTCCGAGGGGGAGCGGGTACCGCATTGGTCGGTTCGCACCAAGAAGTGGCCGATCGGATTGCCGAGTACGCGGCGATCGGCCTGGATCACTTCGTACTGTCGGGTTATCCGCATCTCGAAGAGGCGTATCAGTTCGGTGAGGGCGTGCGTCCGATCCTCGAAAAGCGTGGATTGGTCGCACCGCTCGGATCGGCAGGCGGACCGGTGCGTACGCCCTTCGTCTCCAGCGGGAATTGAGTCGAAGCGCGAGCTCTTCGAGAAGGGGACGTTTGTCCCGATTTTTCGAGCATGACCTCCAGGCGGGACCATTGGGCCATTTCGGGCGCTAGATCCGATCTAGGCTGCGCACTGTTGCCGAACTCAAGGCGCAGTACGAAAGGATCCTCGATGAAGCTGGGCACGAGTGGAGTACGTCGCGTAGTGGGGACCGTGGCGGTTGCCGCTGCCACTGCGGCCGGCGTAGCGATGGTCAATCCTGCAACTGCGTCGGCCGAGGTGCTCCCGCCGGTCGTCTCGTACAAGGTGACCGGAAACGATCTGGCACTGACGATCACGAACAACAACACGGGCATTGCCCCGTTGTGCCAGGCGTTTGTCGTCAATGCCGCGGATTCTGCTGCCGTGCTTGACGATCCGTTGAAGCTGCTCGATCCGAACCTTGTGGTGTACCCCAAGATCACCGATCCGAAGTCTCTGTTCGCCGTGGGCAAGGGGCAGACGGTCACCAATACCGTGACCGATGTTCCGGACGGGACTTACGCGGTGCTCGGTGCCTGCTCCGATCTTCTCGATCTCGAGACGTTGGGTAAGCCCGTTCCTGGCGTGCCGAGCCTCGTTGTCATCGGTGGACCGTTCAGCGGCATCAATACCGGAAGCCTGAGCGACCTGTTCGGCAGCGGCAGCCTCGAAGGACTTTTCGGGTAGCTCAGCGTCTGTCTCCCCAAATTTCCGACTGAGCGGTCTATTCTTCAGGCATCTGGTGATCTGACCGACTTGCCTGGAGGTTCGGAAATGCGCAGTCGTGGATTCATACGAGCTTGCGGAAGCATCGCTGCGGCGTCGGCCGCCGTTGTGGGAATGGTTGTGATGTCTCCGGCGACGGCGTCGGCAGCACCGGCGATTCTCCCGCCGCCGGTGTCGGTGAGCGCAGCGGACAATGCGATCACCTTCACCATCACCAATCCGAATCCGCGGTTCAGCTTCATCAACTGCACGGTGGCGATCCTCAATGCCAGGGATGTCCCCGACGTGATTCGTGACCCGGCAAAACTGCTCCAGCCTGGCGTGCTGGTGTACCCGACTGTCAGCAACATCCGCGATTTGTTTGCCGTCTCGCCTGGCCAGACGATCACTCGGACCGTCGGTAATCTGCCCGCTGGGGTCTACGCCGTCGCGGGAGCGTGCGTTCGACTCCTCGATCCCACCAATCCGACTATTGCCATTCCGCAGGCCGTCGTGGTCGGCGGTTGGTTCGAGGGCGCCGGAACCGGAAGTCTCTCAGGTTCTTTGGAGGATCTGGGATACAACACGGTCCAGGACTTGATCGACGCGTGGAATCGAATCAGCTCGGGTAGCAGTAGCGGCAGTTTCCAGTTCGACTACCAAGGTGGCTCGGACTTCGAGGTGGTCGGTCCCGCGTCGTAGTCGGTACGGCTCACTTGCGCGCGCGGTGGCGTCGCACCGCGTCGCGATTCGCACACGTGGGGGAGCAGTACCGCTGATTGCCGTTGCGTGAGGTGTCCGCGTAGATGTTGGTGCACTCGTCCAGGGTGCATCGACCTAATCGGTGCATACCGCGGCCGACGAGGTGCAGCGCCGTGCCTACCGAGAAGAGTGCCTTGAGGACCTCGGCGAGCGACTGTTGCGGATCGCGGTAGTGCAGATGCCACCCGTCGTTGGCGTGGTTGGTCATGCGCGGATACGCCGACGCTTGCTCGAGCATGACGTTCACCAACTCGGCGCGGGCAGCCTCGTCCGTGACGTCGACGATCTTCGACCACTCGATCAGGAGATCGAGGGTCTCGTCGAGATCTTTCTCGGCGATGGGGAAATCGAGAATGATGCCCGCGTCGACGCAGCGTTCGACCAACTCGGCCAAGGACGCGGGATTTCGATTGGCCAGGTCGGCTGCCAACGTCACCGCATATTCGCCGTAAGGGTTGAGATGCACAATGCCATTACATCATGCTCGTTGCATGAAGAAAACAGAGATCACGCCGATCGGTTGCATCCATCGCTGGGAGGTCGAATCCCGGCATCGGACCAGCGAGGGGACGGTCACCTACCTGCGCTGCCATTGCGGGTCGTGGCAGACCTTGCTCGCCGAATGGGTGTCGGGCGGTGCGGGCTCGGCCGTCGCCGCGCCGATCAAGGTCAGGTCCAGGTAATGGTCAGCTAATCGTTCCGTTTTGCCTCGGACTGCATGGAACGTGTTCTAGATTCAGGGTTGTATGCCTCGATATCGCGGCGCAGACTCTGAAAGGGAAGACGATGCAGTTCAACCTCGCTGATGTATTCGAAACCGTCGCCAGCTCGGTACCTGATCGCGTCGCCTTGACTTACGAGGGAGAGAACTTCTCCTACGCTGAGTTGGACGCGGAGGCCAATCGAACCGCCAACCTGCTCGCGCAAGCCGGTATCTCGCGTGGTGACCACGTGGCTCTGTTCCTGAAGAACAGCGTTGAACATGTCACGTCGATCCTCGGGTTGATCAAGATCCGCGCGGTCCCGATCAACGTGAACTACCGGTACACACCCGCCGAACTGGAGTACATCTTCACCAACTCCGACTCGGTCGCGGTGGTCGTGGAACTTCCCGAACATCAGCGTGTCCTTGCTTCCCTTTTCGGTGCATGCCCGAAGGTGAAGACGGTGATCGTGATCGGCGAGATCGAGGCCGAACTGGTCGCTGCCGCGAATGAGCACGAAGTTTCCGTGGTTTCCTTCGACGACGCGCGTGAACAGTCGCCAGTGGGGGAGTTCGACTCTCGTTCGGGCGACGACGTGTACCTGCTCTACACCGGCGGGACAACCGGATACCCGAAGGGCGTCATGTGGCGTCACGACGACTTCTTCCGTAAGCCGCTCTCCGGCGGAAATCCGTACGGAGAGGGAGCGCGGCAGGACCTCGCCGAGATTGCCAGTGCTGCAAAGGAATTTCCGGAGCTATCGTTCCTCATTGCCGCCCCGCTGATGCATGGCGCCGCGTTGTACTCGCTGTTCACCTTCCTCACCCTCGGTGCGCGGGTTGTTCTACGACGAGAATTCGACCCGGCGAAGGTCGTCGAAGCGATCGAGAAGGATTCGGTACAGGTGATCTTGATCGTCGGCGACGGTATGGGACTGCCGTTGGTCGACGAGATGGAACGACGCAAAGACGAGGTTGATTTCAGCACCCTGTTCTCGATCACCTCGGGTGGCGCGATCTGGTCCACCAGCGTCCGGGACCGCATGCTGGCGGTGAAGCCGGACCTGCTGTTGCGGGACAACTTCGGAGCCTCGGAGTCAGGTAACGACGGCGCCTTCGCCATCGACGAGGCAGGAAATCTGCGAATGCCGCCCTCGCCGAACATGATTCTGGTCGACGAGCGTCTCGAAGAGATCCCAGCCGGCTCCGACGATGTGGGATACATCGCTCGCATCGGAAACGTCCCGCTCGGGTACTACAAGGACGAGGAGAAGACCGCCCGGACGTTCCCGACCCGCGCCGATGGCACCCGTCTTTCGGTGCTCGGAGACATGGGCAAGGTGGAAGCGGACGGCACCATTGTCTTCCTCGGCCGTGGCTCACAGTGCATCAACACCGGCGGCGAGAAAGTATTCGCCGAAGAGGTCGAGGCCGCCCTTCACGCGCATCCGGCGATCTCCGACGCGCTTGTTGTCCCCGCACCCGACGCGCGCATGGGGCAGCAGGTTGCCGCGGTGATCGCGACCTATCCCGAGTCTGACGAGCTGACTCTCGAAGCGGTTCAGGAACATTGCCGTAAGACGTTGGCCGGCTACAAGGTGCCGCGCACGATCGTGCTGGTCGACGAAGTCAAGAGGACTCCGGCCGGCAAGGCGGACTACCGCTGGGCGACGACACTGGCGTCGTCCTAGCAGTGTGGAGTGATCGGTGACGACCTTTCACATGGATTTCACCACGACATAAGGGACGTACCGGAAAGATGGCGCAGAGTAAGTCGTTCGCGCCTTGCGTCGTCACTCCACGAAAGGGTCTTTTCACATGCTCATCATCGGAATACTTCTGTTCGGAATCGTCATCGGAGCGGGAGCCCAGTTGATTCTGGGACAAAGGGCCGCACGGGTGGATTGGACCTTCGCGTTCATCGCGGGAATCGGTGGTTCTTTGGTCGGCGGATTGCTCGTGAGTCTGATTGCAGGCGACGGATTATCATTGCGCCCGAGCGGCATCCTCGGGTCCCTCGCCGGCGCTGTCATCATCACCGCGGGCTGGCAGTGGTACCGCCGGAAGAACGCAACTACAGCTACCCGTCCGTCTGATCACTGATTCCTCAGTTCCGTCAGGGGACGGAAAGCGACGAGACATGAACGAACTGCTCGATGAAGTTCTCACCGCACATGGCGGAGTCGAACGTTGGCAGTCAGTTTCAGCGATCACGGCACGGGGACGTTTGGGCGGTCTGCTGCCTCAGCGCTTCCCCGGCAACAAGCTGGCGAAGTTCACGGTCGAGGTTGAAGTCGCCGAGCAACGCACTGTCCTCCAAGACTTTCCGTGTGTCGGCGAGTACGCTGTGTTCGACAAGGGCGTCGTGCGGATCGAAACTCGTGACGGCGAAGAACTCGGGAGTCGAACCGACCCACGTCCAGAGTTCTTCGGGTTGAGTGGAATCCGGCGCAATCTTCACTGGGACGCGCTCGACACCGCTTACTTTGCCGGCTACGCCTTTTGGAACTATCTGAACGCACCGCTGCTGCTCGCCCGCGACGACATCACTGTCACCGAAGCCGAACCTTGGCAGGAATCCGGGCAGCAATGGCGACGACTACAAGCAACGTTCGCGCCGGCGATCGATACCCATTGCCGGCAACAGACCTTCTACGTCGACAGCGGTGGCCTCATCCGCCGCCACGACTTCGTCGCTGAACCTGTAGGAAAGTGGGCCAAAGCCGCCCTTTACTGCGACCAGCATCGCCAGTTCGACGGCCTCACATTCCCCACTCGGCGCCGCGTGCTTCCGCGGGGCCCAGGTGGCCGTGTCCTCTCGCGGCCGACGCTTTTGGCGCTCGACTTCGACGATATCGAGATCAAGCGATGAACACTTCTGAGCTATTCGTTACCTGTTGTCGAGGGTGAACAAGCGGAACACGGTCCGCATGCACAGGACGACCCCTACGAAGCCCAGTACCGCACTCACGAGCGCATAGCTGGACAACTGAGGTGTGAGCTGTGGTCCACCGGGAACGAACAGCAGGATCGCCGCGACTATCAGCGCAGCAACGCCAGCCGCCATTCCCAGGGCGTTGTTCGCCGACCGTCGGAGCCACCGCCTGTCGTCGGGGTGTGCGATGGAGCGGGTACGGAGTGTGAAGCTTCCCGACGCCAGTGAGGTCGTGATCTGGTCGAGCTGACCAGGCAGCCGCCTGACCACGGCCGTTGTGACCGCAATCGTCGACAGCATCGCCTGCGCCGCTGCGGTGGGGCTGGCGACCTGGGTCAACAGTCGGGGTACTTCGGCGCGCACCGCGGAGACGAGGTCGATGTTCGGATCCAGAAGCCGGAGGGCGCGTTCCACCGACGCGAGTGAACGGAAAGCTGCTGCGACGTCTCCAGGCACACCTATTCGGTGCTCTCGAAGCACGGTGAACATTCGCGCGAACGATCCCATGGAAACATTGGGCGCAAGACCGAGAAGGGTGATCTCGCGGCCTACTTGGTGACGCAGCGCTCCACGATCCACGTCGTCAGGCACGTCGAATGCCATCAGCATCGCGTCGACTGTTGCCACCGGGTCACCTGCCAGTGCAGCATTCAGGAGTACTGCGAACAGGATCCGTGTCTCCCCGTCCAGAACACCGACTGCGCCGAAGTCGAGTAGGCCGACGCGTCCGTCGTCAAGGATCATGATGTTGCCGGGGTGCAGATCGGCGTGGAACACCCCGTGGACGAAGATCCCGTCGAGCAGCGACGCAAGTAGCTCGTTCGCAATTCTGCTGCGGGAGTAGACGTCGACGTCGGTGAGCGCTGCCTCGCCGTCGGAAAGCGGTATTCCGTCAAGACGTTCCATCACAACCACTCGCCCGCTGCTGAGTTCGGGGTAGATGTGCGGAACGACAATATCTGGTCGGCTCGCCATGGTGGCGGCAATCGTGGCGGTGTTCGCGGCCTCGGTACGGTAGTCGAGCTCTTCGAGCAGCGACGTGACGAGCCCGCCGGCGAGTCGATGAACGCCGATATCGCGTGCCCAGGGAAAACGGGTTTCCGCAAGGGATGAAACGCGGAGGAAGATATCGCAATCCACGCTCACCTGTGCGCTCGCCTCGGGTCGTTGAACCTTCACAACCACATCGACGCCGTCGGTGGTGCGCGCGGAATGTACTTGTGCGACAGAGGCGGCGGCAAACGGCTCTGCATCGAACCGTGCGAACACCGACTCGGGGGTGTCGCCGAGTTCCGATGCCAGTAGCTCCGCAATGCGGCCTGGATCAGCCGGGCGTGCCGAACTTTGCAGAGACGAGAGAGTGCGAGCCAGCTCAGGTGGTATGAGGTCGTCTCGCGTGCCGAGGATCTGTCCCAGCTTGACGAAAGTGACGCCGCACCGGTTGATCACTTCCACAAGCGCGTCCCCGAACTGAGGCGCGGACGGCCCGGCACGGAGAGCCGGCCCGCCTCCCGCTCGCACGACGATGCCCGTGATCTGGACGTACCGTTTCGTCCGTCGCCAGGATTTGCGGCTGCGCCGCAATGCTTCTGACGGGCCCGGTAAGGACCCCGTAGGAACGACAACTTCGAGGAAGACCAGTACTGCCAGGCAGGCCGCGAACACCCAGAGTGCGACAACTCCGAAGAACGTGAGCGCTACTCCCACGCTCACCAGAAGTTGATCGTCCTGGCTGGCAATTCCTGCGAATGTCGCGGCGTAGCCCGACAAGGGGACACCCACCGAGAGCGCTATCACCGCGACCACCAGTGTTCGCGGCCAACCGACCCTCGTCCCCAGCGTTCGTCGCATGACGCCCGCAAGCGCTGCTGCAAGAAATGGCGTCGTGACGATCCAGACCATCAAGTCCATTGCGATAGCGTACGGGTTTGCAATTCGCGATTCATCCAGGAAAACCCTGAACCCTACCCCGACTGACGGGTAACAAGTTCGACAATGACCAAACGTCGAACATGCTCGGGCACTTCGGAGTTCATTCGCCTTGACGTCGAATCGTCCTGATCGAACGTCCAAAAAGAAGATAGTGACACCGCAGCAAAGAAACAATCACAGCGCACGGTGCGCTCAACCCTCGATCGCAGTGGATTATCGTCGAGGAGTTGCGCGATCGGCAGCCCTGAAATCGAACCAGTCGGGCGACCGTTGCGGTACACGATGCGGTTTCGCTGGTACCGTCGATGTCATGACTCTGCAGAAAGGCGCATGAGCGCCCACCTCCGGCGTAGGTTCCTGCGCCCTCGATATGTCTTCTTCGCCGCTGCTCACCTGTGGGTGGTCGACGAGCATCAACCCGTTGCGGCACTGATTGATCCGCACACAGAATCGTTGGCGGGGTTGGTGGCGTGGACCGATCTTCCTCCGACCCCTCCGGGATTCGGCCCAGCACAGATCTCTGCCGACGAGTCCGGTTTGTGGATACAGAATCACCGCGACGGCCCTTTGGTTCACGTCGGTACCGACGGCATCGACCGGTCCGAATACACCGAAGGGCACCATCTGATCGGCGCGGGACGCGCCGGCGCCTGGTGTATGACGACTACACGTCGGCACAATGACATCTCACCCTCGCCGGATATTCCGCCACGGACGCGGCGGCGCAAACCGGCGCTGCTGGTGAGCAAGCCGGGTGGTGGGATGCGTCGGGTCGAAGTGGATGCCGCGGCGATCGTGTCGGCCGAGTTCGACGAATCGTCGCTCTATCTCGGTGTCGAACACGATCCGTGGGAACGGGTGCCGCGTGTGGACGGCACGGGAGGAAAGCGGGCAGGGTTCGAGTTGCGTTACAGCTCATCGGTATTGCAGATACCTCTGCATGATCCGGCCCCGCTGCGCATCGACCGCGACACCTACCTGTGCGCGGAAGATCGGCAGGTCGGGCACACCAGCGAGTATGCGGATAAGTACTACAACGAAAACCATCGCCGCAAGCGCGCATTCGATGGCAACGTGCGCTGGTACTGGGGCAAAGACCCCATTACGCGTGGCGCCACAACTGTACGGGCCTACCGTGGTGAGGCTTCGTCGCCGGCGACGACCTTGCTGCTGCCCGGGATGGATGTCGCGCACGGGGTCGCAGGGGGCGGGAGGCTGTGGTTGGTTGCGAGGACCGCTACCCGTCCTGCCGTCGGTCGGTCGGTACTTTCCACCGGGGTCGATGGCGGGATCCATTCGCTGATCACCGGTGGCATCGACATCACCGATCGGTGCTGGCCTGTCGGTCCCGAGCCACTCGACCATCACGGGTACGTGCAGTACTGCCTGCGCGGTCTCGACCGAATGCGGTTCTCGGACAAAGTCGACCAGGTGAGCGCCACGTACGTCGGCCACTGGCCGAGCGGCCGGATCCATGTCCGATTCCGCCATCGTGACTACCCCGGACTGATGTTGACAGCTCGGCTGAATCTGTACGACGAGCAAGGTGTTCGTCTCGACAATCTCCTGTCCTACGCCTCGGCAGAGTTGCGGGAACAAGCCGACACCTGCGCCTACCCCGCGGCTTCCGAAGCGATCGCGGGAGTCCTACATGTCTGAGCTGAGCGGCGCAGGCGATCGGGCCGGAAAGCTCACCGAAACCAGTGGGAGGCGCGTTGACCTAGGCCGCAGACGACCGATACCCGAATGCATAACGGAGGCAGTGATGACCGAATGGGTCCAGATGTTGGTGACCATGGCCGACGGCCCGAGGCAACCGGTCTACGGGGTCGTGGTCCCGTACCGCAACTCCGACGAACCGTTTCACTACTACTACGGCAGCTACGGTGAAGAACCTGTGTTTCTTCCCGTTCGCCTCCCCGGCGTCCATCTGTATCGGTGGGGGCGCCGATCGAGGATCGAGTCACTCGACGGGCAGGTGATGTTCGTCAGCGACGGCACCACCGCTTGGGACTTCACCGCCGACCCAGACCATCCGCGCTGCACCGAACTCCACCAGGTGCACTCGCCCGGCGCGGGCCGACACCTCGCGATCACCCCGCGCGTTGAGCATTGGGTCGGCAACCATCATTCACGCCCGACAGGGCCGGTGACAGACGTCGAGTTCCTCGGCCGTCGATGCTGGTCGGTGGATCTCGCCCCACGCGAGAGCCGGAATCTGCCGAAGCCGTCGCTGCGGCTTGTCGTCGACGCCGAAACCGGTGCAGTACTTGCCCAACACTCCGGCGACGGTATCGACGGCGCCGCATACACCGACCTCACCGTGGGGGAGCACCTCGACCCCTCCCTGTTCACCTGGGACGGTCCGGTCGTCACCGACGCCGAATCGAGGAGCCTCGCCGGTCGCGGCGGACCGCCAACTACACCGCAGCAGGAATCGATACGCTGGTTTCATGAGGAGATCACCGCCGAACCCATCAGGGTGCCCCTGCTGACGGACCTGACTCCACGCTTCGTTCACTCGATCGAACCCGAATCCGGCGCATTCGCCGCCGAACTCGGTGATAAAGCGGGATGGATCGCCCGGCGACCACGATCGAACGAGCCGTGGAAAACCAAGACTCACGGATATCAGATCGCTTGGTCTACAGAAGATTTCGACTGGGTCTGCCAGATTCACCGAGGAACACTCGACGCAGCAGGAATCGAGTCGCTGCAGCACCAGTTGCATCCCGGGCGGCCGGTGGTGGGCGCGCCTGAACTCGTATTCGGCGGTTCGGACGGGTACTGAGAACTAGCGCGAAACGCACTCTTCCAGGAGAACGGGCATCTGGCAGCGTCATTGAACATGGCCGGAAACCTGCTGCACTGCCCACCGCGGCGACGAACAAACTTCCTTGGGTCTTGTTTTCTATCCCCTCAAGATGATGGGGTTGCTCAGCGCAGCCATGTGTCCGGAACGCGCGCGGGCCTCCATACGGACGAATGTCGAGGCCACGGGAAGTAGACGTGATAATTCGCCGATCCCGGTGTTCGACAACGATTCGGTGTGGATCGGCCCTGATTCAGTGTGAATTGTGATGGTGCCGAACGGTATACCCTTGATCGCTGCCCGAACCATTGCCGGTTCACCATTGGTGGTCAGCTCGCCGCCAATCTGCACGCACTGATTGTCAGCGGTTGCCGTCAGTGACAGTTCAATTGTGGGTGCCGAAGAGATCCAACTTCGGCCTGCCTTGATGGAAGTCACAAGTTCGTCTGCGCACAACCGATCGGCCGCGACAACATTGTGCGGTACACCCATTTGGCCACTCAAATGTGTATCGCTATTACCGATCGCCGGCATCCAGCAACCGGCTGGAACATCGATGACCAGTCGACTTGCCCAATGTGCAAGGGCCTTCTCGTTGTTCGCCTGCCACGGCAGATTCGAATCCCACGCGCCGTTCCATACTTCGATGGCGTCGAACCCGTCGTACGGATACATGAATGTTCCCGACGGGTAAGGCGCGTACGGATGTGCCACGACGCAGATGCCCCCGACTTCATGGACAACGTCAAGTTGGGCGGCGATGGTGTCGTCTGCGGTGTATCGCCAGTCGACCAGTTGCCCGGATGGGACGCCGAGGGCAAGCCAATGTCCGTCCCCGGTGGTGACTTCTTCACCGAGGATTATCACCAACTCACGCGCAATGCCCTCGTGCCGCCACGCCTCGTGAGCCGCGGTTGTGTTGTGGTCGGTAGTGGCCAGGAAGTCCAACCCCAGTGAGCGAGCGACCGCAGCCAATTCCGGCGGGGTCAGTGCTCCATCAGAATAGACGGAGTGCACGTGACAGTCCCCTCGGAACCATCGACCTGCAGGTCGATCTCGTTCAGCCACTTCCATCACAATCACAGTGTTGCAGCAGGACGTGCCCTACCCAGGAGTGGACTCGTCTGGTGATGATCGTCCTAGTCGACCGGGAACTGCACCTTCGATTGCTTGTGCAGCATCTGGAAGAGGCAGACCGGATTCGCTACCGCCCTACCGGCGCCTGATCGGCGAGATCACGTTCGCTTCGCGTCGTCGTGATTGCGGACGAACTTCATGAGTCGGGGAATTACTTGATCAGGTATGTGTCCCAGGATTCCGTGGCCGGTTCCGGCATAAATCTCCACTTCGGCTTCAGGTACGAGATCAGCTAACCTCGCGGCCACCTGCTCGGGGCTGGAGACCACCGTCTCAGCGCCAGAGATTACGAGCATTGGAACCGAGATCGACTGCACTTCTGCATCTTCGAGTATTCGCGCCCACCCGATACCAGGCCGGTAGTTCAGCGCTTCCTTGGCGAGGGCGAACTCGAGGTCGCCGAGAACGTACCCGGGGGACAGCCAATCGTTAAGCTTGCGAATACTTTTGTCGGTGCGGCGCATCCCGGCGCGGACCATCTTCAGCAGCACACGCCACGAGGGCTTGTCGAAGACTCCACCCGGTTCGATGAGCGTCACACTCGCCAGTCGTTCAGGGGTGTGCAGTGCTACGAGAACGGCATGCCACGCGCCCTGTGAGTAGCCGACCAGGTGGACGCGATCGACCTCGAGTTCGTTCAATACCTCGCTGATCCAGGTGGCGAAGTCGGACTCCCCGGTCAATGGAGAAGTCTGGACACTGCGGCCTGGTGTGCCGATCGTGTCCAGTGCATACACGACTCGGTCTCGGCACAGGTCCTCGATGACGATGTGCCATTGCAGACAGTTGGCCCCGAGAGAGTGCACCAGGACGATAGGCGTCTCCGTGCCGGTCCCCGACCTACGGACATGGGTGGTTCCGAACGATGTCGGCACTTCGAGTTGTGTCGACGGAACCGGCCAGGTGTCTTCCAGTTCTCGGTAGATGCGGTCGTACGCCTGCTTCGATGCCTCGTTCTTGAATCGTCCGATCTTCGGCATGAGTGCCCCTCTCACTGCGTTTCGATTTGATGGTATGAACGTATCATTAATGCGGTACGTGCGTATCATTAACGAGTCAGTTCCATCCATATCGAAAGGGAAAGGACAGCCTCATGCCGCGACGGGTCGACCACGAAGTGAGGCAACGGGAGATCACTGATGCGGTGCGGCGAGTGATTGTCGACGGTGGGCTCGCGGCGGTGACCTTTCAGTCCGTTGCTGCCGAGGCTGAAATTTCGGTGCGTCTCGTGCAGTACTACTTCGGTACGAAGCGGGAGTTCCTCCTCGCGACGCATCAAGCCGTTCGTCAGGATGCGGGCGCTCGCCTCATGCAGGAGTTGTCTGTTCTGGGTGCGGAAGCGACACCCCGCGAGGTTATTTCAGCGTTCCTTGTCGGCATGCTCCCGCTCGATCAGCAACGTCGAGAGGAAGCAATTGTTCTCGGCGCCTTTCACGCTGCCGCACTGACCGGACAGGGAATCGCCGCTGAGGAGACTCTAACTGCCCCAAGAGAGTTGACAGCGCTCATTTCCGGCCAGCTTCAACGAGTGACCAATCGGGACGCGGTTGCGCCGTCAATGGATCCCGACCTCGACGCCGAGCTCATTCTGGCGGCTGTCGCCGGGCTCGCCCAGGGGATGCTTCCCGGCTACGCCACAGCAGAATTGGCGGTCCAGTTGGTTGAGCGTCTCCTCGATCGCATTCTCGGGCCGACGAGACCTCAGGCCATGAATCAACCCGAAGTCGGCCGCCGTTAGTATTCCGGGATGTCTCCTGTGAACCCAGCGCTCGCCGGCCGGGTGTTTCCCTCGTCTTCGTACCTTGTCGGGCGCGAGAAGATTCGCGAGTTCGCTCTGGCGGTGCATTCGAGCAATCCCTTGCACCATGATGTCGATGTCGCCAGGGAGGCCGGGTTCGTCGATGTCATCGCGCCGACAACATTCACAACCGTTGTCCAGCAGCGAGCGATCATGGCACTGCTGCGCACGCCGGATACTGGGCTCGATCCGACTCGTGTGGTCCATACTTCCGAGAAGATCGAGCATCAGCGTCCGATAGTCGCCGGCGATGACCTGTCTACGACACTGACGATTACAGGGGTGACAGTGCGAGCAGGCAGTGCGATCCTCTCGACAGTTTCCGAGATCCACGACGTGACCGACGCTTTGGTCGCAACGGTCACCTCGACCCTGCTGGCGCGAGGAGAAGGCGCATGACCGTACCCGCCGTGCCGGTTTTCGAAAACCTCGTCCTTGGTGACATCGTCGCGAAGGTTGATCTGGTCCTCACTCGTGATGACCTAGTTCGCTACGCCGGTGCCTCCGGCGACATGAACCCGATCCATTTCAACGACGCAATCGCTACTGCGGCTGGGCTACCGGGAGTTCTGGCGCACGGAATGCTCACTGCCGGAATCGCTTTGCAGGCCATCGTCGACTGGGTTGGTGACCCGAGCGGTGTGATCTCGTATGAAACTCGCTTTACTCGGCCCGTCGTAGTCGATGCCGTCGATGGTGCTGATCTCTCCATCACTGCGAAGATCGCGCGGATCGACGCCACAATGCGGACAACGCGGATCGATGTCACAGTCACGCACAAGGGTCAGACGGTTCTGGGAAAGACCCAAGCGCACCTTCAGTTCCCGGGAATCTGACAGGATCTGTAGCGCCAGCCTCAGGCTCAGAGCTGGTCTAATTGGTCGGGTTATCCACTATCGATACGAGCGACAGCGGGAGGGCTTGTGGGAGTCTGGGGTCCGGGAAACTTTGACAGTGACACCGTCGCGGATGGGTTGGGGGCCCTGACCGGTCGAATCGTGGACGACATCACTGCCGAGTTCGAAGACGATTCGAGTCTGGAGCCGGATGAATGGGGCGGGGAGATGGTGCCGGCGTGGCTCGAGATCCTCACCAATATTGCCCATACGAAACGAGTCGGTGTGACCTTTCCATCGACACAAGTGCTGATCGACTGGCGCGATCGATATCTGCGCGTGTGGGATGGCTACATCGACGAACTCGATCCGGACGAGGATCACAAGGTCGCTCGACGTGCAGTGCTCGTCCATACCTTCGAACAGGCGGTGGCCCTCGCCGCCGAGCGGGAACAGGCCTAGTCCTCCGTTAACCGCCGAAGTCCTCGCTTCAAAATTGAGTGGATCCAGGTTGCGGCTCGCAGATATGGTCCACTGGTGACGCATCCGAATGGTCGAAACGACAGTCCGATCCTGGTGATTGGTGCCGGTGTCGTCGGTGCGTCGATTGCATATCACCTGGCGCGCGTTGGTCTCCGAGTCACCGTGCTCGAGCGGGGCTCGGTGGCAGGTGGGGTGACCGGCAACTCCTTTGCTTGGGTCGGCCTCTCGAAGAGTGCCGCAGAAACCTACTCCGATCCGTTCCGACATGGCGCCGCAGTCGAGTTCGACTGCCTGGAGCGCGAACTCGTCGAGTCATTCGGTCTGCGCCGCAGAGGCGCGATCACGTGGGAGAGGACGGAAGCGGAGACTCGAAAATTCGTCGATGAGCATAGAGCACTCGGTCATCCCGTCGAACTCATAGGTGAAGATGAGGTCTTTGCTCGTGAGCCGGGATTGCGCACAGCACCCGCCGTAGCGGCATATGCGCCTGACGACGGTGGAATCGACCCGGTTGCTTTCGCTGGTTCTCTTTTACGCGGTGCCGAAGAATACGGCGCCACAGTGTATTCCAAGGTTTCGGTGCTCTCTCTGCTCACGGAAGGTCGGAGGGTTCGCGGTGTATTGACCACTGACGGCCTCGTTTACGGATCGACCACAATCCTCGCCACGGGTACTGCAATCCCCGGACTCGCGGCTTCGGCGGGAGTCGACGTCGAGGTCGACGCCTCCCCATGTTGCCTCATCAGATTCTCGACGCCGCAACCATTGGTGAACGGAATCCTCTCCACTCCGGACTTCGAGATCAGACAATTGAACGACACGACACTGATTGCGGCTGAAGATGTTCCGGTCGGGTTCTCAGGAGATGCTCGTGAGCTTGCCGAGCCGACGCTGCAGGCTATCCGCAGTCAGCTCGTGGGCGGTGACCACGTGGAACTGATCGAGGCGGTAATCGCTGACCGTCCCATTCCGCGTGGTGGCCGCCCGCTACTGGGCTTCGACGAAGGCGTGCCTGGGCTCTATCTGGCCGCGGCGCATCCTGCGATCATTCTGGCCGGAGCAATTGGGGCCCACGTGGCCGGGGACTTCGCCCGAGCGTCAAGCCGGGACTGCTAGACGACGATGCACGGAGCTTGGTTCGACGAGGTCGGGCCAGATATTGCGGTTCCTAGTTCTCTCTAGGACACGCGCTAGAGAGCGAGATATTCGTCTACTCGGCTTGTACCGTCGGTGGGCATGGACCCCGTGCGCAATCCGTATGCCCCCGGTGCCGGTCAACGCCCGCCGGAACTCGCCGGGCGCGACAAGCAGATCGATGCCTTCGACGTCGTGCTCGAGCGAATTGCGCGTGGCCGCCCGGAACGAAGTGTTGTCCTCACCGGATTGCGTGGCGTCGGTAAGACCGTCCTGCTCAATCAGTTGCGTTCGGCAGCGATCTCCCGAAGCTGGGGGACGGGGAAGATCGAAGCGCGGCCCGACCAGGATTTACGACGCCCACTCTCGTCAGCGCTCCACATGGCGGTCCGCGAGATCGCGGTCTCCCATCGCGATCCGGAGCGGGTCGAACAGTTCCTCGGAGTCCTCAAATCGTTTGCCCTACGCGCCACCGCGGACAAAGGCATGCGCGAGCGCTGGCAACCAGGCATCGACGCACCTGCGATCAAAGGTCGCGCGGACAGCGGCGACATCGAGATCGACCTCGTCGAGTTGCTGCTCGACGCGTCGTCGTTGGCCCGGGATGTCGGCGTCGGGATCGCCATCTTCATCGACGAGATGCAGGACCTCGGTGCCGCGGACGTCTCGGCGATCTGCGGGGCCTGCCACGAGTTGAGTCAGGACGCGGCACCGCTGATCGTCGTCGGGGCGGGACTTCCGCATCTACCCGCTGTGCTGTCGGCGTCGAAAAGCTACTCGGAGCGCCTGTTCAGCTACCACCGGATCGACCGCCTCGAGCGTGAAGCTGCAGATCAGGCTCTGATTGCACCTGCCGAGCGTGAGGACGTCGAGTTCACCGAATCCGCGCTCGACGCACTATACGAAGCGGCCGACGGGTACCCGTACTTCGTTCAGGCCTACGGGAAAGCCACGTGGGATGTGGCGGCGTCGAGCCCGATCACGGCAGAAGACGTGCGCGTCGGCGCGCCGACGGCGGAGGAAGAACTCGCTGTCGGATTCTTCGGATCACGGTACGAGAGAGCAACGCCGGCGGAGCGTGAGTACATGCGCGCCATGGCCGACCTCGCCGGTGACGACGGACCTGTCGCGACCGCAAAGATCGCCGTCGAGCTCGGTCGAAAGCCGGCTTCCCTGTCGCCGGCACGGGACGGGCTGATCAAGAAGGGCCTCATCTACTCGGCCGAACGTGGGTCCATCGGATTCACGGTCCCGCACTTCGGCCGATACCTGCGCGGACAAGCGGAGTGAACGCCCTCGAAACCGCGTGGGATCGGGTGGCGGCTGTCAGCCCCAATCCGCCGGCGTGGGTAGTTCAGCTGGCCGCGTTGATTGCCGTGATCATCGTTCTCGAGCCGCACCTGTGGAGGATCGCACGCAACGTCGTCACCATCGCACACGAGGGTGCTCATCTGATTGTCGCCGTCCTGGTCGGTCGACGGTTGAAAGGTCTTCGCCTGCATTCGGATACCTCGGGTGTCGCGATTTCGTCCGGCAAGCCGACCGGCTTCGGCGTCATTCTCATGACGTTCGCGGGGTACGTGGGACCGTCGATTCTCGGCCTCGGTGCGGCCGGTCTGTTGGGGGCACAGCGTGCGGTCTCGGTGCTGTGGATCGGTGTGTTCGTGATCGCGGTCATGATGGTCCTGATCCGAAACCTCTACGGCATCTTCTCACTTGCGGTGGTGGGAGCCGTGTTGTTCGGGCTCGTCTGGTGGGGGACCCAGGAGCAGCAAGTCGCCGCAGCGTACTTCCTGACGCTCTTCCTGCTTTTTGCAGGACCGCGCCCCGTCGTGGAACTTCAACGGCAGCGAATGCGACGAGGTGGGGCACCGGACTCGGACGCAGACCAATTGGCCAGGCTCTCACCGATACCCGCGATCGTCTGGGTCGGTTTGTTTATGCTCGTGAACGTCGCGGTGCTCGTGCTCGGCGGATGGTGGATCCTGCGTCCGGTGGGTGGCTGATCGCTTTGATCCGTTGTTCCGTCAGGACAACGGATCAATGATTCTTGATGCTCCGCGGACGTAGTCATCGCGGTAAGGCGCTCATATCGTGGAAGTCGACGAGTGGTCGTGTCGGAACTTCCCGCAGCCACATCCGCAACGACGAAGACCGTCGACGATTCCAAGGATTCGTTTTGGACGACAAGAACTTCCGCGGACGAACCGCGATCATGTCCGGGGGAAGCCGTGGTATCGGACTTGCCATCGCCCGTGCGATAGCGCGCCGCGGCGGAAACATCGTGTTGCTCGCCAAGACCGATACGCCGGATCCCCGGCTGGCCGGGACAATCCACACCGCTGTCGACGAGTTGAACGAGCTCGAGGGTCATGCCGTTCCTGTAGTCGGTGACGTGAGGAATGACGACGATATCGCGCGGGCCGTGGCGGCAGCGGTAGAGCACTTCGGTGGCATCGACATCGTGGTCAACAACGCGAGCGTCCTCGACATCTCGAAAAGCGAAGACCTCACGATGAAGCGATTCGATCTGATGCAGCAGGTCAACGTCCGTGGCACTTTCGCGCTCACCCGAGCGTGCCTTCCGCACCTTCGGGTTTCGGCCAACGCGCACGTATTGACGCTGTCGCCGCCGCTCGACTTTTCGCCGCACTGGCTGGGTGCTCATCCGGGCTACATGCTGGCCAAGTACGGAATGACATTGGCGGCCTTGGGCATCGCCGCGGAGTATTCAGGTACACCGATTTCGAGCAATTGCTTGTGGCCGGAGACCATGATCGCCACTGCCGCTGTCGGAAATCTACTCGGGGGAGACGACAGTATCGATCACTCGCGTTCGCCCGAGATCATGGCCGATGCGGCGATGGAGATTCTCGGGCGTCCTGCCGGCACGGATACCGGTCGCACAGTGCTCGACGTCGAGATCTTGCGCGAGGCGGGGATGTCGGATTTCTCGCAGTACGGCGGTCAGACCCCGTTGACGATCGACATCTTCGTCGATACTCCAACCCTCTGATCTCGGACCATCTGCAGGTATCTAGCCAAATTGCTAGATACCTGTAGATCTTCCTCACGCCACCTCGTGCTCACCGCCGGGGGCAACTTTCTGAAGTCCGCGATATGCGTCGCTGGCACTCTGTCGGCCACCGATGACGGCCTCGACCTCCGCGGCAATCGGCATGTCGACGCCGTACTCGCGGGCCAGATCCATGACGGTGGGAGCGGTCTTGACGCCCTCGGCGACCTGGCCGAGCTTGGCGACAGCCTCCTCGACGGTGAGGCCCTGTGCCAGAGCCTCACCGACGCGACGGTTACGAGAAGTCGGAGCCATGCAGGTGGCAATCAGATCGCCGACGCCCGTCAGGCCGGCAAAGGTGCGCGGGTTGGCGCCCATCGCCTCGCCGAGTCGGGTCATTTCGGCGAGGCCGCGAGCGAGCACCATCGCGCGGGTGTTGTCACCGACTCCCAAACCGTCGGCCATGCCCGAGGCGATGGCAACGATGTTCTTGAGGATGCCGCCGAGTTCGCAGCCGAGCACGTCGGTGTTGCGGTAAACCCGGAAGACCGACGACGCGAACAGCGGTTGCAGCGCGGCGGCGACGCGGTCGTCCTGGGTCGCCACGACCGATGCCGCCGCCATGCCGTCGACGATCTCCTTGGCGATGTTGGGGCCGGCGAGCAGTCCGACGGGATGGCCGGGCAGGCACTCGGCGATCACTTCGGTTGGACGCTGCCGGGTGCCGGGCTCGAGGCCCTTGGACAGTGACAGCACCGGGACCCACGCCCGAACTTCGTTGGCGATCTCGGCGAGCGTGGAGCGAACGGCGTGCGACGGCACCCCGCATACGAGTACGTCCGCTTCGCGGGCGGCTTCGACCAGATCCGAGGTTGCCTTGAGGCCCTTGGGAAGTTTGCGCTCACCAAGGTATTTGGAGTTGGTCCGTTGCGAATTGATCTCGTCGGCCGCTTCGGAATTGCGTGCCCACAACAGGGTTGGGGTGTTGCGGGCAGCGAGGCCGGCCACCGTGGTTCCCCACGATCCGGCACCGAGGACGACGACGCGTACCGGGCGGGCCATCAGAGTGCGCTGTTCTGGGTAGCGAGTGCTGTCATGGCGCCAAGCGTTCCACTTGCGGAGCGGTTGCGGGCCAATTCCGCCGAGTCTGTGGCTCGACTTACAGATGAGGCGGCGGTTCGGGGCTTTCGCGCATTGTTTCGACCGCTTCTGCGGATTCCGCGACGATCGAGCGCATGGCGACTTCCGCGGCTTCGGCGTCCCCGGCCTGAATGGCAGATGCGACCACTCCGTGCAGGTGGATCGCTTCGGGGTCGGCCTCGTGGGGCATCAACGAGTGGCGGGTGCGGCCTTCGAGTATCTCGACGACGATCTGCGACATCGCCCGCAGCATCGGGTTGCCGGAAGCGGCGAGCAGTGTGCGGTGAAAGTCGGAATCATGGCCGAGATATGCGTCGGTATCGGCAGCGCGCGAGGTAGCTGACATGCCTATTACGGCTGCAGTGAGTGCGCCGCACTGCTCGGGTGTGGCGCGAGTTGCGGCCAGTCGCGCAGCCAGAGGTTCGATGCCGGAACGGAGTTCGCTGAGGATCGAAAGCTGCTCGAACCGATCAGGACCGGCCAGTTGCCAGCGGATGACGTTGGGGTCGAGCGAGTTCCAGTGCTCGGAGCCGAGGATGGTGATTCCGACGCGTCGACGAACCGAGGCGAGTCCGAGGGATTCGAGAACGCGGACAACTTCACGGATGACGGTTCGCGACACGTCGTAGCGCGTTGCCACCTCGTCGGCGGAGATCGTGGTTCCCGGGGTGAGCACGCCACCGACTATGTCTTGGCCGAGCTGTTCCAGCATCGAGTCGTGTAACTGCTGAAACGGGACAGAAGGCATACGTAGATCGTCCCATGCGTATGGAGTAAGCCCGGTGGAAGCCGGATAAATACTACAAATTAGTGTCTGCTCTTGAAATTGTAGGTTAATTAAGGAACAGTGACCTCAATCACTCATCGGACTGGGAGTCCCTATGAACACCACAGCATTGCTGGCGGCCGAGGTCGTCCCCGCTGGTAGCGACGCACGATTGATCATCGCTGCAGTCGCCGGCGTCGCGGTCATCATCGCGCTGATCACCTGGCTGGACCTGCACCCCTTCCTCGCGCTGTCCATCGGCGCGGTGGGCGTCGGTCTGGCGGCCGGCCTCGGATCGGCCGAGTCGGTCGCGGCGTTCGCCACCGGCTTCGGGTCGACCATGGGAAGCGTCGGAATCCTGATCGGTTTCGGCGCGATGTTCGGCAAACTCCTCGCCGATTCCGGCGGTGCCGACCGAGTGGTCGACACGCTGGTGGGCCGTTCCAGTACCAAGGCGCTTCCGTGGACCATGGCTCTGGTCGGCGCCGTGATCGGTCTGCCGATGTTCTTCGAGATCGGTCTCGTCCTGTTGATGCCGGTCATCATCCTGGTCGCGCGGCGTTCCGGCTTGTCCCTGATGCGCATTGCGATCCCCACCCTCGCCGGCCTCTCGGCCATGCACGGGTTGGTTCCGCCGCACCCCGGACCGCTGGTTGCAGTCTCGGCCTTGAACGCAAACCTCGGCCTCACCCTCGCGCTCGGTGTTCTCGTCGCGATCCCCACGGTTGTTCTCGCTGGACCGGTTTTCAGTAAGTACGCAGCACGGTGGGTCGACGTGAAGGTCCCGGATCTTTTTGTCACAGGCGAAGATCGAGGCGAGGAAGAGAAGAAGCAGCGTCCCTCGTTCGCGGCTACTCTCGCAGCGATCCTCCTCCCGGTTGTTCTCATGTTGGGCAAGGCATTTGCCGACGTGATCGCTCCCGATTCCGAGGCCCTCCCCAAGTCTGTCCTCGACTTCCTCGGAACACCCGTCGTCGCTCTGGGCCTCGCGGTTCTGGTCGGAATGGTGCTTCTGGGTCGCGGCGGCGGTATGGACCGCAAGGCCATCTCGAAGTCACTCGAAAGCTCCCTGCCTCCCATCGCAGGCATTCTGCTGATCGTCGGCGCCGGTGGCGGTTTCAAGCAGGTCCTCATCGATACCGGTATCGCCGGAGTGATCGCCGACGCGATCAAAGGCAGCAGCCTTCCCGTGTTGTTCCTGGCCTGGCTGGTTGCGGTATTGATCCGCGTCGCAACAGGTTCGGCAACGGTGGCAACGGTGACGGCGTCGGGCATCCTCGCTCCGGTCGCGGCCGACTTGTCGTCCGCACACGTCTCACTGATGGTCTTGGCGATCGGCGCAGGATCGCTTTTCCTTTCGCACGTCAACGACGCCGGATTCTGGTTGGTGAAGGAGTATCTGGGCGTCAGCGTGGTACAGAACCTCAAGACCTGGACCGTGATGGAATGCATCATCTCGGTATCGGGCCTGGCCGGAGTGCTCGTGTTGAGCGCATTCATCTAGGTAGGCGAGCACATGAACAGCGAAGCGGCACAGCAGAAGCAGTATCCCGTGCTCGTCCTGATGGGTGTCTCGGGTTCGGGAAAGTCTACGGTCGGCGGCATGCTCGCCGGAGCGATGGGCTGGGACCTTCAAGAGGGCGACGATCTCCACCCGCAGGCGAACATCGACAAGATGGCGACCGGGCACCCGTTGAACGACGACGATCGCTGGCCCTGGCTCGACAAGATCGCCGTCTGGATCAAGAGTCACACCGACGCCGGTCAGCCGGGAATCGTCACGTGTTCGGCACTCAAGCGGAGTTACCGCGACGTCCTTCGCGGTGAGCACGTCGTGTTCGTGCACCTCGCAGGTTCGCGGGATCAGATCGGTCAGCGGTTGACCGCTCGCCTCGATCACTACATGCCCGCCTCGCTCCTCGACTCCCAGATCTCGACGCTCGAGGCCGTCGACCCGGATGAGCAGGCCATCGTCGTCGACGTGGGTGGAAGTCCCGCGAAGATCGCGGAGGAGATCCTGCGTCGGGTGGAGACCTTCGAGTACTGACCGGGCCAGGCGTGTAGGCACCCGCGGTTCGGGTTACGGTGCTTGGGTGACTGCTGCTGAAGAAGGCCACGACGTCGATCAACTGCGTGTCGATGCCCAAGCGCGTCTGGAAGTCGCGGTGGGTGAGGGGCGTTTGACCCTCGAGGAGTACTCGGACAAAGCGGCAGTGGTGTGGTCGCCCACCGCGGATCGAGGGCAACTCGAGCGGATCGTGCCGTTCAGTGCGGCACCACCCGCCGTGGTGTCGTCGCCGCAAGCAACGATCGTCGGTGTCTTCGGTGACACGAAGCGCTCCGGCCGTTGGTCTTTGGCGAAAAAGACACTCGCTCTGCTGTTGTTCGGGGACGTCAAGTTCGATCTGCGATCGGCAACCATCACCGCGTCCTCCTCGACGATCACCATCGTTTCGATCTTCGGGGACACGAGGTTGCGGGTTCCGGAGGGTGTTTCAGTCGAGTTGGGTGGCTTCGACCTTTTCGGAGATCGGGAATTCGACGGGGGTCGACAGGATCCCGGCCCAGGTGCACCGGTTATTCGTGTCGTCTCGTATTCGTTGTTCGGTGATCTCACAGTGCGCACCGGCTAGCTCGGGCGCCGTGACCGACTTCGACTTCCACAGCGTCTGGACGCTCCCGGCCTCTGCCGACCGTGTCTACGAGGTTCTCGCGGACGCCGAGAGGTATTCGCAGTGGTGGCCTCAGATACGTCGAGTCCGGACGACCGACGAGCACTCGGGCTCCATGGCCATCCGCAGCGCCGTCCCTCTGACGTTGCTGGTTTTCGGGCGACGCGAGGTCGAAGACCCCATTGCGCGCTACCTGAAAGTGCATCTCACCGGAGCAATGATCGGCTGGAGTAGTTGGGAGGTGCGCCCTGCTGGATCTGGTTGTATCGCCGACTTTCAGCAACAAGTAGCGGTGTCCGGAGCACTTGGCCTGGCCTCGCGGATTGCGAAGCCGGTGTTCGAGTGGAATCACGACGCGATGATGCGTGGCGGGCACCGCGGACTGTCCGCGTATCTTTCCCGGCCGTGATCGCGGGTAGAACTTGCACACGCGCGAGCAATTGAGCCCCACCCGTCGTGTCATTTTGACGCAGCGTCAGTTATCGTTCACAACAGCAGCCGACAAGTATGTGTAACTCAAATGCACAAAACGGCTTGACCTGGGAGGACGCTATGCGGACGCGATATTCGACGGTATGGCATTGGAACGTGAGTCCGCGAGCGCGGGTTATCTTCTGCCTGACCAGGACGTTCGTGAAGCCGATGTTCACCCTCTGGCCGACCACCGAACGCGGTATCCGCCAACTCGAGCGACTCGACGCTATGGCGGACAAGCTGCCGAAGCCGAAGAACCTCGACATCGAGCCCTTCACACTGGGCGGTGTGCCCAGCGAGAAGGTGAAGCATCCGCGCAAAGCGCAGGGCGAGTTGGCCGGTGCCACGATCCTGTACTTCCACGGCGGTGGTTTCGTCTTCTGCGGTCTGGCAACGCACCGGGCACTGTGCGGCCTGCTGTCGGCGAAGGCCGGCGTACCGGTGATCTCCGTGCGCTACCGCCAGCTGCCGGAAGGTTCCATCGGCACCTCCGTCAAGGACGCAATGGCCGCGTACACCGCGTTGCTCGAGACAGCGGAAGACCCGAACAAGATTGTGGTTGCCGGTGACTCGGCGGGTGGATACCTGGCCATGAAAGTCGCCGAAATTGCCGCGCTGCGCGGAATCACGCGGCCCGCAGCCGTGATCGGCTACTCGCCTCTTCTCAATGTGAACCTCGAGGACCACGATCCCGATTTCATGAAACGCGATGCCTACCTACCGATGTCACAGGTGGAAAAGCTCAAGGACCGGTGGCTCGAAGGTCCGGACGAAATAGTCGGTGCAGAGTCTCCGATCAACGCCGATGCCAGTCTGATTCCGCCGTCGTTCCTGGTGTCCGCCGAATACGAATTGATGCGTCCGGACGTCGAGATCATGACCGAGAACCTGATCAAGGCGGGACAAGCCGTCGAAACGCACATCTGGAGTGGGCAGATCCATGCTTTCCCGGTGATCGGCAAAGCTCTTCGGGAGGGCAAGGCGATCGTCGATCTCACAGTCAAGTTCCTCGAGCGAACGATGGCCTCGCAGAACCAGATCAGCGCCTGACGCTTTCTCAGCCGATCGACGTGAGGGTCGCGTAGTCGTCGTTGTCGAGAACGCCGTCGACGACTGCGCGAACTTCCGAGGCATGCAACGTGATCGAACCGCCGTGGTTGTCGAGGAACGCTGTGTCCGCGGCGTCTCGGCCGGTCGAGATGCGCCCAAGATTGCTCCGCGGCGCCAATTGCGTTGCATCGACCACGCGCCACACGTTGTCGATGTTGGCTTCGACGACAGCGTGAAAATCCATCGGATCGCAACCCGGCGCGTAGACGGCCACCAGTCGAGCGGGAATCCCCACGGCGCGCAGCAGTGAGATGGTCAGGTGCGAGTAGTCGCGGCACACTCCGGCGCCGGCGAGCAAGGTGTCGACCGCACTGTCGGTACCGCGACTGGTGCCGGGAACATAACTCAAATGTGTACTCACCCAGCGAGTGACTTCGAGAAGGAGATCGGCCGGGGGAGTGGCGAGATCGAATTGCCCGGCGACAAAACCGAAGAACTTGTCCGCCTCGGCATACCGACTGGGGCGCAGATACTTCGACACGTCGTAGTCGCTGACCGACGCCGGTTCGGCGCGGCCGATCACGGTCGCGTCGTAGCTGACGATCAGTTTGCCTGGGGCACAGTCGAGTAGGTGGATGCGGGTACCGTGTTCGGCGGTGATCTCGCGGGGTTCGAGTGGATTGCCGTCATGGACGAACGACATCGTTTCCAGCAGTTCGACACCCGGCGCGCGCGTCACCGCGATCTTGAACTCCAGGTTGGTCGCCTCGTCGATCTCGATGTCGAGCAGGGCGGCGACGGTACGTTTCATCGGATCATCTTTACACCGAATACGGACACCCACCACCTGGGAGGATTGCGGCGTGCGATCAGGCTTCGGGATAGTCGACGTCGACGCCGCTGCTGAGGTCGCTGCACTCCACCAATTCGACCCCGTGTTCGCGTAGGTAGGTATTGGCGCCCCCGTCCCCGGTGAGAGACTCTGCAAGCATCGGCCAATGGTCACGTCCGATCAGGACGGGATGGCCGGGCCTACCGTGAAAAACGGCTCTTCGCAGCATGTTTCGCGCAGGGGCGCTCACACCCACGATCCGCGTAACGGTGTCGGCATCGAGATCCGGAACGTCGACCAGGGAGATCGCTGCCGCGTCTGCGTCGTCGATTCTCATGGCGGCCTCGAGTCCGCACCGCAGCGAGGCGCTCATTCCGTGCTGCCAATCCGATATCACTACAACGACATCGGTGGTGGGCAGTAGTTCGAGGGCGTCCTCTGCCTGAGCGCCGAGGACCACGATGACCGGTGAGAGGCCTGCGGACTGCAGTGTCGTCACCCCGTGGCGAAGCCACGACTGACCGTCCGCGTTTGTGACGAGCGCTTTGGGTTTGCCCATGCGGGATCCGGCCCCGGCAGCCAGCAGGATCCCGCACGTCGACACGACTATGCTCCGGTGACCCGCGGACGCAGCCACTCGATCAGATCGTTCAGAACTTCTTCCTGCTCAGGCTCGTTGAAGATCTCGTGGTACAGACCGTCGTACACCTTCAAGGTGACATCCGAAGAGCCGGCCAGATCTGCGACGAGCTTACTGCCGGCGGGGTCCGTCAAACGGTCGTCCGAACCGTGTTGAAGCAGTACGGGAATGGTGAGCGAAGGCAGGCGCGCCGGGAAGCCTTCCGCGGCGGTGATCATGCCGCGCGCGATTCCGGCGGGAACCTTGCCGTGGTGCACCAGAGGGTCGGCGTTGTACTTGTCGACAACCTTCTGATCACGCGAAACCGCAGCAGCTTCCAGATTCTCGACGGGCACGTCGGGGAGATATTTGCCGACGATCTTGCCCAACTGCATCACGATCTTCGGAGTGCCGGTTGCAATGATCACAGCAGGTCCGGAAAGTGCGAGCGCCTTCAGATCGGCCTGATGATCGAGGGCGTAGGAAAGCGCGATCGCGCCGCCCATGCTGTGTCCGAGCAGGAACTTGTCCTTGCCGGGGTGTGCTGCTGTCACGATCGAGAACAAGGTGTGGACGTCGTCGGTGAAGTCGGAGAATTCCTTCAGGTGAACGCGCTTGCCGCCGGACCGACCGTGCCCGCGGTGGTCGGGTGCGTACACGATGAGACCGAGTTCGCCGAGTCGCGCGGCTACGTGGTCGTAGCGCCTCGCATGTTCGCCGAGGCCGTGGCAGAGGACAAGAACCCCGGTGGGTTCGCGGTCCGGAGTCCAGACGTCGTAGACGATCTTGGTGCCGGCTACCCCGGTGAACGACGACTCTTCGTGCTGCATTGTTGCGCCCTCTCTGCGACCGGTTCCGGTACGCGGATTCTCACATGCTATTCGCCCCTTGCGCAGGGCGCGGGTGTTCAGGGGTGAGGTCGTCGAGGAAAACTTCGACACTTGTTTGTTACGTCTGGTTACATTAACTTGGGGGCGTGACCGGACAAACTGTTGATCGTTCCCACACTGCCTCCGCCACCCGCTCGCGTCGGTTGTGGCGACCGGCGGTACGGGCCTTGCTGGACGGTGCGCTTCCGCTGATCGACAAGCGGATGGCCGAGTCGGTACGCCCGTTCGATCGACCGGCGATGATGCGCCCGCATCTTGCTTCGCGGAAATTTGCCTGGACGCACTACGGGATCTTCGTTCCCGAGTTGCCAGGGCCGTTTCGCTATCTCAACACCATGACGTTGATCGGTGCCACCGGGACGGTGGTCTTCGACAACGACTATCTCGCTGCACCCGACGCGCGAAATACCGCAACCGTGCTGAGTTCCACCGCTGCGCCCGGCCACCACTTCTATCGGGCGTACGACGCCGACGACGAGTGCGCTTTCGAAGAAGGCGGTTCGCGAATTTCCTTCGGTGACAACCTGATCATCGAGAACAACTACCCGAATTTCCGTGTCACCGGGCGCTACGACTCTTTCGATGTCGATCTGGAGGTAGTGGCAACGGATCAAGCGTCGTGGTTCGTGCGCAATCCGGTCTACGACCACGTCAGTCTCCTGGCGCAGTGTTCGGGGACGATCTCGAGTCCGGATGGACCGGTGAGCATTTCGGCTCCGTGCACCGTTGAATACGCGCGGTGCATGACGCCACAATCTTTGACTCGCCGCGCCCTTCCCGAGTCGTGGAAGCTCCCGGCCGACTTCTTCACCTATCAGATCGTTCAACTCGACGACCGGCATCAACTGTTGCTCACCGATGTTCGAGCGTCAGGGGTGACGGCGTGCAAGCTCGCCTACGTTCGAACTGTGGACGGTAGCGCAAGGGTTTTCGACGACGTCGTGTTCGACGTGCTCGAGTACGCCGACGCATTGCATGTCGACCCGCAGGGTCGCGAGATGCGTGTGCCGCGCGTACTGCGTTGGCAGGTACGCGATCACGGCAGGACGGTCGTGGAGTTCGAGGCCGAGATCGACTCGGAGTGGCGCTACGGTCACGGCAAGGGATACGTCGGCGCGTACACCTACCGGGGAAGCTTCGACGGTGCGTCGATCAACGGCACCGGTTACATCGAATGGGTGGACTGCGAAGTGTAAGGCCCCTAGTGTGTATCGGTGCCTTTCGTAGACCCCACCGCGCTGACGATTCGTCCGCAGAAGATCCTTGTCGCGGGGACCTCGGGCGCCGGAAAGACGACTCTCGCCGGTCGAATCGGGCGGCTTCTGGAGATCGAACACACTGAGCTGGACTGTCTCTTCCACGGGCCCGATTGGATTCCGCTCGAGAGTTTCGAAACCGAAGTACGACGCTTTTCCAGTGAGCCGGCCTGGGTGACCGAGTGGCAGTACGGTGCGGTGCGTCGGCTTCTGGCCGAGCGTGCGGACCTGATGCTGTGGTTGGATCTGCCTCGGCGGAAGGTGATGCGCCAGGTGATCACACGAACCGTACGTCGGCGTCTGCAGCGAGAGGTGTTGTGGAACCGCAACATGGAGCCGCCCCTGCACACCATTCTCTTCGATCCGGAACACGTGGTTCGGTGGGCCTGGCGAACCGACGGACACAACGCGGAGCGAATGGCCACTGTTCTTGTCGATGTGCCGTCGTTACCGATAGTTCGGCTGCGCAGTCGAGAAGAGATCGAGGCTGTGCTCGAAGTCCTCGGCCGTCTGCCCTCAGATCGTTTGAGCTAGGCGAAATCCCAGGTCGTCGATGGCAAACGTCGGGTGGCTCCGCCGCCTCACGGTAGCGCCGCAACCGCGCTCGCTTTCGGCCCAACTGCCGCCGCGAAAGATCCGGTACGTGCCGTAGGCCTCGGGGTCGTAGAGATCCCAGCACCATTCCCAGACATTGCCGATCATGTCGTACAGGCCCCAGTTGTTGGGTGCCTTCGTTCCGACGGGATGCGCCCTACCCTCTGAATTGTCGCTGTACCAGGCAATCTCGTCGATCTCGCCGTAGCGGTAGCCGGAGGTGCCGGCCTTGCACGCGTACTGCCACTCGGCCTCGGTGGCGAGTCGGTAGCCGGTTGCAGCCCGGTCCCACTGCGGAGAATCGGTGTCGACGTCTTGATATGCGGGCGTCAGACCGTCCTCGACGGACAGTGTGTTGCAGGTTGCGATGACGTCTTGCCAGGAAAGATCGACTGCGGGCTTGCTCGAATCGGCCGACGAATCTCCGTGAAGCAGTGCCAGGGTCGTGAGATGGCGCGCGAGGCGGAAGGATTCGACTCTCGAGGTCCACGCAGTACCCTTGCGGTCGTCCCGAAGATGCACCTCCCCGGCAGGGATCTCGATCATCAACTCCGCTGCTCCGGTCATACGTCCATCATCGCAGAACGGTAGTTGCTCACCCGGGGAGACGCTCGAACGCGGCCTGCGGATCAAGGCCGGTGCGCATTCGCCATGCGGTCAGTGCAAGTCCGAGACACACCACCTGTGCCGGATCGTCGAGAGAAACTCCCATCAGCTTTTCGATACGAGTCAATCGCGCATAGAGCGACTGGCGCCTGATCCCGAGCAGATCCGCGGTTCTCGCCTTGCCGCCCCGATGTGCGAGGTATGCATCGAGGGTTCGGACGAGATCTGCGGAATGTGCTGTGTCGTAAGCGATCAGCGAACCGAGTTGCTCCGTGACGAACGAGGACAGGGAAGCGGGTGTCGTGCCGGCGGCGAGCAGTCGTTGGACTCCGACGTCTCTCGCGAGGATCACGCCGGTTCGGGTGCCGAAACGCCGTGCGATCTGAACGACCTCGCGAGCTTGCGCGACGGCGGCCCCGACGCCGGACAGATCCTCGACCGGTGTCGCGACTCCGAGCGCGCGTACCGCGGAACCGCCGGGTCCGCGGCGTAGCAGCTCGTCGGCTTCGGTGAATGCCGTCCGAACTCGTGCGGGGGACGCGGCCGACCAGCCATGGGCGAGCACGATGACGTGATTCGCCGCAGTCCCGACCACACAGGAGCCGAGCACGGCTCGCACAGCGTTGCGCACCGGGTCCGCGAGCTCTCGAACCGGCGTTTGTCGATCGACGTCGACAGCGGCGACGAGGACATGTTGGCCCTCCGACAACGGCTTCCACCCGGCCGCTGTCAGTCGCTCGGACAAGTCGCCGTGCGATGTGAGCACTCCGCCTACCACGTCTGTGATCACCGACTGTGCGAGTGACTGACTGGGGCCGACATCGCCGTGGCGACCGAGTTCCAGAGCCACAGCCACGGCGGCGCAGTTGGCGACGGCAGTTCGGCGTGTGGTTGCCCGGCCATTCAGGACCAGTCGACCGAGCGAGTTCGTCGGCCCGCGTACGTCGTGGATCGTCCGTTCGGTCTCGGACCGTTCTGCGTCGGTTGTGCTGCGCTCGACGGTTCTGCCTTCAGCGTCGAGGAGATCGACACTGCACCCTGCGAGACGTGACACCTTGTTGAGCAGTGCAGTCATGCCTTGGCCCGCCACCACGATCCCCAGAAGTTCTTGCCAGACAGGCTCGCCGGCTCGTGCCGAACCGAGCGTGCGGCGGAGCATGAGGTCGTGAAAGTCTTCGACCATCCGCTCGAAGGGCACTACTGCGTGCAGTGCCAGGAACGCGAGCCCGCGTCGGTGCGAAGCCTCGACGAGCTCGGGAGGGGCAGTGAGGAACGAGCGGCCGACTTCCATCGCGAGAGCGACGCATCCCGCGTCCGCCAATTGATCGATGTAGGCGGTGAGTTGCTCGGGGGATCGTCCGTGCAGGCCGAGACCCGTTGTCAGAAGGACCTCGCCTCCGGACAACAGCCCGCCCATCTCGTAGACCTCGGACGAATGGACCCAGCGGACCACCGCGGTGTCGACGTCGCCCGCGAGCACTTCGATTGCCGCGGCCTTGAACGAGGGCATCGCAAGAACTTGTCGCAGAGTAGGCAGCATTTCTTCATCGTCCGCCGAGGGGGCACTCCGTCATAGAGCTAGTTCTGCCGAACTGACAGGTTGTCCCTTGTCGGGGTATTACGACCGTGGTCGGATTGTGACACGAGCCACATTCAATGATTTTGGTCAGACTCCAGGAGCGCACATGAACCACCCGGCAGACACCGATGAGTATTTCCTCGGGCTAGCGATCGAACAGGCGAAGATGGGTTGGGAGGAGGGCGGCGTGCCGATCGGCGCGGCACTGATTCATCGCGGCGAGGTGCTTGCAGTTGGACGCAACCGTCGGGTCCAGATGAACAGCGCCATCCGTCACGGCGAGACCGACTGCATCGAGCGAGCCGGTCGGCTCCCGGCCTCGGTGTATCGCGAGTGCGTCCTCTACACGACTTTGTCGCCGTGCTTCATGTGCGCTGGAACTGCTCGTCTCTACGAGATCCCTCGAATCGTCGTCGGCGAGAATCGATCCTTCGAGTCGTCGGAAGAATGGTTGCGTAGCAGCGGAATTCAGATCGACGTCGTCGACGACGCAGAGTGCGTGGCATTGATGGACCGCATGCTGGCCGAGCGCCCGGGCCTGTGGCTCGAAGACATCGGCGAAGTTGTATGAGCAGCGCCGTCGAACCCGCCACGGTCGCAGGTGATTCGGAGAGTGCCGGCCCTCCGGTCGATCCGGACTATCCCGTTACTCCGGTTCCACTTCATGCACGGAAGCCGTTCTTCTCGCTCGCGGTGGTGTTGTTGGGGTTCACCATCTTCACGCCGACGATGTTGGCCGGAGCGGCGCTCGGTACCGCGTTCTCGTTCTGGAAACTGATGGTGGTGATCGCCGCCGGATCTGCCATCTTGGGGGTGTACGTCGCCATGATGGGGTTCGTCGGAGCCCGAACCGGACTGACAACAGTTGTGATGGCGCGCTACAGTTTCGGCACTCGCGGGTCCAAGCTCGCTTCGATCCTGCTCGGAGGTACCCAGATCGGCTGGTACGGAGTGATCATCGGAACGATCGGCGATCTCACCGCGCAGGCATTGGGCTGGGATTCCTATCTCGCCAGGGCGTCGGTGATGATCGCGGCGAGCATCTTGATGTGCATCACCGCCTGCTATGGCTACCGCGGAATGTATTGGGTCTCGCTAGTCTCGACGCCCTTGATCCTCGCGTTGGCCTGCTGGGTCGTATTCCGGTCCCTCGAAGAAGTCGGTGGATTCTCCGGCCTGGTATCGGTTCAATCCGCGACGACCATGACGATCGCGCTCGCAATCACCACGGTGGTCGGCACGTTTGTATCGGCGGGAACGCAGGCGCCCAACTGGACCAGATTTGCCCGTTCCGGATCACAAGCGGTGTGGGCCTGCGTTATCGGGTTCCTCCTCGGAAACGGGTTGATGATCCTGTTCGGCGCCATCGGAGCTATCACGTTCCACGAGGGTGACTTCGTGCTGATTCTCTACAACCTCGGGCTTGTCGGCTGGGGCCTGGTCTTACTGTTCGGGAATCTCTGGAAGAGCAACGCCGACACCGCATACGCCTTCGGGGTGGCCGGCGCCGAATTGTTCAGAAAGCCCCGCAAGACTCCGTTCGTCATCGGTGGATGTGTGATCGGCACGGCACTCGCTCTGACCGGTGTGCATAACCATCTCGTCGACTATCTGAGCCTGCTCGGAACATTCATCCCGCCGTTGGGCGGCGTGATCATCGCGGATTTCCTGTGCCGGTGGCGGCGCGGCATTCCCGAGGATTACATCCCGCGACCGGTGCACTGGCGCAACCTCGCCGGTTATGCCGTCGCAGCGTTCCTCGCCTGGCTTTCCGGTGAGTTCGAGGTGGGAATCCCGCCGCTGATCGGGATCGTGGCAGCCATTGCTCTGACGATGTTCCTGCACAGGGTTTTTGGTAACACATCGGCAAACCGGGAGGTCTCGACCTCCACCGTCTGAATTACGCTTTAGACACAAGCGAGCCCCCGGCGGTATCCACCGCGCCGGGGGCTCGCGTAGTTAATGGGAAGGGCTGCTGACTCCGTCCCAACAATCATCGCAACACAGGCAGGTAGGGTGCCTCGATACCCTGCTCTTCGAATGCAGTCAGTGCCGAGCGCGCAAACGCGCGCTGGACCGCCCATTGGCGGCCAGGCTTGACCTGCGCCGTCACTCGGATGGTAATCGCCTCGGCAGTAACCGAATTGACTCCCAGCATCTCAGGCTTGTCGATCATGTCCGCCCTGATCGGTTCGGACTCCGCCGCCTCGAGGACAGCTCGCGTCGCCACCTCGCACGCTTTGTGCACGTTCGCGTTGTGGGCGATCGGGAGATCGAGAACGGCAGTGGCGTAACCCTGACTCATGTTGCCGACTCGCAGGATTTCGCCGTTGCGGCAGTACCACAAGGTGCCGTTGACATCTCGAATCGTGGTGACACGCAGGCCCACTGTTTCGACGGTCCCGACCGCGTCGCCGAGATCGACGACGTCGCCGACGCCGTACTGATCCTCGAGCAGCATGAAGATGCCGGAGAGGAAGTCACGCACCAGGTTCTGTGCACCGAAACCGATGGCAAGACCGATGACGCCGGCTGATGCGATGAACGGCGCGACGTTGATCCCGAGGATGCCGAGAATCTGTAGCACACACCAGACGAGGATCACGATGGACACCGTCGATTTGAGTACCGAACCGATGGTCCGCGCCCGCTGCGATCTGCGTTCGTTCACCTTGGCGTTCGGAGACTTGCGGGGCTTCGACATTCGGTCGATCCCGCGGTGCAGTGCGAAGCGCAGCACTACTGCGAGCGCCACGTAGATTGCGATCTCGACAGGTCGGTGAATCAGCCAGTCTCGGTTGGTGTCGGTCAGTTCCCATGCTTGTATTTCGGAAATCATCCCCATGCAGTCTACGGATTCCGGGCGATCCGGGCATCGTTGCAGGGCAACACCTCTTTGATGCCAGGGATACGCGGTTGACTTGGTTGGGTTCTATTGGTGTGGGTGCCAACCGGTGGGCGGTGCCGGTGGAGGGCTCTGCGAAGCTTGCACTGATCCGTATTGTTGAGCCGCGGCGGATCGCGGTGCGGCAGCGGCACGCATGCGAGCCGAAAGTGCCACAGCAAGTGCTGCTATCGCAGTCACCAACGCGATGACGGCGATGACAAGAACGGGAATGTTGACTGGGGCTTCCACTACCACCGGGGTTGGTTGGAAGACTTCTTGGGCCAGTAGATCCGTGAATACCGACAGTCTCGGTGTCATGTGTTCCCTCCGTGAGTAATTGTTGTTCCACCTGGCCATGTTTCGGTCAATTCGCGGGCGCGGCAAGAGTCCATTCGGATGACAAGTCGGTTGTGCGTGTCAGCTCGGACTAGGCTTACGACATGGCTGCGTTCACTGGCATACCCGTTGCTGCACTCGATTTCTACGAAGACCTAGAGGCCGACAACAGCAAGACGTGGTGGGCAGCGCACAAGGAGACGTACGACGAGGTAGTTCGTCGTCCGATGGCGTCGTTGACCGCAGCGTTGGAAGACGAATTCGGCTCAGCCAAGCTCTTTCGGCCGTATCGTGACGTTCGATTCTCGAAGGACAAGATTCCGTACAAGACGCATCAGGGCGCGTTCGTCGGTCTCGCCGAGAGCTGTGGCTACTACGTGCAGATCGACGCAGCAGGGTTGATGGTGGCCGGCGGGTTCTACGCCAGCAGCTCGGAGACCATCGCGCGTTATCGTGCGGCTGTCGACGACGACGTTCGGGGACCGGAGCTCGAGAAGATCCTGGCCTCCGTCGAGAAGGCCGGATTCACGATCGGCGGCGACAAGCTCAAGACTGCGCCTCGCGGGTACACGGTGGACCACCCGCGAATCGAGTTGCTGCGTCACAAGTCGCTGACTGCTGGTCGTACTTACCCAAGTCCGCCGTGGCTGGACAGCGCCAGGACATTGAAGGAAGTTCGCAAGGCGTGGCGCGCACTGACGCCTTTGGTCGAGTGGTCCGGGCAGGTGCTCGGACCGAACTGACCGTCCGACAAAAAGTGTGACGCAGCCGTAGGAGAGTTCACCTCGAGTTCATCGAAACTCGAGACGCCTGGGGCTACCGTGGTGTGTGTAACCCAAAGTTTCGGCACCGCTTCGAGTCGCAACGCCGCAGTTCGAAGCCATTTTCTCTCGATCGACATCGTGAACAACCCGTGTCAGTGGAGACCATCATGGCTATGTTTTTTGCTCTCGTCCTGATCATCTCGGTTCTCGGAATCGTCGGCACCTACCTCGCGTTCAGCGCGGTCTACTTCGTCGAGATGCGCAAGCTCGACAAGTAGGGCGGCTCGATTTGGCCTGATTCGACTATTTCTGGGCCGATCGCGACGACCCTCTCTGCGTACGCTGTTAGGGCATCCTTATCCGCTCCCAACAGTGGATGAATCATTTCTTCTGGAGGTTCGACACGCATGCCCGCTCAATCCACGCTCTTGCTTCCCGAGGGTTACTCCGACAACCGCCTCGTCTCGGATCTCACTCGTCGGCAATTCGGCTTCGGCGCCGGAATCGCCGGACTGGGCGCGTTCCTGGCGGCGTGCGGTGACAGCGGAAGCAGTTCGGGCGAAACCGAAATGCGTTCCGTGACGACACCTCTCGGAACATACGACATTCCTGTCAATCCGAAGAGAGTTGTCGCGATCGACTCTCGGCTCGACCTCGAACCTGCTGTAGCTCTGGAACTTCCGCTCGTCGGCTACACGTACGCCCAGGCGACGCCGTGGGTGCCTATCGATTCGTCGGTACCGTTCCTGTCGGAGATCCCCAACCGCGAGCAGATCTTGGCGCTCGAGCCCGACCTGATCGTGTGCCTGAACTACGAGAGCGAGTGGTGGCCGGTGGCCGAGATGTCCACCATCGCACCGGTTCTGACGACAGAGTTCACCGACGACTGGCGCACCAACCTCTCGCGGCTGTCGGGCTGGCTCGGTCGAACGGCCACACTCGATCGATTGACGCTCGACTACGACAATCTGATTTCCGACATCCGCAGTCGTCATGCCGAGAAGATTGCGTCCAAGACCGTCGCCAGTGTCTCGTTCATGCCCGACACGAACACGCTGTACGTCACGAGCATCCGTACCTCTGAGAAGGGCGACAAGCCCAGCGACATGACGCTCGGCGACATCGGTGGCAAAACTGCCACCTCGGAGGGGCTTGATCCCGAGGGCGGGGTCAGCCTCGAGGGCCTCGACGTGCTGGCCGGCGTCGACGGCTTCATGATCACCGAAAACGAGGACAGTGCGGCGTACCAGGCATTGGTGGCGAGCAAGCTGTGGCAGCGACTCCCGGCAGTGCAGGCGGGCAACGTCACCAGTCTGGGTGGCTCCACGTTCTACGGTTCGATCTACACGATTTCCTACGTGGCGCAGGGCTGGGATGCCCTCTACAACAAAATCGGCTGAAGCCCCTGCCGACTGGAGCGATGAGTTTCGGTAGCGCGGGCGGTCTAATCAGGTAGGCGTTGACCAGACCTGAGGAGATCGACGTGAAAACAGAGCAATCCCCAGAGGTGGTGCAATCCCGCGACGGTACGACCATCGCGTACGAACGCTCCGGTGCCGGACCAGCAGTAGTCCTGGTCGCCGGAGCGTTCTGCGATCGAGGATGGTTCGATTCTCTCGCTGCGGAGTTGGCGGCGGACTTCACGGTGTATTCGTACGACAGGCGCGGGCGCGGGGACAGCAGTGACAGCCACGCGTTCTCGATCGACGACGAGGTGGAGGATTTGCGAGCAGTCGTCGCGGCCACCGGTGAAACACCGCTGGTCTACGGATTGTCGTCGGGTGCGGCGCTGGCGTTGGAAGCCGCTGCGCAGGCCGTTCCGATGCGTAAGCTCGCCGTCTACGAGGCGCCGTACATGGACGACCAGCAGGACGAAACCGTCCAAAGTGATCTGGAGCGGTTGATTGCGGCCGGCGACAGGGAGGGTGCTGTGACCCGTTTTCTGGACCTGACCGGCGCGTCTCCGGAGATGGTCGACGAGATCAAGCGGAGTGCCGATTGGCCCGACATGTGCGCCATCGCGCACACCTTGCCCTATGACGTCGCTGTGTGTGACCACGGCTGCGAGTCGCTCGACTGGCTGGCCTCGATTACCGTCCCCACGTTGGTTATGTACGGCGGTGACAGTGGTCGATGGGCGCCTGCTTCGGCAATGCGAATCGCCGCAAAAGTCTCGGGAACAAATACTTTGGAGATCCCCGGCCAGGGTCACGGCGTCGCTGATGGCGCCATTCTTCCGGCTTTGCGCGAGTTCTTTTCCGGTTAGTCGTTTGGCGGCAACAAGAAATCATCGTCAACTCGGGGTTGACGTTTTCGAGTGCGTCAACCTAAGGTTGACGCATGAGCAAACCAGTGGAAATGACCAACAAGGTCCGGCTCGACGACCTCATCGACGCGATCAAAAAGGTGCACACCGACGCGCTCGACCAACTGTCCGACGCCGTGATCGCCGCTGATCATCTCGGTGAAGTTGCAGACCATCTGATCGGCCACTTCGTCGACCAGGCGCGCAGGTCGGGAGCGTCGTGGACGGAGATCGGCGCGAGCATGGGTGTCTCGAAGCAGGCTGCGCAGAAGCGGTTTGTTCCCAAGGCGCCGAGTGATCAGAAGCCGATGGATCCGAACGAAGGGTTCAACCGGTTCACCCCGCGGGCGAAGAACGTCGTCATGGCCTCGCAGAACGAAGCCCGCGCTGCCGGCAACGCAGAGATCCAGCCTGAGCACCTGCTCCTGGGGCTTGTCGAGGAGCCTGCCGGGTTGGCTGCGAAGGCGATAGTCGCGCAGGGGGTGGAGCTTGGCTCCGTTCGGGACGCGGTGGCCTGTGTACTACCGGCTCCGACTTCCGAACTACCAGAACTCATTCCGTACGACGCTCGTGCGCGCAAGGTTCTGGAACTGACGTTCCGTGAGGCTCTTCGCCTGGGCCACAACTACATCGGCACCGAGCACATCCTGCTCGCACTACTCGAACTCGAAGACGGATCAGGTGTTCTGGCTGACCTCGGAATCTCGAAATCGGTTGCGGAGTCGAACATCGTGGGAGCTTTGGCCGTCATTCAGGATCAGTGATTCATGTGTGAGCCTGATGCAGAAGAGGGCCGCACCCTTGCGGGTGCAGCCCTCTTCTTGTGTCACTGATTAGACAGCGCGCACATTGGTGGCCTGAGGACCCTTCTGGCCCTGGCCAACCTCGAACTCCACACGCTGGTTCTCGTCGAGCGACTTGTAGCCGTTGCCCGAGATTTCAGAGTAATGAACGAACACGTCCGGTGTTCCGTCGTCGGGAGCGATGAAACCAAAGCCCTTTTCGCCGTTGAACCACTTCACGATGCCCTGTGCCATACCGATACTCCCTACAAACTCGATCCGGGCCCTCACATCGAAGTCCCGATCTCGATGTGTCTATCCTCCCATGCCGCGCAAGTCGAACGGTGGGCGACGTGCAGAAGCGAGTTTGTCAGGGGCCGACAAGGAGGAGGGATACCGATCTTCGGCACTTGTCTGATCAATCCGTCGAAGGCCTGGACTCGTGGCTCGCATGCCAGCCTGCGGGGCTAGACCAGCGAGAAAGCTGCCCAGCGCGGTTCTCGCGCTCGGATCGTTCGAAGTCGACAACGTAGGGACCCCATGGGAGCTGAGGGTGGGCTAACCTCTCATTCGCTGTGCCCTCGGCGCGCGCAGCAGACGCCGAGTAGGAGAGTGCGCACATGTACGGAACGATTCGCGAATCACCCACGACTGCTGACCTTGTGGATCAGCTCAACCGCCGCGGGTTCTTCGGTGTAGGCGCAGCGGCAGCGGCGGCCATCCTTGCGGGTTGTTCGACGTCGTCAGATTCCGCTGACGCCGGCGAGCAACGCCAGGTGATCAACGCGCTCGGGACCACGACGATCTCGGGAAAGCCGGAAAGGATCGTTGTCGCCAGCGACTTCACGGATCTCGAATTTCTCCTGTCCCTCGGCGTGCACCCCGTCGCCTACGGCAATACTGGAGCGTGGGACCGCGGCGCTCTGCCGTGGCAGAGCACCGCGGGAATAGCTGATCTCGAAAGCTTCGACACCACAGGCGAAATCAACCCGGAAATCATCGCGCGCTACTCGCCGGACCTCATCATCGGAATGAAGACTTATCTCGAACCGGCGGCTGAGAAGCTCAGTCAGATCGCGCCGGTCGTGGCGTTGGACTGGACCACGTCGTGGCGGGACGGCGTCGCCACGGTCGGGCAGGCCGCTTTTGTCGACGAGGCTGCTACGGCGGCGATCGCCCGGACCGACGCTCTCATCGCCGATACCGCTGCTTCGCTGAACGGTTTGGGTGGCAAGGCGATCATGATCGGCTCGATGTACGGCGACCAGTTGTACGTGCAAGGTGATGCCAGTGCGCCCGGGGTTCTGCTGCGCGAACTCGGACTCAACTATCGCGGATACAACGCCGAGCAGATGGCTGCGCTGTCGATTGAGCAGGCCGAAGTACTCGCGCCCGCAGACATTCTGCTCAGCCTCGCTTCTGATCCGGAGGCGACGGCGAGGTTGGAGAACTTCGCAGTCTTCCAGAACCTCCCCGCCGTGAAGGCGCGAGCCTACGCGCCTGTCGAACTTCTGCTCTCGAATGCCTTCGTCGACAATTTCGGTCCACTGAGCGCGCCCTACGCTTTGCCTCAACTCGCGGAGGTCTTGACCGGACTCGCGGCAGGCCAGGGGAAACAGCTCGCCTGACCTCGCTTCCGAGCCTGCGGACGCTACCTCGGCCTAGCATCGAGACATGGTGGACATAGATCTGACGGGCCGCGCCGCAGTAGTCGGCGGATCACAACCGCTGCGAGCGATACTCGAAACCCCCACTACCCCCACTACCCCCGGCCCGTGGCCGGGGGTAGTGATGATTCACGAGGCCTTCGGGCTCGAAGAGGTAATGCAGCGGCAAGCCAAGCGACTGGCCGCAGCGGGGTTCTTGACGCTCGCTGTCGACCTGTACAGCGCGGGTGGAGCGAAGCGGTGCCTCGTGCCCACCATGACGTCGATGCTTCGAGGGCACGGTAAGGCGTTCACCGACATCGAAGTCGCTCGCAGTTGGCTGGTGGAATCCCCGGACTGCACCGGAAAGATCGGTGTCATCGGATTCTGTATGGGTGGTGGCTTCGCGATGGTCAGCGCCGGAGATTTCGATGCTGCCTCGGTCAACTACGGTCAGCTTCCACGCAAACTCGATGAGGCCGTGGTGGATGCGTGCCCGATCGTCGGGAGTTTCGGAGGCAAGGACTTCTCGCTCCGGGGTGCGGCAGCGAAGCTGGAGACGGCGCTCAGCAATGCCGGTATCGAGAACGACGTCAAGGAGTACCCCACAGCCGGCCACGCGTTCCTCAACGACGCGGAGGCCGGACCCAAGGTCCTTCGTCCGCTGGAGCGAATCCTCGGAATCGGTCCCGATCCTGTTGCAGCGCAGGATGCCTGGAAACGCATCGACTCGTTCTTCGAGCGTCACCTGGCCTGATCAGCGACTGGTTCTCTCGCCCCCGTTGACTGCCAATACCTGACCGGTGATCTGCCGCGCACCCGGTGAGGCAAGGAAGTGGACGGCCGACGCGATGTCGTCCGGAGTTCCGGCGCGCTTGGTGCTGGTGGATTCGATCAACATCGCGCGACGATCGTCCGTCAGAAAGTCTCGGAAGAACTCGGTGTCAGCGATGTAACCGGGGGAGACGATGTTCGCCGTGATGCCTTCGGGGCCCAGTTCGGCGGCCAGGTCGATATTCCACGTCGCAACTGCGGCTTTGGCGGCGCCGTACGCACCCGCACCCTTGTCGGCGGCGATCGATCCGATGGTGATGACGGCACCGCCGCTGGGAATTCGATCGCGAACTGCGGCCGTGGTCAACACTGCCGAGATCAGATTGGAGTCCAGATTGGCACGCCACGCGGTGGCCAGGGATTCCAGATCTGACGGTGCCTCGCGGTCGAAGTCCGTGTTGCCACCGGCGCAGTGAACGACGACGTCGATGGTTCCGGGAAGCGAATCCTGCAGCCGTTTCAGGCCTTTCGGGTCGGAGTTGTCACACGTCACGGCGTGAACATCGGCCCCCAACTCCCGTGCGGTCTTTTCGAGTGGTTCCGTGCGTCGGCCGGTGACAAAAACTGTGTCTCCGTCTCGGGCGAACGCGCCCGCTACTGCGCGCCCGATCCCTGTTCCGCCGCCGGTTACCAGAACTGTGCGTGTCATGCCTACCTCCGTGAGCTACGTTTAGACCTATACGAAGAACGTATCATTTAGAGCTAAACGAGGTGTGCAGTGGTGGGCGACTACAACCCGGACGACGCGGTGGACGCGGTTGCGTTGGCCTGGCTTCGCGAGAGGCCGGGCACGCCCGTAGAAGGTATCGGCATCGTGACCAGGCTGTGGATGTGCGCCAAGCTGCTGGGGGAAGATCGCCGACGGGTACTTGCCTCGGCAGGTGCGGACACGGCGACACTGGATCTACTCAGCGTCCTGCGGCGATCCGGCGAGCCGTATCAGTTGACGACTCGCCAGATCACCGAGCAGACCGGAGTCACGGCCGGTGCGATCTCGCAGCGACTCGCGCGCGCGGAAAACGCGGGTCTGGTGGAGAGATCTCCCGCCGCGGAGGGGTCACGAATTGTGCTCGTGACACTCACTGCCGCCGGCCACGAGTTGGTGGAGCAATTGGTGGACCGAGTTCTCGGCCGTGAAGCCGAACTGACGTCGATGCTTTCCGAGCAGCAGCAGGCCCAACTCACCGACCTGTTGCGTGTCTTTCTCGACGGTCTACGAGGCGAACTCGGAGACCCCGGCGTTGCACACGTCGGGGCTTGATCAGGACAGGCGCTCGAACACCGCAGCCAGGCCCTGCCCGCCGCCGATGCACATCGTCTCGAGGCCGTAACGCGCTTCGCGACGGTCCATCTCGCGCAACAGGGTGGCCAGGATTCGTCCACCCGTGGCACCGACCGGATGTCCGAGGGAGATGCCGGAGCCGTTGGGGTTGATGCGCGGGTCGTCGGCTTCGAGCTTCCAGGTCCGCAGGACTGCAAGTGCCTGTGCCGCAAAGGCTTCGTTGAGTTCGATGACATCCATGTCCTCCAGGGTCAGCCCGAGTCGGCCGAGTGCCTTCTCCGACGCCGGCACGGGGCCGATGCCCATGGTGCGCGGCGGAACGCCCGCAACGCTCCAACTCGCCAGGCGTGCGAGCGGTCGCAGTCCGAGAGCACGGGCCTTATCGACGGTGGTGACGATCGCCAGTGCTGCGCCGTCGTTCTGACCGCTGGCATTACCTGCCGTGACAGTGGAGTCGGGGTCGATCTTTCCGCGCATGGGTCGAAGGCGCGCAAGCGATTCCATCGAGGTGTCGGCGCGCGGATGCTCGTCGGTGTCGACGAGGAGGGCCTCACCCTTGCGCTGCGGAACGGATACCGGAACGATTTCCTCGGCGAAGACGCCGTTCTTCTGTGCGGCGACGGCACGCTGATGGGACTGCACCGCGAGTGCGTCCTGATCTTCGCGGCTGATGGAGAACTCGGCGCGCAGGTTCTCCGCTGTTTCGATCATTCCGCCGGGGACCGGGAAGTCGCGTCCACCGGCTGTGACGCGGGCACGAGCGAGCCGATCGCTGAGTGCGACACCCTCACCCTTGACGCCCCAACGCATTCCGGTCGCGTAAAACTCGGCCTGGCTCATCGACTCGGCACCGCCGGCGAGGACCAGATCACTGCCACCGGACTGAACCTGCATGACAGCCTGGATGATTGCCTGCAATCCCGATCCGCACCGGCGATCGACCTGCATGCCAGGAACGTCCACACCTAGACCGGCGTTCAGCGCCGCGATGCGTCCGATCGCAGGGGCCTCGCCGTTCGGTGAAGCCTGGCCGAGGATGACGTCGTCGATCTCCGCGCCGGAAATGCCGGTACGCGTGACGAGTTCGGTGATCAGCGTCGAGGCGAGATCTTCCGGGGCAACGTCGCGGAATACACCGCCGAAGCGGCCGACAGGGGTGCGGAGCGGTTCACAGATGACAACGTCAGACATTGGTTCTTCCTTGGGTCTGCCCGATCAGCGAGTAGCTGCCGAGTGATTGTTGGACGACTGAGTACGTCCGAGATCGATGGAGATGGCGTCTGCGGTGGCGACTGCGGCCGGAACCAGTTCATCGCGAACAGCTTCGGCGCTGTAGCGGGCAGCCTGGGTGGAGATGTTGACGGCCGCGACCACGTCACCGGTTGCGTCCCGGATGGGTGCGGCGAGAGAGCGCAGACCCTCTTCGAGTTCTTGATCGACTATCGCGAATCCGTCGGCGCGAATCTTCTCGAGTTCGGCGCGCAGTCCGTCGGCGGTCGAGATGGTCTTGCCGGTCAGCCGGGCGAAGGACACTCGGGCGAGGTAGGCGTCCAATGCGTCGTCCGGCAAGCCGGCGAGCAGGACCCTGCCCATGGACGTCGCATAGGCGGGAAAGCGCGTGCCGATGGTGATGGACACCGTCATGATGCGGCTGACCGGAACACGAGCCACGTAGACGACGTCGTCACCGTCGAGGATCGACACGGACGTGGATTCACGGACCTTGGCGGACAAAGCTTCCAGATGCGGCCCGGCAATCTCGGGGAGAGACAGACTGGACAGGTAGCTGTAGCCGAGTTCGAGGACGCGAGGCGTCAACCAGAACACCGAACCGTCAGTACGTACGTATTCGAGTTCGACGAGTGTGAGCAGGAAGCGGCGAGCGGTCGCACGCGTGAGATCGGTGTGCCTGGCAACCTCGCTGAGGGTGCGACGCGGGTGCTCACCGTCGAAAGCCTTGATGACGGAAAGCCCACGGGCCAGCGACTGCACGTAGTCCGGGGACGGTCCCGGCGCCTGCTCGCTGCTGTTCTCACTCATGTTGTCTCGTTCTCCTCAGGTTCGGCCGAGAGGTCCGCGAGTGCTTGCTTTCCCAGCGCAAAAGCCAAGTTGCTGTTCGGCACACCCGCGTAGACCGCGGTATGGAGAAATACTTCCACGAGTTCGTCGGGATCGATCCCGGCACGCAGCGCAGCGCGAATGTGCATGTCGAGTTCGTGTTCGTTGCCGACGGCGGTGAGGATCGCGAGAGTGAGGAGCCTGCGGGTGTGGTGATCGAGGCCGGGGCGTGACCAGATGTCGCCCCACGCCGTGCGAGTGATGAAGTCCTGGAACGGGGCCGTGAATTCGGTGGCACCAGCAATGGAACGGTCGACGTGGGCGTCGCCGAGCACCTGGCGTCGTACGGTCATGCCTGCCGACACCGCGGCGCTACGTTGGGCGAGCGCAGATGTGTGCGAGGCGATATGCGTGGCAAGTAGTTTGGTGACGCGCCCGGCCTGCTCGACGCTGGTGAGGTGTGCGCCGGGATCAACGACGTGCAGCACCGCGTCGGCGATACCGTCGGCGATCGCGCTCAACGTCGCCGGAGGCGTCGCTGGATCCTGCTCGCCCGCGATGAGGAGCGTCGGAGCGACGATGCGGGCCAGGTCGGCGCGGCCGTCCCACACCGAAAGTGCCTCGCAGCAAGCGGCATAGCCCTCGTCAGGTGTGGCTTCGACCATTGCGACGTGGCGGGCAACTAGTTCCGGATCGTTGTCGGCCAGTCCCGGCGTGAACCAGCGTCCGACCACGGCGGCCGCGATGGATGCAATTCCGTCCGCTCGGACTGCCTGGGCGCGATCGATCCACGGCTGAGCCGGGGCGAACTGCGCGGACGTGCACATCAAGGTCAACGTCTCGACGCGAGTGGGGTGGTGCGCGGCGATCCACTGGCTGACGGCGCCGCCGAGGGAGAGCCCAACGAGATGTACGGACTCGAGTTCGAGCGTATCGAGGAGAGCGATGACATCGCCGGCAAGATCGGCGATGGAATAGGGGCCCGCGGGGACCGGCGACTTGCCATGGCCGCGATGGTCGACGGCGATGACGCGGTACCGATTCGACAGCGCGTGAATCTGCGGCTGCCACATGGACAGATCGGACCCGAGTGAACCCAGGAGAACTACTGCGGGAGCATCAGGATTGCCGGTCTGTTGAAAGTTGAGCGCGACGCTCATCGAGATCCTCCTGTAGGGCGTTCGGCGAGGGCACGGTCGACCAGATCGGTGGCGTGGCCCAGATAGTGTGCGGGGTCGAGTAGTTCGGCGATCTCCGCTTCGCTCAGGTGCTCGGCGATGGCGGGATCACGATCCAACCTGATTCCGGAAGTGGCTGCCGCTGTGACGATGTCGCGTGCTCGATCGGTGTGCGCGGACAGTGCCTGGGTGACCCGCTCGGCGAGAATCAGGCCACCGGTGATGTCGAGATTGCGTGCCATCGACTCGGTGTGCACTTGCAGGCCGGTGAGGCTGACGGAAAGCTGGTGCGCTGCTCCGCCTGCCAGACGCAGGAGTTCGGTGACGGTTTCCCACTCGGCGTGCCAGGGGCCTGCAGCGCGGGCGAATTCGTGATCCATGTTCGACAGGGCTGTGGCGACCAGTGCGGGAGCACGTCGCGCTGCTGCGCGGGCGGTGATGGCCGCGACGGGATTCTGCTTGTGCGGCATGGCCGATGAGCCGCCCGGAGCGCTTTCGGCGACCTCGGAGAGTTCGGTGGACGCCATGACGGTGATGTCGGTGGCGGGCTTGGAAACAGCGCCGGCGACGATACCGAGCGTCGTCGCGAGTTCTGCGATGGTCACGCGGTCGGTGTGCCAGGGAGCAACCTGCCTGGCCAGGCCGAGTTCGTCTGCCAGCGCGTCGGCGATCCTGAGCCCGTCGGGATACGACGCAGCGAGTGTGCCTGCGGCGCCGCCGAACTGAACCGGCAACGTGGACAGCACGATCTCGAGGCGGATCGCGGCGGCGTCGAGTGCCGTGAACCAACTCGAGGCCAGGAGGCCGAAAGTGGTCGGAAGTGCCTGCTGGCCCAGAGTTCTCGCGACCATCGGAGTGGAGCGATGGAGGCGGGCGAGGTGGGCGGCGGAATCGGCGGCGCGCGTCAGGTCGGCAAGAACCACCGCGCCCGCGCGTCGCGTCAACAGCATCAGTGCACAGTCCATGATGTCCTGGCTGGTGGCTCCCGGATGCACCACCGAGGCAGGTACACCTTCCTGTCCCACCCTTTCGCGAAGCATCTTCACCAGCGGGATGACAGGGTTTCCACCGGCTGCCGACGCCCGGCCGAGCGCCACGATGTCCAGACCACCCGGTTGAGAGAGTTCGGCCGCTGCAGCAGCCACCGCGGCGCAATGTTCCCCGTCCGCCAATCCGACGGTGGCCATCGCGCAGCTCAGCGCGGCTTCCACGTCGAGCAACGCGGTGACCCACGCCTGGTCGGACAGGTGTTCCGCTACTCGGGTGGCCCCGAACACCGGATCGAACAGTGCGCCGCGAGTGGGCATGTGTACTCCTCTTACAGTTCGAAGAAGGGCGTCTCGACGCCGTTCGCGTCCTCGTCCTGAACATAGACCGTCCAGGAGTACCCACCGTCGACCTTGGTTGCAACCAACTTCGCGCGTTCGGTTTCGCTCAGTGACGACAGCACCGGATCTGCTGCGTGTGCGTCGGCATCCTCGGGGAAATACAAGCGGGTGACCAGGCGGTCGAGCATGCCGCGCGCAAAGACCGACACGTTGACGTGTGGGGCTTCGCTCACGTCAGCTTCGGTGGGCAGCGCACCGGGCTTGACGGTGTGAACCAGTGCAGTGCCCGTGGGATCCGCTGCGCTGCGGGCGAATCCGCGAAAACCAGCCGGAGTGAGCTCCACTGCGCCACGGGGATCGTCCGGATGGTTGAAGCGTCCGAGCGTATCGGCCTGCCATGTTTCGATCATCGCGTCCGCGACGGGTGTACGGGCGCCGTCGATCACCGTGATGGCCAGCGTGATTCGTCCGGGGGTATCGCTCGGGGCAGCGTCGGGGCCGTCCGTCCAGGGGAGGCCGATGTGCCAGTACGGCCCGACGGTCTGAGAGGGCGTGACACCGAAGGGGGCAGTGGTGAAGTCGCCGGGGACGACCGGATAAGTGGGTGCGGGCTTCGCGGTGTGATCAGTCATCGTGGTCTTCCTCGTTCTCGAATACGGAGGCATTACGGCCGCGCAGGACGATGTCGAAGCGGAACCCGAGAGCCCAGTTGGGGACTGTGGCGTCGTAGTCGAAGACGCTGACCATGCGATGACGGGCCTCTTCGGGCACCGCGTTGTAGATCGGGTCCTGGAAGAACATCGGATCGTCGGGGAAGTACATCTGCGTCACGAGGCGCTGCGTGAATGCCGTGCCGAACAGCGAGAAATGGATGTGGGCCGGTCGCCAGGCGTTGTCGTGGTTCATCCACGGGTAGGCGCCGGGCTTGATCGTGGTGAAGCTGTAGTGGCCGTTCGCGTCGGTCACGCAGCGACCGAGCCCGTTGAAGAACGGGTCCAGCGGCGCGGGCCAGTTGTCGCCGGTGTGGCGGTAGCGTCCACCGGCGTTGGCCTGCCACACCTCGAGCAGTGTGTGGGGGACCGGCTTTCCGTCGCCGTCGAGTACGCGCCCGTGGACGACTATGCGCTGTCCCTGTGCTTCGCCGCCGTTGGCGATGGTCAGGTCGTTTTCGCCGGCTCCGACGCGGTCCTCGCCGAATACCGGCCCGGTGAGCTCCGTGAGGCGCTGGGGGAGCAGCTTCAGCGGTTGCTTCGGGTGGCGAAGAGAAGTGGTCTTGTAGTCCGCGAAATCGGCCGGGGCGTTGACGCCTGTCGGCCGCTGGTACCTCGGCGGTAGATGCAGCATAGGGAACCTCGTCGTTCGGTTACGTGAAGGTGTTCGCAATGTGTACATGTGTTGCGCTCTGCGAACAGAATAGTTCGTGAATGTGACCCAGGCAATGCCGGGGGCGAAAAATGTTCGTGCTGCGCACGGGGGTTCACAATACGTACGGGTCGCGCTACTGTGATCGACATGATGGACAAAGTCATTCCCACTGCTGCCGAGGCCGTCGCCGACGTGCCGGACGGCGTCACGATCGCTGTCGGAGGTTTCGGGCTCGTCGGAGTGCCGGAAATCCTCATCGATGCGCTCCTCGAGCAGGGCGCGACATCACTCGAAACGGTGAGCAACAACTGCGGCACCGACGGGTTCGGGCTCGGAGTGCTTCTGGAGAAGGGGCGTATCCGTCGTACTGTCAGCTCGTACGTCGGCTCCAACAAGGAGTTCGCGCGTCAGTACCTTTCCGGTGAGCTGGAAGTAGAACTCACGCCGCAGGGCACGCTCGCCGAGCGCATGCGCGCCGGGGGAGCGGGCATCCCCGCGTTCTTCACCCCGGCCGGCGTCGGCACCCAGGTCGCCGACGGCGGACTGCCACTGCGTTACGACGGCAGCGGCGGCATCGCAGTTGCCAGTCCGCCCAAGGAAACTCGTGACTTCGACGGCGTCACCTACGTGATGGAGCGCGGCATCGTCGCCGACTATGCACTGGTCCATGCCTGGAAAGGTGACCGGCACGGCAACCTCGTCTACCGCGCGAGTACCCAGAACTTCAATCCGGCTGCAGCAACGTCGGGGCGCATCACCATTGCGCAGGTCGAGCACCTCGTAGAGCCGGGTGAGCTCGACCCCGCCGAGATCCACACGCCGGGCATTCACGTTCAGCGTGTTGTCCACGTCGGCCCCGTGACGGTCGGCATCGAGAATCGGACGGTACGAGCATGACTTCTGTACTACCCACCAAACTCACCCGCGAAGAGATGGCGGCCCGCGTCGCGCGCGAACTCGAGGACGGGCAGTACGTGAACCTCGGCATCGGCATGCCGACGCTGGTTCCGAACTACCTCCCGACCGACATCACCGTGGTATTGCACTCGGAGAACGGCGTTCTGGGCGTGGGGCCGTACCCCACCGAGGGCGAACTCGATCCCGAGCTGATCAATGCAGGTAAGGAGACCATCACCGTTCTCCCCGGTGCGTCGTTCTTCGACTCCTCCGCTTCGTTCGGCATGATCCGTGGCGGTCAGGTCGACGTTGCCGTTCTCGGTGCCATGCAGGTCAGTGCCACCGGAGACCTCGCGAACTGGATGATCCCCGGCCACATGGTCAAAGGCATGGGCGGCGCGATGGATCTGGTCCACGGCGCAAAGCGCGTCATCGTGATGATGGAGCACGTCTCGAAGAAGGGCGAGCACAAGATCGTCGAGGAGTGCTCACTTCCGTTGACCGGTAAGGGCTGCGTCCAGCGAATCATCACCGACATGGCCGTGATCGACGTGACTGCCGACGGTCTCCGCCTGGTGGAGACGGCGCCGGGCATCAGCGTCGACGACGTGGTTGCTGCGACCGGAGCGAAACTGATTCTCTGACAGTTTGTTTCATCTGGGTACTCAGCCGCCGGGTCGTGACTTCCGCCGACCCGGCGGCTGCTTTACGCGCCGTTGTCCTTCAGTTCGCTCTCGACCGGAATCCAGAGTTCAAAGCGTGCGACGGTGTAATCGTCGTTGTACTCGGTACGCATTATCTCGGGACCAGGCACGGAGCGAAAAGGGTTGGCCGGGAACCATTCCGTGTAGATGTCTCGCCACAGATACTGCACAGACTCGATTGCCGATCCGTCGGCGGTGAACACGGCCCACGTGTGAGCGTCGACCGAAAGCGCGTCGAAGCCTGAGGGCGCGGTTTCGCCGGTGACCACTCCCAGGTAGTAATCCAGTTCTGTGCCTTCGGTTCTGGGCTACGCCAAATTGTCGACAACACTGACGATTCCCTCCGGTTCTTGATCGGACAGCTCGCGCAGTCCTCGTAGCGCGACCTTGTCCACGGTGCGGGTGAAATCTTCGATGGCAGAATTGGGACCTTCGTGAACCAGTGGTACCCGGGTTTTGAATCCGACTACCGTCAAGGCGGGTTTGTCTACAAGCATGTAGTCCATCGGTGTGGCTCCTTCCAACGTCACGTGAATGACAAGCTTCGGTTGTGATTTGAGAACGGCGGGAGCGCGTTTGACTGCGCCGGGACTCACGCCGTGAAATGTGGTGAACGCTCGTGTGAAGGCTTCCGCGGACGAGTACCCGTACTTCACGGCTGTCTCCAACACTCCTGATCTGCTGACCGACAACTCGGCACCAGCCAGGGTGAGTCGACGACGACGGATGTACTCCGACACAGGAATGCCGGCGAGGGCCGAGAACATCCTTCGGAAGTGATATTCCGAGGTGGTTGCCAGCCTTGCCATCTCGACTGTGTCGATCTCGCCGCTCAGATTGTCTTCGATGTACTCGAGCGCGCGGTTCAGTCCGTCGATCATCGTGTCTTCCTGTTCACGGGTTTCACGCTACGCAGATCGCCTCGGTCGTACCCGACTATCCGTGCCCGAAAAAGTAGGGCAGGAATGCATCTGGACAACTCAGTTAATCATCATTATCTTGAATCGAACATCGATGGTTGACCAGGAGGCACAGTGAGCACCCGTTTTCCGCAGGCTGAATTGACCGAGGTGCCCGAGGACATCGCCACCAAGATTCTCGAGATCCAGGAGAAGTCGGGGTTCGTGCCCAACGTCTTCCTGATGTTCGCTCGTCGCCCAGCCGAGTTCCGGGCATTCTTCGCGTACCACGACGCGATCATGCTCAAGGAAGATTCCGCGCTCACCAAGGGCGATCGAGAAATGATCGTCACCACGATCTCCGCGGCCAACAAATGTACGTACTGCGTTGTCGCGCACGGCGCGATTCTGCGTATCTACGAAAAGAAGCCACTGGTTGCCGATCAGGTTGCGGTCAACTATCGCACCGCAGAGATCTCCGATCGTCAGCGCGTGATGCTCGACTTCGCCACCAAGGTGAACTCCGCCTCTCACGAAATCGCCGACGCCGATTTCGATGCACTCCATAAGCACGGCTTCGGTGACGAGGATGCGTGGGACATTGCGGCGATCACTGCCTTTTTCGGCCTCAGTAACCGAATGGCGAGTTTTTCCGGCATGCTGCCCAACCCGGAGTTTTACCTGATGGGGCGAGTTCCGCGGACCTGATTCCCGCTCGCTGAACACAAGCTTTCAATTTTTCGGACCGACCGGTCGTAACGTCTGGAACTCAGCCGACGAAGTAAAGGCTGTCCACGCCGGAATTGCCGTCTTCGTAAAAGAAGGCCGAAAGGTTGAGCGCTATGTCGGAGAAGTCCATCGCCCATTCTCGGAGGGTCCGCTCTGCGGCCGCCGGTGCCGTACTAGCTCTCGGATTGGCGGTGGGCGGCACGGGAATTGCATCGGCAGAGCCGGAAACCGTGTGTACCCCGAGCACAGATCCGCTTGTGACCTGCGCTGAGGAAGAGGCAGTTCCCACTACCGACGCCGACGCGGCGACAAGCACCGAGACCGTACCCGAGAAGGTCGAGGCCGGCGCCGCAGAAGCAGGTACTGCCGGAACCGCGGCAACGGACGCCGCGGCACTGGCGGAAGCCGAAGCAAAAGCCAAAGCCGCAGCCGACGCCGCAGCGAAGGCGGCCGAAGCAGCCGCGACGGCAGGGGTCGACTCGTCCGCAGCGACAGACACTTCGGTGAAGGCGACCGAGGCAATGACTCAGGCGAGCGTCGAGGCAACCAAGGCTGCGGTCGAGTCGACCAAGGCCAAGGCGGAGGCCGGGGCAGCGGAACAGTCTGCCAAGGACGCAGAAGAGGCGGCCAAGGTTGCGGAGTCCGCTGCGGCCGACGCCAAAGAGGTAGCAAAAACAGCTCAGGCAGAAGCAGATGCGGCCGCAGCCAAGGCAACGGAACTCGAGGAAGCTGCGAAGGCCGCCGGTTCGGGCACCAAGACCGAGGAGGCGGCACAGGCTCGCGCCGAGGCCAATGCTCTGCAGGCCAAGGCCGATGAGGCGAAGGCTGCCGCGGATGCAAACGCCAAGCTGGTTGCGGACAAGAACAAGGAAGCCGACGAAGCCTTCAAGAACTGGGATTTCGCGAAGGGACTCGCCGCAAAGGCTCAGGCGTTGGCCGCCGCTTGGAATGCCAAGCAGCTCGCGATCACCGTCAAGGAAACTCAGAAGGTGGCCACTGCCGCCGAAACCACCGCCAAGGCAGCTGAGTCCGCGGCGGCCACCGAAGTAGAAGCTGCCACCGCCGCCCGTAAGGCCGCAGACGAAGCGGCTGCTACAGCAGCTTCTGCACAGAAGGACGCCGACGCTGCACAGAAGGCCGCAGAGACGGCCCAGGCCGAGGCCGATGCTGCAGGGGAGGAGGCCACCGACAAGCGAGCAATCGCCGCCGAAAAGGCTGCCGAAGCCGCCAAGAAGGCCGAAGCTGCCGAAGCGGCGAGCAAGAAGGCGCAGGATCTCTACCTGGCGGCCGAAGACGCGAAGGCCGCGGCCGACGCCGCAGCAGCAAAGGCCAAGGAAGCTCAGGCCGCCGCAGCCGCCGCGAAAGCCGAAGCGGATGCAGCGCAGAAGATCGTCGACGAGCTCAAGGCAAAGGGCGAGAAGGAGATCGACAACGGAACAGGCGTCGGCGGTGAAGTGATCATCGGTGAGCACACTGACGACGGTTCCGGAGTCACGAAGGTCGACGAGACCACCGCTGTGGTGAACAAGACCGGCGTCAAGCTGGTCGGCTACTACAACAACAAGGGCGCCTTCGACGTCGTCGACTACTACATCACTGACTCCGATGGTGATCCGGCACTTGCCGGAACCCTGCCCCCGGTCGATCTTGCTCTCGGTGACACTGCAAGCAGCAGCAGCGGTAGCAGCAGTTCGAATCTTCCGGCTGTACTGATCGGCGTCGGAGTCGTGGGCGCCGCAGCCGCAGCAGCTACGACGGTGGTCGTTCGTCGCAAGCGTCATGACGGTACGGGCAACACGTCTGCGTAGCGTCGGCCTCTCGGTGGTGGCAATCCTCGCACTCCTCGTATCCGGATGTTCGGACGAGGACCCGGGATCGCCACCTGACCGCTCGCCGGTGCAGTCGCACATCGCGGCTGCACCGGCTTCGGCGCCCGTCGATCCGGCCGAACCCGAGCGGATCGAGTTGAGGTCTGCGTCCGGGGTTACGTACCTGAGCAGTCCATTGCACTCGGAAAAACTGATGCGCGGCGGCGAGAGTGGGCAGCAGCTGAATCCGGTCGACGAGCTGCCGGTGTGGTGGGGCGAGAGCGGACTGCCGGGAACATCGACCACGCAGACAGTTGTTGTGGTCGGGCACAACTACACCAGTCGCGAAGCACCGTTCCGAGCGCTACGGGTAGTCGAGCCAGGTGATCACGTTCTACTGGGTACTCCGAACGGAGTGCTCGAGTACGACGTCGAAACCGTCGGGCCGTTGCACAAAGGTTCACTGTTGGGCGCACACGAGTTGCGCGAATCCGTCCCGGGACGGCTGATCCTCGCCAATTGTGATGTCGTCGAGGGGGAGTCGACGCCGGACAACTACATCGTCGTCGCTCAGCTGGCAACGCACTGAATCCGCGACAGTGCAACAATGGGTACATGGATTCTCTCGGTCTTCTCTCGGAACTGGTAGCCCTCGACACGGTCTCGGGGGAGTCCGCTCCTCAACGGCGGGCGATGGATTCGATTGTCTCGTTGGTTCTCTCACGTGCGCCACAGGCGAAGGTGGAGTCAGACCTGACCGGCAATCATCCCTGGGCCTTGATCACCAACGAAGCTGCACCCTCGGCAGCCAGACTCCTGTTCGCCTGCCACGTGGACACGGTGCCGGTGGGCACTGTCTCCGACTGGGAGTTCGACCCGTACGCCGCACAGGTCGACGGCGAATTGTTCCTCGGCAGAGGGACATCGGATATGAAGGCCGGCCTTGTTGCCGCTACTGCCGCGGTTGTCGACGCTTTCGAACGTGGAGTCCCGGTCGCGCTGTTGCTGACGAGCGACGAGGAAATCGGATCGCTCGGGGCTGTTCGTTCGGCTGACGCCGTGGCGAATCTCGAGGTCGGGGCCGTCATCGTTCCCGAGGCGACCGGCAATCGCATCAACCTGGGGCACCGCGGCGCACTGTGGCTCGAAGTGTCCGTCAAAGGAAAAGCCGCGCACGGGAGTACACCGCAGCGAGGAACCAACGCCGTCCTCAAACTGCTTGACGTCGTCGACCGAGCCCGGCGTGAGCTTCCGCTGTCGTCCGACGCGTTTCTGGGTGCCGAAACCTGGAACCTCGGCTTGGTCGGCGGGGGTTCGGCTCCGAACATCGTGCCGGACAGTGCACGTGCGGTGATCGATCACCGCACGGTGGGAGACGGCGCCGACCTGCTCGCGTGGTGGCGAGCCCAACCAGAAGTCGACTCGGTAGAGACGTCGATTCATCTGGGGGGGCGTGCGCACCGACGCGTCGGATCCGTGGTTGGCCACCTTGCCGATCCCTGTTGCAACCGAACCGGTTTCGTACTTCACCGACGCTTCGGTGCTGGCAGCGGCCGCCCCAGGAGCTCCCGTCGTGATCTGGGGGCCTGGTACTCCCTCGCTGATGCATGCGGCCAACGAAAGCGTCAAGGTCTCGGAACTGGACGATGCAATTGCTGCTTACGGTGCGGTGGCTGCTGCTTGGCCGACGGTGGACTGACGGACAATCAGTTCAGGAGCAAGCGCAATGTGGGCTGTCGACTCGGAAGAGTTGTTCATCGCTTGATCCAGAAGTCGCACAGCTTCTTCCGCGATTCTCTCCTGTGGCTGTCCGACGGTGGTCAACGGCGGATTGCATAGTTCGGAGAACGGGATGTTGTCGAAACCGGTGACCAGGACGTCGCCGGGGACGTCGATGCCCAGTGTGTGGCAGGTTTGCAACACGCCGAGTGCGATCAAGTCGTCGGCGCAGACCAGAGCGTCGGGGCGAGTTTTGCCGGTCAGGATGATGTTGGATGCCGTGCGCCCCCATTCGATCGAGTACTCGCCGAGTTGTGTCCACTCGTCACGAGTTTCGATGCCCATTCGATCCGCGTGGCGGAAGAAGCCGGCCCGGCGAAGTTCTGTTGACGAATTGGTCAGCTCGGAACTGATGAAGGCGGCTGATTGCGCGCCACGCTCCGATAGATGCTCCATCACCAGGGATTGAGCGGCGTCGTCGTCGACGCCGACCCAGTCCGTCTGGGTATCCATTGCAAACCGGTCCAGTTGAACGACCGGAAGCGTTGCCGCGCTGGCTCGGACGGCCTCGGCACTCAGTTCGCCGTGGCACGGGCTGATGATGATTCCGTCCACCTGTCGCGAGACGAGCGACTTCAGTCGCTGCGCTTCCACGTCGGGGTCGGAACGAGAATCGCACAGGAACAGTTGTAGTCCGCGCTGAGCGAGGACGTGTTCGACGTTGACTACCAGCGAAGTGAAGAAGGGGTTCGCGATGCTCGGAACCACCATTCCAACAGTGTCCGTCCGATTACGACGCAGTGAGCTGGCGATGATGTTTCCCGAGTATCCGAGAGAATCCGCGGCTCGTTTGATCGTCGCCGCAAGCTCGTCCGAGACAGGGCGGGATCCGGACAGTGCCCGCGACACGGTGGCAGTCGACACCCCGGCCAGTTCCGCGACATCGCGAATGGTCGCCTTGCGCATGCGTCCCCCGTTTTCTGCTCGATTCGGGTCCGAGGTTATCGAACCGCACGGTCCAGTGTCCCGCATGTAACGCGATTGAGGCAATCGTTTACAAATTCGAATTGTGAAATCCTTGACACAACCCGGTGTTGATCGCATAACCTGCTAATTCATCAAGGCAATCGATTACATCGTGTGCAGATCTTGTGCATGGACATACAGCGCAAATCTTGCGCATGGAATGGGGTAGCTGAAGTGACCGCATCACCGCTCGGAGTCTTTCCGCCCAAGCCCTCGGCGTTGGCAGAGATGTTCACCGGCACGCCTTCTCTCATCGGGGCCATCCACCTCCCTGCTCTGCCGGGCAGCCCGCACTACACCGGGCAGCCGGTTTCGGAAATTGCTCGCTTCGCTGTGGAGGAAGCACACGCGTACGTCGACAACGGTTTCGACGGTGTGATCGTCGAAAATCATTGGGACATACCGTTCCTCAAGCCCGGTGAACACGGATACGAGACGGCCGCCAGCATGGGCGTCATCACGGCAGCGGTGGTCGGCGAGTTCGGCAAGGCCGTCGGCGTCAGCATCCTGTCCAACGCCGGCGAGTGCGGAGTGGCCGCGGCGTGGGCGGCGGGCGCGAGTTTTGTGCGCGTCAATCAGTGGGCCAATGCCTACATTGCCAATGAGGGCTTCATCGAGGGTCAGGCTGCCAAGACGACGCGCTTCCGCCATCGCATCGGCGCCGACCCGGTCAGGATCTTCGCTGACGTGCACGTCAAGCACGGTGCGCATGCCATTGTCGCGGACCGCACTGTCGCGGAACAGACCGAAGACGCCGAGTTCTTCGACGCAGACGTTCTGATCGCGACGGGTTCGCGCACCGGTGACGCCGCTTCGGTCGACGAGGTTTCCGTGATCCGAGACAACACCGTTCTTCCGGTGATCATCGGATCCGGCATCACGGCTGCCAATGTCGCAGCGCTGATGAAGGAATGCGACGGCGCCATAGTTGCATCTTCGGTGAAGGACAATGGACGCTGGTGGGGACGGGTCGCAGGCGAGAAGGTCCGCGAACTGTCCCGGGCTGCAGGAAAGTAACCATGATTGTCTTTTGTGGATACGCCAACAACGATGTGACGGTGCATGTCCCACACGTACCGGTCCTCGGGGAGCGCGTTCAGGCAACGGCCATCAGTCAGATCGACGGTGGAATGAATGCAAATGCTGCGGTATCCGCGGCCCGAATGGGCGCGCAGGTGATCTTTGCCGGTGCCGTGGGCCCGGACGCGCGGTCCACCGAGTTTCTCGAAGCCCTCGAGGCAGATGGCGTCGACACCAGTTGGTCGCCGCGAGATGCGTTCCTGTCGACGGCAGTTGTTCTCATCGCGCAGGACGGCGATCGCTCCATCATCAGCCAGGATGACCCGAACGATGCCGAACGCATCGGAGTTGTCGTTACCCGATTGGCCGCTGCCGGCGGTGGACGACTGTTCCTCGACGGATACCGTGCGGTCTTCCTCCCGGATGAATTGCCGGGAAGCGTAAGTCTGGTAATCGATCTGGACGGTTGTGAAAACAAAGCCGCGGCACTGCGCGCGTTCGCGCTCGCTGACCACGTCGTCGTAGGGCGTGCCCTGTGGGAAGGCGAGTTCGGGATCGATCTCGATCAGTGGCAGGCACTGGCCGCCGAGCACAATACTCACCTGCTGGTGACCGACGGCTCGCGAGGTTGGACGCTGGCCACACCGGACGGCGAGGTGACGAGCGAACCGGCAGTAGTGGTCGACGTCGTCGATGCAGTCGGGGCCGGCGATTGCTTCGGCGGTACGTACATCGCTTTTGTCGACGCCGGGCGCTCGCCGGTGGACGCCGCACGACTCGCGGGAGCCTCGGCTGCCTTGGCTTGCGCCACCGCAGGACCCCGCGGATGCCCCACCCGAGATGAATTGGACAGCTTCACAGCAATATTGACCCCTCACACCCTTTTGGAGACTCGATGATGAAACGTGCTTTGCCTCTGGCTCTGGGAGCTGCAGTCGCGCTCACGCTCACCGCTTGTGACTCGGCGTCGTCGAGTGACTCGAAGGACGCATCGGGTGGCTCGTCCATCCCGCAGCCGACCCGGGTCGCCGAAAGCTGTGACGGGACGAACGGCAAGCTCAAGGTCGGCCTGGTGACCATCAATCTCCAGGCGCTGTACTTCAACCAGATCAACAATGCCGCGAAGAACGTCGCGGACAAGGCAGGCGTCGACCTGCAGATCATCAGCGGCAACGACGATTCCGTCGCACAGGCCAATGCTTTCGACAATCTGATCGCCGCCGGTGTCGACGCGATCATCGTCGACGCGATCGACACGGACGGAATCAAGCCGTCGGTGGTCAAGGCCAAGAACGCGGGCATCCCGGTTGTCGCTGTCGATGCGACCATCGACGATCCGGCGCTGTCGACTCAGGTCGGTACGGCCAACGCCGAGGGCGGTGCCAAGATCGGAAACACCTTGGCCGATGTCGCGAACAACACCGGAACGGTCGGTATCGTCGGCGCGCTCAACAGCACAGTCCAGCTGGAGCGGCAGAAGGGCTTCACCGAGACCGTGACCGGCCGAGGAATGACCGTCGGCACCGTCGTGGACGGACGTAACATTCAGGAGAACGCACAGACCGCAGCGGAGAACCTGCTGACCGGCGGCGGCGACATGAAGTACGTCTACGCAACCGGTGAGCCGGCCTTGATCGGACTCGTCGCGGCGGTCAACAGTCAGAAGGCGCAGGATCGCATCGAAGCAGTCGGTTGGGATCTTTCGGATCAGGCGGTAGGCGGACTCAAAGCCGGTTGGCTTAAAGGCGTGGTCCAGCAGAACACCTTCGAATTCGGCCACGAGGCAATGAATTCGGCAATCGACCTGGCTTGTGGCCGCGGCGCTCCGGCAAACATCCCCGTTCCCACCCAGATCGTGACTCCGGAGAACGTCGCCGACTACATGTACTACTTGGAGAAGTAATCATGGCACCTCCACTGATCGAACTCTCGGGCATCACCAAGTCGTACGGACCGGTGAAGTCCCTTCAAGGAGTGGACCTTCGGCTGGCGAAGGGTGAAGTACTCGGAGTGGTCGGCGACAACGGCGCCGGTAAGTCCACTCTGATGAAGATTCTCGCCGGCGCAGTTCAGCACGACGGCGGTGAAATGCGCGTCAACGGTGAACCAGTACGCTTTTCGACGCCGCTCGACGCGCAGCAGAAGAAGATCGGAATCGTCTACCAGGACCTGGCTCTGTGCGACACGCTCGACGTCGCCAGCAACCTGTTCCTCGGCCGAGAACCGCGAAAGGGTCCCTTCCTCGACCGGCATGCCATGCACGAGAAGGCGGCTCACATTCTTGCTGACCTGCATGTCAAGGTGAAGTCGACCTACCAGGAGATCGGGCAGCTGTCCGGCGGACAGCGGCAAACCGTCGCGATCGCCCGCGCGGTCTCCTTCCGGCCCGACGTGCTGATCCTCGACGAGCCCACCGCAGCGCTTGCCGTCGCAGAGGTCGAGTCGGTGCTCAAGCTGATCACGGACGTGGCAGCGGCCGGGGTGGGCGTCATTCTCGTGACGCACCGCCTGCAGGATCTGTTCCGCGTGTGTGACCGAATCACGGTCATGTACGAGGGGCAGAGCGTCGACGACGTTCCGATCGGCGACCTCAACATCGAGTCTCTCGTCGGACTCATCACTCGAACTCCGGTTCCGCAACGGACACCGGCAGCAGCACAGGGAGTCACGGCATGACCACTCTCGAGAAGACCCAGGCACCGGTCGAGCGAAAGCTTGCCGCCAAGCCGTCGTTGTGGGACAGCGTCAACAAGCCGACGCTTGCGATGCTCGCGGTGACAATTGCTGTCGCAGCTGTCTTCTCGGCGACCACGTCGTCGTTCCTGACATTCACGAACCTGTCGAACCTGGCAACCCAGATCGCTCCGGTTCTGATCATCGCGGTAGCAATGACTTTCGTGATCACGGCCGGTCAGATCGACCTGTCCGTCGGTGCGATCGTCGCGTTCGTCGCGGCGATGAGTGCCGAACTGATCCAGGCGGGCGTCGATTCGTCCCTGGTCTTCGTCGCCGCCCCGGTGATGGGTGCAGCCTGGGGTCTGGTCAACGGTTGGCTGGCCGCCTATCAGGGTATTCCGCCGTTCATCGTGACTCTGGCGACGATGTCCGTCATCCGCGGCATCGCGCTGTACCGGACCGAAGGGTTCTCCGTTCCGGTCCCGGCAGACACCTACTTCGCGAAGCTCGGAACTGCAGAGTTCCTCGGGTTCTCCGCCAGCGCCTGGATCGCTCTCGTCGTCGTGGTCATCGGAGCAATTGCGCTCAACCGCATGCGCTTCGGACGCTACGTCACCGGTATCGGTTCCAACGTCGAATCCGTACGACGGTCCGGCGTCAACACGCGTCGTGTGCTCATGATGACGCTCGTCTTCACCGGCCTGGCCGCCGGCATCGCGGGACTGCTGATCGCGGCTCGACTGGGCTCGGGTTCGGCCAACTCCGCAACGGGATTCGAGCTCACCGTGATCACCGCGGTGGTTCTCGGTGGCACCAACCTTTTTGGCGGTCGCGGCACCGTGATCGGTACCGTCATCGGCGCTGTCCTGACCGGAATCATCGCCAACGGATTGACCCTGCTCGGCGTGAGCCCGTTCCTCACGCCGATCATCACCGGTGTCGTTCTGCTACTGGCCATCTGGATCAACATGCGCGGACACACACTGAGCGCGCTGTGGCGACACCTGCAGTCCGCACCCTCGGGGCCTGCACGCTCATGAGCAAGGTTCGTACCGTCACGGGTACTGTCGACAGTTCGGAACTCGGACTGGTGCTCCCACACGAACATCTGCACAACGACGTCACCGGTGCATACACCGAGGCCCCGGATCCGGTTGTGGCGCAGCGGTTGGCCGGTCCGGTACGTGCCGACGATGCTTGGCTTCTTCACGACAATCCTTACTACAGCCTCGACAATTGTCGAGTCGACGACGCAGCGGCAGTGGTGGAGGACCTTGCGGACTTCGCTCGCCTCGGTGGTCGGACGATCGTCGATCTGACGCCGCCGGGGCTGGGCCGGGCGCCGGAGAAGTTGGCTGAGTTCTCGCGAAAGTCCGACGTGCGAGTGATCATGGGTTCGGGGTGGTACCTCGAGACGACTCATCCGGTGGAGGTCCACGAACTCGGTGTCGACGATCTGGCGGGTTCGCTTGTCGAGGAGTTCGATCCGGCAAAGGAATTGGCTCCGGGAGTGATCGGGGAGATCGGTGTCTCCCCGCTCTTCACTCAGAACGAGTCGAAAGCGTTGCGGGCGGCGTGCATCGCTCAGCGTGAGGTGGACGTGCCCCTGTTCGTCCACCTTCCGGGATGGCAGCGCGTCGGACATCACGTTGTCGACATCGTGGTCAACGAGATGGGCGTCGATCCGCAAGCAGTGGTCCTGTGCCACATGGACCCGTCGGGACACGACACCGAATACCAACGATCGCTCGCCGACCGCGGAGTTTTCCTCGAGTTCGACATGATCGGAATGCCTTTCGACTTCCCCGGGGAGGGCCTTTCTCCACATCCGGCGGAAACAGCCACTGCGGTAGCCGGATTGGTGACTTCCGGCCACGCCTCACAACTGTTGCTCAGTCACGATCTCTTCCTCAAATCAATGCTCAGAAAGCACGGCGGTAACGGATTCTCCTACGTACCACTCGCCTTCGCCGCACGGTTGATGCGCGCAGGCGTAGATCCCCAGCAAGTGTCCGCACTGATGCGAGACAACCCGAGGTCGCTCTTCGAGCAGGCCGCGAAAGGAAACAGAAGCAGTCATGGGTAAACGAGTACTGATCGCCGGCGAGAGCTGGATGACGACGTCGACGCACGTCAAGGGCGTCGACGAGTTCAGTGTCCATTCCTACGTCGAGGGTGTCGGTCCGCTGAGGGATGCGCTCACCTCACGTGGCCACGACGTGACACACATGCCCGCACACCTGGTGCCGACGCAGTTTCCCGGTACCGCAGAAGCGCTGTCGCAGTTCGACGTCGTCGTTCTCTCCGACATCGGTGCGAATTCTCTGCAGTTGGCTCCCGGTGTATTCGACCAGTTCCGCGCCGGCGAGGATCGCCTTGTTGCGCTTCGTGACTGGGTGAACGCCGGTGGCTCACTGATGATGATCGGTGGCTATCTCTCGTTCTCGGGGTTCCAGGCGCGAGCAGCCTTCCGTCAGACTGCGATTGCCGAGGTGCTGCCAGTGACGATGCTGGCCGAGGACGATCGCGTCGAGACACCGGCCGGGATCGTTCCCACCGTCGTCGATGCCGCTCACCCGGCTCTCGGTGGTGCCGGGGATTCCTGGCCGGCGCTCTTGGGATACAACCGCGTCGTCGCGAAAGACGGTGCTGCGGTTCCCGCCACCATCAACGGCGATCCGCTTGTCGCTGCAGGTGAATACGGCGCCGGACGGTCGATCGTCTTCACCTCGGACTGCTCGCCGCACTGGGCTCCACCGGAGTTCTGTGAGCAGTGGCCCGGATACACCGACCTGTTCGACGGCTTGATCAGTTGGGTCGCCGGCGAATGAGTCGGTCCTCAGACCTGCTCGCGCGGCAGCAGAGTAACCTCGCTGCCGCGCGGGCGGTTCCATTCATCGAGGACACCATCGGCGGGACGTTGACTGATGAGGGATTTCGCCGGTACCTCGTGATCGAAGAGGCATTTGTACTGACTGCCGTCAAGGTGTTGGGGTTGGTGGTCGCCGAATCCCCGACGCTCGACGACGCGCTCGACCACGTGACGTCGATGTCGAACCTGGTGGGCGAACAGCGCGAGTATTTCGCGCAGTTGCGGTCCCGCTTCCCGTACGAGGGTGACGCAGCGGCTCTGGTCGAGGAGTCGGCCGTTCTGTCCACGCACGCCTTGGCCCTCGCCCGCGACGAGGGCCGGGCGGCGGCCCTGGTGGGCATGTACGCCGCGGAAACCCTGTATCTGTCGTGGTGCCGGGAGGCTGCGGCCCTGAAGGTCGAGCGCGAACCAGCGTTGCAGGACTGGGTGGACATGCATGTCGCTCCGCCATTCGTGTCTCAGGTGGCGGTGCTGGCGTGCGAGGTGGACGCCATGCCCGAGTCCGTGAGCGACGAGGACCTGGATCGGTGGTTCTCCGGCATGCTGGCCGCGGAGATCGATTTTCACAAAGTGGCGGTGTGAACCCCTGCTGTGCGCCTTTGTTAACCCCCGGCGGTTAACAAAGGCGCACAGCAAAAGGCCCGTAGGTCGCTTTCGCAACCTACGGGCCTTTTCTTTGTAGCGGGGACAGGATTTGAACCTGCGACCTCTGGGTTATGAGCCCAGCGAGCTACCGAGCTGCTCCACCCCGCGTCGGTGTGAAACCAACAGTACACGACTTCTGGAGGTGCAATTACCACCCCCCTGTCACTGGGCGGAGTGGGTGCTTTCGGCGTAATAGCCACGAATGTGACCGGTGATGCGTTCGCGCGCCGATTCGGGATCTCCCGCCTGCACGGCTTCGACGATTCCGCGATGTTCCTCGCGGAGTCGGCAGCACGTGCTCGGCCAGGAATCGAGATTCACTCCCGAGAGGACGTACGCCTCGATCGATTCGCGTAGCCCCGTCATCATCGCCGCGACAACCCGATTGCCGGCAGCGTCCGCGAGTGCAACGTGAAATTGGGCGTCGAGGATCAGGAACTCGTGCGCGCTGAGTTCGAGATTGTCCATCGAGTCGAGTAACTCGACTGCCGTTTCCAAGTTGGGAGTTGGTTGCGTTCGTGCGAGCTCTTGCATTACCTCGGCCTCGAGCACGAGGCGCGTTTTAACTACATCTGTCACCGGAAAACCTTGTGCTGCAACCTGCATTCGCATCAGCATGGTCATGCCGCCGGTGGGACGGGCGACGATCATCGCGCCGGAAGTGGGGCCGGATCCCGTCTGCGCTTTCAGTAGGCCGAGTGCTTCCATGACGCGCAGAGCTTCGCGAACCGACGAACGACCGACGCCGAGTTCGGCCGCCAGGATGCGCTCACCCGGAAGCCGCTGACCCGGGACGACTTCTCCCGATGTCAGCCGCTTCTCCAGGTGCGTCAGTACTTGTTCCCACGCGCGTGGACTCGAATCGGAGGGCATGAGCCAAGAGCCTAGGTGCTTCCTACGGGAGCATCCACGACAGGACCGGTGTGGATTGCAGATAAACGAGCGTGCACAGGATGAGTAACATACCGAGGCTGTAACCGATGACCTTGCGCAACAGGATCGGCTCGCTACCTACCTGCCCGACTGCAGTTGCCGCAATTGTGAGGTTCTGAGGGCTGACCAGCTTTCCTACGACTCCTCCGGACGTATTGGCCGCGACCAACAAGGTCGGATCGATGCCCGCAGTTTGTCCCGCCACCTGCTGCAACTTGGCGAACAGTGCATTTGCGGAGGTGTCGGAACCGGTTACGGCTGTACCGAGCCAGCCGAGCATGGGGGAGAAGAAGGCAAATGCAGCGCCGGTGCCGGCCAGCCAGGTGCCGATCGACACGGTTTGTCCTGACTGGTTCATGACGTAACTCAAGCCGAGCACCGTGGCGACAGTTGCAATTGCCAGCCGCATCTTGACCACTGTCGTGCCGAAGGTCGACATGGATTGCCGCGCGCTCAGGGGGAATCGTTTTCCGTGAGTCCAGAAACCGTAGACGGCTGTGACGATCATGCCGCAGATCAAGAGAAGTGTGCCGGGATTGGACAGCCAGGAGAACGTGTAGATCGCGCTCGACGAGGGGGTTCCCGTGTCGGTCAGCAGATTTCCGTACAGACCAGGCCATTCGACCTTGCGATCGGTTTTGCTCAGCCAAGCGGGAAGATCGAATCCGACGGTCCACAGCTTGGCGACACCGAAGACCACAACTACGAGCAGGTAAGGGAAAAGGGCCAGGAAAGTTCTTGACGGACTGAGCTTTTCGGGATCAACCTTGGAGCGCTGATCGTCCGGGGTTGTGGGACGCCAGAAGCGCAGCATCGCGACCGCAGCGGCGAGGCCGGCAAGAGACGCAACGACGTCCGTCAGTTCGTACGAGAAGTGGCTCGAGCACCAGAACTGCGCGAGCGCGAAGACGGCGCCGGTGACCAATGCGATGGGCCAGACCTGCCTCAATCCTCGTTTGCCATCGACCAGGAACAGGAGAAGAAGCGGCACGAACAGTGCCAGGATCGGAGTTTGCCGACCGACGACGGCTGCGATTTCGGTGGCGGGAATCCCAGTCAGGTTCCCCGCCGTCGTGATCGGAATAGCCATGGCGCCGAAGGCAACTGGCGCCGTGTTGGCAACCAGGACGGTGACGGCTGCCCGGATGGGCGGCATGCCGAGTGCGATGAGCATGGCGCCGGTGATGGCCACGGGTGCGCCGAAGCCCGCGAGGGCTTCGAGCATCCCGCCGAAGCAGAATGCGATGAGCATGGCCTGTACGCGCATGTCGCCACGCCCGACTGTGTTGAAAACACGTCGGAGATCTTCGAAACGTCCACTCGCGACGGTCAATTCGTAGAACCAGATTGCCGTGACCACGATCCACATGACCGGGAAGAGGCCAAAGGTGATGCCTTGGAGCGCCGAGAGCGCTGTCAGCGAAGCCGGCATGTCGAATCCGATTACCGCCACCGTCGCTGCGACTGTCAAGGCGCCGAGTCCCGAGTACCACGCTTTGAGTTTGAAGCCGGTCAACAGGACGAAGAACGTCGCCAGGGGAAGTAGCCCGACGAGCGCCGACGCGGTCAACGACCCGCCGATCGCGGTAGTGGACGGTGTGAAGCTCACCGCAAGCAGCTCGGTAGCCACTGGTATCTCCTGACAGGCTGTCGAATGACGATGTGTGGTCGGACCACAGGAACGTACACCATGACCCCGGTCACAATCGAGCATTGATTCGATTTCGGCATTTTTCGGGTATTTCAGTTCTTGGTGGCGCTGACCGTGCTTTACTGTGGTCAGACCACACCGACAGATTGCGGGGAACCACATGCGAGTAGCGCTGTTCGCCACCTGTATCGGGGACACGATGTTTCCCGACGCCGTCAAGGCCACCGCCCTCCTGCTCACCCGTCTCGGGCACCACGTCGTGTTTCCGTCCGGGCAGACCTGTTGCGGGCAGATGCACGTCAATACCGGCTATCAGCCGGGCGCACTGCCGCTGGTTGCGAACTATGCCGAGACGTTCGGTGACACGTCCATCGACGCGGTTGTCGCACCATCGGGGTCGTGCGTCGGTTCGGTCCGTCATCAGCACGAGATCGTTGCCGAGCGCTACGGCACCGCGTCGCTGTGTGGGCAGGTGCAGACCGTGAAGGCGAAGACGTACGAGCTTTCGGAATTCCTCGTGGACGTTCTCGGTGTCACCGATGTGGGCGCGTACTTCCCGCACCGGGTCACCTATCACCCGACCTGTCACTCACTGCGCATGTTGAGAGTGGGAGACAAGCCACTTCAATTGCTGCGCAACGTACGCGACATCGATCTGGTCGAACTCCCCGAAGCAGATTCTTGCTGCGGATTCGGCGGCACTTTCGCCATCAAGAACGCGGAAACCTCGACGGCCATGCTGGCGGACAAGATTCGCCACGTTGCGGATACCGGCGCCGAATTCTGCAGCGCCGGAGACTCCTCCTGCCTCATGCACATCGGCGGCGGAATGTCACGACTGCAGATGGGCGCCAAGACCATTCATCTCGCCGAGATTCTGGCGTCGGTGGAAAGCCGGGTGACAGCATGAGCGCCGTCACGCTGGGTCTGCCCAGCTTCCCGCCTAGATCCCCCGAAGGGGCGGGGTTCCTACGCGGAACCGAAAAGTTCCCCGTCGCAGCGCATCACGAACTGGCCAACGCGCAACTCCGACGCAATATCGGCAAGGCGACACACACCATTCGTGCCAAGCGCATCAACGTGACTGGAGAGCTTCCCGATTGGGAAGAACTGCGTGATGCCGGATCCGCGATCAAAGCCGACGTCATGGCCCGGTTGCCGGAACTGCTCGAACAGTTCGAAGCCGCAGTCATCGCACGCGGCGGGCAGGTGCATTGGGCAGCGGATGCCAACGAGGCCAACGCCATTGTGACCGAACTTGTCAAAGCCACCGGCTCCGAAGAGGTCATCAAGGTCAAGTCGATGGCCACGCAGGAGATCGGTCTCAACGAGCATCTCGAAACCCAGGGAATCACCGCCTACGAGACCGATCTCGCGGAATTGATCGTCCAGCTCGGCCACGACAAACCGTCGCACATCCTGGTTCCCGCGATCCATCGCAACAGGTCCGAGATTCGAGAGATATTCCTTCGAGAGATGCCAGATGTCGATCCGAGCCTCGGGGAGAACCCGGCCGAGCTTGCCGCCGCGGCACGAAAGTTCCTGCGCCACAAGTTCATGACGACGCCGGTCGCCGTCTCCGGTGCCAACTTCGGCATCGCGGACACGGGAACACTGACCGTCGTGGAGTCGGAGGGCAACGGGCGAATGTGCCTGACGCTCCCGAAAACACTGATCACCGTCATGGGCATCGAAAAGATTCTGCCGACGTATCAGGATCTGGAGGTCTTCCTTCAACTGCTGCCGCGGTCGTCGACGGGGGAGCGGATGAACCCGTACACCTCCCTGTGGACCGGCGTCACGCCCGACGACGGTCCACAGGAATTTCACCTGGTCCTCCTCGACAACGGCCGGACCGCCGCGCTTGCCGACAAGATCGGACGGGAAGCCCTGAGCTGCATACGGTGCTCGGCGTGCCTGAACGTGTGTCCCGTCTACGAGCGCACCGGTGGTCACGCGTACGGATCTACCTACCCAGGACCGATCGGCGCGGTTCTGACTCCGCAGCTTGCGGGCATGCATGGCAAAGATGATCCCAACTCGACGCTTCCCTTTGCCTCGAGTCTTTGCGGTGCGTGCTTCGACGCCTGCCCGGTCAAAATCGACATACCCTCGCTGCTGGTCGAATTGCGGCACCAGAAGGTCGAGCAATCCGGTGTCACGGCAAAGTCTTTGGCGATGAAAGCAGCCTCTCTGGCGATGTCGACCGAGGGCCGGTGGACGCTCGCTCAGAAAGCCGCCGGGCTCGGACGCGTCGTGGCGGGCAAGAAGGGGAAGATCTCGACGCTGCCACCGCCATTGAACGGTTGGACCGCCGCCAGAGACATCCCCGCACCACCCAAGCAGACCTTCCGATCCTGGTGGGACTCAGACGAAGGACGCGATGCATTGGACGCGGCTCGTCGTGACGGGAAGGCAGACAGATGAATTCACGTGAGGTGGTACTCGGTCGCATTCGTGATGCGATCACCTTGGCACCGGCCCGTGAGAACGAGATACCGCGTAACTACCGGACTGGCAGAACCATGTCTGACGAGAAGCGCATCGAACTGTTCGTCGATCGACTCGAGGACTACAAGGCTCACGTCTACCGATGTGCTGCAACAGAAATCGCCGAGGTCGTCAGCGGAATACTGAGCGAACACGAGCTGCGGACGCTGGGCATCCCCACAGGACTCGACCGATCATGGGTAACCGGGTTCGACGGAACGCTGGTGGTGGACAGCTCGGAAGTGCCGGCTCCCGAACTCGAGAAGCTCGACGCTGTAGTCACCGGCTCGAAGGTCTCCTGCGCCGAAACCGGCACCATCTTCCTCGACGCCGGTCCATCGCAAGGGCGTCGTGCGTTGACACTGGTGCCGGACACACACATCTGCGTCGTGCATCGCAGCAGTGTGGAAGTGGGAGTGCCGGAGGCGATTGCGAAACTGACGCCGGAACGCCCCACCACCATGATCAGCGGCCCGTCGGCGACCTCCGACATCGAACTCGAGCGCGTCGAAGGTGTCCATGGTCCGAGGAATCTTCACGTCGTCATCGTCGACGGTTGATTCCCGTCGAGCGGGAACTCGGAGGCAGCGGGCCACATCAGCGTCTAAGGTCCCGGCCATGACACAACTGTTGGCAGGCAAGGTCGTTTTCATCACCGGTGCAGCGCGGGGTCAGGGACGCAATCATGCGATTCGACTCGCGCAGGAAGGTGCCGACGTCATCGCTGTCGATGTGTGCGCGTCGGTGTCCGAGGACGTGGGCTACGCGGCCGCAACTGAAGCCGACCTCGATGAAACGGCGCGCCTGGTTCGAGCCGTGGGACGCGAGATCGTCACTGCTGTAGCGGACGTCCGTGACCTCGAGGCACTGCGTGCGGCAGTTGCGTCGGGCGTCGACAAGTTCGGTCGCCTGGACGTGGTGATCGCCAACGCGGGCATTGCAACGTGGAATCGTTTCTGGGAGATGCCGGAAGAGCAGTGGTCGACGCTGGTGGACATCAATCTCAACGGTGTGTGGCGCACGATGGCGGCTTCGGTTCCCGCAATGATCGAGGCGGGCAACGGTGGCTCCATCGTGATCGTCAGCAGTGCTGCCGGCGTCGCCGAAGCGCCCGGTTGCGCGCACTACTCGGCTGCCAAGCACGGTCTCGTCGGTTTGGCACGCACTGCGGCAACGGAGTTGGGAGGCTTCGACATTCGAGTCAACAGCATCCACCCTGGGGCAGTGGAGACCGAGATGGGCAACGATCCCAACGTCGGCAAGGTACTCACGGCGCACCCGGAGTACATGAATTCTTACAAGTGGCCGCTCACCTCGGTCCCGCGCACGACGGTCGAGGACATCTCCAATGCCGTGGTCTACCTCGCGACAGATCTCTCCCGCGCGGTCACCGGGACGAAGATCGTCATCGACATGGGCCAGACGATGGCCTAGCTCACCTCAAAGCAGATTGAACTGCGCCACCTCGATGGTGTTCTCGACTGCCTCCGAGAGTGTGCGTATACGCTCGTCGGCGCCTGGCGCGGTCAAAATCGCCAGGCGATCGGCGTCGCCCATCGGAATGCTTCGAGCGAGGGCATACAGCCGAGAACCCAACGGATCCAAGGGATCAGGTGGGACGGGCATTCGTGGAGTCTGTTCACCGGCTCGTAGTGCGAGCTTTCCCAACATTCCGTACATGAACTCAATGCGCTCGAGGAGTGAGTCGTATTCGTAGGCGGTGACGGGTGTTCCGTTGTTCTCGTCCGGCCACAGTTCGACCTCGGCAAGCGGGTAGGGATCGTCCGGCAGCCAGCGATTGACCCGGATGCGGCCTTCGGTCCGGCAGTACAGCTGATACCGTCCGGCACCCATTGCGACATGGGATTCGATCCGAGCCAGAGTGCCGACGTCGTGGCGTGATTCGCCGCCACCGACCTCGTGGCCACGGGCGATGAGCACTACTCCGAACAGTGGGCCGTCGGCAGCTTCGAGAACGTTCTCGACCAGTGCGCGGTACCGAGGTTCGAAGATGTTCAGCGGCAACACCTCACCCGGTAGCAAAGCGGAGCCGAGCGGAAACATGGGGAAGATGGGCATCAGGGGATTCTCAACCTCGGAATCGGAGGGGCGGGGAAATCGCCGGGGCGATCGATTTCGGCGAGCAGGTGTTCGGACCACGTCAGCAGACCGGGGATGTCGAGGCCGTGTGGACTCTCGACCTCGTAGTGCCTGATGCGATCGTGACCCTGACCGAGGAGCGAGACGGCGCCGGTGGTGTTGCCCCGCAGGAGATGAGTGAGCCCGACGGCCAGTTGAGCCAGTCCCTGCCACAGGTCGCGCTCCTCGGGCGGCGCACTTTTCCACGTTCCTTCGAGAATCTCGTGCGCGTGAAAGGGCATGCCGTGGTCGAGGAGGCGCTGAGCCTCGGTGATCGACTCGTCCGGCGGCAGACGCACATCGTCCGGAATGCGCGGGACACCACCCGCTGCGTCGCGTGGCAGTGGACGGCCGAGCCCGTCGCGGGGCCGCGAATTGAGGGGCTTCCCAGCGGCGTCCCGGTCGCGTTCGGTCATACACTCAGCCTAACGGCAGCGCCTCGGCCGAACTCGCCAAAAGTTTTTTCGAGTCGCCTGTCGATTCCGGGGAGAACCGTTCGTCGTCATGTTGTAAGGCAAGAGAGCCGGAAGAAAAACAACAGACCAAGGAGTCAGTCATGAAGTACATGTTGCTCATCTACACCGCACCCGGCGGAGACACCGAACCCCAGTGCACGTTCGAGGACTGGCAGCAATACGACAAGGAAATGAAGGATGCCGGGATCTGGGTGTCCGGCGATGCCCTCGCCGACCTGACGACTACGACGACGGTTCGGGTCTCGCAGTCCGGAGAAAAGACCGTCACCGACGGACCCTTCGCAGAAACCCGTGAAATCCTCGGCGGCTACGACGTCATCGACGTTCCCGATCTGGACGCGGCGCTTTCATGGGCCGCGCGGTGCCCCGGCGCGCGCGACGGCGGCAGCGTCGAGGTGCGTCCACTGGCCGGGTTCGGGGACTGATTCGCCGTGGACGAGCAGGCCGAGAACTCCATCGAGTCAGTGTTCCGGGAGGAACGCGGACGACTCTTGGCCTCGCTCGTCCGCCGCTTCGGTGATCTGGATCTGGCCGAGGAAGTCACCTCCGAAGCCGTCGAGGCCGCGTTGGTGCACTGGCCCGCGGACGGAGTGCCGGCTAAACCCGGCGCCTGGCTGCTGACCACGGCGCGTCGCAAAGCCGTCGACAGGCTTCGTCGTGATCAGGCCTATGCGGCGCGCTTGGCGGTGATGCAGGTAGACGCCGATCGTGCCGACCCTGCGCCGTCCACCGTCGACGGGGAACTTCCCGACGAGCGGTTGCAGCTGTTCTTCACCTGCTCGCACCCAGCGCTTGCCGAGGACGACCGAATTGCGCTCACCTTGCGTTGCCTCGGCGGATTGACGACGCCCGAGGTTGCTCGGGCCTTCCTCGTTCCTTCGGCGACGATGGCGCAGCGGATCGTGCGCGCGAAGAAGAAAATCCGTCAGGCTCGGATTCCTTTCCGGACTCCCAGCGCCGAAGAACTCCCGGAACGCTTGCCCGGTGTTCTGCAGGTGATCTATTCGGTGTTCACCGAGGGGTATGCAGCGAGTTCGGGTCCGGATCTGCAACGCGTCGACCTGGCGGTAGAGGCGATCAGGCTGGCGAGGATCTTGCGCGCATTGCTTCCCGATGAGCGCGAGATCGCCGGGTTGCTTGCATTGATGCTTCTCGTCCACGCGCGTCGGGATGCCCGTACCGACGCCGGTGGTGAGATCGTGCTCCTCGAAGACCAGGATCGCGGGTGCTGGGACCAGCCGATGATCGAGGAAGGCAGCGATCTCGTCGTCGTCGCGTTGACGGGGGGAGCGCCGGGGCCCTACGGGGTGCAGGCCGCTATCGCCGCACTGCACGACGAGGCCACTGATGTGGAGAGCACCGACTGGCCACAGATCTGCGCGCTCTACGGAGTGCTGCTCACACTGACTCCGTCGCCGGTCGTTGCCCTCAATCGGGCAGTTGCGCTTGCGATGCGCGACGGCGAGGAGGTCGGGCTGGCAGCGTTGGAGGAACTGGCAGCCGAGCCCAAACTTGCCGACTACCACCCGTATCACCTCGCGCGCGCCGAACTGCTCGCTCGGTTGGGGCGCACCGACGCGGCAGCGGCTGCGTATCGGCAAGCCCTGAAACTGGTTGGTACCGATCCGGAGCGGGCCTACTTGGAGCGTCGGCTCGACGAGATCTCTGACTGAGCGGTGCTTTATCGAGGGACGTCGAGATCGAAGTACAGGGTCTCGGACCAATAGCCTAGGCCGAGCTCGCGGAGCGGTTCCTCGATGCTCTCCTGAGTCGGCGTGAACAGTCTCTCCCAGAACTTTGGCTTGGTGGGTGCGAACGTGGTCAAAGCCGCCTCCATCTCGGCGTCGATGGTCGCCAGACCGGCCATCAGTGCCTGGCCTTGTTCGGCGAACGGTTCGTCGTCCATGTCGAAGATCTCGCCGCATTCGAGAACGAAGTAGTGGTCGGGTTCGGTGTGGCTGCGCAGGAAGCTAAGCGCTTCACCGGCCATCGCGCCGAGTTCGGGGTGGTCGATGCGGCCGAGGAAGTCTTCGAGCCGGGCAATGCCGGGGCCACAGGGCGCGGTGACCGCGATCAGGTCGGGAACGTCGTCCCAGATGATCGACTGGCGAGCGAAGGGATTCACGGACACAAGGATCCTGGGGACCAGCGGTATCGCGTACGACCACTCCGAGATTCCCTCGAGGCCCCGGGCGCGAGCGGCAGCCGGATTCTCTTGCGGGGCAACAGGGGTCGTGTAGAGATAGGTGCGGTTGGCCACTGGCTGATTCCTTTTTGCGGTCGGCGTCACCTGATTCAGGCGGCGCCCACCATCCTCAGTGCCAGGTCTCCGTACAGTTTTCCGATGTCTTCCGGATCCGTGTAGTTGCCGGCCGGGAACCAGCGGCACACGTCGACGCACAGGGACATCAAGGCGAGGGTGACGCCTTCGGCGTCGGGGATCGTGAAATCACCCGACTGGACGCCGGCGTCGACAACCTCCCGGACCACCCGCGTCGTGCTGCGGCGAAGAGCGACGACGGTTCGGTAGTGCTCTGGTGTGAGGGCAGTGAGTTCGTACTGGACGACGCGAGCGAGTGAGTGGTGCCCGGCCTGCCAACTGGCGAAGGTGCTGATCAGTTCCTGCAAACGAACGGACGGTTCTTCACCAGGTCGGTCGGCGCCCTCGACCACCTTCAACGCTTCGGTGTGGCCTTCGAAGCTGATCGCGAAAAGCAGCTCTTCTTTCGAGCGGTAGTGCGGGTACATGGCGGCGGGACTCATGTCGAGTCGCGCGGCGATGTCACGGGTGGTGGTGCCGCCGTAGCCGGCAGAGGCAAAAGCGTCCACGGCTGCCGCGCGGATACGGGCCGCGGCTTTGGAGGGGCTGATCACCACGTCAGGTGAATCGCTCACGGTTTCCTCCAGGTGTGACGGATTTCGATGTTGACAATATCCCGCTCTCGATTCACTATAAGCAGATGCTTAGATTCTAAGCGAATGCTTAGGAACATCGTTACGTGTGGCTTTGCCACGCCGAAAGGAAGCAACTCGTCATGCGTCGCACTCTGTACGGACCCGATCACGAGGCATTTCGCGAATCTGCCCGCGAATTCGTCAACCGGAACATCCTTCCGGTCGCAGAGAAGCTGATCGACCAGCGCTTCATCGATCGTGAAATCTGGCTCGAAGCGGGACGTAACGGCTTCCTCGGGCTCGAGGTTCCGGAAGCGTACGGCGGAAGCGAAGCCGGCGACTACCGCTTCAACGCGGTTCTGGCCGAAGAACTCTCGCGTGCCAGTGCAGCTGTTGCCTCGAGCTTCGGCATCCACGCCGACGTCGTTGCTCCCTACCTCGTTCAGCTCACCACCGAAGAGCAGAAGCAGCGTTGGCTGCCCAAGTTCTGCACCGGCGAGATGCTGACAGCCATCGGCATGACCGAGCCTTCCGGTGGATCCGACCTCGCCTCGCTCAAGACCACTGCGGTCAAGGACGGCGACGACTGGATCATCAACGGCTCAAAGACCTTCATCACCAACGGCTACAACGCCGACCTCGTGATCGTGGCGGCGCGGACCAGTCCCGAGAAGAAGTCCAAGGGCATCACCCTCTTTGCCGTCGAAACCGGCATGGAAGGTTTCGAGCGCGGACGCAAGCTCGACAAGGTCGGCCAGCACGAGTCCGATACCGCCGAACTGTTCTTCGAGAACGTTCGCGTGCCGTCCACCAACATCATCGGTGAGATCGACCGCGGCTTCATCCACATGATGGAAATGCTGCCGCAGGAGCGCGTCGGCGCTGCAGTGTCCAACATCGCGCACGCCGCTCCGATCCTCGAAGAAACGCTGCAATATGCCAAGGATCGCAAGGCTTTCGGTCAGCCGATCGGCTCGCTGCAGTGGAACAAATTCCTTCTCGCGGATCTCGTCACCCGCATCGAGGTCACGCAGGCCTACGTCGACAACTGCGTCGCGGCACACGCCGCCGGTGAGCTGACCGCCATCGACGCCGCCAAGGCGAAGTGGTGGACCGCGCAGGTGCAGAACGAGGTCCTCGATCACTGCGTCCAGCTGCACGGCGGCTACGGCTTCATGACCGAGTACCGCGCCGCTCGCGCGTGGATGGATGCTCGCGTCACCAAGATTTGGGCCGGATCGAACGAGATCATGAAGGAACTCATCGGCCGCGATCTCGGCCTGTAATTTCGTAACTGCAGTCGATACGTCACTGAAGTCCATACGTCACTTCCGAACCCGACGACACAGGAGCATCACCGCGCATGTCTGTTCTCGACAAGTTCTCTCTGACCGATCGAGTGGTCATCGTGACCGGTGCGTCGTCGGGCCTCGGGGTGGCGTTTGCGAAAGCCGCAGCAGAGGCCGGCGCGGACGTCGTCCTGGCGGCTCGCCGCGTCGACAAGCTCGAAGACACCGCCAAGCTCGTGCGTGACGCCGGTCGCGAAGCGTTGTGCGTGGCCACCGACATCGTCGATCCGGCACAGGCTCAGAACATGGTGGACGCCGCGATGGAGAAGTTCGGCCGCGTGGACGTCTTGGTCAACAACGCCGGCGTCGGAACTGCCGTTCCAGCGACCCGCGAGACCCCGGATCAGTTCCGCGCCGTCATCGACATCAACCTCAACGGGTCGTACTGGGCAGCGCAGGCGTGCGGCCGCGTCATGCTCCCGGGCAGTTCCATCGTCAACATCTCGAGCATTCTCGGACTGACGACGGCCGGACTGCCGCAGGCCGCCTACGCGGCGAGCAAGGCAGGCGTCGTCGGATTGACCCGCGACCTCGCACAGCAGTGGGGAACGCGCAAGGGCATTCGTGTCAACGCGATCGCGCCCGGCTTCTTCAAGTCGGAAATGACCGACCAATACAACGAAGGCTACTTGGACGCGATGGCTCCGCGCCTGATCCTCGGCCGGATGGGCGATCCGGAAGAGCTCGCAGCCACGATGGTGTGGCTCGCATCCGAGGCAGGCGGATACGTCACAGGCCAGACCATCGCCGTCGACGGAGGAATCACCATCACCTGACGCCGATGCCGAGATGTCGCCGGCTTTGCCGTATAAGTAGCTGGTGACCTCTCGCGCCGAACCTCAGGAGAACTGGGAAGACCGTCCGCCACCATCGATGGCAGCGACGGAGCTTCTGCGTGACCTCCCGGTGACCGCTCGCGGCGTCCGTACCAGGGCTTCTCTGGTTGCAGCGGCTCGGACTGTGTTCGAACGCGCGGGGTATCTCGATGCCCGGCTGACGGACATCACCAAGGAAGCGAACTGCTCCACCGGCACGTTCTACACCTACTTCGACAACAAAGAGCAGATTTTCGCCGCAGTTCTCGACGTTGCGCAGGAAGACATGCTGCACCCCGGCATGGGTCGGGTCCGTGACGTCGATAATCCGTATGCGGTCCTCGAATCGAGCAACCGTGCCTACCTGACAGCGTTTCGTCGCAACGCCAAACTGATGGGGCTGCTCGAGCAGGTGTCGCACATCGATCCGGCGTTCGCGAAACTGCGTCGGGACCGAGCCGAGACCTTCATTTCGCGTAATGCGCGGGCCATCGAACGTTTGCAGGCTGCAGGCAAAGCGGACCGTTCACTGGATCCGCTGCTGGCATCGCGAGCGTTGTCGGCGATGGTGAGCCGTCTTGCCTACAGTTCGTTCGTCTCGGAGGAACCTGGCGCCGACGGCAACCCTGTCTCGTTCGAGGACGTCGTCAAGACAGCTACTCAGGTGTGGGCCAACGCCCTGGGCCTCGAAGGCGACCGCGGGTAGTTTCAGCCTTCGCCGCGGGCCGCGAACTGCTCCTCGAGGCTGCGGCGCAACGTCTCCTCGCTGTTCTTGACAGCGTTCTCGACGAACGGCCCGATCAAGCGGCCGAGTGCCTTGCCGGCAATGCCGCCGGGGAGTTTGTAGGCGAAGTCGACGGAGAGTTGGGTCTTGGAATCGTCGATCGCGGCGAACTCCCAGGTGGACGAGTTGGATACACCGCCGAGCGAAGACAGCTTGATGATCCGATTCTTCTCCCACTCGGTGACCTCGAGCTTGGATCGCAACGTGCTTGGCCCGACCTGCATGGCAGCGTCGAATGTGGCGCCGAGCCCCTGATCGAACTCTCCGAACGGGGTGAACTCGGAAACACCGAACATCCACGTCGGGACGTTGCGGTAGTTGTCGATGTAGTCGAAGGCGACATCAACCGGCACGGCAGCAACCGCGGTGTGGCGAACATGGATCATGACTGGTCCCTGTCTTTCGGTGAACATCGACTGTAACCAATGGCACCGACGTGTTCGGCGGCGGAGCAAGAGCGATCTACGGTATCGGTATGACGAACGAGCTTCCGGTACGCGGATCCTGGCGCGATTACGAAGACCTGGGACTGCCGAAACCGCTCGCTGCGGCACTGGAGGCGTTCGTCGAGCAGGGCTATCACGGGACTTCGATCCGCGACGTCGCCTCGCGGTCCGGCTTGTCGGTGCCGGGGCTCTACCACCACTACCCGTCCAAGCAGGCTCTGCTGATCGGTTTGGCGACGGTCGTGATGACGGAGTTGTTGGAGCGAAGCCGAGCCGCCGAACTCGACGCCGGGGACGATCCCTCTGACCGCTTCGACGCGGTGATCGAATCTCTGTTGCGGTTCCACATGTTTCGACGCGAGCAGTCGTTCGTCGCTTCCTCCGAGATCCGCAGCATGGAGCCCGACAGCCGAGCGAGCTACATCGCGCAGCGCGACGAACAGCAGAAGCAGGTGGATCGGATCGTCCTCGACGGCGTCGCTTCGGGAGTGTTCGAGGCCGACCATCCCGAGGACGCCAGCCGTGCCGTCGTCACGATGTGCGTCGCCGTGGCGGTCTGGTACCGCCCGGACGGTGAATTGTCCCCGGACGAGTTGGTGGAGAGGTATTTGGAGATAGCGAGGCGCATGGTGGGGGCGAAGCGGGTGGGGGAGTGACTGTGGGGGCGAAGCGGGTGGGGCAGTGACTGTGGGGGCGAAGCGGGTGGGGCAGTGAGTGTGGGGGCATGCAATTGAAAAGCGATGTCGTAGAGCTAAATTCGGGATGAGCGGTTTCGCTGCATGCGTCCGACCAGCCGAATGCCGTTCTCTCCCTTATGTGCCGGTACTCTTCTTGTGCCTCTCGGCAGGCTCGGTCACGTCGCTGCTGTCTCGAAACGCCACTCGTCGGCTAGCGAAGCCTGTGGAAATATGTCGCTGACCACGGGCGTTCATAGCTGGAAGGTCTTCGGTGCGGCGAACTGCCAACGCACGAATTTGTCCTCCGAGACGAAGTTTTTTGCCTGATTTCATTCGCGTCGACCAACCTACCCCCCGGGTGTGCGCCACTACGATCAGTCCATGGTTCTGGACAGCGAGGCCACGCAGATGGCTGACACCTTGGGTAGTGCTTCTGGTGACGGCCCCGACTTGCTAGCGATCCGCGATCTCTCGATCGAAATTCGACGCGGCGATCGAATCGTACGACCGGTGTCTCGCGTGAGTTTGCGGCTGCGCCGTGGCGAAACTCTTGGCGTTGTAGGCGAATCCGGCTCTGGGAAGTCGATGACCGGACTGGCGATCATGGGCATGTTGCCGGCCGGCGGTGCCGTGACCGGCGGCTCGATCATGGTTGACGGCAGAGAACTCGTCGGCCTGCCGCAGTCCGAGTACAGGCAGGTCCGAGGCAATGACATCGCGATGGTTTTCCAGGACTCGATGTCCGCGTTGAACCCCACCCGTCGGATCGGTGATCAAGTTGCAGAACCGGTGCATCTTCATTGTGGTGGGACCAATCGCGCTGCGCGCCGACGAGCTGAAGAGGTGCTGGCTCTGGTCGGGATACCCAGGCCGTCCGAGCGGATGAACGACTACCCGCACCAACTCTCCGGAGGTATGCGCCAACGGGTGATGATCGCCATGGCGCTGGCGTGCGAGCCTCGCATCATTATCGCCGACGAGCCGACCACCGCTCTCGATGCCACGATCCAGGCGCAGATCCTCGATCTGCTCGACGACTTGAAGTCACAGCTCGGTATGGCGATGATCCTGGTCTCCCACGATATCGGGGTGATCGCGGGGCACGCGGACCGCGTCGCGGTGATGTATGCGGGGCGCGTTGCCGAGACCGGCCCGACAACCACTCTGTTCGGCGACATGCGGCACCGTTACACACAGTCGCTGCTCGCTTCGATTCCCACGATCACTCACGACAAGCAGGACGAGCTGTACAGCATTCCCGGGTTCCCTCCAGACATGGCGCTGCCAATGCTTGGCTGCCCGTTCGCACCCCGGTGTGCCTCAGCCACCGATCGTTGCCACGAGGACGATCCGCAGCTGACGATCGAGCCAGCCGGGCATGCCTACGCCTGCTGGCATCCGGCCGCCGGGCCGATCACCCGTGTGCGGTCCCGGATTGCGCCCGCAACTGCCGGGCTCGGTGGATCGGAGTCGGTTCCGCGGCTGCGCGTTCGTAATCTGGTGCGCGAGTATCCAACCGGTAGATCAGGACTGTTCGGTGAGCGACGCACCGTCAAGGCAGTTTCCGGAGTCAGCTTCGATGTCGCTGCCGGTGAGACCTTCGGGCTTGTCGGAGAATCTGGATGCGGCAAATCGACGCTCGGCAGGATGATCGTCGCGTTGGACCAACCGACCCAGGGCGAAGTGTTACTCGAGGGCGACTCGATTACCAAGATGGGTTCGCGCGAACTCGGGCGCCGTCGGGCTGAATTGCAGATGATGTTTCAAGATCCCCACGCTTCTCTCGACCCCCGGATGCGGATCGACACCATTCTGCGTGAACCACTGGCCATCCAGAACATCGGCACCGGAGCGCAGCGGGCGACCCGTGCCCGGCAACTGTTGGATCAGGTGGGTCTCCCGGCGAGCGTGATGGAGCGCTATCCACATGAGCTGTCCGGGGGACAGCGTCAAAGGGTGGGGCTGGCGCGCGCACTTGCGCTCGATCCGTTGGTGCTCGTCGCCGATGAGCCGGTGAGTGCGCTGGATGTTTCTGTGCGCTCACAGGTTCTCAACCTGATGCGACGCACCCAGCGCGAGTTCGGACTCAGCAGCGTCGTGATCTCTCATGATCTTGCGGTGGTGCGCTATCTCGCCGACCGTGTCGGAGTGATGTACCTCGGCAGGCTCGTCGAAATCGGCACGTGCGAAGAGGTTTACGCGACGGCTGCCCATCCCTATACCGCTGGGCTTCTCGCAGCAGTCGCGGATACCGATCCGCTGGCCGCGGGCCGTGACGGTGGCACGCCAATCCGCGGCGAGTTGCCCAGCGTCATCGCTCCGCCGAGCGGATGCCGCTTCCGGACGCGTTGCTCGCAGGCGACCGACCTGTGCGCCGCGGCGGAGCCGCCGCTGGAGTCGATCAGTGATACCCATCAGGTTGCCTGCCACTTTCCGCTGCAGCCCAAACGGTTCGAGCAGCATGCCGATCTCGCCACGACATAGGCTCGTCAGTCTCATACCGGTATGAAATCGGTTGCACGGCAACGAGAGCGGAGCCATGCGAATTTGTGCTCGTCCGCCGACTGGATGGGCAATAGCTACTACACGCTGGTACGTCTCAGCGATCTTCTTGAAGTGGGCGGGATCGAGCCCCCACGTGTATGACTGACAGGAGCAAAGAATGACCACTCTCACTACCCACAGAGCGCTGCGTGGGGTGTTCGCTGTAGCAGCAGCCTCGTTGCTGATCGCCGGATGTACGAGCGTCGAGCCCGCCGGAACAGGTTCCGGCGGAGATGCTTTCGGATCCTTGCCCGAAGCCGTCGGGCAACCCACGGCAGGCGGCACGATCACCGTCGCATCGCCTGTGGGGCTCGCACCCAACGTCATCTACCCGAACTTCGCCAGTTCAGATGTTCAGTTCGCTACCCAGCAGGTGATGTTCAAGTACCTGTACGCCGCAGCCGACGTCGGCTCGAAGGATTCGGTCAACTCTGCACTGAGTCTGGCCGAGCTGCCCACGGTCAGCGACGACGGCAAGACCTTCACGATCAAGATGAAGGATTCGTACCAGTGGTCTGACGGGAAACCGGTCAATGCCGATGACTTGATCTTCTCGATCGAGTTGATCAAGGGCGCGATCGCCGAGAGTCCCGCCAACTGGAGCGGTTATGTCGCGGGCAGTTTCCCGGAGAACTTGGTCAGCGCCACGGCGACCGACCCGTACACCGTTGAGCTGCAGCTGAATCAGGCGATGAATCCGGACTTCTTTCTGAACAATGTGGCGGCGCCGCTGCTGATTCCGCTTCCGTCGACGGCGTGGAACATCGCGTCCACGGGCGGGCAACACCTTGACTACACGGTGCCCGAAAACGCCAAGGCGATCTACAACTACCTGTCGGAACAGGGACGTGCGCAGTCGACCTTCGCCAGCAATCCGTTGTGGCAAGTCGTCAATGGCCCCTTTCGGCTGCAGAGTTTCGAATCTGCTACTGGTGCATACACACTCGTTCCCAACTCGAATTACACCGGACCGAGCCCCTCGACGGTCGAGGCGGTGAAGTTCCTGCCGTTCACCTCCACATCAGCGATGCTCAATCAGCTCAAGGCAGGCGAGCTGACAGTCGCTGCTCTGGATGCAAGTTTCGCGTCGCAGGCCTCCGATCTGGAGGAACAGGGGTATCACGTGTACGGCCGACCCGGCCCGACACAGTTCAATCCGGTGGTGATCAACTTCAAGAACACCACGAACAACTTCGACAAGGTTATCGCCCAGCTGTACATACGGCAGGCGTTGCAACACCTCATCGATCAGCCCGGCTACATCAAGAGCCGGGGGATCTACGGCGGTGCCGGTGCGCCGTCGTACACGCTCGGTCAAGCCGGCACTCGCTTCGCCCCGTCATTCGGCGAGGACGCACCGTACCCCTATGACCCTGCCGCGGCCGAAAAGCTTCTCACCGAACATGGTTGGGAGGTCGGCGACGATGGGACAAGGACATGCGTCAGTCCTGGAACCGGTCCCGGCAACTGTGGTGCAGACATCCCTGCCGGACAGACGCTCAGCTTCAACCTGCTGTACGCGAACTCGCCGGCCAGCATCGCCAACCGCAACATCGCGTTCATCTCCGCGGCAAAGCAAGTCGGTATCACGATCAGCGGGGAGGCCAAGTCCCTCAACTTCCTCTACGAGAACGCCGACAACAATGCCGCGCCGGCATATCAGGACCAGTGGGCCCTGGCAGACGAAGGGAGCTTCAACGCGGCCGCCTACCCCTCCGCAATTCGCTATCTGGCGACCGGAGCCTCGTACAACCTCGGCCACTACAGCGATCCCAAGGCTGATGCCCTGATGGATGCCTCGAAGAACTCGACCGACCCGAACGCGATGGTGACCGAGACCACCTTCGTCGGAGAGAACTTGCCCTACTTGTTCATGCCGAACCCCTCCACCATCGCTATTTGGAAGTCCGACATCTCCGGTCCGCCGGCCGCGTTTGCGAACATCACGCGCTACGGACTGGGCGTCCTGGACCCACAGCTCTGGTACTTCCACTCCTAGAGCACCACAAGAAGGCCGTCAGCAGACTTCGTAGAATAGAAAGACGACAACATGGCATGGTACGTGCTTCGGCGCCTGGCGATTTCGCTCCTGGTATTGATTGGGATCTCCGCGGTGGTGTACTTTCTGCTGCACTTTGTGCAAGGCAGCCCTGGGCGTGCTGTGTTGGGCCAGAGGGCATCTCCCGAAGCAGTGGCCGCGTTCAACAGCGAGCACGGCTTCGATCGCCCGATCATCGAGCAGTACCTCAGCTACCTCAACGAGCTGGTTCACGGAGACCTCGGCTACTCCTACAAGTTGAATCAAAGTGTCGCGACACTCCTGCAGCAGAACGCCGGCCGTAGCGCCATGCTCTCGTTGGCGGCTCTGGTACTGGCGCTCATCGTCGCGATACCCCTGGGGATCTGGCAGGCAGTCAAACGCAACAGCATCGTCGACCACACAGCCACTGCCGCGTCGTACACGCTGTATGCGACGCCGCAGTTCCTACTCGGCCTGATCCTCATCGCGCTCTTCAGTCAGGCCATCCCGATCTTCCCTTCCCAAGCGTCCCAGTCACCTTCGCCGTGGGTGATCTTCACAGACCCCAAAGCCATGGCGCTGCCGGTCATCACGATCGCCCTCACCAGCGTCGCAGTCTTCTCCCGCTACCAGCGAACTGCCACTCTGGATCAACTCGGACAGGACTACATCAAGGTGGCGCGAGCCAAGGGACTGCCCGAGCGGTTGGTCCTGACCCGACATCTGTTGCGTAATTCCTGCCAACCGCTCATCACAGTGGTGGGTCTGTCGATTCCCGCACTACTGGCCGGAAACCTGATTGCCGAGACTGTATTCAACTACTCGGGCCTCGGTCTGCTGTTCCTCAACAGCCTCCAACGTGAGGACTACCCGGTACTACTGGCCTACACCCTGATCGGTGGCACATTGACGGTATTCGGAAACCTCATCGCCGACGTCGCGCTAGCCATCACCGACCCCCGGATCGAGCTGTCCGCATGAGTACACCAACACAAGTGCCCACAAAATCGGCTGAGAAAAGTACATGCACGGAAGTGCCCGCGAAATCGGCGGCGTTGAGGACCATGCTTCGTCGACTGCGAGCACATCCGCTCGGCCTCGTCGGCCTGCTGCTGCTCTTGTTGCTTACTGGTTTCTGCTTTCTCGGGCCGTACATCTATCACACCGACCAGACCTATGTGAGCCTCGCAGATGCCGCGCTGCCGCCGACCAGCGAACATCCACTCGGCACCGATGCAAACGGTTTCGATGCTCTCGGGCGCTTGATGAAAGGCGGCCAGGTCTCCCTGCAGATCGGACTGCTCGCCGCGGTTACGGCAACCGTGATCGGCACCCTGTACGGCACCATCGCCGGCCTCGCCAAAGGCTTCCTCGACGGAGCCATGATGCGCCTGGTCGACATCTTGCTGTCGGTGCCGTTCCTGCTCGTCGTTCTCATTTTGTCTGCACGATTCACCGCCAGCGCCGTATCGCTGGGTCTGATCATCGGTGCGTTTTCATGGCTTGTGCCCGCCAGATTGGTTCGAGGCGAGGTCTTGTCGCTGCGCGTCCGAGAGTTCGTGCTGGCAGCTCGGGTGATGGGCGCATCGCGTCCGAGACTGATCCTGACGCATCTGGTCCCGAACGCCCTGGGCGTGATCATCGTCAACATCACCTTTCAGGTTGCCGACGCCATCCTGATCGTCGCCACCCTCGGGTTCCTCGGCTTCGGGCTGTCCTACCCCTCGACGGACTGGGGTGGCCAACTATCGGACGGTGCCACCTACATCGCCGACGGTTACTGGTGGCTCGTCTATCCAGTCGGCGCATGCATCATCCTCACCGTGCTGGCCCTGAACCTGCTCGGAGAGGCTCTTCGCGAGATGTTTGCGCGCCAGACCAATTGACAGCGGCACTCGGCGCGATCGGATCGCCAGATGCCGAGTGCCTACACATAACCAGTCACAGAGGAGCAAAAGTTGTCGATTTTCAACCCGGAGGAACAGACGATGTCCATCGATCTCGTGGTGCGTGGTGGCATGGTTGCTGACGGAACAGGGGGGCCCCTTCGCCGCGCCGACGTCGCGATCAGCGCTGATCGGATCGTAGCGGTCGGCGAGGTTCCCCCCACAAGTTGCCAGGAACTGTCGGCTGAAGGCGCAGTCGTGGCACCTGGGTTCATCAACGTGCTCAGCCACGCCTACGACACGCTTCAACTAGATCCGCGCGGGCTGTCAGATCTCTATCAAGGCGTCACCACGGAGGTCTTCGGGGAAGGCTTCTCCATGGGACCGGTCAGCGGCGAGATGGGTGAGATCATCGACGCCGAACCGCTTCCCTCAGGCGTACGGAGGAACTGGCCGCGACTCAACGACTTCCTCGATCACCTGGCGACGACCGGCGTTGGCCCGAACATCGCCAGTTTCGTTGGTGCCCACAACCTTCGCATGATCCATGCCGGCGCGGACAATCGGTCCCTTACCGAAGAAGAACTCAGCTCGGCGTGCCGAATACTCGACGACGAGCTCACCGCGGGCGCCCTCGGCGTCGCCTCGGCGTTGATCTACTCGCCGGGCAGCTACGCAAGCACTGCCGAGCTCACCGCATACGCGAAAGTGCTCGCCCAGCACGATGCGCTCTATATCTCGCACATTCGTAACGAGGCGGATCGGCTGCTCGACGCCATCGACGAACTGATTGACATCGCTCGTGTAACATCTACGCGCGCAGAGGTTTACCATATCAAGGCCTCCGGTCGGCAGAACTGGCCGGCGATGAGCAAAGCGATCGACAAGATCGAGGCCGCACGCCTTTCGGGTCTGAGCGTCAGTGCCGACATCTATCCCTACGAGGCTGGTGGGACACTTCTGAGTGCGTGCATTCCGCCGCAGTTTCACGAGGGCGGCCGCGTTGCGCTGTTGACCCGACTGGCAGAACCCGGGACTCGTGTCGCCATCAAAGACGCGATTGCTATGCCGGCTGCGGACTGGGAGAACCTCTACCTGGGTTCGGGAGGGGCCACCGGGATCTTGATGCTGAAAGGAATCGAGTCAGATGTCGGGGGACGCACCTTGGCTGAGATCTCTACCGACCGTGGAGACTTCGATCCGATCGACACGTTGCTCGACCTCGTGACGGCCGACCCGGATCTACTGGCAACTTATTTCGAGATGACAGAAGAGAACATTCATCTCGCACTGCAAAGTCCGTGGGTCTCTATTTGTTCTGACTCGGAAGCTTCGCCCGCAGAGGCGCCGTTCAACGAGGCGCCCACCCATCCTCGCGCGTATGGTGCATTCGCTCGGGTCCTGGGCCCGTACGTCCGTGCGGGTGTTCTCCCTCTCGAAGGCGCCGTCCGGCGCATGACCAGCCTGCCCGCGGAGAATCTCCGACTGCTCGATCGGGGTCAGGTTCGGGTGGGCGCCTTCGCGGATCTCGCCGTATTCGAGCCGGAAGCGGTTAAGGACCTTGCCACCTATCGAGAACCACATCGCTACGCAACGGGTATGCGGCATGTGTTGATCAACGGCGCAATTGCTTTCCAAGATGGCCTACCGACCGGCCGGCTCGCCGGCCGCGCGCTGCGTCGGGGCGGATCATACGAGGGATGACGGGACAAATGTGGGCGACTGACGGCATCCCTGACGGTACTTCCAGATCAGGTAGGTAGCGGTCACCCTAAACCCCTTCGCCGAAGGTCTGCGCCCAGCTGGATCTGTAACCGTGACAGCCATTTGCCTGTCACGGTTACAGATCTGTTCGAGGCTGTATCTGGTGCCGTGGGGTGCTCGTGTTTGTGGCAGTTGCTGAATGTGGCAGCCGTTGATTGTGACAGTGACGAAATTCCTTGGAAAGCTGACAGATTCATGTAACTAATTGCCTTGCAATATAATTGAAAACAGATGGGTCGACCGAAATTCGGTCGACCCATCTGCTCTCTGCTACGGCGTTACGACAGGCTTGCTCCGCCTCCGAAGAACGAGACGAGACCAAGGGCGGCGGTAATGCCGCCGATCACTCCAGCGATACCGCCGAGAACCGTGACGGCATTGTCGATTGCGGTCAGGTCAGATTCAGATGAACCCATTGAAAGCTCCTTGCTTGTAAGGGATTTGCGAAGGCGGAATACGAAGACGGATCAGATTCCGCGAATCGCGGGGAATTCGTTGCGCACATCACAGTAGGTGTGAACGCGGTTCCAGTCAATAGATCGATCCCGAAATCTGTTGATACAAAACATCTTAACGTTTTGTCTGACATCGACATGACCCAAGTATGAAGGATGTGCGGAGTTCGTCTCGGGCCTGAAACCTGATCTGCGTGTCTCCAGGCCGGAGTTGGGGTAAGAGAGACCTCGGGATGCCCGTTCCTTCTGAACTTGCGAAACGGGCCCTTGGTGAGTGGGTTCTTCAACATTGATGGGGCAGTGAGGGTCACAAAGATCTGAGCATGTCGCCCGGGTTGAGACGCCCGGCAACATGCTCAGATCTCTGTGCGAAGTTCAGATCTTCGTTTCCGTAGGTGTTGCTGTTACACATTCGGATTTGCATCCATTTTGGACGAGAAGAACTCAGGGATGGGCTGACTGATGGTGAAGCGTTCGGTCTTCGAGGAGTTGGCGCACTGTGCCGGTCGATTGCAGTGACTCGCTCCGGCTGGGACTACGCATCAACTTTCTTGAAAAGCCGTGTCATGTAAAGATGTTCGTCTCCTTCGACCGTGACGCGCGCAGCTTCGAAAGACGCACCCGCAAGCTCGATGAGGAACCGAGATCGAGATAAAGGCTGGACTGGCAGCGGAGGCATCGGCGGCTCGCCGGTGATCTCTACTTTCGCAACCATCCGGACCTGGTACCCTCCATCGTCCTTGCAGCTCAGTTCGATTCGATCCGTTGTCGTCTCGTAGGCGCCGACCAGCTCCGACAAATCAGTCTCGCCGGGCTCCGCTTCCGGTTCCGGGTAGGTCAGACCGAGAGCGTGTGCGATCTCGGTCTCGATGTCGTGAGCCAGTGCGGCACCGCGGTGCGAATTTGTCAGCACTCCGATTGCGATGCCCAACTCCGGGAATGTATGTAACTGAGCGATCTGCCCGATCACGCCACCGGAGTGATGTACGCATGCCGCGCCATTCCAGTCGGAGATGATCCATCCCAATCCCCATCCCTGATCAACGGTGGACAGGCCGGTGAGGTCGAACTGCGGTACCCGCATCGCGGCCACCGACTTTTCCGAGAGGATTCGTTCGCCCGTCAACCCCAGCCCGTCGCGCAGGTGTGCCGCCGCGAACGCCAGGAGATCGCCCATGGATGCGGTGATGGTGCCGGCCGGTCCCACCGAACGTGGAAGTGCCCAGCGTGTAGTCGGCAGCACCTTCTCTGCTGACTCCTGGTCTGGGTTGGCAAGATGGCCGACGGCCGCACGGAACAGGATGGCATCATCAGATCTGGTGACCGTTTGGGTCAAACCCAGTGGACCGTAGATTCTTTCAGAGAGTGCCTGGTCCCAGGTCTGCCCTCGTAGTACCTCGACGATTCGGCCGGCGACGACAAATCCGGTATTGCTGTAGCTGAGGTGCCCTCCGGCCGAGGTGACACTGATTGCGCTCGCCAACCCCGCGACGTATTTTTCGAGGCAGTCGTCGCCGTCGCCGGTGTCGGTGAAAACGTCCCCGTCGATACCAGAAGTGTGCGTGAGCAATTGGCGGACCGTGACATTCTTCGTATTGTCGGCATCGGCGATCGTGAATTCCGGAAGCACCTCGACGACGGGGGTGTCGAGGGTCAGCAAGCCCTCGTCCACCAACTGCATGACGAGAGTCGTCGTCCATATCTTCGTGATCGATCCGATCTGAAACAATGTGTCGGCGTCGACCTCCACCTTCGTCTTGAGGCTCGTCAGACCGGTGGTCAGCACACGCACGTCCGCGGTGTCGTCATCGGCCAGTGCAATAACACCAACCTGGGCACCCGGCACCGAGTGCTTGACAGCCAATTCGTCGAGTCGTTGCTGCCAATGCGGCGAGTTCAGCAGGTCTGCAGCCAATTTCGTAGGCATATCGATTTCCTTGTTCGGTTTCGGAGTTGATTTGGTTCAGGTTCTTCTGCGACCGCTACCGAGTCAGCTGGTTTCGCAGATCGTTCACAGCCGGATCTGGAAAGACATCTGAACGGAGAATTTGTCGGTGCACTCGTTGAATCGGTTTCGTAGAATGGCAGCCCTGCGCTCGGGAGGCGTTACGACAACCATCGCTGCGACTTGGTACCGGCTGATCATGGTGCAACGGTAAGCGTGTGTCGATGCAAAGTATTCGTCGGCCGCGACGAGGCCGATAGTCAAGATCCATCTGATCGGACAAAGTCATCGGCCAATCCACGGCCTGCCGGTCATGAGGCAGGAAGGCGATGGCGCCTGTAATTCTTGCACTGATTGTCCGTTCCGCTGCACGAACAGACCGCGCGAGTGTCGTGCCGCCAGACCACGACTGTCGACACTCGGCTAGCAACAATCATGGAATCAGTCGCCCCACCCGAGCCGAAGGACGAACACCATGTCGAGAGAAATGCTTGTCATCCCCATCGAGGATCAGTTGGATGCCGCGATGGCCCGTGCTGCGAGCCTGGCGACGGCACCGGGCTCGCAGGCTGCGTTGATGCGCCACGGTGAGCTGATCTGGACAGGCACTCATGGTTTGGCGAGGGTCGACCAAACCGTCCTTGTCTCCGACGAAACGCCGTTTTGCTTGGCCAGCTTCGGCAAACTGATACTCGCAGCATGCACGTTGCATCAGGTCGAGCGCGGCGTCATCGGACTCGACCGGCCGATCTCGATGTATCTGGGCCCCGATGTGCCCGGCGCTGACACAGTGACGGTTCGTATGTTGCTCACACATACGTCAGGCTTTCCGGATATCTATGCATCGCCGGGGATGGAGGTGCTGTTTCCTCCCGAGTTGGAGGAAACCCTTTGTGACACTGCCGGTTCGGACCCGGCTGTGCGCAATGTCTACGATCCGAACCGGCCGTTCACCTGGACGATGCTGGCCGAGGCTCTTGGTCCCCCCGTCGATTCGGGACGCCGTTGGGACTATTCCAATACCGGATACATCGTGCTGGCCCGGGTACTGGTGCAGGCGCTCGGCGGCGAGGAGCAGATGGAACGTGCCTGTTCGGACCTCATTCACTCAGCCGGCGGCCACTATTCGATGAACGACGACTTACTGACCCTGCGACGGTCCCCACGCTTGGCCGAGTCGTTGGCCCGCGGCTACCAGCGGTTGTCGGACGGCTTGTTCCACGACACTTATGCAGCATGGCAGCCGTCCGGCATACCGTCTGACCTTTTCGGTCTTCCGTTCGGCGACGGCCTGTTCGCGGGCACCGCGATCGGAGCAGCACAGTTTCTCGACAGCTTGTTCGTTCGCAAGACGCTGCTCGGTTCAGCGACCCTGGAGCAGATGATTTCGGCGACGCCGCAGGCCATTGCCGGACCGGCGGAACCAGTCCGGATCAACAGTTACGGGATGGGAACGTTCCGCACACAGGTGGGTAGCACCGTCTGGCAGGGCCATAGCGGTACGTACGGTGGGTACACCGCAATGGGTGCGAGTGAGATGTCAGCCGGCGTCACGCTGGTCGCAGTCACAAACGGCCTCCCTGCTGTCAGTGCTACTCCGTCCGCTGGGATAGTGGAAACTCCTGCCGGAACAGTGTGGAATGCGCTTGCCGCGGTCTGCGCAGACTATTTCGAGTCGGGGCGTTAGCTTCGGAGGATTCGCCGAACTTGATTCGATCGGAGGAAAAGGCGCGTCGATTTATGTCCGCTGCGACGATACTAGTGATCTATCACACGCCATAGTATTCGTGAATGCTCAGCTCAATCGCGACAAACCGCCGCAGTCTTGGCCGGATTTTGGACCATCTCGGCGCGACGCTCCTCGAGAAGTTGGCCGGATCGATCATGGACCACCACGCGCTCGGAGGCGTGGTCATCTACGATTCCGCCGACGATCTGGTGATAGCTGAACGCTCGATCGTGCTCGGTGTCGGGGTCCACGATCATGACGGGATCTGCCGACTGCTGCGCGAACTCGGAAATCGCAACGCTGCGGCGCTGGTCGTGCGCGCACCGATCACTGTTGATGCTTCGATGACGCTCGCAGTCCAGCGATCGGGTGTGACGCTGCTCGGCCTGGTGGAAGGAGCATCCTGGACACAGTTGGTCGCGATGTTGCGCACGTTGCTCGCAGAAGATGATATCGGCGGCTCCATGACCGAGTTCATCGGCGGGATGCCCTCCGGTGATCTGTTCTCGCTCGCCAACGCGATTGCAGCCTTGCTGGACGCGCCACTCACGATCGAGGACAGAAGCTCCAATGTCCTGGCGTTTTCAGGACGCCAGGACGAGGCCGACCTCTCCCGTGTCGAAACGATTCTCGGCCGCCGGGTCCCAGAGCGTTACCTCCGTTCACCTGAGTCTCGAAGCGAGTTCGAACAGCTCCATCGCAGCGAGGATCCGGTCTTCCTCCCTGGCTGGACTCTCGATGACGACGAGCACGCCATGGCGCGCGTCGCCATCGCCGTGCGCGCGGGTGAGGAGGTGCTCGGCTCGATGTGGGCCGCCGTCCGGGAGCCTCTGAGCGACGAACGCAACCAGGCTTTCGCTGATTCCGCGAAGCTGGTCGCGCTGCACATGCTGCGCTTTCGCGCCGGAAGTGATGTCGAGCGACGGCTACGCGCAGACCTGGTGAACACTGCGCTCGAAGGCGGCCCGTCGGCACCTGAGGCGGCCGGGCGACTCGGCCTCATCGGTCGACCGGTGGCGGTACTGGCACTCGGCCTGAACTGGACAGCGGAAGGTGCCGGGGCCGCCGACAGCGCACCGATGCACGCCGCCAGTCTGCAGCGCGCCGCCGACGCCTTGGCTCTTCACCTGACGGCTCTGCAACCTGGCTCGGCCGTTGCAGTGCTCGGAGACCGGGCCTACGCGATCGTGCCGCTACTCGGTAACGCTCCTGACCACGCCAAGCGGACACACCTCATGGCTCAGGGGTTTCTCGACCGAACCGGTCAAAACCTTTCGGCGTTGATCGGAATCGGCCCACTCGCCATGGACGGTGGGAGCCTTCCGAATGCCCGACGCGGTGCCGACCAAGCGCTGCGAGTACTGCGGCACGAGGGAGGGAAACGCCGCGTGATTGCCGCGGAAGACGCTTACATCGATTCATTGATGCTCGATTTTTCGGATCTGGTCGCTGCGCGAGGCAACGCAGTTTCACTGCCCATCGCGCGGCTGCTCGCCTACGACGCCAAGCACCAGGCACACCTGGTGAAAACCTTGCGCTACTGGCTCAATGCATTCGGTGATGTCAGCATCGCCGCCCGACAGGCCTACGTCCACCCGAGCACGTTCCGCTATCGGATCCGTCGTGTCTCAGCGGTCAGCGGTCTCGATCTCAACGACCCGCAGCAACGATTCGCAGCCATGCTGCAGCTGCGCCTGCTGGAAGTGCGGCAGCTTCCCGGCAATACCCAGGAGATTCCTGACGCCTGCGACAACACTGTCGAACTCGGTCAGTGATGTTCGTCTGGGCGAACCATCCCTGACCCTCCGATATGCGCGGATGGACGATTCAATCGCGGCAGGACTGCGAAAGGCTGGGGTGAACCAGTCGATCGAAGGAGACCTGTGTGACCCCCGTGCTAGCGACATTCGAACAACTGTCGAAGCAGATGCTGATCGATATCGGCACTCTGGTCAGGTGTGAGTCCCCGTCGTCGGACCTGGAAGCCGTGGCTGCCAGCGCCGACGCTGTTGCTCTGGTTGGAACCGCACTGTTGGGCGTTGAGCCGGAACGCGTCATCGTCGACGGATGCACTCATCTGCGATGGCGTCTCGGCGAAGGGCCTCGCAGAGTATTGCTGCTGGGTCACCACGACACCGTGTGGCCACTCGGCTCGCTCGAAACTCATCCATGGTCTGTCGAGGATGGAGTCATGCGCGGACCTGGATCGTTCGACATGAAGATTGGCGTTGTCATGGCGCTCTACGCAGCCGCACACGTCGATAGGGGAGCACCGATAACCGTGCTCGTCACCGGCGACGAAGAGACGGGTTCTGACACTTCCCGCGCGCTGATCGAACAGTCTTGTCGAGACGTCGCAGCTGTACTGGTTCTCGAAGCATCGGCCGATGGAGGCGCCTTGAAGACGGCGCGGAAGGGAATCTCCGACTATCGAGTGGTGGTGTCGGGACGCGCGTCGCACGCAGGGCTCGAGCCGGAGGCCGGCATCAATGCCGCTCTGGAATTGGCGCATCAGATCATCAGGATCGCTGCAATCGGCTCGACAGAACTCGGAACCACCGTGGTGCCGACAGTCGTCTCTGGTGGCACCACGACCAATACAGTGCCGGCATCAGCCGAGGTCACGGTCGATTCACGTGCATGGAGCCGGGAGGAGCAGCAGCGCGTCGATCGCGAGATCAGAGCACTGCGTCCGGTTCTTCCAGGTGCCAGGCTTGTTGTCACCGGAGGTCCGAACCGACCTCCGTTGGAGCGGGAGATGTCCGCTGAATTGTTCGCGATTGCTGCGCGAGTCGCAGACGAGGCCGGACTTGGTCGCCTTGGTGAGTCCCACGTGGGTGGAGGGTCCGACGGAAATCTGACGGCAGGTCTGGGAGTGCCGACCCTCGATGGTCTCGGAGCAGTCGGCGGCGGGGCCCACGCGGATCATGAACACGCGCTCGTCGAGGAGATTCCCGTGCGAACTGCGTTCGTGACAATGCTGGTGAATCGTCTGACCGAACCAGTGCCGTCAGACGAACGAGTGCCGAAGAAATAGTGGAGCTGGACAGTGTTCCGCTCGCCCGAATGGGCAATCCTCGACTTATGACCACTTTTGCTGAACAAGCGCGAGACGTCGCGCGAACTGAGACGTCGCGGATTGCCGCGATCGCCGCCGCTCAGGCGGCAGACCGATCAGGAGTGGCGATCCGTGCGCTGATCTCGATCGACGACATGCAGAGGGGTGTCGAACTGATCGATCAGATCTGGCGGCCAACTGACGGAATGTCGATCATGAACGTCGAGGTTCTTCAAGCGCTTGCCGGTACCGAAAGCTATGTCTGTGGGGTTTTCGCGGGCGACCTGATTCTCGGCATATCCGTCGGGATGTGGGGCGTGCCGTCGACTTTGTCACTGCACAGCCATATCGCCGGGGTGGCGGACAGTGCGCGCGGCCGAAACATCGGGTTCGCTCTCAAACTCCACCAGAGAGCCTGGGCCATGGCGCGGCGCATCAAGACCATCACATGGACGTTCGACCCCCTGGTCAGCAGGAATGCGCACTTCAACCTCTCCAAGCTCGGCGGCACTGCTCGCGTCTATCACGTCAATCATTACGGGACGCTGCTCGATGATCTCAATGGCGAAGACGAGACTGACCGCCTCAAACTCGAATGGGACCTCGCGAGTTCTCGGGCCTCGCGCTGCGCAGCGCTCGAACAACGAAACAGCGCCCAGGTGCATACAGAGCCAATGCTGTCGAGAGACTCCCTTGGCCGGCCATCACTGGAGGACACGTCCGCGGCCCATGTATCCGTGGCGGTGCCCACCGACATCGAGGCGCTTCGTCACTCGGATCCTGGGCTCGCCTCCGAATGGCGCCTTGTGATGCGCGACGTCCTGGGAACCCTGCTCGCCGAAGGTGGGCAGGTCGAGGATTTCGACCGGCGTGCCAACGCGTACATCGTGTCGAAAGGGACGGCAGTATGAAGATCGAGAGCTTCGAAATCAGGCGGGTTCAGATGCCGCTCGTGTCGCCTTTCCGTACCTCGTTCGGCATCGAGACCGAACGGGAAATGTTGGTGGTGCGGGTTCGCACTCCAGACGGCGACGGCTGGGGTGAATGCGTCGGCATGTCAGACCCGCTCTACTCCTCGGAGTACGTCGATGGCATCGACGACGTACTCAAAAGGTTTCTCATCCCAGATCTGTTGTCGATGGATTCGGTCTCGGCGCACCTCGTGGCACCTCGCCTCGCCAAGTACAAGGGGCATCGCATGGCAAAAGCCGCCCTCGAGATGGCGATCATGGATGCGGAGTTGCGGAGCCAGGGCATTTCGTTCGCGCAAAGTCTGGGCGCGGTGGTCGATCACGTCCCGAGTGGAGTCTCGGTCGGAATCATGGACTGCATTCCAGAACTACTTGATGCTGTCGGTTCCTATATCGATGAGGGATACGTCCGGATCAAGCTCAAGATCGAGCCGGGATGGGATGTCGATCCCGTCCGTGCCGTGCGTGAGCGCTTCGGCGACGAGGTAATGCTTCAGGTTGACGCCAACACCGCCTATACCCTCGGCGATGCCCCTCAGCTGGCGAAGCTGGACCCTTTCGGGTTGCTCCTGATCGAACAACCGCTTGACGAGGAGGATGTCCTGGGGCACGCGGACCTCGCGGCTCGCATCAAGACCCCGATCTGTCTCGACGAGTCGATAGTGTCGGCCAGGTCTGCCGCCGATGCCATCAGGCTCGGCGCGTGCTCGATCGTCAACATCAAGCCCGGTCGTGTCGGCGGCTACCTCGAGGCTCGACGCATCCATGATGTGTGCGCCGCACACAACGTGCCGGTGTGGTGCGGGGGAATGCTGGAAACGGGTCTCGGAAGGGCGGCGAACGTTGCGTTGGCTGCACTCCCCGGTTTCACCTTGCCTGGTGACGTTTCCGCCTCCGACAGGTTCTATCAAGTCGATCTGACGGAGCCGTTCGTGCTTGAAGGCGGTGGGCTCCGTGTCCCCGATGGACCAGGGCTCGGCGTGGACCCACTGGCGGATCGGCTGAAGGAATTCACGGTTCGTGCGGCGGAAGTCCAACGCTGAGATCGCAGAACTCTCGAATCGTCGCTCTCCGACCATTTCGCATTGAAAACGGCTGAAGCGGAACCGAGTCATTTTGCGGTCTGGGGCGTGGTGAGTTGTGCTGCCGTGATGAGCTACGGAGCCCGACAGTCGGGCGAGCTACATCGCGCAGCGCGGTTGGCAGTGAGCCGGCACAGCAGAGAATTCTGTGAGCCGCCGCCGCCGACGGCGATTGTCTCGATTCTCGACCCGGCAAGTGCTCCGGCTGCGCACATCCGTGTCGCGATGATGCTCGACGGCAAGATAGTCGAAGTGGATTCTACCGAACCGGTTTCCGACAATCCGGCACACCCGTTCACACAGAAACTGCAGATGTCTGCACCAGTGGCGGGTCCCGACGAGCAGAGGATCCGCCTTGAGCGGCGCCGCGAGTCTTGCCGGTTCCCAGACCGGAAGGCTGACCAAATCGGTTTGAGGCCTTGAGCTGTTGTGCCGAATCCCGAGCCTTGGTTCCGAAGCCGATCGGCCGACGCCAACAACACCGCCTTTGTCAACCGATCTGTTCGCCATGGGTGGAGCGTGGGACGATCGAACTCACTAATTCGCGAACACGGTTTGCCGCGCCGCGAAGTCGTTCTGCTGCTTTCGGATTCCGGAGGGCCGCGGCGGCCAATGACTTTGCAACAGTGGCGACTTCATCGCCGCCGGGGATCAGTAGGAGGTCGGCGCCGGCCAGGAGACTTGCGAGTGCGGTCTCTTCGGGTGACCGCCCAAGCATCGTTGCGGGGGAATCCAGATCGTCACTCACGACGACGCCGCGGAAGCCCAGATCCTCTCGCAGTGCTCGGATCGTGATGCTCGAGGTCGTCGCCGGAGCGGTTGGATCGACAGCTTCGACGATGGCCGGTCCGACCATCATGCCGGAAACGCCGGCGTGGACGACAGCCTTGAATGGTGTGAGAGTTTCTGCGCTCCAGTCCTTTGCGGCGACGGCTGTGTCCTTTAGTGCGGGGTCGTGTTCGAGTACAGGGAACCCCGGGAAGTGTTTTGCGATTGCCGCGACTCCAGAGGTCTGGACGCCGTGAACGAAGGCCACTGCGATGCGAGCGATTTCCGAATGCGGTAGGTCGAGTGTGCGTTCGAACAACCAGGGATTGTTGCCTTCCAGGCGATCGAGTACGGGCGACAAGAATGCATTCACGCCCATCTCACGGGCGGCGAACGCCACTGATCGGGCAACATTTTCGATGTTCGTATCGGTCATTTTCGTTAGCGCGTCGGTTGAGGGGAACTGGGGAACGAGCGTATGGAGGCGCTGGATGCCCCAGGGTTCCTGATCGACTGCGACGAGCAACGGCGTGTCAGTGCTCGAGTCCAGGGCGCTGGTCAGTTTGCGGAGTGATTGACCGGTTTCATTCTCGCGGCGAGCAGATGTCATTCTGCGGGATACGTACTCCTCGCGGGATTCGCCGAGGATGACCGCAACGGTTCCGGCGCGGAGAAGATCAGCGAGCCAGGTTTCGACGTGATCCGAATCGAACGCTGGGAACATCACTGTGTGTGCGTCGCGCTCGAGAGTTGAATAGTTTGACATCGAGGGTCCTGTTTCTCGCACACAGGTGCGCTTGTCGGTATTTGTTCAGGTAGTGCTCGAGGGATTCGTAGTACTTGTGCATTGGACTTCGGCGTGACCTGGAGCGACGTCATCAGCGGTGTTACGCGCGTTGACCTTTCAGCCGTGGCTGTTTCTGGAATTGTCGAATCTCTACGTATCCTCGACCGGATACTGCCCACCGGGTGAGCGCAGATCCAGACCAACAACATCGCCGGCCACTACGAGGCGGTCAAACACGGTGTTGGGACCGCGCCCTTACTGACGTACATCGGCGCGACCGACGATGACCTCCTGCCGGTGGTTCGTTGTCCAAAAGGTGATGGCAGTTATGTGCGGACGTTGATCATCGCAGGTAAGTGATCGTCAAATTCTTTCGAATGATCAGAAAAGATGTATGATTTTAGTCATGGTGATTGATGGTAGACAGGTCGCGATAGTGCGAGCATTGAAGAACTCCGAGTCGGTATCCGTGACGGACCTCGCACGCGATCTGAACACTTCCGAGGTGACAATCCGTCGGGACCTCGCCGAACTGGAAACTGCCGGGGTGCTCAGAAGGGTGCGGGGCGGGGCCGTGAGTGCCATGTTGCGTGGTGATGAGCTTCCGTTCGTCCTGCGCGAGATGGAGGGGGTGATGGAGAAGGCTCGAATCGCTTCCGCCGCAGTCAATTTGATTGCCGATGGCGAAGCAGTGTTGCTCGACAGCGGTACGACGGGGCTGGCAGCAGCACACGAGTTGTCGTCTCGCAATGTCACCGTGATGCCGTTGGCGGCGCACGCGATTCCCGTTCTCATGGAGGCTGCAACGGTGAGATTGTTACTGCCTGGAGGAACGGTCCGTAGCGGGGAGACCTCCATGGTGGGTCCGATGGTGGAGCAGAACCTCGCTGCGCTGAGATTCGACACAGTTTTGCTGACCTGCTGCGGACTCAGTCGAACGAGCGGGGTTACCGCCTACGACATGCAGGATGCGGCGGTCAAACGTGCTGCTCTGGGGTCGTCTACGCGTGTGATCGCCATGGCCGATTCGAGCAAATTCACTCGGACAGCACTTGCAGTCGTTTGTGCGCTCGATCGGATCGACGTGTTGGTCACCGATGTCGGGGCCCCTCAGGACGTGGTGGCGGAGTTGAGGGACGAGGGGATACAGGTGCTCTGTGTCTGAGTATCAGACTGTTTCTGACGGTGAAGGCTGACGGACCGAGCCCAACGACGGAGTTGGCGGGCCCAACCTGCAATTCGATCAGATGTTGAGTTGCGTTGCAGTGAAACAAATTCAATGATTGTTCGATCGAGGTGACGGCGTGGTGATCATGGGTCGGTTCAGTGAGCGTTTTCTGATTCTCCGCATTCGCGTAGTTTTGTGGCGTGCCGACCGGGAACGTACGCGAACTCTGCTGCGTGAGTTCGGTGAGTTCGTCGACATAGGTGGGGGCGCGGATATCGATGCTGTGCTCGATCTCGAAGGCTCGAGTGTGTACACGGACGAGCGGGCCATTCTTGCCGGGTTGCGTTTGGCGGCCATAATGCGCTGTCAGAGCCGCTGACGACCTCCCGTGCAGACGGTCACTGCTTCCGAGTCATGGTGATCGGTGTCCGCACCCCCTAGTTGATGCCGCCTGGGGTCTAGCCTCAATCGCGGTCGGCAAGGTTTGAGAGGGTGGATTTGCCGACGTACAGGTGGGCCTGCATTCCGTATTGCTTTGCAGCGGAGATATTTTCAGGTCGATCATCGACGAAAATGATGTCTTCTGCGCTGCCGCCGATTGCACTATGTGCCTGTGAAAAAATTTCCCGGTTGGGTTTGACCATCTTCAGGCTCGCACTGAAGATGAGTTTATCGAAGTATCGGGCCAGTTCGGAACCTGTAATTGCTGAGGCTAATTCGTTCGGTGCGTTCGACAGTAGATGCAGTTTCGAGCCGCGGCGGTGTTGATTCTCGATCCATGCGACGCTATCGCGATCGAAGTGCATCCACCCTGCGATATCGATCTCCACAAGGGCCTTCAATATGTTCGGATCGATTGGAACTGGTTGCGCTAGAACATTTTTCCAGTAGTCGTGTGCGGACTGGCCGGCGTCATATGCCGGTCGAAAGGCCCAGTAGTTGGTAGTGAAGTCGATTCGATCCATCCCCGTCACGGCGATCAGTTCGTCGATGGATTGCGGATCCTGGGGTTGAGAGATGACCTCGCCGTAGTCGATCAAGTATGTGGGCATCAAAGACTCCTTCACGTTTTGCTCGTAGCTGTGCGATGTTCGTCGCGCGGGCGACGGAACAGGAAAGTTACGGAACCGGGTTATTGCTGGCGCACCTGTCCGGGCGCATCTCAATCGTACAACAAAAATGATCAATCGAAAACATTCGATGATCAAGTAGGAGTTTGCGATCTTCCGTTCCGATCGTTTTCGGGCTGAAGCAAACTCTGTGGCGCCGGTGTGGATGATTTTGCTGTCAGGTACGGACTCTGTCGTAGGGGTCGCCCGGAATGTGCGCAGCGGGGTGGATCACCCGGAGTTCTTCAGCAAATCGAGCGCCGCGTCCCGACCGCCGCCGAAGGGGTCGGTGCCGATACCGATCCCGTCTGCGACGAGGGCACCTTCGTGAAGCAGCATGATTGCCTCGGCGAGGCGTTCGTCGGCTTGCCCGTCCGTCGCCAGAATGCGCCGAAAAAGGTCCAACATCTCCCGCTTCTGTTCGGCGACAACAGCGAAGACCTGATGTGAGCGATCACTGAACTCAGCGTGGGCGTTGATCATGCTGCACCCCTTTCCTCCGCTCGCCCCGGACCAGGAGGCGGAAGCATCGAACACCGCACTCAACTGTTCGGCGCGGCTCTCGCCGGCGGATGCGAGCTTCTTGTCGCGAAAGGCGCGCCACCGCCGATCTCGGTCCTTCAGGTATTCCACGACGAGACCGTCTTTCGAGCCGAACCGCTCGTACAGAGTTTTCTTCGTGACCCCGGCGTCCAGTGCGACGGTATCCACACCTACGGCATGAATACCCTTTTCGTAGAACAACTTCGACGCCGACTCCAGGATGCGACGCGCTTTCGGAGTCAACTCGGGTACGGATTCCGCTGCCATGGACAAGAGTATACCGATCTGTATAGTCGAACGTGTGAGTAAACAGATCGGTATACCTCGGATCGTAATCCCGAGATCTGTCGTGACGGCTACCTTGTCGGTCCTGTTCGTCGCGTGCTGGAGTTCGGGTTTCATCGGAGCCAAACTCGGGGCCGGCAGTGCCGAGATCCCCACGTTGCTGATGTGGCGGTTCCTTCCGCTCGCGGCGGTGCTCGTCCCGATTGTCTGGCTGTCCGCCCGGCGCCGGAACATGGTGCCGACTCCGCGGGCTCTCGGCAGGCAGGTGGTGATCGGGATGCTCTCTCAGAGCGGCTACCTGTTGTCTGTGTACTGGGCAGTCGATCTCGGCGTGAACACCGGAACCACCGCACTGATCGACGGTATTCAGCCGCTGGTCGCGGCGGCTCTGCTCGGTCCGGTCCTCGGTGTCGCAGTCCCGCGTATGCAGTGGGTCGGGCTGGCGATCGGACTGGGCGGCGTCGCGATGGTCACGGCAGCCGATGCCGGGGCCGGTACATCCGCTCCGTGGTGGGCATACGCGATCCCGTTCCTGGGGATGCTCAGCCTGGTTGCATCCACCTTCGTCCAACAACGCGCTCTCACGACCACGCCACCTCTGCAGGCCCTGGCCATCCACTGCTCGACCAGCGCAATAGTTTTCACGACACTGGCGGTGGCCTCAGGAGTCGCCGTACCGCCAAGCGTCAACACATTCTGGATCGCATTGCTCTGGTTAGTCGTGCTGTCCACGTTCGGTGGTTACGGGCTGTACTGGTTATTGCTCCGTCGCATCGGCATCACTTCCGTCAACACCTTGATGTTCTTGATCGCCCCCGTCACCGCGGTCTGGGGCGCGTTGATGTTCGGAGAATCCTTCACTCCGTTCACCGCGCTCGGCTTGGCGGTGGGGATCCTCGCCGTCGTCGTGGTCACCCGGGTGGACAATCACCAGAAAAAGCGGGGCGAGGGCGAAAATGACTGTCCGGTAAGGGCTCCGATCACTTCGCGCTGATGACTCCCGACCTGGATGTGAACCGCTCGCGGAGCGCGGTGAGTTGCTCTGCGGTGAGCTTCAGTCCGTTGATTGCGTAGTCCTCGACGGTGCCGAAGTGCGTGCGCATTTCGTCGAGAGCGGCGTCGAAGTAGCTGTCACGGACCCCGAGGAGGGGCCGGAGTAGTTCTGCGTCAACGCCTTTGCTGGCGGCGAAGTCGAGGATCGGTTCCGTCATGGGAGCCAGATCGGTATTCGTCTCCAGATAATCGGCGCGTACGTCGGCTTCGTCGGCCCCGAGGAGGAGTAGGAAAGACGTCGCGGCCCACCCGGTTCGATCCTTGCCGGTGGTGCAGTGGAAAAGTGCTGCCCCGGCGCGGTTTTCGTCGATGAGGTCGAGGTAGAACGTGCGATAGGCGTCGAGAGCGGACGGCAGGCTGACGAAGTTGCGGTTGGCTTCCTCCATCTGCGCGATCCCACGGCCGCCGCTGATGGTCTCGGCGTACGCGAGCGGGTCGGTCATGAGTAGTCCGGTGGCCGCTGCATTTTGGGCATTGTCGGCGAGGACGTCTAGCCAGACCGTGCGTGTCGAGTCGGGGAGATTGTCGAGTGCGCCGTCGCGCTCGGCGGCGGTCCTCAGGTCGTAGACGGTCCGGACGTCCAAGTCTGCGACCGCGGCAACGTCGTCGCCGTCGAGTTTCGCGAGCGTCGCCGAACGGTAGAGCGCGCCTGCGCGGACGGTGCCGTCAGTTACGGGAATGCCGCCGAGGTCCCGGAAGTTCGGGGCGGTTTTCAGGAGAACGCGACGATCGAGCGGGTGAGTTGGCATGGCTGACTCCTTGTGGGTTCCGTTTCACTGATCATTCATGCCTTTTGCACACTGCGCACGAGCTTTTCGGCATTGCGTCTCTTGATCCACTTGTCGATGACAAGAGCCATGAAGATCCACCCTCCCAGTGCGGTGATCACCCACACGATGATCGGTGCGAGGATCCAGGACCCGACGCCGCTGATCTCAATGCCGTCGGGGACCAGGGTGGCAACCCAGAGCGCGAGCAGCGTGGCGACCAAGCCGACACCACCCGCGAGCGGAGCCGCGTAGTGCAGTGCCACGCTGAGCACGAATGGGCCGAGAATCATGTGTGCGAGGGTGAATACCCCGATAGCGGCCAAGAAGCCGTTCACGCTCAGGCTGACCCCGGGAAGAGCAAAGTGTACGACGATCAGCGCGATCGCACCGAGTACGCATTGCGAAATGAGCTGAAATAACAGGCGCATGGCTTGTACCTCCGTGATCAGGTCGAGTCACCCGAGAGTTGGGTGTGCGTGGGAGATAGACGCTTCTCTAGAGCGCTTCGGGACGTGGCGCCGTCCAGGTGCCGTCGAGCACGGTGGGCTGGGGGCGGTACAGGCGCAGCACGTAGTTCCAGCCGGGCATGATGGGCAGTGCGTTCGCGACGCCGTTGAGATGGACACCGAAGCGGATGGTGGTGCTGCCGTCGGAGTCGGGGGTGGCTGTGAGGCTGTTGATGCTGTTGACGCCCAAAGCGTTTTCTTCGAAGTACCCCGCCGCGTTGTACAGCGAGACCGACCAGAACGCATCCACGGGAACGTCGTTCAGGCGCAGGCGGTATTCCCCGACGGGGAGACGTTCGTCGAAGTTGACGTAGGTGGCCTCGTACTCGGGGAGGCCGCCCCAGCCGGAGGCGGTACCGAGCAGGTGCCTGATCGGGTCGACTTCCGCAGCGGTGCCGAATGAACGGTCGTACGTGGTGATGCCACGAGCGAGGGCGAGGAGTGCGTCGCGGGTCTCGGTCTGCGCCTGCTCGTCGTAGTCGGGCAACGGGAACTCACCTGTTCCGCCGCCGTCGATGGTGAGGGCGTCCTGCAACCGGTTCACCTCGGTGACGTCTTCGGGGCTGTTCGGATCGACGAGGATACGGACGATCAGTGCGGCGTAATCGGTTCCGACCAATTCGCGCGTGAGCAGGTGCTCTCCCGGATCGCGCAGGATGACGGGACCGTAATGATCTTGACTGACCACCCACACGGAGATGTAGCGCTTGCCGGTATCGGGCACCGTGATCGTGACGTCTTCGCGCACATCGACGATCGCGCTGCTGTACAGGGTGTCGCGGTTCTGGCGGATGATCGGCTGGTCGTCGAGCGACCCGAGATCACGAGTGTGGTTCCACGTGCCCAGGCCGACGCCCGCGGCCAGGCGAGCGAACATGAGATCGGATTCTGCCCGATTGAAGTTCAGGACGTTGACTGCGGTCGCGGACATAGCGGGTTCCATTCGGTGTCGGGTACGGAAGCGAGAGCGGGAATCCCTCGCCCCTGTCGGGGTGAATCAGCCGAGCAGTCGCGCTTTCGCGGCTTGGAACTCGGCCTCGCTCAGCAGGCCTTGTGATTTGAGGTCGCCGAGTTTCTGCAATTCAGCGACGAAATCGACCGGGGAGGCGGGTGCGGGTGTGGGCATCGGGAGTACGGCCTGCTGCTGGGCAAATTCGTACTGCGCCTGCTCGTATTCGGCTTGGGCTCTCCTTTGCCGGCGGGTGGCCATACCGTCGTTGACGGCGGTCGCAGTACCGGTCACGACCGCGGTGCGTGCGGCGAGGCCCAGCAGTCCGGGGCGACCCCTTCTCGGGATGTACGGCATGTCAGACCTCCAGTTTCGGGATGATCGTGTCCATGAGGGCGTTGACGACGGGTGCGGGTATCCGCTCGTAGCCCAGTAACACCGCGCCGGACGCCGCGGTCCGGGCGGCGAGCTCGCGCTGATAGACCAGCTCGATCGCTACCAGCAGCGCTGCAGCGCCGGTGGGAATGGCTGCCGCGAGTTCGGTGATGTCCTCATGCCCGAGCAGACCGGACGCGCCGAGCATCTCGACGTTGATCTCGAAGCCGTTCGGCAACTCCTCGACCTCGATGAGGGTGAGTTCACCGTCCTCGGACTTGGAGATGACGATCAGATCGAGCAGCCGCACCAGGCCCGTATCCGTAAGGTCGGTGAGCGCGGAGAGCGCGGCCGGGTCGAGGTTCTGCCCAGGCAGACCGAGAAGATAGAAATCGACAGGGCCGAAACGCGCGGCACTCACGAGAGGACCTTCAGCTTCAGTGCGGCGAACTCGTCCTCGCTGATCGCTCCGGCTTCGAGCAGTGCTGCGGCTGCGGCGATCTCCTCGCTGGGGCTCTTCCCCGCGACCTCGCGGATATACGATTCGGCGGCCTTCTCGGCGTCGCGTGCGGCCTTGTTGCTGCGTTCCGTCATCCCTTCGCCGCGGGCGACGAGATAGACGAGCGCGGTGAGGATGGGCAGGAAGAGTAGGAAGAACACCCAGACGGCCTTCAACCAACCGCTGAGCTTGTGATCGCGGAACAGGTCGGCGATGATCGCGAACAGCGCGAAGAGATATCCGATGAAGACGGTTGCCCACAGCATCCAGCCGAGGCTTTCCCAGAAGCTCATGTGTTTTATCCGTTTCGTGTCAGGCCTGCGCACCGGGATTCCGCCGACTAGCGCATTTCGGTTGATTCCGGCAATTCTCACTGGTTTCCGCAGGCTTCGATCGCGGTCTCATCCGAAGCGGATGAGACCGGATCTCCACGGACATCGAACGTCTCGAGTATCTTCGACACATGATCGAAGCCGTGCGCGACGCACTCGCATCTGGTGAGGCGGAGCAGGCTCGACGCGTCCTGCGGAAAAACTGGCTTCGTTTGATTCTCGAATCTCACACCAGGGAACTCGAGCAACTCTGCCTTGCGCATCCCGATCCGCACGATCCGCACATCCTGCTGATACGGGCGTGCTGCCGCGATCTCAGCGGCGATCCGTACGGCGCGGAGTTTCTCCGCGGGCAGGGTCTGCGGGTGGCGTCCGACGATTTTGTCGTCTGCTTCACCGACCTGCTGCTCGCTCCGGACACCTCGACCAAGGCCGTCATCGCCGATCGTGCTCGCCACGCGCTCGCCCAGTGTGAGCCCGAGGACGATTACCCGTCCGCGCTTTTCCTCCTCGGGTGGACCGAGATCAGGCTTCGTCGTGACCTTCCTCGTGCAATCGCGCTACTTCGCTCCGCGAGCGACGAGGCGCAGTTGCAGTCGCGTACGGAGACGTTGCGTCTCGCACAATCCAATTTGGCTTTTGCGCTCACCCACGCAGGAGTATTCACCGAAGCCGAACGGATCCTCGACGGCCTTCCTGCGCGAGAGGTGGCGTCCGATTGGGAACGCTTCGAAGGCGGTCTCCCACAGTCGAATCGAGGGTGCATCGCTTACTGGCGTGGCGACTTCGAGGAGGCGATCGCTCAGTTCGACTCGATCATCGTAGAGGGCAGTCCCGGAACCAATTTCGAGGCGCTCGCCCGTCTGTACTTGGTGATGAGCCTGATCGCTCTGAACCGGGAAGATCGGTACCACAACGCCGCTCGTCTGCTGAGAGGCGTGAGCACTGCGGACAAGCACGGCATTCCTTGGGATACGCTGCGGCGCGTCACCACGGCCTGGCTCGCCCACGCTCAAGGACAGGACGAGCAAGCTCGCCGCATCGCAATGCCCACGCTGACCAGAACAGGTGCTGCGGTCGCTCACGCGCTTCTCGCGGAGCTCTACCGAGTCATGGGGGATCCGGAACCGTCGGCTCAAGCGCTTCGCTTGGCAACCTCGGCCGCGCTGCCGCGATATGCGCTGGTGAGCACCCTGGTCACGTCTGCCGCCCTGAGCTCCGTCGCCGGGCGTGGACCGCAGGCGCACGAGCAGTTGGATCGTGCGCTGGCGGAAGCAATCCCCGAGCGGATTCTCGCCCCATTTCTCAGCGGCGATCCGGTAATCGTCGATCTGTTGAACGCGCACGCAACACAGGGGTCGAGACACCAGGAGCTCCTGCGCACGATTCTGGAAAAACGGGGCAGGCTCTCTGCCCAACTCGCCGGAGTCCTGACGGAACGTGAGAAAGAGATCCTCACTTTTCTGCGCACCACGATGACTGCAGACGAGATCGCTGCGCACCTCGGCATCGCCTATCCCACTGTGAAGACTCACATTCGCTCGATCTACCGCAAACTAGGCGTGACCAAACGGCGTGCCGCTGTTCAAGCAGCCGACAACCTAGACCGCGGGATCGGGCGCGATTCCGCGGCGGAGGCTGCGAACCGTCAGGTCCAAGGCCTGTAGTCGCGTCCCGGAACCGCGGTTCACGTAGTCCATCGACGTGTAGAGCAGTGACCACAGCAGGTTCTGCACCCAGTCCGAACCCATGTCGGGGTCGATGGAACCGTCGGAGTGTCCGCGCTCGATGGCGTCGCTGACTCCGTCGTCGTTCGACGCGGACTCGGCAAACGAATCTTCTTGATACACGCCGGGAGTGAAGAACAGGACCGTCAAAAGATCGGCCAGTTCGAAGTATTCGTGGCACAGGCGCACCAGTGCCTCTGCTCCGGAGCCCTCACCGAGACGCGCCGCTGCTGCGGCCTCTCCGACGGCGCGGGTGGCCTCGGCCGCGACGGCGTCGACCAGGTCTGACCGTTCGGGAAAGTAACGGTGCAAGGTGGTCCGGCCGACTTTCGCGGCTGCAGCGATCTCGCTGAGCGTCGCGGCAGGCTTGGATGCGAACACCGAAACGGCGGCATCGAGGATGGCCTTTCGTGTGCGCTCGCGGGTCGCGCTTTGTTCTGGTGCGCTGTGGATCGTTGTCACGAATTCGAAGCGTAGCCGTGTCCGGTTTCGGTATCCAGTGTTTCCGTATCGGAATTCCTCTTGCCCTTTATGGAACATTCGTGTTCCATAAATTCATGCTTGAATCCGATGCTCCTCAGCCCGCGCCGAAATGGAGCAATCTCCGCGTCCTCTCGGAGTTCGCTCGCCCGCACCTGCCGTCGCTCCTCCTCGGATTGGTCTTGGCGCTGTGCGGCTCCGCGGCAACGCTGGCAACGCCGATGGTCACCAAGTGGGTTCTCGACACCCTCGATACCGGTGCGTCACTGAAGGGGCCGATCCTCACGCTCGTCGTCCTTCTGGTCGTCGGTGCGGTGCTCGGCTGTGCTCAGTGGATCGTTCTCGGAACCGCCGCCGAGAAGGTTGTCTTCGACGCCAGGTCTTCGCTGGTCAGGCGATTCCTCGCCGCGACCGTGCCTTCGCTGCAATCGCGATCGGTCGGTGAATTGGTCACCCGAGTCACGTCGGACACCTTGCTGCTGAGGGAGGCGGCGTCGTCGGCCGCAGTGAATATTCTGAACGCAGCCGCGTTGACCATCGGAACGATTGTTCTGATGGGCGTTCTGGATCTGCCGTTGTTGGGCGTGACCATGGTGGCAATCGTGTTCGCCTCCATACTCTTTGCCGTTCTGATGCCTCGGATTTCCGCGGCCGAAGCGCGGACCCAGGAATCGCTCGGTCAGCTCGGCGGCGTTCTCGAGGGTGGCTTGCGTGCGATCCGGACGGTCAAGGTTTCCCTCGCCGAGGATCGCGTCGGCGCTCTGGTGACGAACAATGCGTCCGATGCGAAAAAGCATGCGATCACCGCGGTGCGAGTGTCGGCAACTGCCTGGACTGTCGCGTGGACCGCCATTCAAGGCTCGATCATTGCCATCTTGGGCTTTGGTGCCTGGCGAGTCGCCGACGGCGAAATGGCCGTCTCGACGCTCATCGCGTTTCTGCTTTACGCCTTCACCCTGATGGGGCCGGTGTCGGAGCTTGCGCAGAACGTGACCTCCGTTCAGTCGGGAATCGCGGCGGCTATCCGAATCCGCGAGATGCAGTCGTTGCCCACCGAGAAGTACGACGAGGTCGTGAACGTCGTCGAGAACACGAATGCTGCCGCGCCGCTCATCGAGTTGCGCGATGTCACTGTGAGCTACCACGGCTCGCACCGGCCGGCGTTGCGTGATGTCTCGCTCGTCATTCCGGAGCGCGGGCACATGGCCATCGTCGGTCCGTCGGGTGCGGGTAAGACGACCTTGCTCTCGACGGTGTTGCGATTCGTCGAACCGAGATCGGGTGAGGTTCTCCTGCACGGAGTCGGTTACGACGCGCTAGATCACCGCGCTGTGCGCGAGAGTCTCGCGTACGTGGAGCAGGAGACACCGGTGGTACCCGGAACGATTCGGGAGAACGTCGTCTTCAGTCATCCCGACGCAACGGACGAAGAAGTTCAGGCTGTTTTGCGCTTGCTCCGGCTCGACGACGCGATCGAGGCCCTGCCCAACGGACTCGACACCGCTCTGACGGCCACCTCGCTGTCCGGTGGCCAACGTCAGCGGATCGCGATGGCGCGCGCAGTTCTGCGGCCGAGTGCTTTGCTTCTGCTCGACGAAGCCACTGCCCAGGTCGACACGCTCACCGAAGCCGCCATAGTCGACGCGATCAACGAACGTGCACGCACCGGGGCCGTGGTGACCATCGCTCACCGGCTCTCGACCGTGCGCGACGCTGACTGGATCGTCGTGATGGAGGACGGTCGGATCCGGAACATCGGCAACCATGACGAGCTCATGGACAAGGACGATCTGTACCGCGACATGGTGGTTGCCGGCCGGCTGGATCAGGGTGAGGCAATGCTCGAAGATTGTTGACCCGACGCGTCGGCGTGTGCGAGAGTGCTCGTACCGAGCGATCGCTCGGTCGGGATGTTCTTTCGGAGGTGGCTGGTGGCAATCGATCTGACGTACGCGCCCGAGGTGGTGGCGCTGATCGAGAAGACGCGCGACTTCACTCGCAACGTAGTGCTCCCCATCGAAGACGAACATGCCGGTGACATCGCGGTCGCGGGTGGCGATGCCATTCGCATCGAGATGCAGGCTGCGGCAAAAGAAGCCGGTGTCTTCGCTCCCCATGCGCCGATCGAGTACGGCGGTCACGGGCTCAACATGAGTGATCGCGCGCCGGTCTTCGAAGAAGCCGGCTACTCGCTCTTCGGGCCGACGGCGCTCAACATCGCTGCGCCGGACGAGGGCAATGTTCACATGCTTGCCCACGTCGCGAACGAAGCGCAGAAGCAGCAGTTCCTCGCGCCGCTCGCAAGCGGGGACATGCGGTCGGCATTCGCCATGACCGAACCCGCGCCCGGAGCCGGATCCGATCCCTCGGCCTTGAACACCCGCGCGGAGAAGGTTCCCGGCGGCTGGAAGATCAACGGTAAGAAGTGGTTCATCACCGGCGCCGACGGTGCCGGATTCTTCATCATCATGGCGCGCACCTCCGGCGAGCCGGGGCAGCGCGGCGGCGCGACCATGTTCCTGGCGCCGACGGACACAGCAGGCCTTCACGTGGGTCGACACATCGACACCCTCGACAAGGCCATGATCGGCGGGCACTGCGAGGTCTCGTTCGAGGACCTGTTCGTTCCCGACGAGGCAGTTCTCGGCGAGGTCGATCAGGGTTTCGCCTACGCGCAGGTTCGTCTCGGTCCCGCCCGGATGACCCACGTGATGCGCTGGCTCGGTGCGGCGCGCCGCGGCCACGACGTTGCCGTGGCCAGAGTTGCCGAACGAGAAGGCTTCGGCTCGAAACTCGGTGATCTCGGCATGATCCAGAAGATGGTCGCCGACAACGAGATCGACATCGCAGCCAGCCGCGCACTCCTGGTGCAGGCCTGCTTCGAACTCGATCAGGGCGGGCACGCAAGCAACGCGACGTCCATCGCCAAGACCTACGCGGCTGAGGCGATCTTCCGGATCGTCGACCGCTCCATTCAGATGTGTGGCGGAATGGGCGTGTCCGGCGATCTACCGCTGGCACGGTTGTCCCGCGAAGTGCGTCCCTTCCGCGTCTACGACGGCCCGTCCGAGGTTCATCGTTGGGCCATTGCGAAACGTGTTGTCGGAGCTGCGAAGCGGGCTGCGCAGGAGGCGTCGAAGTGACGGACTTTCCAGGACTCGATCTGGCGGCGCTGCACAAGTATCTGCAGGCCTCCGACGTCACTGTCAGCGGTGAGTTGCGAGCCGAACTGATCTCGGGCGGTAAATCCAACCTCACCTACGGAATCTTCGACGACAACTCGAAGTGGATTCTGCGTCGTCCGCCCACTGCCGGTCTCACACCGTCGGCGCATGACGTCGCGCGCGAGTTCCGAATCACCTCGGCGTTGCAGAACACTGCAGTACCCGTCGCTCCGACTGTCGTGCTGTGCGAGGACGCCGCGGTGATGGGCGCCTCGTTCACGGTGGTCGAGTTCGTCACCGGCCAAGTGATCCGGACCAAAACCGAACTGGAAGCGGTTCCGGCAGAACAGGTCACGCAGTGTACCGACGAGTTGGTGCGCGTCCTGGCCGCCCTGCACGACGTCGACTACAACGCAGTGGGTCTTGGTAAACTCGGCCGACCCGACGGTTACGTAGCCCGACAGGTGAAGTTGTGGGCCGGTCAATGGTCACGCGTCAAGACCGAGGACTCGGCAGACGTGGACAGGTTGGCGTCAAGCCTCGCGGACATGATTCCGGCCGAATCCGCTTCGTCGATCGTGCACGGCGACTACCGGATCGACAACACGATTCTCGAAGCCAACGACGTCACCAAGGTTGCCGCAGTGGTGGACTGGGAACTGTCGACGCTGGGAGATCCGCTGGCGGACATCGCGATGATGTGCGTCTACCGGCACCCCGCGTTGGATCTGGTTCTGGGTGAGCCCGCCGCGTGGACCAGTCCCTCGCTACCCTCGGTTGTCGATCTGGCGCAACGATATTCGACCGTATCGGGTCGAGAGTTGGCGCACTGGAACTTCTACATGGCGCTCGGGTTCTTCAAGCTCGCCGTCGTGGCGCAAGGTATCGATCACCGATTCCGGGCCGGTGCCACCGTCGGCGGGGGATTCGACAAGGCTGGATCTTCTGTGCCGGAACTGATCTCGGCCGGACTCAACGCACTGCAAGGGAAGTTCGAATGAGTCGATCAGCACTGGTCACCGGCGCCTCCAAGGGAATCGGGCTTGGCATCGCAACACGCTTGGCTGCGCAAGGGTACGGGCTGACCATTACCGCGCGCGACGCCGAACGACTCGCCGTCGTCGCCGAAGAACTTACGCGCGCCGGGTCGCCGGACGTCGTAGTCTCGGCCGGCGACATGGCGGACGAGGACTTCGCCGCAGCGCTCGTCGCCACACACGGCGAGCGATTCGGCTCCATGCGGGCCCTCATCCTCAACGCCGGAGTGGGAACCAGTGGGCGAGTAGCCGACTACCCCATGCGACGTTTCGACAAGACCGTCGCCGTCAATCTCCGGACGCCGTTCGCGCTCCTGCAAGCATCGCTGCCGCTCCTGCGCAATGCGGCAGACGCCGACCTCGCCGGCGGAGCAAAGGTGATCGCCCTCGCCTCGATGGCCGGCGTGTATGCCGAGAGCGGTCTGGCGGTGTACGGAGCCACCAAAGCTGCACTGATTTCGATGGTGGAGGCTCTCAACGCCGAGGAATCCGGAAACGGCGTCAGTGCGACGGCCATCGCTCCCGGCTACGTCGACACGGACATGTCGGCGTGGACGCACGATCGGATCACACCCGACAAAATGATCAAGGTCGACGACATCGTCGAGTTGGTGGACGGTCTGCTCAAACTCTCGTCTCGAGCAGTAGTTCCGAAGGTCGTCATGACGCGGGCCGGAACCAACGGCTACTCGGCCTGAAAAATCAATCGAGCTTGGCTTCGCCTCGACGGTATCAATCGAGCTTGGCTTCGCCTCGCTTGCGGAAAAAGTGAAAGCCGGGAACTCCGACGATCGCCTGCCGCAGGTCCTTGACCACTCCCAGGAGTTCATGGATCTCGGGCGAGACGGAGTCCAGGGTTCCGAGGATGGGCAGCACCGCGGTCACCCGGTCGGTAAGCTCCGGCAGTTGGTCGATCAGTTTGATCGCGGCGCTGACCTCCGCCTCGGAAAGGTCGTCGGCGAACCTTGCGGCCAGCGGCGCGAGCTGCAGGGCAATGGGCTCGTAGATCTCGAGGAGCTGTCCCGCGATGTCCGAGGTCTGCTCGACTGCTTCGACCAACGTCTCCGCTCGAACGGTCACGGCGGCGGCCCCGATGACGACGCGGTCGGCGTTGTCGGCGATCTGGTTGATGCGTGCCACCAACCTCTCGACGGAGAAGAGGAGCGCCTCGAGTCGAGTGGGCAGGGTGACCGCAAAAGCGACCGTGGACAGGGACCAGTGCACCACGTCGCCGACGGAGCGGACGACGGTGGAGCTTCCGGGCAAAACTAGAGCCATCCCTCGATACTGCCTGATGTGACGTCAAAGTACAGGTAAATCTCACATTCACGAGGCGCGCGGCGTCTTCGAGGTGTCGGTGCCAGCGCGGACAATCAATTCACCCGCTGCCTGCTGCACCGCGCAACCTGGAAGGATCGAGACATGACGGCAATCCGGACGCATACCGTGATCGACTCGCCGATCGGGGCGTTGACGCTGGTAGCGGCAGGTGAGAACCTCTGCGGGCTGTACATGGCGGAGCATCGTCACAAGCCGGACGAGTCCACATTCGGTGATCGTTCCCCGGCGGTCTTCGGTGAAGTCGAATCGCAGCTCACGGAGTACTTCGAGGGTGATCGCACGGAGTTCTCCGTGCCGCTGGCGCCCGTGGGTACAGAGTTCCAGAAGCGAGTGTGGGACGTCTTGCGAACGATCCCGTACGGCGAAACCTGGACCTACATGGAGCTCGCGCAAACTTTGGGTAACCCACTTGCGATCCGCGCGGCCGCTGCGGCGAACGGTAAGAATCCGATCAGCATCATCGTTCCCTGCCATCGCGTGGTCGGAAGCGACGGAAGCCTGACCGGTTTTGCCGGCGGCCTCGAACGCAAGCGCTTCCTCCTCGATCGAGAGCACGGCGGCGAATCGGATGTCCTCTTCTGATGCGCTCGACTCACAATTCGGTGATCGGGAACGTCTACCGATCGTGACACTGAAACCGTTCGAAGACGTCGTGACCGAATACGGTGCTGTGGTCCTTCGGGTCTGCCGTGCGGTGGTCGGTCCCGTCGACGCCGAGGACGCGTGGTCCGAGACGTTCATCGCAGCGATGCGGGCCTATCCGGATCTGAACCCGGACGCGAACATCGAAGCCTGGCTGGTGACCATCGCGCACCGCAAGGCTATCGACATCACCCGAGTGCGTGCCCGCGTGGCCGTTCCGACAGACGACGTTCCGGAATTGCCGACGCGAATCGGCGTACCGGGCACATGGGATCACGAACTGTGGGACGCACTCGAACAACTACCACTCAAACAACGTGCGGCAGTTGCCTATCACTTTCTGGGTGGGCTGCCGTACGCCGAGATCGCGGACATCCTCGGTAATACTCCGGCAGCCGCCAGACGTGCGGGCGCCGACGGTATCGCCACCTTACGAAGAAATTACTTGTCCGCCACCGCTGCGGAAGGGAGTCACTCATGAATACCGACGCCGAAGTGTTCGAGGCACTTCCAGCCGTTGACGCCGACGCTCTGACCCGGCTTCGCGCGCGCCTGGCCACGGAGGCCTCCGAAGCCGAATTGATCGACGTGGCGTACCGAACCGTCGATTCACCTGTTGGAAAGCTACTGCTGGCGGCCACTGATGTGGGTTTGGTGCGGGTTGCTTTTGCCGTCGAAGGGCACGATCTGGTTTTGGAACGATTGTCCGACACTGTCAGCCCCCGAGTGCTCCATTATCCGCGGAGGCTCGACAACGTCGCTCGGGAGCTGGACGAGTACTTTGCCGGTGCGCGTAGGGAATTCGATCTGAACTTGGATTTTCAACTCGCGAAGGGGTTCCGACGCGAAGTGTTGCGCCATCTCCCCGAAATCGAATATGGCCACACCGCAAGCTATTCGGTGGTCGCAGCAGCGTCGGGTAGTCCACGTGCCGTACGTGCCGTAGGGACGGCGTGTGCCAAGAATCCGTTGCCGTTGGTGGTCCCGTGCCACCGGGTGGTGCGCAGCGACGGCAGCCTCGGGCAGTACGCGGGTGGCCCCGAATTGAAAGCGATTCTGCTGGATCTGGAATCGAGCCGGTGAGCGAGGTGAAGCTGTACTTTCAGAAACCGTATGCGGTCGAACCGCTCACTGGCGCATTGCGGGCTCACTGTATCGCCGGCTTGGAGCGTCACGACGACGGTGTTCACACCAGGGTCATACCGTTGCCTTCCGGCCCGGCAGTCGTGTCGGTGTCGTGGAGTGATGACTACGTGGTGGTGGATGCTGCTGCACCGGAATCGGATTCCGAGGTACTCGAGGCGACCGTGCGTCGCTGGCTCGACCTCGACGCCGATCACACCGCTGTCGAGGCAGCGTTCGGAGGCGACCGGTTGTTGGCCCCACTCGTGGCGGCCCGTCCGGGATTGCGGGTACTCGGCTCCGTGGACGGGTTCGAGACGGCGGTGCTTACCGTTCTGGGACAACAAGTTTCGCTCGGCGCGGCGAGGACGTTCGGTGGACGCTTTGTCGGCGCATTCGGGGAGTCGGTGGACGGGGAGTTTCTTGCCTTCCCTGATCCGGGCGCGGTTGCAGCGCAATCGCCGGAGAACATTCAGAAAGCCGTCGGATTGACCACGGCGCGCGCAAGAACGGTGCATACGTTGGCAACTGCCGCAGCGGACGGCCTCGAACTCACCTGGGATGCGGATCCCGTCCAATTTCGACAAGAGTTGTTGGCGCTACCGGGAATCGGACCGTGGACCGCTGACTATCTCACCGTTCGAATTCTTGGTGATCGCGACGCATTTGTACCCGATGATCTGGTGTTGAAACGTGCGCTGGGGGTTTCGTCAGGCAAAGAGGCAGCAGCGTTGTCGGAGCGCTGGCGGCCCTGGCGTGCCTACGCACTCTTTCACCTGTGGACAAAAGAAGCGTTTCTGTAGTCGATCAGTCTTTTGCGCGGGCCAGTTCGGACGGCCACCAGATGCGTTTCCCGATGTCGTGCGAGAGCGCCGGAACCAGGACGCTGCGCACGATGATCGTATCGAGCAGCACGCCGAAGGCCACGGCAAATCCGATCTCGGCGAGGAAGACCAGTGGCAGGATGCCCAGCACGGCAAATGTTGCGGCCAAGACGATTCCGGCTGAGGTGATCACACCGCCCGTCACGGCAAGGCCGCGCAGAACACCTGAGCGGGTGCCGAATTCTCCCGTCTCCTCCCGCACTCGGGTCATCAGGAAGATGTTGTAGTCGATACCCAAAGCGACCAGGAACACGAAGGCGAACAGCGGGAACGATTGATCAGCCCCGGCGAACCCGAATACGTGGGTGAAGAAGAATCCGCTCACGCCGAGTGTCGCCGCGAAGGAAAGCACCACGGTGACAATGAGAATCACCGGGATCAGCAGAGCGCGAAGCAAAGCGGCCAGGACCAGGAAGATCACCACCAGCACGATCGGGATGATCAGGTTTCTGTCGCGGACCGAGGCGGCCTGGACGTCGAGGGTGGTGGCCGTGCTGCCGCCGACAAGTGCGTCGGCACCGGGCACGTCGTGCACCGCCGTCCGCAGTCGCTTGACGGTGTCGAGTGCCTGCGGTGAATCGTAGGAGTCGGCGAGGGTTGCGTTGATCATGCTTCGGCCGTCGATCGGTGCAACGGTGAAAGCTGCAGGGGCGCAACCCGCAGCAGCGGCTTGTGCGACGGCAGCGGGGTTGGTCTTGATCAGATCGCTGACCTTCGCGACGTCCACCTGCGTGCAGACGGCGCCCGGATCCTGCGAGATACCTTCGACACCGCTGGCAGCCTTGATGACGGCATCAGCCTGATCGGCGTTTGTGGTGATCACGGCCGGTGCGCCGGCTCCGGGATCGAACTTCGAGTCGTAGAGTTCTTGTCCGACAACGGCGTCGGGGCGGTTGGTGAAGCTTTCGGTGGATGTCAGGCCGTCGGTTTTGAGACTGCCGATCCCGGCTGCGAACAGGATGATCAACAAGACAGTGGCGCCGATCCACAGTGGACGGTCCTTGCTGCCGACGGCCTCGGCGATCTTGCCCCACATCCCGTGCGTCGTAAGGTCTGCGGCGTGATCGACCTTGGGCTTGCGCGGCCAGAAGACCCACCGTCCGGTGGCGGCCAGAGCGACCGGCATGAACGTCATCATCACCAGGTAGGTGCAGGCGATGCCGATGGCGGCGACGGGTCCGAGGCTCTTGTTGGAGTTGAGTTGAGAGAATGTCAGACACAGCAGACCGAGAATTACGGTGACAGCCGAAGCGGTGATGGCCGGCGCAGACTCGCGCCAGGCCTTGATCATCGCGTCGAAGCGGTTGGGATACGTGTGCAGTTCTTCGCGATAGCGAGAAATCAAGAGTAGGGCGTAGTCGGTACCGGCACCGATCACCAGGACAAAGAGGATGCCTTGGGATTGGCCGGTCAACGTGAGTACTTCGGCCTTCGCGAGGAAGTAGATCACCATCGAGGACAAGCCGATTGCGAGAAGTGCGGAGAACAGCGGAAAGAACCACAGGACAGGCGACCGGTACACGACAAGCAGGATGAGGATCACGACCAGAAGTGCCGCACCCAGCAGCGCTCCGTCCAGACCGGCGAAGGCGTCGATGAAGGCAACGAGTAGCCCACCTGGTCCGGCGGGCAGTACCTCGACATCCCCGGCAGCCTGCTTCGCGGCGTCGATGACGTTCTGTTCGGTGGTCGCCAGAACATCTCCTGCCACGGCGGTGTCGCCTTCCTTGGCGACGAGTGGCACGAAGATCGACGCAGTTGTGCCGTCGGCGGAGTACTGGGTGGGCTGCATACCGTCGGCATCTACTCCGGAGACGACGGAAATGGCGTCGTACGCCGAGTTGATTGCAGACTTGTCTGCCTCGGTGAGGGCCGAATCTCGATGGAACAGAACAAAACCAGGGATGGTCTCGACTGCCAGGAAGTTCGCGGATTGGTTGCTGACGATCGTCGATTCGGCGGAACTCGGGAGGTAGGAGGCGTTGTCGTTCTTTTGTACCTCGGCGAGTTTGCCTTGGAACGAACCACCGAAACCGCCTGCGACGAAGGCGAAGATCGCAAGGGCGATCACGGTGAAGATCGGCAGGCGACGGCGTTTGACCGCTCCGTGCTCGTTCCGTTCTGCGTCAGTTGTATCCAGCTTGGTCATGGTTCTCCTCGAACGCAGTCGACCAGCACCAACAAAGCAACGTTTTCAGTAGAACACGCAATACGGGCGCGGTGGAACCACTTGGAGTGGAATTGACGACGCTACGAAGTGCCTTTGCCGTATGTCTCGCGGGCTGCGACGTCCATGGGAAAACGGACCACTGTGTCGCCGAACAGCAATCGAGTTGCCGAAGCCGCTGCGGCCAACACGTGCGCGGTACCGGTTTCGGGGTTGCGGGTATGCACGACCACTTCGTCGTGCTGGAAGAAGACCAACTCGCCGTCCGGATCTTCGGCGAGGCGTCGCCTGAGGTCGGCCAGGAGGCACAGCGCCCACTCGGACGCGGTGGCCTGCACGACGAAGTTCCGCGTGAAACGACCGCGGGCATGAGCGTCGCCGTGGGAGTAGAAGTCGGGAGACGGTGGGGGACAGGCCCGGCCGAGCAGTGACCGAACCACCTCGCCGCGCTCGCCTGCCTTCGCAGCTTGCTCGACGTACTCGACGGCGACCGGGAATCGCTTCCGCAACAAGATGAGTAGTGCTTTGGCTTCACCCGCCGTCGCCCCGTACAGGACTCCGAGGATTGCGACCTTGGCTTTTGCGCGATCACCGCCGAAGGCTTCGGCACCGACAAGTGCGTACAGGTCGTCGTCCCCGGCGGCGGCCATCATGCGGCGGTCGCCGGACATGGCAGCCAGAATTCGGGGCTCGAGCTGACCGGCGTCGGCGACGACGAACAGGTGGCCCGGATCGGCGACGACGCTCGAGCGCATGGTCTTCGGAATCTGGAGGGCCCCGCCGCCTCGGCTCGCCCACCTGCCGGACACGACACCACCGGGAACGTAGATCGGACGGAATCGATCTCCCCGCACCCAACTGTCCATCCACTGCCAACCGTTGGTGCTGTACAGCTTGGCGAGTTCGCGGTGACGAAGGAGTAGCGGCACAGCCGGATGATCGATTTCCTGCAGAAACCACTTGCGCGTCGACGGCAGTTCGATGCCCTGACGCCCGAACGCCTCGGTGATCTCCACCGACGACGAAGGATTGACGGTGCGCCCGAATACCTCACTGATCTGTGCGGCAAGTTCCTGCATACGAGCGGGGAGGTCGTATCCCGTCGGCCGCGGCCCCAGCCGTTCTTCGAGGAGTTCGCGATGCTTCTGCGTCGAGAACGGAAGGCCCGTGTGCGTCATTTCGGCGGCGCTGAGAGCGCCGGCCGATTCTGCTGCGATCAACAAGTCCAGTCGAGCGTCCGCGCCGACGGTTGCGCGCTGCTCGGCGAATTCGGTGGCGACGGCGAGGGGATCGAGAACGGGGGCGGTGTCGAAGAGACCGAGGCGGTCGTCGTCGAACTCGTCGGCAGGTGGTGACGGTTTGCCGACGCGCATTCCGAGGATCGCGCGAGTCAGGGAGATGTCGTGGCACCGCTGAACCCGTACGCCTGCCCGCAGTAGCGGTGGGTACACGGTCGCCGTACTCGGCCACACCCACCGCGGGTGCTCGGCTTCCTCGATGGTGCGCACCGCTGCGATCAGGTCGGGGTATTCGACGGGATCGGCGAGCGGCGTTCCACCGGGATCGGTCCGTAGGACAGTCGCCGTCACAGCTCCCGTGGACGTCGTACTACCGGGGACCAGGACAACTCGCACAGCATCAGTGTGACGGCAAGGTCCGACACGAGAACGCTCGGCGCTGCTCAGGCGCCGACGAACCGGATGTGCTGACCCGGGCGGGCTTGGCCGAGCCGGTCGATATCTGCGTCCGCGACCACTCCGACCACCGGATAACCGCCGGTGATGGGGTGGTCGGCGAGGAACACGACAGGTTGGCCGCTGGGTGGGACCTGGATCGATCCGAGTGCCACGCCTTCGGTGGGCAGTTCGGTGTCATCGGTGCGTCGAAGCAGTTCGTCGGCGCCGACGCGATCGAGGCGTGCCCCGATTCGGTCAGAGTCGGTCGAAACCGCCCATCGGCCCTGGACGAGTGTTTCGGGGTTGGTGAATCGATCTGCACGCGGACCGAACAAGACTCGAATGTCGAGAGTCTCGTTTGTCATCGGCGGCACCGGTGCGAGGTCGACGAGTGAGAACGCGGTCGGCGAAGGCCCGATCGGGAGAACAACGCCAGGCTCGAGAGGAGCCGGACCGATCCCGGACATCGTGTCGGTGCTGCGCGATCCCAGGATCTCGGGAACCACAATGCCGCCTCGGACGGTCAGATACGTCCGCAGCCCGCTCGGTGCGTAGTCCAGGCGGACGGTCTGACCAGCCCGCAGAGAGATCACGCTCGAATGCCCGACCGGAATGCCGTCGCGGTAGGCCTGTGCCGGCGCTCCGGTGAACGCGATCGTTGTCGCTTGGCGCGCCCGCATGCTCAGCCCACCCAGGAGGACCTCGATACCGGCCGCGCCCTCGTCGTTGCCGACGAGTCGATTGCCGAGTTTGAGCGATCGCCTGTCTGCCGCTCCGGAAACCCCGACACCCGAGCGAAGGTGCCCGATCCGTCCGAGGTCCTGGATCAGGCTCAGCGGCCCGGTTTCGAGCATCTCCAGACCATTCATCGTTGATTCTCGTCCACGAAGCGCACGCGTCTGCCGGGTTGAACGGTGGCCGGTGGTGTGGCGTTCAGGTCCCACATCACGGCGTCGGTGCTTCCGATGATCTGCCAACCGCCCGGTGATGCCCGCGGGTAGACCGCGCTGTATCCAGCGGCCAGGGCGACGGAACCGGCAGGCACAGCGGTTCGTGATTGAGTTCGACGCGGTACGTCGAGCCGAGTGTCGCCTGAAGTCAGGTAGGCGAAGCCGGGTGCGAATCCGATGAAGGCGCAACGCCACATCGCCCCGGTATGGGCCGCAACCACCTCGGATCGGGTCATTCCGAGTGACTGTGCGACGTCGTCGAGGTCGGGCCCGTCGTACCTGACGGAGATGGTGAGAAGGTCGGTCTCGGAATGCGCGTCCGCGATCGCAGCGGACTTGGACTGCTCCAGATAGTTCAAGCACTGCCGGACGTATGTGAGATCTGCCGTCGGGCTACAGGTGACCAGAACGGTGCGCGCTGCGGGGAGGAAGTCTTCGACCCCGACCGGGGTGCTTCGCGTCAGAGCTTCGGTGAATGTGAGCACGTCGGCTTCGGAATCGAGGTCGACGAGAAACGCACGTTCTCCGGCAGGAAGTATGCAAGTCACCGGGAGGGCTCCCTATCGATGCGAGCCCGCTCCACGTCCGCTCGCATCGCCACGATGAAACTCGCGATGGTGGCTCGCTCGGTGGCCGTGTAATTGCCGATGGTGCTCACTGCCCGTGAAATGAGTGGGCCGAAGAAGCTCTCGCCGAGTGTGACCGCCGCTGGTGTGACCTGCAAGATCACTCGCCGGCGGTCCGCCGAATCGCGTTCCCGAGCTACGTGGCCCGCTTTGACCATCCGGTCGACGAGCGCGGTCACCGACGCCGAGTTGATGCCCAGTTGCGCGCCGAGCCAGCCTGGCGTCGCCGGTGTGTTCGAGCGCTCGGCGTCGAGAAGGCAGATCAGCGCGCGCACGTCGGTGGAGTGCATCGTGTTTTTGGACGCAAATCCGGAAACCGCCACGTTCAAGTCGACGGTCAGCGCGCGAAGCGAGTGCACGATCGCCATCGCTTCGTCTTCTGTGTCGCCGACGCTCATGGATATCTCCCAGCCCTGGTGTGTCGTCTCTCGATTGTCTACTATCTCGATAATCGAGAGAAATAGGGGTGGGGATGAACTTCAATCACGCATACGACGCCGTACTGACCAAATGGCCGCAGAAACCGCTGGGTGTCGATCTCGCGGGGCGGTTCGGCAGCACACATGTGAACGTCTGTGGACGTGAAGACTCGCGGCCGTTGATCCTTCTGTCCGGGGGAGGCGCCACCTCGACGGTGTGGTTCGACAACGTTGGGGCGCTGTCGAAATCCCGGCGTGTTCTTGCCGTCGACACCCTGGGTGATGCCGGACTCAGCATTCCGAATGGTGATCGAATGAAGTCCGTCGACGATCTGATCGAGTGGATGGACTCGATAGTCGATTGCACCGGCGCTGACACCGTCGATGTGATCGGACATTCCTACGGCGCGATGATTGCGTTGGCCTTTGCGCTGCATCGACCGAATCGTGTCGGGAAACTTGTTCTGCTCGATCCCAATTCGAGTTTCTCCGGCATGAAGGCGGGCTACCTTCTGCGTGCACTTCCGTTGTTGCTCAAGCCGTCGCGAGCACGCCGACGGCGACTGTTGGAGTGGGAGACGGGCGAGCTGAGCATCGACTCCGACTGGCTCTCACTTGCGGAATTGGGCACTTCGGATCTACCACGACCCAATCTGGTAGTGCCTCAACGTCCTTCGGAGCAGGACACGAGCGCTCTGGATGTCGAGTTGTTGGTGGTCCTCGCGCGGGACGGGCGCGTGCATGATGCGGCAACAGTGGCCAAGGTAGTACGTGAGCGTGTTCCCGCAGCGCGCGTCGAGGTGTTGGAAGATGCTTCACACCACAGCATTCCGATGGTTCCCGCCGATGAACTGAACCGGGTGCTCGTCGACTTCTTGGAGAGCTGACGGACGGTGGTTCAGGGCGCGACGATGCACCCCGGCCCGATCGGGGTGGCCGGATTGACGTTGACCGTTGCGACCGGCCCGCCCGCGGATGTCTGGTAGGCCATCAGAGAGTGCTCGCCGGGCGCCGTCGGAGTCCACAGCGTGACGGCGTGGCCGAGTACAACCGGCAAGGTGAAGTAGGGATTGACGGTGTCCCAGATCAATTCCTGCGGGAACATGGTCGACGCCCGGTTCATGTCGACTATCGAAACGTTCGGCTCCACCAACTCCGCTGCCCTGGCTACCACCAGATACGTGCAGCCGGCTCCGTACGGCGTTGTCGGGCCGCTGCTGAGGCCGGGAATGATCGTGACGTCGACGACCTCCGCGGACGCTGACGTCGCGGAACAGACAGCGGCGCTCGCGCAGAGGGCGGCGGCGATCGCGGTAGTGCGAGCAATTCGTGAAAGTGTCATACCAGCAGGTCGGTTTCATCTGGGTGGGCGTTACAGGCACACTGATCGGATGCGTGCACTTCATGTTCTTCTGGCCGGCTTCGGTTTCGTATCGGGGTTCCTGATTGTTGTTGTCTCCGTTCTGGTCGAGTGGGCGACCCTCGCCTACCGGACCGATTTCGCCTTTGTCGGAGGCTCCACCGTGTCGGTCGGTGTTTCCTACGAGGCGATCTACACCGCCGTCGCCACTCCGTTCGCGGGTGCCTTGTTGGGCTGGCTCGTGGCTCTCCTTGCGTCTCGGTTCGGTTGGAGTCTCTCTCGTCAGACCGCAACTCCAGCAAGCAAGTGATCAGGCAGCGGACCCTCACGCTGGTTCGTGGGTTATGAGGAAAGGCCCCGACCTCCATCGAGGTCAGGGCCTTCCTTCGTCTCGAGCTACTTCTGCGTCGAGTTACTTCTGCGCCGAGTTACTTCTTCGAGACGCGGATCAGCTTCTTGTTGACGAACTCGTCCATTCCCCACGGGCCGAGCTCGCGGCCAACTCCGGAGCGCTTGACTCCACCGAAGGGCAGGCCGGGCAACGTCGTACCGTGCTCGTTGACAAACGCCATCCCCACGTCGAGATCGGCAGCCACCGACCGCGCGGAATCAAGATCGCTGCTCCAGACGGATCCGCTCAGTCCGTAGACCGACGAATTGGCAAGTTCCACAGCCTCGGCGGCCGACGTGACCTTGTAGACGACGCCGGCAGGTCCGAACAGTTCTTCGCTGTACGCCCGCATGTCCGGCGTCACGTCTGTGAGCAATGTCGGTTGAACGTAGGCGCCCGGGCCGTCGATCTTCTTTCCACCGGTCAGCAGCGTGGCGCCCTTGGACACCGCGTCGTCGATCTGCTCGATCAAAGTGTCTGCCGCGCTCTGCGAAGAGAGCGGACCCAAGACTGTGGATTCGTCCAACGGGTCACCGGCAGCGACGGATTCGAAGGAAGTCGCCAACTTGCGGGTGAAGTCGTCGTAGAAATCTTCGGTGACGATGAAACGCTTGGCCGCATTGCACGCCTGGCCGGCATTGGACAGCCGCGCCTTGGTTGCTGACTTGACTGTGGCATCCAAGTCGTCGGAATCGAGGACGATGAACACGTCGGATCCGCCGAGTTCGAGAACTACCTTCTTGAGATTGCGTCCGGCAGTTTCCGCGACGCTGGTGCCTGCGCGTTCGCTGCCAGTCAGTGACACACCTTGAACGCGCGGATCGGCGATCATGTCCGCGATCTGCTCGTTGGTCGCGAAGACGTTGACATAGGCGTCGTCCGGCAATCCGGCTTGTCGCAGAATCTCTTCCATCAGCAACGCCGACTGCGGACAGTTCGATGCGTGCTTGAGAATGATCGTGTTGCCGAGCATCAGATTCGGTGCCGCGAACCGGGCGACCTGGTAGTACGGGAAGTTCCACGGCATGACGCCGATGAGAGCGCCGATCGGTCGCCGGTACACAACCGACTCCTCGGCCCCGGGAACGTCGAGTCGTTCTTCCTCGAGCAGTGCGGGACCGTGATCTGCGTACCACTGATAGATCGCGGCCGAGAGCTGTACTTCGCCCTTGGCCTCGCGGACCGGCTTACCCATCTCCAACGAGATCATTCGAGCCAGTTCGTCTGCGCGCTCTGTGTACAGTTCGGCGGTCTTGCTCAGGACTGCCGCACGCTGCTGAGGCGCACTGTTGCGCCAGGTCAAGTAGCCGCGATGCGTGTTCGCAAGTGCGGCTTCAACTCCGGCGTCATCCAAAGTATCGAATTCCCTGACGGTTTCACCTGTCGCGGGATTGACTGTTTTGTAATTAGCCATAGTTGTACAACGTGCGGAGGGGGCTCGAAGATTCCCGAAACGCGCAATCGAAATGAATCGGCTCAACAGGTTTCGATCAAATACCTGCTGGGTACCATGTCACGCCACCTTGGGGCGATGGGTGCGTTCGTAGCCCTTGCGGTCGTAGAAACGGGTGGTCACGATGCCGAGTACGACGCCGATCAGGAGACCCACCAACGTCATCCAGATGGCATGCAGCAGGCCGGCCTCACCGCGCGCACCGAAGAACAGGATCGACCGTGTGCCCATGTAAATCTGGTGCATCGGCTCGAACTGGGCCAGCCAGGCATACAACCTGGGGCTGGCTTCGAGGGGGATGGTGCCGCCGGACGAGGGCAGCGCGAGAATGACGAAGACGAACAGGTTGATCAACATGCCCAACGAGCCGAACGCGGCCATCACCGACATTGCCGTGATGCCGACTGCTGTGATGACCAACGCCCCGTACTCCCACAACGCAAGCCCGTGAGTGACCGGCATACCGAGGGCACGACTGATCCATTGGAACAACGCGGAGACTATCCCGGACAGCACGATCATGAACGCCCATTTCACTAGCAGTGTCCGAAACCTGTTGATACCCACCACATCGTTCTGAACGAAGAGTGGACCGAATTCCGTGGGCGCATAACCGAGCATGCCGTCCACCAAGGAATTGACGACGGTTGCTCCGGTGAACCCGGCAAGTACCAACAGCAGCGCGAAATAGAATGCAACCAAACCGAATCCGGTGCCGTCGGGAAGCGGATCGTGAGCCACGGTGAGTACATTCACCGGATTCTCGAGCAGCAGGCGGCTCGCTCCGGAGATCTGGGTTCCGGTGCCTCCCGCCTCCAACTGCGCGGTGACAAGGGTGGTGAGCTGCTCGCCCATGTTCTTGTTGACCGACGCGAGCGCTGTAGTACCGATCGATTGGACCAGAGATGCGGAGACGGAACCGGCTCGAGGATTGGTGTAGATCGTGATGATCGGTTGTTCTACATCACCGGCGACGACGCTCGCCTCCGCCAGGATGATCGTCCTTTTCGTGAAATCACTGGGAATCACGATCGCCCCGTACAGCGTGCCGGAGTTCAGCCGTGATTGTGCTTCGGCGATGCCGATCTGCTGCAGGTCGATCTTCTGGTGGTCGATTCCGCTTTCGAGGCCGGCGACTATGTCGTTTCCGAAATTCTTGCGATCGGTGGGATCACCGCCCGGGAGGGTGTCACCTTCGTCTTGGTTGACCAGGGCGATCGGGAACTGGTCCAGATGCTTCTTGGGGTCGAGTATCCCGCCCATGTACAGCGCTGCCAGCGCGGACATCAAGAGGGTGACCACTATCAATGGTGTCAGCCAGAATCGTGGTGTGTGCATGACGGTGCGGGCAGACGGCTCCGTGTTCTTGCTCATCGTCAGTCGACCGGCTTTCTTTCGCGCGGAGTTCCTCGGGCTGAGCGTAAACGCAAAGGTGCGCCGGGGCAGATCTTTCGGACGCCGACAGATGTTGCGCCAACAGAGATCGCCCCAATGGAGGACGCCCCCAACCCTCTGGAATTGGGGGCATCGCCAGCCGGTTCATCCTCAGTAGTTCGACGAACCGGTGACGACGGTACGGACCTGTTTCTGAAGAAACGCTGAACGTGACGTTCCTCGCTTCGGGGAAGAGACTTCGCCTACATTTCAAACGGGCGCGGAGGTCCGTCCCGAAATCAAGATCGGAGCACAATATGAAAGCAGCCCGTTTCAGCAGGTTCGGAGGGCCCGAAGTCCTCGAGCTTGTCGACCTACCCGACCCGCACGCGGGGCCAGGCCAGATTCGGATCGCCGTCCGAGCGGCAGGTGTGAATGCCAGTGACTGGAAGAAGCGCCAGGGGCTGATGGATCAGGAGCTGCCGCAAACCCTGGGGTACGAAGCGGCGGGCGTCGTCGACGAGATCGGTGAGGGCGTCACAGATGTGAACCTCGGTGATCGTGTTTTCGGCTTCTGCACTGACGGTGCGGCGCAGGCTGAACTTGCAGTGCTTGCGTATTTTGCGCCTATCCCGTTGTTTCACAACTTTATCGACGTCGCCGCGCTGCCCGCGGCGGTCGAGACGGCGACACGCGCGCTCGACCAACTCGGGGTGCAAAATGGCAGCACTCTGCTCGTGAACGGTGCCTCCGGCAACGTCGGTAGCGCTGCAGTCCAATTGGCTGTGATTCGCGGCGCCCGGGTGATCGGTACCGCAAGTCCATCCAATCACGAGTACCTACGGTCGCTCGGCGCCGAGCCGGTCACATATGGAGAGGGCCTCAGCGAGCGAGTTCGTGCACTCGTGCCAGACGGCGTCGATCTGGCGCTCGACGTGGCCGGAACCGGTGCGCTGCCGGTGCTCATCGAGTTGGCAGGCGACACAGATCATGTGGTTACGATCGCCGATTTCGACGGCGCACAGACGTACGGCGTGAGGTTCAGCCGCGGCGACAGCGGGCGGGCGATCCACGCTCTCGGTGATATCGGCGCGCTGATCGAATCCGGGCGCTTCAGCCTCCCCCCGACGAGAGCCTTTCCGCTCGACGAGATCGCGGAGGCACACCGAGTCGGAGAGAAAGGACATGTGCAGGGAAAGCTCGTCTTGGAAGTCGGCTGAATCGACCGAGTAGCTTGAATCGAGACTCTCGGCTACGACGGAGGTACGGATGACTGTTCGGATCGAGGAGCACACAGCGGGAGTTCGGTTGCTCACGATGGATCGCCAGGAGAGGCGCAACGCGCTCGACCCCAAGACTTACCGCGAACTGACGAACGCGATCCGGGAGTCTGACGACGATGACGCAGTGCGGGTTTCGGTGCTGACGGGTTCCGGTGGTGTGTTCACCAGTGGTAACGACATCGGAAGTTTTCAGGACACTGCCGGCGAGGACGGCGGTGAGGCCAAGGATCTGTTGATCGCACTTGTCACCGCACGTAAACCGATTGTCGCAGCGGTCGAAGGATTTGCAGTCGGGATCGGCACCACGATGTTGTTGCACTGCGACCTGGCGTTTGCCGGACGAGGTACACGATTCCGCTTGCCGTTCGTTCCGCTCGGGCTCTCGCCCGAGGGTGGATCGAGCTATTTGTTGCCACAGATCGCGGGCCTCAAACGCGCGACCGAGCTGTTGATGCTCGGAGATATGTTCGACGCCGACGAGGCTGCCGAAGCCGGTCTGGTCAATCGCGTCGTGGAGGCCGGCACCGCACTCGACGTGGCGCTGGACCGTGCAGTTCGCATTGCAGACTCCCCGGCTGAATCGGTAGCGCTCACGAAGATGCTGCTCCGTCGACCGCATCTCGATTCCCTGCTGGAAACCATCGACGTGGAGTCGGATCATTTCGCGAGACGGCGACGATCCGATGAAGCGCAAGAAGCATTCGCAGCTTTCATGAAGAAGAGGTGACCGATATGAATGGTGCACAGTCACTTATCCAGAGTCTGGTCGACTCGGGCGTCGAGGTGTGCTTCGGCAATCCAGGAACGTCCGAGATGCATTTTGTCGCCGCACTCGATTCCGTTCCGCAGATGCGTGCGGTACTCGGCTTGTTCGAGGGCGCCGTGACCGGTGCCGCGGACGGCTACGCACGGATCGCCGGAAAGCCTGCCGCGACGCTGCTCCATCTCGGTCCCGGTATGGCGAACGGACTGGCGAACCTTCACAACGCGCGCCGCGCCCACACACCGATCGTGAACATCGTCGGGGACCACGCGACATATCATCACGGTTTCGACGCTCCTCTCGAATCGAACATCGACGCGCTGACCGAATGGCTGGAGGGGTGGAGTCGACGTTCCGAATCCACTGCGACCGTCGGTAGCGATGCAGCTGACGCCGTTGCCGCGTCAATGGATTCGCCCGGAAGGATCGCGACACTGGTCCTACCTGCTGACGTCTCGTGGGGCGAAGGTGGAGCGCTTGCGGAGCCTCGGGACATACCGGCGCGAGCGGAAGCTTCTGCAGCACAGATCGACTCGGTGGTAGGCGCGCTCAATGCCGAGGGCCGCGCGACGCTACTGCTGGGCGGCGCAGCGTGTTCCGAAGCCGGACTGCGCGCCGCTTCCCGGATCGCCGTCGCGACGGGTGCGCAGATTCTGGTCGAGACCTTCCCAGCGAGGCTTCAACGGGGCGCCGGGCTACCGTCATTCGAGCGCTTGGGGTACTTCGCCGAGCACGCCACCGAACAACTTCGCGGAACAACTCAGCTGGTTCTGGCCGGCGCGGTTTCGCCGGTCTCGTTCTTTGCGTATCCCGGAAAGCCGAGCGATCTGGCACCGGAGGGCGCTGCGGTGACAACGCTGGCGAGCGTCGGCGACGATGTTGCCGGTGCTCTGGAAGCAGTGGCAGAACTCGTGGCACCGGGAGTCGAACCTGTTCTGCAGGAAGTGAATCGGCCAGCACTGCCGAGCGGGCCTCTGGACGTTCGAAATTGGGCCGACGTTATCGGTGCCCTGCTGCCAGGCGATGCCATCATCTCCGACGAGGCTGCCACTTCCGGTTGGGCGATTCCGATCGCCCTTGCCGGCGCGCCGCGCCACGACGTGCTCACGCTCACCGGAGGTGCCATCGGCCAGGGAATTCCGGTTGCGACGGGCGCCGCGGTGGCCGCGCCGGAGCGGCCGGTGATCAATCTCGAAGCCGACGGAAGCGCGATGTACACGATCACGGCGTTGTGGACGCAGGCGCGAGAGCAGTTGAACGTCACGACGATTCTGCTCAACAATCGCGCTTACGCCATTCTGCGTGGCGAGTTGCAACGCGTCGGCGCAGAAGGCGCCGGCGTCGTCGCACAGTCGATGTTGGATCTGTCGTCTCCGCACATGGATTACGTCAAGATCTCCGAGGGCCTGGGTGTGCCGGCGTCACGGGCGAGCACGGCGGAGGAGTTGGCGGAGCAGTTTGCTGCAGCGCTGGCGGAGCCCGGTCCGCATCTCATCGAGGTCATGCTGCCACCCCCGTCATGATTTCGCGTCGGTCATCGATCGTGCATTCAACTGGAGGTTTTCGGTGCTAGCCGCGATCGGTCTGTCTCTGCCTCTTGCCCTCGGTCTGCTTTTCGTCTCGATGCCCATGGCGGTGATCGTGCTCGTGATGGTTACCGCCGGAGCACATCGCGGGGCGGCATCTTTTCTCCTCGGGTGGGTGCTCGGTATATCGGCGGTCGTTGCAGCGACCATCGTGATCGCGGACTACTCGTTCGCGGAATCGGAGTCGTCGCAGACTTCGGCGTGGTCGAGCGTCGTACGAATCGTGTTGGGCCTTGTTCTGTTCGGATTGGCGTACAAGCAGTGGCGAGCGCGACCGAGAGACGGAAGTGATCCGACAGTTCCGAAGTGGATGAAGAGCATCGACGGATTGACGCCGCGCAAGGCTTTCGGGTTGGCGTTCTTGTCCGCGGCGGTCAATCCCAAGAACGCTGCGCTGGCGGTATCCGGTGCGGCCACTATCGCGGTCGCCACGAATGTTGTTGCTCAACAGATTGTTGCGGCGGTCGTCTTCACGGTGATCGCCAGCGTCGGCATCGCGTCGCCGATCCTGGTGAAGGTGTTCTCCGGCAAGCGAGCCGACGAGATCCTCGCATCCGCGAAGGCATGGATGACCGCCAACAACGCAGTGATGATGGCAGTCATCCTGGCGATCCTCGGTGCGACCGTGCTGGGCGAGGGGCTCAGTGGGCTGCAATAAGTCGCCTACCATTGGCGGGTGACTGATTTCGACGACGACGCTGCTGGTTCCATTGCCTCCGCTGCTGTGGCTGTTCTGCGCGAGCAAGGCCCGCTGAGTCTCGAAGAGTGGGCGACCCATCTCGAGGAGTACGGAACTGCGACCGAGTTGGCCGATGTACTCGAGTACCTGTCCGAACCGATGCTCGGGTACCTGCCCAACGGAAAGTACGTCGCTCTCGACGCGGCCCTCGAAGGGCTCGTGTTCACTCACCGGCTCAGTGAGCTCGAGATTGCGTCCGACATCCTTGACGCGAGCCCCGACCTGGAACCGATCTTGGCGTTCGGCGGCGGCGAAGACGGAGCGATCCGGGTGGCCCTGGCGGAAGAAGCAGCCCTGGAACGCGGAGATGCTCCCTTCCGGAGTCGACGAGTTGTGGTTCTTCCGGTCGGAACCCTGGGCGAGTGTGCCGACGGCGATCTCGTCGGTCTTGCCGTCGAAGACGGAAGACTTGCTTTTCGCCTGGTGGAGATCGAGGACGAGCCCGATCTTGCTCCCGCCCTGGACGAGCTTTTCGAGGACGACGGAGTCGAGGCACTCGATTCCGTGTGCTGGCAACTCCTCCTCGCGGATCCGTCACTCTTCACGGTTCCCATTGCGCCGCTTGGTGAGTTCTTCGAGGCGGCAGGCTACGAACATGAGCGAGAATTGCTGGCGCGTCGGGGATTCGACTTCGATGCCTACGACCTGCAGATTCGGACAGCCTTGGTCGCCAGCGCCTACGACCTGACCCACGACGAGGCTGTCTCTGCCGTCGCGTTTGTCGATCTGGCGGACCGCGGATACACCGACGCGGTCATCGCCGACTTCGATATCGCGGACTGGGCCCACCGTCATGTGAGCGCTGCCCCGGATTCTTTTGTCTCACTCGCAGATCCGGGTGCAGCGGTAGCAGTGTTCGATCTCGGATTTCGGAATCAGGATCCGGTGACCGATGCGATTCTCGAAGCGCTTGCAGCCGAACTGGCCGAGCGAGGGCCGAGGTCGGTGCGGGCGGCGGCTCATTGGCTGGCCGGTAAGGCCGTCGATCGGCTGGGACGCGTCCTCGAAGCGGAAGCGCACTACGAGAAGGCGCTACTTGTCGAATCTGGTTGGGGTCCGGCTTTGTTCGAATTGGCGCAGTTCGCGTCGGACCGCGGCGACGCGATCCGGGCACTGTCACTGCTCGGGCGGATCGACGGCGGAAGTGAAGAGAATCTCTACGCCGTACTGCAGGACTTCGTCCCGGCCGATCACCCGGAACTCGGTCGAAACGACAAGTGCTGGTGTGGTTCCGGCCGCAAGTACAAGGTTTGCCACCTCGGAAAGGCGGATGAATCCGTCAAGGCGGACGGTCGGTGGTTGTACAAGAAGGCATGTCTGTTTGCCTTTGCCTCCGAGTTCGTCGACATCGTGACCGGGCTCGACGATCTCGAAAACGAGAATCTCTCCGAGGACGAACTGCTCGCCACCACGATCTTCGACGGCTCGGCACTGGATGTGGCTCTGTTCGAGGGGGGGATTTTTGCCGACTTCCTGGCCAGACGCAGTGAACTCCTCCCGGAGGCGGAAGTAGTGACAGCCGCGCAGTGGCTCGGAACCAGCAGGTCGGTGTACGAGGTGGTCGAATCTTCGGACACCGGTGTCGTGCTGCTCGATCGTGGGTCCAAGGAGACCGTCACGGTTGCTCACTCGGTCGAAGGCAAGCCCGGTGATGCGATCAGTGCTCGGGTCCTGACGGCCCCCACTGGCGCGCTTGCGGTGGGCGTGGTGGTCATGGCTTCGCAATCGCAGGCCGCGAGGGTTCTCGAGGTTCTTGCTTCCGAGGATATCGACGCCGACGAACTGGTGCGTGAGTCGCGTGGAGGCGCCGATCACTCGACCGATGACCGGTGACGATGTATCGAGTCGACCCCGTTAAAGTTGGATAGGTGAACGAACCGATGGATGCCAATGACTTGATCGCCGAAGCCGCGATGGAGTTGTTGCGTGAGCACGGCCCGCAGACAGCGGCGGACTGGGGCACCCTGTTGGCTGATGCCGGGCACGGTACAGCCGAGGACATGGCCGAATTCGTCGAGTACGTCGAGGACCCACTGCTCGGATACTTGAGTGAGGAGCGGTACGCCGCACTCGACACGTTGTTCGAGCATCGAGTGTTGACCCATCGCCTCACCGAAGCGGAGATCAAGTCCGGCGTTCTCGACGCCAATCCCGATCTCATGATGCTGCGAGTTTTCCTCGATCGTGACGACGACGAGATCCACGGCATCAGCGTCGTGCACCGCGGGATCGACGACGATCTGTTGGCTGATCGTGGGATCGAAGACCCGGAGTTCCCGCATGACGAAGGTTTCTTGCTCGACACCGACACCCTCGCCGAGTGCTCGGCAGGTGACTTGATCGGATTGTTCGTCGCTGACCGTGAGTTGACGCTCTGCACCATCCCCGAGGTACTGGATCCCGCACCCGGATTCGGCGAGAACCTGGCGACGGTCCTTGCCGACATCGATGCGGACACCCTCGATGCCATTGTCTGGCAGTTGATGCTCGACGAGCCGTCGCTGTTCCGTCAGCCGACCGCCCCGCTGGGCGAGATGCTCGACGCGGCAGGTTACGTTCGCGACGGTGACTACGTTGCGGTGGACGGTTTCGATTTCGAGGCATACCACCTGGCGAATCGGGCCAGGATGCTCGAGATTCGAGAGAACCTGCACTCCGAAGAAGCCGCGTCGGTGATCGCCTTCGTCGATGTGGTCATGGCCGCGAAAGCCGAAGGCGTTGAGGATGTCTCGGACTGGGCGCGCAAGCAGATCAAGGAGGATCCGCAGACATTCGTCGGCATCGCCGAGCCGCCCGCGGCTGCGGCAGCATTGGAACTGTTGTCCGAACTCGATGACCATGATTCCGCATTGCATTCTGTTGCAACTGCTCTCGCGGAGAAGGGGCCGCGCCGAGTCAAGCCGGCAGCGCACTGGCTGGCGGGCAAGGCTTCGGACCGTCTCGGCAAGATCCTGGCCGCTGAGGCGTCGTACGAATCAGCGCACGATCTTGATCCCGACTGGACTCCGGCGATCTTCGATCTGGCGCTACTGGCGGCCGATCGCAGCGATGTGACGCGAGCGCTGGCTTTGCTGGGCCGGATCGAGGGTGGCGAGTCCGAAGTTCTGCATGAGGTTCTTCAGCGCTATGCACCGGCCGAGCATCCTGAGCTCGGTCGAAATGACAAGTGCTGGTGTGGTTCCGGTCGAAAGTTCAAGGTTTGCCATCTCGGTAAGTCCGAGGTGACTTTCGATGACCGGGCCAGCTGGCTCTACGTCAAGGCTCAGTTGTTCTCGCGCACGCCGGAGTACTTCGACGCCGTATTCGATCTCGCGCTCATTCGTGCCGAGCAGTTCAACAGCGAAGAGGCGCTGACGCTGGCCGTCGAAGGTGGTTTGGCCGTCGATGCTGCCTTGTTCGACGTCGGCATCTTCGAGGCGTTTGTCGAGCGCCGCGGAGAACTGCTGCCCTCCGACGAGCGGGAACTGGCCGACGAGTGGTTGAAGATTGCGCGCTCGGTGTACAAGGTTGCCTCGACGGAGCCGGGACAGTTGGTGACCCTCAGCGACGTCCGCAACGGGCATCTGGTGAAGGTCACGGACGAGTGGGGCTCGTTGAACCTCGAGCCAGGCACACTCGTGTGTGCTCGTGTTCTTCCGGCCGGGTCCACGATGCGCACCTTCGGTGGCATCGAACCGCTTGCGGTAGAAGACAAGAAAGAGCTGATCCAACTGATCGAGTCGGACGACACCGAGCCGGGTCAGTTGGTGGAGTTCCTCAGCCGCGGCCTTGCCGGTGCGCCTTTCCGGTAGCGCGAACTACCAAAAAGGCGCACGGGGCCGGAGGCCCTAGGGCGTCACCTGAGCCAACATCATCTGCTCGAAACCCTCACCGTAAGGCGGGAGCATTCCCCACTCGCCGCGCGGATCATGCTGCGCTGCTTCGAATACCGTTCGCGCGTGACTGAACTCGAGGAAACCCTCGCGCCCGTGGTAGTGCCCGATGCCCGAAGCCCCGACGCCGCCGAAGGGTGCGTCGCTCAGTCCGGGGTGAGACATCGCGTCGTTGATGGTGACGCCACCCGAGACGGTGCGTTCGAGTACGGACTCCTTCTCGTCCAGATCGGTTCCGAAGTAGTACAGCGCCAGCGGCTTCGGACGTGAATTGATGTCCGCGACAACGCTGTCGAGTTCGTCGTACGGCAGGATCACGACGGCCGGCCCGAAGATCTCCTCCTTCATGATCTGTGCGTCGGTCGGAGGGTCGACCACAATTCGCAGTGGGCGACGACGAGTGTCAGCGGAGAGTTCTTCGTCGGGAACGGTGATGATTCGTGCTCCACGTTCTTCAGCGTCCTCGATGTACCCCTCGATGCGTGCGAGGTGACGATCGCTGACTATCGAGACCATGTCCTTGTTGTCGGCGATGGTGGGGAACAGTCCCGTGAACTGATCGGTGAATGCGCCGATGAACGCTTCCGTGTTCTCGCGTGGGACGTAGATCAGATCGGGAGAGACGCAGAGTTGACCGGCGTTGGTCGACTTCGCGATAGCCAAACGCGAAGCAGCAGAGGTGATATCGGCACTGCGGCTCAAGACGCTCGGTGACTTGCCGCCGAGTTCGAGGGTGACCGGAACCAGGTTCTTCGCAGCATTGGCCATGACCAGCTTGCCGACGGTCGTGCTGCCGGTGAAGACGAGGTGGTCGAAAGGCAGGGACGTCAGCAGATCAGCGACTTCCGGCCCGCCGGTCACCACCGCGACCTCCACGGGGTCGAGCGTTCGACGCGCCGCCTCGGCCAGGACGGCCGCAGTGTTGGGCACGATCTCCGACGGTTTGAGAACCGCGCGATTTCCCGCTCCCAGAGCGCAGGCGAGGGGGCTCAGGAGAGTGAAGAGTGGTGCGTTCCAGGTTCCGATGATGCCGATCGAACCCTTGGGTTGGTACGACACGTACGCCGTGGCACCGAGTTGGTCCTGCATCGCTCCGGTCGCTCTCGGTGAGCGAATCATCCACTCTTCGAGAGAATCACGAACATGCTTGAGTGAAACCATCGATCCCAGAACGTCATTCATGACCGAGTAGGCCGGAATTCGACCGCCGAAGTCTTCGTTGATCGCTTCGGTCAAATCCTTGTGGTTTGCGACCAGGAGATCGACGACGCGCTGGATGCGCTCGCGTCGTGTCTGCGCGGACGGAAGCCCGGCGGCGCGAGTCGCTTCCTGCTGGGCGCGCAGTATCTGTTCGAGATCGGTGGTGACGGCGACATCGGTGCTCATGGGCACTCCTCGTAGTGGCGAAGTATTGACCGGACCGTATCGACGCGGCGCGAGCGGATGCCCTTTTCGTCTCGTTGACCGGGACGGATTCGATTGGTAGAGAGAACACATGTCGCAGACACAGGTAGAAAACACTGCAGTGAAGATTTCCGTCGAGGAATCGGTGGGACTCGGTTTCCTGACGCTCGATCGGCCGGCGCGCCGCAATCCGCTCTCGGCGGAGACCATGCGCGAGGTGACGGCTGCCCTTCTCGAGTTGGCTGCGGACGAGCGCGTACGGGTTGTCGTCGTGCGCGCCGAAGGCCCGGTGTTCTCCGCGGGCCACGATCTGACGGAGATGATCGGGAGAACCCTCGAGGACGAGCGGGCGATCTTCGACGGCTGTACCGAGATGATGGAGACCGTGCAGCGGATTCCGCAGCCGGTGATTGCCGCAGTCCAGGGCCCGGCTATCGCGGCGGGCTGCCAGTTGGCCGCGTCGTGTGATCTGGTCGTTGCAGCGTCGAACGCTGTTTTCGGTACTCCCGGCGTCAAGATCGGACTGTTCTGTTCGACGCCGATGGTTGCTCTGAGCAGGGCGGTAGGGCGCAAGCGGTCGATGCAGATGTTGCTGACCGGTCAGACGATCGACGCCGAGACCGCTGCGGACTGGGGTCTGGTGAACTTTGTCGTCCCGCCCGAAGACCTGGACCGGGAGGTACGCGAACTGGCCGCCAAGATCACGACGGCCAGCCCCTTGACGGTGAAGATCGGCAAGCAGGCGTTCTATCACCAGATCGATCTGCCGCAAGCGCAGGCGTACGAGGCGATGGCGGAAACGATGGCAACCAACGCCGTGACCTGCGACGCTCAGGAAGGTATGCAAGCCTTCGTGGACAAGCGAAAGCCCGAATGGCGCAATAAGTAACGATCGCTCTTCCGGTTTAGTTGGACGTCCTATAACCTGAGGCGCATGAGCCTGGATCCACGCACCAACACCGTCGACGGAGTGCTTCGGCGCTCGGCAGCCAAGTACCCCGACCGCGTAGCCGTCGTCTTCGAGGATCGCACCCGCACGTACCGCGAACTCGACGACGCGGTCACCCGGGTCGCGGCCTATCTGCTCGGTCTGGGTCTCGAACACGGCGACCGCGTCGCGGCATACGGAACCAATTCCGACGCCTATGCAATCGGATTCCTTGCTTGTGCGCGAGCAGGTTTGGTGCATGTTCCGGTCAATTACGCACTCAAGGGGGACGAACTCCGGTACCTCGTGGCGCAGTCGGGCGCCCGCGCGGTGTTGGTGGATCCGGCATTGGCGTCGACGCTCGACTCGGTCCGCTCCGACCTTGATCTCGACCACGTGATCGCGCTGCGGGATGCAGAACTGTCGGTCGTCACGATCGGTGAGGCAGGCGAGGTACCGGTCTTCGAACCGCGTGCGACGTCGACGGATCTGGCGCAGCTGCTCTATACCTCGGGTACCACCTCGAAGCCCAAGGGCGCCATGATGTCTCACGGTGCGCTGGTTCACGAGTACGTGTCCTCGGTGATCGCGCTGGGGCTCGACAAGAGTGACAACCCGTTGATCTGCATGCCGATGTACCACTCCGCGGGCATGCACGTCTTCATGCTGCCGTACCTGTCCGTGGGCGCAACGGTCAGTCTGATGCAGGCGCCGGACATCCCGGAAATCCTGCGCCGTGTCGAAGCCGAAAAGATCGGATCGCTGTTCCTGGCTCCGACCGTGTGGGTACCGCTGGCCAACCATCCTGACCTCGAGACCCGCGATCTGTCCTCGCTGAAGAAGGCGCAGTACGGCGCCTCGATCATGCCGGTCACCGTGCTCAATCGCCTGCGTGAGCGTTACCCGGACATCGGCTTCTACAACTGCTTCGGCCAGTCCGAAATCGGTCCACTGGCAACAGTTCTCCAGCCCAGCGAGCATGCCGATCGTCCGTCTTCCTGCGGTCGCGCGGTGTTCTTCGTCGAAACCCGCGTGGTCGACGCCGACGGAAATGACGTCGCCGACGGTGAGTCCGGTGAGGTTCTCTACCGCTCGCCGCAGCTGTGCAACGGCTACTGGGAGAACCCGGAAGCCACCGCCGAGGCCTTCCGTGACGGCTGGTTCCATTCGGGCGATCTGGTCGTGCGGGACGACGAAGGTTTCATCACGGTCGTCGACCGGATCAAGGACGTCATCAACACCGGCGGCATCCTGGTGGCGTCGCGCGAGGTCGAAGATGCGGTGTACACGCACCCCGCAGTGGCAGAAGTTGCCGTGATCGGTACGCCCGACGAGAAGTGGATCGAGGCCGTCACCGCGATCGTCGTGCTCAAGGCCGGCAACGACGAGTTGACGCCCGAGGCGTTGATTGCCCACGTCAAGGAACGGATCGCTCCGTTCAAGGTGCCCAAGCACGTCCGTTTCGTGGCCGAACTCCCGCGCAATCAGAGCGGCAAGCTACTGAAGCGGGAACTGCGCACCGTCTGAGACTTGCTATAGGTTCTGCCTTACCTTCGGTTCGTTTTCAGGTCTTTGACTCCGATTGCCTCACGGTATTGACTTCGGAGGACGGCATGGACTTCGGAAACAGCAAGGTGAGTGGTGGGAATGCAGGTCGATGCAGATGACTTCGCAGATATCTTGGCGACTGCGCGGGAGTTCATCCGAAAGGAAGTCGTTCCGCGTGAGCAGGAGATAGCCGACACCGACGCCATTCCTGAGGACATACGCAAGAAAGCCGCAGCCATCGGGCTCTTCGGCTACGCGATCCCTCAGGAATGGGGTGGGCTCGGACTCGACCTCACCCAAGACGTCGAATTGGCAATGGAATTCGGCTACACGTCCCTGGCGCTGCGCTCGATGTTCGGTACCAACAACGGAATTGCCGGGCAGGTATTGGTCGGCTTCGGTACCGACGAGCAGAAGGCTCAGTGGCTCGAGCGCATCGCCTCCGGTGACGTCGTGGCTTCGTTCGCTCTGACCGAACCGGGCGCGGGCTCCAACCCGGCCGGCCTTCGGACCAAGGCAGTTCTGGACGGATCCGACTGGGTCATCGACGGCAACAAGCGGTTCATCACCAATGCTCCACTGGCGCAGCTGTTCGTGGTGTTCGCACGCACCCGCCCGGCGGATTCCGATGGTCCGGGAATCGCAGTGTTCCTGGTTCCGGCCGACACGCCGGGCGTCACGGTCGGTCCCAAGGACAAGAAGATGGGTCAGGAAGGTGCTTGGACCTCCGAGGTCACCTTCGACAACGTCCGGGTTCCCGAGTCGGCCCTCGTCGGTGGCGACCAGGACACCGGATACCGCGCTGCGATGACGTCTCTCGCACGCGGACGAGTCCATATCGCGGCGCTCTCGGTGGGAGCAGCACAGCGAGCGCTCGACGAATCTGTCGCATTCTCCGTGGTCACGGAACAGGGCGGTACCGCTATCGGCGACTTCCAACTGGTTCAAGCGATGCTGGCCGACCAGCAGGCAGGTGTCATGGCCGGGCGTGCGATGGTGCGTGAGGTAGCCGCGCGGTACGTCAGCGGTGAGGATCGACGTCTCGGCCCCTCGGCGGCAAAGCTTTTCTGCACCGAGATGGTGGGCAAGGTCGCGGATCTCGCCGTGCAGATCCACGGTGGCAACGGGTACATGCGCGGTGTGCCGGTCGAACGCATCTACCGTGAAGTTCGCCTGTTGCGCCTGTACGAGGGAACCAGCGAGATCCAGCGACTGATTCTCGGCGGTGGGCTCGTGGCGCAAGCGAAAAAGCAAAACCAGCGCTGACACCTTTTTACCTGACGAGCTTTAACCTCACGAACGGAGTGGACATGGGATTGTTGGACGGCAAGGTCGCAGTGGTGACGGGCGGAGCACAGGGGATCGGGCTCGAAATTGCGCGCACCTTCATCAAGGAAGGCGCGACCGTCGTCATCGGCGACATCAACGAAGGCGTGGGAACGGCTGCGGTCGCCGAACTCGGCGGAGAGTCGGTCGCTCGTTTCGCTTCCTGCGACGTTCGGGACTCGGGACAGGTCGAGGCAATGCTCGATCTGGCTGAAAGCGCTTTCGGCCCAGTCGATGTCATGGTCAACAACGCCGGCATGACTCGCGATGCCACGATGCGGAAGATGACCGAGCAGGACTTCGACGACGTGATCGCCGTTCACCTCAAGGGAGCGTGGAACGGGACACGCGCTGCCGCCGCCCGCATGCGTGAGCGCGAAACCGGCGCAATCGTGAACATCTCGTCGATCTCCGGCAAGGTCGGCATGCTCGGGCAGACCAACTACTCCGCCGCCAAGGCCGGCATCGTCGGTCTGACGAAGGCCGCGGCAAAAGAGGTCGCATTCAAGAACGTTCGCGTCAACGCCGTTCAGCCCGGACTGGTCCGCACGGCAATGACCGAGGCGATGCCCGAACGAATCTGGAACGAGAAGCTGGCCGAGATTCCGATGGGGCGCGCAGCCGAGCCTTCGGAAGTTGCTTCGGTTGTACTGTTCCTCGCGAGCGACCTCTCGAGCTATATGACGGGTACGGTCCTCGAGATCACCGGCGGCCGCCACATCTGATCCGTCCTGTTCGAGTGCAAGAATTCAGAGTGCAAGAATTCTGGGTGTAAAACTTCTGGGGTGACTACTGACATGGGACAGCCGAACTCGGACCTTCCGCTCGACGGAATCACCGTAGTTGCACTCGAACAGGCGGTGGCGGCACCGCTCGCCACCCGACATCTCGCGGACATGGGTGCGCGGGTGATCAAGATAGAACGCGTCGGTGAGGGTGACTTTGCGCGTCACTACGACCAGGCGGTTCACGGTCAGGCATCACACTTCGTGTGGCTCAACCGTTCCAAGGAATCCATTGCCGTCGACGTGAAATCGGAATCCGGCCGGCAGATCGTTCTCGACCTTGTCGCGCGAGCCGATGTGTTCCTGCAGAACCTGGCTCCTGACGCTGCCGCGAGACTGGGGTTCGGCGCGGAGGAACTGCGCGAGAAATTCCCACGGCTCATCGTGATCGACATGTCCGGCTACGGCAGCGCGGGCCCACGGCGCGAGCGCAAGGCCTACGACATGTTGGTTCAAGCCGAGACCGGAATGATCTCCGTGACAGGCACACCGGAAACGGCCACCAAGACCGGCATCCCGGTCTCGGACATCGCGGCAGGAATGTACGCGCTGACTTCGATTCTGAGCGCCCTGTTCCGTAGAGAGCGAACGGGCAAGGGAGCGCTCGTCGAGGTCTCGATGTTCGATTCCACCGTCGAGTGGCTGGGTCATCCAATGTACATGAAAATGTATGCGGACAAGCAGATTCCGCGCGTCGGTCTCGGCCACGCGGCCATCGTTCCCTACGATTCGTATCCGACTGCCGACGGCGAGATCCTGATCGGCGTCCAGAACGATCGTGGATGGCGGGCACTGATGGTGGACGTGTTCGAGCGCGAGGATCTGGTCGACCATCCGCGGTACCGCACCAATATCGTGCGCGTCGAAAACCGCGGTGAGGTAGACGAATTGGTGGGTTCTCTGACTCGTCTGTACTCGACGGCAGATCTGGATCAGCGCCTGGCCGCCGCTGGTGTTCCGGCTGCGGCACTCAACGACATGGCCGGTCTGCTGGAACATCCGCAGCTGGAGAAGCGTGCCAGGTGGCGGTCCGTGGGCACCGAACATGGTCCGATCGATGCCGTGTTGCCTCCGATGACGTACTCGGATGTCGAAATGCGCATGGGTGATGTTCCAGCTCTCGGCCAGCAGACGGATTCTCTGCTGGCCGAGTTGGGGCGTACCGACGATCAGATCACGAATCTCCGAAAAGACGGATCGATCGGTTGACGCTCCCTAGCGTCGAAGGTTCTCGAACACCGCTGCAATCCCTTGTCCGCCGCCGATGCACATGGTCTCGATCCCGTACCGTCCCTGGCGCCGGTCGAGTTCGCGCAGCAGATTTGCAAGGATCCGCCCACCGGTAGCGCCGACAGGATGTCCGAGCGAGATGCCGGAACCGTTGACGTTGAACCGTTCCTCGATGTCCTGGGCGCTCAATCCCCAGGCCTTGGCGCACGCGAGAACCTGGGCCGCGAAGGCCTCGTTGACTTCGATGAGGTCGATGTCGTCGAGTGACAGGTCGACACGGGAGAGTGCCTTCGCCACGGCAGGAACCGGGCCGATGCCCATCCGGTTCGGCTCCACACCGGCCACACCCCAGCTGACCAGTTTCGCGAATGGTCGCAGGCCCAGCCGTTCGGCGTTGGCAACTGTAGTGACGATCGCGGCTGCGCCGGCGTCGTTCTGGCCGCACGCATTACCGGCGGTGACAGTGGCTTCGGGATCGACGCGACCTCGAATGGGGCGCAGTGCAGCGAGATCGGCCAACTGAATCCCTCGGCGCGGATGCTCGTCGCGAGTGACCACCGTCTGCTCACCACGGCGTCCGGGCACCGAAACGGGAATGGTCTCGTCGTCGAAATACCCGCTGTCCTGGGCATGAACTGCCCGCTCGTGTGATCGGACCGCGTAACGGTCCTGCGCGTCGCGAGTGATCGAGTACTCCCGACGCAAGTTCTCGGCGGTCTCGATCATTCCGCCCTCGACCGGGAAGTTGACTCCGCCGGAGTTCGTGCGCGGTTTGGCCAGTCGGTCGTGGAACTCGACGGAAGGGCGCTTTGTGCCCCAACGCATGTCGGTGGAGTAGAACTCGGTTCCGCTCATGCTCTCGGCGCCGCCGGCGATGACCAGGTCGCTCATCCCGGTCTGTACTTGCATCGCGGCGTAGATGATCGCTTGCAAACCTGAGCCGCAACGGCGATCGAGTTGTATTCCGGGAACGGACACGTCGAGACCGGCGTCGAGTGCCGCGATTCGCCCGATGGCCGCAGCCTCTCCGTTGGCGTAACCCTGACCGAAGATGACGTCGTCGACATCTGTGGACGCAATGCCGGTTCGTTCGACGAGGCCACGCACAACAGTGCCGGCGAGAGTGGTGACGGGAACGTCCTTGAATACTCCGCCGAATCCGCCTACCGGGGTGCGAACGGGTTCACAGATGACTGCGTCGTGCATGGAATGCGCCTGTCTCGAGGAGAGGTGGGGAATGCGTCGCGTGAAGGGACCGATCGAAGGGCCACCGCGACCTGGCCACTCGAATATCCAGCACGCGCGGCGGGATTGTCAACAGTGGGAACGACCTGTTCGGACATAGTTTCCGCCATACGGTTCGTATGTGAAATCGACTTTGACACATATACCGTTCAAGGATTGAATGGACGCACGACCTCTGCTGAGCACGGCTCGCCGCTGGTTGAAAGTTCCTGTAGTCGAATCTGTTTCGTCGACAGGAGAGTGCGAAGTACCGACTGACAGGTGGAACAGTGACTCGTTTGGCGCAGACGGCGGGATTGACCGAAACCCAGACCGACATCGTCGGGGCGGTACGAGAGTTCGTCGATCGCGTCGTCATCCCCGCGGCGCAGGAACTCGAACACTCGGATACGTATCCGACCGACATCGTCAAGCAGATGAAGGACATGGGTCTGTTCGGACTGACCATCGACCCCGAGTACGGGGGAATCGGCGAATCACTGCTTACCTATGCGCTGTGCGTCGAAGAGTTGGCCCGCGGATGGATGAGCGTGTCCGGTGTCATCAACACGCATTTCATCGTGGCTCACATGATTTCCGCGCACGGGACGCCGGAACAGAAGGCGAAGTACCTGCCGCGTCTGGCGTCCGGAGAGCTCACCGGCGCATTCTCCATGTCCGAACCTGCATTGGGTTCGGACGTTGCCGCGATCACCACCAGGGCGCGGCGCACCGAATCGGGCGACTACGTCGTCAACGGCCAGAAGATGTGGCTGACCAACGGTGGTTCGTCGACGCTGGTTGCAGTCCTGGTCAAGACGGACGAGGGCGCGGAGAAGCCGCACAACAATCTGACGACGATATTGATCGAGAAGCCCGCAGGTTTCGGTGAGGTACTCCCGGGCCTGACCATTCCGGGCAAGCTCGAGAAGATGGGCTACAAGGGAATCGACACCACGGAGATGATCTTCGACGGTTTCGAGATCGCAGCCGAAGAGGTTCTCGGTGGCACCCCCGGTTTGGGATTTCGGCACATGATGGACGGCGTCGAGATCGGCCGGGTCAACGTCGCCGCTCGCGCTTGCGGAATCGCCCACCGCGCTTTCGAACTGGCTGTCACTTACGCCAAGCAACGCGAGACTTTCGGCAAGCCGATCGCCGAGCATCAGGCCATCGCGTTCCGGATCGCCGAGATGGGCACCAAAGTCGAAGCGGCCCATCTGATGATGGTCAACGCTGCCAGGCTCAAGGACTCGGGTGAGCGCAACGACGTCGCCGCAGGCATGGCGAAGTACCTGGCGAGTGAATTCTGCTCGGAGGTCACGCAGGACAGCTTCCGTATCCACGGTGGGTACGGCTACTCCAAGGAATACGAGATCGAGCGGTTGATGCGCGAGGCGCCGTTCCTTCTGATCGGTGAAGGCACCAGCGACATCCAGAAGCAGATCATCAGCAAGGGCCTGCTGCGTACCTACAACTGAACCGAGAAGCGGCACCGCGAAACTTTTGCGGTGCCGCTTCGTCGTGTCGGATCAGCGGGTGAAGTCAACGGGTAACGTCAGCGCTTGAACGCCAAGGTTGTCACTGGTGACCGATTGCCGTATGCGTCAACGGCTTCGACACGAGCTTCGTACGCGGTGCCCGCTGCTGCATCGGGAATCGGAATGTCGAGGCTGTTCGGCCGCGGCATGAAGTAGAAGTCGGAGAGCACCTTCGACGAGACAACCTTCGCTCCGGTGGCCGTGTCCGTGACCTCGACGGCGTAGTGGTGCACCATCTGATCGTCCTTGGCCTGCGCGATCCTCAATGCGGTCGCACCGTTTTCGCCGGTCGTCACCGAGAGCGGGGTGGTCGTGGTGAATTCCGGCGCGTGCGTGTTCCGTGCACCCTGGATGTAGCGGAAGTTGTCCTTGATCTGCTGGTTGGTCGAACCGTCGAGCTCGACCGTCCACCCCGAACCGCTCAGAGTGCCGGCGCTCGAGTACGGCGGCTGCCAACTCGCCGACCACGCGCCGCCGGCGTAGATGTCGTGCTTGTCTGCCGCCATGTTGATGCGGTTGATCTCCGTGCGGTCCTGGTAGACCTCGACGAAGAGTGCTTGTGCCGTGGGTGATTCGAATCGGTTGGCGAGACCGGATTCGGTCACCATCTGATAGCCGTGGTCGATTTCGATGTACGACATCGAACCGTCGTTGACCGACGTGAAGTCACGCTGATGGATCGACCGATCGTCGTTGTTGTTCAGATGCGAGTGTCCGGAGAAGAAGATTGCCTGTGGGAAGGCGCTCAAGTCCTCTGTCAGTCGTGGATTCGACGCTTGCTGGCCGTCCATGGCCGTGTTGCTGGCAGGTCGGTGGCCCTGTACGAGAATCGGTTTGGTCAGGTTCGCCGAGTCCGAGGTGATTTCGGTCAGGCGGGACTTCAGCCAATTGCGTTGTGCTGAATCATTGTTGTATGTCTCGGTGTTCACTGTGAAGAGATGGACACCGCTGACATCTGATTCGTAGTATCCGCCACCGGAATCCGGGAACCACTCTGTCGGGTATCCCGCTCTGATCGCCTCGAGACTTGCATCGTGGTTGCCGTTGGAGATCAGCAGTTGGGTGTCGTTCATTCCCTTCCTGGCGAGGTTTGCCTGGAAGATCTCTGCGACGATCTTGTGATCGGGGCCCTTGCCGTCTCCGTTGTCGTTGATCATGTCGCCGTTGGACAGGATTGCGTCTGGTTTCGGGAAGATGGAACCGATTGTGTCGAAGAAGCTTTCGTACTTCTTGTCGTTGTTCGCGTGATCGCCGACGTGGACGTCGGACATCACGACGACCTGAGCCAGCGGCTTTTCCGAGGTCTTGATCAGGTAGCCGAACGAGACCGCCGCGCTCGCGTGATCGCCGCGGAAAGCGGCGACAGTGACGTTGGTGTCCTGTGCGATCTGCAACGGATGTCCCGGCGTGGCAGCTTGGCTGTCGGTGGTGGGTGTCGTTCCGTCCAAGGTGTAGCGGACGGTGGTGCCGCGCTCGGCGGTGAAGGTCAGGTCGACGGGGTGCTCGTACCGTCCGCCGGGGACACTGACGCCGGGCGCTGCGGGCGGCGTGTTGTTCTCACCCGAAGAGCTGCCCCATTCGAAGGACGAACTGCCCCAGCCGGGTTCGGCATGGGGTTCGGCGGGGGCGATGCCGGGAACGGCGAGAGCCGCGGTCACGGCTGCTATCGCGATGGTCGTACGTCTCACGAGGATTCCTTGTCTTCGACGCGGTGGTTCAGACCTATCCGTAATTGGTCTGGACCAATTACGGTAGGTGGCGCCGGGTAGAAGAAGGTGTGTCCTGAATGTCCGATTAGTGAAGGGTGCATGAACACCCTGCAGTGCTTGCTACCGGTATACCTGGCTGCGTTTATGGCAAAGTCGACGGCGTGGACCTACGTCAGATCGAGTACTTCCTCGCCGTTGCCGGTGGGGAGTCTCTGTCGACGGCAGCGCAGAATCTGTCGGTCACCAAGCCGTCGCTGTCGCAGGGGATTCGTGGTCTCGAGCGCGAACTCGGAGTCGAACTGTTCCACCGTGTCGGTCGCGGTTTGGTTCTGACGGCAGCAGGTCGGGCGTTGGTAGGACCGGCCAGGCAGATGATGCGCAGTAGTGCGGCCGCGTTCAATGTCGCGATCGGTACGGCCGACGAGCCTCGTGGGCGCCTCGACATCTTTTCCGCGGCACATGGTCTCGAAGGCCCGATCGCACGCATCGTGGCGAACTTTCGTGAGCAGTGGCCTGGTGTCACCGTACGGGTCGGTGAACTACCGCAGGGTGCGACGACCGAACAGGTCCTGGCAGACGGCGCGTGCGAGGTGGTCTTCAGCTATTGGCCGCCGGACATGTCGGCGCTGTCGACAAAAGTGATCGGGGTGAACGAGTACTGGCTGGCAGTGCCGTCGGGGGTACACCCGGATGTGTGGCCCGACGGCGTGAAACCCGATGCAGGAGAGCCGGTGTCATTGACGGAACTGCCCGATCTTCCGGTGGTGGGCGTGCTCAAACACTCGCGGGCGCGGCTCGCCATAGAGTCGTCCCTGCAGGCTGCCGGTGCCAGGACTCGAATGTCGACGGAGCTGGCGCAGCGGGAGACCGTCGGCGCGTTCGTCTTCGCGGGTTTGGGTATGGCGTTCATGGAGCGTTCGCTGGCCGAGAGATCGGTCGCGTCCGGCGCGGAGATATTTCCGGTGGAGCCGGCGATCTCGCTGAGCTACGGCGTCGAATTCGATCCGGAGACGCTCTCCCCGTTGGGCAAGTTGTTCGTCGACGGCTTGTGAAATGTCGAGAGTTTTTCGATGTACGCGGATCCGGCCGGCGAGAGCGGGCCGTCGCGGTAGACCAAGATCGTCTGCCGGGTGATCGGTGGGAACAGCGAGCGAACCTCAGCTGCCGGGGAGTCTTGTTCGGCGATCGATCTGGGAAGCAGTGCGGCGCCTACGCCTTGGCCGACCATCTCCCGGACGGCAAGGCGATCAGGTACTTCCACCACGACGTTGGTGAGTTCCAGGTCGTCGTCGACCGAATGCCCGCGCCTGGCCGCAGAGGCCTCGACCACCATCGGCAGGCCCGCAACCACAGCGCGTGGAACCGGGTCGGGTAGTTCTGTGGCCAGGTGAACGGGGACAGACAAGACCGTTTCCTGGGTACTCACGGAGATTTCTCGAAGCCCGTCGGAGACACCGGTACCCGGATGAGTCTCGAGAAACCCAAGTTCACACGCGCCCGCTCTGACCAGTGCTCGCACCTCCAGTGCGTTCGCGGCGGCGTTCGTGGAGAACCGAATTCCGGGTGCCGTCAGATGGAGGCGTCCGGCGACCTCGGCTACCGGGTCGATGGCCAGATCGGACTGGACAGCTAGGGCGAGTTCCCCGGCACGCAAAGCGATTACCGCAGCCACCGCGGCTTCGGCCCGCGCAACGTCGGAAAGCAACGTACGGGCAGACTCGGCGACCGCCAGTCCGACTGTGGTGGGAGTCAAACCGCGAGTGGTGCGCTCGAAGAGTGTGGCTCCGAGTGCTCGTTCGAGGTTGCGCACGGCCTGCGACAGTGACGGTTGCGAGATATGCAGGACGTCCGCGGCCGCAGTGACGCTGCCGTGGTCGACGACGGCGACGAGATACTGCGCGCTGCGTATGTCCATCCCGGGTGCCTGCATCTGACGAATTCTCCCAGATGACGGTGCCCTGGCTGCGGTGACTTGCTGCGACCTGCAGACATAGGTCTGAGCTATGGCTCTGTGCGCCTTCTCGTCTTTGTGGCGCAGGCCATAGCGATGGTCGACTGTTCCAGTACCACTGACCGCGGTTCGCGCTCGGTGAGTACCTGGAACACAGGAGCGTGATGTGAGCGAGCTTCACCTGCCCAACCGGATACGCCACTCGGCGTCTACTCGGCCGTTCGATCCGGCGATCACGTGCGGCGACCGAGCTTTGACGTGGGCCGAGCTGGACGGCGAGACCAATGCCTTGGCGAGTGCGTTGGCAGAAGTAACCGCGACGGGTGCTCGTGTCGGCGCGCTACTGCGGATGGGTCTCGAAGGTGCGGAAACCTTCATCGCGTGTGCGAAGGCAGGCGCTGTGTTCATTCCGTTGAACTGGCGACTCAACCCACGCGAACTCGTCGACATCGCCGAGGACGCAGAACTCGACGTCTTGATCGTCGACGACGAGTTCGCAGTGGGCGCGGCAGCGATTTCCACAGCGTTGCCGGACATCGCGGTCATAGCCGTGGGAGCCCCAGGAAGTCTGCCGAATTCGCGAACCTGGGCGGCGTTCGCGGCGTCCGGGACGGGCGTCGACCCCGGACTTGGGCACGAGCCAGACGCAGCGGTTCTGCAGCTGTACACGTCCGGGACCACCGGCCGGCCCAAGGGAGTCGTGGCCACGCATCGGAATCTGTACAACGAACCCGCTGGGTTCGACGTGTACGAATTCGGTTCGAATGCAGTGGCACTCGACGCGCTGCCTCTCTTTCACATCGCCGGTGCAGGCTGGATGAGTACGTGCCTGTCCGCCGGAGTGCCTTTGGTGCTGCTCGGAGACATGGCGCCGGCTCGGGTCGCTGATGCCATCGCGACTCACCACGTCACCCACGCATTTCTGGTACCTGCGGTCATTCAGACGCTGGTAGATCTGCCCACCCTCGACAGTTTCGATCTCTCCAGCTTGCAGGTGGTCGCGTACGGGGCGTCGCCGATCACGCCGGCACTCCTCGCCCACGCGATGAACGTGTTGAACTGCAAATTCGTTCAGCGATACGGGATGACCGAGACAACGGGTTCGGTATCCGTCCTTCGCGCCTACGACCATCATGTGAGTGGGCCGCGATCGGACTTGCTCCGCTCTGCAGGAAAACCGATGATCGGCGTCGAGATCTCCATTCGAGACGTCACGACTGGTGCAGAATTGCCGCCCAACGAGTCCGGTGAGATCGTCGCGCGCAGTAGAAACAACACTCGCGGGTACTGGCGACGTGAACGTGAGACCGCCGAATTGTTCACCCACGACGGTTTTCTCCGAACGGGCGATGCCGGTCATCTGGACGACGAGGGCTATCTGTTCGTCACCGATCGTCTCAAGGACATGATCATCACCGGCGGCGAGAACGTTTATCCGATCGAGGTGGAATCCATTCTGGCCGAGCACCCTTCGGTTGCCGAGGTCGCGGTGGTCGGGGTTCCCGACACGCGCTGGGGTGAATCCGTGACCGCAGTCGTCAAACTCGTCGACGGTGCCGCGGTGCCCAGCGTCGAGGAGTTGATTGCTTTCAGCACAGCGAAGTTGGCGTCGTACAAGAAGCCTCGCCAGATCCATTTCGTGGACTCTCTACCTCGCAATGCGAGCGGAAAACTGCTCAAGTCGAGCCTGCGGACCATGCTGAACGCGAGCGGAGAAGCATCATGATCGTGACCGAAGACGTCGGCGTCGCACAACGTGAGGCGTGGGCGAACAAAGTCCTTCCACCGGTGGAGCAGGTACGGGACGGATTGTGGTCGATCCCTGTTCCCATGCCGGACAACCCTTTGCGCTACGTGCTCGTCTACGCACTCGCCCTCGACGACGGACTAGCCCTCATCGACGTCGGTTGGGATCACGAACAGTCGTGGCAGGCTCTGGTCGACGGCATAGCGTCGATCGGATACCACGTTTCCGAAGTGCGGTATGCGGCAATCACACACCTGCATCCCGATCACTTCGGCCTGGCGCCGCGCCTTCGGCAGGTCAGCGGTGCAACGCTGGCGATGCACGTGGCCGACGCGACGCTTCTCGGATACCACGGCCCCGAGCAGACTCGCAACGACATCAGTGGTTGGAACTTGCAGTTGTCCGAACTCGGCGCGCCGGCGGAAGTGCTCGACGCCTCTCGGGTCGACCTGGTGCGGTTCGCTGAGCACGAATCCATCGACGTTGTTCTGGGCGATGGGGATTTACTCGACCTACCCGGATGGAATCTTCGCGCCCAGTGGACGCCCGGGCACACCCCCGGACATCTCTGCTTCGTGGAAGAGGACCGGGGGTTGTTGTTCAGCGGCGATCACATGTTGCCGAGGATCAGCCCGAACATCTCCACGATTCCCGGTGAACTCGAGAACCCGCTCCATCGTTATCTGCTCTCGCTCGAGGCGACGACAACCCTGGGTGAATGCGAAGTCCTTCCGGCACACGAATATCGATTCCGGGGGATCGCTGATCGTGCACGTCAATTGATGGGGCACCACGAGGAAAGATTGGCGGAAATTGTGGAGGCGGTGCAGGCCGAGCCCGAGTCCACGGCCTGGGACCTCTCGCGCACGATTTCCTGGTCTCGCCCGTTCGATCAGATGTCGCCGCGGCTACTTCGCCTGGCAGTCCGCGAAACACATGCTCATCTTGTTGTTTTGGCCAAGCGGGAGATCGTGACACCGTCCGGCGGCACGCCCGTGCGATGGAGCCTCCGCGCTCAGTGACCTTTCAAAGAATCTCATCACGGAAGTAGGAACCGAACATGAGCGTCGTGCTCACCGACTTCGCCGACGGCATTGCCGTCATCACACTCAATCGTCCCGAGGCCAAGAACGCGGTCAACCTGGAACTCGCGAAGGCCTTGGCGGCCGCGATCGACGAGTTCGAGGAACGGTCCGATCTCACCATCGGAATTCTGACCGGGGCTGGTGGAACCTTCTGCGCAGGTATGGATCTCAAGGGATTCGCACGCGGCGAACGACCATCGCTGCCCGGTCGTGGGTTCGCCGGTTTGACCGAAGCTCCGCCGTCGAAGCCGCTGATCGCAGCCGTCGAGGGTTGGGCACTCGCCGGCGGTTGTGAACTGGCGTTGGCAGCGGATCTGATCGTGGCATCCTCCGACGCGAAATTCGGCTTACCCGAAGTGAAGCGGGGGCTTGCCGCGGCCGCCGGTGGCCTTCTGCGTCTGCCCAAGATTCTCCCGTATCAGCTCGCCATGGAGATCGCTATCACGGGTGACCCACTCAGTGCCGCCGTGGCACATCATCACGGCCTGGTCAATCGACTCGCCGAACCGGGACAGGCTCTGGCTGTCGCACGCGAGCTGGCGGCACGAGTAGCGGCAAACGGTCCGCTGGCTGTGCGCGCGACGAAGCAGGTGCTGGCAATGTCCGCCAAGTACACCGATCCGGATGCCTTTGTCGCGCAACGCGAATTCATCGATCCGGTCTTCGCATCTCGGGATGCCAAGGAAGGTGCCACCGCATTCGCCGAGAAGCGCTCTCCCGTGTGGAGTGGTTCATGAGTGCCGAAACCGTCGAGCGCGCGGCCGTAAGCATCGAACGCACGGGCGCTGTCGCAACGATCGTTCTCGATCGACCGCATCGCCGCAACGCGCTCGATCTTGACGCCTGGATCGCGCTCCGTGAAGCGGTCCTCGAACTTCAGGAGGACTCGCAGATTCGCTCGGTGATCCTGACCGGCGCGGGTGGCACCTTCTGCGCGGGTTCCGATCTGGACAAACGCGGCTCGTCGCATCCGCTCGATCGGATGCGCGTCATCAACGCAACGGCAGCCGCCCTGGGTGAGTTTCCCAAGCCCCTGGTGGCAAAGGTCGACGGGTTTGCCGTCGGAGCCGGATGGAACATGGCGTTACTCTGCGACTTCGTCGTGGCAGCCAAAGGCGCGAAGTTCAGCCAGATCTTTGCCAAACGCGGGTTGTCGGTCGACTTCGGGGGTTCGTGGATCCTGCCGAGACTGGTCGGACTCCAGCAAGCCAAGCGACTGGTGATGCTCGCCGAGACGATTGACGCTCAGGAAGCCTACGAACTCGGCTTGGTGACCTATCTGGTCGAACCGGCCGAACTGGACGAACACACGTCGACGCTGGCGCTACGGCTCGCCGACGGTCCGCCCGCTGCATTGAGTCAGTCTGCGGCCATGCTCGAACATCACACTTCGCTCTCGTTGCGGGAAGCACTCGACAACGAGGCAAGGGCACAAGCCGTCAATTTCGCGACGGACGCTACCGACGCGGTTCGTGCCTTCGTGGAAAAGCGGGATCCGATCTTCACCGGAGAGTGGGCGGTACCAGGGGTAACTCGCGTGGAGTGAGCGACAGATCGCTGGTCGTATGATGAGTGAGTGGACCTGCACTTTGTCACCTACTTCGTCGCTGTTGTCGACCACGGTGGGATAACGAAGGCCGCTCAGGCTCTCTACATTTCGCAGCCGTCACTTTCACAGGCAATTCGTACGCTCGAGCGTCGACTCGGCGCCACGCTGTTCGACCGGACGGGTAGACGGTTGGTTCTCACCGATGCCGGACGAACTTTCGATCTCGCGGCCAGGCGAATACTTGCCGACGTCGAGCGCGCGAAGGCCAAGGTGACCGCCGTTCGCGAACTCGAGTTCGGCCGTGTGGACGTCGTCTCGTACTCGGCGTTCTCGATCGATCCGATGGTCGAGTTGGTCCGTCGATTCCGGGCCAACTTCCCGAAGATCGTCGTGCGCGTTCTCGACACGTACGGCCCGGCCGGGGTGGACAACGCGTTGCGGCGCGGATCGGCCGAGGTCGGTGTCACCGATCTGAGTATCGGGTACGAAGGATTGGTCACGGCTCCGATCGTCACTCAGGAGTTGGTGCTCGCCACGCACGCGTCGTTGTCCGGCCGCTTGGTGGCGCCGTTGATCGATCCGGTTCCTCGAGCGCTACTGCACACTTTGCCTCTCGTCGTCGACCTCGGTGACCAATCGAACCAGTTTCGTGGTTTGCTCAGCGAAGGCGCCGAGAACGTCGTCGTGGATTGTGTCCATCCGGTCACGACGTGGGACCTGGTCCGTCGCGGAATCGGCGCCACCGTTGTTCCGAGAAAGGTTGCACAACAGCAGATGTCCGATGTGTGTGCCTTCTCGTTCGATCCGCCGCTTCGGCGCGACGTCGGCATCGTCTACCGCTCGGGCGAGCAATCGCCGGCCGCTGCAGCGCTCATCGCGACGGCTGCCGAGATGGCCGCGACGTACTCTTCATCCTCTGGGAAGGACTGAGCGGTGGAATTTCGACAGATGGAGTACTTCCTCGCGGTCGTCGAGAACAAGGGAATCAACGGCGCTGCAGCGGCTTTGGGTGTTGCTCAGCCGACGGTGTCCCAGGCGTTGCGCGGGTTGGAACGTGAACTGGGAGTGAGGCTTTTCCACCGGATCGGGCGCGGAATGGTGCTCAGTGCAGCCGGTCGCAGCTTGGTCGGCCCGAGTCGACAGGTTCTGCGAGACGTTGCAGCCGCGGCGGAACAATTGACGGCATCCGACGGTGCGATTGTCGGTCGACTCGACATCATGGCTTTTCCTGCTCTGACCTCCGGGACGATCGTCGATCTGATCGCGGAGTTCTGTCGACGGTATCCGCAAGCGCGAGTCAGATTTTCGGAACTCGAGCGGGAGGACAATCTGGAAAGTCTCATCCGGGACGGTCACTGCGAATTCGCGGTGGCACATCTGCCGCTCGAGGCCGGCGAAGGGCTCGAGATCGTAGAATTGGGGGAGCAGGAGTACCGCCTGGTCTATCCGGCGGGAACTGACCTACCCGAGGGGCCGGTACGCCTTTCGGAAATGCCGGACATTCCCATGGTGTTCGTTCCTCGCGGGGCGGCGATGGGTGACGCGATCGAAGATTCGATCCGAAAGGCCGGTACGAGAACGGAACTCGCAGTGGTCACGGAGCAGCGGGAGTCGCGGCTACCGATGGTCATCGCTGGGCTCGGCGGTTCGTTGGTCGAGCGCTCGGTGGCGAAATCGATGCCAGGTCAGGTGGTGGAGCGAGCCTGCGAGCCGAGATTCCTTCGTGCGTACGGTCTCGCCTTCGACCCCTCGACTTTGTCGCCGGTGGGACAGGCATTCGTGAGCTTGGTCCACGAATACCTGTCCGACGACTATCTGTCGCAGCCCTAGCGTCGGCAGATACGCTCGCGGGCCGCCTCGTACTCGGATGCGAGACGCTCGACCACTGCATGCGTCGGAAGAACTGCGTCGACCGAACCGATTCCCTGGCCCGCGCCCCAGATGTCGCGCCAGGCCTTGGTGTCGGTATCGGTGGTCGCGAAACTCATTGCGGAAGGATCGGATTCGGCCAAGTTTTCCGGGTCCAAACCGGCGGCAACGATGCTGCCACGCAGGTAGTTCCCGTGTACGCCGGTGAACAGATTGGAGTACACGATGTCCGAAGCGCCGGAGTCGACGATCATCTCCTTGTACGCCGGATCGGCGTTGGCCTCTTCCGTAGCGATGAAAGCCGAACCGACATAAGCCAGGTCGGCACCGGCCGCGAGTGCAGCAAGAATCGAATCACCGTGAGCGATGGCACCCGACAGCAGTAGCGGACCGGCGAACCACTCACGAATCTCCCGAATCAGGGCGAACGGCGACTGTCTACCGGCATGTCCGCCTGCCCCGGCGGCGACCGCGATCAGCCCGTCCGCGCCCTTCTCGATCGCCTTGCGTGCAAAGCGGTTGTCGATGACGTCATGGAGAACGATTCCGCCGTACGCATGTACCGCATCGTTGATGTCCGTGCGTGCACCGAGCGAGGTGATGACGATCGGGACCTCGAACTCGGCGATGGTGGCAAGGTCCTCTTCCAGGCGGTTGTTGGACCGATGGACGATGAGGTTGACCGCAAATGGTGCGGAGGGCTTCTCCGGGTGTTCACGATCATGCTCCTCGCGCGCCACCGTGATCAGCTTGAGCCAATCCCGAAGTGCTGACTGCGGACGGGCATTCAGGGCCGGGAAAGACCCGATAATCCCGGACGTGCACTGCGCGATGACGAGGTCAGGCGTCGAGATGATGAACATCGGTGACGCGAGAACTGGTACCCGCAGTTGCGACGTCAGATCTGCGAAGGTTGTCATTTGGAACCTGCCTTGTCGACCGACTCGAGAAGCCTCGACCGGAGATCGGTTTTGAGCACCTTGCCGGCGGCGGACGTCGGGAGTAGCTCTACCTCGACGACATCGCGAATCTTCTTGTACGGCAGCACTTGCTCGGCGACAAACGCCTTGATCTGCTCGGCGTCGAACTCGGCGCCCGGAATCATCACCACGAAGGCGACGGGTTCTTGACCGTTGCTCCCCACTTCGCGGCCGACGACCGCGGCAGTCGAGATTGCCGGATGCGAGACCAGAATCTCTTCGAGTTCACGCGGATAGACGTTGTACCCCTTGTAGATGAGCATGTCCTTGGCCCGGTCACAGATGAAGAGGTATCCGTCCGAGTCCACGTACGCGATGTCGCCCGTGTCCAACCAGCCGTCGACGAACTGTTCTGCGGTGGTTTCCGGATGTCCGAGATAGCCGTCGGTGACCTGAGGTCCACGTACCCACAGTTCGCCGCGTTCGTTCTCGCCCAGAACAGTCTTCCGGTCGAGTTGATCGCGAATCTGTATCTCGGTGTCGAAGATCGGGAGGCCGACGCTGCTCTGACGGTATTGCGAGCCGTTGATCAGCGGTGCGGCCGTGACCACACAAGTGGCCTCCGTCAGTCCGTATCCCTCGACGACCAGCGCTTTGGGAAATGCGCGGCGGAGCGCAGCGAGCGTGACGCTGTCGATCGGGGCAGCGCCGGAGGACACGACACACACGCTGTCGGTGTTACGCACCGTAGCGTCGGGATGAACCGACAGTGCGTGCCACATGGCGGGAGACCCGGTGAGGTAGGTGGCGCCGTGCTTTTCGATCAGCTCGAGCATCCGGCCGGGTTCGAACCGGCCGGCAAATACCTGAGTGAGCCCGGAAATCAACAGGAACGACGTGTTGAGCAACGAATGTGCGTGGAAGAGAGGTGAGACCACGATGGTCGCACCGGTTCCCGGCGTCGGACCGAGCACGTCGAGGCCGTCGATGCGTCGTGGCGTGACCAGACCGTCGGCACCTGCCTCCAATTCGTGCCCGGTCCGCCAACCACACATCTGCGTGATGTTGCCGACGACGTTGCGGTGAAGAACGCGAACACCTTTTGACACCCCGGTGGTTCCGCCCGTGAACGCGATGTGCGCGATGTCGTCGCTACGGACGGTGGCAGGGGTGAATTCGGTGGGTAGGTCCGCGATGAAGGCGTCGAACGCGACGACCGACTCCGGAGCGTCGAGCGCGCCCTCGGTGTCCTGGACCATCACGATCGTACGTATGGTGGTTCCCGCAGAAGCCGCCAGAAGGACGTGCAGCTGCGAACTTTGAGTGACCGCAGCAACGGCGGACGTCTCTTCGATCTGCTTGCGTAGGCCGAGTTCTGGCTGCAGCGGATTGACCAACGTAACGGTCGCTCCGGCCTGCAGGCAGCCGTAGTAGGCCTGGAGGAACTCGACGCAGTTCCCGAGGTGCATCAACACCACGTCACCGACGCCCACTCCGGCTTGCCGCAATGCACCGGCGAATTGTGCACTGCGCTGGCCGAGTTCGCGGAAGGTGCACGCGCGCTCTCCGTCCACGACGGCGAGGCGATCACCGTACAGTGACGCCATGCTGGGTGCCCAGTACGCCATTGTGGTATCCGGGTAGTGCATGTTGTGGCGCAGTTGTGGATTGGCGATCACGCTGGCGCCCGTCACCGGGGAGCCATCCGGATAGCGCCGTCGAGCCTGATGGTTTCGCCGTTGAGATAGCCGTTCTCGAGCATGGAGACGGCCAGCTGACCGAACTCGTCGGGGCGACCCAACCGTGAAGGGTTGGGAACCGAGGCTTCGAGGGCGGTGCGCACGTCTTCGCGCAGGCGCGCCAGCAAGGGAGTGTCCATGATGCCAGGAGCAATGGTGTTGACCCGGATTCCGCGGCTGGCGAGATCGCGAGCAGCGGTGACCGTCATACCGACGATGCCGGCCTTGGATGCCGTGTAGTTGATCTGACCGATCTGACCTTCGAATGCCGCGACCGACGCCGTCATGACGATGGCACCTCGCTCACCGTCCACGGCGTCGAGTTCGGCCATCCGCTCGGCGCCGAGTCGGAGTGCGTTGAACGAACCGACCAGATTCAGTTTGACGACGAACTCGAAATCCTCGACCGATCCGGCTTTTCCGTCCTTGTCGAGAATGCGCATGCGACGCCCGGCGCCCGCGCAGTGGACGACGCCACGCAGTCCGCCGCGCTCGTGCGCCGCGTCGAGTGCTTCCGCGAATTGTTCGCTGTCAGTGACGTCGGCCGGGGCGAATTGTGCGGCAGCTCCGAGATCGGCCGCCACCTGCTTACCGTCGGAAGAAGGCAGATCGATCAACGTGACCTGCGCCCCGGCGTCGAGCAGTCGTCGAGCGGTGGCCAGGCCGAGACCTGAAGCGCCGCCGGTGATCGCGGTGGAAAGTCCCTTGAGTTTCATGAATCAATTCTTCTTTCCTGCTGGATGACGTGTGGCCCGAAAGCGTTGTCGGGTCAGATCAATTCGAGAATGGTCGCATTGGCCATGCCGCCGGCCTCACACATCGACTGGAGTCCGTAGCGAATTCCCTGATCGCGCATGTGATGTGCCAGGCGAGTCATCAAGATCGCGCCCGATCCGCCGAGTGGGTGCCCGACCGCGATCGCGCCGCCGAGCGGATTCACACGATCTACGGCCGCGCCGGTTTCGGCCTGCCAGGCAAGCGGGACGGGCGCGAATGCCTCGTTGATTTCGAAGGCGCCGATGTCGTCGATAGACAAGCCGGAGCGATCCAATGCCTTTGCGGTGGCGGCAATCGGACCGGTGAGCATGATGACCGGGTCATCGGCCGCGACCACTGCGGTGTGGATACGGACGAGAGGCTTCCACCCGCGTGCCCGGGCGTACTCACTGGTCGTGACGAGTGTGGCGCCCGCTCCGTCGGAAATCTGAGAAGAGTTGCCGGCGTGGATGACTCCGTCGGCGTCGAAGGCCGGGGGCAGCTTCGCGAGCGACTCCAGACTTCCGCCTCGCCGAATGCCCTCGTCTTGGGACAAGCCGGCGATCGGAGCGATCTGCCCGGTGAACGCACCTGCATCGGTGGCGGTGGCCGCGAGTTCGTGTGAGCGAAGTGCGTATTCGTCCAGAGCCGTTCGTGTGAGCGCCCATTTCCGGGCCATCATCTCGGCGCCGGTTCCCTGGCTGAAACTGTCCACCCCGAAGCGTTCGAGTACCGAAGCGGGGAAGTGCTCACCGTTTTTGCTGGCGGTCCCCATCGGTACTCGCGACATCGATTCGACGCCTCCCGCTACGACCACGTCGTTCTGGCCGGATATGACGGTGGCCGCAGCGAAGGACACTGCCTGCTGGCTCGATCCACAGGCTCGGGTCAGCGTGACACCGGGAACGCTGTCGGGCCAGCCGGCGGCGAGTGCCGCTGTGCGGGCGATGCTTCCGGCCTGCTCGCCGACCTGACTGACGCATCCCCAGATCACGTCGTCGACCGTCGCCGCGTCGAGTCCGGTCCGTTCAGCGAGCGCACGCAGTACATGTGCGGACAGCTCGGCCGGATGGATCTCCGAGAGGGCGCGGCCGCGACGGCCGATCGGTGTACGTACTGCGTCGACGATGACGGCATCTCGCATGTATCTCTCCTGCTGTTCGTGCCCGGTGTTGCGACGGTGCGGTTGGGGCGTTACTCGAGTCGATCACGAGTGGGACGACCCGGCAATGTCTTTCGGTGAATGGCTGTGTTAGCGAACGGCTATACGTGGAGTACTCAGCCGCGGATGAGCTTGCGGTCGCGTTCGGGGTTGGCGAAGACGAGGACCAGAGCCGCGGCGACGACTCCGATGATGCCGATTGCCTGGAAGGACTGGGCGTAGCCGTCGGCCGGTGTTGCCGCGTTGTCCACGATGACTCCTGTTGCGTAGGGAGCAATCAGGCCGCCGATCGACATGATGGCGAGGAAGAATCCCATCGTTCCGGCAGTCTGCTGCGGCGGGCACAGTTCGGAGATCGCAGCGTTGATGAGCGGGAAGGTGATTGCCGAGAATCCGTAGCCGATCGAGACCATGGCGACGGCGACGATGGGAGTGGAGATCTGAGGCAGGAACAGGAGGATCGATCCGCAGATCAGAACGCCGACACAGGGGACGATGACACGAACCGTGCGAGAGGTGTAACCGCGGCCGATCAACTTGTCCGTGACCGAACCGGAGGTGATCATGAGAACCAGACCGACGATCGAGGGCAGCGCGAACATCGAACCGGCTTGCATCGCACTGTATCCGAGGCCGACCTCGAAGTACGACGGCAGCCAGGTGAGAACGACGGTGGTCAGCGCGTAGATGGTGGCGATGAGGAAGCAGCAGCTGACGAAGGTGCGGGAGAGCAGGATCTTGCGCCAAGGAACATTGGGCTCGGTGACTGCCTTCGTTGCTGTCCCGGCTGCCTCGCTTGCTTCTGTATCTGCATTCTTGGTCGCCTTGACGGCCTTGCTCGTGTACGGGCCCTCGGACCAACCGGCCAGCCAGCAACCCATCCACACGAGTCCGAGGACGGAGAGCGAGAGAACCGCTGCACGCCAGCCGTAATGAACGGCGATGAAGGTCAGTACCGGTGCGAGGGCGATCTTTGCGACAGAGGCGGATCCGGCGAGCATTGCGCCGGGAAGGCCGCGCTTGGCCGGCGGGTGCCACGAGTACGCGGCGGTGTGCATCAGTGCCGAGCTGGGACCCTCGGCGAATCCGAGGAGCATGCGCGAGACGATCAACATCGCGAGGCTGGCGCCGAGAACGAGGGGAAGCATGACCACGGACCAGATGGCGGCCAGGATCAACAGCGCCCAACGCAGGGTCAGATACTTGTTGAGCGGTCCGGCAAGGAATCCACCGATGCAGAACATCAGGAAGAAGAGCGAGCCGACCATGCCGATTTGCGACGACTTCAGTCCGAGCTCACGAGCGAGGGGCTGAGCGATGATTCCGAGGACTGCCTTGTCCGCGTAGTTGACGATGTAGAGGAAGACGACGAGCCCGGTCATCGTCCACGCACGCTTGCGGGTACCGAAGACGGGGACTGCTGACGAATCTGGCGTTGCTGTTGCTTCGGGTTGGACGTCGTTACGCTGTGGCGCGATGGGGGTCACGTGGCGTCCCTTCGAGACTGGTGGGCGGATGCGATCGTGCTCGAAGCGCAGCCTCGAAGCGATCGATGGTGTTGTATTTGCCGGCTGACCCATTCAACGTGTTCTGGATCACTTTGAGCAATGTCGCGTCGATGATCGGAACGATAGCGGTTGCCTATGTATCGCAGGTCAGGCCATATTGGTACGCCCTATCGGAGCCATAGCCGATGAGTGTTGGATCGGATGCGGAACAGTGAGGCAAGGTGAGAAAAAGGATCACCCTGTTCCCTTGACCGACTGGAGTTCATACATGCAGCGCACCGTGTTCAACGAGGATCACGAGGCATTCCGGGCTACCGTCCGCGATTTCATCGCGAAGGAAGTCACCCCCGTCCACGAGAAGTGGGAAGAGGACGGTTACCCGCCCCGTGACTTCTACCGGCGGCTGGGAGAGCTGGGCGTACTCGGAATTCAGGTGCCGGAGGAATACGGCGGAGGCGGCGAGAAGTCGCTCAAGTTCAACGTCGTCGTCGCCGAGGAAGTTTCTGCCGCCGGGGCGTCCTTCGGCTCGCAGTCGGTGCATACCAACCTGATCCTGCCCTACCTGCTCGAGTACGCGAACGACGAGCAGAAGAGCCGCTGGTTGCCGGGCTTCGCTTCGGGAGATCTGATGTTCGCGATTGCGATGACCGAACCGGGGACGGGTTCGGATCTGGCGAACATCGCGACGACGGCCAAGCTGTCCGAGGACGGTACGCATTACGTTGTCAATGGTTCGAAGACGTTCATCACCGGCGGGGTACTTGCCGATCGCGTCCTGGTTGTGTGCCGCACCGCGCCCAGCACTGCGGAGAACCGACGCACTGGTTTGTCGATTCTGGTGATCGATACGTCGTCACCCGGATACTCGGTGGGGCGCAAGATCAACAAGATCGGTCTCAAGACCTCCGACACTGCGGAGCTTTCGTTTGTCGACGTACAGGTGCCCGTCGAGGACCGACTCGGAGAAGAAGGTGACGGGTTCAGCTATCTGACTCACAACCTGGCTCAGGAGCGGTTGACCATCGCGTTCGGCGCGGCCGCCACCGCGAGCGCCGCGCTTCGCTTTGCGATCGACTACGTCAAGGACCGCAAGGTGTTCGGTAAACCCGTCGCGGCATTCCAGAACACCAAATTCGTTCTGGCCGAATGTGCTACCGAGGTCGATGCCATCCAGCTGGTGTCCGACAACGCACTCGAATGCCATGACCGCGGCACGCTGACGATTCCCGACGCAGCGAAGGCGAAACTGTTCTGCACCGAGGCAGCAGGTCGAGTGATCGACAAGTGCCTCCAGTTGCACGGCGGATACGGCTACATCACCGAGTACCCCATCGCACGTCTGTACGCAGACACACGTGTCACGCGAATCTACGGTGGCACAAGCGAAGTCATGAAGACCATCATCGCGAAAGATCTTGGTCTCTGAATTGCAAGCTACAAACTTTCGGCCTCGGAACGATGTTCCGAGGCCGAAAGTATTTTCGTGGGTGGGTCAGTTCGCCGGAACCCCGACGACGCCGTCCGCGATCAGCGTCGAGGCGTGATCGGCGTTGGTTCCGAGGATGTCGGCGAGAACCGCGATCGAGTCGCCGCCGACCTCGGAGGCGGGTCCGGTGCCCAGGTGCGCGCCGTCGAACGAGGCGGGGTTGGCGGCAGCCAGATAGCGTCCGATTCGAGGTTGATCGAGTGCGGAGAACATCGGGTTGTTCTCGAGTTCACCCGATTTCACAACCTCTTCGAAACTGCGGTACCTCTCGAACAGAACTGACGATGTGTCCAGCGCTGCAGCGATCTCGGCGCCGCTGTGTTCCCGGAACCAGTGTGAGAACAGGGCAGTCAGCACCTCTCGATGACGGTAGCGGTCCGCTTCGGTGGAGAAGTCCGCTCCGAGTGCGGTTTCGACGGCGTCGACAGCCGCCGTGGTGCCGGTGACCGACGCAAGGTCGCGGAAATGGCGAGTAGTGAGGGCGACGATCATGAACCGTTCGTCGTCACTGGAGACGAAATCGATTCCGTACGTGCCGTAGACGGCGTTGCCACCGGACTCACGACTGCGGCCGTTCACCTGCACTTCGGTGAGGTAGCCGAGAGTTCCTGCGGTGGCCAACGCGACGTCTTCGAGCGGGAGCGTGATCCGAGATCCATGTCCGGTCGAGTCACGTTGGCGCACTGCGGCAGTGATCGACAGGGCGGCGTAGAGCCCGCATGCGACGTCCCAAGCGGGTAAGGCGTGATTGACAACACCGGCGTAGTCCGCGGGGCCGGTGATCTGTGGAAATCCCAACGCGGCGTTGACCGTGTAGTCGACTCCGGGGCTGCCGTCGCGGCGCCCGAGGATCTCGAGAGTGATGACGTCGCTGCGCAACTGGGCCAGGGAGTCGTGGCTCATCCAGTTGCGGCCGCCGGCATTGGTGACCAGGATTCCGCCGCCAGGTCCCGGAGCCGTGACCAGTTGGCGAATCAGTTCCTGGCCGCGCTCGGCACGCATGTCCACCGAGAGTGAGCGTTTGCCCTTGTTGAGCCCGGTCCAGTAGATGCTTTCACCCTCGGCCGTCACCGGCCATCGGTTGTAGTCGGAGGCTCCTCCGATCGGATCGATCCGGATCACGTCGGCACCGAGTTGTGAGAGAGTCAGCCCGCACAGGGGTGCGGCGACAAAGCTCGAGACCTCGACGATGCGAAGCCCGGACAGCGGGCCGGGGGTCTGAGTCATCTGTGTTCCTCCGGGGTAGAAGAGTGTGCGGTCATGCCATCAACACGGTGAAACGCCAGTCGAGGACCGGAGTTTGTGTTGCAGAAGCATTGTGGGAGAACACGAGTGAACGCAGCTGCACTGCGGTTCCGTGTTCGAGGGGCGACGAACCTTCGACGTGCAGTTCGCTCGAGAGGGTATCGCCCTCGTGAACGGGTCCGGCGTGATCGCACGAGTGCCACCCCAGCACTGTCACCACGTTCGGCAGTGCGCGAGTTGCCTGGGCGAGAGCAATCCCGATGGTGTGGCCGCCGTAGACGAGGCGACCGTGAGTGCCGACGCGCTCGTCGTGGTGCGTTGCTGCGATGTTCAAGCTCAGGCGGGCAAGTTCGGGGGCGCTCGAGACGACGTCGCCGCTGCTACGGAACACGGAGCCCACCAAACCTGATTCGAAGTGCTTGCCGGGCACCCGCTCTCGATATGTGTCGAGGTCCCAGCCACTTGGTGAGACGTACGGAGCCGGTTCGAGCGGACCGATCGCACCGAGGTCGTCGGCGTGGCGGGTTCTCGTCTCGATCGGGTCGGGGCTCAGCGGGAGCATGGCGCAGCGGTAGAAGTCGAGGACCGTGTTGCCGTTCTGGTCAGCGGACGTCATCCGTAGCGCCGCAAGTCCGGTGGCGGCGCGTCCCGGCTTGGCCGAGTTCTCTCGTAGACCGACCACTTCGGTCCGTGTGTACAGGGTGTCGCCGAGCACGGGGAAGCGATGGAATCGCAGTCCACGGTAGAAGAGGTTCGCCTTGACGTGGTGAGTGACCACGGTGGACTGACCGATGGCAATGTCGGTGACCAGTCCTGGATTGGCCACTGGTGCAGCAGAACCCGTGACGCTCGACGACAAGTGTGCGTCGAGGGGCAGGCGCATGCGGTCGCCGAGAATTGCCTGATGTGCGGCGGCGAGTCCACTGGTCAACGTCACCGCGGGGGCTTCGTCGAAGATCTGTCCGTGGGTCAGCTCGTCGAAGTACGGTCCTCCTACGTAGTGCTCGCTCATACGGAGACTCCTTCAGCTCGGGCAAGCGTACGACGCGCTGCCACGGCCACAGCTTCGTCGAGCATCTGACCGTCGAGTTGGGCGGCGCCCGAACCCAGGGTCTCGGCTTCTTCGAGTGCGGTCAATACCCGCCGGGCCTCACTGACTGTGTCCTCCGAAGGGGTGAATGCGCCAGTGGCCGAGTCGATCTGCGCCGGATGGATGACCCATTTGCCGTCGAATCCGAGAGCGCTGGTCCAGTGCGCAGCGCGCCGGAAGGCGTCGTCGTCGGCGATGCCGAGAAAGGGCCCGTCGATTGCGGCGATGCCGGCCGCACGGCAGGCGATCAGGATTCTGTCCTGGACGGCAAGCCAGTGTTCCGGCAGCGCCGAGCGCGAGCGACCCAGTGCTGCACCGAGATCGGCGTATCCGATGATCGCGCCCTGGAGGCGAGGAGTCGCGCGGGCGATGGAGTCGGCATTCTGGACGCCTAGCGGAGTTTCGATCAGCGCTTGCAAGGTGGTGTGGTGCCCGCCTGCAGTCGCGAGGATCTGTTCGGCCTCGAGCAGTTCGTCGGACGACTCGACCTTCGGGACGATCACGCTGGTCAGCGATTCTCCGAGGGCGCCGCAGGCGATCAGGTCGTCGCGGGCCCACGGCGTTGCCAGGCCGTTGATCCTCACCGAAATGGTGCGCGTCGCACCGAACTCCTGCACCAGCGCGGTGACGAGGGCTCGCGCCAGGTCCTTGTTTGCCGAAGTGACGGCATCCTCGAGGTCGAGAATCACCTCGTCTGCGCTCGATGCGATGGCTTTGCGCGCCTTGCGCTCGTCCGAACCCGGTGCGACCAGAGACGCGCGGCGTCTGGTCGAGCGGTAGTGGTTCTCGTCCATGTGTGTCGATTACCTCGATCTGGGGTTCAAATGTACGGCCAGTTGTGAAAGTGATGAGCTGCCGTGAACGGCGTTGATGTGCACCGAACTGCCTCGATGCTGGCAGTTGCTGCGTATCCATGTCAAGGAGCGGTATTGACATTGCGCGAACAATATCGAAATATGGCCGTACAAACTTTTTTCAAGTCGAGGCGGATTCATGCTCAAGCTCAACGACGAAGAGACATTTCTGATCGAAACCGTGCGCCGGTTCGTCGACCGAGAGGTCAAGCCCACAGTTCAGGAGGTGGAGCACGCGAACGAGTATCCCGAGAAGTGGATCGATCAGATGAAGCAGATCGGGATCTACGGTCTCGCGATTCCCGAGGAGTACGGCGGATCGCCGGTGTCCATGCCCTGTTATGCGCAGGTGACGCAGGAACTGTCGCGAGGGTGGATGTCCCTGGCGGGAGCGATGGGCGGTCATACGGTGGTCGCGAAGCTCATCGCACTGTTCGGTACCGAAGAGCAGAAGGTGAAATACCTGCCGCAAATGGCAACCGGTGAGATCCGGGCAACCATGGCACTCACCGAGCCTGGCGGTGGCTCCGATCTGCAGGCCATGACGACCAACGCCAAGAGCGACGGCACAGATCTGGTCGTCAACGGGGCCAAGACGTGGATCACCAATGCCCGCCGGTCCGGCGTGATCGCCTTGCTGTGCAAGACCGATCCGAGTGCAAGCCCTCGGCATGCGGGCATCTCGATCGTTCTCGTCGAGCACGGCGAAGGACTGACGGTCTCCCGCGATCTCCCGAAGCTCGGGTACAAGGGCGTCGAGAGTTGTGAATTGTCCTTCGACAACTACCGAATCTCCGAGTCGGCCATTCTCGGTGGCACTCCTGGCAAGGGATTCGGGCAGATGATGAAGGGGCTCGAGACCGGCCGTATCCAGGTGGCATGCCGTGCGCTGGGCGTCGCCACGGCTGCACTCGAGGATTCTCTTGCCTACGCGCAGCAGCGCGAGAGCTTCGGGCAGCCGATCTGGAAGCACCAGTCGATCGGGAACTATCTCGCCGACATGGCAACCAAGTTGACTGCGGCACGGCAGCTGACCTGGCACGCGGCGCAAATGTACGACAGCGGCGAGCGGTGCGACATGGAGGCAGGCATGGCCAAGCTGTACGCCTCCGAGGTGGCAATGGAAATCGCGTTGTCCGCCGTCCGCATCCACGGTGGTTACGGCTACTCGACGGAGTACGACGTCGAACGGTATTTCCGTGATGCGCCGCTGATGATCGTCGGTGAGGGAACCAACGAAATTCAGCGCAACGTGATCGTTTCGCAGTTGGTTGCCCGCGGCGGTCTGTGACGGCCCGGTGAGCAAGTAGGATCATGTCGCTATGAGCGGTAAGGAAAGAGAGACGGAGCCGGCGTACCAACGCCTCTCTCGTGAGCTTCGTCAGCAGATCTCTGCCGGTACCTACCGCGACGGCATTCAACTGCCCACCGAATCCGAACTGGCGCAGCATCATGGCGTGAGCCGGCAGACGGTCCGCCGAGCCTTTCACGACCTCGTTGCCGAGGGCATCGTGTACCGGGTACCCGGGCGCGGAACGTTCGTGACCGAGAACAGTGGCCGCTATCTCCGTCATCTCGGGTCCATCGAAGATCTCATGAACCTTTCGCGGGACACGACGATGGAAGTAGTCTCACCGCTGCAACGGCGCGTGGACATCGAGGCTGCCAGTCGGCTTCGGCTCGACACCGACGTCGTGTACACCGTGGTCTTTCGGCGGATACACGAAGGGGTTCCGTTCGTTCAGACGACGGCGCATCTGCCGGAGGCGATAGCTCGTCAGATCATCGACCTACCCGCAATGGCCGCCGGTGCGGTGAGCGCAAATACCGTGATCGGCTTGCTGGAACCGCTGATCGACAGTCCGATTGTCGAAGCAGCACAATCGATCACGGTGTCCCCGGCGACGGCAGACGTGGCCAGGGACGTCGATTGCGAGATCGGGCACGCCATGTTGCGAGTGGATCGGTTGTACTCCAACGCGCAGGGCGTCGCCAACGAGCTGTCGGTGAGTTACTTCTTGCCGGAGCAGTACACGTATCGGGTGACACTGCGCCGGGGCGCACATTAACGCTGCGCCGGGGCGCACATTAGAGCTGCGCCGGGCGCTGTTGCTTTCCTTTGCTGTTCAACACTTTTCAGGAGAGAACTATGCGAATTTTCAACGGAATCGACGAAGTAGAGACGGCTGTCGGTGAGCACTTGGGCTACAGCGCGTGGTTCCCGGTCACACAGGATCGGATCGACAAGTTCGCCGACGCCACCGAGGATCATCAGTGGATTCACGTGGATCCCGAGCGCGCAGCGCAGGGCCCTTACGGCGGCACCATTGCCCACGGCTATCTGACCCTGTCGTTATTGCCGGTGCTGGGCGCTCAGGTGATGCGCGTCGACGGAATTTCCATGACCGTGAACTACGGCAGCAACAAGGTGCGATTCCCCGAACCGGTCAAGGTCGGTTCGTCGGTGCGAGCGGGCGCGGAGATTCTTTCCTTCGAGCGCACGGCGAAGGGCGCGACGATTGTCGTGCGGTACACGATCGACATCGAAGGAGCGGGCAAACCTGCGCTGGTGGCAGACACCGTGCGCCTGCTGGTTGCCTGAGCCCTTTTCCATTATTCCAGAACGAGATTCGAGGTCAGTTGTGAAACGAGCAGCATTGGTCGCGCCGGTCCGAACCGCGGTGGGCCGCTTCGGAGGGGCACTTCGAGACGTGCCGGCGGAAAGTTTGGCTGCCACCGTGGTCAAGGAGACTGTGCGTCGTAGCGGAATCGATCCGTCTCGCATCGACGACGTCGCGATGGGGCAGTCGTATGCCAATTCGGAGGCGCCGTGCATCGGTAGGTGGGCGGCGCTCGAGGCCGGGTTGCCCATTTCGGTGGCCGGCTTCCAAACGGATCGCCGATGCGGAACGGGCCTGCAAGCCATCGTCACTGCGGCCATGATGGTCCAGACGGGTGCTGCCGACGTGGTTCTGGCGGGCGGTGTCGAATCGATGAGCGGGATCGAGCACTACACCACCGGAGCGCGGTGGGGCACCAAAGCCGGTGGGCTGCAACTGTTCGACCGCCTCGATCGTGGTCGCGAGCGCTCGCAACCCGAGTGGCGTTTCGGCCGGATCAGCGGAATGATCGAAACGGCCGAGAACGTCGCGACACGCTGCGGGATCAGTCGGGAAGAGTCGGACGCGTTTGCCGTCGACAGTCACCGAAAAGCAACACTGGCAAGAGATTCCGGCCGGTTCGACGCCGAAATCGTCACCGTCGAACTGAAGGATCGAAAAGGGAACGTCACACAGTTCCGTGCTGACGAAGGGATCCGTTCGGACACCTCACTCGAAACTCTGGCACGGCTGCGTACGGTAACCGAGGGTGGCGTCGTGACCGCCGGTAACGCCAGCCAACAGAATGACGCTGCCGCAGCGATGTTGGTGGTCGCCGAGGATCGTCTGGACGAGCTGGGGCTGGAGCCCATCGGGTTCCTCGACAGCTGGGCCGCAGCCGGTTGTGAACCGGCGCTGATGGGTCTCGGGCCGGTCGCCGCCGTCTCGAAACTGTTTGCCAGGACGGGTGCAGGCTTCGCCGACTTCGAGCTGGTCGAACTCAACGAAGCGTTTGCGTGCCAGGTTCTCGGTGTCGTGAAGGAATGGGGTTTCGAGGACGTCGATCGCCTGAACGTCAACGGTTCCGGCATCTCGCTCGGGCACCCCGTGGGAGCGACGGGTGCGCGCATGGCGACGACGGCCCTTCACGAACTCAGCCGTCGCGGCGGCGGAAAAGCGCTGTTGACCATGTGCATCGGCGGTGGCCAGGGCATGGCGGCCGTGGTGGAGTCTGCCTGACCAGGTCGCGCTTCTGGGTACACTTGCGGCGGGGGATCGGAAGTTCTACGGAGGCAGTCGGTTGACGAATGCAGGTGCAGCAGACACCAGCGGCGCGCTGAGCATCGAGGATGTTCGTCGCGCCAGGGCTGCACTCGAGGGTTTGGACGTCACCAGTTGGTCCGGTCGCTTCGAACTGCTCTCCGACGCCAACCGTCTGCGTCTGCTGCTCTGCCTTCACCACGCACCGGGTATCTGCGTCACGGATCTGTCCGTGGCGCTGGGGATGAGCGGCACAGCCGTCTCACATGCGCTGCGACTGCTGCGTAGCCAGGGATGGGTGAGCGCGACGCGCGACGGCCGATCGATGCGATACCAACTGGCAGACGACACCGTTCACCAGTTACTGCATTCGATCGGCGCCACGCATTTTCACGAGGAGTCACACACCCCCGGGCACACGCACAGCTGAGCGGCTCTCAAGGAGTCGCGAAGAACTTCTCGACGGCCGGTGCAGCGTTCGGGTTTCCGTTGGTGATTCCTGCGCCGACTCCGGCAACCGTGCCGATGACTCCACCGACAATGCAGCCGGCGATGAAGTTCGGGAAGATCGACAGGCAGCCGATTCCGACGCCTAGGTTGGCCCCGATCAGCGTCGACTGCAGGCCACCGTTGTTCCAGCCGGTATTGACCTCGTTGGCCATGGTGTCGAACGCGGCCTGCTTCGGATCGTTTCCGGGGAAGAGCATCAACGCCGCCTGGCTGTTCGACTCGGCGGTCGGGGTGAACAGGGGTTGGGACGGATCGAAGCCCGCATTCGGGGGCGCTGCGACGGCAGTGCCGGCTCCGGCGCCGACAGCGGCGACAACGAGAACGGACATCGTGAGAGTTCGGGACAGTTTCATGGGGACGGCCAATCTGTCTGTGTGGAACCGGTCGTGAATGGTGGCGGTGCAGTTCGTCAGCCTGAACTCCACCGTCAGGATCGATCGTGCGGACCTCCTCGGGCACAACGGGACCCGTCGTCTTCGCGCGACGGGCCGTGTTTGGTGGCTACCCGACTCCGGGTGCCCTGAAACCGCCTAGTCTCATTCGTTTTTCGACAAGCGAGCGCGCAGTTCTTCGACCTCGGCAGTAAGGCGATCGACCTCGGCTTGCAAGGGTTGGCGTGCCAGAGCGAGTGATTCGTCCATACGTTCCTTGTCGAAGCGAGGCGTGATGTTTCGACTGCAGTTCCAGTCGAACGCTTCGACGTCGATGACGATGGAGCGCTGAGCTTTTGCCGTCATCGAGCCGCCGGGAACCTGCAAGAGTTGTTGCAGCAGTTCGGGGTCCTGATCCGCTTCGATCACCTGCGCGCGCCCGTAGATCTTCAATCTGGTCCGCGTCGGGTAGTCGATGACGAACAGCGAGATGCGATTGTTCTCTTCCAGATTGCCGAGTGTCACGAATTGCTGATTGCCGGGCAGATCGGCGAATCCGATTCGATTCGGACCCAACACATGCAGGAATCCGCGCGGGCCGCCGCGATGTTGGACGTACGGCCAACCGTCGGGCGTCACCGTGGACATGAAGAAGGAATCCACGGATTTCACGAATCCCTGAGCGCGGAAATCGAATTCCATCGGGCCTTCGTCGGGCTGATCGAGTTTCGAACCGTAGACGGTGAAGCTACCGGTCGACCGCTGACGCTCCACCGCAGCGGGTGAGAAGGCGATGTGTGCGTATCGGGTCGACATTTTTTATCTCCTGGTGCTCAGTGCCAGCGGTGGTCGGCAACGGCTGTTCGCGGACCGAACTTGGGTTTGACTGCTTGACCGCTGACCTGCAGCAGTCGCACAGCGCGGTATCGATGCGGTTGGAGGGGCGCGAGGTACTGCACCATCTGGGCGTCGTCGATCGGTTCACCCAGCAGCGACCACCCGACGACCGCGGCGAGGTGATAGTCACCGACCGAGAGTGCGTCGGAATCGCCGAAGGCACGCTGCGCCACTTCGGCGGCAGTCCAGATCCCGACGCCGGGGACCGCTCGCAATCGTTTGGTCGCTTCCGCCCTGGAGAACGTGGATGCCTGCTCGAGGCGGTCGGCGACGCGAGCGCACTGAACGATCGTCTTGGACCTCGCGGGATCGACGTTCGCACGATGGAACTCCCACGACGGCATTCGACGCCATTGGTCCGTGGTGAGTGGAACTCGCATTCCGTCGGGCGCGGGGCCGGGTGGGCGCTCACCGAACTTGGTCAACAGGCGGCGCCACGCGGCAAACGCGTCGATGCCGTGAACTCGTTGCTCGAGGATCGCTGGTACGAGAGCCTCCATGACGCGTCCGGTGCGGCCGATGCGCAGATGAGGGAAGCGTCGATGGGCTTCGGCGAGCTTGGGATGTTCGGGAGCAAAATCTTCGGCTTCGTCGTCGAGGCCGAGCAGCGCGTCGGCGCCTTCCAGTAATTCCGTGGCACCGGGACCCCACGCCTGCACGCGGACCGTGTGCCGATCCGACTGCGTGATGCGGTATGTCACAGGACCCGAAAGTTGGCGGGAAACTCGCCAGATCGCTCCGTCGGCGGACCGCCGATGTGCGGGGTCGCCGGGTCCGCGCTGATGCGGGCTGAGCGTCAGCGCGGCATCGAGTGGTCGCTGAGAAGTCACCGTGACTTCGTCGGCCGGAGATAGCGGCGTCATCGAGGTCAGCGTATCGCCACCGTCCATCCTCCGTTAAGGCGTGTGTCGGTGGCGCAACGTATTGTCCGAGCCATGATCATCGTGAGCACCGACGGATCCTGTCTGCGAAACCCCGGTGGGGCTATCGGCTGGGCGTGGGTCAATCACGAGGGTCCGAGCATGTCCGGCGGAGAAGCGTCCGGCACCAACCAGATTGCCGAGTTGCGTGCCCTCTTCGAGGCTGTCGTCGCGCATCCGGGTGGGGATCCACTGCTCATCGAATCCGACTCGCAGTACGCCATCAAGTGCGCGTCGGAATGGCTGCCGAGTTGGAAGCGCAAGGGATGGAAGACCGCGAGCGGCGGGGCGGTCAAGAATCTGGAACTGGTGCAGAGCATCGACCGAGCCATCACCGACCGTGTCGGACCGGTGCGCTTTCGCTGGGTGCGCGGGCACGTCGGCAACCACTACAACGAGATGGCCGACAAGTTGGCCGGCGAAGCCGCACGCGCCATCGTCTCGGGGGACATCGCGTCGGTCCCGCTTGCGGCGCCGGTGAAGAAGGAACCGACCGTCGTGAACTCCTCGTACAAAGAGAAGTCCACGACGGCCGAAGAACCGGCAGATTTGTTCACACTGTTCTGAGCGGTTCAGAAACCGTCGGCAACCTGAACCAGCGCCCGGCCCGTGTACTTGCCCTCGCGTACCTGATCGATCACCGAGACGACGTCGCGGACGGCAACGAGGTTCGTGATTTCCTTCAGATGACGTGGCGCAAGGTCGGAGCCCAGACGTGCCCACAGTGCACGACGGGGTTCGATCGGCATCAGTACCGAGTCCATGCCCAGCAGTGAGACTCCGCGGAGAATGAACGGCAGCACGGTCGTAGGCAGCGCGGCGCCACCGGTCAATCCGCTGGCAGCGACAACACCGCCGTAGTTGATCGTGCTCAGCACGTGGGCGAGGGTCTTTCCGCCGACGCAGTCGACGGCCGCAGCCCACTGGGATTTTCCGAGCGGACGGGGCTTGACGTCGGGATCCTCGGGGAGCCGGCCGATCACCGAAGACGCACCGAGAGACGTTAGAAGGTCTGCCGCACCGGGCTTGCCACTGGAGGCGACCACGTCGAAGCCTGCGCTTGCCAGAAGGTCGACGCTGACGGTGCCGACGCCGCCGCTCGCGCCCGTCACCAGGACGGGACCGTCGGCGGGCTTCACTCCGCTGGCCAGAATCGCTTGGACACTCATGGCGGCGGTGAATCCAGCCGTGCCGATTGCAGCAGCGTCGGCAGTGGAGATGCCGTCGAGCTTCACCACCCACTCGGCAGGCAGCCTGGCGATCTCCGCGTAGCCGCCGTTGCGGGCGGTCCCGATCTCGTATCCGTGGGCCATCACCTTGTCGCCGGGGGCGAACGCGTCGGACTCGGAGGCAATGACCTCGCCGGCAACGTCGATACCGGGGACGATCGGGTAGTCGCGAACCACCCCGCCCTTCGGGGTGACCGCGAGGGCGTCTTTGTAGTTGACGCTCGAATATTCGACACGAATGGTGACCTCACCTGCAGGGAGGAAGGATTCGTCGACGGTTTCGGGGGCGAAGTCGATGGAGCCGTCGCTGTCGCGGGCGACCCAGGCGTTGAAAGTAGTCATAAGTCGAACATAAAGGCCTTCGGCCCTGTGCGCCTTTTGGTAGTCCGCACTACCAAAAGGCGCACAGGGGCGGAGCCCCTAGATCAAGCTGCCCTCATGCACCGCTCGATCGAAAGCCGGCAGCGGACCGCCCGCGCGCAGGGTCGTCGCCAACGCAGGATCGGCGAGATGGAGACGGCCGATCGCGATCAGATCGAACTCACCACTGCCGATGCGCTCCTCGAGTTGCGGGATGTTGTCCACGACAGGTGCGACGCCTTCGATGCGACTGTCGCGCAGTGACTTTCCGATCCCGACGCTACCGACGGCCATCGTGACGGCACCGGTCAGCTTCTTTGCCCAACCGGCCAGTGAGAGGTCGCTGCCTTCGAAGGCCGGGACGTCGAAACGCCTGATGCTGGCGTCGAGGACGTCCACTCCGGCGTCGACCAGCGCACCCAGGATGACACCCAACTCCTCGGGAGTTTCCGCGATCTTCGCGGTGAAATCCTGCTGCTTGTGCTGCGAGAAACGGTAGATGATCGGCAGATCCGGGCCGATTGCCGCGCGGATTGCAGCGACGACGGCGGCCGGGAACTTGGTACGACGCTCCAGGTCGCCGCCCCACGCGTCGTCGCGCTGGTTGGTGCCCTCCCAGAAGAAGGAATCGAGGAGGTAGCCGTGACCGCCGTGGATCGCGATACCGTCGAAGCCGAGTTCGACAGCGTGCTTCGCGCTGCGGACATAGGCGTCGATGACGTCCTGGATGTCCTGCTCGGTCATCGCCTCGGTGCTAGCCTGCGCGCGCTCGACGTAGGCAGCGGAGTACGAGGTGACGCCGAGCGGGCCCCATTCACCGGAGGGGCGCATCGGCTTGAGTGACGGGTCCATCTGCGTCATCGCGCCCCACAGCGGTCCGACGTGCCAGAGCTGAGGCACGATCTTGCCGCCCGCAGCGTGCACGTCGTCGACGACCTTGCGCCATCCAGCCTGCGCAGCGGGGGTGTGGAGGTTGGGGACGTTGGCGTGATCGACAGCAGTCTCGTGATCGATCGCGACGCCTTCGGTGACGATCAACCCGGTGCCGCCCTCAGCGCGTCGGCGGTAGTAGTCGGCAACGTCGCGGCCGGGCACACCCTCGATGGAGTACGTGCGCGTCATCGGCGACATGACTATTCGATTGGACAGTTCGAGCGAACGGATGCGGAGCGGTTGGAACAGCGGGTTGGTCACTTCGTCACAGCGCTTTCATGAATCGGAAGAATCCGGGGTCCTGGTCGACTCGGAGTCGCGTCAGAGTTCGGTAGCTGATCAGCCACTTACCGTCTTCTTTGCGGTATTCCTCGTGGTAGTGGCCGTAGCCGTGCAGATGCAGCTCTTTCTCGCCGTCGTTCCACCACAACATGTCCTCCATTGCCCAGATACCGGTTGCGGTGGTGGGCGAGGTGAGCACGATTTCGGGGGTGTGTGCGTGGTGCGCTGTGGTGAGGGGGATGTCGCCGTCGAGCATGTTCCGAATTGCTGCGGTGAGCTTGTCGATTCCCACTACCTGGTTCGAGGTGTCACCGGTCTTGGGTTGCTTGTCTGTCGGGAGTCCGCCCCACGTCTCGCTGACGACGTCTGAGGTGTGCAGGGTTGGGTAGACGTGCCACTGCTTGGTGTCCATACAGCGTAGGCGCGCGGCGAAGACACGCTTGATTTCCTCGATGGCGAGCAGTTCCTCGACGGCACTGATCGACTCCACTTCGGACTCGGTCTGAGACATTCAACCTCCAACAGTGATCGGCAATATGGGTTCACATTCGGGTGCTCGGGTCAGGCCGTCAACGACCTGTCCCGGTGAGCGCGACGGCACTCGGTATGGTCGAGCGAACGAAAGGGGTGTCAGACGTGTGTACCGAAGAGGTCCCATCGACCGGACCGGAAGAGATTGCCGAGGTTCGGGCTTTCTGGCGCGATTTGGGTGTTCCGGGTGTGATCGACGTCCATACCCATTTCATGCCGAAGAGCGTCATGGACAAGGTGTGGGGCTACTTCGATTCCGCGGGACCGATGATCGGTCGACCGTGGCCCATCGCCTACCGACTTGCCGAGGAAGAACGGGTACACCGTCTCCGCGAGTTCGGCGTCCGGGCTTTCACGTCGATGATCTACCCCCACAAGCACGCGATGGCCGAATGGCTCAACCAGTGGGCCGTCGAATTTGCCGCGCAAACACCTGATTGCCTGCACACGGCCACGTTCTATCCCGAGGAGTCGGCGGCGTCGTACGTAGGGAAGGCGTTGGAGTCCGGGGCGCGAATCTTCAAGTCCCACATCCAGGTCGGCAACTACGATCCGAACGATCCTCTGCTCGACAAGGTCTGGGGTCAGCTCGAGGACTCCCAGACGCCCATCGTGATTCACTGTGGTTCGGGACCGGCTCCGGGGGAGTACACGGGGCCCGATCGCATCGCTTCGCTGCTGGCACGGTACCCGCGCCTGCCGTTGATCGTCGCGCACATGGGGATGCCCGAGTACAGCGAATTCCTCGATCTTGCAGAGGCTTACGGCAACGTCCGCCTGGATACGACCATGGCGTTCACCGACTTCACGGAAGAGCAGTGCGCCTTCCCGAAGGCCGATGTCTCTCGGCTCGTCGACATGCAGGACCGGATTCTGTTCGGTAGCGACTTCCCGAACATTCCGTACCCGTATCTCACCGCCTTGCAGGCGGTTACGCGCTTCGATCTCGGTGACGAGTGGCTGCGAGCCGTTGTGCACGACAACGCTGCCAAGCTCTTCTCGGTGAGCTGAGCCCACCGAGAAGACCTTCGACTCAGCCGGTGAGGAGCTTCGCTCAGCGCAGTTTGATGCTGCCGCCGTCGGCCATCAGCGTCTGACCTGTCATGTACTTGGAGTCCTCGCTCGCCAGGAACACCACGACGGGAGCGATGTCGGTTTCGGGATCACCGATGCGTCCGAGAGGTACCTTGGCGACGGATGCGGCTGCGCGCTCGGGGAAGGCTTCCTGCCACTTGACGACGCCTTCGGTGGCGGCGAACGGGCAGACAACGTTGACCCGAATGCCCTCTGGCGCCCACTCGTTGGCGACTACGCGAGTCAGGCCTCGCACAGCTTCCTTGGCTGCCGCGTAGGACGTCTGGGTGGGCATGCCGTCCAGGCCGGAGCCCGACGCGAAGTTGACGACCGAACCCTTGGTCTTCGCGAGTTCGTCGTGGCATGCCTGCATCAGGTGGACGACAGGGTAGAAGCCGGTGTTGAAGGACAGGTCGAACATGTCCTGCGTGGTTTCGAGCAACGGAGCCTGACGGGACGCGTGAGCGTTGTTCACCAGGATGTCGAGCTTGCCGAAAGCCTCGAGCGCGGCGTCACGGATCTGCTCGGCAGAACCTGTGGCAGCGAGGTCGACGTTCAGGAATTTGCCGGCCCCGGCCAGTTCCTCCTCGAGTGCCTGGCCCTGCTCGTCGTTGATGTCGACGAACAGGACCTTCGCGCCTTCACGAGCGAAGACTCGGGTGATGGCACGACCGATTCCGCCGGCGCCGCCGGTGACGATCGCTACCTTGCCGTTCAACCTCATGAAAACGCTCCTCTTCGTAGGTGCTTCTTAAACTGTTGCGGTCTCGTCGACTGCAAGGGCAATCTTTTCGAGGCCGGCGATGCTGTAGGCAGCGTAGGTCTCGTACGGTCCGCGGCCTGAGAAGTAGGACGAGAGCTGGCCACCGAGCTCTTCGACCGTGAACGCGGATCCGGCTGCGTCGAAACGATTTTCGACCTTGGGTGCTTCCATCAACGCCACCATCTTGCCGTAGACGACAAAGACCTGTCCGTTGATCTCGTCGGAATCGGGGGATGCGAGGTAGCTGACAAGGGTCGCGACGCGCTCGGGTGCCAGCGGATCGAGACCGCTTACGCCGGTGTTGTTCTCGCCGAAGGCTTCTGCTGTCATGGCGGTGCGGGCGCGGGGGCAGATCGCGTTGGTGCGGACGCCGTAGCGGGAGAGACCTGATGCGCTCGAGAGCGTCAGAGCGGTGATACCGGCCTTGGCTGCCGAGTAGTTGGGCTGTCCGGCGCTGCCGAAGAGGAAGGCCTCGGAAGAGGTGTTGATGATGCGGCCGTATACCGGTGCGTCGGCTGCCTTGCTGGCTGCGCGCCAGTGGACTGCGGCTGCGTGCGAGGTGGCGGCGTGACCCTTGAGGTGGACGCGGATGACGTCGTCCCAATCGGATTCGGTCAGGTTGAAGATCATCTTGTCGCGCAGGATGCCTGCGTTGTTGACGAGGATGTCGAAGGATCCGAAGTTCTTGACAGCTTCTTCGATGATGCGCCCGCCGAGCGACCAGTCGGAGACGTCGCCGGTGATGGCGAGTGCCTGTCCACCTGCGGCCTTGATCTCGTCGACCACGTCGTTGGCCGCTGCACCCATGTCGTTGACGATGACGGCTGCGCCGGCAGCGGCGAGTCCGAGTGCCTCGGCGCGACCCAGGCCGGCGCCGGCGCCGGTGACGGCGGCAACTTTGCCTTCCAAGCTCAGTGTTTGCGTCATGTCGTGCTCCTTCGATCCGGTCTGGCGGTAAGTTCGGTGAAATTAGTATTCATTCTAATTTGAAGTCGAGAGTTCGGTTGCCGTTCCGAAAAAACCATTCGAACAAAATCAGAATTAGTTCTAGTTTTGAACACAAGTCTGGCCATCTGAGGGGCAGTCCCACTCAGCGGGAGCGGTGATCTGGGTCACGAGCCGTGCATGCCACCTTGGGGCGACGCGGCGATCCCACCGCGTACGCGCTTGCGTCACCACCGATCCTGTCCCGGAGCCATCATGGTTGTCGACACCCCGAAACGTCCCCACCCCACACCTCCGTCGGAAATCCTCACGGCGGGATCGGCTTTCGCGACCTCTGGTGGTGCGACGGGTGAATCCGCTCAGTTCCTGGCCGCATTCGTCGGCGCCAGGATCGGATAGTTCTCACCGCAAACGCAGTACGGTCGGCCCCGAATCGCCGGGCCGGACATCAAGGAAGGCACCAGCAGTGTCATTGAATTTGGCAGATCTGTACGAGGGTATTTCGGATTTGATTCCGGACCGCACGGCACTCGTGTGCGATGGGCGTCGTCGTACCTACGTCGAGCTGGACGAGGGCTCGAATCGCATCGCCCGCCACCTGGCGAGTGTCGGTGTCGGGCCGGGCGACCACGTTGCTCTGCACATGCGCAACAGCATCGAGTTCGTCGAAAGTTTGCTCGGGTGCCTCAAAATCCGCGCGGTCCCGATCAACGTCAACTATCGCTACGTCGACGCCGAACTGACCTACCTGTACAACGATTCGCAGTCGGTAGCGCTGATCGTGGACGAGGAGTTCGTTCCCGTCGTGGAGACGGTTCTCCCGGCCGTGCCGGGCATCCAACACGTCGTCGTTGTCGGCGAGTCGGCGGTCCGCGACATCGAAGGTGTCGACGTCGTTCGATATGCCGACGCTGCAGCGGAGCAACCCGCTACTCGTGACTTCGCGCCTCGCAGCAACGACGACCTGTTTGTCATCTACACCGGCGGCACGACGGGAATGCCCAAGGGCGTCATGTGGCGTCATGAAGACTTCTACTTCGCGGCGCTCACCGGCGGAAACCCGTTCGGTCCGCCGCATACCACTGCCGAAGCTCTGTATGCCGCGGTGCCGAACGTTCCCGCGATGAACATGCTCAGCACCGCACCCCTGATGCACGGCGCGGCGTCCTACTCGCTGTTCACCGGATTCTTCATGGGTGCCAACGCAATCCTCATGGCGCGGTTCGACGCGAAGTCGACGCTGCAGCTCGCCGGGAGTGAGAAGGCCGTCTCCATCACCGTCGTCGGAGATGCGATGGCTCGTCCGCTCGCAGACGAATTGGCGTCGAACGCAGCAGATTACGACCTCAGTACAGTCGGAATGATTTCGTCGGGCGGAGCGTTGTTCTCGCTCTCACTGCGCGAGCAGCTCAAGTCGATGCTTCCGAACCTGGTGATTCGCGACGGATTCGGCTCCTCCGAGTCGGGAGTCGACGGCAATCTCGAAATCGGCGAAGACGGCCTGATGCGCATTGCCGCTCGCGACGAGACCCGCGTCGTGGACGAAAGGATGCGGCCGCTGGAGCCGGGATCCCCCGAGACCGGATACATCGCTCGCAGTGGTCACGTGCCGGTCGGTTACTTCAATGATCCGGTCAAGACCGCGGCTACGTTCCCGGTGATCGACGGAGTGCGGATGTCGGTACTCGGCGACGTCGGACGCGTGGAAGCCGACGGCTCGATCGTCCTGCTGGGACGTGGTTCTCAGTGCATCAACACCGGCGGGGAGAAGGTGTACCCGGAAGAGGTCGAACAGGCACTCAAGAGTCACCCGGCAGTGCTCGACGCTCTGGTCGCGGGAATTCCGGATGCGAAGTTCGGTGAGCGCGTCGCTGCGGTCATCACGACCCGCGAGGGCTTCGACGTCCCGGACGCTGCCGAGATCGGTGAGCATTGCGCGTCGCACGTTGCTCGGTACAAGGTGCCGCGCACTGTTGTCAGTGTGCCGTCGATCAGGCGCTCTCCCAGCGGAAAGGCCGACTATCGCTGGGCCAAGGCCACTCTCGCCGAGCAAGCCTCCTGATCCGGCCGGAGTCATCCAGCGCGTTTGTGAGGGACGCGTTGGGTGGCTCCGGTGCTCTAGCCTGTCACCGTCAGAACCAGCAGCGCGACGTTGAGCGCAACGATCAAGCCCGCTGCAACCCATGCCGCGACGGTCGTGAGCGGGGCATTGCGCGCGTCGCCCATGAGTTCGGGGTCCGAGGTCATACGCACCAGTGGGATGATCGCGAAGGGGATGCACAGGCTCAAGACCACCTGGCTGAGTACGAGTGCGAGAGTCGGGTCGACGCCGAGTCCGAGCACGATCAGCGCCGGGATGAGAGTGACGATTCGGCGTGTGATCACCGGAATGCGAATGGCCAGAAGGCCATGCATGATCTCGGCGCCGGCCGCGCACCCCACGGAGGTCGACGCGAGTCCGGAGGCGAGGAGTCCGATCGCGAATACTACGGCCACGCCAGGGCCGAGTGAATTCTCGATCGCGGCATGCGCGCCGTCGATGGTGTCGGTGCCGGGTACTCCGCGCAGTGCCGACGCGGCCAGGAGCAGCATGCCGATGTTCACGCCGCCGGCGATGATCAACGCGACGACGACATCCCAACGCGTGACCTTGAGTAGTCGCTGCAATCGTGGCCCAGGTTTGATGTGGCCGTGGCGATCTCGGGCCAATGCGGAGTGCAGGTAGATCGCGTGCGGCATGACCGTGGCGCCGAGCATGCTGGCGGCGAGCAGTACGGTCTCGGTTCCTTCGAAGCGGGGGACCAGTCCGGCGACGGCTTCGCTTCCGGAGACGTCGGTGAAGGCGAGTCCGGTCAGGAAGCCGATCGTGATGATTGCCAGCAATCCCATGACCACGAACTCGAAAGTGCGCTGCCCGCGCCGACTTTGGATCGTCAGGATCACCATCGACACGCAACCGGTGATCAACCCACCGACGAAGAGCGGGACGTTGAAGAGCAGGTTGAGTGCGATGGCGCCGCCGATGACCTCGGCCACGTCGGTTGCGATCGCCATCATCTCGGCCTGGAGCCAGAACGCGCGACGGTTGTTCTTACGCAGGCGCTGACCCAGCATTTCGGGCAGGGATCTGCCGGAGACCAGCCCGAGTTTCGCGGACAGATACTGCACCAGGACGGCCATCGCGTTGGCGAGTACCAGCACCCAGATGAGCAGGTAGCCGTACTTCGCGCCGGCAGTCAGGTTGGCGGCGACGTTGCCCGGATCGACGTACGCGATGGCCGCGACGAACGCCGGACCGAGCAGGGCGATGGATCTCCCCGTAGGTCGTCGGCGCGGAGTCGTCGGCTCTTGCGTACTGGTGCTCATCGGTCTCCTGGTCGCACGTACTCGGACCTGCCGGTTCGAATATGTGAACTATAGAGTTCGGGGGGCCGAACTTTCAACCGCTGTGCGCGGTTAGTGACCGCAGAGACTCTCTAACCGCGCACAGGGGTTAGGCCGTCACCCCGGCTGCCAGCAGGGCGCGGGCCTCGGGTCGGCCGTCGAGGAGAGCGTTGGTGCGCAACTCGACCTTCCACTCGCCGTCTGTCTTGATCAGCTCCCAACGGTTTGCGGTGATGCGGAGGACCTTGAATCCCGTCGGGTTCTCGGGATCCTTGATGACCAACTGTGAATGGCAGGTAGCGACGGCCTTGTTGCCGTCGATGCGGATGTGCGCGGGCGTCATCATGTGCGCCGCGCCGTTCATGATCCAGTTCTGGTGAGAGGCGCTGTGAACCATGGCCCGCAGTTCGGCGCGGCCGTGCATCGCGCCGGTGTCGACGTCGTAGACACCGTCCTCGAGCCACAGGTTCGCGACTTCGTCGGCCGATCCGCTGTCGACGGCGGGGCTGTACGTGGTCAGCAGTTCGGTGATCGCGAGCTTGTCCTCGAGCAATTCCACTCGGGCGAGCAGGGATTCGATCAGGGCGGTCGAGTCAGTCATCGGTACGTCCTTTGCATTGGATTATCGGCGAATCAGGAAGTGGTGAAAGAGAAGCCCTCGGCGAGGGCGATTCGGTGAAGTTCTTCGAGTTGTTCGCAGTAGTGTTCGGCGCTTCGAGCGCCGACCGAGCAACTGACTATGGTCGCCCCGGCGTCGCGGACGCGAGTCAAGGCGCGAAGCGTGGACTCGGGATCGCCGAGGGGATCGAGCGGAGCGCCGGCGGGGAGGACGACGTCGAATCCGTCGGGGAGCGTCGTGGCGCCCAGCATTTCCTTCAGTTCGGAGAATCTCAGCCCGAACGGGACCCACCCGTCGCCGTGTGTGGTGGCTCGGCGCAACGATCTCTTGGTCCGGCCGCCGATCCACAGTGGCACACGTTTCTGGACGGCATGAGGTTCGACGACAAATCCGGAGTAGTCGTAGAACTCGCCGTGATACTCCGGAGTCGGCGTCGACAGCGAAACCCGAAGGGCGGCCAAAGCGTCGTCGGCACGCGCTCCTCGATCGGTGAACGGAGCATTTACGAGATCGAATTCTTGTTTCAGAGTTCCCACTCCGAGTCCGAGTATCAGGCGTCCGTTGCTGACACGATCCAGCGTTCCGTAGCGCTTGGCGATCTCGAGGGGATGGTGATAGCCCAGCACCAGCACCTGCGTCGCCAGCAGGATTCGTGACGTACGTGCGGCGAGAAAACCGAGGGTGGCGAGCGGATCCCAGTAGGTTCCGCCACGTTCGGTGGCGATCTCTTCTGGAACCGCGACGTGTTCACTGCAGGTCAGATGGTGGAAACCGAGTTGATCCGCCGCGGCAGCAATTGTGGCAATCTCACCGATGTCAGCACTCGCCTCCCACTCCGAACGTGTGCTCGGGTGCTGAATCAGGACCGGCGTGACGATTCCCAGGTGCATCGGGCGTTTATAGCCCTCCCGCACGCGCGGCGGCAGGTGAATTACCGCTGATCGGGATCGAAAAGGTTGATTCACTTTCCAGAAACTGTGACCTGGGTTATAGTCGGTAGAATCAATTCCAGTTTTCGGGAGGCGTCCATGACCATCGTTGACATGAACGACACACTGTCCACCGTCCAGACCGCCGCCGGGCTACCCAAGAAGGATCTGCCGCCGTCGATGGTCGAGCGGATGACACTGATTCTCGACGCCTTCGACGGCCGCGCCGCACGGCTGACGCTGGAAGAGGTCGCGTGCCGCACTCAGTTGCCGCGGTCCACCGTCCACCGCATTCTCGATCAGCTCGTCAAACTGGACTGGGTTGATCACGCATCGTTCGGCTACTGTCTCGGGCGCCGTGCACTCGGCCTCGGTGGTGGCGACGGCGGCCACAGCCAGATCCGCGAAGCCGCGGCGCCGCTTCTGCACGAGTTGCACCTGCAGACCGGCATGGTTGTTCATCTGTCGGTGCTCGACGGGCGCGAGAGTGTCTACCTCGACAAGGTCGGCGGGCGGTTCGCCGCGGCGCTGCCGTCCCGCGTCGGCGGCCGAGTACTCGCCCATTCGACGGCCGGAGGCAAGGCGATGCTGGCGTGGATCGACCCTGAGCGTGTCGACGCTCTGTTCGGGTCGGCGCTTCCCCGCTGCACCGAGAACACGATCACCGACGTCGCGGTGCTCCATCAGGAACTGAACCGGATCCGTCAGCGTCGGGGACTGGCCTTCGAGCGCGGTGAGTCGGCGCGTGGGGTCGCTTGTGTGGCGTCGGCAATTCGCGGACACGAGGGTCCTGTCGGCAGCATCGCGTTGTGTGGGGACATGCGGACCGCTCAGCTCGAGCGAGTTGCTCCGCTGGTCGTCGACGCGGCTCGCGAGGTCTCGCGCACGCTGTACCCCGAACTGGGCGCTCCCCGCCGTGGCCGCAAAACCCCTCCTGTTCCGACCAATACGTTCTCCGCGGAGACGATGGATCGCCTGCTGGCAGCGTCGTCCGACCACTGGATCTGACGTATTTTGATCGACTTGTCTCGCTGATCGGGACGAGTCATAGCAGCTCAGCGGTACTGATGGCACCGTTCGGACCATGACGACTGAACTGAGCTACGAGGGAACCCTGAAGGAACTGCAGACCGATCTCGGTGTGCTCCGGTACCACGAAGCCGGCGACGGCCCGCCGCTACTGCTGCTGCACGGATCGGGCCCCGGAGTCACCGGTTGGCGTAACTACCGCGGCGTTCTCGCGGACTTCGCGGAGCACTTCCACTGCTACGTTCTCGAGTTTCCCGGATTCGGCGTCAGCGATCCCGGCCCCGACCATCCGATGATGATGGCGCAGGCATCGGTCGGCATGTTCCTCGACGGCCTGGGCCTCGGACCGGTCCACATGATCGGTAACTCCATGGGCGGCATCGTCGCCACCAAGGTTGCGATCGACGAGCCACATCGGGTCAGCAAGCTCGTCACCATCGGCGGCATGGGCAAGAACACCTTCTCTCCCGGCCCCGGTGAAGGCATCAAACTCCTCATGGAGTTCACCGACAATCCCACCCGCGAAGCTCTGGTCCGTTGGTTGCATTCGATGGTCTTCGACCGTGCCGTTGTCACCGAGCAGCTCATCGAAGAGCGTTGGGCCCTCGCCACCGAGCCGACGACGCTCGAGATCGCCCGCCGTATGTACAGCAGCAAGGCCATGGCGGCTATGGGCGCGGCTGCTGCTGCGTCGACCGCCGTGCCGTACTGGGCGCAGTTGAACAAGATCAAGGCGCCGACGCTGTTGACCTGGGGACGCGACGACCGCGTCAGCCCCGTGGACATGGCGATTCTGCCGATGCGCGACATCCCCAACGGCGAAGTTCACATCTTCCCCAACTGCGGACACTGGACGATGATCGAGGCCCGCGACGCTTGGGTTGCGTCCGTTTTGGCATTCCTTACCCGGCCCGAAGGCAAGTAGGGGCGGCGCACAGGGGGTGCTCCCACTCACCGGGAAGCGTTTCTGCACTTCGGCAGGCTCCCTGCCACCGTTTCATCAACAGATTTTCATTCTGCCTAGGCGCTCGCCGGGTACCGAAACCAGAAAGCCGGAAGATCATGGGTCAGGTTCTAGACAACATTTCACAGTTCGCCGACGAGATCCGCGCCGACGGAGTCGAGGGCGACAAGCTGATGCGCTTGACGGACGGCAGCGCGAAGCGACTGCGCGACTCCGGTGTCATCCGGATGTTCCAGCCGAAGGAGTTCGGCGGCCTCGAGGCACATCCGCGTGAATTCGCCGAGACCGCAATGGCTATCGGCGCGATGGACGGTGCCACCGGCTGGGTCAGCGGCATCGTCGGCGTCCACCCGTGGGAGCTCGCGTTCTTCGACAAGAAGGCTCAGGAAGAGGTCTGGGGAACCGATCCCGATACGTGGATGGCGTCGCCGTATGCGCCGATGGGTGTCGCGAGGCCGGTCGAGGGTGGGTACATCCTCAACGGCCGCTGGTCGTTCTCCTCGGGAACCGATCACTGTGACTGGATCATGATCGGTGCGATGGTCGGTGACGAGACCGGTAAGCCGCTGATGCCGCCGAAGCACCTGCACGTGCTGTTGCCGCGCTCCGATTACGACATCGACCAGGACAGCTGGAACGTCGTGGGGCTGCGCGGAACCGGTTCGAAGGATCTGATCGTCAAGGACGCGTTCCTGCCCACCTACCGCACGATCGACGCCGGAAAGGTGTACGACGGAACGGCATGGAAGGAAGCGGGTCGTACGGAGACGTTGTACAAGTTCCCGTTCTCGTGCATCTTCCCGCTCGGTATCACCTCGTCGTTGATCGGTATCGCCGAGGGTGCGTTGGCGTGCAACATGGCTGCGCAGCGTGAGCGGGTGACGGTCAGTGGTGTTCCGATCAAGGAAGATCCGTATGTGCTCTTCGCGATCGGTGAGGCGGCTGCCGAGATCGCTGCTTCTCGGGCTGCGATTTTGGAGACGGTGGATCGTTTCTGGGACATGACCGAGAAGGGGCAGGAGGTTTCGTTCGAGCTTCGTGCGATCGGTCGGCGTACGCAGACTGCTGCGGCGTGGCGTGCGGTGCGGGCGGTGGACGAGATCTTTGCTCGTTCCGGTGGTGGGGCTTTGCAGTTGAACACGCCGATGCAGCGGTTCTGGCGTGATGCTCATGCCGGTCTGGCGCATGCGATTCACGTGCCCGGTTCCATTTTCCATGCGTCGACGCTCTCGCAGCTCGGTGGCGAGCCGCAGGGCATCCACCGCTCGATGATCTAGTCCCACAAACATTCTCGAAGCAAGGACGGTTAGGCATGACTGAAATTCGGGGTCTGGGATATCTCAGGATCCAAACGCAGGACGTGGCTCGCTGGCGCGAGCTCGTGGTCGACGGACTCGGCCTCGCGGTCGGTAGTGGCCCGGAAGCCGACGGCCTCTACTTGCGCCTGGACGAGCGTCGTGCGCGACTGATCGTCCTGCCCGGCGAGACGGACAAGGCTCTCGCAGTGGGCTGGGAAGTGCGAGATCAGTTCGCGCTCCAGCGTGTTCGTGAAGCGGTCGAGAAAGCCGGAGTCGAGGTCGAGGTTCTTTCCGAGGTCGACGCCAGCTACCGCGATGCCGAGCAGGTCATCGCCTTCGACGATCCCAACGGCAATCGCGTCGAGGTGTTCTTCGGGCCGGTGCTCGACCACAGCCCGTTGGTCACCCCGCACGGCGGCCGTTTTGTCACCGGCGATCAGGGCCTCGGCCATGTGGTGCTTCCGGTTACGCGTTTCGACGAGGCGTACACGTTCTACACCGAGGTGCTCGGATTCCTCCCGCGCGGTTCCATCCGTCTCGGCGGAATCGACGCGCCGCCGCCGGCCCGCCGAGTCCGTTTCATGGGTGTCAATCAGCGTCACCACAGCCTCGCGCTGTGCCCGGCGCCGCCCGTGGACGAGCCCGGTCTCGTGCACTTGATGATGGAAGCCGAGACTCTCGACGCTGTGGGTCAAGCTCTCGATCGTGTTGCCAAGCTGGGCTTCTCGATCTCCTCGACGTTGGGTCGCCATACGAACGACAAGATGGTGTCGTTCTACGTGCGTGCACCGGGTGGCTGGGATCTGGAGTTCGGGTGCGAGGGCATGCTCGTCGACGAAACCTTCTACACCGCTGAGGAAATCACAGCGGACAGCTACTGGGGCCACGACTGGTCCGACAGTGAACCGCTGGCTGCGTTCACTCCCAAGAGCTAGCTCTTCGCAACGAAAAAGCTCGGCCCCAATGCATGTCGGGGCCGAGCTTTTTCGTGTGTTCGATCAGGAAGCTGCTGCTGCCAAACCGGTTTCGAGGTCGGCGAGAATGTCGTCGATCCCTTCGATGCCAACCGCGAGGCGGACGAGCCCCGGGGTGACGCCCGAAGCGAGCTGCTCTTCGGGGGTGAGCTGCGAGTGCGTCGTCGACGCGGGGTGGATGACGAGTGAGCGAACGTCACCGATGTTGGCGACGTGGCTGTGCAGTGTCAGGGCGTTGACGAACTTCTTGCCCGCGTCGACACCACCGGCAAGCTCGAATGCGACGATTGCGCCGGTGCCCTTGGGTGCCAGCTGCTTTCCGCGCTCGTGCCACGGTGAGGAGGGCAGTCCGGCGTAGGCGACCGAGGTGACCTCGGCGCGGCCGTCGAGGAATTCGGCGACCTTCTGTGCGTTGGATACGTGGCGCTCGATGCGCAGGCTCAAGGTTTCGATGCCCTGCGAGATGAGGAAGGCGTTGAACGGCGCGATGGCCGAGCCGAGGTCGCGCAGAAGCTGAACGCGTGCCTTGAGTGCGTAGGCGGGCGCGCCCAGGTCGGCGAAGGTGACGCCGTGGTAGCTGGGATCCGGGGTGGTGAAGTTGGTGTGGCGTCCCTGGGTCCAGTCGAAGGTGCCACCGTCGATGATGACGCCGGCGATCGCGGTGCCGTGTCCGCCAAGGTATTTGGTGGCGGAGTGGACGACGATGTCGGCGCCGTGCTTCAGCGGTTGAATGAGGTAGGGCGTTGCGACGGTGTTGTCCACGATCAGCGGGATGCCGTTCTCGTGGGCGACCGCACTGATACCGGGAATGTCGAACACGTCGTTCTTGGGGTTGGAGATGGTTTCACCGTAGAACGCCTTGGTGTTCGGACGGATGGCCGCACGCCAGTGCTCGAGATTGTCCGGGTCTTCGACGAAGTCGACGGTGATACCCAGCTTGGGCAGCGTGTAGTGGAAGAGGTTGTACGTGCCGCCGTACAGACGGGGGCTGGAGACGATGTGGTCGCCGGCCTCGGCAATGTTGAGGATCGCGAAGGTCTCGGCGGCCTGACCGGACGCAACCAGCAGAGCTGCGACTCCACCTTCGAGGGCGGCGATGCGCTGCTCGACGGCATCCTGCGTCGGGTTCATGATGCGGGTGTAGATGTTGCCCGGCTCGGCGAGGCCGAAGAGCGCGGCAGCGTGGTCGGTGTTGTCGAAGACGTAGCTGGTGGTCTGGTAGATCGGCAGTGCCCGAGCGTTGGTGGCGCTGTCCGGGCCCTGCCCGGCGTGGACCTGCTTGGTTTCGAACGACCAATCGGCAGTCGGATCGGCTTCGACGGGGGTGTTCTCGCTCATGAATTCATACTCCGTGGTGAAGGGTGGGTTGATGCGGGTCAGGCGGTTTCGACGACTGTATGCACTGGGACGGGATTGCGGGTGAGATCGAGTACGGGGCAGTGGGCGTCGACGGTCTCCTGCAGCTCCAGGTAGCGCTCGCGAGTTTCCGGACCGGTCAGGGTGACGACCACGCGGACCTCGGAGAATCCCGGACGGACCGCGTCGTCGAAGCCGAAGAATCCACGGACGTCGAGATCGCCTTCGGCTCTGGCCGAGATGTCGTCGAGCGCGATACCGAGTTTGTCGGCCCAGACGCGGTAGGTGACCACCTGGCAGGACAGAAGAGAAGCGAGGTAGTACTCGACTGGATTGGCTGCGGTGTTCTCGCCGCCGAGGGCCGGTGGCTCGTCGACCTCGACGCTGTACTTACCGAGAGAAATGGTGCTGGCAACGGCGTCGTGCGCCCGGGCGGAAGCCTTGAAGACGACGTGCGCTTTGCTCGCGTCCTTGTCGATGGCGTCGGCGTTGGCTGCTACGACGGAACTCAGGTGGGAGATGGAAGCGGTGGTCATGACAGAAATGTCCCCTGATCTGGGCGTACATACGAGTATCGACGCGAGCGGCGCTCACGTCGTAGGTCCGATCAGAAGATCGGACACCCGGAGGTACAGACATGCGCAAAGTCGACGTGGCGTCGCCGCGTCAGCAGCGTGCCCGTCTCGTATGCGCCAGTTCCCGTCACAGGAGAGACTGTAACCGGTTCACACCCTTTCCGACCAGATGTATAGGAAATCTGTCTCGGATCGTGGTCCGTCATGTAGGCGACAGTCCGCTCCACCGGGGTGTCCGACGACCCGCAAAAGCGTCGAGTCCTTCGGCGATGTCCGGGGAACGCAGCACTGCTTCCTTGGCATCGTCGGTGACGTTCCATCCGACGGCATCGGCTTCGGCGTAGAGAGCGTCGATCGCCTTCAAGCTCAAGCTCACCGAGGTGGGGGAGGACTCGCAGATCTCGGCCGCCATCACCAACGCCTCGTCGAGTGCCTTGCCTGGCGCAGTGACCACGTTGACGACGCCCAGGTCCCTGGCCCGTTCGGGATCGAGTGTGCGGCCGGTGATCAGCAGTTCGCGGGCGATGTTGATCGGAAGTGCCCGAGGTGCCCGAAAGAGTGCACCGGACGTCGCAACCAAACCACGCTTGGTTTCGGGAAGGCCGAATTGTGCTGTGGCAGAGGCGACGATGAGATCACAGGCCAAAGCGATTTCGAAACCTCCACCCAGTGCGTATCCCTCGACTGCAGCGATCAGGGGCTTGTTCCGCCGGCGCCGAATGACGCCGTACTCACCGCCGCGAGGCATGCGAAGGTCGGCCCGCTCTCGGATATCGGTTCCGGCGCAAAAGATGTTGGGGGTTCCGGTGATGATGCCGACCCACAGATCAGGGTCGTCGTCGAGAAGATTCAGCGCGGCTTCGATTCCCTCGGCAGTCTCACGGTTGATCGCGTTACGGCGTTCTTCGCGTTCGATCCTGACGATGAGAACGCGGTCATGGCGTTCGGTGGAAACAGTCGACATAATTGGACTGTAGTCCACCTATCGGAGGCGGAGGTGCGTCACCTCACGGGACGGACATTGGACACATTCCGGACGGTGGCGAAGACTGTGTTCTGAGGCGGAGAAGGGCAGGTCGACGTGATTTCCAAACGAGAACAGAACAAGCGCGACACCAACGACAGGTTGCTCTCGGCTGCACGAATTCTGTTCTCGGCGCAGGGTTTCGCCAGCACGACCGTCGACGACATCGCCGAGCGAGCCGAGGTGTCGCGAGCCACCTTCTTCAATTACTTCCAGGGCAAGGACTCGGTTCTCGAGGCGCTGCACAGTGATCATCTCGATCAGCTTGCGACACTGGTGGATCAGCTCATGGAATCGCCGATGTCGACTTCTGATCGGATCTCCCGGATTTTTCAGGACTTTGCGCAGCAAGCGATCATGCATCCGCGCTATCTGCGCATGGTGACTGCGGAACTCGAGCGTGACTTCGCCTCCTCCGGAGCGGGGGCGGCCCACGATCATCGGTTCCACGTGGAACTTCTACGGATCGTCACTGCCGGGATCGAAGCCGGCGAAGTGCGATCGGACTATCCGCCGCTGTTTCTCGCGCAGATGATCGGCGGTACGTACGGCGCGTTGGTTCGCTTCTGGCGGCAAGACGCCGACTACGACGTGGTCGGCGAATTCGATCGCGGAGCGAAGTACGTGGCCGAGGGCATTGCCGCTCGCTGAACTGACTCAGGGAGTGGGCACTACCAGGGGCAGCATCTGCTGGACGCTCTCCGAAAGATAGTTCGCAGCAGTCTGATCGCCGGACAGATGACGCAGCAGACTCTGCTGGAACAGGCCGTCGAAAATCGCGTACATCGCCGGCGAGGTGACCGAGGGTTCCACGTCGAGAAGCCCGGCATAACGAGAAACGATGCGCCAGATCATGTTTTCGAGACTCTCGTCGATCGCGGCGACGTCGGCTCGGAAGGACTCCTCGAACATCGACTGCGCGCGCAGGTCGTACCAGAGACGGTGCATCGTCGGTTCGTCGATCATGGTCTCGGCCAGCAGTGCCCCGAAACCGGTTTTCAGTTCCTCCGGCGTCTGAGCGGTGGCGACGATGCCGTCGTAGCGGGTGACGCAGCGCGCCTTGTAGTGGCGGACGCAGTGGGTGATCAGGTCGACCTTGTCGCTGAAATAGTAGTGCAGGACGCCGTGTGAGAACTCCGAATTCTGGGCGATTTCGCGCAGACTGGTGCGTGCGTAGCCCAGTTCGGCCAGCGTTTGCAGCGCGGCCTCGGCCAGTTGATCGCGCCGCTCGGAGAATTTGTCGACCTGACGACGTGACACCTTGTCGGCGTTGGTGCGCTTGTCTGTGTTGGACCGCTTATCCGACGAGGTGGGCACAGCATTTTTCACTGCCCCACTTGACTTCTCGACTGTCGTGGTCACGATGGCACGTCCTGTTCCCTGCGATTTCCACAGCGGCACGATCGCCGCGTCCGAATCAGTGTAACCCCTGGTCTTTGACGAGCGTGTAACAAAATCTTGACAGTCGTCAAGATTTCTCTTGACACTCGTCCAAATTTGAATACTCTGTGACTCACACCACTTGGCAGCGTCGCTGTGAACGGTGGCATCGCGAGAGTCGTTTCAGTCATGGAGGCAGTCGAAAATGAGCGTGTTTGATCTCGAGGGACGAAAAGCACTGGTCACAGGTGGTGCCAAGGGGCTCGGAGCCGGAATGGCTGAGGCGTTGGCGAAGGCGGGAGCGTCGGTGATGATCGGCGACGTTCTCGAAGACGAGGGTCGCGCCACCGCGGAAGCCGTCGGTTCGGGCGGAGTCAAGACCGGCTTCGTGAAGCTGGACGTCACCGACGACGCCAACTGGGAAGAAGCAGTTGCTGCGACCGCGGAGACTCTCGGCGGCTTCGACATCCTCGTCAACAACGCCGGCATCGAGATTTCCTCGCTGGTGGTGGACCTCGATCCGGGCGACATCCGCCGCATGTGTGAGGTCAACATCCTCGGAACGGCGCTCGGAACCAAACACGGACTGCGCAGCATGCGTCCGGGTGGCGTCGCCGGAACCGGCGGATCCATCATCAACATTTCGTCGGTCGCCGCAACCATTCCATTTCCCGGCATCAGTGGTTACTCCGCGACCAAGTCCGCGGTCGACCGCTTCACCAGGGTTGCTGCAGCCGAGTCGGGCAAGCTCGGCTACGGAGTCCGCGTCAACTGCATCTACCCGGGTCTTGTTGCCACGGAGATGGGTCTCGGACTCGCAGCGGACATGGAGAAGCTCGGCCTCTGGCCCAGTGCCGAAGCAGCCGTCGGCGACGTCATCGGTCTCACCCCGCTCGGCCGTCTCGGCGAAGTGAACGACATGGCGGACGCCGTGGTGTTCTTGTCCTCCGACGCCGCACGATTCATCACCGGTATCGGCCTTCCCGTCGACGGTGGCATGGGCATGTAACTCGCCCCCCAATTCGCACGTACGCCCTTCTCTCGTCCCCCTTCTCACGTCTCCGAAAGGTTCCACGAACATGTCCGAAAAGAAGCCAGTCATCGTCTACGGCGTCTCCGGGTATACCGGCCGTCTGGTGTGTGAATACCTGCGCGAGTTCAACATCCCGTTCATCGCGGCCGGCCGCGACGCCGCTCGCATTCAAGAGGTTCTCGACAAGATCCCCGGTTTGGACACCGTCGATCACGAGGTCGTCGAGGTCGAGCACACGGTCGAGGCGCTCACCGAACTGTTCACCGGAGCTCAGGTTGTCAGCAACATGGTCGGCCCGTTCATCAAGCTCGGCGGCACCGTCGTCGAGGCCGCCTTGAATGCCGGTTGCCACTACATGGACACCACCGGTGAGCAGGACTGGGTACTCGACGTCCAGGAGAAGTTCAGCGACAAGTACCAGGAGAAGGGCCTGCTCCTCTCGCCCGGCATCGCTCAGATGTACACCACCGGTGAGATCGCGGCCAACATCGCATTGGAAACGCCGGGCCTCGACACACTCGACATTCTGGTGCTGTGGAAGGGATTTCCCACTTACGCGTCCACTCAGACGATCTTCACCATCCTCAAGGCGAACTGGTACTACCTCGAGCAGAACAAGTACGTGCAGTGGGCGCCCGGCCAGACTTTCGACGTCGTCGTTCCCGGCCAGCACGAAACTGCGCTTGCATTGCCGTGGGGCGGAACATGCCACCCGGTGTGGTTCAAGAACGATCCGCGAGTTTCCAACGTCAAGGCTGCGGGCGGAGTGTTCGACCGCACCGTGATGGAAGGTGTTGTCGCGACACAGAAGATCGTGGAGGAGCAGATCAAGACCCTGCCCGCCGACGAGCAGGAAGCCGCCTTGGCCGAGATCGCAGGTTCGGTGCAGGCCGGCATGCCACCGCGTGAGAACCCACGTATCAACACCTCGATGGACTCCGTCTACGCGTCGGGCCCGCTCGGTCGCTCACACGTCGTGATCCACGGCAACTGCAACTACAAGCAGACCGGACTCCTGCACGCATACGCAGCGCATTCTCTAATTCAGCAGGCACCCAAGCGCACCGGACTCGCCTCGGCCTGCCAGGCATTCGGGCATCGCGAACTGCTCGGCGCGCTACGCAGTTTCGGGCTGGCACTGGAACCGGAAGTAACCATCAACACCTAGTCCACGCCCTCGTCATCACGTTCACGGCTCCCGGCGTACATCGCGCCGGGAGCCCCGCCCTGGAGGCTCCCCATGCGTTTGACCGACTATCTCGACAAGGGAGCCTCTCTTGGTTCCACCGCACCGTGTTTGACGATGGGGGAGCGCACGCTCTCCTACGGCGAGGTGCAACAGTTCAGCCGTCGCTTCGCAGCTTCGCTCGCGGCATCGGGCATCGCGCCGGGCGAGAAGGTCGCGATTCTGTCCGGCAATGATCCGATCTCGTTCTCGTGCGTATTCGGAATAAGCCGGGCCGGCGGTGTCTGGTGTCCGATCAATCCTCGCAATGAAGCTGCGGAAAACCGAGATCTGTTGGATCTGTTCGATTGTCGCGCTCTCTTCTTCCAGAAGTCGTACGCCCCGCTGGTCGACCAGATCAAGGATGCGCTTCCCCAGTTGGTGACGCTCGTCTGTATCGACGGCGAATGGGATTCGGCACAGTCCCTCGAAAGCTGGCTCGGGGAAGAAGAACTCGACGCCGCGGCGCCCGACGACGTCACCATGCTGGTCGGCACCGGTGGTACAACTGGAAGGCCAAAGGGAGTGATGCTGACTGGGCACAACATCGAGACGATGACGGCCATCACGTTGATGAGCTATCCGTTCGAAGGACGACCGGTGTATCTGGCGCTCGCGCCGTTGACTCATGCCGCCGGTGTTCTGTGCTTCCCGATCATGGCCCTCGGCGGCGAAGTGGTGATCATGCCGAAGCCCGATCTCGGATACTTCCTCGCGAACGTTCAGAAGCACAAGGTAACTCACACCTTCCTGCCGCCGACGCTCATCTACATGCTGCTCGAGCACGAGGCCCTGTCGGCCACGGATCTCAGCTCGCTGCAATGCTTCTGGTACGGAGCGGCGCCGATCTCCCCGACCCGGCTAGAGGAGGCGATCGACAAGATCGGCCCGGTCATGGCTCAGCTGTTCGGGCAAAGTGAAGCTCCGATGATGATCTCGACGATGTCACCGAAGGAGCACTTCGGCTCGGACGGCACTGTCGCAACGTCACGACTTTCGTCGGCGGGTCGACCGTCGCCGCTGGTGACCGTGGGGATCATGGATGACAAAGGCGCGCTGCTCGGACGTGGCGAGCGTGGCGAGGTGGTGATTCGCAGTTCGTTGGTGATGGCGGGCTATTACAAGAACCCTGACGCAACCGCGGAAGCGTCAGCCCACGGCTGGCATCACACCGGCGACATCGGGTACCTGGACGAGGACAATTTCCTGTTCATCGTCGATCGCGCCAAGGACATGATCATCACGGGCGGTTTCAACGTCTACTCGGTCGAGGTCGAGCAGGCGCTCATGGCGTACCCGGGGATTCAGGACTGCGGAGTGATCGGGTTGCCGGACGACAAGTGGGGCGAACGTGTTGTGGCAGTGGTGCAGCCACACCTCGGCGCCGAAATCGACGGCGCCGAGGTAATGGCTTTCGTGAAGGCTCGCATCGGAAGTGTGAAGACTCCGAAGCAAGTCATCGTCTGGGACGATCTACCTCGCTCCAAGGTCGGCAAAGTTCTCAAGAACGAGATCAAGAGCGAGCTGGCTGGCTGAGATCACGACTCGCAGACCACGTCTTCTGCCGGCAGTGAGCCGTCGAGCAGATACGAGTTGACGGCGGCGTTAGCACAAGTATTCGCGTAGCTGGGGAACACCGCATGGGTACGACCCGGAACTGTCACCAGCCGTGAGCCTTTCATGGCTTCATGCATACCAAGTCCTTCCTCGTACGTCGTGCGGGTGTCTCCGGTTGCCTGGATCTGCAATGTCGGAACGGTGTTGTCGATCTCGATCCGCGTCGGGGCCTCGCTGCGCCAGAACGCGCACGGCATGATCGTGTTGTGGGTGCCGGCAAAGATCGGCTGATCATCCCGGTGCTCTTCCAACTTGTTGCGATACCACTGGGGATCACTCGGCATCGATACGTCGCCGCAGACGATGGCGATTGTTCCGGCATAGTCGGGGCCGGTACCCAGTTCGGTCTGGAACCACGCCTGCATCAGACCCGTCAGCTGGGGGTGGATGTTCTCGACGGTCTTGCCGGACGCGAGATCGCGCAACTGGACCAATACCTGTGCGAATGCCTCACTTTCCTTCTCGGTGTCCCCGGTTCCGTTGACGTACATCAGGAATGGAAGGACGTGATCGTCGACGGCGTAGTCGCCGATCCGAATCGGAGTGGTGGCTGCGTCCGAGATCAGCTTCTCGATGAGGGCGCGAACTTCGGCGGGCGTCGATCCGAGCGCATAGGTGGAGTTGCGTTCCGCTGCCCACTGTGAGAATCCGTCGATCGCCTTCTCGTTGGCCGGGCCCATGTCCTGGAACATCTCGTATCCGTACTTCTTCGGGTCCGGTGCACTGTCGAGAACCACACGATCGATCCTGTCGGGGAACATTTGAGCGTAGGTCGCACCAAGATAGGTGCCGTACGACCACCCGAAGTACGACGCCTTCTCCTGGTCGAGGGCGCCGCGAATCACGTCGAGATCGCGGGCGATATTCTGAGTATTGATGTGCGGCAGATAGTCCGGATACTTGTCCCAGCATTTGTCAGCGGCCTCACGTGAGAGCGCGACACTCTCGTTCCACCCTTCGTCCGTGGTACCCGGTGAACGCATCCATGACATCTGCTCGACGCCGCAGTCGATCGGCGTGCTCTTGCCGAGTCCCCGAGTGTCCATGCCGATGACGTCGTATGCCGCAGCGACTTCCGGTGTCATGCCCGCATTCAAGATCTCGGGCAAGCCCAGACCACGGCCACCCGGGCCGCCGGGGTTGGTGAGCAGGATTCCACGTCGCTGCGCTGGGTCGGTGGACGCGACCCGCGAGATCGCCACTTCGATTGTCTTCCCGTCAGGGGCAGAATAGTCCAAAGGCACTGTGACCATGGCGCAGTCGCTTGCCGTTGACGTTCCGGTGTCTGTGGCGCATGGTCCCCATTCGACATCCTGGTCGTAGAACGCGCTGAGATTTGGTTGTGGATCTGTCTGCGGGGCAGTAGGTTCCGAACATGCAGCCAAGGCGGGTACGGCGAGTGCGGCAGCGGCGACTGTGAAAGCCAGCCATTTTCGCGGTCGAGGCATGCGTGATCTGGGCATGATGGATCCAGTCATTGTCGTGTCCTTGTGTCGAGCCCGATTCGGGCAGCGTTGATCACCCCACTTCGAATGTGGGGGCTTATGAGGGGGTTCAGGGTCGAGATTGGCGGGCGGCGAACTCGGCCGCCACTGCCTTCGCGAATCTTTCCTGGGTGGCGGTTCGTCGATCCGCTTGGTGTTCGCGCAGTACCGCTACCAGACGAGTGGGTGAAGCACTCTCCGGTGCAGCCTGTTCAGGTAGCACGCTCTCGGTGAAGTCGCAGAACTGAATGGCAAGGGCCGCAATCGTGTCCGCGTCCGCCGGGGCGTCGGCGAGGGCGTCCATGCGAGTGATCAATTCGATTGCCTGCTCGCGGTTCGGCTCGGCCAACGCTCGGTGATGTGCGCTCAGGAGTGAATCGCAGACCTCGGGATCGCCCCCGGAGACCGTGAGCGCGAGGATCAGAAGTTCGCGCTCGTTGTCGATCCATGCTGTCGGCGCACCGGCCACGACGTACTGTGCGAGCACTTCGGAAAATGCATCGGGTAGTTCGGGATCGGCGTTGCGGCGTAGTGACTCGATGTGGGCACGTTGAACAGCGATCTGTTCGGCCTTGGTTGCCAATTCCTTGTCGAGGGCGTCCAGCGCGGACCGAGTGTCGTGAGCATCGCCGTCCAGGAGTTCGGCGATCTTGGCGACGGGGATCCCCAGATCGCGCAGACGACGGATCCGGCTCAGTCGTGCCAGGTCCACCGCCCGGTACATGCGGTAGCCGTTGGGTTGGCGTTGTGGTTCCTCGAGAAGCCCGTTCGAGTGGTAGTAGCGCACGGATCTGACTGTGGTGCCGGCCAAATTGGCCAGCTCGCCGATGGTCATCATCGTTCTGCCCTCCCGTGATCGAAGCGGATTCCGTCTCTGGAAACCATTCTCCAACCCTGACGCGGCGTCAGGGTCAAGGTTCGAATGAAGAACGTGACCGTTGACACGTTAAGGACGTGACCTTAACCTGGATTCTGTCCGTTACGACATCGTCGATTTCGAGGAAGTGCCCTGATGGCTACCCTTTTTCCTGCGGCAACGATCTTTCCGATTCCCACCGATCCGCTTGCGGCCTACGGTCCACTCGTTGCTCGCCGGAATCCCGAGTCGGTTACCCCGGCGCCGTACGAACACTTTGTGGTCAAGGCGGTCACTCCGACGATCGGAGCGGAAATCTCCGGTATTCGACTCCGTGGGGACCTGTCGGATTCCGTGATTGCGGAACTCCGCCGAGCCCTCCTCGAATGGAAAGTCCTCTTCTTTCGGGATCAGGACCTCGGCCGAGCGGATCATCGAGCTTTTGCCGAGCGTTGGGGCGATCTCGAGCAGCATCCGTTCTTCAAGTACACGCAACCCGGGCAGACGGACGTCGATGTCACGACACTTGCCAAGGATGCAATGGTCGGCGGAGTCGAGAACAACTGGCACAACGACGTCACGTGGCACGAGTTTCCGTCGTTCGCAGCGGTGCTTCGTGCAGTCGAGGTGCCAGAGGTAGGTGGTGACACGTTGTGGGCGGATACCGCAGCCGCCTACGACCTACTTCCGGAAGACATCAAGAAGCGTATCGACCCGCTTGTTGCAGAACATGATTGGATCAATTCTTTCGGTAGGTCGATGCCGGCGGATGCGGTCGAGATGTTGCGTCCGAAGTTCCCCGCTGTGCAACATCCGGTGGTTCGGGTCATTCCCGAAAGCGGCAGGCGGGTGTTGTTCGTCAACATGACCTTCACGCAACGGATCCTCGGTGTGTCAGAAGAAGAGTCGAACGAACTCCTCACGATGTTGTATCGACACGTCAACCGTCCGGAGTTTCAGGTCCGTCTCAAGTGGGAGCCGAATACCGTTGCCTTCTGGGACAATCGGACGTGTCAGCACTATGCCGCCAGTGACTATTTCCCGGCGCGACGCGTGATGGACCGAATCTCGATAGTCGGAGATCGACCGATGGGTGTTGCGGACTGACGAGCCCAACCTCTACTACGGGTAGTAGTAATGCAGCTCACATAGTTTTTCGACGCCTTGTCGATATGATTTCGACAAGGCGTCGATAAAAGTCGGCGTGACTCGGACCGACGACTTTGGAGCTTCCCGAATGTTCCTCGCCCTGCGTGAACTGTGGTTTGCGCGAAACCGTTTCCTCTTGATGGGTGCCGTGGTTGCCCTCATCTCGATCCTGATGGTGATCCTGTCCGGACTCTCGTCCGGCCTGGTCAATGACGGTGTCTCCGCTTTGCAGCGGACGCCGATTCAGGCGTTTGCCTTCGCGCCGGACACCAAAGCCGACTCGGCGTTCTCACGCTCGGTCGTCACCGAGGAGCAGGCGCAAGCATGGCGCACGCAACCTGATGTCCAAGACGCCGAGCTCTTCGGCAACATGATCGTCAATGCAAAAACTCGCAGTGGCACTCCTGTCGACCTCACGCTCTTCGGCATCGAACCTGGCTCCTTCCTCGAGCCGGTCTCCGCCGACGGGAGGGGACTGCAAGCCGACACGGACATCATCGTCAGCTCTACCTTCCGCGATGACGGTGTTGCGATCGGTGACACCGTGATACTCGATCGACTCGGTACGGAGCTGACAGTTGTCGGATTCACCGAAGACAAGCGCACTTTCGGTCACGTCGACGTCGCCTACCTGCCACTGCGTACTTGGCAGGAGGTTCACGCCGGTGCCAAGATCGGCGAAACCGCCAATGCCAGTGCCTATTCCGAAGCAAGTGTTGTTGCGATTCGGGGTATTGGTGGCGCGTTGCCGGACCTCGTGTCGGGCGATGCGGCGGCGGGAACGTCCGCAAAGACGCTCGAGGAATCTTTCGACTCCTCACCAGGCTTCTCCGCGGAAATGATGACAATGTCGATGATCAAGGCGTTTCTGTACGCGATCTCGGCGCTGGTGGTCGGTGCATTCTTCAGTATCTGGACGGTTCAGCGTGGTCGTGAACTCGCAGTGTTGCGCGCAATGGGAGCCTCCACCGGCTTCCTGCTTCGTGACGGCATGGCGCAGGCACTGGTAGTGCTGCTTGGTTCCATCGGCATCGGTGTGTTGCTGGGCTTGGGGCTCGGTTCGGGACTCGAAGGCGGGGGGATGCCGTTCGCCCTCGAGTCCGGCCCTGTCGTCAACGGCGCAGTGCTCTTGGCGGTACTCGGGCTGGTCGGCGCAGCCGTTGCCATCGTCCGCGTTACCCGTGTCAACCCGCTCACCGCTTTGGGAGAAAACCGATGACCACAGTCGAAAAGACCACAACCGGATTGGTATTGACCGCTGTCAGTCTTCGATTCGGTGACGGTGACTCCACCGTGCTCGCCCTCGACAACGTGAACCTCGAGGTCTCGGGCGGCGAACTTGTCGCGATCGTCGGACCGTCAGGCGCTGGAAAGTCGAGCTTGCTCGCTGTGGCCGGCGGACTCGGTCGGCCGTCGAGTGGAACGATTGTCATCGACGGCGTCGACGTGTCGGCGATGCCTGCCCGTGCCCTGGCCAAACTTCGACGAGACAAGGTCGGCTTCGTCTTTCAATCCGGCAATCTGATTCCAGCACTGACGGCGCGCGATCAGCTTCGGCTCATTCCCAAGCTCACGGGGAGGCCGGGTCGCGATCCCGAGGAATTGCTCGACTCGGTCGGTATGAGTCACCGTGCAGATCGTCGACCTGGTCAACTCTCCGGCGGTGAACGCCAGCGCGTCGGTATCGCTCGGGCTTTGATGAGCAATCCCTCGCTACTGCTCGTCGACGAGCCGACGGCTGCTCTCGACCGCAAGCGCAGCCATGAGGTGGTCGAACTGCTCTCGCGCGAAACCCACGAGGCCGGCGTCGCTACGATCATGGTGACCCACGATCACGACGTGCTCGGGCACTGCGACCGCATCCTCGAAATGGTTGACGGCCGATTGCGTCAGAGCGAGTAAGCCCACAAGGGGACTGGAGGAGATTCGGTGCCGAGGATCGATGCGCCCACTGTGGTCGAGCATCGTGCTGCTCAGCGCCGAGCCCTCCTCGACGCTGCACACGCTCTTCTGTCCGAGACCCCGGACCGCCCGCCGGGGCTCGGTGAGGTGGCGGCGAAGGCCGGGCTCGCCAGGTCGAGTGCCTACCACTACTTCCGGTCCCGGGAAGATCTCCTCAGCGCCGTCGTCGAAGACATGTTCCCGCGCTGGAACGACAAAATCGTCGAGGCGATGGCAGGCGCCGACGATCCGGTATGGGCGTACGTCGAAGCAAACCTCCAATTGGTTGCCGACGGGGAGCACGCGATAGTCGGAGCGTTGGCGACGCTGACCCCGCAAACATTTCGAGATTCGCGGATCATGGAAATGCACGACAGTCTGTGCTTCCTCTGGTCGAGGCCCTCCGTCTCCGTGGTGTCTCGGACCCGAAGCTCACCGCCAAGCTGATCAACTCGCTGGTGCATACGGGTACTGAACTGATCGAATCCGGTTGCAGCATGGAGGAAGTCAGGTCCGCAGTGCGTGAGGTCCTCGCGTGACGGGCTCAGGCAGCAATGAGATCCATCCGAAGATACTCGGTGATGCGGAGCAGTCTCGGGGGTTGGGATACGTCTGAGGAAAGTGCCTGAAATGCTTCGTCTTTCGCGACGAGACGCGGGGCGCCAAGGCTCACCTCCGTCTCGTCGACCGACAGTCGAGCGCTTCCCGCTTTCAAGACGTTCTGCACCCAGTCCGAGCCTGATCCGTACACCAGAATGAAGACGTAGCCACCGTCGACCGGATAGGCGTCGAGAGGCGTCCGATACGTTGCACCGGACGTGCGCCCGACGTGCGTCAGCACCGGCCACTTCCCGCTCGAGATTGCACGAGGATTGAACACTCGCTTGTTGACGTGTCCCCACCATCTCGGCATCGGCATTGTGATCTCCCTTCGCGAGAGCCTTACGGGTGTAAGGCAGGCTTACAGCTGTAAGGATGACTTACACCTGTAAGGTTGTCAACGTATTCGTTCCTCGGAGGGGGTCTGTGTGTCACGACAGCAGCGGCAGCCGCTGAACAGAGCTCGCGTGCTCGAGGGTGCGATCCGCGTTGCCGACGCGGGTGGCGTCGAGGCCATCACGATGCGACGGGTGGCCCAGGAATTGGGCATCGAGGCGATGTCGCTCTATCACCACGTGCCGAACAAGGACGCGATTCTGGACGGCGTCGTCGACGCAGTGTTCGAGGCGATCGACCTACCCGACAGCGAGTGTGCGGATTGGCGAGATGCAATTCGTGGACGCGCGTCTTCCGCTCGCAGAGTCCTGTCGCAGCACCGTTGGGCTCTCGGTCTGCTGGATTCGCGGCGCAACCCTGGCCCGGCGACGCTGCGTCACCTCGACGCTGTGCTCGGAGTTCTCCGGAAGGCCGGGTTCACGGTGCCGATGGCCGCTCACGGGGTCTCGCTGATCGACAGTTACATCGGCGGATATGTTCTCCAGGAGGCGAATCTACCGATCAGCGGGCCCGGCGGCGTCGAAGAAGTTGCGAGTGACATCCTCGAGCGCCTTCCGGCTGAAGAGTTGCCCTTCCTTCACGAGATGATCGTCGATCACGGTCTGAGTCCGGCTTACGATCACACGAGTGAGTTCGCCTACGGTCTCGATCTCATCCTCGATGCGCTGGAGGCGCGTCGGGCATCGGCGACACCGGCCCTCGAATAGCGACGATTCGTGTCCAGTTGCTCACTCTTACTGGGGTGACGCAAGGTGTGTGCACGCGGATGAGCTGCAGTGTCCCTATTGACAGGTGGCTGTATATACAGGACTATACATTCATCAAAAGTGACCCAAGGCACATTGCGTAGATGATGTGATGCACGCCCGCGGTGGCCGAGTCCTTCGATCGATGGAGTTCTGATGACTGAACGTCTTCCTGCGGAAGACCAGACGGAAGACAACAGTGTCCTGCTCGACGGGAGGGGGCTCTCGGTTCACCGAGTGAACGAAGTTGCTCGAGAGCCGGCGTTGATTCGACCTGCCGATGCGGCGCTCGACCTGACTCGGCGGTCATGGGAGACCGCGGTTCGGGTTTCCTCCCGTCAGGCGGTGTACGGGCGCACTACCGGGGTAGGCGGGAATCGCGAAACATCCGTCTCCGACGGTGTGCAGCAGGATCTGAGGCTTCTGAGAAGTCACGCAACGGGATCGGGCCCCAGGCTCCCTGACCGGTTGGTGCGCGCCGCGATCGTCATCCGCACCAACCAGATCCTCAACGGCGGCTCCGGTATGCATCCCGACATCATCGACGGTCTGGTTGCTGCTGTTGCTTCACAGAACCTGCCGACAGTGCACGCACGCGGCGCGATCGGAACGGGTGACCTGAGTGCGTTCTCCGAAATTGCCTTGGGGCTGATCGGCGAGAGCCCGCTTCGTGACGGACGCACAGGGGTCAGTTGGACTCCACACCACGGTGATGCACTTCCCTTCATCTCCACCAACGCGATGACGGTGGCGATCGCCGGCGACACCAGCATCGAAGTTGCGGGGTGGCTTCAGCACTGCTTGGTTGTCAGCGTCCTTTCCGTGCTCGCGTCGCGAAGTTCTGTCGAACCGTTTGCTGCACAGGTGCAATCGGCAAGAATGCACTTCGGTCAAGCGGAAGTCGCAGAGAGGGTTCGCGATCTGCTGGCACCACACGACATCGCACCAGTGAGGGTTCAGGACTCGTTCGGGTTTCGCGCCCTACCTCAAATCTTGGGTGCCACCTGGCAAGCGGTGCATCGACTGCAGAACACGCTGAGTATCGAGATGAATTCGTCTTCGGAGAATCCGCTGGTGTCGGTCGAAGACGACATGGTGTTCCACAATGGGAATTTCCATGCGATGCCGATCGCGCTTGCAGTCGACGAGGCGAAGTTGGCGATCGCCAGTGCTGCCCTGCTCTCGCAATGTCGGCTCGCCAACCTCTCCGATCCTGCAGTCACCGGCCTTCGTGCGTTCCTCGCGGACGGTCCGGACGGCAGCAGCGGCACCATGCTTCTCGAATACACGACTTCTGCTGCCATCGCCGAGATCCGCTCGTCGGCAGCTCCGGGGTCGTTGGGCCACACGGTAATTTCGCGCGGTACCGAGGACCATGCAAGTTTCGCATCCCAAGCTGCAACTCAATTGGCGGACATCCTCGGCCAATCTCGATTGGTGCTGGCGTGCGAACTGATCTCCGCCGTTCGCGCACTTTCGCAACAGCAACGTGAGTTGGATCCGGCGACCGAGCTCGGCGCGTACCTTGCGCGTGCGCGCATGGTGCTGGATGCGAGGACCGAAGATCGTTCGCTCAGTGCCGATCTGAGTGCCGGTGTGAACTTTCTTTCTCAGCCGATCGGCCCGTAAGCAGGTGGACTGAATCACAAGTAGGTGTGTGCTCGAACAGAACTCGACCAATTCTCCTGGGTGCGTCCGGACTCAGGTCGACACGAAAGTAGTTCGTAGATGATCAAATTCGACAAAGTCACCAAGGCGTATCCAGACGGAACGATTGCCGTCGATGCTCTCGATCTGGAGTGCCCGACGGGAAAGATCACCGCGTTGGTGGGTCCTTCCGGCTGCGGCAAGACAACCTCACTTCGCATGATCAACAGGTTGATCGAACCTACGTCAGGCGCGATTTCGCTCGACGGTGAGTCCACGGCGGGAATGGATCCGGCACTTCTGCGTCGACGCATCGGGTACGTGATCCAGCACGCCGGTCTCTTTCCCCATCGCACCATCGTCGACAACATTGCGACGATGCCCCGCTTGCTCGGGGCGAGCAAGAAGGAATCACGAACTCGCGCTATGGAACTGCTCGAAACGGTTGGTCTGACAACTAACTTTGCCGACCGCTATCCGTGGCAGCTCTCCGGTGGACAACAACAGCGAGTCGGTGTCGCGCGAGCGTTGGCCGCGGATCCGTCATTCATGCTGATGGACGAACCGTTCAGCGCCGTGGATCCGGTCGTCCGTGGCCAACTGCAAGACGAGTTTCTCCGCCTGCAAAAGGAAATCGGAAAAACGATCATCATCGTCACCCACGACATCGACGAAGCACTGAAACTCGGGGATCAAGTGGTGGTTCTGCGTACCGGAGGCATTCTTGCGCAGGCGGCGACGCCCCTCGAGTTGCTCACTCAACCCGCCGACGAATTTGTTGCCGATTTTGTCGGGCGTGACCGTGGGTACCGATCGTTGGGATTCACGACTTTGGACGGCGAGCTGCCGACAGTTTCAGAACCCGTCGCACATCTGGGCGATTCCGCTGCGGCGGCCCGCGCACTCACAGGCGATACGTGGCTCTTGGTAGTGGACCCCGCGAACAAGCCGCTCGGGTGGGTGAAGCCGGACGCACTTATGGATCGTATTCGCCCGGACGACTTGAATCTCAGTGGAACACTTGCTGATTCCAAAGGCACGATGCGAGCTCTGTTGGATGCGGCGCTGTCAGCGCCGAGTAAGCGTGGCGTTGTCGTCGATGATGCCGGACACCTGGTGGGAACCGTCACCGCCCACGCTGCGGTGGAAGCCATCGAGGCCGCCGACCTGGCCGACGCAGGGAGAGCACTCCGATGAACTTCGAATGGCTCGGACGCCAGTCCGATCGGATCATGGACCTGGTGGGTTGGCACATTCTTCTGTCGTTGATTCCCTTGGTGATCGGCTTGGTGGTCGCGTTGCCGATCGGCTGGGTCGCCTATCGCAGTCGCCGATTGCATCCCTACGTGGTGGGCACGGCCGGATTGCTCTACACGATCCCCTCGCTCGCGCTGTTCGTCCTCCTGCCTCCGATTCTCGGTACCAAGATTCTCGATCCGATGAACATCATCGTGGCGCTCACTGTGTACACCGTTGCCCTGCTCGTACGGGTAGTGGCCGATGCGCTCGATTCGGTTCCGCCGGAAACGGTTCTGGCGGCAACGGCGATGGGCTACCGGCCATACCAGACGCTGTTGAAAGTGCAGTTGCCGGTTGGAGTTCCGGTGATCTGCGCGGGTTTGCGCGTAGCAGTCGTCTCGAACGTAAGTCTTGTCTCACTCGGCGCACTTCTGGGGATCCCGCAGATTGGTTCGTTGTTCACTCAGGGATTTCAGTTGCGCTTCTACACTCCCATCATCGCGGGTATCGCTCTGTGCCTGGTGCTGGCGTTGATCCTTGATCTCCTCATCATGTTGGCGAATCGGTTGCTGACACCGTGGACCCCGAAAGTGACTACATCATGATCAACTACCTTCTCGACGGATCCCACTGGACCGGGCCGGACGGCATCCCCACCCTTCTCGTGCAACATCTGATGTATACATTCGCTGCGCTGGCGGTGGCTGCGGTCATCGCGATCCCGCTCGGTCTCTACATCGGACACACCGGACGGGGATCCGTTGTGGTTGCTGGACTGGCGAACTCGCTGCGAGCGCTGCCGACCATCGGTCTGCTGATCCTGCTGGTTCTCATCATCGCGCCCTCTTTTCCGAACAAACTCGCGTACCTGATTCCCAGTCTCATCGTCCTGGTACTTCTCGCGATCCCTCCCATCCTCACCAATACGTATGCCGGCGTCCGAGCGGTCGATCAGGCTGCGGTCGACGCCGCGCGGGGAATGGGATTTCGGTCGATGCGGATCTTGACCGAGGTCGAAATTCCGTGCGCCCTGCCACTCATGTTGTCCGGCATCAGAAGTGCTGTTCTTCAGATCGTCTCCACGGCGACTGTCGCCGCGTACATTTCGTTGGGTGGACTCGGCCGGTTGCTGATCGACGGAAAGGCCCAGAGCGACTACGGCCAGATGGCGGCTGGAGCCGTGCTGGTATCGCTGATCGCCCTGGTCTTCGATCTCGGAATCGGCGCACTGACCGCGCGGGTCGTTTCGCCCGGTATCACCAGGCGCGATCGGAAGAAGAAGACAGAGAAGACCGCCGCCCCATTACCGCGCACTGCTGTGCCTGCGCCCGCACCGATCTGAGGACATTCGAGATGAAAAAGGTATTGATCGCCGCGTTGGTCGGTGTGACAGCTGTTGCGTTGTCCAGTTGCGGAATCGGCAAGGACCCCTTGGCTACCGATGGTGGTGGTAGTGCCGAGGGCGCCATAGTGATCGGATCCGCCGACTTTCCCGAGAGTCAACTGATTGCGACCATTTACGCCGAAGCGCTTCGTGCCAACGGTATCGACGTTACCGAGAAGTTGAACATCGGTAGTCGAGAACTCTACGTACCGGCATTGCGCGACGGTTCCATCGATCTGATTCCCGAGTATTCCGGCGCCTTGTTGCAATATCTGGACAGTAAGACAACGGCGACGGCGTCAGATGAAGTGTCCGCTGAAATCGATGCGAAACTGCCCAAGGGCCTGGTGGCTCTCGAGCCATCACCCGCAGAGGACAAGGACGTACTTGCCGTCAAACAGGAGACAGCGGAAAAATATTCGCTGGAGACCATCGAGGATTTGGTGCAGTATGCCGACGAGTTGACGCTCGGCGGACCCCCGGAATGGAAGACGCGTGAGAACGGCGTTGCGGGGCTGAAGACCAAATACGGCCTGACTTTCCGGGAGTTCCTGGCCCTCGATGCAGGTGGGCCCCTGACGCTCAACGCGCTTCTGAGCGGGCAGATACAGGTAGCCGATGTCTTCAGCACCGATCCTGCGATGCGCTCGGAGAACTTGGTCGCGCTCGAGGACACGAAGCACCTCTTTCTCGCCGAGAACATCACGCCGATCATCAACGAATTGAAGGCTCGCGATGACGTCCGCTCAGTGCTCGCGGGCGTTTCGGCGGCGCTGACTACCGAGGACCTCATCGAGATGAACCAGCGCGTCGCTGATCTCGACGACATGAGTGACATCGCTCAGGACTGGTTGCAGAAGAACTCCCTGGTGCCATGATCGAAGGCCCGGTGCTGTTCTTGTCGGTCGAACCGACGATATCGATAGGACGCGGGCCGGGGTAACGTCGCGAAGTCAGGCGTGCCTCGGCCTCACGGGGACCCGTTCAGACCAAGGATTTCCACATGCCGAGAAGCCGACCGCGCACACCCGTTGGACGAGTTCGGAACGACGCAGCCACTGCAACCAGGGTTGTAGTAGCCGGCGTGTGTCTGGTGTTTTCGCTCATTTCGGTCCGCTCACGCTCGGTATGAAACAAGCAGAAGCTTTGTCGTCCTTGGGAAGTCAAGCCGGAACGGTTGCTCAATTCTCGAGTTGCACCGTGGTCCCCTTCACAATTGCCGACGGCGTCCACATCCGAGGGGTGCGGAACGATCACGTACCCCCAGACAGGCGTCATCGCCTCCATCGACAATCTGGAAGGCGGTATCACTTGTGAGGGGGCAATGGATGTCGCCCAAAGGTACCTGAATGTCACGTCGCTCAGCCATGGCGAAAACACCTGGTCAGCGGAGTTCGACGGTTGGCTGTGCAGTGTCTTGACTGCAACCGCCAGCGAGGTCGAAGGGCTCAGTTTGAAGTGCTCGGACAGAACTCGTGGAACCAGTTTTCAGGCGGTCCCGTAGATCTGCTGGGGCCCGCCGAGTTCAGCGCTGAACCGGCAAGTTCAGCGCTGAACCGGCACGTGCTTCGTGACTATCCGGTGGATCAGGCGAGCAGCCGTTCGGGCAGTGCGATTGTCGACGTCGAGGCTCGGGTTCAGTTCGGCGACATCGAGAACCGCGAGCTTGCCACTGGACGTGACTCGGTCACAGACGTATTGGATGGTTTCGAGGCTGACTCCGTAGGCCGCAGGTGCGCTGACGCCCGGCGCCACAGCTGCAGGCAGGACGTCGAGGTCGATGGTCAGGTAGACCAGATCGACGTCGTCGAGGAAGTCTGCGAGGAACTGATCCACGACGGCTCGGCCGATCGCTCCGCATTCTTCGTCGAGCAGATAGCGAACGCCAAGGCGGTGAGCCGTGTCGAACAGGGCAGTGGTGTTGCTCGGCTGGCTGATTCCGATCACGCTGTACTGATGCGAGGTGCCTGCCGCGGCTTCGTCCTCGGCGATCTGACGAAAGGGTGTGCCGGAGCTGGGTATCGGGTCGCCCCGCAGGTCGAAGTGCGCGTCCAGATTGAGAATTCCGAGTTTGGCTCCGGCGATCCGCAACTCGGAGCCCGCGACGCCGAGATACGTGCCGTAGGCGATTTCGTGTCCTCCCCCGAGAACGACGGGGAAGTGTCCCGAATCAAGCGCAGCGCTGACGGCGTTCCCGAGTGCGGCTTGACCGGCCTCGAGTTCTTCACCCGACACGGCAACGGTTCCGGCGTCCTGAATCTGCAGCGGTTCGGCCAGCGCCATGGAGGCCAACCCCGCTCGCAAAGCGTCCGGGCCGTCAGCAGCACCGCGCCGTCCCTTGTTGCGCCGGACGCCTTCGTCGCTGGAGAAACCGATCAGGACGCAGTCGCCGGGCGTCTGGTCTACCGAATACGGTTGCACGGCATGGTGCCAACGCAAATGCTCGGCGGTGGTGCCGTCGGAGCGCCCTGTCCACGGCGTGGGTTCGATGTCGACTGCGATCTGATGTGCCACGACGGCCTCCCGGTGAGTGTATTTCAGTAGCTGGTGGCGAGTGCGCCGTTTCTCCAGACCTCGCGCACCAGTGGCACGCCCGGGCGGTAGGCGAGGTGGAGGTACGACGGTGCATCGAGCGCGATGGCGTCGGCACGTGTTCCGAGAGAAAGGGTTCCGACGTCGGAGCGCTGCAACGCCCGGGCGCCGCCTGCAGTGGCGGCCCAGACTGCTTCAGCGGGCGTCATGTGCATGTCTCGCACCGCAATTGCGATGCAGAACGGGAGGCTGGTGGTGTAGCAGGTGCCGGGGTTGCAGTCGGCGCCGAGAGCTACGGTGACTCCGGCGTCCAGCAGTGCGCGGGCGTCGGGGTACTTGTTGCGGGTGGAGAAGTCGGCACCTGGCAACAGTGTTGCGACGGTGGAGCTCTGAGCCAGGGCGTCGATGTCCTCGGCGGTGACGTACGTGACGTGATCGACGGATGCGGCACCCATTTCGACGGCGAGCTGGACTCCTGGTCCTTCGCCGAGTTGGTTTCCGTGGACGCGGGGGACCAGTCCGGCGGCGACGCCTGCGCTCAGAACTGCGTGTGCCTGTTCGCGATTGAACGCACCGCGCTCGCAGAAGACGTCGATCCATTTCGCGTGTGGCGCACAGGCAGGGATCATCTCGTCGCACGCCATGGCAACGTAATCATCGGCGCGGCCGGCATATTCGGGTGGTGGAACGTGGGCCGCCAGCAGTGTGACCTCGTCGGTGAACTGCCCGGCGATCATCGCGCTGCGTAGTTCGCTCTCGGTGTTCTGCCCGTACCCGGTCTTGCATTCGACGGTTGTGCTGCCCGAGCGCAGGGATTCGTCGAGTAGGCGTCGAACATTGGCCTGTAATTGTTCGTCGGTGGCCGAGCGTGTCGCTTCGATGGTGTTGCGGATGCCACCGGCAGCGTACTTTTCGCCCGCCATCCGAGCTGCGAATTCCTCGGCCCTCTCGCCACCGAACACCAAGTGCGAGTGGCTCTCCACGAAGCCGGGCAGGAGTGCCCGGCCGCCGATATCCTGACCGATATCGGCAGCCGGGGCGTCGGCGGAATCGCCGACCCAAGCAACAACGCCGTCGTCGAAGACGATTGCCGCGTCGTGTCGTACACCGAGCTTGCCCTCACCCAGAGTCGGGTCATTGGTGACGAGGGTTCCGATGTTGGTCAGAACTGTGGTTCGAGAACCATTCGTGGTCAATGTAATTCCTAACTCAGGGTGAGGTGGTGGAGCTGGTTCAGTTCTCGGTCATCGGGATACGGACGCCGCGGGTGGCTGCGGTGTCGATGGCGTGGTCGTATCCTGCATCGGCATGCCGGATGACGCCCATACCGGGGTCGTTGGTGAGAACTGCTTCGAGCTTCTTGGCTGCGAGTTCGGTGCCGTCGGCGATGCACACCTGTCCTGCATGGATGGAGCGTCCCATACCGACGCCGCCACCCTGGTGAAGTGAAACCCATGAAGCGCCGGATGCGGTGTTGACCAGGGCGTTGAGCAGCGGCCAGTCGGCGATCGCGTCGGACCCGTCGATCATCGATTCGGTTTCGCGGTACGGCGAGGCGACCGATCCGGAGTCGAGGTGATCACGGCCGATGGCGATCGGTGCGGACAGCTCGCCCGAGGCGACCATCTCGTTGAACTTGAGACCGGCGAGGTGACGCTCACCGTATCCGAGCCAGCAGATGCGAGCCGGAAGGCCCTCGAAGGCAACCTTTTCGCCTGCCATGGTGATCCAGCGGCGCAGGTGCTCGTTCTCGGGGAAGAGTTCGAGGATGGCCTTGTCGGTGGCCTCGATGTCCTTGGGATCACCGGAGAGTGCTGCCCAGCGGAAGGGGCCGAGGCCTTCTTCGAAGAGCGGGCGGATGTAGGCGGGAACGAATCCGGGGAAGTCGAAAGCGCGGTCGTAGCCGGCCTTGCGAGCCTCGTCGCGGATGGAGTTGCCGTAGTCGAACACCTCGGCGCCCGCATCCATGAATCCGACCATGGCCTTGACGTGTGCGGCCATCGCGTTGCGGGAATCTTCGGTGAACTTCTGCGGATCCTTCTCCGACATGGTCTTCATGTCGGAGAAGTCGATGCCGATCGGCAGGTAGGCGAGGGGATCGTGCGCCGAGGTCTGGTCGGTCACGATGTCGATGGGGGCCTTCATCTCCAGCAGCGCCGGGAAGATCTCTGCCGCATTGCCTTCGAGGCCGATGGAGAGTGGCTTCTTCGCATCGCGTGCCGCGGTCGCCAATTCGAGCGCGTGCTCGATGCTGTCGGCCTTGGTGTCGAGATACTTGTGGGCGATACGACGGTCGATGCGGGTGATGTCGCAGTCGACGCAGATCGCGACGCCGTCGTTCATCGTGACGGCGAGAGGCTGAGCGCCGCCCATGCCGCCGAGACCCGCAGTGAGGGTGATCGTTCCGGCGAGCGATCCGTTGTAGCGCTTCTTCGCGATGGCGCCGAAGGTCTCGTACGTACCCTGCAGGATTCCCTGGGTGCCGATGTAAATCCAAGAGCCTGCGGTCATCTGGCCGTACATGGTCAGGCCGAGGTCTTCGAGACGGCGGAACTCTTCCCAGTTCGCCCAGTCGCCGACCAGGTTGGAGTTGGCGATCAGCACTCGCGGTGCCCACTCGTTGGTGCGGAAAACACCGACCGGCTTGCCGGACTGCACCAGCATGGTCTCGTCGTTCTTCAGCGTCTTCAGCGTGGCGACCATGGCGTCGAAGGCAGCCCAACTACGTGCTGCGCGACCGGTTCCGCCGTAGACGACGAGGCTGTCCGGGTGCTCGGCAACATCGGGGTCGAGGTTGTTCATGAGCATGCGCAGGGCGCCCTCTTGCTGCCAACCGAGCGTCGTGAGCTCGGGGCCGCGGGGAGCACGGACGGGGCGCGGCTCGTGGCCGGGGGTGCTGATTTCCATTGTGTTCTCCTAGCTTGCTGAAGTTCGAGCTGTTCGAAAAGTGGTGGGGGATCAGACGCGAGAGTCGGTCATCGCGGTGTGATCGGGGTAGATCATCGACGCAGGCGGATTGCTCGTGCGCTTGGCGAGTGGGTAGTAGATCAGGCCGGTGAATACGATTCCGACGATCCAGGAGATGTCGGCGCCGCCGAGCATGTCCGTGACGGGGCCGGTGTACAGCTTCTGTGCGAGGAACGGGATCTGGGCGAGAACGCCGGCGGCGTAGCAGGCCAGCGCGGTGAAGTTCCATGCGCCGTATCGACCGTTGACGTCGTACAGCGCCGGAATGTCGATGCGCTCCTTGGAGATCAGGTAGTAGTCGATCAGGTTGATCGCACTCCACGGCGTGAACACCATGAGCAGCACCAGGACGAAGTTCTTGAAGTTGTCCAGGAAGTCGGCGCTGGCGGCGATCGCGATCAGTACCGAGATCGCGGTGAAACCGAGGATGTAGAGGGTGCGCGCGGTGCTCGAGATTCGTGACTGTCCGTTGAAGGCTGTGACGGTGGTCAGAATCGACATGAATCCGCCGTAGGCGTTGAGCACGTTCACCGTCAGCTTGCCGACCAGGATGACGAAGTAGATCAGGAAGGCGATGGCGGCCGGCCCTGCCAGGTCTCCCATGAAGCCGACCTGGTTACCCAGGAACGCATCGCCGGCGCAGGCCGCGACGAGGACGCCGAAGGTCATGGACCACTGCGATCCGATGACGCTGCCGAGGAACGTCGACCAGAAGGTAGTGCTCTCGGAGGTGCTGCGCGGCAGGTAACGCGAGTAATCGGCGACGTACGGGCCGAAGGTGAGCTGCCAACCGGCACCCAACGAGATCGCGAGCAGGAAGGTGACGATGTCGAAGCCCTTGATGCCGACGTACGAGGCGACGTCGTACTCGAGGAACAGTCGAACGGCCAGGTAGGAGAATCCGACGATGCCGACGACGGTCGCGACCTTGCCGACGATGTGGATGAGCTTGTAGCCGGTGACCGCGACGAATGCGGTGAGGAGACCGAAGACGACGATGCCGACGGTGGGGCTGTCGATGTGCAGGATCTTGTTGACGGCTTGTCCGGCCAACACGGTGCCCGTGGCAGCGAAGCCGAGGTACATCAAAATGACGAGAACGAGCGGGACGACGGCTCCCTTGACACCGAACTGTGCGCGACTCGAGATCATCTGGGGGAGGCCCATGCGTGGACCCTGTGCCGAGTGCAGCGCCATGACAGCGCCACCGAAGATATTGCCGATCAGAAGTCCGACGATCGCCCAGATGGCGTCGGCGCCGAATACGACGGCGAGGGCACCGTCGACTATTGCAGTGATCTGCATGTTGGCGCCGAACCAGAGAGTGAACTGGCTGCGCGGGGTGCCGTGTCGTTCTGCATCCGGGACGACGTCGATAGTGCGTCGTTCCGGAGTGAGGATGACCTCGGCCGGTCCATCGTGGGTCATAGGCCTGTCTTTCTGCTGCGAGCCCGTCGAGCGACGGAATCGACGTCGGGGTATTGCCCACCTTCTTCGTGCTTTGTGCCTGTTGCTCGGCGCTCTGTGCGCTGGGTCACTGTCACTGCGGATAAATGTATATGCCTGTATATACAGGCGTCAATACCCGCGGCCCGTTTTCACGTAAATGCTGTGTAACACCACTCGGGAATCAGAAACCCTTACCCGGGTTGAGGATTCCGAGCGGATCGAACGCGGCCTTGATCGATCGGTGCAGTTGCATGCTGTCCTCGCCGATCTCGAGAGAGAGCCACCGGCGCTTCAGAACGCCGACGCCGTGCTCGCCCGTCAGGGTTCCGCCGAGTTCGAGAGCGCGCCGGAAGACCTCGTCCGCGGCGGTCCACACGGCGTCGGGGACCGAGCCGTCGGCAGTGCGGTCGAAGACGAAGGTCGGATGGACGTTGCCGTCACCGGCGTGCGCGACCGTCATGATCTTCACCGAGTGCTCGGCCGCCGCCCGGTCGATACTTTCGAGCATGTCGGGCAGTTTCGACCGCGGAACCCCGACGTCTTCCACGAGGCATTGCCCGAGTCGTTCGGACGCGGGGTAGGCGAGCCGGCGGATCTCGAGTAGCTGCGCGGCTTCCGCTGCGTCCTGGGAGACGGCGACAAAATCTGCGCCGGCCTGCTCGAAGTGGTTCTCCATCGCTGCCGCTGCTGCGTCGGCGTCGACCCCGTCGGCCTGTGCGATCAGCATCGCGGCAGTGTTGTCTTCCAATCCGATTCGTTTCCAGTCGTCGACTGCGCGCAGAGTCGCGCGATCGATCAGCTCCAGCAGACTCGGCCCGATCCCGTCACGAACGACAGCGGCAACGGCGTCCGCTGCGGAGCGGAGAGAATCGAAACTGCCGACGACGGTGACCGGTGCTCTCTTGGGCTTGGGCTGCAACTTGAGGGTGGCGCTCGTGACGACTCCGAGAGTTCCTTCCGAGCCGACGAGAAGACTGGTCAAGTCGTATCCCGCAACACCTTTGACAGTCCTTCGGCCCGTCCGTACGATCCGACCGTCGGCTAACACCACCTCGAGACCCAAGACAGAATCGCGGGTGACGCCGTACTTCACACATCGAAGTCCGCCGGCGTTGGTGGCGATGTTTCCACCGATCGTGGAGATCTCGAAACTGCTCGGATCGGGGGCGTACATCAGCCCGTACTCGTCTACCGCTCGACTGATGTCGGCGTTGATCACCCCGGCTTCCACGACCGCGAGCTGATCGTCCGGATTGATCTCGAGAATCGAGCGCATGCGAGTGGTCGAGATGACCAGACAGCCCTCGACGGCTGTCGAACCGCCCGCCAAACCGGTTCCCGCGCCGCGGGTTACCACCGGGACCCGTTGAGCAGTAGCCCATTTCAGAGCCTCGGAGATGTCGGCCGCAGTTTCGGCGAGCATGACGGCCGCCGGCTGGCCGGGTTCGGCGAGATGGGCCTCGTCGCGACGGTACGAGTCCATTACCGACGGGTCGGTGATCAGGCGACTCGAACCGATCGACCGAGCGAGTTCGTGGACGGACATTCTTTTCTCCAGTCGGTCAAAGGGTGTGTGCGAGTGTGTCCACAGCGGCGATCACGGCGTCTTCTGCTGCCCGCTCGCCGACGGTGACCCGCACTCCCTCGCCGGGGAACATCCGGACCGAGACACCTTGCGCGACGCAGGCCGCTTCGAGTGCAGACGCTCTCTCGCCGAGGGGGATCCACACGAAGTTGGCGCCGCTCGGGACGGTCTCGACGCCGCGCAGAGTCAATTGCTCACGTAGGTGAGCGCGACCCGCAGTCACCGTTTCGACTATCGAATCGGTGTGCGCCGGATCGGTCAAGGCCGCGCAGGCCGCGGCCTCGGCAACTGCGCTGAGTCCGAAGGGCGGTGCAGCGCTGCGAAGATCGGCTGCGATCGCCGATTTGGTGACGGCATAGCCGGCACGGAGTCCGGCCAATCCGTAAGCCTTGGAGAAGGTTCGGAAGACGACGATGTTGGGAAAGGTTCGAAGCAGGTCGACGCCGTCGACGTCGCTGGTCGCGAACTCCCGGTAGGCCTCGTCCAGGAGGATGAGGACATCGCTCGGGATTGCGCGGGCGAACGCAACGAACTCGGCGGTCGAGAACTCGCTACCGGTCGGATTATTGGGGTTGCAGACGAGTACCGCGCGGGTCTGCGAGGTCACGGCTGCCGCCATTGCACTCAGATCGTGCCGATGTTCGGAATCGAGTGCGACGGGTACACCGCTCGCCCCGGCGATTCCGATCAGTATCGGGTACGCCTCGTAGCTGCGCCACGGGTAGACGACCTCGGTGCCCGGACCCGTGTACGCAGTCAATACCTGCTGGAGCAGTGCCAACGACCCGGCGCCGACCAATACCTGGTCGTCGCCGACGCCCAGGCGATCGCTCAACCGGGCGATCAGCGTGTCGCCGAACAACGACGGGTACAAGTGTGATTGTGACGCCGCGAGATTCACGGCGTCGAGAATTGCGGCCGAGGGTGCAACCGTAGACTCGTTGCTCGACGCCCGCCACCGAACCTGCTCGAGGCCGGCTGCTTTGGAGTATCGCGGAAGTGCTTCGATTTCGGGTCGAGGACGAGGCCTCAGCGCTCTGGGCGCGGTCATGCCAGGGCACCGATCGCGTTCTCCGCGGCGGCGACTAGTGCGCCGGACGCGGCCAAGTCCACTGCCGCCTCGATCTCGGGCGACAGGAAGCGATCGGTACCCGGACCCTGCACCTTCTCGCGCAGGGTTCGGAGTACTGCTCCGGTGGCGGGGGAGGGCTCGAGTGGGGAGCGCAAGTCGATTCCTCTTGCTGCAGTGAGTATCTCGATCGCAAGTACTCGGGTGAGACCGTCGATGGACCGGCGGAGCTTGCGTGCACCCGACCATCCCATGGAGACGTGATCTTCCTGCATGGCCGAGGAGGGAATCGAATCGACACTGGCGGGGCTCGCGAGTCGCTTGAGTTCGGACACGATGGCAGCTTGCGTGTACTGCGCGATCATCAGTCCGCTGTCGACTCCAGGATCGTCGGCGAGGAAGGGGGTCAGGCCGTGATTGCGTGCTACGTCGAGGAATCGGTCGGTGCGGCGTTCGCTGATACCGGCGACGTCCGCGGTCACGATGGCGAGGAAGTCCAAGACGTAAGCCACGGGAGCTCCGTGGAAGTTGCCGTTCGAACGAACCCTTCCGTCGAGGGTGACGACGGGATTGTCGACAGCACTGGCCAATTCGCGTCCGGCGACGAGGCGGGCGTGATCGACGGTGTCGCGTGCGCCGCCGGCGACCTGCGGGGCACAGCGAAGTGAATACGCATCCTGAACTCGGGTGCAGTCAGGGCCCGCGTGGCTGGCGACGATCGGGGAGTCGGCAAGCAAGCGCACCATGTTCGAGGCCGCCGCACCCTGCCCGGGGTGGGGACGAAGAGCCTGAAGATCGGCGGCGAATACCTGATCGGTGCCGAGCAGACCCTCGACGCTCATCGCGGCCGCGATGTCGGCCAACTTGAGCAGATGATCGAGATCGGTGATCGCGAGGGCCAGTTGGCCGAGCATCCCGTCGGTGCCGTTGATCAGTGCGAGGCCTTCCTTCTCGGCCAGAACCACCGGTTCGAGGCCATGGGCAGCCAATGCCGTTGCCGCATCGGTGAGTTCACCGTCCGCGGTGCGGACGGAACCTTCTCCGATGATCGCCATCGCCACGTGCGCCAGTGGCGCCAGATCTCCCGAGCATCCGAGGCTGCCGTATTCGTGGACCACCGGGGTGATGCCTGCAGTGAGTAGGTCGGCGTAGGCCTGCGCGACCACGGGGCGCACTCCGGTCCGTCCGGTGGCGAGCGTCGACAGACGCAGGAGCATCAAGGCCCGAATCACTTCGCGTTCGACTTCCGGGCCCGAACCTGCCGCGTGTGAGCGGATCAGGCTGCGCTGCAACTGCGTCCGCAGATGCGCTGGGATGTGGCGGGTGGCAAGTGCGCCGAATCCCGTGGAAACTCCGTAGACCGGCGTGGGGTCTGCAGCCAGGGCCTCGATGCGTGCGCGACTTTCGGCGATCGCGGCCAGTGAGTCCGCGGTCAATGCGACGCCGTGACCGTTGCGCGCGACATCGACGACGTCGGCGATGGTGACAGCGCCGATTCCGACCTCGATGGTTCGGGTGGCTGTCCGGGTGGCAGGGGTGGCGTTCATGGGACTCCAATGATGATGCGATGGCTGTCTAATAAAGTCTTGTATACGAGACTCTAGTCTTGAATATGAGACGAAAACAAGACCCGAGAAGGCCGGAACGGAGAAATTTGCTACATGTCGGCGGGCGGAGTCTCCACCATTCGATCGCCGAGGTCGGCGGAGAACTCGGCGCTGACCGTGCGTACTCGGTCGGCGATCAGTGCACTCTCCGCGGCGGATTTGGATCCGGAGAGGAAGGTGACGCCGAGAGCTGCGACCGGACGGCCGTCCCGCGTGATCACAGGACTGGCGATGCAATTGATCCCGGATGTCGTCGCATTCTCTTCGACCGCATACCCGCTCCCGCGTGCTGCGGCGAGCAGTTCTCGCAGTTCGGGAAGCGTCGACGGTCCCGTTCCGGTCCGCGTCGGCCAGGTGTATCCCTCGTAGAGAGCGCTGATCTGTTCTGCATCCAGACGGCTCAGAATCGCCCGCCCGACTGCAGTGAGGTGAGCCGGAAGGCGGGTCCCGATTTCGGTCACCAACCGCACGCCCGGCTTGAGCGGTTCACGTTTGTCGAGGTAGATGACATCGGAACCTTGAAGTACCGCCAGATGGGACGTCTCATCCGTCGACTGAGTAAGGGCCAGCATGAATCGTTGGCCCTCGCGGTGCAGTGGGCCGGAGCGCATGTACGACGCACCGACTTCGAACGCCGAGACACCCAGGGTCCAGGCGCGTTGATCAGCCCAGTACGAGACGAACCGTCGATCTCGCATGACGTTGAGAAGATGATGCGTCGTGCTCTTGGGCAGGTCGAGGGCGCTGGAGATTTCCGCGGTCGCCAGCGGCACACCCCGGCGAGCCAGGAGATCGAGCACGTCGAGAACACGCTCAGCGGATTTCACGCGGCTCGTGCTCATGGGGGTATGTCCTTACAGGTAGGTCGGAAGGCGGAGCGGGGGAATCACATTGTCTCGGATACGAGACTGGATCGCCAAGTGTTCGGGGCGGTTAGTGAGTCTGGCTGCCTAGTTCAGCGGACAACCGGGCGCAGTGCTCCACCAAGACGCGGCCGTGGCTGGCGCAGACCTCGTCCGTCAGACGGAAGGTGGGGCCGACCACGCTGAGCGCTCCGGCTATCTGACCGACCGCGTTGTAGATCGGCGCGGCAACTCCGGTCGAGTGATCCTCGATGGTGTCGTGGGCGATGGCGTACCCGCTCTCGCCTACCTTGCCGCTCAACGCTGCGCCGACGGCGGTGCCGTCCAGGGGAACGCTCTGGCCAACCCAACCCATGTGACGGATCGCGTGTGTGCCCTCGATCTGATCGAGGTACAGCGCAGTATCTTTCGGTCCCATCGTCGACAGGTAGGTCGATTCCCTCGTGGTTTCGGCGATGGCCTTCATCGCGGGCCGGGCTCTCGGCAACAGTTGATTGTCACCGAGGGCGCGAGCCCCGATCTGCAGTAGCCGCGGGCCGACGCGATAGACGTTGTCCTCGCCCCGGACTACGAACTCGGTTTGTTCGAGGCTTCTGATCAGGCGAAGCGCGGTACTGGTTGCCAGATCGGTCGCCTTGGCGGCGTCGCCGAGAGTCAACCCGCCGTGCTCGACGATCGCACCGAGAAGTTCGAACGTGCGATTCGCGCTGCGGGTCACGTCGCCGGGGGCCATGTCCTACTCCAAGTGCCGAGGGATGTCTGCGCTGAATCTATCGCGAGCTCGGCAGCACCTCACCGTGGTGCTCGTCCAGCAGGGGGCTGCGGCGAACCCTAGGGCGTCGGCTTTCACCGAACACGACGGGTTGTCGTACGTAGGAGATCTTTCCTGCTACCGGGTGCTCGAACGATTCGACGACCCCCCGATACTCGGCCTGCGCGGAGGTGAGTGCCTGCTGGACGTCCCAGATCTCCGAGCCGGCGAGGCCCGCGTCGCCGAGAATGCCGACCACGTCGGCGACGGTCTTTCCGGCAGCCCAGTTTTCGATCTCCTTACGCAACGCCGGCTCGTTCTCGGTCCTGGCGGTGTCGTCGGCAAAACGAGGATCTGCTATCAAGTCGACGCGATTCATCGTCTGCGCCAATTTCTCGAAGCCCGATTGGCTCGCAACCGCGAGGACAAAGAGTCCGTCGTCGGCCTTGTAGGTGTCGAAGGGTGTGGAGACCGGATGTCGGTTGCCGACGCGTGGGGGAGTGAGCCCGGTGGACTGCAGCTGGCTGTGCGCTGTCGGCAGCATGGCGAGCATGCTGTCGAACATCGCGACGTCCAGGTGCTGCCCGAGTCCGGTTGCCTGTGCGCTCAACAGGGCGGTGCTGATTCCCCAGGCAGCGAACAGCCCGGCGACCAGGTCTCCGAACGACTCACCCAACCGGGTCGGCCCGGATTCTTCCGAACCGGTGATGCTCATGATTCCCGAAAGAGCTTGGACTACAAGATCGTAGGCGGCGGCTCCGGACATCGGTCCGTCCTGTCCGAAACCGGAGATGGACGCGTACACGATCCGCGGATTGCGAGCCCGCGCAGCCTCGTAGTCGATTCCCAGGCGCTTGGTGACACCCGGGCGAAAGTTTTCGACGACGACGTCCGCGGTCTCGATGAGCGTCAGCAGCGCCTCACGGTCCTCGTCGTTCTTGAGGTTCAGCGCCACCGAACGCTTGCCGCGATTGAGCACGTTGAAGTAGATGCTCTCGCCGTCGCGGAACGGGCCGAGGTGCCGAGAGTCTTCACCGTGTTCGGATTCGATCTTGACGACGTCTGCGCCGGCATCGGAAAGCAGTGCGGTGCAGTAAGGCCCGGCGAGGACACGTGAGAGGTCGATGACCCGGATGCCGTCGAGTGGGGGAAGTGCAGTCATGTCCGCGCCTTTCAGAATTCGGTGGAACGCGGCGACGGAGCATTGCCGGCAATGGTGAGCAATTGAATCTGCGAGGTGCCCTCGAAGATGCGGAGAATGCGGCAATCGCGGTACAGGCGTTCGATTTCCGATTCGCGCATGAAACCTGCGCCACCGTGGATCTGCACGGTTTGATCGACGATCGAGAAGCAGGCTTCGGTGGCGACGTACTTCGAAATCGATGCGGCGCGGCGGATGTCCTGGCCGGCGTCCTTGACGTCGGCGGCCCAGTCGGCGGTGACGCGTGATGCGACAAGTTGCGCGTCGCAGCCACCGAGAAGTAGCTGGATTGCCTGGAAGTCGAAGATCGGCGTGCCGAACTGCTTTCGCTCCGTTGCGTACTCGCGTCCCAATTCCCAAGCGCGCAAAGCGATGCCGTTTGCCATTGCCGCCACGTCGATGCGCGCGCGGTTCAGGGCGGTCAAGGCGATGTTGCCGCCGCGACCTTCGGTACCGATCACGGAGTCGAGCGGCAGAACGACGTCGTCGAGGTAGACGGTGTACGTCGGAGCCGAACGAATTCCCATCTTGTCCTGCGGCTCCGAGTAGCTGATTCCGGGAGTTCCCTTGGGGACGACGAAGGCGGTGATGCCTCGGAATCCTGCGCTCGGGTCCGTCTTGGCGAAGAGCACGACCAGGTCGGCTTCCTTGGCGTTGGAGATGTACGTCTTGGATCCGGAGAGATGCCAGCCGTCGTCCTCGCGTCGGGCGACGGTACGCATCGAGGCGATGTCGGAGCCGGCATCGGGTTCTGTGAGTGCGAAGCCTGCCAGCAGTTCGCCCGAGGCGAGCCGGGGCAACCAGCGCAGCTTCTGTTCTTCGGACCCGCCGACGAGGATCGGCTCGAGGCCCAGGTAGTGGGCGGTGTAGATCGATGCCAGCGCGGCATCGGTGCGTGCAACTTCTTCGATGGCGACCAGTTGGGTTCGTGTCGACAGACCCAGTCCGCCGAATTCCTCCGGAACGGAAATGCCCATGAGGTCCTGCTGCCCGAGGCGCTTGACCAGTTGTGCCGGGAACTCTTTGGACTCGTCGCGTGCGGCTGCTCCTGGGTGGATCTCGGCGTTGGCGAAGGCTCGGACGGTACTGCGGAACTCTGCGAGGTCAACGCTGTCGATGTCGTGCGCGGTCTGGGTGGTCACGGGGGCTCCTTCGAAGCGAGGCGTTTACGAATTTCATCTAATGAAAGCTAATTGCCACTAGTTGGCATGACTGACTATGGCCGAGGGTGGCGAATTTGTCCAGGGGTGAAGCTGTTGTGTCGCGGCTCACGTTCTGCAATGATCAACTTGTCTAAGCCTGTATAGACAAGATGATCGCGGATGGAACCCACTACCAGTCGGAAGCAGCGTGGCTTTCGGCGGAAGGTGCTGACATGAGCCTCGTTTCAGTCGACACGACACCGGACTCCGAGAACGTGAGGAGGGTGTCCAGTACGTATTTCGAGGGCTTGTCGGCTGATCGATACGCGGCGCTTGCCGAAGACCGCAAGCTTGCGATTGTCGCCGCGCACATGGACCTTTCGCACCGAAGAGGACTCAATTCGTCGATCTCGCGACTCGCGCCGGCCGGGGAGTTAGGGGATGGCCCGGCGATTCAATACGTCGGCGACGACATGCCGCAGCTCGTCGAAGCGGTACTGGCGACACTTGCCCGCGCCCGCGTGGAACCGGAATTCGTGGTGCACCCCGTGCTGTGCACTGAAGACGCCCTGATCGGGGAGCGGACCGAATCATGGATCCACGTAGGACTACCCGCGCATTGTTCGGACGAGCAGGCGCAGTTGATCGCTGACGACGTCGCCGGAATCCTCGACCGTATTGCGCGTGCCTTCCGCGATTCCTTGCCTCTGCGGGATCTCGTCGACGAGGCGCGCGAGCAATTGGACTCGAACGCCGACGCCGAAGAAGCTGATTTCCTCCGGTGGTGCAGCGCCGGAAACTTCAGGGTCGTCGGCGGTGTGCGGACTGTCGACAGTGACGAGCCGTACGCCCTCGGCGTGCTCCCCGATCCGACCGGCTCTTCGGATGCGAAAGCGGCGCCCCTCTCGATTGCGGTGGTGTACCTCCGGCAAGGGTTCGGTGGATCCGAATACGCCACCGAGATCGACGTGTCCATCGGTGACCGTGCGTACCGATTCATCGGGTTCTTCACCGCGGCCGGTCTGGTCGCCGACGTCAGGCGAACCCCGCTCGTGCGAGGACGCGTCGCAGACATCTTCGGTGCCTCCGGATCCACCGTCGATTCGTTTGTCGGACAATCGATGCTGGCAGTTATCCAGTCGATTCCGGTCACAGTGCTCCTGGCAGCCGAGCCGGCCCGAATCGCGGACGCGCTGGACGAACTCACTTCTGTGGACGGCCGAACGTCGATCCATCTGTTCTTGCAACCGGTGGGAAGTTCCCCGGCGACGGGGCGAGATCAAGAGTTGTCGGCTTTGCTCTTCGTTCCGCGCGAGAAATTCAGTACGACGATCAGGACAACGGCCGAGTCGGTACTCGCCGACGCACTCGGTGCCCGCAATATCGAGTTCTCCAGTCGAGTCTCGGAATCCCCCTTGGCCGTCGTACATTTCACGGCCACGGTCGGCGGCGGCGCGAACTTCGCGTCGGCGCGACAAGCACGGGAGATTCGGGACCTCGTCGTCGACGCGTGCCTGACCTGGGACGAGCGGTTCGTTCTGGATGCTTCGAATCACGAAGAGCGGCGCAGGCGTGCTCAGTTCGCCGAGCGAGTTCCGGTGGCGTACAAGCAGGATTTCGACGCCGCCCGAGCCGCCGAGGACATGGTGTTGTTCGAGGGCCTCGCGCCCGGAGAGGTGAGTCCACGACTGGCCCGATCTGTCGACGGACCCGGTACTCACCGACTCGGACTGTACGTATCGGGTGACCCGCTCTCACTGGGCGAGGTGCTGCCGGTATTGCAGAGCCTGGGTGTCGACGTGGTCGACGAACGGCCGTACGAGATCGCACCGGTGGGATCGGAACAGTCCTGGATCTACGAGTTCACGCTCGACTATCCGAGCGCTCCGGTCGAGCGCTTCGACAACTTTGCCGCGCGGTTCGGGGCGGCGTTTGCCGCAGTTCGAAACGGCTCCGCCGAGCCGGACTCGTTCAACGAACTTGTCGCGATCGCGGGACTCGGTTGGAAACAGGTAGTGGTGCTGCGGGCATATGCGGAGTTCTTGCAGCAAGCGGGATTTCCGTACAGCACCAGTCGCGTCGCCGAGGTGCTTGCCGATCATCCCGAGATCGCCGGCAGATTGTGCGAATTGTTCGAGAGCCGTTTCGATCCCGACGTCGTCGACGGCGATAGAGGTACACGTGCAGCAGCGGAGGTGGAAACGGCCGTGGCACAAGTGCAAGGACTCGACGCCGATCGGATCCTGCGCGCATTGTCTGAACTGGTCCGTAACACGTTGCGTACCAACTATTTCGTTTATCCCACTGAATCGATCGGTGCGCTCTCGTTGAAGTTCGATTCGGAGAAAGTGTCCGTATTGCCGTTCCCTCGACCGAAGTTCGAGATATTCGTGTACTCACCCGATGTCGCAGGTGTGCACCTTCGCTTCGGTACGGTGGCTCGCGGCGGCTTGCGCTGGTCGGACCGGAAAGAGGACTTTCGCACCGAGGTACTGGGATTGGTGAAGGCGCAGGCAGTCAAGAACGCAGTCATCGTGCCTGTCGGCGCGAAGGGCGGATTTGTCGTCAAACGCCCACCGGTTCCAGGACTGGGTGCAGACGCAGACCGGGAAGCTGCGTTGGCGGCCGGGATCGATTGCTATCGAACCTTCATCAGCGGACTACTTGATCTGACCGACAACGTCGACAAGCAGAGCGGCGCAGTTGTTGCGGCGCGAAGGGTCGTTCGCCACGACGGTGACGACACGTATCTTGTAGTCGCCGCGGACAAGGGCACTGCAAAGTTCTCCGACATCGCGAACGAGGTTGCCGCAGAGTACGAATTCTGGCTCGGCGACGCCTTTGCATCCGGTGGGTCGGTCGGGTACGACCACAAAGCCATGGGTATCACCGCGAAGGGCGCCTGGGAAAGTGTCAAGCGGCACTTCCGTGAGCTCGGCGTCGACACCCAGAACGACGACTTCACTGCGGTGGGGATCGGAGACATGAGCGGCGATGTCTTCGGCAACGGCATGTTGTGCAGCAAGCACATTCGCCTGATCGCGGCGTTCGATCATCGGCACGTGTTTGTCGACCCGAACCCGTCGCCGGAGCGCTCGTACGTCGAGCGATCACGTCTGTTCGCTCTCCCACGATCCTCGTGGGCCGACTACGACCCGGCGTTGATCAGTGCAGGCGGCGGAGTGTGGGAACGCTCGGCGAAGCGCGTCCCGATCAGTGACGAGATGCGTCGGGCACTCGGTCTCGAAGACGACGTCACCGAACTGACTCCACCGCAGCTGGTTCGGGCGATTCTGTGCTCACCGGCAGATCTGTTGTGGAACGGCGGCATCGGGACGTACGTCAAGGCGTCCGGTGAGTCCGACCTCGAAGTCGGAGACAAGAGCAACGACACGGTTCGGGTGAACGGCAACGAAGTCCGTGCTCGGGTGATCGGTGAGGGAGGCAACCTCGGCCTCACCCAGGCGGGACGAATCGAGTACGCACGCGGCGGCGGGCGGATCAACACAGACGCGCTCGACAATTCTGCGGGAGTCGATTGCTCCGATCACGAGGTGAACATCAAGATTCTTCTCGACTCCCTCATCAGTTCAGGCGCCGTCGCAGACTCGCATCGTGTCGAACTACTGGAATCGTTGACCGACGAGGTCGCCGAACTCGTTCTTGCAGACAACCGTTCGCAGAACGAACTGATGGGCACCACGCGTGCGGACGCGGCGGCGATGATCGGTGTGCACGGCAGGGTGATTTCCAGCCTCGAATCCAGAGGGATCGTCGACCGAGCCATCGAGGGGTTTCCGACCAAGAAGCAGTTCGCCGCGGCCGAGAAGACGGGAACGGGGCTGACGTCGCCGGAACTCGCCACACTGATGGCGCACGTCAAGCTCGATCTGAAATCCTCGCTGTTGGCGGGAAGTTCGATAGACAATCAGATCTACCGCCAGACGCTGGCGAACTATTTTCCGGAGGGTGTTCGAGATGCCGGGGGTGACGCCCTCGACCGGCACCCGCTGCGGCGCGAGATCGTTGCGACCGTGCTGACGAACAACGTGGTCGATCGTGGCGGCATCACCTATGCGTATCGGCTCGGTGAAGAAGTCGGCGCTGATCCGGAAGACGCAGTACGTGCCTTCACCGTGGTCTCCGAGGTATTCGGACTGTGGGAGTTGTGGAACGACATCAGCGAAGCCTCGATCTCGACTGCCGTATCCGACGAGTTGATCCTGCTCACCAGACGACTGCTCGACCGGGCCTCACGGTGGATGCTGACGCGTCGGCCTCAACCGCTGGCCGTCGGGGCCGAGATCAGCCGATTCGGTGATCGCATCGCGGAGGCGTCGGCAGAACTCGGTGGCTGGCTGGTGGGCGCCGATCAGCGGAACCTGGCTGCGCGAACGGTCCTCATCACGGACAAGGGCGCACCCGAGAACCTGGTCAGGCGAGTGGAGATCCTGCTCGATCAGTTCGGTCTGCTCGACGTGGTGGAGATCGCGGACCTCGCCGATCGCGCGATCTCGGAGACCGGCGAACTCTACTTCCGGCTCGGTGAGCACGTCGGGCTCGTCCCGATGCTCAACCGCGTGTCTGCATTGAGCAAGGACGGAAAATGGAATGCGTTGGCGAGGTTGTCGTTGCGTGACGAGTTGTACTCGACGGTGCGAGCCTTGACCCTCGACGTCTTGGCCGACGCGGAATCAGGTGACTCGACAGCGGAAAAACTCTCGAGGTGGGAAGAAAGGAATGCGTCGAGAATAGAGAGGTCCACTCTCGCGCTCGCAGAGATCGAGGCATCCGGGCAACACGATCTTGCTGCGCTTTCGGTTGCGACGAGCCAATTGCGGCGCATGGTGGGCTAGGTCGGGCGCCGGCACTCGCGGTTGGATCGGAAAGGTGCACCAGGCGGATAGACTTCGGAGGCCGAACGGGAGAACCGACTCGGTGGTTTTCGACGAACGGGTGGTGGCGATGGCGATTGCTGAAGTGGACGCAGAACTCGCCGTGCTGTTCAACGAGGCAGGCGGCGAGTCCGCCCCTGCCTACGAACGGGTCAAGAACCTCGTGATCTCGCAGATCAATTCGGGTCGGTGGACCGAAGGTGATCAGTTGCCTTCGGAGAATCAACTGGTCAGTGCGCTGGGGCTGTCACGTATGACGATCAATCGAGCGCTTCGCGAACTCACCAGCGACGGTCTGATCGTGCGGATGATGGGGGTCGGCACCTTCGTCGCCGCCACGAAGACCGCGTCCCCGCTGTTCGAAGTCAAGAACATCGCCGACGAGATTCAGCGGCGCGGCCACCGTCATCGAACCGAGGTCGTGTTCGTTCGTGAGGAAGAAACCGACCACGGGCAGACGTTCCTTCGTGAATCGGTGGGCAAACGGGTGTTCCATTCGCTGATGGTGCACTTCGAGGACGAAACTCCGATTCAGGTGGAAGACCGGTTCGTGAATCCGAACGAGGCGCCCGACTATCTGCGCCAGGACTTCACTGCGATCACCCCCAACAACTACCTGAGTGACGTTGCGCCTCTGGTGCGCGGCGAGCACGTCGTGGAAGCGGTGTTGGGGAGCCCGGACGAATGCGAACTGCTCCGCATCGATCGAGGGGAACCATGCCTTCTGATTCGCCGCCGCACCTGGTCGGCCAACGGGTTGGTCAGTGCGGCGCGCTTGATCCATCCAGGTTCACGCAATCGCTTGGAAGGAACCTTCGAGCGCTGATCGTTACGAGTGGCGAGACCTGAACGCAGGCTCGTCCGATCGCACCATTTTCGGGTGCAAGTTCGGTGCAATCGACCAGGACGTGACTGCGAGCACACTGAGATCATGGGTGGACGGTTATTCCTTCCGCAACCTCACGTCCCGACGAGTGAGAACTGAGCGGATCGCAGCAATACCGTCTACGCCACTGGCTTCCATGATCGAAGGAGTTCGACCTGTGACCGACTTGCCCAAGGACCTACTTGTCGCCCCGAAGTGGCAGGAACGCCTCGACGAACTGGCAGTCAAGCATTCGGTACCGGGTGCGCAGGTCGGTGTGATCGCGCTGGGCGAAGACGGCACTGCGGACATTCGTGTCATCACCACCGGAGTGACGAGCCTGAACACGCGCGTCGACGTCGACGCAGACACGCTGTTCCAGTACGGATCCGCGAGCAAGATCTGGACGACGACGCTGATCATGCAGCTCGTCGACGAGGGCAAGCTCACGTTGGACACCCTGGTGGTGGAGGTGCTTCCGGAGTTCACGATTGCGGACCCGTCCAACACGAAGGAAATCACGATCCGCCAGTTGCTCACGCACACAAGCGGTATCGACGGAGACCTGTTCAACGACACCGGTGACGGCGACGACTGCGTCGAGAAGTACGTCGACGAACTCGCTACCGCGATCAGCGTCACCAAGCCCGGCGGGCATCTGAGTTACAGCAACGCGGGTTTTGCCGTTGCCGGCCGCATCGTCGAGGTCCTTCGTGAGATGACGTGGGACGAGGCGTTGGTCGAATACCTCTGGAAGCCACTCGGATTGACGCACATCATCACCAAGGCCAAGGACGCCCCGCTGTTCCGTACCGCCGTCGGCCACGTGGCCAACCCGGATCGGACGTCGCCGGACAAGGTGGTTCCGACCAAGCAGTGGCTGCTCCCGCGCGGTATCGGACCGGCCGGAATCATCACCGGATCTGTCAGCTCTCTGCTGACTTTCGGTGCTGCACACATGCGTGACGGCCTCGCGTTGACGGGTGAGCGCATTCTGTCCGAAGAATCCGCACGCCTGATGCGAACCCCGCAGTTCGACCTGACTGCGGTCTCGAGCGTCGATCAGGCTTGGGGTCTCGGCTGGATCCTGTCCGACTGGGGCGGTGTGACGTCCGCGCAGCACGGTGGTGCGACGATCGGCCAGATCACTCGTTTCCACACTTTCCCCGAACTCGGCCTGGCCATGGCCGTTGTCACCAACTCGCGTGGCGGCGGTGCCCTGGCCCACGACATCGAGAAGGAGATCGCTCAGGAGCTTGATCTCGTTCTGCCGGAACCGAAGTCCGAGGCAGATGCGGCAGAGATCGACCTGTCGCACATTCTCGGTACCTATGAATCGACAACCGTTCGAATCGAACTCACGCGCGACGACGACGGCGGATTCCAGGTTCAGAACTTCGCCAAGATCGAGATCGACGGCGAGCCCCCGGCCGCGCCCACCAAGGTCGTGCCGCTGTCTGCTTCCCGGTTCTCGATCAGTAACGAGAGCGCCTCGGGGGAGATGGCACATCTCACGATCGATGGCGAAGAATACTTGTACATGACAAGGCTTTTCAAGAAGATTTCCGACTAGCCGCGGCGAGATGATTCGCTCCGTTGAATGAAATCTCGGGCAGGTCGAGGGCGATGAGGGCCCTCGACCTGCCCGCACTACTTTTCGAGGAAAGCTAATGATGAAACCTCTCGCTCCCTTTCCGGACGTGAATCACCCAGCGGCACTGGATGCTTACGGCCTTGCGCCGGTCATCGACGGTCACAATGATCTGGCATGGACGGCTCGCGAGACTGCCGCCTACTCGGTGGAGAATCTCGAGAAGGATTCCATCTTCCAAACCGATATCGACAAGCTCGGTCGTGGTGGCGTCGGTGCGCAGTTCTGGTCGGTTTACACCCCGTGTGACATGACCGAGCCAGAGGCGGTTCAGTACACCCTCGAACAGATCGACTTCGTGTATCGGATGATCGAGCGGTACCCGGATACTTTCGAGTTCGCGCGCACCGGCGACGACGTGCGTCGAATCTGGAGTGAGGGCAAGGTCGCGTCCTTGTTGGGTGCGGAGGGCGGTCACAGCATCGGCAGCTCGCTCGGTGTCCTGAGAATGATGGCGCGCCTTGGTCTTCGGTACATGACCCTGACGCACAACGACAACACCGGGTGGGCGGACTCCGCGACGGATACGCGAGTGCACGGCGGTCTCACCGACTTCGGTCGCGAGATCGTGCGCGAAATGAATCGGCTCGGCGTACTCGTCGATCTGTCGCACGTCTCGGCGGAAACGATGAGAGATGCCATCGAGACGTCGTCGGCACCGGTGATCTTCAGTCATTCGTCCTGCGCTCAGCTGTGCGGTCACCCCCGCAATGTTCCCGACGACGTCATGCGGTTGCTCGCGGACAACGGTGGCGTGATCATGATCGCCTTTGTGCCCATGTTCCTTTCTGCCGAATACAACGAGTGGTTCAAGGGCGGACGGGTCGGCCCAAGGCCGGCGATGACGGTGGACCATCTGGCCGATCACGTCGAGCATGCCCGAGACGTCGCGGGCATCGACCACATCGGTTTGGGTAGTGACTACGATGGGTTCGACGACTTTCCGGACGGTATGCAGGACGTATCCGGTTTCGCGGTGTTGATAGACCGTCTGGCGGAACGCGGTTGGTCCGCGGAGGACTTGGCAAAGCTGATGGGCAACAACGTGTTGCGTGTGCTCGACGAGATCAGTGCGGCCTCGATATCGAGCCTTTACTAGCCGTATCGACGCCCGAGAAGATGAGGATGAGAATGAAGAAGATTCGTACCGTTGCACTGAAGGTGGTTGCTTCGGTGTCCGTAGTTCTGGTTGTGCTGGTATCGATTGCGCTCGTGTTCAATGTCAGCTCCAGCAAGGCGAGCGTTCCGACCGGGGACACGGGCAACCAGTTCGTGTCCGTCGACGGAAAGAATATGAGCTACTCGATCCGCGGCAACGGCGATCAGACCATAGTGCTGCTACCCGGGTTCGGAACGTCCGCACCGATTCTCGACTTCACACCGCTTGTCAACGAGCTGGCGCCTGACTACCGCGTCGTCACGATCGAGCCCTTCGGCTACGGGCACAGTGACCAAACGGACAAGGACCGCACGACTGCGAACATCGTCGAAGAGATTCATACGGCAGTACAGTCGCTGGGGATTGACGAATACATCCTCATGGGACACTCGATCACTGGTGTCTATGCACTGGACTACACCGCGAAGTACCGCGACGAGGTCACCGCATTCGTGGGCATCGACAGCAGTGTTCCAGGGCAGCCGAATATGGATACCAAATTTCCGATCGACGCACTCCGAGTGGGAAGGCAGTTGGGCTTGTCGGAACTGCTGTCCAAGTTCGTCGGTGGTGAGAACTCGGACGAGTACCTCGACGCCGCAGCAAAGGACGAGATGCGACAGTTGACTGCGAAGAACAACTTCAGCGACACCTACCTCAACGAGATGGACCATCTTTCCAGCAACTTCGCAGAAGCAATCGGCAGGACGTTCCCGGCCGATCTTCCGATTCTGTTGTTCGCCGTGCAAAATTCCGAAGTCGAGGGCTGGACTGCGCTGCACGAAGGGCAGGCCGCCTCCGTTGATCACGGAGAGTTGATCTTGCTGGACGGGGACCACTACCTGCACCACACCCGATCAAAGGAGATCGCCGAGAACGTCAACAGGTTCTTGGGCGAGCTGAACTAGATTTGGTAGACGTTGAGTTGAACGCGGAGTCATCGCATTGCGGTGACTCCGCTTCTTCCATCTCTACCGATCGTTTGGAGGCATTGTGGCGCAGATCTTTTCACGCCTCGAACTGATGAGTGAGCTGGACTCGGCGTATTCGAAACTCGACGTGTTACTTGACGGCGTCGCCGAGGCCGATTTGTTCGACGCCATTGCCGTCGATGCGTGGACGGTGCACGACGTACTCGCGGTGCGTGTCTGGTGGGCAGAGGCCGTCGTAGAGTGGATAGGCGCCGGACTGCGTGACGAGACACCGCAAACGCCTGCTGCAGGTTACAAGTGGACGCAAACTCCCGCACTGAATCAGTCGGTTGTCGACGCGAGCACCGACGTTCCGATTCCGGTGCTTCGGGATCGCTTGGAAGCTGCCGTGGCGTTGTTACGCAGATACGTCGAGACCCTCGACGACGATCAACTGCTGTCGGTCGGGGTTTTCTCGTGGACCAGGACGTGGCCGGTGTCGAGGTGGATTGCCGTCAATACGATCACCCAACATGCGTCTTTATCGAAAATGATTCGGAGACTACTGAAATCGGCGAATCAGCTCTGAATGCGGTGCATCCGCCAGACCGTCGGTCCGTCGGTCAGTGAGATTTCGCCTGCGATCGTGAAACCGAACCGTTGATAGCCGCGACGCGTTCCACGTGGGAGTCTTCGGCGACGCACCAGTTCGTCCAGGGGTAGTCGGCAAACGCCTCACCGAGGACCTCGGCGGCACGGTCGAGGTCGGTGGACAGCGGTCGAAACAGAATTCTGCATAGCGCCACTTCAGCACAGTCGAGCCTGACGTCGCCACTCGATTTCGGCGGTGTAGCAGGTGCGCGGGCCGTGGTCACGTACTTGTGAGTTCATTCAAGAAAGTTGGACGAGGCAGTCGATCCTGCGTTGACTGGTAGTGATCGGGCAATCGCCGAGCTGTCAACTCCGGGCACGTGAGATCCGGGTATGGCGATTCTCCGCGAAAGGAACAGATATGAACAGGCTCGAAGGCAAGAATGTAGTGATCACAGGCGCCGCCAGTGGAATCGGGCGTGCAGCAGCACAACTCATGGCGGCAGAGGGCGCCAAGGTGCTGGTCGCCGACCTCGATCCGGCGCGTGCAGAGGAAGCGGCGGTGGCGATTCGCGAGACCGGTGGCAATGCACTGGGTTTCGGCGTCGATGTCATGAACGAGGACTCTCTGGCAGCGATGATCGAAAAGGCGGTCGCCGAATTCGGGGGCATCAACGTCTTGTGTAATCACGTGGGCGGTAGTAACCCGCGCAAGGATCTCGACCTGCTCCGGATGGACTTGGACGAGTGGGATCGCGTGATGTCGCTCAACGTCCGCAGCACTGTCGTCGCTTCACGACTTGCCATTCCGCACATGAACAGTGCCGGTGGAGGATCGATCGTCAACACGGCCTCGGTAGGTGGATTGATCGGGGATTCCCTGCAGTCTGCCTACGGATCCGCCAAAGCGGCAGTCATTCGTCTGACTCAGTACATTGCAGTCCAGTACGGAGCAAACGGTGTTCGGTGCAATGCCGTAGCGCCGGGCGCGATCATGACACCCGCTCTCGTGGACAACATCCCCGCTGATGTCATCGATGGCATGAAGCAGGCAAACGCCCTGCCTTACCTCGGCGAACCCGAAGACATCGCGCATGCCATGGTCTACCTGGCTTCGGACGAATCTCGCTACATGACGGGGCAGACCCTGGTGGTCGACGGCGGACTCACCAGCAAGAGTCCGCTCGCGACCGGCCGTTCGTCGATGTTGAGCTGAATCAGCTCCGCCAACCGCTGGGGCCGGCGCCCAGAACCTCGATGGATCCCTGACTGGCGTGTGAATGCTTGGTGCGGTGCGTCATTCGCCACTTTCCGTCGATCCGCGCCCATGAGTCGTGGTAGTCGCCGAGGGTGAAGAAGTTCAGGTGAGCCTTGCTCCCGGTGCCCACATGCATGTCGCTGACATAAGAGCGGCTGGTGGCGAGATCGCCGACCACCTCGACCAGAACATTGCCGATCAGATGTTGGGTGGGTCCGCACTCGTCGAGGAACGAGCGGATGGATGCCACGACCTCGGCAGGCCCGCGAAGAGTTCCGGTGCCCAGTTCCGCCGTAGCGTCCGGCGTCATGATCCGGTGGAGTTCATCCCAGTCGCGGGCGTCCATGGCTCGCGCGAACTCGAAGACGGCGCGCGTGATCTCGCGTTCGTCGAGGAGAGTGGTGATGTCGATGCTCATGCTGTGCGCCTTTCTTAACGTCGGGGGGTTAATAAAGGCGCACAGCAGATGTCAGCGGTTGAGCAGCTTGCGCATCGCTTCGGCAGCGCCCTTGACCATCTTGTCTCGGGGGAAGCCACTGCGCTTCTTGGCGCCTTCGTAGTTTCCTGCAGCAACCCAGATCGGGCCGTCGGCAAGGTGTTCGAGACCTTCACGTGCAACATCTTCGGGTTCTGCGACGTTCATACCCGGGATGTCGAAATTCAGTCCCGCGCGAATCATAGCCGGTGTGCGAGTGACACCGAGAATGAACTCGACGACGTGAACGCCGTACGGCTGGAGTTCGAGCCACAGGCTTTCGGCGAAGATGCGCCCGAATGCCTTGGACGCCGCGTAGATGCTCTGGTGCTCGGAACCCATGAAGCCCGCAAGTGAACCGAGCAGCATGATGCCGCCGTGTCCGCGATCCTTCATCAAACCGCCGAAGTGGTGCGAGAGTTCGAGTTGCTTGTTGATGTTCAGTTCGATGACTCCGGCAAAACCCGACAGATCGCCGGTGACGAACTCATGGCCGTAACTGTTGGCACCGGCGTTGAAGATGAGCAGGCCGACCTCGACGTCGTCGGTGACGGCTTTGATCTGATCGAGCGCGTCGGGAACGAGCAGATCCAATGCGAGAGTGCGTACTTCGACGCCATTGGCGCGCGCCTTGGACGCGGTCTCCTCGAGCGGGCCCGGCTTGCGGGCGATGAGCACCAGATTGATGCCGAGCTTGCTGAGCTCGTCGGCAAACCCTGCGCCGACACCTTCGGAACCGCCGGCGATGACTGCCCACGGGCCGTAGTACTGAGGATCGATCATTACTACCTTCTTCGAAAGATGTTGGCTTGGCTAGTGAAACGGAGCCGGTACGGGTTCACTGTCGTCGACGATCGGCTTGGGTACCGGGTCTTCGTCGAGGATCTCGATCTCCCCGGCCCTGGCCGCATCGACGATGGACGCGATCAAGGCGCCGCACTCCTTGCGGGGAGCACCCGGTCGACCCCCTCGTTGCCCGAATTCACGTTCGTCGGCAATTTCGAGGCACTTGGCGCGGGCCTGGTCGCTCCACTGAACAGTGGTGTGTTCCCAACTGTTCTTCTGGACCAGGACCTGCGCCTTGCACTCAGCGCACTGAAGAGGCTGCATCTTCTTCGGCCTTCTTCGCCGCGAGGTTGTCTTCGACTTCCTTCTGCCAGGCGGCGACAGGGCGTGCGGTATCGAGTTCGAATTCGAATCGCTCGGTCATCTCGGGAGCGATGTCAGCGACGTCGACGTAGAACTGCTCGTACCAGCGACGGAGCTGGTAGACCGGGCCGTCCTCTTCGCACAGGAGCGGGTTCTCGATGCGAGTCTTGTTCTTCCAGATCTCGACGTCCTGCTCGAAGCCCTTGGCGATGAACGTGCCGAAGTTCGCGGCCATCGCGTCGGCGGCTTCGCCCTGGAAACGATCCGACTTCTTGACGATGATGCCGTACTGAAGCACGAACTTGTCCGCACTGACCGGGTAGTGGCAGTTGATGAGCACGGAGTCGACGTTGTAGTCCTCGTACTCGTAGGTCAGGTCGTCGACCATGAAGGAGGGACCGAAGTACGTGGCAACCGAGTTGCTGCCGACCATCTTCGGGGTGCCTGCTGCGTGGGGACGCATGTCCGAGCGAGCGACGCCCCGCATGTACTGCGTTGCTGCGTGGCCTTCGAAGACGTTCTTGAAGTACGTCGGGAACGAGTAGTGCACGTAGAAGAAGTGCGCCATGTCGACGATGTTGTCGACGATTTCTCGGCAGTTCGTGTCGACGGTGGTGGTGTACCAGACCCAGTCGCTCCACTCGTCGCTGAGCGCGCCTTCGATGCGGGGGATGGCCACGTCGTCGGTCGGCGGGTTGCCCTCGGGGTCGTGCCAGACGAAGAGCATGCCGTCCTGGTCGAGGGTCTGCCAGGCGCGCGTCTTGGCCAGCGGGGGAACGCGGCGTGCGTACGGAATCTTCTGGCACTTGCCGTTGCCGCCCCAGCGCCAATCGTGGAACGGACAGGCAATGGCGTCGCCCTTGATGGTGCCCTGGCTCAGGTCGCCGCCCATGTGACGGCAGTACGCATCGAGGATCTTGACGTTGCCTTCACTGTCGGCGAAGACGACAAGTTTGGTACCGAACGCCTCGATCGAGTGCGGCTGGCCGTCCTTGAAGGACTCCGTGAGTCCAATGCAGTGCCATCCACGTGCAAAGCGAGTGGGCGCGGTTCCAGCTTGGATCTCGCGAACCTCGTCGTTGTCGGACTGAGTGATCGTCACGATGAGTCCCGTCCTTTCCAGGGGCAGTGTCGACGCCCGACGCTAGGGGAGCGTGAATTGCCTCTGGGGCGTCGTCTCACTGGCCGGGACCAGCGGAGAGCACGAGGATCGGGCGGCTGATCCCGGCCTCCGGGACTTCGGATCACCGGAACGCATGACCGACATATCGTGACGGGGCAGCCGTTATGTCTATCTGCCGATCCGCTCCCTCACGGTTCGGTGCGAGGAGTGTCTCCCATGGTCAACAAGGTTCTGAGCACAGTCCGTGATCTGCTTCCGAAGATCGCGGCCCGCGCTCAGAAGGTCGACGATTCGCGCAAGATCTCCGAACGGACCATCCGAGAACTGTCCGAAGCCGGCGTCTTCTCGATGCTGGCGCCGAAGAGATACGGAGGCGCCGAAAGCGACCCGGTCCACTTCTACGAAGTGATCCGGGCAATCTCCGCTGCCTGTGGCTCGACGGGCTGGGTCGCCTCGGTGGTGGGGGTGCACCCGTGGCATCTGGCGCTTTTCGACGACCAAGCCCAGGCCGACGTGTGGGGAGAGGATCAGACGACGCTCATCTCGTCCGCCTACGCACCGGTCGGACGGCTGACGGCGGTGGACGGCGGCTACGAGCTTTCGGGCCAGTGGGGCTTTTCCTCCGGCTGTGATCACGCGAGTTGGGCGTTGCTGGGAGCGATGGTGGTCGGCATGGATGGCCGTCCCGTCGATTTCATGACGGTGTTGGTGCCGCGCACCGATTACGAAATCCGTGACGTGTGGGATGTCGTGGGTATGCGGGGCACCGCGAGCAACGAGATCGTGGTCGACAAGGCCTTCGTTCCCGAGCACCGATTGAAGCGCAACTACGAGACCGCACAACTGCGTGGACCCGGCCAAGCGGTCAATCCTGGCCCGCTGTACAAACTTCCGTTCGGGAGCATCTTCACCTCGACGGTGGCCGCCCCGTGTGTGGGCATCGTTGCCGGTTGTTACGAGGGGTACCTGGACGTGATGCGTGAGCGCGTCCGTCTGAGCTTGGGTGGTGGACGGTTCAGCGAGGATCAGTTCGCTCAAGTTGCCGTCGCACGTGCGTCGTCGGAGATCGACGCTGCGATTCTGCAGATGGATCGCAACATCCGGGAGATGTACGAACTTGCTGTCGCCGGCCAGGAGTTTCCGCTCTCGATGAGGCTTCGGGCCCGTCGTGATCAGGTTCGCGCGACGGAACGTTCGGTAGAAGCGATCGACATGCTGTTCAAGACGGCAGGCGGGAACTCCCTCTCTCGCGGAAACCCGATCGAGCGCGCGTGGCGCGACGTTCACGCAGGGAGCGTTCACGTTGCCAACGAACCGGAGCGCGCGTTGGCGCTGTACGGCCGGGCAGCGTTCGGGCTGCCGGTGGAGGACAACCTGATCTGACAGGTTGGCGCGACGCCGGGCGGGGTATTTGCCTCTGGATGAGGGAAGTTCCGGCTCTGACCATCGGCTCGCTCGTCGACATGGCAGGTGTCGCACGAGCGAAAGTGATGCCTGCGGCCCGAACTGGTGTCTTCGAGGAAATCGGTGCGGGAGTCTCGCCGAGTTGGAACGTCTTCTGCAGCGACGACCGGATTGCCTTCACGGATTCCTTTTCCGTCGTGGGCGATCTCCGACTACGTATCGACCGATCCGACCTCCGTGATCTCGGCGGTGGTGTGTCCTGGGCGCCCGCGACTGTGCACGAGCAGGACGGTTCGACGGCTGCCGTGTGCACGCGTTCCGCGCTTGCCGCCGTCGTTGCGCGGCTTGCCTCCGACGGCCTCGAAGCCCGTGTCGGCCATGAGATCGAGTTCACGCTTTTCGGTGACGCGTGTGGCGGTGAATGGTCGGCCTACGGGCTGGATGCGGTCGTTCGGCATGAGGACTTTCTCAAGGACCTCCTGCACAATGCCGAACGCGCACAACTACATATCGAGCAAGTCCATGCCGAATACGGACCCGATCAATTCGAGATATCGATCGCTCCGAGCGCTCCTGTTCAAGCCGCCGATCTCGTGGTGTTGGCTCGGATCTTGATCAGCCGTACGGCCAGAGCGCACGGAGTGGCGGCCTCGTTCTCGCCGATTCCCACCCTGGGCGGCGCAGGAAATGGTGCACACCAGCACTTTTCGTTGACCGCGAATGGTAGTTCGGTCTTCTCCGGCGGCAGTCGGGAGCATGGAATGACCGACGCTGGAGCTTCCGCTTTGGGCGGAATCCTCGCTCATCTGACGGAGTTCACGGCCGTCTTTGCGTCCTCACCGCTCTCCGGCCTCAGGCTGCGCCCGGACAATTGGTCGGGGGCCTACGTCTGTTGGGGGCTCGAGAACCGCGAAGCGGCACTGAGGTTCTGCGCAGAGTCGCCGTCGAATCCGCACGGCGCCAACGTCGAAGTGAAAATCATCGATCCGTCGGCCAACCCGTATCTGGCGACCGCTGCGATACTTGGCCTTTCGCATATCGGTATCGGCAATGCCGCGCCATTGCCTGCGGAAATTGCGGTGAACCCGTCGACTCTCACGGACGTGGAACGTCATGAGCGCGGGGTGACCCGAGTCCCCACCGATCTCGGCGAGATCGTGCAGAAGTTCAACTCCTCCTCGGTGGCGAAGGAAATCTTCGGGGAGTCGATCATCGAAGCGATGGTGTCCGTGAAGGGAGCCGAGCGGAAGACGTTTTCCCAGATGGACGAGGCGACAACCGTCGAGCGGCTTCGATACACCTGGACCTGAGGGGTTGGGAATCCGCTTTCGGCGTCTTGGAAGAAGTTCGAACCGGCGACTAGTCGGGAATCGGACACCGCGACAGCGGTGCCGGTGATTGAATGAGACTGATACTTCATTCATCACCGACTCAGGAGAGCCTGATGGCACCAGAAGTTGCGGTAGTTCTCGAGGGATACACCTACTTCGAATGCCCGCGCTGGCACGAGAACCGGATCTGGGTGTCGGACTTCTACACCTACCAGGTGATTTCGGCCCGCGAGGACGGGACCGACATACGCGTAGAGGCGGAGCTTCCAGGGCAGCCGTCCGGGCTGGGGTGGCTTCCGGACGGCAGATTGCTGGTCGTCTCCATGCGGGACCAGAAGATTCTGCGGCGAGAATCCGACGGCGAGTTGGTGGTGCACGCAGACTTGTCCGGGTACGTCAGTGCCAACGTCAACGACATGCTGGTCGACTTGCAGGGACGAGCGTACGTGGGCAACTTCGGGTTCGATCTGATGAACCTGGCTCCCGTCGAAACGGCAGATCTCCTCCGCGTCGACCCGGACGGGTCGGTGCACGTTGTGGCACGAGATCTCCACTTCCCCAACGGGATGGCTTTGACGTCAACCGGAGATCTACTCGTGGACGAAACCTTGGGGAATCGAATCAGCGCGTTTGCCGTCCAACCGGATGGCTCGCTGGGGGAGCGCCGCGACTGGGCGTCGTTCGGACCGGTGCCTGGTGGCCCCGAGATGGAGACCACTCTTGCACAGATTGTTGTTGCAGCCGATGGTTGTTGCATCGACGGAGACGATTCGATGTGGGTGGCCGATGCACTCGGAAGTCGAATTCTCCACGTGGACCCGTCTGGCAAGATAATCGATGAAATTGCCTTCGAGAGCGGCGTCTTCGCTTGCGGGCTCGGCGGTTCCGACGGTCGTACGCTGTTCGTGTGTGCCGCCCCGGACTTCAACGAACACGCTCGCAAGGTGGCTACCGAAGGAAAGCTGCTGTCGATTCGACTGGAGCCGTTGGCCTGACATGGAATTGGTGACCTCGCTACCTGCCGACACCCCGCTGCGGCAGGTAGCTCAGTACGTCGGCCGCATCGAGAATGTCGGTTTCGACACGGTGCACATCTCCGAGACCATTCGCGATCCGTTTGCGGTGGCGGCACTCGCCGTCGAGCACAGCACCACCCTCACCGTCCGGACGTCGATGGTTGTCGCGTTTGCGCGCAGTCCCATGGTGACGGCTTTGGCTGCGTGGGATCTGGCGGACTTCTCGGGTGGCCGATTCCAACTGGGGCTCGCGACGCAGGTGCGGGGAAACATCGTCGGGCGGTACTCGATGTCGTGGACGGATCCTGTTGCGCAACTGCGTGATTACGTCAGTGCGGTACGTGAGATCTTCCGAGTGTTCCAGGAGGGCGGTGAACTCGACCATGCCGGAACGCACTACACCTTCAACCGTCTGCAACCCTATTTCAACCCGGGGCCGATCGGCGTCCCCGCACCCGAGATATGGACAGGGGGAGTGAACTCTCGCATGTGCTCATTGGCCGGAGCCGTCGCCGACGGTTTTGTTGCTCACCCCACCAGCTCCCATCCGAAGGTGCTCGCGGAGAGGATCATTCCGGCTTTGGCGGCAGGCGGAAGGAAGCCTCGATTGATTGCCGTTCCGAAGACGATCACCGGCAAAGATCGTGCTGCGATACTTGCTCAACGAGAAGCGGTGCGCAGTGAACTTGCCTTTCTCTACTCCACACCGGCGTACCGAGTTGCGCTGGAGGTCCTCGGATTGTCCGAGGTCGGGGAGAAGCTGACTGCGATGGCGCGAACGGGCGATTGGGCTCGTCTACCCGCCGTTCTCGCCGACGAGGTTCTCGACATCTTGGTCACGCAATGCACTTACGCCGAACTCCCCGAAGCGCTGAGTTCGAAGTACGCGCACCTCTGCGACGGGATTGCACTGGCAGTGCCGACGGATCCCGCCGACGACGTCGCTTTCACAGCGATGTGTGAGGAGCTTCGAGCCGCCGCAGCGTCCGCCCCGTGACGTCCAATCGGCGCGATCTACACTTTCGGCATGGGGCGCGTCTACGAAGGCATCGATGAAAAGCTCACCACGTGGTTGCAGGCTCAACCGTTGTTCGTCGTTGCCACCGCACCGTTGTCTGCTGACGGGTTGGTCAATTGCTCACCCAAAGGGGGAGTCGGATCGTTTGTGGTGCTGACATCTACCCAGGTGGCGTACCTCGACCTGACTGGTAGCGGAGTGGAAACTATCGCGCATGTGCGCGAGAACTCGCGAATAACCCTGATGTTCATGGCATTTGGCGGACCACCGAAGATTGTACGGCTTCACGGCAATGCGCGCGTTCTACTGGCAGGGTCGGAACCGTTCAACGAGCTGGTCGGTAAGTTCCCCGACCACCCGGGGCTGCGGTCCATCGTCGTGGTTGATCTGACGCGCGTCTCGGATTCGTGCGGATACGCAGTACCGCTGATGGACTACCAATCCGACCGTGACGTGCTCGACCGCGTGGCGGAGAAGAAGGGCCCGGAGCGGCTCATCGCCTATCGCGCCGAGAAGAACGCGAAGAGTGTGGACGGTTTGCCCGGTATCGACCCGTAGTGACAACATCGGGACGCCGTGAGAAAGAAAGGCCGTGAGAAAGAAAGTGGGGCAGCCGATTGCGATATCGACTGCCCCACGATCTGTTGCCACACAGTGTGATTGAACTACGTTACTTCGCCATGTCCTGGGCTGCTCGGTAGGAGAAGACCATTGCCGTTCCCAGCGGAACTCCGGGGCCGGGGTAGAAGCGGCCGCTCAGTGACGCGCTCGTGTTACCGGCGGCGTACAGGCCGTCGATGGCGCTGCCGTCGGCGCGAAGGACTCGACCGTTGACGTCGGTGACCAATCCGCCCTTGGTGCCGAGGTCACTGAGGACGATGCGAGCTGCGTAGAACGGACCGTTCTCGATGGCCGTCAGCGCCGCATTCGCGCCGCCGTTGGGCGGGCAGAAGAATGCGTCGTACGGGTCCTCTCCGCGGTGGAATTCTTCGTCGACGCCCAGTTTTGCTGCATCGTTGAACTTTTCGACGGTGCTGCGCAATGCGTCGGCCGGTAGTCCGGTCTTGGCGGCGAGCTCTTCGAGAGTATCGGCGCCCACCCAGGTTCCGGCTTCGAGGTGTTTGGCTGGTGCCGTGTTCGGGATGCAGATGGCGGGCAGCCCGCCACCCTCGCGTGAGTCGAAGATCATGAACGACGGTACGGCAGAACCGTTGTCGTCGTGAGTATCCATTGCCCGGCCGAACTGGTCGTACGGAAGTGACTCGTTGAGGTAGCGCTCGCCCGCCTTGTCGACGACGAGGCCGCCGCGAACGCCGACCATGAAGGCTGCGCTGCCGTCGGGCTGCTCGATGCCGGGGCAGAACCATGCCTGATCGAGCAACGCGGTTGCGCCACCGACAGCGACACCGGCAGAGATCGCGTCGCCGGTATTGGCACCGAACGGGCCCATGCTCCAGATTGCCTTGCCAGGGGTGCCGGCCTGCTCACGCATCTCGGCGTTGCCTTCGATACCGCCCGCTGCCATCAGGACACCGCGGTTGGCCTTGATTCGCTGGGTTTCGCCGCCCGATTCGACCTCGGCCCCGACGACTCGTCCGTCTTCGACGATCAGGGAGGAGAGAACGGATTCGGTTCGAAGTTCTGCTTTGCCGGTGCTCTGGACTGCGGCCAGCAGACGGCCGATCAGTGCGCGCCCACCGATCATCGGGCCGGGAGCATGGCCTTGACCGGTGCGGTCTTGGTCCAGTTCCGGACGCACCTTGCCGGCGAGATCACCGATGTCGGCGGGATCAAGATCGAGCGGGTTGATGGAGCGTCCCGTGTCCATCCGGCCCTCGGCCTTGTAGTAGTCGGGAAACGCCCGGAACTCGAATTCGATGTTCGGGTTCTCCTCGAGCAACGCGACCACTGCCGGTGCGGTCTCGACGTAGGCGTCCTGGCGATCGGACTCGGAGTCGCCGAGCAGCGCGCGCAGATAGGTGCGTGCGTTCTCCGTCGAGTCAGGCAGTCCCGCGCGTTCCTGTACCTGGGTTCCCGGCAGCCAGATGGATGCGCCCGAGTACGCGGAAGTTCCGCCGAAGCGATCGGTTTTCTCGAGGACGATCGTCGTCAATCCTCGAGCTGCCGCGGTGTATGCGCCGGTCAGCGCGCCGCCGCCGGAGCCGACTACCAACACGTCGCACTCGGTGGTCCAGTCCTGCATCATTGCGTCCTTACTCCAAGAGGGTGGGGTGTCCACGGAATACCGCACGGAGAGAGAAGGCCATGCCAGGTCCCACTGAGCGGGCAATATGCCGAGATGGGTGATCGAGATGCGAGAATTGGCGAGGTCGTTCGCGACCGAGACACAGAATCGATGATGGGGGCGACGTTGCCGAGAATTGCCGAGGTCAGGGACGCTGCCGAGCCCAGTTCGGACGAGCAGCGGGCGCGCCATGTGCGAATGTTGGAAGCGGCTGCCGAATTGGGGACCGAGAAGGAACTCTCACGGGTTCAGATGCACGAAGTCGCCAAGCGGGCGGGCGTGGCCATCGGCACCCTTTATCGCTACTTCCCCTCGAAGACGCACCTCTTCGTCGCGGTGATGGTCGAGCAGATCGATCAGATCGGCGACAGCTTCGCCAAGCATCAGGTTCAGTCGGACAATCCGCAGGACGCGGTGTACGAGGTGTTGGTTCGCGCCACTCGCGGGTTACTGCGTCGGCCGGCTCTCTCGACCGCGATGCTGCAGTCGTCCAGTACCGCCAATGTCGCGACGGTGCCGGACGTGGGCAAGATCGATCGTGGATTCCGGCAGATCATCCTCGATGCGGCCCGAATCGAGAACCCCACCGAGGAAGACAACACAGGTCTGCGTCTGCTGATGCAGCTGTGGTTCGGGGTCATCCAGTCCTGCCTCAATGGTCGAATCTCCATCCCCGATGCGGAGTACGACATCCGCAAAGGGTGTGACCTGCTTCTGGTGAATCTCTCACGACACTGACGTGACCTCGCCCTCTCGGGGGTGAGTTCGTCATAGCTTCAAAATTGAAATCAATTCTATTATTGAAGGTGTCGTGGTGCCGAAGTGGCCGTTTGTGGGGGCATTGCCCTCCTCTCATTAATAGAATACATTGCAAAAAAGTTGACGGTGAGCCAGCTCACCGACCGAAAACTCCACGAAGGAGCGCACATCATGGGTCATGCAGTCATCGTCGAGGCCGCTCGTACACCGATCGGCCGTCGTCGCGGCGCCCTGGCGGGACTGCACCCCGCCGAGATTCTGGGAGCAGCGCAGCTCGGGGTCCTCGAGCGGGCAGGCGTCGCACCGGAAGACATCGGACAGATCATCGGCGGCTGTGTCACCCAGGCAGGTGAGCAGTCCAACAACGTCACGCGGCAGGCGTGGCTGCACGCCGGATTGCCGTACAGCACAGCCGCAACCACCATCGACTGCGCCTGTGGATCTGCGCAGCAGGCAGTGCATTTGATTTCCGGCCTGATTTCGTCTGGTCAGATCTCGGCCGGTATCGGCTGCGGCGTCGAGGCCATGAGTCGTGTGTTCCTGGGCCAGGCCAATGCGCCCGGAACGGGAAACCCGTACCCGGACGACTGGACCATCGACATGGGTGACCAGTTCACCTCTGCTCAGCGTATTGCCGAGAAGCGTGGCATCACACGCGCGGACGTCGACGCCTTCGGTCTCGAGTCGCAGCGCCGTGCAGCCCAGGCCTGGGCAGAAGGCCGTTTCGACCGGGAGATCGTTCCCGTCAAGGCTCCGGTCGTAGACAAGGAAGGCGTGCGTACCGGCGAGATCGCCACCGTCACTCGCGATGGCGGCCTGCGTGAGACGACGGCCGAAGCGCTCGCCGGGCTCAGGCCGGTTATCGAAGGCCATATCCACACCGCCGGCAACTCGTCGCAGATCAGTGATGGCGCGGCTGCGGTACTGCTGATGAGCGAAGAGCGCGCACAGGAACTGGGATTGAAGCCCCGCGCGCGGATCGTCGCGTCCGGCATGGTCGGATCCGATCCCTTCTATCACCTGGACGGACCGATCGAGTCCACCCAGATGGTGCTCGACAAGGCCAAAATGACCTTGGACGACATCGATCTCGTCGAAATCAACGAAGCGTTTGCCTCGGTCGTGCTCTCCTGGGCGCAGGTTCACGGCGCAGACCTGTCCAAGGTCAACGTCAACGGTGGTGCGATCGCGCTCGGACATCCCGTCGGTTCCACGGGCGCTCGTCTGATCACCACTGCGCTGCACGAACTCGAGCGCTCGAACAAGTCGACGGCTCTGGTCACGATGTGCGCCGGTGGCGCTCTCTCGACCGCCACCATCATCGAACGCATCTGACCCGTACTGACACTGTCGAATTGACGAGGTAGACATGACTATTGGATTGAGTGAAGAAGATCGCGACCTCCGCGACTCCGTACGGGGCTGGGCGGCGCGCCACGCAACACCCACCGTCATCCGTGAAGCTGTCGAGGCGAAGATCGAAACCCGCCCGCAACTCTGGAACGGGCTTGCCGAGCAGGGGCTTCTCGGACTGCACGTAGCCGAGGAATTCGGTGGCGCCGGTTACGGACTGGTCGAACTCGCGATCGTCGTCGAGGAACTGGGACGCTCCATGGTTCCCGGTCCGTTCCTGCCGACGGTAGTGATCAGCGCTGTTCTCAGTGATGCCGGAGTATCGGGCAGACTGCCGGCACTTGTGGACGGAAGCACGCTCGGAGCTGTTGCACTGCAGCCGGGTTCGCTGAAGATCGCGCGGGACGGTGACACTGCCACGCTGAGCGGTACGTCCAGTCAGATTCTCGGCGGTCATGTCGGCGACGTGTTCCTGCTCGCTACGGACAGCGGGTTCGTGTTGCTCGAACGCGATCGTCTCGAGGTGACAGACCTGGCCAGCTACGACGTTGTACGTCGTAACTCCGAGGTCACCGTCGACGGACTAGTTCTCACTGATGCGGAAATCCTCGCCATCGACACCCAGCGTGTACTTGACATTGCCGCAACATTGTCCGCGGCCGAGGCATCCGGCTTGGCGGACTGGGCAGTCACGACCTCAGCCGACTACGCGAAGGTGCGTCAGCAGTTCGGTCGTCCGATCGGCCAGTTCCAGGGCGTCAAGCACAAGGCTGCTCGGATGCTCGCTCTTGCCGAGCAGGCACGCGTCTGCGCCTGGGATGCTGCACGTGCCCTGACGCCGGCGAACGGTGTCGGTGCCGAAGAGGCTTCTCTCGCAGCAGCCGTCGCCGGAGCAACTGCTCTGGAGGCCGGCTTCTCCGTCACGCGCGACTGCATCCAGGTGCTCGGCGGTATCGGTTACACCTGGGAGCACGACGCACACCTTTACTTGCGTCGTGCGCAGTCCTTGCGAATTCTGCTGGGTTCCAAGGCATCCTGGCGTCGACGCGTTGCCGAGTTGACCATTGCCGGCACCCGGCGCGTGCTCAGCATCGAATTGCCGCCCGAGGCCGAGGCGATCCGCGCCGACGTTCGAGCCGAGCTCGCACCGGCGTTGGACCTCGAAGGTGCCGCGCAGAAGACGTATCTCGCGGAAAAGGGTTACACCGCGCCACACTTCACGGCTCCGTGGGGCAAGTCCGCCGATGCCGTCAGCCAGCTGGTCATTGCCGAAGAGCTACGCGCTGCGAAGATCAAGCCGCACGACATGATCATCGGCAACTGGGTCATCCCGACGCTCATCGCGCACGGCAACGAGGAGCAGCTTGCCAAGTTCGTCCCGCCGTCACTGCGCGGCGACATCGTCTGGTGCCAACTCTTCTCCGAGCCCGGCGCAGGTTCCGACCTCGCGGCTCTGAGCACCAAGGCCACCAAGGTAGATGGCGGCTGGAAGTTGCAGGGCCAGAAGGTGTGGACGTCGATGGCACGCGACGCGCACTGGGGAATTTGCCTCGCCCGCACCGACGCCGACGCCCCCAAGCACAAGGGCTTGTCCTACTTTCTCATCGACATCAAGAACAGCGGTCTCGACATTCGTCCGCTGCGCGAGATCACCGGCGAGGCACTCTTCAACGAGGTGTTCTTCGACGACGTCTTCGTTCCGGACGAGTGCCTGGTCGGCGAGCCGGGTGACGGCTGGAAGCTCGCTCGCACCACGCTGGCCAACGAGCGTGTCTCGCTGTCCAACGACTCGTCTCTGGGATCGGGCGGCGAGGCTCTGCTGAGCCTGGTCGACGGACTTCCCGGTGGTATCGACGACGAGCAGCTGACGGTTCTCGGAAAGGTGCTGTGCGACGCACAATCCGGCGGTCTGCTCGGTCTGCGCACCACATTGCGCTCGCTTACCGGCGCACAGCCGGGGGCTGAGTCCTCGGTGGCAAAGCTGATCGGCGTCGAGCACATCCAGCAGGTCTGGGATGTGGCGATGGAGTGGGCTGGTCCCAGTTCCCTTCTGGGCGATCAGCATCGGATGTCTGCGACGCAGATGTTCCTGAACTCGCAGTGCATGTCCATCGCCGGTGGTACAACCAATGTTCAGCTCAACATCATCGGTGAGCGAATCCTGGGTCTGCCCCGTGACCCCGAACCGGGAAAGTGACCTGCACATGAGCAATCGCACCTTCGTCATCGGCGTGGGCATGACCAAGTTCGAGAAGATCGAGACCCGCGACTGGGAATACCCGGACATGGTGACCGAGGCAGTCTCGAATGCCCTGACCGATGCCGGGATCGGCTACGACCAGATCCAGCGTGCTGCAGTCGGTTACGTGTTCAACGCGTCGACTGCCGGCCAGCGAGCCCTCTACGAGATCGGTCTGACCGGCATCCCTATCTTCAACGTCAACAACAACTGCGCCACGGGGTCGACGGCGCTGATGATGGCGCGCGAATGGGTCCAGGCGGGGCAAGCGGACTGCGCCTTGGCTGTCGGATTCGAGAAGATGACCAAAACGGCGTTGACCGGCAACGGTGAGATGCCCAAGGTCACCACTTTGGACTCTCAGCTGAAAATCATGGTCGAGAACTACGGCTTCGCCCGCTCGCCCATGACCGCTCAGTTGTTCGGCAACGCTGCCGTCGAACACATGAAGAAGTACGGCACCACGATCGAGCAGATTGCAGCCGTGGCGGTCAAGAACCACAAGCACTCGGTCAACAATCCGTATGCACAGTTCCGTGACGAGTACACCCTCGAACAGGTACTGGGCGACAAGATGATTCACGAGCCGCTGACGCGCTCACAGTGTTCGCCGACCTCGGACGGTGCTGGTGCCGCAGTGGTCGTGAGCGAGAAGTTCGTGCGTGAGCACGGTCTCGAAGACCAGGCGATCGAGATCGTCGCGCAGGCTTTGACCACCGACACCGAGGCAGCGTTCGCCGAGAAGTCGATGATCGACGTGGTCGGTGCGCCGATGACGGCAGCCGCGGCCGAACAGGTCTTTGCGCAGGCCGGGATCACCATCGATGATGTCGACGTCATCGAATTGCACGACTGCTTCGCGATCAACGAGATCATCACCTACGAGGGCCTGGGGATGTGCGCGGTCGGAGATGGCGGAAAGCTCGTCGAATCCGGCGCAACCACCTACGGTGGCCAGTGGGTTGTCAACCCGTCGGGTGGTTTGATCTCGAAGGGACACCCGCTGGGTGCGACGGGCTTGGCACAGTGCGCCGAACTCACGTGGCAGCTCCGCGGGACGGCAGATGCCCGCCAGGTCGAGGGCGCTCGAATTGGACTGCAGCACAACCTCGGACTGGGCGGCGCGTGCGTCGTGACGGTCTACCGAGCCGGAACCTTGGAGAACTGATGGCTATCGATCTTGCAGTGGCATTGGCTGCCGAACCGACTGTGCGCGAGGCGTCGTGGACCGATCGCGACGTCATGCTTTACCAACTGGGTCTGGGGGCCGGCGTGAACGCGCTGAATCCTGCTGAACTGACCTGGGTGTACGAAAAGGGCCTGAAGGTACTCCCGACGTTTGCAATGGTTGCAGGCCAAGGAGTTTCGGCGGGTGTACTGCCGGCGCCGTCGATGAGCATGCCGGGAATCGACATCGACCTGCGCAAGATCCTGCACGGTGGGCAGTCGCTGTCACTTCACGCCCCGATCCCGTCGACGGGTTCCGCGCGTATTTCCTCCCGCGTCGCCGACGTCTGGGACAAGGGAAAGGCGGCTGTGATCGTTCTCGAGACCGCAGCCCATGACCTTGACGGGAATCCGTTGTGGACCACAGGAATGCAGATCTGGGCGCGCGGCGAAGGCGGATTCGGCGGAGATACCGGACCCGAAGTTGTTGCCGGGGTGCCTGATCGAGCGCCGGACAAGGTACTGACGTCGAGTACCAGTCCCTCGCAAGCGTTGGTGTACCGACTCAGCGGAGACATGAACCCTCTTCACGCCGATCCTGCCTTCGCGAAGATGGCGGGCTTCGACGCACCGATCCTGCATGGTCTCGCGTCGTACGGCATCGTCTGCAAGGCAGTGGTAGACGGGATTCTCGACGGAGATCCGAGCCGTGTGAAGAACTACTCAGTGCGGTTTGCCGGTTCGCTGTTCCCCGGCGAATCCATCACCACCTCGGTATGGCAGGACGGCAACATACTGACCTTGGCGGCGACGTGCCCCGAGCGCGAGAACTCCCCGGTTCTCACACACGCAACAATGGAGATCAACTGATGGACCTCGGTACGCACCCCACGGCAGCAACACATCCGGGCGGCACGATTCTGACGTCGCCGCCGCAGGACGCCCCGGTCGACCGGGCGACGGCAGCGGCGCGTCGCGTTGTCGACGCGATGCTGCGGACCGACCGCGGAAACGCCAATCTGGACCGGGTTGCGGAGGAGCTCAACAGCATTGCCGAGCACCTCGAGCAGCACTCGCCCGAGGTGGCCGAGCGGTTGATCGACATGTGGAACGGTGAGGGCGTGACTCGTCACGATCCAGTGACCGGTCCCGAGAACGCCATTGCGCCGCCGCTCGTCCTGGAAGGGCTTCCTGACGGTTCGGTGCAGGGAGTCGTCACGTTGACTCTGCCATACCAGGGACCGCCCGGTCACGTGCACGGCGGCGTTTCGGCGCTACTGCTCGATCACGTTCTCGGTGTCGCCAATGCCTGGGGTGGAACTTCCGGTATGACAGCACAATTGAGCACTCGCTACCACCGCCCGACTCCGCTGTTCGAGCCCCTCACCATCAGCGGCAAGTTCCTTTCCAAGGACGGCCGCAAGATTCACACCGTCGGCGAGATCAAGACGGCGGACGGCGAAGTGTGCGTGTCCGTAGAGGGATTGTTCATCGACAAGACGGTGCCGCGCCCCAGGTAGGGGTTCTGATGAAGGAGGCCCCCGTGGGCAAGCTCGACGGACGTGTAGCAGTGGTCACCGGTGCCGGTATGGGCATCGGTCGCGGAGTGGCAGGCGCGTTTGCACGTGAAGGCGCGTCGGTCCTGGTTGCCGAGATCGACGAGGCAGCTGGTATCGAGACGGCGCAGTGGCTGCGCGACGAATGGGGCGTGGAGGCGGAGTTCATCCGCACCGACGTCACTGACAAAGCGCAGGTTGTTTCCATGGTCGACCGGGCCGTGGAGCGGTTCGGACGCCTCGACATTCTGGTCAACAATGCTTGGCGGACTTTCGGTTTCGCTCGGTTCGAGAAGATGACCGACGAGCAGCTGCGCGGCGGTTTCGACATGGCAGTGATGGCGGCTTTCTGGGCCATGCAGGCTGCACTACCGGAACTCGAGCGTCACGGCACGGGCCGCGTGATCAACATGTGCAGCCTCAATGGCGTGAACGCCCACATGTATTCGGTGCAGTACAACGCGGCCAAGGAAGCTCTGCGGACGCTCACTCGAACCGCCGCGCGTGAGTGGGCTCCTCGGCAGGTGACCTGCAACGTCATCTGCCCCGGCGCGCAGAGCGCGGCGTACAAGCGTGTTGCCGAAGCCAATCCGGAGAACGTGGCCGTCATGGCCGCACAGAATCCGATGGGGCGGATCGGGGACCCTCTCGACGACATCGGTCCCGTTGCGGCCTTCCTGGCGAGTGACGACAGCTGGTACGTCACCGGCAACACCCTCTTCGTCGACGGTGGTGGGCACATCAACGGTGTGCAGTGGGCGCCGACGGTCGACTGATCGGCGGTTACTTGGCCGTGAACCCCGCGTCGACGGGCAACGCGATACCTGTGACGTATCGAGCTTGATCCGAGACCAACCAGGCTATCGCGTTGCTGACGTCGGAAGCCTCGATCAGCCCGACGTCCAAGAGATTGCCGACGTCGGCTCCGCTCGACGTGGGGGAGTCCGCAAACAGTTTCGCGACGACTTCGTTGACGACCATCGGCGTATTTGCTCCCGCCGGATGCACGGAGTTGACACGAATATTGTGGGGAGCAAGCCAGTGTGACCACGTGCGTCCCAGTCCCACGATGGCGTGTTTACTCGCGCAGTAGCCGTCGGATCCGCCGGTCCCGTCACCCCCACGTCCGACGAGTCCCAATGTCGAACCGGTAAGGACTATCGCGCCGCCCGTCCCTTGCTCGATCATCGCGGGCGCTGCGGCCTGGACGGTATTCCAGACGCCGAAAAGATTGACCTCCATCTGGTCGCGGAACGCGTGGGCATCGTCGACGTCCGGGGACATCATGCCGATACCGGCGTTGGCCAGAACGATGTCGAGGCTGCCCAACGCAGCGATTCCTTCGGATACTGCAGTTCGCAGTGCGGGCAGATCGCGAACATTTACTTCTCGTGCGACGATATTTCGCCCGAGGTCCTCGACCAACGTTGTTGTCTGCCGTAAATCGTCGGCGGTTCCCATCGGGTAGGCCACCGATTCGATCTGATGGCAGATGTCGAGCGCAATGATGTTCGCGCCCTCTTGCGCCAATCGCACGGCGTGGCTTCGGCCCTGACCTCGGGCGGCCCCGGTGATCAGTGCGGTTTTGCCTTCCAACTGTCCGGGCATGAGTGCTCCGTCCGTCGCAAATCTTGAATTCTCGGTCACGAGTAGAGACCCGAGTGGACGGCGAAACTCGTCGCCGGCGACGTAGTCTGAGTTCAGATACAGCGGGAACTCGCTTCGGAAGAGAAGAGGCTCGGGATGTCCGAATGGGTGAAGAAGGTCGAAGCTGAAGCCAAGGGGCTCCTCGCCGAGGCGGAAGAAGAGCTGACCGTCCTCGAAGGTGTCGACACTATTGATCCACTTGCTGAGGACGATCCGGCAACAGACGACGACACCAAGCCGGCGTCGGACTGACACTGCGACGCATCGACGCGCCTCAGAACGGTGGCGGGTCATCCCCGTAATTGATGGGTTCTCGGTGAGCTCGCAGTGAATTCCACCGCCTACGGCGCTGGTTATTGCGTTCGCTCTGGATACGGGCAGCCTTGTTCTCTGCCTGGGTCCGCCGATTTCGACCACCTTGCGGCGGTATCGGTTCGTGTAGGCCGGCCATCAACCCTGCGGGCCGCGTTCGGTAACCGTGCCCGGTCGGCGACGTCAGCGACATGGTTCGATCCTCGTTCGACGCGAACCGCCACCGATCGGAATGCTTGAGGCGATGATGATTGCGGCAGAACGCACTCATATTCGACTCGACTGTTTTGCCGCCGCGGTCGGGGGCGCCATGATGGAAGGGTTCATTGTGGTCGAGGTCGGAATTCCAGGCCGGGACATCACAATGCAGCCACTGGCAGCTGCCCGCGATGATCCGCAACCACGTATCGAGTACTGCACCTGGCCGGTAGACGTGTGCCGACGCAGCCACCGGTTCGGTGGCGACATCAGCGGGTACGCGGACCTTTCGAATGACGGCGTCTTGCACGATGTCGCGAGCATGCTCAGCGCTGATCACTCCGTACCCGTCCAGGTGGGCGGGCTCGCCGCCACCGCGCAGAGTGGAATCAGCCATCACGACGTGGACCACGGGCCGGCGAACGACAACAGCACCCCTACGATCCTGTGGGCAATCAGCACGGTCACAATTACACGGCAAGAACGGTGATCCGTTGGTCAACTCGAAGAGCGCGTCGGCTCGCCGTTGCTCGTAGGTTCGCGAGTCGTGTCGGCACACCGACATCGCCAACTCGCGCAACCGACCGTCGAAGGCCCGCGCCTGCTCGGCCGGAACGCTTCCCAAGATTTTGGCCATCCCGTCCTCGGCGGCACTGACCCCGACGAACCGATCGGTGAGAGCGCGACGTCGGCGTTCTCGCATGCCTTCCGGGTCCACCGCCGCCACGATCCGATCGATCGCCGCTGTCAGGCGCCGACCCGTCAGGCCGGTTCCACCGGCAACCGGTGGTGCGAGGACGTGCTCGAGCAGTAGTCGTTCGACCTCGTCGATCAACTCGTCTTTCACGTTCGCCGTTGCGGAATCGATCAATCCCACGCGGTACAGATCCAACTCGCCGCGCGCCATCGCCGCTCGAGTGCGATGCAAACGGGTCTTCAACGAGAAACCCAACCCGATCAACTTCCCGGCAGCTGCGCGACCCATCGTGAGCGTCGCACCGATTTCCGATTCCGCCAACTCGTGTGCGGTCGACGACCAGGTCCCACTGGCGACATGCTCTGAGCTTCGCCGCGAAAAGAACTCGGCAACGACGGCGAGCTTGCGTTCGACCAGCATCGCCTCGCATGCGTGCAGATCGGTCATGAGATCAACCAGGGCACAATCAGTTTCGGTACCGGTCAGCTGTGCTGAGATACCGAAAAGCTCTGTCGTGGGGTTGAACATGCATCGAATTATATTCGAATGTGTGTTCGATTGAAACTGAATCCTCAAATCAGTCGGAATCGTCCGATTTCTGAATCTCAGTGCATCTCAAGGGTTTGTCGTAGTGCTTTCAGGGGATCCGAGGCATCTCGACGCCCGCGCGGGCCAGGCCCCTCGGGGTTGACGAAGCGGCCCTCGTCCGAGCGGGTCCACTCTCGTACGGCCCATCGCTCCTTGATAGCCCAACATCCACCACGTCGCTCCATGTGGTCGATGAATCGCGCACCGCTGGTGAAGTTGACCATCCCGATGCCTTCAGCGCCGCCCCAGTGAGTGGACATCGAGTATGCCTCGCTGATCGCCTGGTCGCCATGCAGTTCGACCAGATGATTGCCGATGTGGTGCATCGTGCCGCCGATCGCCGAGAGTTTCGGTGTGACCCAAGCGATGTACTCGTCGATGTTGCCGTCGAAACCGGTGTGATGGTCGACCGCATCCGGATGATAGGCGCTGCGGACGAGATCGAAGTCGAGACGATCGATGCCGCGGCAGTACGTCAGAACCACCTCACGAATAGCCTGCTTGTCGATGAGATCCTGCAGTGCCCGGTCCATGTCACGCCTCCTTGATGTTGGTCATCCAGTCGATCAATTCTGGTAGTTCTTCAGCAGCGCAATCGAATACGGCAGGTCGGAGCACGACGACGGACGCGCCGCGGTCAAACCAGTCCCGGACTTTGTCCGCGGTTGCCGAGAGATCGACGAATCCACTGTCGCGTCGAACGGGTGCCGCGGACACCTGCACACGTGCGGTGTCCGGGTCACGGTCATGAGACTCGAACGTGCTGCGCAACAACGCAACACTGTCGGTGAATGTTCCCAGATCGGTCGGGTTCACGGTCCAGCCGTCGGCAACGCGTGCGATGCGGTCGAAGTTCCGCTGACTTGGTCCGAAACCGAAGAGCACCGGTACATGGGATTGGGTCGGCAGTGGGAGGCTGTGGTAGTTCTCGAAAGCGAAGTCGCGCCCCTTGAAGGTGGCCGGGGCATTGGTCCACAGTTCGCGGCACGCTGCGACAGTCTCCTCCATGCGGCCGAATCGCGCGTCGAATGGCATGTTGGTGGCGGTGTATTCGGCTTCTTGCCATCCAACGCCGAAGCCCATGACGGTGCGACCTTCGGACAACGAGTCGAGTGTGGCAACCTGCTTGGCGAGCAGGGCCGCCGGGCGAACAGTGGCGATCAGAACCGATACCCCGAGGCGAGCGCGCTCTGTCACCGCGGCGATCGCGGACAGAAGTGAGATCGGTTCGTACCAAGGATGATCCAAAGGGAACAAGAAGCTGTGTTCGACTACCCGCTGAGCGTGTGCGTCGGCATTGAACCCGAGGTGATCGCCAGTGCAGATCAGAGCGATCCCGGCACGGTCAGCGCGTGCGGCGAAGTCCAGAACGGGGCGAATCTTGCCGTCGAACTTGGCCTCGAGGCCCAAAATGTTGACGCCGATCTCCATCGGAGTCAGCTCCGAGGCAATTCGAGCTCGTCGACGACGAACTGAATGATCCTCGTTTGATCGAGGAAGTTGGATTCGTCAGCCCGAATCCGGTTGCCTACCTCCGGTTGGGCGTGAGTTGCGAGCATGTCTTCGTATCCGGACTTATCGCTGAACCACATTTCGGTGATGACATCGAATTGTGGATCCGGGGTGTCGCCGGTGCGTAGAACCTGAGTCAGGTCCGGGAAATTCCTTCGTTATTCGATGATTTGAGGGAATGTTTCGGTGATCAGCGGAGCATGGTTGTTCTCGTAGTAGTCGACGAATTCGTCTCGCGTCAGTCCGGGTTTGCGAGTGAGAAGGGCGATTACCTTGAACACGTGGTCTCCAGTTTCCTCGGCAACGAGATGGATTCAGAGTGCGCGTCGGGCGTGGGCGGACAGGTCGCCCATATTGTCCAGGCAGAAGAGCCTCGAGCTGAACTGCCACGTTCCGTCGACGCAGGTGAAGCGATCGAAGTAGCGCCCGGACAGGATAGGTTGCAGGGCAAGCGCTTCAGTACCTTGTATGACCGTGATGTACGAGAGTGCCGACGCCGATTCGCCGTCGACCGCAATCCGGGTGTTGGTCAGCAGATGTTTGGTTCGCGGAATCGGCGGATCTCCGTACATCCGAACGAATCCGCTGCAGGCTGCAAAGACGGCATCGGCGTCGGACGAAATGAGCGTGGTGGCAACTCCGTCCGGCCCGCACTGCCCGTAGTCGGACTGGGCGAACAATGCGGCGACTTCGCGCAATCTGCCCTGATCGATCAGATGCGTGTACTCACAGAGCAGGTCACGGATCGCCGACTCGGCAACGATCCGTGACAGCTCCGCGGTCATACGGTGATCTCGCGCCGAACCATCTTGCCGGTTGCATTGCGCGGCAACAGATCACCAGTGATGCGCCACTTCGACGGAACCTTGAAGTAGGACAGGCGCTCGGCGGCGTAGTCGCGCAACTCTGCCTCCGTGGTCTCTGCTCCGGGACGCAGGACCACCACAGCGGATACTTCCTGGCCGAGGTCGGGGTGCGGCATGCCGATGACAGCGCACTCGATCACGTCGGGGTGTTCGTCGAGCGTCTGCTCGATCTCGGTGGGGTAGACGTTTTCGCCGCCACGCAGGATCAGGTCGGAACGACGGCCGGTGAGACGGAGACGCCCGTTCTCGATGACGCCGAAATCGCCTGTGCGGAGCCAGCGCCCGGGCGCGATTGCCGACTCGGTGGCCTCGTCGTTCTCCCAATATCCGAGCATGACGAACGGGCTGCGTACACACACTTCACCTTCGATGCCGTCCGGCAGCCACTCGCCGAAGGGATCTCGAATCTCCATCGAGACGGTGATGATCGGACGGCCGAGAGTGCCTGGGAACTCTTCGAGTTCGGCGCCTACGGCCACTGCGATGGCGGTGCTGCATTCGGTGAGGCCGTAGCTGTCGACCAGAGCATTGCGTGCGAACGGCACCTGCTCCTTGAGTCGTTCTTTGAAAGCCGGCGACGACGGCGCGGATGCCAGCGAGAAGGAAGTCAGGGAAGAGACGTCGTACTTGGCAATGTTGCCGTGTTCGAGTAGGCGCGACGCCATTGTGGGTACCGCACCCCAGTTGGTCACGCGCTCGCGTTCGACCAGCCCGAGCACCTTGTCGACGTCGAAGCCGCCCTCGGTCAGGATGACGGCGCTGCCGGTCGCGAGACGGGGGACCACCAGATTGTGCAGGCTGGCGATGTGGAAGAGCGGGGACGTGAGCAGATAACGCAGCGGGCTCGGCTTGGAAGCGTCGTACTCACGGCCGGTGAATGCGGCGCCGATTGCGTCGCTGTAGCGGTGGTAGTCGACGACGGCCATCACGTTGCGGTGCGAGTGGAGTGCGCCCTTGGGACGACCGCTGGTTCCGCTGGTGAACAGGATGACGGCGGGGTCGTCTTCGTCGATATCGGTGCTCGGCACGTCGGAGCCTGCATACTCCGAGATGAGCGCGGGCAGATCCTCTTCCATGGTGAGGACCGTGATGTCTGCCGGCAGCTCGGGGAGAGCGGCGCCGCGCTTGGCGTCGACGACAAGAACCTTCGGCCGCGACAGCTCGATCCCGTGGGTCACCTCTCGCGGAACCCACCAACCGTTGAGACCGACCGCGATCGCGCCGAGCGCCTGCGTCGCGAAGAACGTCATGACCCACTCGGGAGTATTGGCGGCGAGGATGCCCACTCGGTCGCCTTTACGGACCCCGTACTTGTCCCTCAGGGCAGTTGCCAGAGCGGCGACGGAGTCGGCGTTCTCGGTGAACGAGATTCGACGATCGCTGGTGACGAGATAGTCGCCGTCGCCCCAGGCCCGCGATGCTGAGATGAGCTCACCGATGGCGCGGCCACGGTTCTTCATCACGGGCATGACGGTGCCGAGAACCTCTTCTTCGACGATCTCGAATGGCCCACCTGGACCAGTGAGGCGTGAGACCGCCTGGTCCAGAAGCAACTGCGGATCTGCGGGGGCAGTCATGGAATGGCCTTTCGTATTGTGGCGCTTTTCACGTCACAAAATCTCACGAGAAAATCATATCTGTGGCGGCGGTTACCACTGAGCGAGACTGGGAGGGTTCCGGCTCTGAGGCGTCGATACGTTCGAGTCGTATCGCAGTTGGAGAAATCGACATTCCGATATCGACTAGGACACAGGACACGATGACGAACACCGCCACCGAAGCATCTTCGAACGCAGCGCTTGCAGCACCCCAGCGCGAGGACGTCGCGCAGATGTTGATCGACCGTCTCGGTGATCAGCACCTGGGCCTGCGGACGCGCACGCAGGACTGGAGCTGGGACGAGGTGGTGCGCGAGAGCGCAGCGCGCGGCTCGCTTGCGAAGTCGCTTCGCGCGCCTGGACCGTTTCACATCGGAGTACTTCTCGAGAACGACCCCGAGTTTCTCTTCTGGCTCGGCGGTGCGGCTCTGACCGGGGCCACGATCGTCGGCATCAATCCGACCAGGCGTGGAGCTGAACTCGAGGCCGAGGTCCGGTACGTCGACTGCCAGCTGATCGTCACCGACAAAGCAGGCTACGAGAAGCTTGCCGGCCTTGACCTCGGGCTGACCGAAGATCGTTTTGTCCTTGTCGACGACGCGTCCTACGCGGACAAAATTTCAGCTCACCAGGTCGAGTCACCTCAGATCGACCTCGGCGTCGACGCGTCAACGCTGTTCCTGCTTCTCTTCACCTCGGGCACCACTGGAATGTCCAAGGCAGTGCGGTGCAGCCAGGGGCGTCTGACGCGGTTGGCCTACGCGAACTGCGCCAAGTACGACATCGACCGCGACGACGTCTGCTACTGCTGCATGCCGCTCTTCCACGGCAACGCGTTGATGGCTCTGTGGGCGCCGGCCCTTTCGCAGGGAGCTACGGTCTGCCTCGTTCGTAAGTTCACCGCCTCGGGATTCATGCCGGACGTTCGGTTCTACGGCGCAACATATTTCACCTACGTCGGTAAGGCCTTGGGGTATCTCATGGCGACGCCAGAACTGCCCGACGACATCGAGAACACCCTCACTCACGGCTTCGGGACCGAGGCTTCGCCGGGGGACAAGGCAGAGTTCATCCGGCGTTTCGGTGCACAGCTTTTCGAGGGATACGGTTCGAGTGAAGGTGCCGGTTCGGTCGTACTCGATCCGAACCAACCTGCCGGCGCGCTGGGCCGTCCCGCGAGCGAGAACATCGTCATCGTCGATCCCGATACCCGCGAAGAGCGACCCCGCGCAATTCTCGACGAGCACTCTCACGTGCTGAACCCCGACGAAGCCATCGGCGAGATGGTCGACAAGGCCGGGTCGAAGAAGTTCGAGGGGTACTACAAGAACGAAGACGCGATAGCCGAGAAGATTCGCCACGGTTGGTACTGGACAGGCGATCTCGGCTACGTCGACGAGGCCGGGTTCATCTACTTCGCCGGTCGCAAGGGTGACTGGATCCGCGTCGACGGCGAGAATACGTCGGCTCTGATGATCGAGCACATCCTGCGTCGCCACCCCAAGGTGATTGCAACGGGTGTCTTCGCGGTGCCGGATCCGCGTTCGGGTGATCAGGTGATGGCTGCGATCGAGGTCGCCGATCTCGCCGATTTCGATCCGGTCGAGTTCGCGGCTTACCTTGCCGCGCAGGCGGATTTGGGTACGAAGGCGGCGCCGCGGTTCGTTCGCGTTTCGACGGACCTGCCGGTCACAGGGTCCAACAAGGTGCTCAAGCGTGAATTGCAGGCCGACCGCTGGCGTACCGACGAACCGGTGTTCCACTGGGTGGGCCGTGGCGCCCCCGAATACACGTTGATGACCGAAGCTGACGTGGTGAATCTGGAGAAGGAGTTCGAGACACACGGCCGTTCGCGGTTCCTGTGAGTGGAGTTGCGCTGGTAACCGGCGCTTCCCGGGGGATCGGCCGAGAGTGCGCGCTTGCCTTCGCGCGCGCCGGGTTCGACGTTGCTATTACTGCTCGCACCGTTCGTGAAGGAGAGGGGCGGGCAGCTCCGCGAACGAGGCAGGGCGAGCAAGTGATTCCGGTGCCCGGCAGCCTGGAGACGACGGTCGCCGAGATAGAGGCCTTCGGGGTGCGAGCGCTGGCCGTTCCGATGAACCTGCTCGATCTGGAATCCGTCCGCGGCGCCGGTGAACGGGTGCTGGAGGAGTGGGGACACGTCGACGTGTTGGTGAACAACGCCTACGCACAGACGGTCGGAAACATGGACCGGGTGCTCGACATCGAGATCGACGACGCTCAGGCGATGGTGATCGGGAATTACCTGCACCAACTCGCTCTGGTTCAGGTGATTCTGCCGTCGATGATCAAGAGTGGCAACGGCGTTGTCGTCAACCTGGCATCGGGCTCGGCCACCATGGATCCGCCTGCGCCGCCGGGGGAGGGCGGCTGGGGATTGTCCTACGCTGCCTCGAAGGCGTCGTTCGGACGTATCGCCGGGGCGATCAACTCCGAGTATCGGGGCGCCGGGATCAAGGCGTTCAATCTGAGTCCGGGATTTGTCATTACGGAATCAGGGAAAGCCCGTGGTGGCGCAGACGCGATAGTCGACGCAGGGTTCGCTGCCATACCGGCATCCGTACCGGCTGCAGCGGCGGTGTGGCTTGCAACAGATCCGGATGCGGACCGGTTCCTCGGTCGCGTCGTGGACGGTCCGAAATTGATGGCGACACTGGAGGAAACGGTATGAAGCTCGGCGTAGTCGTTCCGGTCGAATTGGGTCGAAGTGGAGACCCTGATTGGATTCTGCAATTCGCCCGTGCGGCCGAATCGTTGGGTTTCGACGAGATCTCGGCTGTGGAGCACTCGGTGGTCATCGCCGACACCGAGAGTGAATACCCCTATTCTCCGACCGGGAAGTCGCATCTGCCCGATGACTGCGACATCCCGGATCCGCTGGAACTGCTCTCGTTCGTGGCCGGTGCCACAACCACTTTGGGGCTGTCCACCGGAGTTCTGGTGCTGCCCAATCACAATCCGGTAGTGCTTGCCAAGCGCTTGGCGACGCTCGATCGACTTTCGGGTGGGCGCCTGCGCATCTGCCTCGGACTGGGCTGGATGAAGGAAGAGATCGAAGCGTGCGGCGGTGACTTCGAGCGTCGTGGCAAGGTAGCCGACGAGGCGATCGCGGTGATGCGCGCACTCTGGGCAGGCAAGGATGCGGTCGACTTCGACGGTGAATACTTCTCGTTCAAGGGTGCATACAGCTGGCCGAAGCCTCACCGCGAGTCGGGAGTTCCGCTCTACGTCGGTGGACACAGTCTCGCGGCCGCGAGGCGAGCAGGCCGATTGGGTGACGGTTTCCAGCCGCTGGGACTTGCTGGTGAAGACCTCGACAAGGCCGTTGTAGCGATGAAAGCTGCTGCGGTCAAAGTCGACCGAGATCCCGCCGATGTCTCGCTCGTTCTCGGTGCGACATTACCCAGACTCGACGAAGCAAAGCTGGACTGGGCACGCGGTTTGGGAGCCGATCGAATCGTGCTGTCCGCCAGCCGCCGTGGTACGTCGTTGGAACTGATCATCGACGAGATGGCCGAATGCTCGAAGCGTTTGGGGCTCGGAACGTAAATCCCGTACCTGATCAAGGATGAGCCAGCCCGTTCAGGAGCATCGCGCTGACGAAGGCCGCGTTGTCGGCCGGGCTGTCGGATCGGCGGGTGAAGCACCGCAACAGGAGGGTGTTGGTGATTCCTGCGGCGATGTCCATCGGGCTGCTGATGGTCGACAAGACTCCATTGTCCTGGCCCCGCTGCACAACCGGAGCGATGATCGAGGGAATGTTGAGTTTCTCTTTGAGCGACAGCAGGCTCTCGGGCTCGCCGTAGGTGTCGTGGGCAACGGCAACCAGCAGTGCATCCATGAACTCTGTTTCGTCAGAAGCTAGTTGAGCGCAGCGGAGTAGGAAGTTCTCGATGATCGCGACGTCACCAAGACCGATCAGAATGTCGTCGGCAACGGTTTCTCGCAGTGAGTCCACTCGATTCTGAAGGGCCGCCACCAGAATATGGGGCTTGGTGGGAAAAAGTTTGTTCACGGCGGCGCGGGGAACCGCCGCAGTGTCGGCGATGTCGTTGATCTGCGTCATGAAGTATCCGCGCTTGCCGAATTCGCTACGGGCAGCGGCGAGAAAGGCTGCTCGCGGATCACGCGGTAGCGGCCGCGGCGCGGCGGGCTGGTCGATCGGTCCCACAACATCGTCTAGGTGTTGATGGAGACCAGACGTATCGACGACGGCGCCCAATATCGCGAGCAGTGCGTCGGACATCACCTCGGGTGAGACGGAGCGGGAATCGATGCGGCTACGAACGCGGAAGCCGTCGATCAAAGCGTTGACGGTGACAGCGAAGGTCTTGGTGGTGAAAGGCCTTCGAAGTGTTGCGTCGGTTTTCTCGAACAGTGCCTCGTAGGCAGCGGACACGAGTTCGTCGCGTCGACGATATTCGTTTCCCAGAGCGGTGGTGGTTCGCCGGTGTGAGCCCGCAAAAATGTGTGAGAGAAGACTTCTGGCCGTCGACGCTTCGTTGACGAGAGCGTCGAACGCCTCGGTAACCAGGGTGGTGACCGTCGGGCGAAGCGCGTCGTCGTTTGCCATCAACTGTGCGCGCACGGTCTGCTTGACCGTGTCGGCGCTGTGCAAGGTCGATTCGGTGAGGCTGGCGATCACGGCCTCGATGAATTCGGATTTTGTTCGGAATTTGCGGAAGAATGTTGCCTGCGACGCGCCGGCTTGGTTGACGACCTGTTCGCTCCGCAGACCGCGTTCGAGAATGTCTCGAGGAGCCTCGACGAGCGACGTCACGCCTGCATCGATGAATTGCACAGTGGAGGCGTCGTGATCAGTCATCGTCGGTCCTTCGGTCGATCGGCAGTCTCTCCCGCACATAACGGGCAAACGAGACTCTACCGAGGTCAAGGCGCACTCGAGTGGTGTTCTGAGAGTGTTCACTCTCGCTCGAGAGTTCTCCCAGTCAACAAATGGAGTGACCCGGCGACCCCGCTCCGTTTCCATGGGAGTTCGACCGCGCGAAACAAGGCCTGGAAAGTTAGGGACACCACCGATGAAGACTGCCGACTCACCCAGCCTCAGTAGGCGTGAAGTACAGGTGCTGTTGACCTGGATTCGCTGCGACTCGAAAGCCGAAGTCTCCCGTGAGCTGTACATCGCGGAGGGAACTGTGAATACGCACCTTGCGCGTATTCGCGGGAAGTACGACGAAGTGGGCCGGACAGCGCCAACGAAGATGGCGCTGCTTGCTCGGGCTCTTCAGGACGGGTTGATCCGTATCGACGAACTCTGATCGACACGCCAGCTATCTGGTGCGTCGATCCGGAAGTCAGTCGAGGGGGGTGGCGTCCGTTGTCGGTGTCTTGGCGCCAGGAGTCGCTTCGATGTCGAGAACGACCTGGCTGTCGGTGGCGTCTTCGGGGAAGACGTACCGGCGCATGGCCCACCACCGGAAGGCCGTCGCCAGCAGGGTTCCGATGATCGATCCGCTAATGAAGTCAGCGAAATTCTCCATCAACACCGATACCTCGGGTTGACGCAGGTGGAACACGTACCTGGAGGTCCAGAGCGGTACCTGGTTGATGGCCAAACCGATACCGGCGACGATGAAGAACAGGGCAGCCTCGTGATGGCGCTGTCTACCACCGCGCTGAGCGAACGACCACTCGCGGTTCAGGACGTAGGACAGAACCGTTGCGATCAGGACCGCGAGGATGTTGGCCGTCACCGGGTGCTGAGGCAGAACCGTCCACTTGATGCCGAAGAACAGCACCGTGGTGACGATGAAGGCGATGCCGCCGACCACCAGGAACTTGAGCATTTCTGCGTGCGGCAAGACGCGCACGAGAACCCGCTCAGGAAGCCTATTGACCATCTTTTCGACAAACGCCATTGTTCGAGGCTAACCCTGAATACAGCCGACGGCACAAATCGTCGACGCACGTGTCGGCCAGATCATCAGAATCCGTACCCGAGAATTGCCGGCTTCGATGTGCTGAACGCGAAGTCGAGATTCCGGATTTCCTGCGAATCAGTTGCCTGGAGTCGGTGCGCCGCAGCAAAGGCCTTGGCCTGGTGCTCGCCCAGGTACAGGCTGCTCAGAACGTCGGCGGGCATCGTGATCGCGGGCCCGGCGTCGGTGGCCGTGCACGTGGCTTTGCCTCCCTTGACCTGAAGTGCAAAAGTTCCGCCCGCGCTCAGGAAAGGATCTTCGACCTTGATGACGGTGTCCAGGTCAGCAGCGTATTCACGAGCCTCGAGCGCCGCGGGCACGTCCATGATGCGAAGCCACAGACGATCGGAACGCGTGGTTGTCCTGGCGAGGCGGTAGTCCGTCAGCATCAGCCGTAGGGGATCGGCGGGATGCTGGCGTGTCTCGATCCGGGTGACGAGGTCGAGCCCGCAGATCGTGCGCCACAGCGCCGCGTGCGCATCTTCGGTGATCGTCACGAACTCGTCGATCCGGGCGATGCTGTCGCGGCCCTCGCTCGTGTGCCGGTAAGCGATGTATCCGTCCGCGTGTGTCAGAAAGAACAGTCCGGAGGCTCCGTCACGATCCTCGGACGGGTCGGCGAACATGTGATCCCACAGTGGTTGCGGACGGACCTGCGCGCCGGGAGTCTGCAGTCGCCAGCGGTCGTAGATCTCGGGAAGAAGCGTCGTGGCAGCCTTGACGTCGACAATCGACACACCGCCGTTGTCGGGCACCTCCGGGCGGAACTGCGCGAAGCGTCGGTCAAGGGTGATGCCTTCACTAACGGTGGCCGGGCCGTATCCGAAGCGGTTGTAGATGCCGGCCTCGCTGGCCGTCAGCGCTGCAAGCGGCGCGCCGGTCGACTCGATATGGGCGTGAAGTGCAGTGAACATCGAGCGTAGGACGCCGCGGCGACGATGAGTCGGGGCGACGGATACCCAGGTGATCCCGCGCGTGGGGAGTTGGCGTCCGCCGGGCACGGTGAATTCCATGTCGATCTCGATGGCCACGCCGACAGGTACGTCACCGTCGACGGCAAGGATGATGTCCTCTGGCTTGTAGAGCGCCTTTGTCAGCTCGCTGACCGCGGGAGACGGATGAAAACCGAACCCCACCGAGTCGAGTAGTTGGAGAGCCGGCCAGTCACTCTCGGTAGCGGTGCGGATGGTGATCTTGTTTTCGGGGCTCACGTATATCGACTCTGGCATAGATTGCACGAAGACGCACATGAATATCGGAGCCGACGTTTCTGCACCGACTCCCAGGGGTACCGCCCGACGGACCAGTCCTGCGGCACGGAGAAAAACCGATACGGAGAAAACACTGTGGCGATCACCGACATCAAAGAATATGCCCACCTCACCGAGGAAGACGTCGAGGCGCTCGGGCGTGAACTGGACGCCATTCGGGTCGATATCGAGGAGAAGCGCGGCGCGCACGATGCTCGATACATCCAGCGGACAATCGCGTTTCAACGCTCTCTGATGGTGGCCGGCCGCATCGTCTTGTTCGCCAGCAAGAAGAAGCCCGCCTGGATTCTGGGGACTGCGCTCCTGGGGGTCGGCAAGATCATCGAGAACATGGAACTCGGCCACAACATCATCCACGGCCAGTGGGACTGGATGAACGATCCCGAGATTCACTCGAGCAACTGGGAGTGGGACAACACCTGCCCGTCCTCGGGATGGAAGCACTCGCATAACTTCACTCATCACAAGTTCACCAACATCGTCGGTCTGGACAACGATGTGGGTTACGGAATCATGCGCGTAACTCGAGATCAGAAGTGGCACGCCGACTATCTCTTTCAACCGATCACGAATTTCGTGCTCGCGACACTGTTCGAGTGGGGCGTGGCACTGCATCACCTGGAAACGGACAAACTCCGCAAGGGCGAGGTGAAGTGGTCCGAGAAATCGGACATGGCCAAGGACGTCGGAAAGAAGATCGCGCGGCAGGTGACAAAGGATTACATCCTGTTCCCCGCTCTGACCGGCCCGGCGTGGAAGACCACGTTGACGGCGAACGTCGTTGCGAACCTTATCCGAAATTACTGGAGTTACGCCGTCATCTTCTGCGGGCACTTCCCCGACGGTGCCGAGAAGTTCACGCTCGAGGAATTCGAGAACGAATCGCGCGCTCAGTGGTACCTACGGCAGATGCTGGGCTCCGCCAACTTTCACGCCGGCCCGGTCATGGCCTTCATGAGCGGCAACCTCTGCTATCAGATCGAGCATCACTGCTTCCCGGATCTGCCGAGCAACCGGTACTCGGAAATTGCGGTGCCGTTGCGCGACCTGTGTGACAAGTACGACCTCCCGTACACGACCGGGCCGCTGTGGAAGCAGTACGGATTGACTCTGCGCACCATCTGGAAGTTGTCGCTGCCCAACAGGTTTCTCTCGGCATCCCAGGACGACGCTCCGGAGACGCACTCGGAGTTGAAGTTCCGTATCCGAGGCGGAATCAAGGAAGTGTTCGGCGTCGATCCGCAGACCGGTAAGCGGCGTGGCTTGCGAACAGCGATCGCAATGGTCTCGAGCTGATCAGTCAGCGCTTGTGCGCCATTGAACGAACCACGAGATCACCGGTCGACTGGATTGCCTGCACCAGCACGATCAAGATCACGACTGCGACGAACAGCACCGGTGTGTTGAATCGTTGGTAGCCGTACTTGATTGCGAAGTCGCCGAGTCCACCGGCGCCGATGGCACCTGCCATGGCTGAGAAACCGATCAGCATCACCGCAGTCAGGGTTGCTCCGGCTACAAGTCCTGGAACTGATTCGGGTAGTAGCACTTTGGTGATGATGTCCTTGTCGGTGGCGCCCATGGACCGTGCTGCCTCGACGCGCCCGGAATCGACCTCACGCAAGGCGTTCTCGACGACGCGGGCGAAGAAGGGCACCGAACCGATGGTCAACGGCACGATCGCTGCCGTGGCGCCGAGCGCTGTTCCGACGATCGCCCTCGTTGCCGGGATGAGGAGGACCAACAAGATGACGAACGGCAGCGAACGGCCGATGTTCACCACGGTGCCCAGAACCGAATTGAGGACGCGGTTGGGACGGATTCCGTCGGGAGCGCTCGCGTGCAACAGAACTCCGAGCGCAATACCGATGATGACGGTAAGCACGAACGAGACGCCGACCATGTAGAGCGTGTCGAGTAGGGCTTCCCATGCTTCGCCCAGGGAATCCTGCCAGGACGTCTTGTTCATGAGAACGTCACCTTCACTCCGCGCTGCGAAAGATGTTCTTCGACAGACTTTCTTGTCTCTTCGATGCTGGTGAGTCCGGTGTGCGAGGCGAACTCCACGCGAAGGCGACCGACCTGATGAGTGCCGATGTTCTCGATACCTCCGGAGATCACCGTGACGTCGACGTCGAGATCTCGCGAGAGTTGGGAAATCACGGGTGAGGTGGACAGTGAATCGACAAAGGTGAGGAGCGCGGGAATTCCGGTCGGGGTAGTTCGCACCGTTCCGGTCGGCAGTAGTGCCTCGCCGAGTGGCGATCCCGGGTCCGCGACCAGTTCGGTGAGAGTTCCCTCGTCGACGATGCGGCCCTGATCGATCAGAGCAGCGCGGTGACAGATCCGTCGAACCACGTTGAGTTCGTGGGTGATCAGAACAATGGTCACACCCAGACGTCGATTGAGGTCGGCGAGCAGGTCGAGGATCGAATCGGTTGTATCCGAGTCGAGGGCGCTCGTGGCTTCGTCGCACAGGAGGACGTCGGGAGAAGCCGCCAAGGCCCTCGCGATCCCGACCCGTTGTTTCTGTCCGCCGGACAGTTGCGAGGGGAAGGCGGCACGTCGGTCTTCCAGGCCGACCAACTCGATCAGCTCGTCGACGCGGGCACGGCGATCTGCCCGCGAGTATCCCGCCACTTCGAGAGGAAAGGCGATGTTGGCGGCGACCGAGCGGGAGTGCAGCAGGTTGAAATGCTGGAACACGACACCGATCCGCTTGCGTGTGTCGCGCAGTTGCGCTGGGCTCAGCGCAGTCAGATCGGTGTCGCCCAACAGAATCCGGCCACTGGTCGGGCGTTCGAGCAGGTTGAGGCAGCGCAGCAGAGTCGATTTACCGGCGCCGCTCTTGCCGATGATGCCGAAGATTTCGCCGTCTTCGATTTTCAGGGACACGGAATCGAGTGCATGCAGAACTTTTGTGCCGCTGCGGTATTCCTTGGAGACCGATTCGATCGAGAAGACCATGACGGGTCTCGCTCAGGTGGCGCTGGCCGGAATGACCGAGCCCTGGTAGGTCTGCTCGATGAACGTCGCGACGTCGGTGGACGTCAATGCCTCGGCCAACTTCTGCACTCGCGCATCGTTTTCGAGGGAGGTGCGTACGGTCAGGACATTGGCGTACGGGTTGCCCTCGGCCTTCTCGAGCACCAGGGCGTCCTTGGCCGGGTTGAGACCACCTTCGATTGCGTAGTTGCCGTTGATGATTGCGAGATCGACATTTCCGTCGTCGAGCGTGCGCGGCAGCTGCGGGGGATCGACCTGGGTGAACGTGAGTCCCTTGGGGTTGTCGATGATGTTCTTCTCGCTGATCTGCGTGATGTCCGTGCCGGGAGCGCCCAACTGCTGATCCAGCTTGATCAATCCGGCCTGCTGCAGCAGGTACAGCCCACGGGCGAAGTTCGTCACGTTGTTGGACAGCGCCACCGTTGCGCCTTGGCGTAGGTCGGCCACGTTGGTGACCTTCTTGGAGTATGCACCGAGCGGCTCGACGTGGACTTTCGCCACTGCGACCAGGTCGTCGACACCCTTCTCCTTCGACCACGATTCCTGATACGGCACGTGCTGGAAGAAGTTGGCATCGGTGTCGCCGGCTTCGAGCACCTCGTTGGCGTCGAGGTCGCCGGTGATCTCGCTGACCTCGATCTTGGTGTCGCCGAGCAGGCCCTTTTCTTCGACGAACTTCAGGATCTCGGCATGCGGAACCGAAGAAGCGACGATACGAAGGGGCGCGTTGGCGTCGGAGGAGCTGTCGCTCGAGCACGCTGCGACGGTTCCGACTGCGACGGCGGCCACTGCGAAGGCAGCGAGGAATCTTCTGGTGCGCGAGCGTGACATGTGAATCTCCAAGACATAGCCGAACGCACGCCGAGATGGCGTGACAGTTGCTGAACGCTAGCCCGGTAAACCTCCCGTGAGGAGATACAGAATCACCGCGATTTTTTCATGTACCTATTGTCCGAGCAGGATGACCGGAACGTCCTCGGCGAAATCGACGACCAATACGCGACGCGAGAACAGCCAGGTGCCGTCGACCTTTTCGAAGCTGTCCTGGTAACGGATCTCGATCCGGTTGTCCCGGTGGCCGTCGCCCCTTGGATAGATGTGGTGAGCGGAGCAGTAGGCCTCACCGTGTGCGGTGGTGGGGCTGTCGAGGTCGAGGATCTGCTGCTCGACGATGTGCCGCGTCGAGTGCAGATGTGAGACGGCATCGACCACGGAACTGCTGACGACGGAGTTTCCACGTATCTCCGTCGGCGCATCGGTTCCGTTCAGTGCCGGCGGCAAGACGAATGCCGCATCGTCGGTGAAGAGAGCGGCAAGTGCGGTGGTGTTTCGGCGGTCGACGGCCTGTGCATACCTGGCGGCCAAGTCGGTGAGAGCGACGCGATCCGAGGAGTCCATGCGCATATCTCACCCTATGTGACGCCGCTCATGTTTCGGCTTCCCGCTCATCGAGACATTCACAGCGCCCACCTGGGCATCTGGTTAGCGTCCAGGCCAAGAGTTGCCAGCCATGAATGCCATAGGAGAAACAGCGATGGATCTGAGGGAATCGCCCGAGCAGCAGGAGCTCCGCAAGGAGTTGCGCGCGTACTTCGCGGCGCTGCTGCCGGAAGAGAAGCGTCGCGCGGCCGGCGAGCAAGGTGTGGGCGGCGAGTACTTCCGCGAGATCGTGAAGTTGCTGGGCAAGGACGGCTGGCTCGGCATCGGCTGGCCGAAGGAATTCGGTGGACAGGGACGCTCCATCGAGGAGCAGTTCGTGTTCTTCGACGAGGTTCAGCGCGCAGGACTGCCGTTCCCCTTCGTGACCGTCAACACCGTCGGCCCGACGTTGATGAAGTACGGCACCGAAGAGCAGAAGGAACGTTTCCTGCCCGGCATTCTGGCCGGCGACATAGTCTTCGCCATCGGATACACGGAGCCCGAGGCCGGCACCGACCTCGCGTCACTCAAAACTCGTGCGGTTCTCGACGGTGACGAGTGGATCGTCGACGGCAACAAGATCTTCACCAGTGGCGCCAATACTGCCGACTACGTGTGGCTGGCCTGCCGCACCGACTCGGATGCCCCCAAGCACAAGGGCATCTCGATCCTGATCGTCCCCACCGCGGACGCAGGCTTCGAGTGGTCACCGATCAACACTGTCGGCGGCTTGATGGTGACGTCCACGTACTACTCCGGAATTCGCGTCCCGTCGAAGGACGTTGTCGGTGAGGTCAACGGAGGCTGGCAGCTCATCACCGCGCAGCTCAACCACGAGCGAATCGGCCTGGCGGCCATCGGTGGCCGTACCTACGGTCTGTGGAACCTGGTCCTGGACTGGGCCAAGGAAAACGGCGCCATCGACATCCCCTGGGTCCAGCAGGATTTTGCGCGCACACACGCCAAGCTCGAGGCCATGCGACTGCTGAACTGGAAGATGACGGCCGCCGTCGCACAGGACACGCTCTCCGGGGCCGACGCCGGTGCCACCAAGACGTACGGCACCGAGACTCATGTCGACGTCTATCGCACCCTGCTCGGAATTCTCGGCTCCGCCGGACGCATCCGCCCCGAGTCCCCGGGCGCTTTGCTGGCCGGTCAGATCGAACAGATCTCGCGTCAGGGTGTCGTGAATACCTTCGGCGGCGGCGTCAACGAGGTTCTGCGTGACATGGTCGGCACCATCGGGCTCGGCTTGGTTCGCGAAAAGAGGGTCAAGTGAGCGACATTTCGGCGCAACTCGACGCTTTTGTCGGCCAGACTCTGGTTCCCACTACCTGGGGACCCGACGAGGTCAACATCCCCATGATCCGGCATTGGGCCGAGACCATGGGCGATACCAACCCCGTCTACCTCGACGACGACGCCGCCCGCGCCACCGGACGCGACGGCGTCGTCGCTCCCGCTCAGATGCTCCAGGTCTGGATCATGCGGACGTTCACCGACAAGATGGCGGGCAACGACCCGTCGCCGGTGTGGACCGATCTGATCGCCACCCTCGACGCAGCCGGTTACACCTCCGTCGTGGCCACCGATTCCGATCAGGAGTTCCTCACCGAACTGCGCCCGGGCGATCGTGTGAACTACACCGAGGTCATCGAATCGATCTCCCCGGAGAAGAAGACCGGTCTTGGCGTCGGGCACTTCGTCACGACGCTCAAGACCTACCGCAACGGTGACGACCAGGTTGTCGGCACCCAGCGGTGGCGGACGCTGCGGTTCAAGCCTCAGGAATCTGCTGCGCCCGAGGCTACTCGTGCGCTGCGTCCGCGTCCGGCTCTCAACGCGGACAACGCTTTCTGGTTCGAAGCAGCCAAGGAGCACCGTCTGGTGATCCAGCGCTGCACGTCCTGCAAGACGTTGCGTCATCCCACCGGCCCGATGTGCGGGGAGTGCCAGTCACTCGAGTGGGACACGATCGACGCGTCGGGCCGGGGCACGGTGTACAGCTTCGTGGTCAATCACCACCCCAAGATCGACGCGTTCGACTACCCACTGATCGTTGCGGTCGTCGAACTCGAAGAGGGAACCCGATTGATCGCCAACATGGTGGGCATCGCGCCCGAAGATGTCGTGGTCGACATGCCCGTGGAACTTGACTGGATCGACGCCGACCCGGATCTGACGCTTCCCGCGTTCCGGCCGGCCGTACGCGAGGAGCACTGATGGACTTCAATTTCAGCGAAGAGCAGGAAGCAATTCGCGCACTGGCCGACGAGGTCTTCACCAGCAAGGCGACGATCGAACGCACCAAGGAGATCGAACTCTCCACTGAGCGCGTCGACCGTGAACTGTGGCGTGAACTCGCGAGCACCGGGCTGCTCGGAATCGCACTGCCGGAGGAGTTCGGCGGCGGCGGGCTCGGATTGTCGGAGCTGTACGCGCTGCTCGAACAGCAGGGACGTCACGTTGCGGCCGTGCCGATCTGGGAGACGACCCTTGCGGCACTGGCTGTCAACGAATTCGGCTCAGATTCCCTTCGCGCCGAACTCCTTCCGGGAGTTGCCGATGGCAGTCGATTCCTGACCGTCGGTCTCGAAGAGTTCGGTCCGTACACGGGCGGCGACCCACTGACCACGGCTGAGCAAGATGCCGAGGGCAATTGGACCGTGACTGGTGAGAAGGCAGTAGTGCCGATGACTCACATCGCGAACCTCGCCCTCGTCTCGGCAACCACGTCCACCGGTACGGCATTGCTGCTGGTGGACCTCAGTGCCGAAGGAGTGACGCTCGAACAGACGCAGTCCACCAACTGGGAGATCTGTGCCAACGTCACCTTGGCCGGAACGCCGGCGCAACTCATCGGCGCGGCCGACGGAACCACGGTTCCGTGGCTGATCGACCGAGTCGAGCTGGCATTGGCCGCAATTCAATGGGGCGTCGGGTCGGGTGCAGTCGCGCAGGCCGTCACGTACCTGAACGGCCGCAAGCAGTTCGGCCGACCCCTCGCAACGTTCCAGGCGGTCAACCACCAGCTCGCCGATTGCTACATCGATCTCGAGGCAATGCGAGTGACACTGTGGCAGGCAGCCTGGCGCATTTCCGAGGGATTGGATCTCGGCACCTCGGTACTGGTCGCCAAGTGGTGGGCCACCGACGGCGGACAGCGCGTCGTGCATCGCACCACGCACGTCCACGGCGGCATGGGCGTCGACACCGACTACCCGGTTCACCGTCACCTGCTGTGGGGTAAGCAGATTGCCGCCACCCTCGGGGGTTCCAGCTCCGACCTCGCGCGACTGGGTGCGCAGCTCGCATCCGGTGTGGAGGTGCTCGCATGACCGTTCTCACCGGTCGCAGCTACGCGGACATCATGGTCGGAGAGGCATTGCCCGAGTTGGCAATCCCGCTGACGCGTACGTTGATCGTCGCCACCGCAATCGCCACCCGCGATTTCCAGGACGTGCACCACGACCCGAGCCTGGCCCAGGAGCGCGGCTCCAAGGATGTCTTCATGAACATCCTCACGAGCAACGGTCTCGTCGGTCGATACGTCACGGACTGGGCCGGATCTGCATCGACCCTGCGCCGCATCGCCATTCGTCTCGGCGCGCCCAACTACCCGGGTGACACCATGACGATGACCGGTGAGGTCGTGTCCAAGGAAGACGGAGTGGTCGTGGTCAAGGTGCAGGGTGCAAACAGCCTCGGCAACCATGCATCCGGCACCGTCGCAGTCGCTTTCAAGGAAGAGGAGAGGCCCTGATGGCGATCAGCCCACTCTCGGGTGCCGCTGCCATCGTCGGCATCGGATCCACCGAGTTCTCCAAGAACTCCGGCCGTACCGAACTGCAGTTGGCGTGTGAAGCCATCGTCGCGGCACTCGCTGACGCCGGTATCGACCCGTCCGAGGTCGACGGTCTGTCCACCTACACATCGGAGACCAACGGCGAAGCCATCGTGGCTCGCAACTGCGGCCTCGGTGAGCTCAAGTTCTTCTCGCGCATTCACTACGGTGGCGGCGCTGCGTGTGCCACGGTGCAACAGGCCGCTATGGCAGTTGCGACGGGTGTTGCCGACGTAGTGGTCTGCTACCGGGCCTTCAACGAGCGCTCCGGTGTGCGCTACGGCCTTGGCCAGCACGATCGACCCATGGACAGCACGGCCGACCGCGCTGCATATGCGTGGATGACTCCTCAGGGATTGTCGACTCCCGCTCAGTGGGTCGCGATGTTCGCCCGTCGATACATGCACCAGTACGGTGCGACGAGTGAGGACTTCGGACGAGTTGCAGTGGTGGCGCGCAAGCACGCCGCCAACAACCCGGCTGCTTGGTTCTACGAGCGTCCGATCACGCTCGAGGACCATCAGAACTCGCGGTGGATCGCCGAGCCGCTGCACCTGCTCGACTGCTGCCAGGAAACCGACGGCGGCCAGGCGCTGGTCATCGTCTCTGCCGAGCGCGCAAAGGATCTGGCCAACAAGCCCGTCGTCATCAAGGGCGCCGCTCAGGGCAGTAGCAAGGATCAGCACATGATGACCAGCTACTACCGTCCTGACATCTCCGGTATTCCGGAGATGGGCCTGGTTGCTCGTCAGCTGTACGGCCAGAGCGGCCTGACCCCTGATGACATCAACGCAGCGATCCTGTACGACCACTTCACCCCGTTGGTGCTTCCCCAGCTCGAAGAACTGGGCTTCTGCAAGCCAGGCGAGGCCAAGGACTTCATCCGCGAAGGCAACCTCGAGATCGGTGGACGCCTGCCGTCCAACACTCACGGTGGTCAGATCGGCGAGGCATATCTGCACGGCGTCAACGGAATTGCCGAAGGTGTGCGATTGGTCCGAGGCACGTCGACCAACCAGCCCGAGGGCGTCGAAAACGTATTGGTCACAGCCGGAACAGCAGTACCCACCAGCGGTCTCGTTCTCGGCGCTGGTTGAGAGAGGAAAAGACAGTGACAACTTCGGAAGCTGCGAAGACCGCCGGCGATTGGCGCGGAGCCGATCTCGGGACCCGCACCGTCTCGTACACCGAGCGCGACGCGATCCTGTACGCACTTGCCTTGGGCGCCAAGGCAACCGAGCTGGACCTCGTCTTCGAGGATCAGCTTCGGGTACTGCCGACCTTTGCTCTGACGCTGGCGCAGTGGGCCCCTGACGCGCTGGGGTCAGCGGGAGCCTTCGACACCAAGACGGCGCTCCACGGCTCGCAAGAGCTGAAAGTGCTTGCCCCGCTTCCGCGTAGCGGTGACGTGACCTTGACGGCTTCGGTCGGCGAGGTGTGGGACAAGGGTGCGGCTGCGGTGTTCGAGGTCAGGGTGGAGTGCGAATACTTCGTCGCGACCTGGTCACTTTTTGCTCCCGGTGCCGGTGGATTCGGCGGAGAACGTGGACCCTCACGTCCGGCGGAGCCGACGGGCGAGCCTTCGCTCACCGGTGTGCTGACCACCGCGGAGAATCAGACAGCGATGTACCGCCTGCTGGGCGACAAGCACCACATCCACATCGATCCCGAGGCTGCGGCGCGGATCAACCAGCCGCGTCCGATCATGCACGGACTGTGCACGTTGGCCGCCAGCACGCTCGAACTCGCTCGGGTCGCCGGAGTGCATCCGGCAGACCTCGTCAGCCTCGACGGCCGATTCGCTGCGGCAATCCATCCGGGTGAAGCGCCGTCCATCGTTGCGTGGGGAACTCCCGACGACCTGGCGTTTCAGGTCAATAAGGGTGATCAGGTGGCGATTTCCGGTGCACGAGTGAGCTTCTCCACTCACTAGTCCCTCCATACTCAACTGCGGGGTGCTTGACCTCTCGTCGCACCCCGCAGTTGTTCGCACGAAGAAAGCAGCCCCTGAGCGCATTCGCTCAGGGGCTGCTTTGTGAGTGATTCAGTCCTGATGGGTCGCCATGTAGCGAGCCGGGTATTCGCCGCCGCCGTGGACGGCGATGTCGGCACCGTTCACGTACGAGGAGAGTGGGCTCGCCAGGAACAGGCAGGAGTTGGCGATATCGGTCGGCACGGCCATACGCTCCATCGGAATGGTCCTGGTGACAGCAGCGCCGCCGTCGGCACCGTAGACCTCGGCGGCTGCCTCCGTGCGGATCAGGCCCGTGGTGATGTGGTTGATCCGGACCTTGGGCGCCCATTCGAGGGCCAACGCCTTGGTCAGGACGAGGAGGCCCGCCTTGGCTGCGCTGTACGCCGCGGTTCCGGGCTGCGGATCGATTGCCGAGACGCTGCCGATGTTGATGATGGCACCGCCGTCGTCCTGCGTCTGCATCACTGCGTTGGCAGCCTGGGCAACGTTGAAGGGCGCCAACAAGTTCAGTGCCACGATCTTCTCGACGAAGCGGGGCGACACCGTCGCAGCATCGGCGTCGGGGGAGCCGCCGGCGTTGTTGACGAGGACGTCCAGACGGCCGAAGCGCTCGACGGCGTCCTGGACGAGGGCTGCGGCGTCGGCGGGGTCACGGACGTCCGTGGCGCGAAATGCTGCGCTACGACCGTCGGCCGTGGGCAGAGTTTCGGGTTCGTTGCGGCCACAGACCAGCACGTTCGCACCCGCGGCGAGGAAGGTTTCGGCGATGACGAAGCCGATGCCTTTGGTGCCGCCGGTGACGATCACCGAGCGTCCGCTGAAATCGACGGGGTTGGGCAGTGTCACGGTGGAGCCTTCCTGGTGCAGTGCCGAGCTGAATTGCCGCCCAATGTGATTGACGCGACACGGTCGCACACCTTAGGGTCAAGCAAGTGCTTGGTTGTTTTGTAGGTCGAGTGTAGACGACAAACACCGGCAGTCACCAGAATCGACCGGTCGCTCTCGCAAAAGGGCCCCGCACGTCGACGGACATTGGAGTAGTCACATGGGCAAGCTCGAAGGCAAAGTCGCACTCATCACGGGTGCGGGTCAGGGAATCGGGCAGGGGATCGCCCTGGCCTTGGCCAAAGAGGGCGCCGTGATCGCCGTTGCCGGCCGTACCGAATCCAAGTTGCACACCACCTGCGGACTGCTGGCTGACATCGGTGCACGCGGAGAGGCAGTGGTCTGCGACGTCAGCAAGAGGGACGACATCACCGCCGCCGTGGACCGTACCGTCGAACTGTTCGGCGGAATCGACATCCTGGTCAACAACGCCAACGACTGTAAGCCCGGCCCGCTCTTGAGCGTGCTCGACGAAGACTTCGAGCGTTCCTTCGCGACGGGCCCACTCGCCACCCTGCGCATGATGCAGGCGTCGTACCCGCACATGAACAGTCGAGGGGGCGGCGTCATCATCAACATGGTCACCTCGGCGGCCGTGCGCTGGGACGCCAGCAACTACGGCGCCTACGGGTCCATCAAAGAAGGAATGCGCTCGTTGACCCGCGCCGCAGCCTGCGAATGGGGCAAGGACAACATTCGAGTTCTCAACGTCGCCCCGCACGCCAAGACCCCCGCGTTGCAGTGGTGGATGGACAAGAATCCGGAAGAAGCGGCGGCTTTTGTCGCGGGTATCCCGCTGGGTCGCGTCGGAGATCCCGAGACCGACATCGGTCGTGCCGTCGTCTTCCTCGTCAGCGAAGACGCCGGGTACCTTACGGGCGCAACGATCCCGCTCGACGGCGGTCAGTCGCGCTGGGGCTGACCGCCGTCGACTCGGTCAGGTCATCACGGCGCCGCCGTCGACGGCAATCGTCTGCCCGGTGACGTTGCGAGCCTTGTCGCTGAGCAAGAACGCGACCATTTCGGCGATGTCTCCGGGCGTCTGGGCTCGACCCATCGGAACCATCTGGGCGACAAAAGAATCGAAGACGTCAGCATCGGAAACATCTGCGAGCGAGGGATCGCGTCGGCGCAGTTCCTTGATGGTTCGAAGCCACATGTCGGTGAGGATCAGTCCGGGCATGACGGTGTTCGAACGGAGTCCTCGAGTCGCGCCGATCCTGGCGACGCTGTGACTCATCTCGATCACGGCGGCCTTCGACGGTCCGTAGTGCGCGAGCATGTCACCGCCCAAGCGGGCACCGATCGACGCGATGTTGACGATCGCTGCCGGACCCTCGGTTCTACTCACGAATTCGCGGCACATCAGGAAGCTGCCCTTGGTGTTCACTGCAAAGGTGTTGTCCCACTGGTCTTCGGTGATCTCGAGGAACGGCGTGAAGACGCCGATGCCGGCACCGTTGACGAGCGCAGTCGGACTTCCGATCGACGCAGCCACGTCGAACGCGTTCTTGACGTCACCTTCACGCCGAACGTCGCATCGAGCCGTGTGGACTTCCACACCAAGGCTTTCCAGGCGTGCTGCGGTGTCGTCGAGCGCAGCCTCTTCGATGTCGAGGAGAAGCAGGGTGCCGAAGTCCTCGGCAAGGCGCTCGGCAATAGCGGCGCCCAACCCGGCAGCTGCGCCGGTGACAATGGCTACGGGCGCGCTCACGGCAGGTGCGTTTCGAGCAGTGGGGCAAGCAGTTCGGCTGCGCGCGCCGCCGTGATGACCTCGCTCGGGTCCACCTTGGTCACGACTTTCGAAGCAGAATCTTCGTAGACATGCTCACCGATGAGTCGCCCCTGCTCGTCGTACGGCCAGACGAATGCCAAGGTCCGACGCACGAGATACCAACCGTCGGGGTCGATATCCGAGGGTTGTTCGGGGTCGGGGGCGGTGGGCGTGGATCCACCCGATTCGTGCACCGCGCCGAACACCCCGTCTCCCAGAATCGATCCTGGGACGAATTGACTGAAGAGGGTCTCACCCGAGAACCCGCTGTCGGAGACCGCGAAGTCGGACTGTCCGGTCCACATGACAAGGGTGTCCGTCTCGGCGAGTGACTGGTAGAAGTTGGTGACGGCGTCCATACCGTCCAGAACAATCGACTGCCCGTCTTCGAACAACCGGTAGACGGGTTCTTCGACGGTCATGTCGGGCGAGAGGATTTCCTTGTAGCGACCGGAGACCTCGAGCAACGCGTGGCGCCGGTAGTTTCGGAGGATCTTCTGGTGCCGCGGATTGTCGATGGTTTCCAATTGCTTTTCGACGCCATCCATCATGTGGACGAATTCGTGCTCGTACTTGCTCATCACATCTCCTGGTTTCGCAGATTCGGCGGGCTGTCCGGATCTGCGCCAACTGTGACCTGGCGAGGCATTCGCTGTATATGTAGAACTTCGTTCGACAATTGCCGGTTTGCTTAACTCTGCTGTTCAGATATCGTGATGGTCATCACTTTGTCGGTTAGCGACCGCCGAAAACAACCGAATGGACGGTAATGAAGAAGACGAGAAGAGGCGAAGATCTGAATCTGCGCTTGGTGTCCTCATTGCTCGTCGTCGTGACGGAAGGGCACTTCGGGCGAGCAGCAGATCGGCTGTTCGTCACCGCGCCCGCCCTCAGTCAGCAGATTCGCCGACTCGAGGAACAGGTGGGTGTCGAGTTGGTTGATCGCAGTTCGCACCCGGTGGTGCTCACCGCCGCGGGCGAGGTGTTTGTCGCGGATGCGCGACCCGCTCTCGATTTCGCCATTCGCGCGATGAACGGACTCGATGCGCTCGAGCGTCGGCGGGCCCGGAGATTGAGGATCGGATTCATCAATGGGGCTGCTGGAAGTTTGGGGCGTGCGGTGATCGATTCGTTGCACGCGGAGGTGGAACTGGTCCAATTGGATTGGTCCCAACAGGTTTCGGCGGTAGCGAGCGCGACCGTCGACGCGGCATTCGTGCGTCCACCGCTGCCGGTGCTCGACGGTGTGGTGCTCGAACGGATCGGCGTCGAGCCGCGGGTTGTGGCCCTGCCCCGGGGGCACCGGCTGGCGGGCCGTACGAGCATCGAGATTTCTGAAATAGATGGGACAGTGCAGGTTTCGAGTGACGGCGCACCACCCGAATGGGTGAAATGGTGGTCGGTGGACCCACGCCCCAGTGGTGTGCCCGTCCGGTACGGCCCCTCTGTCCGCACGATGGACGAAGCGCTCGAGGTTGTCGCCAACGGTCGAGCGGTGGTGATAACGGCAGCAACGATCGCCGAGTACTACACCCGCTCGGATATCAGTTTCGTGCGAATCTCCGACATCGAGCAATGTTCGATCGATCTGTGTACCCGCGAGGGCGACAGCAGTCCGGCAGTGATCGAGCTACGCAAAGCTGTTTCAGCCCTCGGTGCCGACAGGTGATTGCCGTGTCCTGATGTGATGCGCATGTACTCGGATGAAATGCGCATTCTTGCCGTCTTCGTTTTAGTCGGTTAGACTAAAACTATGAAAACGATCAGCACGGCACTTGAAATCGTCGAGGCAGCACGAGTTTCGGCCGATGTGTTCGGAGGAGTCTCCAGTGATCTCGACTCCCGCCGTGCTGCACAGCGTCGTTTTCATCGGCTTGCCTCCGCCATTCATCCGGACCGGGTGAAGCCCGAAGATCGGGTGCGGTACTCGGCCGCGGCGTCCCGATTGAACGAGCTTTACCGGAGTTGGACGGCGGAGTCCGAGCCGGCGGATTCTCGGCCCGCTTATATCGGAGAGCGGGGAGAGTACGCGTTCGGTGGACTGGTAGCGCGCGGGTCGGTCGCCAACCTGTACCGGTCCGATGCCGGTGTCGTACTCAAGATTCCGCGAAATCCTCGGGCGAACTCGATGATCGAGGCCGAACGGAATGTGTTGACGGACATCGAGAATTCGTCCGACGTCGGTTGGGCAGCCCCGTACTTCCCGCGGTTGATCGATCGAATCACCCATGTGGACAGCGGCACGAGGCGTCAGATCGACGTGCTCGACGATCTGACTGAAGGTTTTGTGAGTCTTGCTGACGTTCGTGCCGCATATCCAGGTGGCCTCGATCCACGGGACTGGGCCTGGATGCACCGACGGCTACTTCGGGCTCTAGCGGCAGCGCACGCTACTGGTTGGGTGCACACCGCGATCACTGCGGACAACGTGCTGATCGAGCCTGATCGGCATGGGGTGGTGCTGGTGGGCTGGTCGTTTGCCACCCGTGCGGGCAGTCGCCCGGTGGCGACGATCGGTTCCGATCGTGATTCCTACCCACCGGAACTCGGCGAAGCAGTTTCGTCGGCTTGGGACATCTACATGGCTCATCGCTTGATGCTCCGAATGCTGGGCGAGCAGACCCACGAACGGATGAGGGCGTTTGCAAGCGGCTGCATGCAGGACAACCCCAGACTGCGTCCCGACGCGATCGATCTACTGGGTGAGTTCGACGAACTCCTCGATCTTCTCTATGGCCAGCGGACATTTCGTCCGTTCGCCGTTCCCTCCACGAAAGGACAGTGATCACCATGGGCTACGGATACTGGGATGACAACACGTATTTGGCGGGCAAGACTTTTCGTGCCGCGCGTGGGGTCGACGACTTCGGCTACACCGATTCGCTCCGGTCGCGTCCGCGGAGCAGTTGGAAAGCGGACCCGACGCTCGACCCCTTCGGCGTCGACAAGCGTGAGTGCCGAGATTCGGACGGGCACCCCGATTCGCTGCCGATAGCAGTGCTTTTCGATGTCACCGGTTCGATGGGTGCGGTCCCTCGCATCATGCAGGACAAGCTCGGGAAGCTGCACGGACTGCTGCAACGCAAAGGATATGCCGACGATCCGCAGATTCTGTTCGGCGGTATCGGCGACGCGGATTCCGACCGGGTGCCACTGCAAGTCGGGCAGTTCGAGTCGGGAAACGCGATGGACGAGCAGCTTCGAACCATCTTCCTCGAGGGCAACGGTGGTGGTCAGAAGTCGGAAAGCTATGAATTGGCAGCATATTTCATGGCGCGCCACACCAGTACGGATGCCTGGGAGAAGCGGGGACGGAAAGGCTACCTCTTCATCATCGGCGACGAGTTGAACAAGCCGCGGCTCTCGGCTCGTCACATCCGTTCGGTGATCGGTGACAAGGTTCGCCAGGACGTATCGGTGCCGTCGATCTACCGTGAACTCGAAGAAAGATGGAACGTCTACTTCGTTCTGCCAGATCAGTCGTCGTACTTCAACGATCCGGAAATCGCGGATCACTGGAAGAAGTTGCTCGGTGAACGCTTCGTCAAACTCGACGACCCCGCCGCAGTGTGCGAATTGATCGCGCTGACGGTCGGAATCGGCGAAGATCGCATCGATTTGCGCGACGGACTGACGGATCTCCGCGACATCGGTTCCACGGCTGAAGCGGAGACCGTCGGAAAGGCCCTGGCTGTGATTCCACGACGTACCACTGCAACGGTGGCCGGGTTGCCCCGTGACCTCGGAACCGGCACGGACGACGTCGATTTCGTCTAGAAGGAGGAAGTCTGTGAACGCTTTCGAAGGTCGTGACGTCGTCGTCGTGGATCTCGGATTCGGCGACGCGGGGAAGGGAGCAACAGTCGACTGGCTGTGCTCCGAGCAAGCCGATCTCGGTGTGGCCGCCGTGGTTCGGTTCAACGGCGGAGCGCAGGCAGCGCACAACGTGATCGTCGGCGAGCGGCACCACACGTTTTCGCAGTTCGGCTCGGGTACGTTGTCCGGTGTCCCGACGTTTCTCTCGAGATTCGTGTTGGTCGAGCCCATCGAGCTCGCCCGGGAGGCGCGCGCCCTGGAGTCGATCGGAGTTCGAAGCCCGTTCGACCTGATACGTATCGACGCGCGCGCATTGTTGACGACGCCGATTCATGTCGCAGCCAACAGAGCCCGCGAGGATGCTCGCGGCGGCCACCGGCACGGCTCGTGTGGCAAGGGGATCGGTGAGACTGCGGCGTATGCGCTGGGCCACAGTGCGCCGACGGTGGGGGACTGCTTGCGGCCGGATTCCTTGCGTTTCAAGTTGTCGGCGTTGGCAGCCCACTACGGACCGTTGATCGCGGAGAGCCGCCACGGGTTTCCACCGATCGACGACATGGTCGACATGTACAGGGAATTCGGAGCTGTCGTAGACATTGCCGGCCCGGGCGCACTGGGCGGGTTGAGTGCCGGTGGTCGTCTGGTATTCGAGGGAGCGCAAGGCGTCCTTCTCGACGAGTGGCGGGGGTTTCACCCACACACCACGTGGTCGACAGTCGAGCCGTCCAATGCGCGAGCGATGATCGACGAGTTGGGTCGGGACAGTTACGTACTCGGTGTCACCCGCACATACATGACACGACACGGAGCTGGACCGTTCCCGACCGAGGATCCGGATCTGGCGAAGGTGTTGCCAGAGCTGCACAACGGGGCCGGTGAGTATCAAGGTGGATTCCGGATGGGTCACCTCGACGAGTTGTTGTTGCGCTACGCAATCGAGGCGAGCGGCGGTGTCGACGGATTGGCGCTGACTCATCTCGATGCGATGGATCGTGCGCGGGCCGCCGGCACCCCGATCCACGGAGTGCAGGCGTACGAAGGACTGTCATCCGTTCCCGTCGGGGAGTGGAAGGATCTCGATCACCAACAGGCGCTGACAGATTTCTTGAAAGCCGTAGGGGTTGTGCCGAAGGAACTTCCGGCCGACCCGGACGATTTCGCCTGGTATCTGAGCGAGGAAATGGGGGCGCCGGTGGTTCTGACCGCGGACGGTGCCGACCGGGCCGATCGCCAGGTGCGATGCCCAGTGCCTGCATGATGGATGGTGTGGACCAGTCACTTGTCTCGATCGATGTCATTGCGCTCCGGTTCGGCAATCCGGAGCCTGGGATGTTGCGATTTGCCGTCACGCCGCGGCAAGCGGAGCCGTACACCGGGCAGTTGGCGCTGCCCGGTGTACTGCTGGGCGCCGGTGAGCGGTTGCAGGACGCCGCCAGGCGGGCGGTGACCACCAAGCTCGGAATTCCGGACGGGAAGGTCCTCGCCAGCGGGCAATTGACCGTGTTCGACGAGCCCAATCGCGACCCACGCGGGCCGACGCTCTCGGTGACCATGTGGGCAGTGATCTCGTCTGACGAGGTGCCGAATTCAGCCGAGTGGGTGAGCTGGGACAACCCGGGGGACCTTGCGTTCGACCACAATCGGATAGTCGCCGATACCCGCCCGATCCTTGCGGACACCCTGTTGTGGCGAGATCAGGCTTTCACGCGTGCGCTGCTGGGACCGTCGTTCCCGGCGTCGTACGCGCTGGCCGTGGCGGAGGAACTTTCCGGTGAGCGTCCGGACCCGGGCAACTTGAACCGGACGCTCAAAGCGTTGCCAGGGCTGGAACGTACGGACGAACGAGTCCGGGTCAGTGCCACCGGGCGACCCGCGGTGGTCTGGGCGTGGACCGAAAACAGCTGACCTACCTCAGAAGTTGCCCCGCGCGGCCTGCTCACGCTCGATCGCTTCGAACAGGGCTTTGAAGTTTCCCAGTCCGAATCCCAGTGAGCCGTGGCGTTCGATGATCTCGAAGAACACGGTGGGACGATCTCCGATCGGCTTGGTGAAGATCTGAAGAAGATAGCCGTCCTCGTCGCGGTCGACGAGGATGCCTCGCTTCTGCAATTCCTCGATCGGAACTCGAACCTCTCCGATACGCGCGCGCAGTTCGGGATCCTCGTAATACGAAGCCGGAGTGGAGAGAAACTCGATTCCTTCGTCGACCAGAGCGTCGACTGCTCCGAGGATGTCGTTGGTCGCAAGTGCGAGATGCTGAGCGCCGGGACCTTGGTAGAACTCGAGGTACTCGTCGATCTGTGACCGCTTCTTCGCGATGGCAGGTTCGTTGAGTGGGAACTTGACTCGGTGATTGCCGCTCGAGACGACCTTGCTCATCAGCGCGGAGTAGTCGGTGGCTATGTCGCCGCCCACGAACTCGGCCATGTTGGTGAATCCCATGACCCGGTTGTAGAAGTCGACCCACTGGTCCATCTTGCCCAGTTCGACGTTTCCGACGACGTGGTCGAGGGCCTGGAAGATTCGCTTGGGCGCGCCGTCACGCTTGCGGTACGACGAAGTCCGTTCGACGTATCCGGGAAGGTAAGGGCCGGTGTAGCGGGAACGGTCGACGAGGGTGTGCCGAGTCTCGCCGTACGTAGCGAGGGTGGCCAGGCGAACGGTGCCGTGCTCGTCGGTGACGTCGTGCGGTTCGCTCAGCACCGTCGCACCTTGGGTGATCGCGTGCGCGATGCACTTGTCCACGTCGGGGACGCTGAGCGCGATGTCGCGGATGCCGTCGCCGTGACGGCTGTGATGCGCGATCAACTCGCTTGCCGGATCCACAGCACCTTTGACGACAAAGCGCACGGCACCGCTCTTGAGTACAAACGCGTGGTGGTCGCGGTTTCCGGTGGACGGACCCGAATACGCCACCAATTCCATGCCGAATGCGGACTGGAAGAAATGTGAAGTCTGCGTGGCGTTTCCGACGATCCATTCGAGGCCGTCCCAACCACTCACCGGGAAGGGATCGTGATCGCTGTCGTACTCGACCAATCCGACCAACTGGCGTAATTGCTCCAGATCCAGGCCGGCCAACTGTTCGTCGTCGGTGAGAGTCTGTTCGACGGTCATGATGAGTCCCCTCTGAGTGCGAAGTACACAGTGCGGTGCTCGAGTTATGTTCGGCACTGCCAGTACAAACAGATAAGTCCTTCAAAGGTTGGGTAGTCAACGGAGGTAGTTGAAAGTAGACATAGCGCCGGAATCCGAAGATTATGGCACTGTTTTATAGGCAATATGCATAGTTGAATGACGAGTGGAGCAGACGTGAATCTCGACGCAGTGGATCTGGCTCTGTTGGACGCGATGAACAAGCACCCGCGTGCCGGTGCTTTGGAGCTCTCGCGTCAGGTCAAGGTTGCCCGGGCGACGGTGCAGGCGAGACTGAAAAGGATGGAAGATGCAGGCGTCATCGCCGGGTATGCCCCGCACATCAACTTGGCTGCAGCGGGTTTCGGGGTGCAGGCATTCGTGACTTTGCAGATCGCACAGGGGGCGCTCGACACCGTCACCACCGAACTCGAAGCCATACCTGGTGTTCTCGAAGCCTTTGCCACTACTGGCTCCGGCGACGTGCTGTGCCGGATTGCCGCTGCTTCGCACGAGGATTTGCAGGCGACTCTGCTCGAACTGAACCGGTCGGGGGTAGCCACTCGCTCGACCAGCGTCATGGTTCTCTCGGTTGTGGTGCCGCTTCGGTCGATGCCCCTACTTCAGACTTTGCAGTCGAAGCAGACGACCAAGGCTCCGGCGTATCGACACGACGGTTAGTCCCGCTGACGGCCCGGAGCCCAGAATCCGAGGACGATCGCGGATACCCACATGATCGCGGCGAGTGTGAGCGCTCCTTGGTCCATGCCTTTGATGAAGGCGTCACGGGCGAATTCGGCCAATTGTGCGCCTTGCGGTCCGGCTGCTTCGGCGACGTGAAGTGCAGCGGCCAGGGAGCCGGATACCGGCTCCTTGGCGGGTTCGGGCAGCAAATCGACCGCGGGCTGAACATGATTGCCGTACCCGGCGGCTAGGATGCTTCCAGCGAGTGCGACGCCGATGGCAGAGCCGATCTCGCGGGTCGCGTCGTTGACTGCTGATGCAACGCCCTGTTTGGAGTCTGGTGCATTGGAGACGATGGCAGCAGTTGCTGGGGTTGTCGACAAACCCAATCCAATGGCGGCCACTACCAAGGGAACACAGACTTCGGCATAGGTCGAACTGGCATCCAAGCGCGTGAGGAGTGCAATTCCGGTTCCGAGGAAGGCGACTCCGGTTGCGGTGAGGGCGCGTAGACCGATACGCGGAATCAGCAGGGGCGCAACCACGGACAGGGCCATCACCGGCACGGCGATCGGCATGAGGGCTAGCGCCGATTGCAGAGGAGAGTAGTCGAGCACCAGTTGCAGATACTGCACGATCAGAAAGAACAGGCCGAAGGTCGCCAGGAACTGCAGTGTCAGTGACGCTGCGCCACTGCCGAATGCGCGGTTGGCAAACAGCCTGACGTCCAGCAGTGGATGGAGAGTGCGTAATTCGACCCAGCTGAAGACTGCCGTCATGGCAATTCCGCCGATCAGCAGAGCAAGGACCACCGGATCGAGCCAACCACGGGCGGGTGCCTCGATCATCCCCAGGACGAACAGTCCGATCGAGCCTGCGATCAGTGCGGTGCCTGGAAGATCGAGTGGAGTTGCCTCCGCGTCCTTCGACGTCACGATCGTGAACGACACCACGAGGATCAGGACGGAGACGACGGCCAGGCTGACGAATATCGAATGCCACGACCATTTTTCGAGGAGCAGGCCGGAGACGACCAGTCCGGCGATTGCACCCGAACCAGCCACTCCGGACCAGACTCCGACCGCGCGGGCACGCTGGGCCGGCGGAAAACCTGCGGTGAGCAAGGACAATGTCGCGGGCATGACAAATGCGGCGCCGACGCCGGAGATCACTCGGGAGACGATGATCCACGACGGTTCGTCCGCGAAGACCGGAATCGACGAGCCGGCGGCAAAAACGAGTAGTCCGAACATGAGAAGTTCGCGTCGACCGTAACGATCGCCGAGCGCGCCCGCCGGCAACAGGAGACATGCCAGTGTGAGCGTGTACCCGTCTACGATCCACGTGAGCTGGCTCTGTGTTGCACCGGTATCGCGGGCCAAGTCGGGAAGGGCCGTGTTGAGCGCGGCCATCGCTGCGACGACCAGTGCGACAGCGCAGCACGCGACCGTCAGCATCCAGATCTGTCGGATGGTCCACGAGGACTGTTCGAGCGTCGTATCGCTACTCACGAAACCTCCCGATTGAAACAAGACCATCAGTATCGTTACAAGAACGGCAGTTCCACAACCCCAAGTGGGTATAACTGAAGTTGTGACGGTGGGAATCGACAAGCAGGAGATCGATCAGCGGGTCAGCGACGAGGATCCGCGCAAACAACGATCCCGGTCCAGGTTGCTCGACGCGGCGACCAAGCTGCTCGCAGAGGGCGGCGTGGACGCGGTGACGATCGATGCCGTCACCAAGTTGGCCAACGTCGCACGTGCGACGTTGTATCGCCATTTCGACAGTGGCACCGAGTTGCTCGCCGCGGCATTTGCTCGCCTGTTACCTCCGGTGCCGGAGATGTCCGGTGAAGGCGACCTCCGCGCGCAGTTGCTCGAGTTGTTGACCAGTCAGGCCAAGGCCATCGAAAGCGCACCGATCCAGGTGACGGCGATGTGCTGGCTCGGCTTGGGGCCGGAACTGAAGGGCTACTCGAGCGTCGACGCCTTGTCCACGGACAAGCCCGAATTGCGATCACTGCGACAGACGGTCTTCGAGCAGTACCGGCATGCGTTCGATCGGATCCTGCGCTCGCCGGAGGCAATCGACGCGTTGGGCGAGTACGACTACGACGTCGCGCTTGCACAGTTGGTCGGCCCGTTGGTGCTCACCAAACTGGCGACGCTGACGCCTCTCGGGGAGGCCGCGTGCGAGCAGATCGTGGACGATTTTCTGGTCGCACGCGGGGTGTCGAGCTGACTCACGGCTCCAGATTGCGTCGTAGAACGTACTGTTCGAGCCTGTCGATTCCGCGCACTCGCCGCGGACGAAGGTGCCGCAGTTTGAAATTGGCGTCCGAGCCGAGCTGGTTGGCCAACTCGGAATCGATCAGCACGGTGCCGGGACGAGCGGAACTGGTCAGGCGCGCGGCCTTGTTGACCACAGAACCGTAAAGATCTCCGAAGCGAACCAACGTCGGACCCATGGCCAGACCGACCCGAAGCTGTGGATCGTCGTGATCGGCGAGGACGGCTTGCTGGATCTGCAAAGCGATCTCGGCGGCGTGGTGGGGACTTTCGGCGGCAAACATGACTTCGTCACCGACGGTTTTGACCACCCAGCCGTAGTTGCGCCCGATGATTTCGGTGGACGCCGACTCGAACCGCTCGAGCAGATCGTTGAGTTCGGCGGAGTCGAGGCCGCGGGTCAGCGAGGTGTACCCCACGATGTCGGCGAAACCCACGACCAGAACACGACTCGCGACTTCTTCGCCGGGGTTTCCGACGTTGCGGCCCGTCGAGGAGGCGACGTGACGCTTCCAGACGTACGTCTGCAGGGATTCGACCGCGGGGATGATCTCGGCGCCGAGGCTCAAAACGATCTTCCGGATCGCTTCGGGCTCGTGATCCGCCGAGTCGGCGAGCTGATCGATGATGTGGGTGCTGATCAGCGAGACCTGCCACTCAGCCAACCTCGACATCGACTGCCCGAGTGAGCGGGCGGCAGCCACCTCGCTGCTCTGCGAGATGACTCCTCGATTCACCATGTCGATGATCGTCTTGAGGGCGTTCGCGTCCTGCTGGGTGAACATGACTGCGTCGGGATCCTCGTCGACTGCAAAGCCCATCGCGACCCACAAACGATCGGCACGCTCGCGTGTTACACCGGCGAATTCCGCGATCTGCGACTGAGTGAAGCAACGGGGCCCGCCGAGGAGAGACTCCTCGATGTCGGCTTGAATTCGGCTGAGCAGGTGAGCATCCACGTCGACCGGATCAGCAGTGTGAGGTTCGGCAACGAGAGATTCAGCAGAGGCGGGTTCGGTGACCTCGTCGATCCACTCTGACTCCGAACTGCTCACCGTGCTCCTTCTTGCCGCAACGAATTACTGTCCACCATCTTCCACGCGGTGCCCCGAGAACAGTACTGAATCGGCCGAACCGCCTCCGAATCCTCGGGCTCAGTCGGGCGGTGAGAGCGAACACGTCGGTGGCTTGTGCAAGAGTTGCCCCGAGAAAAGCACTATCGATACTGAAATGCACCACATTCTTCTGAAAGGACTTGCGCATGCCACCCCGTAGACGTTCCGGCGCTGCCGCATCAACGCCGGATCACCTCACTGCGGAAAATCTGGCAGCGCTCGCCACGGCTGTCGCCGAAGGTAAGCGCGCCACCGTCTATCTGCGCGAGGCAACCCCCAGCTTGGGGATCGAAGCCGGCACCTCGGCGAAAGTCGTGTCGGTGGACGGCAATACCGTGCTCATCCGTCCCAAAGGCGTCAACGACGAATTGCCTTTCGAAGCAGAAGAATTGCGCATCAACCGTGTGTCCGCGTCACCGGCCAAACCGGCCCCGCGACCCAAACCAGTTGTGGAGTCCGAACCCCTTATGGAGCCACTCGTAGAACCCGTTCGGCCCAAGCCGCGGGCGCAGCCTGCACCCGCTCCGGTACCGACTACCACTGCTGCCCCTGCCGCGACACCTCGCCCGGCCGTCAAGCGTGCGAAGAAACTGCCGGCCGGCATCAGCGTCACCATCCATGCGGGCGCGGACAACGACTGGAGCGTGACGGTCACACAGGGCGCGAAGCGTCCGGGCAAAGCGGTTCCGGTTGCACCCGACGCAGTCGAGCGAGCTGTCCGCGAGTTGGGCGAGCCCACCGCCATCGAGGCCGTCGAGTCCATCATCGTCGCTGCGCGAGACATGGCTGCAGCGCGAGTCGACGAGTTGAGTCGTCAGCTAGAGGAGGCGCGCAAGATGCTCGAAGCGCTCGGAGCTACCGACTAGAAACGCTGCGTAGGTCCGCACTTTCCGGGGTATGCGTTTTTTGCAGCGGGGAGATTACCGGCGGAGAGATTGTGATGTTGCAGCGAATTGTTTCGGCTCTGGCAGCGTTGGTCTTGGCACTCGGACTCGGGTTCATCGTCAGCAGTAACGCGGTTGCTGCACCCACGCCCATGGGTGGTGGTTCGGGCATCATCATCGACAATCAGCTGGTCTGTACCTTGACCACCATCGGTCATGACAACGGCGGCAGACTTGTGGGCATTACCGCTGGTCACTGCGGTGGTCCTGGATCGTTCGTGATCCCGGAAAGCAACGAGGACGCGGGCGTGGTCGGCACGTTCGTCGAGTCGAACCCGGAGTTGGACTACGGGGTCATCCAGTTCGATCCGGGCAAGGTCACACCAGTTCGGACGGTGGGCGCGGCCACCATCACGTCGATCGGCGCTCCGGCCAGCTTCCCGGCCACAGCCTGCAAGGAAGGCCGCACGACCGGCACCACCTGCGGCGTCGTCTGGGGAGACCTGAGCGCCGACGCATCCACCTGGACTCAGATCTGCGTCGACCACGGTGATTCGGGAGCTCCGGTCACGGTCGGCACGACACTGGTCGCGATGGTGAACGCCTATCTCTGGGTGCCGTGCCTGGGGCCGGAACTCGGCACCAACATGACCTCCATCGTGGACACGATCAATGCCCACGGCGGAGTTGGCGCCGAGTACCGGCCCATCTAGCAGCGAGCTGGGATCAGCCGCACACTGCTCCACCCGAGGCTGATCCCACGAGCTTGGAGTACTTGGCCAGCACACCACGCGTGTAGCGAGGCGGCAACGGCTCCCAGCCCTTCCTGCGGGCTTCCAATTCGGAATCGTCGACCAACAATTCGAGTTGTCCGGTGCCCACGTCGAGCCGGATCTGATCGCCGTCGCGAACGAACGCGATGGGACCGCCGTCGACGGCCTCGGGCGCAACGTGTCCGACACACAGGCCGGTGGTGCCGCCGGAGAATCGTCCGTCCGTCAGTAGCAGGACGTCCTTGCCGAGACCCGCACCCTTGATCGCGCCCGTGATCGCCAGCATCTCGCGCATTCCGGGGCCACCCTTCGGGCCCTCGTAGCGGATGACGACAACGTCACCACCAGTGATGGTTCCGTCTTCGAGTGCGTCCATTGCGGCGCGCTCGCGTTCGAAAACCCGTGCAGTTCCGATGAATACGTCGGATTCGAAACCTGCCGACTTGACGACTGCGCCGCCGGGAGCGAGCGACCCCTTCAGGATCGTGATGCCTCCGGTCGGGTGAATGGGCTTGTTCATCGCCCGCAGAACCTTGCCGTCGGGATCGGGCGGGGTGATGTGCGCCAGATTCTCCGCCACGGTCTTGCCGGTGACGGTCAGGCAATCTCCGTGCATGAGTCCGGCGTCGAGCAATGCCTTCATGATGACGGGGACGCCGCCGATACGGTCGACGTCCGTCATGACGTGCTTTCCGAAAGGCTTGACGTCGGCGAGGTGCGGGACCTTTGCGCCGACGCGAGCGAAGTCGTCGAGCGTCAGCGGGACGTACGCTTCGTGCGCGATCGCGAGGAGATGGAGCACCGCATTGGTGGAACCGCCGAAAGCCATGACCACCGCGATGGCGTTTTCGAATGCTTCCTTGGTGAGGATGTCCCTGGCGGTGATGCCTCGACGCAGGAGCTCGACCACGGCTTTGCCGCTTTCGCGGGCGAATCCGTCACGGCGACGGTCCGGTGCGGGCGGTGAAGCGCTGCCGGGCAGCGACATTCCCATGGCCTCGGCGGCGCTGGCCATCGTGTTTGCGGTGTACATGCCGCCGCACGCACCTTCGCCCGGGCAGATCGCTCGTTCGATGGTGTCGACGTCGGCGCGGCTCATCAGTCCGCGCGAGCAGGCGCCAACCGCCTCGAACGCGTCGATGACGGTGACTTCGCGCTCGCTGCCGTCGGAAAGCTTGGCGACGCCGGGGAGAGTGGAACCGGCGTAGAGAAATACGCTGGCCAGGTCGAGGCGGGCCGCCGCCATCATCATGCCGGGCAACGACTTGTCACACCCGGCAAGAAGAACCGATCCGTCGAGGCGTTCGGCCTGCATGACGGTCTCGACGCTGTCGGCGATCACCTCGCGAGAGACGAGGGAAAAATGCATGCCCTCGTGACCCATCGAAATGCCGTCGGAGACGGAGATCGTGCCGAATTCGAGGGGGAATCCGCCGGCCTCCCGCACGCCCTCTTTGACGGCTTTTGCCAGGCGATCGAGGGACAGGTTGCACGGCGTGATCTCGTTCCAGGACGAGGCGACGCCGATTTGCGACTTGACCCAGTCGTCGTCGCCCATTCCTACTGCACGCAACATGCCGCGCGCTGCGGTCTTTTCGAGTCCGTCGGTGACGTCACGACTTCTGGGCTTGATGTCGGGTTCGGTCATTTTCCAAGCATAGGCGTCGGCGGAGTGTCTTTCCGGCAGACTAGCGACTCGAGTTGTCACGAAACACCGCCCGTCGTGAATAGACTCGTCGCATCGCAGTTGGGGCTGGGTGCGTAGGTGATTGACGTACAGGGGGATTCACGTGGAGTCGGAACTGATTTCGGCATTCGGATTTGCAGTTCTGGCCGCCTTATTGACCGGTAGTGGTGTCTTCCTGGTTGTCCTGACGGTTCTGCATGAGATTGCCCGGTGGAAGGGACGCTTCGTATCGGTGTGGGTGACGTTCTTTGCCGCACTGCTGATTCTGCCGGTGCTGTTCGGCGCATTGATCGCCGGCTATTCCGCGTTCTCCGAGGTCGACGGGTCCTAGGCTCTGATTCCGCCGGCGTTCTGGATCCTGATCGCGGCCGGGGGTGCACTCGGCGGTTACATCGGAGTCAAGGTCGGTGTGGTTCGAGGCTCGGCCCTCGACTACCGGTTGTAATCGGGATCGACTCGATCAAACTTCCAGAGAAGCGCAGGCGAAGCCTGAGTGAACATCCCGAAGCTCTCTTGAACGCCCGTTCAGGTGCGGGTTCACTCCTAGCGTGCACACGAATGCCTTCGATCGAATATCCAGACGTGGCCTGCTGCAGGGATCGGCGGCCCTCGCCGGCGCAGTAGGTCTCGGTGTCGCTTCGGCGAGCCACGCCGGTGCCGCGGTTCCGGGTGGCAGCCCGGGCTTCGCGCACGGCGTGGCATCCGGTGACCCGCTGCCGGATGCGGTGATCATCTGGACCCGCATCACCCCAACGGCAGAGGCGACGCCGGGTTCGGGCGTCGGGCCGACGGTGACGCTCAACTGGCAGGTCGCGACCGATGAGGGGTTCGCGAGCGTCGTTGCGTCAGGAAGTGTTGCCGCTTCGGCAGATTCCGATCACACCGCGAAGGTCGACGTCACCGGACTCGATTCGTCGACGACGTACTGGTACCGATTCACTGCGGGTTCGGCCGTTTCCCCGGTGGGCCGCACCCGCACGGCTCCGTCGCACTCGGCAGATCTCGATCGTCTCCGCTTCGGCGTCGTGTCCTGCTCCAACTGGGAGGCCGGGTATTTCGGTGCCTACCGCCACCTCGCATTCCGCGAAGACCTCGACGCGATCATCCATCTCGGTGACTACATCTACGAGTACGGGCAGGGGGAGTACGGCGCGCGGAACGGATCCATCCGTTTGCACGAGCCGGCCCACGAGATCATTTCTCTGGCCGACTACCGAATACGGCACGCGCAGTACAAGACCGACCCGGATCTGGCAGCACTTCACCTGAAGCTCCCGTTCATCACCACGTGGGACGACCACGAATCGGCTGACAACGCGTACCGGGACGGCGCCGAAAACCACACGCCAGGTGTCGAAGGCGATTGGGCTGATCGAAAGGCGAACTCGGCCAAGGCATATTTCGAGTGGATGCCTGTCCGACCGTCGGGTAGTGGCTCGAATGTTCAGCTGTATCGCCGGTTCCGCTTCGGGAATCTGGCCGAGATCTCGATGCTGGATCTGCGCACCTACCGTGACGAGCAGCCGACGATGAAGCAGGTCGACGATCCGTCGCGCACCATTACCGGACGCGCACAGATGGATTGGTTGACCAACGGGATCGTCAGCTCCCCGACACAGTGGAAGATCGTCGGCAATCCGGTCATGATCACGCCGTGCGTGTTCCCGCCGCTCGAACCGGCGACCACCGCGGCGTTGACCGAACTGGTGGGAGTGCCGCACGCTGGAATCCCGTACAACACCGATCAGTGGGACGGGTACACCACCGACCGCACCAGGCTTTTCGACGCCATCACCTCGAACGGCGTGGAGAACACAGTCTTCATCACCGGTGACATCCACACGTCGTGGGCGTGCGACCTACCGACCAACGCCGCCAACTATCCGGGTGGACCGACCGTCGGCGCCGAGTTCGTCGTCCCGTCGGTGACGTCCCCCAACATCGACGACATGCTGAAAGTACCGCCGCGCACGGTAACCGTTGCGGCAGAAGAAGCATTCAAGGCCGTGAACCGACACGTGCGGTACGTCGAACTGGATTCGCACGGCTACGGCGTCTTCGAAATCGCCCGCGAAGGTACCCAGATGGACTGGTACTACGTCGACGATCTCACCAATCCGCAGAGTAACGCGCACTACGCCGTGAGCTACCGCCTACCGGCAGGTGCTGGCAGTAGAGTCTCACCCACCTCGGCCGCCCTCGATCAGGCCTCGTACCGACCAGGAGTCGACCAGTGAGCATCGAAGTTTCGCGGCGTAGCGTTCTGATCGGTGGAAGTGTTGTTGCGGGAACGGCATTGCTCGGCACACCCGCTCGCGCGAGTGTTCCCACCAGCGCTGGTATCCCAGACCTGGACGTGCATGTCATCGTCGTCGACGGCATGCGGCCGGACGAGCTGCGATCGGAGCTCACCCCGACGCTCACCGGGCTTGCGGCCGGCGGTATCCACTACCCGGATGCCAGCGCCATCACGATCGCGGAGACACTGCCGAACCACACGGCGATGATGACGGGAGTGCTGCCGGCGCGTTCGGGAGTGCCGGCCAACTCCGTCTACGATCCGGCCATCGACAAGAAGCGCGACCTCGATCGGCCTTCCGACCTGCAGACCTCGACGGTTCTGGATCGGGTGCGCAACGAACTCGGATTGACCACTGCGAGTGTGCTGTCCAAGCGCTACCTGCACGGGCTGTTCGGTGATCGAGCCTCACTGGTGTGGGATCCCCAGCCGCTCGTTCCCGGTACTGAGCATGCGCCGGACAACTTCACGATCGACGCCCTGATCCGTATCGTCGGCGGAAACTCGCCGCGACTGTCGTTCACCAACCTCGGTGACGTCGATCGCGTCGGCCACCTGGATCTGTCCGGTCCGTCCATCCGGATCGCCCGCACAGCCGCACTTCAGAACACCGACAACCAGGTTCGCCGCTTCGTCGACTTCCTTCACGACACCGGTCGTTGGAATCGGAGCATTCTGATCGTGTTGGCCGACCATTCGATGGACTGGTCGGAGCCCGCGAGGCTCATCGGTCTGGATCGACCGCTGAACGCGGACCCGTTGTTGGCAGGCAAGATTCGGATCGCCCAGAACGGTGGCGCAGACCTGATCTACTTCGTCGGACCCGATGGCGAACGGGCCGAAGCCGTCAGCCGGATTCAGCAGATCGTGGACGGAGTCGACGGCGTCGAATCCAGCCACCTTCCGGCCGAATTCGATCTCGGCACCAATGCCGGTGACGTCGTTGCGTTTTGCGCTCAGGGTTGGCGGTTCAGTGATCCGACTCCGCTGTCCAACCCGATTCCCGGCAACCACGGTCACTTCGTGACGCTGCCCATCCCGTTCTTTCTCAGTGGTGGGCATCCCGCTCTCGACGGCGGACGGAAGATCGACACGCAGGCTCGCACGATCGACGTCGCGCCGACGGTTGCTGCTTTGCTCGGCCTCGGTGCACCTGCCGGTGGTTGGGACGGCGTCGCCCGCACGACGGGCGTGACGCTGAACGTCTAACGAGGATCGCGGCCGGTCAGGGCAATCAGCCTGTCCTGCAACGACGCATCGTCAGGAAGGTCGACGGGAGGGGAGAAGAGTCCGCTCTCGGCGAGCATGTCGCGCTGCCCGTCGAGGTCGGACCAGACGGCCTCGACGAGGTCGGGATCGAGTCGCTCGTCCGCGCCGACTGCTCGCGCGAGATCCCAGGTGTGGATCGTGACGTCCGAGGTCTGTTGGCGTAGATACGGTTCCACCTTCACCGTGCCGTACGAGAGGTGAACGTGGGCACTGAGGTCCGTCGATTTCCATGCCTTGATGGCAGCATCGGAATACTTCTGCCATTCGGTCCACAGATCGTCCCCGACGGGAAGGATATCCGGTGTCGCCTCGCCGACTGTCAGTCCGGCCAGGAGCGGCGGTACCCACTGCTGCTCCTCGATGACGTGGCGAACGAGGTGTTCGACGTGCCAGTCGGAGTCGGGCGTGGGTGCGTTCCAGTCCTCGACTGCGGCGAGGCGTGAACCGAATTCGCGGTGGGCGGTGAGCACGAGTTCGAGCCAATCGAATGCCATCACTCGAGGGTAACCCGATCAGCGTGACGTTAATCGGTGCGTGAGGCGTCGATTCGGTGAAGACTGTCGAGGTTGTCGCTCAGTCGAATCGAGGAGTTTTCATGACCGTCCCCACCGTCACTCTGGCCGAAGGTCTCACCGTCAGTGCCCAGGGATACGGCGCGATGTCCGTCGCCCCTGTCTACGGCCCCGTTGATCCGGCCGAGGCACTCGCCACGTTGCACCATGCGGTGGACATCGGGATCACGTTCATCGACACCGCCAACGTGTACGGCGAGGGAGCGAGTGAGCGTGCGGTGGGAGAACTTCTCAAAGACCGCCGGGACGAAGTGCAGTTGGCGACGAAGTTCGGGCTGGTCGGCAACATAGCCAACGGTCAGCGTGGGATCAACGGAGACCCGGCCTACGTACCGCAGGCACTCGACGAGTCTCTGGGACGACTCGGCGTCGATCATGTCGACCTCTACTACTTGCACCGGGTCGATCCGAACGTCCCGATCGAAGACACCGTCGGCGCGATCGCAGATCAGGTGAAGGCGGGCAAGGTCCGCAACATCGGCCTGTCCGAAGCGACCGGTGACGAACTGCGTCGTGCGTACGGGGTACATCCGATCGCGGCGATCCAGTCGGAATGCTCCGTTTGTCAACTGTGACATACTTTCGCGCATGCTCAATTGCGCCATCTATGCTCGAATCAGCTCCGACAAGAGCGGCAAAGCCGAAGGTGTTTCCGACCAGGAGACACGGTGCCGACGTGATGTCGCTGAGCGACTCGGATGGAATGTCGTCGCCGTCTACACGGACAACGATATTTCAGCGCATAGCGGCAAGCTCCGCCCCGGCTACCAAGCCATGTTGCAAGACATTCGAGACGGCAGAATCCAGGCAGTAGCTGCCGTACATACAGATCGATTGCACCGCCGCCTGCCCGAGCTGATCGAGTTCATCACCCTGTGTATGGAACAGGGCACCATCGTTCAGACTGTCCGCGCTGGAGAGATGGATCTGTCAACCGCAACGGGACGATCCAACGCACTGATCGGCGCAGTTCTCGCGCAGCAGGAAGTGGAACGCGGCATTGAGCGAATGCTAGACGCGAAGCAGCGAGCAGCCCAGGCAGGAAAGTATCTCGGAGGGCCACGTCCATTCGGGTTCCAGGCTGGCGGAATAGAGTTGAATCACGTTGAAGCGCAGGCGATTCGAGAAGCAACGCGAGACGTTCTAGCAGGCGCATCGCTGGCATCTGTGTGTCGCCGCTGGAATGAGGCAGGGTTGCTCACAACTCGCGGCAACACGTGGAAAATGAACTCAGTTCGTCACACTCTGATGAGGCCACGCAACGCAGGCAAGAGTGTCCACAAAGGAAAGGTGACCGGCGTATCGATGTCCGCGCCGATCGTGGACGAGGCGGATTGGCTCGGATTGTGTGCCGTGCTAAACGACCCTGCTCGCCGAATTGCACTATCCAACGAATGGCGATGGCAAGGCGCAGGGGGCGCGTACCTATGCGGACTGTGCGACGGCAAGATGCGAGTGTCAGGAAGCAAACACCACTCTAAGTCTTACCGTTGCGTGGAGAAGGGATGCATCTCCCGGAAGGCCGACATACTCGACAGGTTTATCAGTGACCTGATGATCGGACGGTTATCGATGCCAGATGCAGTGACCATGTTCGCCAGCCCGAAGGTGGCCATCGATGTACCCGCCCTCTCCGCCAGCAAGGCGGCACTAGAGGCGCGCGCCGGCGAACTCGGTGTGATGTTCGCCGATGGTGACATCGACTCTGTTGCGCTACGCCGCGGAACTGAGCGACTGCGCTCAGAGATAGCCGACATAGAAGCGGAACTTGCAAAGGCTCGTGAGTCAGGTCCGGTTGAAGAGTTGGTGCTCGACCCTGCTGGTGTCGCCGCAGTCTGGGAAACGAAGAGCGCCGAGTTTCGATCGCAAGTGATTCGGTCAGTGGCTGATGTTCGGGTCATGCCTACTGCGCCAGGCCGGAGAAAGTTTGATTCCTCGGACATCGAGGTGACATGGAAGGCGTAAACACTTCTGGGTCCACGGACCCATAGGTTCACCGAGCACAACACAAGCACAGCAAGACCACAGCCCGACCGGGACAACAACCCGCGTCGGGTTTTTCGCTATCCAGGCGACACCACGGACACCAAAGCCATGGGACCAAACCACAACACCAACACGGAGCAAACACATGACATGGAACAACAACCGCGAATGGGCCACAGGCAGCACACGAACATGGCGCACCAAACGCGCAGCCACCCTCCACAGAGACAACTACACCTGCACCATCAGAGGCCGCACATGCACCGACACCGCCACCGAAGTCGACCACATCCTCGGCAAAGCAGAAGGCGGCACCGACGCAGCCAGCAACCTCAGATCAGTATGCAAACCCTGCCACCAAACACTCACCAGCCAGCAGGCCCAACGAGGACGCGCCACCAGATCCAACAAGCGGGCACCGATGAGACACCCAGGCCTCGGCTGAACCCAGGACACCACCACAACCACACACAAACAGGTGGGGGGGTAACCCCTTCAGGCCTCTCTGGACATCTTTGGACATAGGGGCTCGGGCTTTGTACGGGTTCCCAGACTTTTGGGGGATCGGTGATGTTTTTAGGCGAGCGCCTGAAAAGGTGGTTTTGATAGCTTCTGGGTCGGCCGTCCCAGAGCGATTTGATTCAGATTCCCGACTGTCTCGGGAACATTCCCGACTATGTCGCGACTGCCTGGATTCGTAGCGGGCGCTAGGACTCTGCTACAGCGGGCGCTAGGAACTCGGGCCTGGGTCGCCCGACCCTAGCCCAGCATGTGGCCTGAGTTTGGTCGTGGGATTCCTCGCCTACCTGCGGTGATGGTGTTTTGTCACGGGTGGAATCCAGCGTGACTCACGGTGTGACACCAGCGCGTCCCGAGGGGAGTCCCCTGGGGACATCAGCGAATCATCGCAGCTCAGCTGGCTTATGCCTCGGCACCCACTCGGTTTTGTAACGCACGTGTAGCGCCGTTACAAAGAGGTATTGCCGCTGGTAGCGGCGTTTTCTCTCGACATGAACTGTCACCACGTCGGCATACGTCGGCAGGGGGTGGGAAAAATGCCACCCGGGGGGGTGGGAAAAATGCCACTCAAACAAGAACCATTACTCAAACAAGATCCATTAGTAACTATGGGCCCACAACAAGTGGTGGGCGACCAGGTGACGATCTTCAAAGATGAAAAGCGGCATGGACGGGATGCGGCACATGAGTGTGATGTGCAACATGCCGATCAGATTTATCGGATCCGATACAAGTCTCAACTGACCTGCATCTTTAGTGGATCTGACTCGCAACATCTCGCGTTATGTGTTTTAGTCGGCCACTAGGTTTAAGCTTGCGGTAGAACGAAGCAACGTGTATCATGCCGATCGAGCTGACTCGCCGGGGCGACCATGAACAGTCCCCGCATCGCGGCTCATTCTTGTCACGTAGCTCCGCTCAATGCGATCTGCTACGTCATTTTCTGTACGCATTTCCAGGACACTCGCGTCTGCATGCCCATTGCCGGGCCTGTGCCGCACACACAGCTGTCAACTCATCCGGTAGTAGCCGGACCTACCGAAAGGCTATCAGAAATGGATTTCGTCGACAACCTAGCCAGAGAAATGGGATGGACACGCAGGGAAGTGATCGAATCCCTGAACGTACTCGAAGAGCACAACGCGATCACCACTCTGCGATCTGAACATGGTGTTGCCGGCGTCTGGCTGAATGCACTCGGAGCGGCGGTGAAGTTTGACTGACTCCCACCTGTTCGCCCGGATCCCGTTCGCGGTAATCGATATGGCAGGCCTCCAAGATGACGGAACGAAGGGTTACGGGCACAAAGCCCTGTCTCTGTACACCGTGATGGCGAAGCACGCCGACTTCGAAACTGGGGACTTCTACGCCACCAGGAAGACGTTGGCAGCGGAAATGGGACTCAAGGACGACGCCGCTATCGATGAAGCCTCAGCCGCTCTCGTTGACGCTGGGCTGCTCACTGTCCGCCACCAGTGGAAAGACAACGGCAAGCCGCCGAAGTACTCGTTCACGAAGGATGAGAGGTTTTGCATCCAGACAGCGAATTACTACACGTTGCACTGGGCTCCACACTCGACAGAACGACCGCCCAGGACGGAGAGAGAGCCGCTACCCGACTGGCTCGACCCCAACGACGATGAGGCTGTTCTCGCCTGGATCGATGAGATGGTCGGAGGACTCGAGGATGAGTCCACCGTGTTGGGGATCCTGGCGACGGGGACTTACTCGCCTCGGTTCGCGGTGCAGGTTGCTCTTGAGTCGGCGCGGAAGCTGAAACGCGAAGGGCCAAGGTCTTTGACGACACCAGGATCTAAACGGACGCGGCGGGGAGACGACCTCGGCGGCTGGTAAATCTCTCCACCACTCACTGCATCCTCACTGCGTCCTCAGTGGGTCGCCGGATCCTCGACGGGATCCTCCGAGGGCTCGACGGAATCCCCCGATCCGATAAGAAAAGTGAAGATTCACCGTTTTTATCACCCACCGACGTGGCTAATTTAGCCACCAGAACAGGGGCACGATGTCCAAGCCAGCACTCACCGGATGGCGCGAAGAAGAGCGTGTACGAATCGAAGCCAAGAAAATCCGTGACGCGAGATACAAAAAGTACACCGGATTTGCTCTACCCCTCCTCTCGCTCGCAGCGAAACGGAACATCAGCGCCGCCGACTTCATGGACGAATACAACCCCGCCGAACTCGACAAGCTCAACGCATCCGCCTACACCACCGAAGTACTGGAAGGGGCCGTGATCTTCCTGACCGACCTACTCGAATGGAGCAAGGGAAATGACGACAGCAACTCTTGAACGACCTCAGGCGGATCCGCGTGTCGCCGAACTCCTCGCCGCCGCACCACCCCTCAGTGAAGAACGCTGGAGTCGACTCGCGGCACTGTTTCGGGCAGGAACCGGCACCGACAACTGACCTAAAACCGGAGTGTCCATCACGTTGATACCGTTGTAGATGAATCGGGATCCACCGAATCCCAAGCAAATTCGAGCCCCTCGCGACACCAAACAGTCGAGGGGCTCTTTTGTGTCCAAAACCAGACGAGGGAGAAACTTGCCAACATTCACCCTGCCCGTCATGGTCTCCGGCATACCCGAAACCGTCCGACTACTCCGCGACAAAATCGACCCAGGCCCCGGCCGCAAACCACCCCCAGTGGAATGGGAAGGGACCAACGAAATCGTCAACGGAACACGAGGGTTCGGGCCGCGCCTACCACTCGACGTGGACGCACTCGACGCAGCAGACCAACTCTTCGCCACCGCCGCATATTGGGCTGAGATGGCCGGTATCGACGTAACACACGTCGGCCGTACGTGGAGATACCCCCCAACGCATCCGGAAGCCCCCGGAGCGATCCGCGGAATTCGCTCAGGCGACCTCGATCCCGTCTACCTCGTCGTAGACCAACTGATGAATGAGATCGAATCTCCGCACTGGCAGGAACCAGCAGGGATGCACGGAAATCTCACCGGAATCCTGTCGCACCTCTCCAAGCGTTGGCCCCTCATATCGGCCATGCTAGCCGATCGCCAACGAAGGAACCTCAGATGAACGACAAATACGTCGACCGCTACCAAGCCGCCGAGCGACTCAACCGGACACCGCGAACGATCGCCCGATGGGTGAAGGAGCACAAGGTCGACACCATCGGATCCGGCCGCAACGCTCTGTACGCGTTTGGAGATTTGCTCGCTGTCCGCAACGAGCTCGAAGCGAACTCAGCCGAAGGGAAGTTCGGCGCACTCAGGCAACCCGAGTTTCAGGGCAGGCGACCATCGTCGTTGCGGCCACTGATCGCCGCGAAGCTCGCCGAAGGCCTTCCGAAGTCCGTAATCGCCCGAAACTTGGGCTGCTCACGAACATTGATCTACGCCGTTGAACGCGGGGAGGGCGATGAGACCACCACCATTCCAAGCGAATGAACTTGAATCGCAACACTTCGCGCCGATCATGCTCAGCGTCGAAGAAGGCGCAAAGATGATCGACCGTTCAGCCAAGACGATTCACCGTTGGAAGCAGCAGCGCAGGATCATCGTGCGCGCCGGCCGAGTGTCGTTGACGGATCTGGAACGCGCTAAGGCTGGAGCCGAAGCACGGCAGCGAGCCACGCAACTCGACGCCTCACGTAAGAAGGCTGGGCCTGGCAGGTGGAGAGCGGACGATCCGCGGCACCTACGTATCCGTGGGCTTATCGCAATGGGGTGGTCGAACCCCGAAATCATGGCTGACGTGGGCTGCAGTAAAGCCCGAGTCTCGAGGGAGCGGAGACGAATCCGCGAAGGAGTTCACTAGATGACATCACGGCAACCCGTGGCACCCGAACCAGCAGTAACAGTGAACGAATACCGCCTCGAATCTCGCCGCCGTCGACACACCCAAAAGGGAAAGGGATCGTGCTCCGAGCACTACTTTTCCTTCCCAGAGGGCTGCAGCGAAGTCAGTCACTGGAAGCTGACGAGCCGGAAACTGCGCGAACTTTGTGACGCGGCGACCGATGCGCTCGACGGAGACCCGTCCATCGTCGGACCCTTCCACACGAAGCCACAAAGCGGTGGCATCGAAGTCAACTGGGTTCGTCCAACGCGGACCTTGCGCGCCGTCTTCGAAACCGCAGGCATCGAAAAGATCATCGCGAGCGCTGACGAACTTCTCGCCGAGAGGGAAAGCAATTGATCCGCATGAGCCGAAAGTGTTCCAGCAGAGCCGCTTACGACGACCAACGGCACTGTGTCTATACAACTTTGAGTACACCAGTCGAGTCCGAAGATTCGACCACAGAAGAGAAAGAACAACATGAGTGACGATCCACTGACAGACGAAACGGCGCTACCCGATCCATTCGGGGATCCGGAACTGAGCGACACCGAAGCCGCCGAACTCAAAGAACAAGTCTCCCTTGCCACCGGAGTGCCAGTCAGATTCCTGAACGGCACAACAGAATCGCAGATCCGGGACAGCGGCGCAGAAGCCTACGCCTGGAAGCAGAAGGGCGGGTGGCGGGAGCAATACAAACGCAACCGCACCCCCGCACAGGTCGTACGCGATGACGCATGGGAACTCGCCAACAAGCGCAGCCGAGCAGCAGCAGCCATCAGCGAACACGTCCAACTCCCGCGACACCTACGAACCGACACACCGCCCGAACCGAACTACACGTCTTACAAGATTCACTGAGAAGGAACACAAATGAGCATTCGCAATTTCGTCAACATGGACACCATCCGCTCCATCCGCGACACATACGACAACACCATCACGCAGATCAGCAGTGACACTCGACTGTCCCCCGAAGGCGCACGCATCGAGAAGGGCCGCGCCTACGTCGAAGCAACCGCGAAGATGGACGCCCTGAAGGATCAGTACCGCCACGCCGTGAAGACCAAGCAGCGCGCACTCGAAGCGAAGCTGTACGGACCCGGAGCCAATGACCCCGCATCGATCATCGCCTTTCGGGACGCCGTAGACCGCGCCTCGAAGATCGGGTCAGACGTCGAAGCGAAGCGCGCATGGGACACCGCGCAGTGGTCCAATGACACAGGCATGCAGCGGGCCATCGCACAGAAGGCGAACCGCATGGGCTGGACCGAAACCTACAGCGCTCACACCAGCGAGTACCCCGGCACAGCAGAACTGTTCAGTGAACTGCGCAGCCTCCCCGACGCAGGGGACAAGGACATCAGCGGACCTGCAGCCGAGGTAGCCACCTTCCGAGTCAGTCGACCGACCGGATTCGGAATGGCATCCGTAGACCGGATCGCCTCTGAGGTAGCCAAGTCTGACGCAGGAGAAGACACGGCAACAGATGACCGCGGCCCGTCGATCTTCTGACCACAGAGACACACAGGCCCTGGGGGGAGGGTCGCGTCGATATCTGCGGTAGCACCCAAGGCATTGTGTCCAAAACTTACTTAATTCACTGTTTCCACATCTAGGCCTCATCAATCCGATGGGGCCTTTCGCTATTTCTGAAAGAAGTGTGCATGTCTGCATTTGTTGTGACCGATTCCAAGACCGCTGAAGAGCGATCGAAGAATGAAAACCGATTCGAGTTTCAGCTTGTCGAGGATGGTGAACTTTTCAGTGTGCCGAAGATGGAGTTTTTGAGTCGGCCGGCGACGAAGTATCTGTCGGCGAATTTCTCGACTACTTCGGAAGCGGATCTAGTGCGAGGTCTCATTGAGATTGAGGCTCCTGGCGCATTCGAGGCTGTTGATGCGATGGAAGACGATCAGGCGTTGGGTTTGTCGGTGGCGTGGGCTGCTGCGTCGACTGCGGAGCCTGAGGGTTCCTGAGTTTTATCGGGGCCGTGAGGCCTTTGCAGGGCTGCATCCGTATTGGGTGCAGCCCTTTTTTATTGGGGGTGGGATATGGGCGTAGAAATACTACAAGTCAAAACTGAATATGAGGCAATCCGTTGTCGCGAATTGGTGGCTAGTCTTCTGGCTAGTTCGGGGGATCCTGAAGAGTTTCAGCAGATTCTCGAAAAGGAAATGGGCGGCAGCGCCGAAGAATACGTGCGCGTGTTGTCGACCGCGGTTGCAGCGTTCTTTGTGTGCGCATGGCCGGGTGTCCTCGACATCTTGCAGGCGAACAGTGTCGATCAGGAGTCGTTGATTCAGATTCTGGAGTTGCGTGCTCGGTCGGCGGGTGATTCCTGATGGCCGGTGGTGTAGAACTCGGAACCGCGTATGTGTCGCTTGTCATTGACTCGAAACAGGTTCCAGGACAGGTAAAATCGGCTCTCTCTGGTGTCTCCGCGCAGGGTGATGTTGCTGGGCAAGGCATCGGTGCCCGAATGGCATCCGGCATCGGGTCTGCGTTCAAAGTCGGTGGCGCAGCAATCGGTGCTGCAGCTGCTCTGACTATCGGCACTGCCCTGAACAAGGGCATGGAGCGCGTTGTCGCAATTGACGACGCTAAAGGCAAGCTGGCAGGCCTCGGGCATACCACCGAAGGCGTTGCCGGAATTATGGACTCTGCGCTGAAGTCCGTGAAAGGTACTGCATTTGGTCTCGGTGATGCTGCAGGCATTGCTGCCTCGGCGGTCGCGGCAGGTGTGAAACCTGGTGAAGACCTCACAAAGTATCTGTCGTTGACGGGTGATGCTGCGACTATCGCGGGTTCGTCGTTGGGCGAGATGGGTTCGATCTTCAACAAGGTTCAAACTTCGGGTAAGGCGTACACAGATACGTTGAATCAGTTGAATGATCGTGGCATTCCCGTATTTACCTGGCTTCAGGAAGAATACGGCGTTTCTTCTGAAGCGCTTTCGAAGATGGTAAAAGAAGGCAAGGTTGACGCCGAAACCTTCAATAAAGTGATTCGAGACAAGATTGGTGGCGCTGCACTCGAATCAGGAAAGACTCTTCGTGGTTCTTTCAAGAATATGCAGGCCGCTCTCGGGCGTATTGGTGAGCAGGCAATTGCGCCGTTCATTCCGATGATGTTGAACGGCATGAACAAGGTTTCGGAGTGGTCGGACAAGATCGCGCCGAAGGTTGGTGCGGGAGCGAAGTTCATCGCGGATGGGCTGACGGGCATGGGTCGGGCATTCATGTCGTCCGGGGCTTCGATCGATGGCGCGGGCAGCAACTTCGAGAAGTTTGGCGCTCGTGCTCGCAAGGTTGCAGATGGGGTTCAGGGTCTTTGGTCGGTCCTGACCAAGGGTGAACACCTGGGGGCAGGAAAGACATTCGGCCTCGAAGAGGACTCGGGAACCGTGCAGATGTTGCTGCGGATCCGCGATGGTGCGATCGCACTGTGGGCGGCACTCAAGTCTCCTTCGGGGGAGAAGTTCTCGGGTGTCCTGGACGCAATCAAGGGCTCCGGTGACGGTGCGGCCGGAACGATGGGGAAGGTCGAATCCGGCGCATCCACGTTGATGGGCGCACTCAAGGCTGTGGGTGCTGCTGCGGCAGGCGGTGGCATTGCACTCGCCTCGCTAGGTGGCGACACGGCGACAGTTGCCGTTGCTGGCATCAAAGCGCTCGGCGGCGTGATGAGTTTCTTCGCCGATCACACTGGACTAGCAACAGCGGCGCTCGGCGGTCTCGCGGCAGCGTTCGTCGCAACGAAGGCCGTACAGACCGGGTACGACGTTGCGTTCATTGCGCGCACGATCATGCAGCCCGCGCAGACTGCATCTCAGATCATGCTCACTCGTGCACTGAGTGCGCACTCGATAGCTCTGCGTCAGTACATTGTGGCGGTTGGTGGCACTTTGCCACCTGAGCAGGCGAGTTGGATTTCACGTGCACGGTTGGCTGTCACGACTCGATTGTCTGCGGCGGCTACAGCTTCGGCAACGTCCGGTCTGATGGCTTACGCGGCGGCACAACGAGCGGCGGCAGCGTCCTCGGGTCTGTTGATCGGTGGATTGCGTCAGACGGCTGCGAGTATGGCAACCTTCGGCGCTCGCGCGCAGGGTGTGGCTGCCGGCGCAATGGCAGGAATGCGCACGGCTGGATCCGGTCTCATGACGATGATGGGTGGACCGTTCGGTGCTGCGATGATCGCGGCAACAGTCGGCATTGGGTTGTTCATGCAGTCGAACGCTGACGCGAAGGCGCAAGCGGAAGAGTTGCGAACAGCTGTCTCTGGCGTTGCCGAGAGTCTGGACGCATCTGGTGGAGCGTTCACGGCCAATGGGCAGTTGGCTGCTGCGAACGCACTCGAGTCCATCAAGCTGTCGGACAAATCGACATCACTGTCTAAGGCGCTTTCTGATGTTGGTGTGTCGGCATCGGTTGCAGCACAGGGCCTTGCAGGGAACCTGGACGCGTTGAAGCGGACTCGCGCCGAACTTGAGGCGCAGGCAGGCAAGCAGGGCGATTTCTGGGGCGGGTTCTTGGACATGCCCGATGCCAGTTCGTTCTCGTGGGAGTCGATCAAGAGTCAGTTCACCCCTGGTGGTCAGAAGGATGCCATCAATGAGCAGTACTCGAAGGACAATCCTGCCGCTGAGGCATTGAAGAAGTACGACGAGGCTGAGGCTGCGATTCGCGACAAGCAGGAATCGTTGCGGCGTGTGGCTGCGGCTGGTGGCGATGCTCGGGTGTCGTTCGATGGGACCACCGCGAGCGTGGGCACGATGGCCGCGGCGATGGACGAGTTCCGTAAGTCGACGGGTGGGGCAGCCGACAAAATCGGGATCCTTAGCGGTGGTCTGGCGAAGCTTCGTGGTGATCAATTCTCGGCTGAAGAGGCGCAGAAGAAGGTCAACGATGCTATTCGCGGGTTCGGTGAGGCTGCAGCTGGTGCTGGGGCGAGTGTCGATGCGGCGTCGGGAAAGATTGATACGTCGACTGCGGCAGGCTCGAGGCTCTTTGACTCGATGATGTCGGTTAGGTCTGCATTCGATGATGCGGGTGCCCAGGCGAGAACTGCTGCGGCAGAACAGAAGTTGAGCACTGGTGAGGCGGCGGCTGCGGTTGAGGCGGCTGGACAGCGGATTCGTGATGACTTCATTCGTCAGGCGATGGAAGCGGACTATTCGCGTGCTGCTGCGGAGGCGCTTGCGAATCAGTATGGCTTGTTGCCGAAGGAGCTGGTGACGAATGTCAAGCTGACGGGTACGTCTGAGGCGCAGGCTGCGATTGAGCAGTTCATCGCAGCGAACCAGGGCCGCAAGATTGTCGTTGACATCATGCAGAACGTTGTTGCTCCGGGGCCGTCTAATGCTCCGGCAACGTCGTTGGGCGATTTCATGTTGCCTGGCGGGAACTATCGGGGTGCTCGTCTCCCGAAGAACTCTAAGGGTTCTCGGATGCCGACCACGGGACCGGGAACCGATCGCACAGATGGAATCCTCGGCATCGGATCCAACGGCGTACCAACATCGTGGGTGGACAAGGGTGAGTGGATCATCAATGGTCGCTCCTCTGAGAAGTACAACGGTTTGTTGGCGGCGATTAACCGGGACGATCCGCGGCTGAAGAACCTGCCCGCGTATGCGGAAGGTGGCCGCAACGGCATCACCAACGCGCTGTCGGCGGGCAAGTCCGTTGAAGGCAACACTTACCTGTGGGGCGGTACCGGTCCGACGAACTTCGATTGCTCGGGGTTTGTGGGCTGGCTGCATCAGATCGTCATGGGCGTAACCGGATCCATCAAACGGCTGTACACAACGTACAACTTGATGGGCTCCAGCGGCGTCGGTGGCCTACAACCTGGATTGGGCCCTGCCGGCACACAGTTCCAAGTTGGCGTTTCGCAGGAACACATGGCGGCAACCATTGCCGGCCATTCTGCCGAGTCGGGCGGTGCACACGGAACATCGGGCATCGATGGCGGTCGAGCGAACGCTCAGTCGTCACAGTTTTCGAAGAAGTGGTATCTCCCGAATGCGTTGATCGCGAATTGGATTGAAGGACAGTCGTCAACTGCAGTTCCGAACGGCGTTTCGGGTGCATCTACGTCACGGAAGGTCGAGTGGACTGAGAAGAACCAGCTCGATCTTGAATCTGCCGAGATCTCGATTACCCAGGCTGAAGAAGCTCGGGCAGAGGTTGAAGCAAAGTTCCGTGAGGGCAAGAAGTCTCAGGCGGACCTCGATCAGGCGAACAAGCGAGTCGAGAAAGCGCAGCAGCGACGTACCGATCTTCAGAAGAAGAAGGATGATGCGGCTGCCGGCGTGGACGAAGGCCCCGCACCTCAAGCGCCGGGAATGGCACAAGCATTCTCGGAAGCGGAGATGGAACGTCTCGAAGCTCAGATGTCGGTCGATGATGCGAACGAACGCCGCAACGAGGTGTACGCGAAGGCTGATTCGACTGAGAATGATCGGCGTCGGGCGGATATCGCGTTGCAGAAGGCTGAGAACAGTCTCGCTGAAATTCTGAGGGGCAAGAAGAAGGAAGGCGAGAAGGACTACTCACTTGCGGGGATCGGAAAGACGTTCGCACACAGTGCAGTTGACGCCTTGTTCACCGGACTTGAAGGTCAAGACTACTTCGGGATCGGTCAGTCTCGGTGGGTGACTACGGACTGGTCGAAGCTCGCGGGTGAACCTGCGATCGATGCACCGGAAGCAGCGCCGTTCACTCAGGCGCAGATCGCGGCGCAAACAGGCGGAATGACGGTCCAGCAGATCCTCGAGGAACGTCTCGGGATCAAGGCACCGAAGGTGTTCGACAACGGAGGGTGGTTGCGTCCTGGCGAGACTGCGATCAATTTGTCGAACAAGCCGGAACCGATCTTCAACAGTCCTGCGCAGCTGAGTCAGTTCGCGGGTCGTGAGGGGTTGAAGCCTGCACAGCCTGCGGTCAATGACTACAGCATCCACATCGGTGGGGACATGGTTGCGTCGAACACGGACGAGTTGGTGAAGAACCTTCGGTTCGAGCAGAAACGGTTGGTCTACGGGCTGACCGGAGGCTAGGCAATGGTGGGTGGACTTCTGTACAGGTTGCAGAAGTCCACCCCCACATCAAATTGCGTACGATTTCACAATTTTAGGAGACACATGTCGAAAGAATTCAAGGCAATCTACACGTCGGTTCAGAACCACGCTGAGGTTACATCGGTGGTTGTATCCGGCAACGGGATCGATGTGAAGGCGGATGCGCGACCTGGCGCGTTGGTGCAGTCGGACTATCACATTCAGCAGGCGGTGGCCGGCGCTCTGGGTGAGCTTGGTTTCCGCGTCGTGGGGGAGTGGGTGCAGATTGCGCCTGAGTTCCCTGTGTTTGTGGAGCATGACATTGATCGTTTGCCGTTGCGTGCGCATCGGTATGAGGCCACTGTCGTGAAGGTGTAACGGTTTGCGGCCCTCAGTCTTCTGGCTGGGGGCCGCTTTTCGTCGTTCCAGAGCTACTTGGTTTCCGGGCAGTACACATTCTGTGAAGCGGATATGATGATCCGCGCCTGGGCCGCGTTGTACTTCCACGCCATCGTGTCCACCATGTCTTGAACGGTGTCACCCTCCTTCAGATTCGAGCAGATGCTCACCCCGCGCTGGATCCGAGTGTCTGAGTCTTCGCGTTGCATCCCGCGTGAATCGAGCTCGTCAAGGAACGCGGCGTCAGCGAGGCGACCTGTTGTTGGGATTACTGATGTGGCTTGCGTTGTGACAGTTTTGGTTGTGGCGGGCTCACTGTCGTTGGAACACGCAGAGGCGAGAAGGGCGAGGCCTATGGCCGCTCCGGTGGCAAGGATCCGTTTCATGCCTGTATTAGTAGCAGGTTGTTCGCGGATGGCATACCGGATGGTCCGAATTTCGGAGTGTTAAGTAAAACGCTGCGATCTGCAGTCTTCGTCACTGAGGGTGGATATTCTCGTATGGTCGGTGTGATCTCTACTTGAAGGAGATTTGAGATGAGCGGCAGTCTTTTTGGATCCGCGTTCGATGCAATGAATGCGATCGATTCTGGTGACGAGTTCGAGGACTTGAATGTTGATCAGCGACTGAAGCTCGCTGAGGTCAAAGCCCTGTTGACGATCAGTCAGGAGTTGTCAAAGATCCGTCAGGACGGAATCAACCCCAAGTTCACGGCTTAGGGCGGGGCAAACTAGTCATTCGCCGCGGATCCACCGATCGAGGTCGGCGGGATCAATCAACCACGGCCCTTTAACTGCTTTGCGCCGCTTGCGCTGAAAACCCTTCAGCTCACCCGCTGTCAGTGCAGCGTAGATGTGGGTCCTGTGGCAGCGCGCAATCTCTGCGGCTTCTAGTGGCGTCATCCATTGAGTGGTCTTCGTGGTCTCCATAAGTCGAGGACATTATCGAATGTATGTGCGATCGGTCAACATGTCTCAAGGGCGAGACTGAAAGTCCCAATTCTGGTTGATTTCTTGGGTTTTCGAGTGACGTATCTAAGCTGGAGGCGCGGACACAAGCGCACGTGCGCCCCATCTGGCCGAGTAGCCGGATGGGGCGCAGAACGAGTACAGAGCTTAAGTGTCGTGGTTACCGGGTCGGTGTAGTTGAAATGTTCAGGGCGTTCGAGATCCACAGGCGGAACGCCTCGGTATCCACTGGCCCCAACTCTGGAGCCTTCTCCTTCAACCACGCTTCGACGTTTTCCGTGAGCAGCGCCTTCTGCTGCTGTTCCTGCTCCTTGCACTTGCGGGTGTGCTCAGCGAGCAGTGCCTCCGCGTGTGCGTCCAAGGTTTCTTCGCTCGGATTGAGCAGCTCGAGAATGCCGATGGCCTCCGCAATGTGCTGTTGGAGTGTGCGCAGTTGGTCGATGTTCGCGGTGAGGTCGCTGTGTCCCTGTTCGATCACCACCGAATACTCGGGAACGTCACCGGGCTTGATGAACGTCTGAGTCTTGATGGTGATGGGGTGGGAGTAGCTTTCGCCGCTGGCGGGAATGGTTTCGCATGAATGATGGATGGCGTATGCGCCTTCGTCATCGATGTTGAGGTCGAGTTCGGTGTAGTGCAGGGTTGCCATGGGGGTACTCCAAGTCTGAGGCAGCGCTAGTTGGCGCTGGGAATGCTTCTGGGGCATGTGTATTGGTGACCGCAGAGGGAACCGAGGGAGTAGCAGCGCAGGGCTTCCCCCTGACGCAATAGGTCAGAGGACTGCCACAAGGGCCGCGTCGGTCACGTCGGTCGATTGCTTGGTATGTCCACAGTCCGGGGATTGGTCGGACTGTCGGGGCCGGGATGTGTATGGCAGTACTGCAGCGGCCACGCTGCTCTCGCCCAGGCTCGCCTTTACCGAGTGCCTGCCATACTTGGGAATGGGTGCTCTGGCCCCTCTAACGGGCGACGTAGGCGGTGGCTAGCCGTCACACCCGTGTGGTTTCTACGGGCGCAGAGAATCGAACTGAGATGTGGTGACCTACGGGTGCCGGATCGGTCCGAGCGTCACCATCTCGGTGGGATCTACGCGCACCAACCCAAGGCGACGAGCGCCTTCAGAAGGCCGTACACGACGGCATAGAGGGAGATGAGGATCAGCATCACGGCGGCGACTTCACGCACGTTTTCGCTGGTCAAAAACTTGTCGGTGGGTGTCGATACAATCTTCGTACGATGCAACGGAGTCAACTTCCAGTTGTGTCGAGGCCTCAGATTGAGTGTTCGCAGCACTCTCTGGGGCCGCCCTTAGACTTAAAGGCAGTCACAGCATGAACTCGGAGTGGAGCATCTGGAGTCGGGACGTCGAGAACAAAGTAGTGCGGACCGCCGCGGAACTCGGAGTCGGCTTCGTACCCTTCTCACCCGTCGGTCGGGGCTTCTTGGCGGGGTCGTTCGATGCGGAGACGCTTGGCGACAACGACCTGCGTCGACGCTTCCCTCGCTTCTCAGAGAGCGCGCTCCCTGCTAATCAGAAGGTTCTCGACGTGGTCCGTGCTGTCGGCGAGGAGCTCGGCGCGACGCCGGCACAGGTTTCCCTGGCATGGCTTGACGCCAAGGGCCGTCAGTTCGGATTGCCTTCTGTGTCGATTCCCGGCACTCGGTTTGCTGCCCGCGTCACGGAAAACGCCGGAGCATTGGACGTCGTTCTGAGCGAAGACCAGATCGCGCGCCTCGACTCACTTGCCGCGATCACCGAAGGGTTCCGTTCAGCAGATCTGAATTGGGTGTCACAGGGTCGCGAATGATCATGTCCTGAGCCTTGCGAAAGACAGGAGTAACATACAGACCCGATGAAAAAAGTGTGGTTGGTCTGGGGTGTCGGTGTTTTTGCCTACGTGATCGCCGTGCTTCACCGCACTTCGTTCGGTGTCTCGGGTCTGTCTGCTGCTGATCGGTTCTCGATCTCGCCCAGCGTTCTGTCGAGCTTCGTCGTGCTGCAGATCGTCGTGTACGCGGGCATGCAGATTCCCGCGGGCGTTCTCCTCGACCGTTACGGTTCGCGGATCATGATCGCTGTCGGTGCGTTCATCATGATGTCCGCGCAGTTGGCTCTTGCGTTCACCGAATCGCTGCCCGTCGCGATCGGTGCGCGCATCGCCGTCGGTGCGGGAGACGCACTGACCTTCATCTCGGTGCTGCGATTGGTACCGCAGTGGTTCCCGCCCCGGCAGGTGCCACTGGTCTCGCAGTTCACCGGCATTCTCGGTCAGCTGGGTCAGGTCCTGTCCGCCCTGCCGTTCATGCTTCTGTTGACCGGGCCGGGCTGGACGTTCGCCTATGGCAGCGCGGCGGCCGTCGGAGTTCTGGCCTTCGTTCTTGCGCTGACCGTCATTCGCGATGCGCCACCCGGCGCCGAAGTCGTGGCAGCGCCGGCTGGTGCCACGGAGATCGGTCGACAGATCAAGACGGTGTGGATGCGACCCGGCACACGCCTCGGGTTCTTCAGTCACATGGGTACGCAGTTCTCGATCACCACGTTCGCGTTGCTGTGGGGTGTGCCGTATCTGAAGTCGGCTCAGGGCCTCGATTCCGCGACCGTCGGCTCGCTGTTGACGCTGTCGGTCATCTCGGCAATCGTGGCCGGCCCTATCCTGGGAATCCTGACCGGTCGCTATCCCATGCGTCGATCGTGGTTGGTTCTCACCATCATGGTTGCCAGTGCGCTCATGTGGACGATCGTGCTCTCACGAAGTGAACCGTCTCCGCTCTGGCTGTTGACGATCCTGGTGGTCGTGATCTCGGTGGGCGGGCCGGGTTCGGTGATCGGCTTCGACTACGCGCGCACGTCCAATCCGAGTTCGGCGATGGGCACAGCGCAGGGCATGGTCAACATCGGCGGATTCCTCGCTTCGCTCATCGTGATTCAAGTGATGGGCGTGATCCTCGGACACATGGGCGGATACACGTTCGACGGTTTCCGCGTCGCCTGGATGGTGCAGTATCCCGTCTGGGTTCTGGGCATCATCGGTGTACTCGTCACCAGAGGTAAGGCCCGACGCGAACTCGCGGCAGAGGGCGTACACGTGCGCCCGATTCGCGAAGTCATACGCCGCAACAAATAGTTCGATCGCGGCAGGTAATTCATCCCCTGCGGGTGAGGTCACTGCGCGCCGGAGCCACCAGGCTTGATGGATGAACGACGCAATGAACATCGGACCGGTCGAGCTCGTGGTGCTGGCATTCCCAGGTTCAACTGTGGATCCTGAAGCTGTCGCCGCGCTGCAGAACGTGGTGGAACGAGGTTTTGTCACTCTGCTCGACCTCGTTTACATCGCCAAGGACGCCGACGGACAGGTATCGCAGATCGACGTCGACGAAGATCTCACCGACATCGGACTGGCGATACTGTCCATCGAAGCCAAGGCATTGATCAGTGACGAGGATCTGGACGTGGTCCGCGAGTCACTCGAACCAGGCACGTCCGCCGCAGTCATCGTCTACGAGCAGACGTGGGCGCGCGAACTCGCGTCGACGGTTCGCGGCGGCGGCGGCGAAGTAGTCCTACACGTTCAGATCCCGCGCGAGGTAGTCGTCGCAGCGGTCGAAGCAGCATTTCAGTAGCGACAATTACCTAAGGAGTTCGGCATGGTTTTTCGAGGTGGACGCAGAGGGCGGCCCGGATTGCTCGGCACGGTAGCGCGCACTGCAGTAGTGGCCGGAACCGCAAAAGCGACGTCCAACGCCATGGATCGACGGAGCCAGCGCAAGGCTGACGAACAGCAGCAGGCGTACCAGCAGCAATACCCGCAGCAACAGGCCCCGCCGGCCCAGGTCGCTCCCGTACAGTCCGTTCCCCCCTCCGGCGCCGACGATCTGGTCTCCAAATTGCAGGAACTGGGACAGCTTCACCAGTCCGGCTTGTTGACCGACGCAGAGTTCGCGGCCGCGAAGGCGCAGTTGCTGAGCTAGCCCTGCGATTTCCCTCAACACGGTTTCCCTCGAAAACAAGCGGCAATACGGCATTGCCGCAATTCGGCATGAAAGGCTGATCAATGATCGACCCCCGCGCAGCATCTGCCGCAATCGAAGCGGCGAACTCCCGAGTCGCCGAGACTCTGCCGTTCTCCGACGACGCCGATTTCACCGATGCAAAGCGAGGTTTCGTTGCCGCGCTCGATCCGGGAGTGGTAACCGGTTCGGACGGAAAAGTTGTGTGGAACAACGACTCCTACGCTTTTCTTGATGAGGAGTGCCCGCCAACGGTCAATCCGAGCTTGTGGCGTCAGTCGAGGTTGGTCGCCAAGCAGGGACTTTTTGCGGTGACGGATTCGATCTATCAGATTCGTGGACTTGATCTCTCGAATATGACGTTTATCGAGGGGGAGACCGGAATCATCGTCATCGATCCACTGATCTCTCGGGAAACCGCCGCCGCTGGGCTCGCGTTGTACCGGGAGCACCGTGGTGATCGACCAGTCGTCGCGGTGATCTACACGCATTCGCACATCGATCACTTCGGCGGGGTCAAAGGGGTGACCACCGACGAAGACGTCGCTGCCGGCCGATGTGTGATCATCGCACCCACCGGGCTGGTGGAGCACGCCGTCGAGGAAAACGTCTATGCGGGAACGGCAATGGCTCGACGCGCCGCCTACATGTACGGGGCGGCATTACCCCGAGGTCCTCGAGGTAGCGTCGGAGCCGGATTGGGGCAGACCACCTCCACCGGCACGCCGACGCTCATTTCGCCGACGGTGTCCATCTCGGAAACGGGTCATACCGAGACGATCGACGGCGTTCGGATCGAGTTCCAGATGACGCCCGGTACCGAGGCGCCGTCCGAGATGAACTTCTACTTCCCGGAGTTGCGCGCACTGTGTATGGCGGAGAACGCAACTCATACTCTCCACAACCTGCTCACGCTCCGCGGAGCCCTGGTGCGAGATCCTCACGTCTGGTCTGCGTACCTGACGGAATCGATCAATCGGTACGCCTCACGGTCCGACGTTCTGTTTGCGTCCCACCACTGGCCGACATGGGGGACCGAACGGCTCACCGAGTTCCTGTCGTTGCAGCGCGACCTCTACGGGTACCTCCATGATCAGACACTTCGTCGAATCAACCAGGGGTGGACCGGACTCGAAATAGCCGAATCGATCGAACTGCCACCTGCATTGGCGCAGGCGTGGCACACGCACGGGTACTACGGTTCCGTCAGTCACAACGTCAAGGCCATCTACCAGCGCTATATGGGCTGGTTCGACGGCAACCCTGCGCATCTGTGGGAGCATCCACCCGTCGAATCGGCCAAGCGTCACGTGCAGTTCATGGGCGGATCAGCAGAAGTGATACGGAAAGCTCGGGAATCGTACGAGCGCGGCGACTTTCGCTGGGTTGCGCAGGTGGTGAACTACGTCGTCTTCGCTGAACCGGACAACGTCGAGGCCAAGAACCTGCAGGCGGATACCTTCGAGCAACTCGGGTACGGCGCCGAGAACGGCACATGGCGGAACTTCTACCTCACCGGTGCGTACGAACTGCGCAACGGATCGGTGGGAACGCCCACGGTTGCCGCGGCGCCCGACATCACCGCGGCGCTGTCGGTGAGTCAAGTCTTCGATGCAGTATCGCTGCGCGTTGACGGAGTGCGCGCAGCGGGATCGCACATCGTCATCGATTGGAACATCACTGACGAAAACATCGTTCACCGAACGGAACTCAGCAACGGAGTTCTGATTCATTTCGATATCGATCCACTCGAGGGCGCCGGGTCTGTGGATGCAACCTTCGGTCTGAGTCGGCGCGACTTGCTCGGTGTGCTGCTCGGCGGTGCGGACTTGGGTGCTGAGATCGCGAATGGAACCATCTCGGTTTCCGGCGACCCGGCGAAGCTCGCAGAACTTGCCGCTTACCTTGACGAGCCGGATCCAGATTTTGCGATAGTCACTCCGACCTAGTGCTGTTTCACTCGCGAACGAGTCTGTACTTCAACGGGTCTCGAGTCGTGCACCTTCTGAAGTTGTCCGTTATGTCCCTGGTTCTCGAAAGTATGTTCGATTAAACTTTGAGCATGGACAGTCGGGAAGTGTGGCAGCTGGATGGTGAGGGCCTCAAGTGTGAGGTTCTGGATCTGGTGCGTGTCCGGCATGAGTTGCAGTCGCGGATGGTGTTGTTGATCGTGGAGATGTTTTCCCGGGAGACTGTGGTCGGGAAGGGTTTTCGGGCGATCACGCAGTGGTTGCATGGTTCGACGAATGTGGAGATCGGTGAGTGCAGTCTGTTGGTCAGTTTGGCGCGGTTGCTGTTGCTCGAACCTGTTGTCGCGGATGCTTTTCACCGGGGTGACGTTGATGCGTTGAAGGCCCGTCAGGTGGCGTCGTTTTGTCAGCATCCACCCAAGAACATGACCCCGGCGGATGTCGACAAGGCCCGCGGGATCCTGTTGGAGTTGGCGTCGAAGAACATTGCGGATTGTGATGCTGTGCGGGCGGCGATCCGGCGGATCGAGAAGCAGTACGGAAAACGCGAGGACGGCGTCCCGGTGGGTGAGGATTCGGAGCGTAACGAGTTCTACGCCTCGAAAGGCCTGTACGGGCGCGTGTCGGTGAAAGGTGATCTGGATGCCGTCAAAGGTGCCCGTCTGATCACGTTGTTGTCGAGCCTGTCGGCGCCGACGCCGGAGAAGGACGGCGTCAAGGACACTCGCACTCCGGCGCTACGACGCGCGGACGGGTTCTGCGAACTGCTGCGCCGGTACGAGCGGGCGGGACTGGGTCCGATCGAGGGTGGGGTGAAACCGCACATCACGGTGACTGCGTCGGCGAAAGACATGACAGATATGCAGGCGCTGAAGGATCTACTGCCGTCGACTCAGGAACTGGGTTTCGCGTGGACGGATTGGGTGGGCCCGATCAGTATCGACACTGCCCGGATGTTGGCCTGCGACTGCACCGTAACGCGGATTTTGTTGGACGAGAATGGTGTTCCGCTCGACTGCGGTAAGGAAGTGCGAACGGCGACGGTTCCGCAGCGGCGGGCGTTGGCGGTCCGTGATGGTGGGTGTGCGTTTCCGGGATGCGGGACACCATCGGGGTGGTGCGATGCTCATCATATTGTTCACTGGAATGATGGTGGCCCAACGGATCTCGACAATCTGATTCTGTTGTGTGGTCATCATCATCGGACGATGCACCACACCGAATGGCGGGTGGAGATCGGCCCCGATCGAAAAACGGTGTTCTACCCGCCGATGCCGATCGACCCGTATCAGCAGCCGATCGGCGGGAACAGTCCACCGACAGCCGCCTGAACGGGCACAAACTGCAGACGCGAGCACCGGGGCCTAACCATGCCCCGGTGCTCGCTCAATCCAGTATTAACTCAAGACAACGTGATGTCGGCAATCAAGCCGTGGTGATCGGATCCCTCGATCTTGATCCGTTCGAGGGAAGTCGCCACGGCGCCTTTAGTGATGATGTGGTCGATACCGACCGCCGCCGGAAACCATTTGTCGGTCGGATAGGTCGGGATCAGGCCGGAACCCAATTGGTCGGCGGCGCTGGTGTATCCGTTCGTGAGAAGATTCCGGAACTGTTTGTTCGAGTACGACGCGTTGAAGTCGCCGCTCACTATCACGTTGTCCCGCCCGGCGACTTTGTCCATGTAGGACCCGAGCCTTCGCTGTTCGGCCGCCCACACCGAAGCCGGTGAGATGTAGGCCGGTGCCGGATGTACTGCGAAAAGCGTGACCGGTTGAGACAAGCCGACATTCAGCTCGGCCGAGAGTGTTTCAGGTGAAAATCCGTCGAGGCTACGCGGATTGGAGAGCGGAAAGCGACTGTAGATGCCGGCTCCGCCACCGCCGTCGGTGTACGGGACCAGGAATTGATGGCTCAGAACTTCTTCCAGTCCCGCGGCTTTCAGGGTTTCGGCTTCCTGGTATGTCAACTCCTGGACGGTCACGACGTCGACGTTGCGTTCGCGAACCGTCGTCACAAGCGACTCCGGATCCGCTGCACCGACCATCAAGTTGGCCTGCATGATTCGAATCGACGGGCCGGTCGCGGACGTCGATTCCCCAGTGCCACCGATGTACAGCGGGCTCACAGACCATCCGAACAACCCAAGGACGAGGATCGAGGCGGCGCACACGATCCACTGGCGCCCGATACCCGAGACCACGGCGCCGATCAGCGGTGCGATCATCAACAGAGGTGCCACGGACGCCAGAACGATCACGATGTTGTGATCGACGTCGAGCACGGTCGCGGCCAACGCGGCGAGACCAGTCGCGATTCCGGCAACACCAACCACGAAAGTAAGGCAGCGAAGAACACGCCGGCGCGGGGTCACGGTATCGGGTTGCATGACCTCCATGGAAGCAGAAGAGCGTCGTAGCTCCGGGAAACTGCAGGTGGAGTCGGTGCGCCCGACTGTTTGTGCCCGACTGTTTGCGTCCTATTGTTGCGGATACGGCAGATGACTACTGCTGTTCTCGCTGACGGAGATCGAGCGACCGAGTTGAGGGAAGGCGCGTTGGGAGCACGCCGGTCTGTCGCAGACCTTGCACCCCGCACCGATCGGCACGATGGTCGCGGGGTCGTCCGTCTGGATTCCGTGGGAGTAGACCATGCGATCGGCGTAGCCGATGTCGCAACCGAGCCCGACGGCGAAGTTCCGCTCAGGTGCGAGGTATCCGAGTCCGCCGCTGTGGGTAGTGCGCGCCACCCAGAGGTATGTCCGACCGTCGGGCATCTTCGCGACCTGGGTGAGGATGCGTCCGGGGCTCGCGAATGCCTCATGGATGACCCACAGCGGGCAACTTCCGCCAACTCGCGAGAAGTGAAAAGCGGTAGCAGACTGACGCTTCGAGATATTGCCGGCACGATCGGTTCGGACGAAGAAAAAGGGAATGCCGCGCTGGCCGTGTCGTTGGAGGGTGGACAACCGGTGACAGACGGTTTCGAAGCCGACCTCGAATTTGAGGCTGAGCAGGTCGATGTCGTATCGCAGGGCCTCGGCGGATTCCAGGAATTGGCTGTACGGGAGTAGCAGTGCGCCGGCAAAGTAGTGCGCGAGGCCGATACGCGCCAGTGCCGCGGACTCGGAACTGAGCGATTCATCCTCAGCGACAAGGGTATCGATCACGTCGGCCTGTGTGAAGAAGGCCAACTGCATCGCGATCTGGAACGCGCGTTGTCCTGCCGACAGACGTCGCGCCAGGGTGAGGATCGACTTGTCCGGATCGTAGAAGCGCTTGGGGCCGAGCTTGTCTGGTTCGTCCGTGCGGATCGTCACGGTGACGCCGTGCTGATCGCGAAGCAGTCGTGCCAGTTGCAGATCTACTGCGCCCACGGACAATCCGTTGTCCACGAACATCCGCTCAGCAGCGTCGTCGAGTACGGCGATGTGATTCTTTCGGTCGTAGAAGAAGTCCCGAACTTCCTCGTAAGGCATGGGCACCAAAGACACATCAGATGCTGTCTCGCCGGATAACTGCGTCGAGAACTGGTCCAACTGCTCTGTTGCGGCGTGAAGGCGGCGGTGCAACATCACGAGGGTGCGTCCGACCGCCGGCATTCGGGCCACCAATTCGTCCACCTCCGCCAGCGATACGTCCCCGGATTCCGAGGTTTCGGCCAGAGCGTGATGAACGTCCGCAACCAGGCGTGCGTCGGAATCGGAAGCGAAGAATTGCACGTCGAGATCGAACTCGGCGTTGAGCTTGAGGAGGACGGGGACCGTCAGCGGTCGTTGATCGTTTTCGAGTTGATTGACATAACTGGGGGAGAGTTCGAGTGCCTTTGCCAGTGCGGACTGTGACAGGTTTCGTTCTTCCCGCAGCCGTCGCAGCCGCGCTCCCGCGTACATCTTCTTCATCGAATCTCCTCGGTGTCGATCGCGTTCACCCTACCGAGAAGCCATTCGCAACATTCGCAACATTGCAGGATTGTTATTGCACAAATAGGCAATTGCGAGGGCCTATCCCGCGGTGAACGAGCTGCGTAGCGTGCAAATAGATACCGAAGCACGTGAGAAGAGGATCGATGAAGACGCATCTCGTACGCACCCACCGCTCTGCCGAAGAGTTCCCCAAGGAAGACCACCTCGCGTGGAAGATCGCGGAAGTTGCGACGGATTTCGTCGACGTCACCGATGCCACGTCCGACATGATCGTCAACCGGATCATCGACAATGCGGCGGTTGCTGCCGCCTCCCTGGTGCGCCGTCCCGTGGTGAATGCGCGGGCGCAAGCACAGTCGCATCCGTATACGCCAGGCTCCACCGTGTTCGGTATCCCCGGTACGTTCTCGCCTGAATGGGCCGCCTGGGCCAACGGCGTCGCGGTTCGTGAACTCGATTTCCACGACACGTTCCTCGCCGCCGAGTACTCGCACCCCGGTGACAACATCCCGCCGATCCTCGCCGTCGCTCAGCACACCGGCCGTGACGGAAAGGACCTGATTCGTGGTCTGGCAACCGGCTACGAGATTCAGATCGACCTGGTTCGGGCTATCTGCCTGCACGAGCACAAGATCGATCACGTCGCACACCTCGGCCCTTCGGCCGCCGCCGGTATCGGAACTTTGCTCGGTCTGGGCACCGAGACGGTCTACCAGGCAATCGGTCAGGCGCTGCACCTCACGACGGCGACACGGCAGTCCCGCAAGGGCGAGATCTCCAGTTGGAAGGCATACGCGCCTGCGCTTGCAGGCAAGGTTGCCGTCGAGGCAGTCGACCGTGCGATGCGCGGTGAAGGTGCACCTTCACCGATCTGGGAAGGCGAAGACGGCGTCATCGCCTGGCTACTCGGTGGTCCGGACAAGCAGTATCACGTTCCGCTTCCGGGTTCGGGTGAGGCGAAGCGCGCCATCCTCGACTCATACACCAAGGAACACTCCGCGGAATACCAGAGCCAGGCGCCGATCGACCTGGCTCGTCGGATGCGTTCTCGTGTCGGCGATCTCGACCAGATCGCCTCGATTGTCTTGCACACCAGCCACCACACCCACGTCGTCATCGGCACCGGTTCCGGTGATCCGCAGAAGTTCGACCCCACCGCGTCACGCGAAACCCTCGACCACTCGGTGATGTACATCTTTGCCGTTGCGCTGCAGGACGGCACCTGGCACCACGAGCGCTCCTACGCGCCCGAGCGTGCACAGCGCCCGGACACGATCGAGCTGTGGAACAAGATCTCCACGCGCGAAGACCCCGAATGGACACGCCGTTACCACCCGACGGATCCGGACGAGAAGGCTTTCGGTGCTCGCGCCGAGATCACCTTGAAGAGCGGCGAAGTCATCGTCGACGAGCTGGCGGTGGCCGACGCGCACCCGCTCGGCGCACGTCCGTTCGCTCGCGATCAGTACGTCGCGAAGTTCCGCACCCTCGCCGAGGGCGTCATCGAGCCGAGCGAACAGGATCGCTTCCTGGACGCCGCACAGCGCACAGCGCAGCTGAAGGCCGGCGAGCTCGATCAGCTGACCTTCACCGTCTCCGAAAACGTCCTTGCTCGGGCACCCAAGGTCGCCAAGGGACTCTTCTGATGACGGGCCTCATCGCAGCATCGACGTCCGCAGCCGACAAACGCATCGCTTTCCGTGCCGGGCTGACCTCCGGCAAGATTCAGCGCTTGCCAGGTGCCATCAATCCGCTGACAGCCAAGCTGATTCAGGAAATCGGGTTCGAAGGTGTCTACGTATCCGGTGGTGCATATTCCGCCGGGTTGGCGCTTCCCGACATCGGACTGACCACGTTGACGGAAGTCGCCGGCCACAGCAAGCAGATCGCGCGGGTCACCGACCTCCCGACGCTCATCGACGCCGACACGGGTTTCGGTGAACCCATGAGTGCCGCCCGAACGGTCACCATTTTCGAGGACGACGGAGTAGCCGGACTCCACCTCGAAGACCAGATCAACCCCAAGCGCTGTGGGCACCTCGACGGCAAAGCGATCGTGCCCACCGAAGACATGGTTCGCCGTGTTCGCGCTGCGGTGTCGGCCCGTCGTGACCCCAACTTCGTCATCTGCGCGCGCACCGATGCTGCCGGAATTGACGGTATCGACGCAGCCATCGAGCGAGCAAAAGCCTATGCGGACGCCGGTGCCGACTTGATCTTCACAGAAGCCTTGGTCACCGAGGCCGACTTCGAGAAGTTCCGCGTAGCAGTCGACACTCCGCTCCTCGCCAACATGACCGAGTTCGGGAAATCGAATCTCATTTCGGCGAAGACGTTGGAGGAGATCGGGTTCAACGCCGTCATCTACCCCGTCACCACCCTGCGGTTGGCGATGTTCGCCATCGAAAAGGGTCTGCGTGAGATTTTTGCGGAGGGCACGCAAGAAGGATTGCTCGGTGAGATGCAGCATCGCAGCAGGTTGTACGAGATTCTCGAGTACGAGCGCTACAACGAATTCGACAGTGGCATTTTTAATTTCAGCTTGGAGGGGAGTAGGACATGACCGAACAGATTCCGACGATCTACAAGGGCTTGGCCGGAGTTGTCGTCGACACGACGGCTATCTCCAAGGTAGTGCCCGAGACGAATTCGTTGACGTATCGCGGTTACGCAGTGCAGGACCTTGCCGCGAACTGCAGCTTCGAAGAAGTTGCGCACCTGCTCTGGTACGGCGAACTGCCGACGCCCGAGCAGCTCGAATTGCTCTGTCTGCGTGAGCGTGCGGCGCGTCGCGCCGATCGCTCACTGCTCTCGCTCCTGGCCAAGATGCCCGACAACTGCCACCCGATGGACGTGGTCCGGACGGCGATCAGCTACCTCGGCGCCGAGGATCCGGCGGAGGACGACAACTCGGAGAAGGCCAATCTGGCCAAGGCGCTGCGGATGACGGCTGTCCTGCCGACCATCGTGGCAGCCGATTTCCGGCGCCGCCGCGGTCAGGATCCCATTGCGCCCCAGTCGGATCTGGGATTCGCCGAGAATTTCCTGAACATGTGCTTCGGCGCTGTTCCCGAGCCGGAAATCGTGAAGGCCTTCGAGGTCTCGCTGATCCTGTATGCGGAGCACTCCTTCAACGCGTCGACGTTCGCCGCGCGCGTTGTGACGTCGACACTTTCAGACATCTACAGCGCAGTGACCGCTGCGATCGGCACGCTCAAGGGCCCGCTGCATGGCGGCGCGAACGAAGCCGTCATGCACGACATGCTCGAGATCGACGACCCCGACCGCGCGGAAGCCTGGATGTCGGAGAAGTTGGCTGCCAAGGAAAAGGTCATGGGCTTCGGGCACCGCGTCTACAAGAACGGTGATTCGCGTGTTCCGACCATGAAGCAGGCGCTCCTCGACGTCGCGGCGGCGACCGACGGCGAGAAGTGGGTGCAGATGTACGAGATCCTCGAGAAGACGATGGTCAGTGCCACCGGAATCAAGCCGAATCTCGATTTCCCAACCGGCCCTGCGTATTACCTCATGGGTTTCGACGTCGAGATCTTCACGCCGATCTTCGTGATGAGTCGTATCACCGGATGGACGGCGCACATCATCGAGCAGGGGCAGTCCAATGCGCTGATCAGGCCGCTGAGCCAGTATTCGGGCGTGCCGCAGCGCACTGTCGTGGCATGACGGTGGCATGACACTGCACTAGTGTTTCTCTGTTCGCACTATCTGCAATATTGCATCGAGGATTCGCAAAGATATTCAAGTGCAATGTGTTTCGATTCTTCTCTACCGGAAATAGCGTGAGTGTCATGACTGAAACGCACGAAGACATCTCGATCATCCGTCGTGGCGAGACCCTCGACGTCGTGTTCAACCGGCCGGAAAAACGCAACGCATTGACCCCACAGATGTACGACGCCATTGCCGGAGCCTGCCGGCGCGCCGATTCCGACCGCGAGATCCGGTTGCTTACCCTCCGCGGAGCCGGGGGAGAGGCGTTCTCGGCGGGCTCCGACATTAGCCACTTTCAGACTTTCTCGAGCTTTCACGACGGACTCGACTACGAAAGTCGGTTCGTCGGCGTGCTGACCGAACTCGAGAAAGTGAGGGTCCCCACCCTCGCGGTCATCGACGGCGTGTGCGCGGGAGCAGGGCTGTTGCTGTCGGCAGCGTGCGACGTGCGGATCGCGACGCACGGGTCCCGCTTCTGCCTTCCGATCGCGCGCACACTCGGAAACTCGTTGTCGATCCATTCCGTGGCGTTGCTGGCGGACAGGATCGGCAGTTCGCGTCTGATGTCGTTGGTGGCTCGGGCGGGGGTCATGTCGAGCGACGAGGCTCTGCGGAACGGCTTCCTCAGCGACTGTGCAACAGAGACCGAGTTCGCGAGCCTGACTGCCCAGGTATCGCGGGAACTGCTGGCGGCTGCCCCGATGACCGTGTGGACGATCCGAGAGGCCCTGCGCCGCATCAGGACCCGATCGGTCACCGACAACAACGATCTGATGAGCATGATCTACAGCAGTGACGACTTCAAAGCCGGTGTCGACGGTTTCCTTCGCGGGGAACGACCGCTCTGGGCCGGCGTGTAGTGCGTCAGTAGAAGCAACGCTTGCGTTGGAGCGCGCTCTAACCCCTAGCGTTGCCGACCATGACAACAAAGACCTGGATCATCACCGGAGTTTCTCAGGGTTTCGGCCGTGAACTCGCACTGTCTGCACTTCGATCGGGGGACGCGGTAGTCGCTGCAGTTCGTCGTCCCGAGTCCGTTGCAGATATTGCGTCGGCGAATCCGGATCGGTTCTCGGCGGTAACGTTCGACGTCAGAGATACCGCAGCAGCTCCGGGCGTCGTCGAACATGCGCTCGGGCGTTTCGGTCGCGTCGACGTGCTGGTCAACAATGCCGGTCGTGGGATGGTCGGCGCGGCGGAGATGGTGAACGATTCGACCTTGCGGGATCTCATGGAACTGCACCTGATCGGACCCGCCGCGTTGGTGCGCGCCGTCCTCCCGTCGATGCGGGCGCAGGGCAGCGGGACGATCGTGCAGATGAGCAGTCAAGGCGGCCGGATGTCGTTTCCCGGTGTCGGGGCATATTCGGCGTCGAAGTTCGCTCTCGAGGGTTGGTCGGAGGCTCTTGCCGGTGAGGTCGCGCAGTTCGGCGTTCGGGTGATGATCGTCGAGCCCAGTCGATTCCGTACGGCATTCAACACACCTGGCGTTCTGAGCTTCGCCGAATCATCATCGGAATACCGTGATTTGCTCGATCCCGTTCTGCGGGACATGGCTGCGGCAGACGGTGTTCAGGAGGGTGATCCGGAGAAGGCAGCAGAGATCATCACCTCGCTTGTGCACAGCGAGAATGTGCCACTTCGTCTACCACTCGGAAAGGAAGCCGTGGAGCGTGTCTCCGCGTCGTATCGCAAGAATCTCGCCGAGGTGTCCGTCTGGGCCGACCTGGCTCGCAGCGCCGATTTCGCGGATGCTGCCGGACCTGTCCGCCCGTTCTAGGCTGAGAGTCATGGCTACCGAAGACTTGATGCGTAAGGCGCTCGAGGCACTTGGGGACGTGGACGGGCCCATGTCGATCGAGGTGATTCACCGACTCGTCGATGCAGGGGACGTTCAGGAGCCGATGTCGATCGCCGAAGTCTCGGACCTGCTGGATGTCTCGGCACATACGCTGCGCTACTACGAGAAGATCGGTCTGGTCGAGGTCGATCGTGACTCGAGCGGACATCGTGTGTACGGTCCGGAATCTGTTCGCAGGCTGGTGTTTCTGACCCGCATGCGCATCTCGGGTATGGCGATTCGCGACCTGCAGCACTACGTCGAACTGGTCGACGCCGGTGAAGGGACAGTTCCGGAGAGGCTCGACATGCTGCTCGAACACCGGGACACCGTTCGTCGGCAGATCAAGGAGCTCACGTTGTCTTTGGCTGCGACGGAGTACAAGATTGCGACGTACGGCGGGCGGACCGGAGAGCAGGAGTGATCCGTTCAGTGGATGTGAGTGGCTGTTTTCGTGACTCGCCCTCTTCTGATTCCGATCGAGACGAACGCGCCAATCAGGGAGACGATGGCGCCCACCCACATCGTCGTCTGCAGCCCATACATGAATGCAGTCTCTGTCGCTGATCGCAGTGTGAGGGAAAGTTCCGGGTCAATTTCTGTCACGACTGGTGTGGTGCCCTGGGCGACGGCGCGAACCGCATCTTCCGAGACTCGATCGACTATGAAGTCGGGAATGACGTTGCCCAGTAGTGTTTCGTGGAACTTTGCTGCGGATGCCGCCGCCATCACGGCTCCGAGCACTGAAGTTCCGAGGATACCGCCAACTTGAAGTGAGGTCTGATGGACGCCCGCGGCAGGTCCGGCGTCTGCGACGTTCGCATTCCCTAGGATCGCTTGGACTGAAGCAGTCATCACAAACCCGATTCCCAGGCCCAGTACCACAAACGGAATGGCCAGAGAAAGGTAGCTTCCGTGTGGTTCGATGGTGGTGAACAGTAGGAATCCCACTGCGCTAAGCAACATTCCCATAAACAAGGGCGGACGTGCGCCGTACCGTTTGATGATCCAACCGCAACTGCTCGAAGCGATTACATTCGCGATACTCATCGGGAGGATGTGGAGTCCAGCGGCCATGGGGGAGTCACCGTTGATCTGTTGCAAGAACAAGAGAATGAAGAACAGTGAGCCGACAAGCGCAAAGAAGGAGATGATTGTCAGGATGACTCCGAGTGTGATTGACCGGTCAGCGAATAGCCGAAGCGGCACCAAAGGATCCGATGCGCGTCGCTCCGCTTCTACGAAGGCCACACCAGTGACGATTCCACCGACCAGCCACCCGATGACATGCCAATCAGTCCAACCACTTTCGGGGGCTTTTATAAGTCCATAGGTTATGGCGAGGAGTGAACTCGTCAGCAAGATCGAACCCAGGACGTCGAACTTTACAGTCCGTACGACCCGGCCCTTGGGGAGCAGAAACAATCCTGTAGCGAGGGAAATCGCCGCAACGGGGACGTTGATCAAGAAGGCCCATCGCCAGCTGGTGTGCTCGATCAGCAATCCGCCGATCAGGGGGCCGGCGGCGGATGAAGCGCCGATCAGCGATGCGAAGACCGCAAGCGCCTTCGGAAGTGCTGCCTCGGAGAAGAGGGACCGAAGCAATGCCAGAGCGTTGGTGACGATCAGTGCGCCGAAAATTCCCTGGCCGAGTCTCGAGAAGATCACCATTTCTACACTGTGCGCCAAGGCGATTCCCGCTGATGCCAGCCCGAAACCGACGATCCCTGAAAGGAACACAGATCGTCGTCCGAAGCGATCGCCCAACCTTCCCGCGAGAACGAGCGTTGCCGCCATCGCGAGCAGATAAATGTTGGTAATCCATTGCAAACCAGAGAGACTCGCGCCTAGATCGACGACAAGAACCGGATTGGCCACTGCCGTTATCGTGCCGTCGAGCGAAACGATGAGAACGCCGAGTGCGATCGCAGTCATGGCGACCCAGGGATTGGAGTCTCGGGGTGGATCGGTGACTGGGAGTGCGTGGATTTCAGTACTGCCAGTAGATGTCACTGAGGTCTACTACTTTCTGATCGATCGGAGTTCTTCAGAGGTTGATCATGTGGCCTGCGAGGCCGTGGATCGCTTCCTGCAGTGCCTCACTGAGTGTGGGGTGGGTGTGGACGTTGCGTGCCAACTCGTTGACCGTGAGGTCCCACTTCTGGGCCAAGGTCAGCTCGGGCAGCAGTTCCGAGACGTCCGGTCCGATGAGGTGTCCACCGAGCAGTTCGCCGTACTTCTTGTCGGCGATCAGCTTGACGAAACCGGTCGGGTCACCGAGACCGTGTGCCTTGCCGTTGGCGGCGAACGGGAAGTTCGCGACCTTGACGTCGTAGCCCTCGGCCTTGGCCTGCTCCTCGGTCAACCCGAACGAGGCGACCTGCGGCTGGCAGAACGTCGCACGCGGCATCATCCGGTAGTCACCGAGTGTCTGCGTCTCCGCGCCGCCGATGGTCTCGGCAGCGACGACAGCCTGAGCTTCTGCGACGTGCGCGAGCTGCAGCTTGGCGGTGACGTCACCGATGGCGAAGATGTGCGGGACGTTGGTGCGCATGTAGTCGTCGATCGCGATGGCGCCGCGATCGGTCAACGCGACACCGGTGTTCTCGAGACCGAAGCCCTCCACGCGCGGTGCGAAGCCGACGGACTGCAGAACCTTGTCGACGACCACGGTCTCGATCTCGCCGGACTTGTTGTCCTTGATCGAGACGGTGACCTTGCTGCCGTCGTCGCTGATGGACTGCACAGCGGCACCGGTCTTGATGGTGACGCCGAGCTTCTTGTACTGCTTGGCGATTCCTTCGAGACGTCGGCGTCCTCGTTGGGCAGTGCCCGATCGAGGAACTCGACGATCGTGACGTCGACGCCGTAGTTCTTGAGGACGTAACCGAACTCCATGCCGATCGCGCCGGCACCGACGATGAGAATCGAACCCGGAAGGTCACGGGTGAGGATCTGCTCTTCGTAGGTCACGACGTTCTCGCTCAGCGAGGTGCCGGGCAGCAGCTTGGTGTACGAACCCGTCGCGATGATCGCGTTGTCGAACGTGATCGTCTCGGTGCCACCCTTGCTCAGCTCCACGCTGATGGTGTTGGCGTCGACGAACGTGCCCTTGCCGTCGTACTCCGGGATCTTGTTCTTCTTCATCAAGAAGTGAATGCCCTTGACTCGCCCGTCCGCGACCTTGCGGCTGCGATCGAAAGCGGAGCCGAAATCGAAGGATACGTCTCCGGACATGCCGAACGTCTTCGCTTCTTTCGTGAAGATATGCGCGAGTTCGGCGTTACGGAGAAGCGCCTTGGACGGAATGCAGCCGACATTCAGGCATACACCGCCCCAGTACTTCTGCTCGATGATGGCGGTGCTCAGGCCCAGTTGTGCCGCGCGGATAGCAGCGACGTACCCACCGGGGCCGGCTCCGAGGACAACGACGTCATAGTGTGAGGTCACGATAATTCTCAGGTAGTCGATTCAGATCAGGTCAGTGCTTCCACAGACTGGGGCTTTCGGCCGTGCGGCATGAGGAGAGTCGCGGCGAGTCCGACTATCGCCAGACCTGCTGCAACGAAATAGACTGTTGTGTAGCCAATTCCAGCGTAAATAGGCGTTCCGTCGGCAACCGTTGCAATGTTCAGGGCGAGGATGGCAAAACCAATCTGTACAGCAACAGCACTGCCGACGGATCCCACCACATTGACCGTCGAGGCTGTGACGGCCTGCAGTCGAACCGGCGCGGCGGCGATCACCAGGTTGGGTATTGCCGCACTGATCAGACCGGCCCCGAATGCATATACCAAGTATCCCAACAGTATCGGCCAGAATTCCTTGTGGGAGAGGGCGAGTGATGCGGAGCCGATCGCCATCAAGGCGAAGCCGATCCAGTTCGGCAGGCGTGCGCCCCGACGTTCTGCGATTATGCCGACAAGCAACCCCATTGCGACGGTGGCCACGCCGGCCGGTGTGGTCAACCGCGCCATGTAGCTTGCGCTTTCCCCCAACCCGTAGGTAACGCCGAGGGCGATAGGTGTCTGAACGATGAAAGACAATAGGACGAATTGGAGAACGATGACGGCCTGGCCGGTAAATTGCGCGACCAGTGTCGTCACGACAGCGCGACCGCGCAGCACCGCAATGTCAATCAGTGGGTTCTCGATTCGCTTTTCGTATCGAGCCCATCCGATGAAAATTGCCACCGCGGCGATGGCGCAGAGAAGTGTCTTCCACGACGTCCAGCCCCACGTTCCGCCTTCGCCGATGCAGTACAGGAGGAGTGCGATCGAGAGCCCGAGCATGATCCCACCAACCCAGTCGATGGACGTTTTCACTCGGATCGGGGACTCGGGAACAACGAGCATTACCAAGGCGCCCAGGAGCACAGGGAAGAGCGCCAATGCGAAGAACACTCCGCGGAAGCCGAAATTATCGATCAAAACTCCGGCAATGACAGGACCGGTGATCGTGGTGACACCAATTCCAGCGGTTGTCATGCTGACCGCCATCGCCAGCATGCGCTTCGGGAAGATGTCGCGCATCAGCGAGTAGGTTATCGGCACGATTGCAAGACCGAGTCCTTCGACGGTACGACCGACTAGTACTACGGAGAAGGTCGGCGCGATTGCGACGATCAGCGAGCCTGTTGCCATGCAGGCGGTTGCGATCAGAAGCCATTTCTTCTTACCGTCTCGATCTGCGAGCTTGCCGATCAACGGTGCGCTGATAGCGCCGGAGAGTGTGAACAGTGTTGACACCCAGGCGATGTTCGAGGTCTCGAATGAACCAGCCATGCTGGGGAGTGCGGGCGTCACCAGATTGAACGCGTATGCGACTTCTTCGGACAGAAGGCAGAGGATCAGGAGGATTCCGACCCAGCCGGCGGTTGATCGATTTCCCACGCCTTCTATCGCGAGAGTGGGGTTTGCGGAGGAAGATTCCGATGGAGTCGAGGAAGGATTATCCGTGGATGGAGCGGTCATCGTGGCTCCTGCATCTTTCTGACGGGAAGACGGGGCAGTGAGCGGGACAGTCGGCGCGGCGAGTGTGCAGACCCACTGAAGCATTTTGTGATGTGAGGCACAGTAAAATGGATCGATTGATTCTGTCAAGTGATCCACTAAATTTTTCCCAAGAAAATTGCAAAAGCGCGCACGGAGACGGCGCGTTCTGTGGATGGTGGATCCGCAACCCTACCTGGGAAGATCCATCCGCAAAGCTAGGTCCGGGTTGGATCCATGAGTGACTCGAGTCCGCCTGCGACAAAATCCGCCAGTGTGTCGAATCGACCGTTGGACAGCGCGCGAGATCCCTCGATGCTTGCGTCCGACCATCGTGCCGCCATCACGATCAGCGTGTTCACGGTGAGTGACCAGTTCAGTTCGATCGCGGTGTCGTCGGCTGCGGGGTAGGCGCGTTCGAGTAGTTTGCGCAGCAACTCTGCTGTGTCGTCCTTGACGGGGAATAGCCGAGGATCGTTGGCGAGGCTGAGTTGTCCACAAATAGTCAGCCACCGAACACCTTTGTCAGGTTCCTGATCGAGGAACTGGCGATACGGCAGTGCCAGGAGATCGACGATCTGCCTCGCTGTCGGAACGGTGTCGGAATCGACCATGTTCTTGGCCAGGCGATGAATGTGTGCGAGTACTTCGGCGCCGGAGTCGAGGAGGACGGCGTCGAGGATCGCGTCCTTGGATCCGAAATGATAGTGCGCGGATGCTGCTCCCAATCCGGCTTCGGCATTGATCGCTCGAATCGAGACGGCCTCGACTCCCTCTGCTGCGAACAGCTTTGCCGCTGAGTCGATCAGAGCACGGCGAGTTGCTGCGCCGTCGCGTGGACTGGATCGTGGCATTTCCGCAACCTTTCGGTTTGTTGACCCCATCATATCGCGATGTCGCGGCCTGATTTCCGGCCTGCTGACCCGGTGATGTCTGAGTAGATCTCAGGCGATTTAGAGAATGCACTTGATTGAATCACTTGATCCACATAGGGTGATGTGACAGCAGCCACACGAATGGCAATCGATGCCGGGTTGTCAAAGGCGCGAACCTCGTACTTGCATGTCGGACTGTCAGAAGGAGATCGGAATGGCCACGCACACAAGCGAACAGCTGACCGAAGTAGTGGAACCGGAGTCACTCGACCCACGGTTGGCGATCGACATTTTCACCGTCATGGCCCGTGCGCGTGCGATCGAGGACGCGGTGCAGATTCACATCCGGGACCACGGATTTGCCGGATTTTGGCATCCGGGCAAAGGGCAGGAAGGTGCTGTCGCTGGAGCGGTGGCAGCGATGCGAGACGACGACTATCTGTTCTATCAGGGAAGAGGAGCCACATGGCCGCTTGCCAAAGGGATGACGATGGGGCCGATCATCGGTGACCTGCTTGGAAAAGTGACAGGTTCTACCGGCGGAAAGGGTGCCGGCGTTCCTCACTGGGCTGATCCGGCGCTGGGAATCATGGGGGAGGGTGCGACGCTGGGTTCGGTGTATCCGGTGGCAGCAGGCGCGGCATTGTCGGCGCAAATGAGAGGCACTGGGCAAGTTGCGCTGGCGGACTTCGGCGACGGGACGGCGGCACGTGGCACCTTCCATGAAACTCTTCTCGAGGCATCGCGGTGGAAACTACCGCTGGTCTACTTCTGTGAGAACAATGGAATCTCGGTAACCACCACATTTGAATCTGTGAGTCCGACACGCACTATCGCCGAACGCGCGACTGCATACGGGATTCCCGGCGTTCGCGTCGATGGTCATGACGCCGTCGCTGTCTACCATGCGACAAAGGCTGCGATTGATCGAGCGCGCGATGGTCAGGGGCCGTCGTTGATCGAGGCAGTCGTCACCCGTGTCGGTGGACACTGGGAAGGTGACGCGCAGAAGTATCGCCCGGAAGACTTCCTGTCGACGTACCGAGATCCGTTGGACATCATGCGTTCTCGACTCGATGCTTTGCTGGCCGACCAGATCGTCGCCGCAGCGCGTGCGGAAGTTGCCGAAGCGCTCGCCGAGGCAGAAGCCGCTCCTTTGCCTGACCCCTCCGTTATCATGAAGGACGTTTTTGCATGACTATCACTGACGACACGTCTGTCAACCGCACGGCTCCGGAAACTACGGTGCAAAGCTACGAGGCCGCACAGGGTGCGGCGATTGCCGAAGAGATGCGCCGTGACCCCTCGGTGTTTCTCATGGGGCAGGACATTGCCTCAGGCGGCTTCTTCGGCGGAACCCGAGGCCTGGTAGAGGAATTCGGCCTGGACAGGATCCGAAACACCGGAATCACCGAAGCATTCATGGTGGGTGCAGCTGCCGGGGCGGCCATGACCGGAATGCGTCCGATCGTACAGTTGGGGTTTGCAGACTTCAGTTTGATCGCCGGGGACGAGATCTTTCAGAAACTGGGTAAGTGGCGCCATATGCACGGTGGTCAATTCGAACTTCCCGCTGTGATCATCATGCCGATCGGGCCGAGCGGTGGTGCAGGACCAGAACATTCGGGTTCGATGGAGATGCTACCGATGCATTTTCCGGGACTCAAAGCAGTTGTCCCGTCCAATCCTGCCAACGCGAAAGCCCTACTCAAGGCCGCAATCCGGGACCCAAATCCTGTTCTGTACTACCCGAGCAAGCAGCTCAACTTCAAACGGGGTGAGGTATTCACCGATCCCGAGTACGTAATGCCCTTGGGTAAAGCATCGATTCCACGGCGTGGCGACACAGTGACCGTCATCAGCTATGGATGTATGGTGCCTCGCTCGCTCGAAGCAGCACTCGTGCTGGCTGCGGAGGGTATCGAACTCGAGGTTGTCGACCTGCAGACGCTGGTTCCGCTGGACCACGACACGATCATCGCGTCGGTGATGCGGACCGGGCGGGCGATGATCGTTCACGAGGCGCCGAGAACCGCTGGTCCTGGCGCCGAGATCGCTGCGCTCATCCAGGAGCGTTGCTTCTACTGGCTCCACGCTCCGATCGCGCGTCTCGGTTCTGTGGATGCGCCTATTCCGGCGAGTCGGTTCCTCGAAGATCATTGCTTCCCAAGTGTTTCCGACATCATCGAGACGGCCCGTCACCTGGTTCGCGACTAATTACTCGACTACGAGGACATTCACCATGCTCACACTATTCGACGTCCACATGCCCCACATGGGGTCGGTGGAATTCGCGTTGCTCACCGAATGGCTGCTCAAGCCTGGGGACAGGGTCGCCGAGGGCGATCCGCTTTGTGAGGTGTCGACCGACAAGGTCGACACCGAAGTCGACTCGCCAACTTCGGGAATCCTCATCAGCTACGTTGCCGCAGTGGATCAGGAGGTTCCTGTCGGTGACGTCATTGCTCGATTTGCCTCACTCGACGCCGACCCGGTAGCCGTCGCGCAAGCCATTGCCGGTGAAGATGCAGTCGGTGAAGATGTCGCGCCGGCGGCGCCGACATCGGGTCCGATCGCGGGTCCGTTCCCGATTTCGCCGGATCGGGCTCTCGAGAGCGCGGCCCCGACAGTCGCCGCCGAGGGTTCTCGCCCACCCAACGATTCACTGGTGTTGGCTGCGTCGTGGTTCTCTCCGGTCAATCGTCCGCCCGAAGGAAGTCGACGCCTCCGCCTCGATTCGGGCTCGACTGATATGTCGCTGGAGAGCAAGAGCGAATTCTTGCCGGGAGCCAGGGATCGAGTACCGGAAGATGCTGACACCGTGGCGATTCCCGCCGGATACGAGGCGGTGACCTACACGGCTATCGAACACACTCGCCTGCGTAGGGCAATCGCCAAGAATCTGACAGAATCGTGGAATACGGCTCCTCAATTGACGGCGCAGGTTGATGTCGATTTCACTGCGGTCTCAGTAGCCCGAGCGAAGATCAACCGTGAGAGATCAGCTCGAGGTGAAGGGAAACTCAGTTTCCTTCCCTTTGTCGGTCACGCACTGTGCCGGGCGCTCGCAGACCACCCGGATGCCAATGCCACGTTCACGGACAAGCACCTCGTGCGATGGAACACTGTCAACCTGGGAATTGCCGTGGACACTCCGGACGGACTGATCGTCCCCGTCATACGTGATGCGCAGAATCTCGAACTGGAGGCACTGTCGGACGCAATAGTCGCGACCAGTAGTGCGATACTCTCGGGTTCCGCGCAGCCGGAGGATCTTTCGGGCGGAACAATTACGATCAGCAACTCGGGAAGTGTCGGCGGCGTGGTCTCGACTCCGATCCTGACTCGTCCGCAAGTTGCCTCGATCGGTCTCCCAGCCATCGTGCGTACCCCCGTCGCGCGAAAGAGCGTCGACGGTGAATCCGAGCTCCTCACCATCAGGCCCATTGCACGACTCGGATTGACCTTCGACCACAGGGCATTCGACGGCGCCGAAGCCTTGCGCACGCTGATGTCCGTACAGAAGTATCTCGAACAATGGCCGACAAAATCGTAGGCACTTCTCGACGTGAGGACATCAGATGAGGGCAGCAGTGCTTCGAGGTGGAGACGTCATACTTGCCGACATTCCGGAGCCGTCACCGGGACCGAATCAGCTTCTGGTGGAGCCGATAGCCACCGGGATCTGCGGCAGTGATCTTTCGGCCTGGCAGCACACCGATGATTTCCTGGCTGCGCATCGTGAGGCGGACGTGCCGGGAGCGCTGTTCGATCCGGCGCACGATGTTGTATTCGGACACGAGTTCACTGCAACGGTGACCGAGTTGGGAACCGGAGTGGTCGACTACGCAGTCGGTGACCGTCTGGTGGTTCTGCCGTGGGTCGTTGACGACGATGGATTGACTCATACAGTCGGATACTGCAATTCGAAGCCGGGAGGGCTGGCTGAAAGGGTTGTTATCCAGGCTGGAGGGCACCTGCACATCCCTCCGGACGTGGATCCGGTTACCGCTGCAGTGACCGAACCTCTCGCTACTGGTGTTAACGCCGTGCTGCGTTCACGAATCGTTGCCGGCGCCGCCGCAGTGGTGACCGGTTGCGGGCCTGTGGGACTCGGCGCAGTCATCGAATTGGCGCAACGTGGCGTTCACCCCATCGTCGTATCCGACCCTTCGGAACTTCGACGAACTGTGGCTTTGGCGTACGGGGCCGATGTGGCAGTCGATCCGAGGCACTCGGATCCACTGAGCACACTTGCAGGAATGATTCCGGCAGATACCGAAGTATTTGTCTTCGAAGCATCCGGAGCGCGGAATCTACTGGGTTCCTTGATGTCTGTCGTTCCACCGTTCACACGCATTGTGATTGTCGGATCGGCAATGGAGCACGAGTCGATTCGACCCGTAATCGGGATTCTCAAGAATGTGAGTTTGGAATTCGTGGGTGGTCCGGGGCGTGGAGAACATACGTACCAAGCGTTTTCCCGAACTTTCGAACATATCGTGGAGCGTCGTTTCGATCCGGGATTGATGGTCACGGGCTTTGCCGGGCTGGATGCGGTGAGTGAGGTGTTCTCTGCGCTGCGCCCGGCCGCGGGTGACGAGATAGAGCACGTGAAGGTTTTGGTTCGGCCCGACCTGCCCGCCGGTGCGGGTGTGGTGCGTTGTGGCGTCGAGTAACGGACTATGGGATGAGGACGTTGTAATGAATGAGGTTGAATCAATAGCGGAGAGCGAGCAGTTCAACGCCGACTTGGTTCGGTCCAGGTTGGTCGAGATGGGCGAGTTGGGTACGGGCGAGGAACTGACTGTGCGACTATTGGCAGGCGGTCGATCCAACCTGACGTTCGAGTTGGCGAGTAAGTCGAGAAGATGGATTCTGCGTCGTCCGCCGATCGGTCACCGTCTGGAGACTGCTCACGACATGGGTCGGGAAGTGACCGTTCAGCGAGCCCTCGCGGAAAGCACTGTCCCGGTTCCGCGGATCGTGTTCTCCGAGGAGTTCGACGCTACATCGGGTGGAAGTTTCTACGTCATGGACAAGATCGAAGGTCAGGTGTTGCGAACCGATGACGACTTCGCTTCCGTGGACGAGGGCAATCGCTCCGAGTTGGCGCATCGCTACGTCGATTGCCTGGCTGCACTGCACACGCAAGACTTTCGTAGCCTGGGTTTGTCTGGTTTCGGTAGGCCGGAGGGTTACCTCGAGCGCCAGGTACGGCGATGGAGCAAGCAGTTGGCGTCGTCGAAGTCCCGCGATCTTCCGATGTTGGAAAAACTGGGGGCGCGGGTCGCGTCGTCGATTCCGGGGCAGTCTGCAACCTCGATCGTTCACGGCGACTTTCGATTCGACAACATGATTGTTCGGTTAGGTGCCCCGTCGGACATTGTCGGAGTGCTGGATTGGGAGATGTCAACACTGGGTGATCCGTTGACAGACTTGGGTTTAGTCCATCTGTTCTGGTCGGGATGGGCGGGTATCGATAATCCGATTGCCGGGACGCCTTCTGCGCATGAGGGTTTCCCCTCGTTCGACGACCTTGTCGAAAGATATTCCCTAGGCGCCGGGTTCGATACCGATGCGCTGCAGTGGTATTCGAGCTTCGCATTCTACAAGATGGCAGTGATTCTGGAAGGCATCCATCTTCGCTTCGTCAATGGGGAAACAGTCGGCGACGGTTTCGAGGACATCGGCTCGATGGTCGTTCCTTTGGCAGAGCGCGGGCTCTCGGCACTTGCGTAGCCGAAAATTGTTGTGAAACAGTAATTTCTGATCTCGGTCGTACTCGGCCCACGAAGGGTGAAGGTGTGTGACATGGACTTCGAGTTCGACGCGAAGACTATTGATTTGAAGGAACTCGCGTCGGCATTCATGGACGAGTTCGTTTTTCCTGCAGAGCATTTCTTCCACGACAACCCGGAAGCTGGGGATCGGCAGTGGGAGCGTCCGGCGGTGATGGCGGAGCTGAAGGAACACGCGAAGGCGCGGGGGTTGTGGAATTTGTTTCTTCCGCACGATCCGCGTGGTGCGGGACTGTCGAATCTGCAGTACGCACCGTTGGCCGAGGTAACGGGTTGGAGTCCTGAGGTTGCGCCGGAAGCGTTCAACTGCAACCCGCCCGATACCGGGAACATGGAGTTGCTGACGCTGTTCGGGACTGAGGCGCAGAAACATCGGTGGCTCGATCCGTTGTTGAACGGTGACATCAGGTCGGCGTATTGCATGACGGAGCCGGATGTGTCGTCGTCTGATCCCGCGAACTTGACCTGCTCAATCACTGATGAGGGTGATTGTTGGAGGATCAATGGACGTAAGTGGTGGTCGACCGGCGCGATGAGCAGCGATTGTGCGTTGTTGATCGTGATGGGGGTGTCAGATCCTGATGCGGATCCGCGGTCGCGCCACAGTTTGGTTCTGATTCCGCGTGAGACTCCCGGCGTGCGTATTGTCCGGGGGCTGAAGATGTTCGGCTTCACTCACGGTGCCCATGGCGGTCACGCGGAGGTGCATTTCGAGGACGTGCTTGTTCCCAAGGACCACATGCTCGGCGAGCGTGGTCGGGGGCAAGCGTTGGCGCAGGCCAGGCTTGGTCCGGGGCGCATTCATCACTGCATGCGCATGATCGGGATGGCAGAGCGTGCGATCGAGTTGATGTGCCGCCGGGCGAACGAGCGTGAGGCCTTTGGTAGGTCTTTGGCGGATCAGGGGATCATTCAGCATTGGATTGCGCAGTCCCGTGTGAAGATCGATCAGTTGCGGTTGTTCGTTCTGCGGACTGCGTGGTTGATCGACACAGTTGGGGCGCGTGAGGCGCGTACGGAAATTTCGGCTATCAAGGTGGCTGCCCCGGATGCTGTGGGTTGGGTGATCGACAAGGCAATTCAAGTGCACGGCGCCGGCGGAATGACGCAAGACTATCCGCTGGCGATGTTGTGGGCGCAGGCTCGGACCATGCGTTTCATCGACGGCGCTGACGAGGTTCATCGGATGGTCGTCGCGTCACGAGAATTGCGCCTTCATCGATAGCGGTCCGGGTTTCACGAATGACGAATCGATGCCGAATGGGGATAACTGGTGGGAATGCAACTCCCATTCGATATCGGTGAGATTCGACGGCGTCTGATCGACTGTGGCGAGTTGGATCGGTACTCGCGATTCAGTGCTAACAAGGTTTCCAGTTCGCCGCCGGGTCAGGCCTACTCCTTGACCAGCGGTGAAGGAGCATGGATCTTGCGCTGTTCGTCGAGCAGTGATGACAGTCTTGGAACACGAGGAATTCGAGCGGAGGCCACTGCGCTGCACATGCTCGAAAAGAGCAGCATTCCAGTACCTCTCCTTGTCTACCGGGACGAAGTCTCTGGATTGGTCGTCTCTCGACGGGTGCATGGATCATCTCTCCGGACCGACATTCAGTTAGCCGACGTCGAGATCGGCGCGAGAAGCCTGGTAGCGAACTCATTTGCCGACACGCTTGCCGGGATTCATTCGCTCGAAGTCGGCCTCAACGGTGTGAGTGCTCTCCCCGGGATGTGCGGGGAACTGCACAACTACTTGTCCGAGATTGGAATAAGGCTCGCTCGGCACGAATTGAGTGTGAGGCCTGCGTTGAACGCGCTCCTCGATTCCCTCGCGCGATCGGTGCCGGCGCCGCAGAAGCCCTGCTTGCTCCACGGCGAATATCGTCTGGATCGAATGATTTTCGACCTCGCCGACTCCCCACTATTGCGCGCAGTGACAGATTGGCGTCGAGTAGGTTTCGGTGACCCGCTGTTGGACGTTGGTATCGCTTACGTTTTCTGGGCAGGTTTGAGAGGAATTCCCAGCGTTGTATCGGGTTGCCCTTCAGTTCATTTCGGATACCCGGCATTCGAGCAGTTGTTGTCCCGGTATCGAAGGTCAGTTACCTTCGATGTCGATACACGCGTGTTGCCGTGGTTCTACTCGGTGGGGTTTCTCGAGGTTGCTGCACGTGTGCTCGAACTGTGCGATGAGAGACGCGAATGGCTCTCGAGCACAAATAGATTCGGCGATGTGTCGGCCTTGGTGACACCATTGATCACCCGCGCAGTTGCAGCCTTGGAAGGCAGTCACCTTGCCGCATCCTTTGTGCTCACGCGATGACAGAGACCCAACGAATGCTTGGAGGAAAGTCGTGACGCACGACAATCGAACCACCGGGGAGGGGCGTAAGCTGCTCCGTCTCGAGATCCGAAACGCGGAGACGCCCATCGAACGCAAACCCAACTGGATCAAGACCCGAGCAAAGATGGGCCCCGAGTACACGGAGCTCGAGGGCCTGGTCAAGCGTGAAGGTTTGCACACCGTCTGCGAGGAAGCGGGCTGCCCCAACACCTACGAGTGCTGGGAAGACCGCGAAGCCACGTTCCTGATCGGCGGCGAGCAGTGCACACGCCGCTGCGACTTCTGCCAGATCGACACCGGCAAGCCCGAAGCCCTCGACCGCGACGAGCCCCGTCGCGTCGCGGAAAGCGTTCAGGCCATGGGACTTCGGTACTCCACGATCACCGGCGTCGCCCGCGACGACCTCCCCGACGGCGGCGCCTGGCTCTACGCCGAGACCGTCCGCAAGATCCACGAACTCAACCCGGGCACCGGCGTCGAGAACCTGGTTCCGGACTTTGGCGGCAAGCCTGAACTGCTCGACGAGGTCTTCGCCTCACGTCCCGAGGTACTCGCACACAACCTCGAGACCGTTCCCCGCATCTTCAAGCGGATCCGTCCAGCATTCCGGTACCAGCGCAGCCTCGACGTCATCACTGCGGCACGAGAGTACGGACTGGTCACCAAGTCCAACCTGATCCTCGGCATGGGCGAAACCCCGGAAGAAGTCACCGAGGCGATGGCCGATCTCCACGCCGCCGGCTGCGACATCCTCACCATCACCCAGTACCTGCGCCCCTCACCGCGGCACCACCCCGTCGAGCGGTGGGTCAAGCCCGAGGAGTTCGTCGCACACTCGAAGGCTGCAAAAGAGATGGGCTTCGCCGGCGTCATGGCCGGTCCGTTGGTTCGCTCGTCGTACCGCGCCGGCCGCCTGTATGCGCAGGCCATGGCACATCACGGCCGCGAACTTCCCGAGGCGCAGCGTCATCTGACCGAGGGCGGAGACGCTTCCCAGGAGGCCAGCTCACTCATCGCACGCCTCGTCGTCGATATCTAGTGCGCCGACGTCAGTTCGATACAGGAATTGGGCGACTCAGGTACGCGAACGGGCATCGCTCATCCGATCGAGCCCACTTTCCATGGATACTGCCAGTCGCTCGAGTGCGGCAAGGACCTTCCCCCGGTCCCGGCCGAGTTGGGTGAACAATTCACCGTGAGCGGCGAGTTCGCGAGGAAAGACGTCGTCGACGACAGCGTTTCCCTGGACCGTCATCGTGATCAGTGCAGATCGCCTGTCTTCGGGATTGCTTGTGCGGGAGACGAGTCCTCGCTTCTCGAGTCGCGCGAGTGCCTTGCTGACCCCGGCCCGAGACATACCGAGGCGTTCGGCGAGACGAATCGCGGTGACCGGTTCCTCGGCGTATCGCAGTGGCACAAGCAGTTCCACTTCCGACACGGTGAGATCCGCGGTTTGGTATACCGGTTCGACTGCTAGTTCGAGAAGCGCCGTAATCCGTTTGAGTTGCGCGACTACTTCCATGGGCGAGGTGTCGAGGTCGGGATTGTTTTCGGCCCAGAGGTTGCAGGTACGGGAGCGGAGTGTTGGTTCGTTCACGATTCCTCAACTTTGTTAACCGGTAAACAAATTTGCTAGATTGCCAGAATAGCCCACCGTCTCGGGTGGGACGATCTGCGGACTGGGGGAGCACATGAGGTTCGACGTGGTGATTGTCGGTGGCGGTGCGGCGGGGTTGAGTGCCGCGCTTGTTCTGGCTCGGGCTCGGCGGCGCGTGATGATCGTCGATGCAGGTAGCCCGCGCAATGGTGTCTCCGAGCACCTGCACGGGTACCTGACGCGGGATGGGGCGAGTCCTACGCAACTACTTGCGGCCGGCCGCGAGGAGGTTCTCGAGTACGGCGGCGAAATGACGACAGGCACCGCAATCCGAATCGAGCGCACGGATGACGGTGGATTTCTTGTGCAAACCGATGCGATCGCGCCGCTGGAGGCACGGACTGTTCTGGTGGCCACTGGTTTACGTGACGAGCTGCCGAACATCGCTGGGCTGCACGATCGGTGGGGAGTCGATGTCCTGCATTGCCCCTATTGTCACGGATACGAGGTTCGAGATTCCCCGATCGGTGTGCTCGGTGGTGACAACAGGCCGTTCACCATTCATCAGGCGTCGTTGGTGCGTCAATGGTCGGAGGATGTCGTCTTCTTTCCGAATCGCATCGAGCTGACCGGAACTGAACGGGAGCGGCTGACTGCCAGGGGGATTCGCATTGTCGAAGGCGACGTGGCCGGGGTGTCGGTTGGTGATGGTCGATTGGACGGCGTCGAACTGGCCTCCGGTCAGGTGATTCCGCGAAGCGTGGTGTTTGTCGGCCCACAATTTGTTCCGCGAGGTGATCTGTTGACTGACCTGGGGTGTCAAGCCGACGAAAACGGTTGGGTGGTAACTGATCCTGCGGGGAGTACCAGCGTGCCTGGAGCCTGGGCCGCGGGGAATGTGTCGGACTCGCCGGCGCAGTTGATCACCGCCGCCGCTGCTGGATCGAAGGCTGCGATTGCACTGAATCACTATCTGCTCGAGCAGGATATCGTGCGAGCGGTGGCGATCGCAGCCGAACTTCAGCCGAGTGAAACCGGAAGCAGCCCTCGCGGGGTCTCCTGAGCGATCTGGTCCAGCGCAGACTCCAGTGTCGGAAACTGATAGCGGAAGTTGTTGTCCGCGAGCACTCCTGGCGCTACCCAGCGGCTCTTGAGCACCAACTCGGCCTCGGTGCGGATGACCCGAGCTCCGAACTCCAGCATCCAGCCGGGTGTGGGCAAACCGTACCGTCGACCCAACGCTGCGCGCACCTGTCGCATCATCTCGTCATTGGTCACCGGGTACGGGGATGCGATGTTGACCGGGCCTGAGATCTCCGGATGCTCGTAGATGTGGATGATCGAGCGAACGACATCGGCAATGTGAATCCAGCTGAACATTTGTCGTCCGTCGCCCATCCTGCCGCCGAAGCCCATTCGGGAGAGGTTGACGAACGGGTTGATCGCCCCGCCGCCCGCGCCGAGGACGATCGACATCCGAAGTGCCACTTTGCGAACGGGTGTTGGTGCCGAGAACAATTCGTGTTCCCACGCTCGCGCGACCGCGACGGAGAATCCCTTTCCCAGCTCTCCGTTCTTCTCGTCCATCGGTCGATCTCGTGCGTCTCGGTAGATCGTGCCGGTACTGGCATTCGCCCAGAGTGAGGGTGGCTGCGGCGTACGGGTCAGCGCACGACCCAACAGTGCAGTCGTTTCCACTCGGGAGGAGAAGATGTCGTCGGCATTGCGCTTGTTGTAGCGGCAGCTCACGGAGCGGCCGGCGAGGTTGACGAGCAGATCCGTGCCGCTGAGCACATCGGCGACGCCGTGCTCGTCGGACCACGTGGCATCGCTCGTTCCTCCCCGGCCGATCGTCCGAACGTCGACCCCGCTGGATTCGAGCGTTCGAAGAAGGTGTTGGCCTACGTAACCCGACGCACCACAGACAACAACGGTCTTCATGATTTTGTGTTCCCTTCTGGAGAAATCACTTTGGCCAAGAGGGCGGCGACATCGCCGACCAGACCTCGTGCCACTGGCAGCCGGGCAAGTGTGAGCGCTTTCGCGATGATCGGTACCAGGCCGTCGACCAGGGAACGGGTGCGCGCTTGCCCCGGAGATGAGTCGGTAACCCAGTGCAGCGTCACGCCCAGATAGCTGAGCCACAAGAGCGTGGGGAGCTGGGTCTCCAATGACGACGGCGTCCGCTGCTTCGACGCCGCCAGTGCTTCGCGCATCAGATCGACGGCCATCGATCTCGCATCGGTCGACTCGGCCGAGAACGGGCTGGACGGTGATGCGGTGGGCAGTGCAACGTGCAGAAACGCGCTACCGAAGCCGTGATAGGGCCCCATGACATCGAGTCCGGTATGCAGAACAATCCTGAGATTTTCTGTCAGTGACCCACCTTCGCGAAGGAGTGGAAGCGCCAGAGCGCGGTGATCGCGTTGGATGACGAGATACAGCTCGTGAACAAGTTCGTCTTTACTGGCGAAGTAGTAGTAGGCATTCCCGAGCGAGACCTCTGCTTCATTCGCGATCTTGCGCATGGTCGTCGCTGCGAAGCCCTCGTCGCGGAAGAGCCGCAAAGCGGTTTCCACCAGCTTTTCCCTGGTCTTGATCCCGCGACTACTCATCGGCTCTCCTTCTTTGAACGCGTTCAAGTACAGCGTACGCCCTGTAGTTGAACACGTTCAAGACTCAATCTGTTGCGAGTAAGATAATAAGCGCGCATACTAAATGCATGAATGGATGTGCTTTCGGTTCGCCAGGGGGCCGGCGATGAATGCCTGGTTAGGGGTTGTCTCTGCCGAACATGTGCGTCGCGCAGTGGATCTCGGTATCGCACAGATCGGGCACGGAAAGAGAGCCGGATTGGCACGGATGAAAGCAGGTGACGTGCTGGTCTACTATTCGCCGGTCGAGTCCATCGGCGACCGAGATCCGTTGCGCGAGTTCACAGCTCTCGGTGTGATCGAAGAGGGTGAGATCTGGCAGGCGGACGAGGGGTGTTTCAAGCCGTTTCGGCGGCGAGTTCGGTACGAACAATTCAACCCCGTTCCTCTCGACGCAGTCCGGAGTCGATTGGCGCTGACCTCGGCACAGAATTGGGGGTATCAACTCCGGCGTGGCTTGATTCCGTTGGATGACAACGACGTCGAGGTTCTGCGTTCGACGACGAGCTGACACACTGGCGCTGTGGCGAAGAAACTGGAAACCGACTTCGAGGACGCGGACGAGAGTCCCGGTCTGATGTTGTGGCGTGTCACCAACGCTTGGCAGGCCTCGATTCGCGCTGCGCTGCGACCTTTCGACCTGACCCACGTGCAGTTCGTTCTGCTGGCAGCACTGACCTGGCTGGATGCAGAGACGCCGATAACTCAACGCGGCCTTGCCGAGTACGCGCGCACCGACGCGATGATGACGTCACAGGTGATTCGGACCCTCGAATCCAAGGGGTTTGTCGAACGACGTCCACATCCGACCGATGCTCGTGCTCGCTCGCTTGCCGTCACGCCGGTGGGTGCGGCCTTGGCCGGCAGGGCGAATCGCGCGGTGGAATCTTCGGACCGGGAATTCTTCGCCGCTCTCGGGGATCGTCAGACGGCCTTCGTCGCGATGCTCGGCGCGCTTGATCGACGGTAACAACCCTCAGTTTCGAGGAGATTGCTCTGTAGTTCTCTGCAGCAGTGCGTATTTGGCTTCCAGTCCGTCCAGCAGGGATTCCAGTGCGAGTTCGAAGCTGGCGCCGTCGATCTCGGTGGCACGCTCACGCAACAGGTGTGCTCGTGTGAGGTGCGGGTAACGCTCGGCGTAGATAGCGGGATCGTCCACGAATCCGCCGGAGAACGTTGCCGTCGCAGCACCCATGACCACGTACTTGACGGAAGCGCCGATCAGCGTTGCCGTGCGCTGCGGCCATCCGGCGCGCACCAGGCCGCCGTGGATGGCGTTCGCGCGATCGAGGGCGATGGGCCTGACGCTCGGACCGTAGGCCAGATAGGGAACGATGTTGGGATGCTTGCCCAGGGCAGCGTGGTAGGACCGCGCCCACGTACGCAGCGCGCCGCGCCAATCGTCGGAGTCGAAGCCGCTTACGTCGACGGACTCCATGATGACGTTCGCGACGTCGTCGAGTAACTCGTCCTTGTTGGCGTAATGGCTGTACAGCGACGGTGCCTGTACGCCGAGAACAGTGGCGAGTTTGCGCATCGAGAAGTCGGTCAAACCGTGCTCGTCCACCAGTTTCAGGGCAGTGTCCCTGATGATCGGCTTACTCAGTAGTGGAACCCGCGGTCGCGCCATCGCACAGAACCCTTTCGTCTGAAAGTACTGGACAACCTTACACCGTGAGTTTATTATCGAATTAACCTAACAGTGTTCGGGAACGTGGAGGATCAGATGACACGGGTGTTCGAGAACAAGTCCGATCTCCTGGGGGCAGTCGGTGAAACGCTGGGTTCGAGCGAGTGGGTCGAGGTCACCCGCGAGATGGTCCATCAATTCGCCGACGCGACCGGTGACCATCAGTGGATTCATGTCGACGACGAAAGAGCCAGGCGCGAATCGCCTTTCGGTGGACCGATTGCGCACGGGTATCTGACGCTCTCACTCCTGCCGCTTCTGTCGAAGTCCGTGTATCGCATCGACGGCGCGAAAATGGTCATCAACTACGGGTCCGACAAGGTTCGATTCCCGAGTCCGGTGCCCGTCGGGGCCAAGGTTCGAAATACCGCAGTGCTCTCCGCAATCGAAGAATTGCCGAACGGCTCGCTGCAGAGTCAGATCACCAACACCGTCGAGATCGAAGGCGTGGGCAAACCTGCCGTCGTTGCGCAGACCGTCGCGCGAATCTTGTTCTGAAATCCTGCAAGAAGAAAGCAGACTCCACATGAATCTCGAACTGACCACTGAGGAAGTTGCGTTCCGCGAGGAGATGCGAAAGTTCTTCACCACTGAATTCTCGCCCGAACTTCGATCACGTGCAGCCGGATTCGGAAAGCTGACTCGTGAGGACATCGTTGCGGGCCAACAGATTCTGAACGCACACGGGTTGGCGGTTCCACACTGGCCGGTCGAATGGGGTGGCAAGGACTGGACTCCGGTTCAGCGCCACATCTATTCCGAGGAAATGCAGTTGGCGTCGGTACCCAACCCGTTGCCGTTCAACGTGAGCATGGTTGGGCCCGTTATCGCTGCCTTCGGTTCGCAGGAGCAGAAGGAGAAATTTCTCCCCGCTACGGCCAACGCCGATATCTGGTGGTGCCAGGGTTTTTCGGAACCCGAAGCCGGTTCGGATCTCGCTTCACTCAAGACGGCCGCTGTCCGTGACGGAGCGGATTACATCGTCAACGGTCAGAAGACGTGGACTACTCTCGCTCAGCACGCCGAGTGGATCTTCTGTCTGGTTCGCACAGATGCCAGTGCCCAGAAGCGGCAGGCCGGAATTTCGTTCTTGCTCATCGATCTGGCAACTCCCGGCATCACGGTTCGCCCCATCAAACTGATCGACGGCAGCGTCGAGGTCAACGAGGTGTTCTTCGACAACGTCCGCGTGCCTGCGGAGAATCTTGTCGGCGAGGAGAACAAGGGCTGGGACTACGCCAAGTTCCTGCTCGGCAACGAACGCACGGGCGTCACGCGGGTCGGGTTCTCCAAAACTCTTGTCGCCACGGCAAAAGAGAAGGCGCGGGAGGTTCGCGTCGGAACCGGCACCCTCCTCGATGATCCGTTGTTCGCGGCTCGGTTGGCTGAGCTGGAAAACGATTTGCTTGCGCTGGATCTGACTCAACTGCGAGTTGTGGCGAGTTCGGCAGACGGCAAGCCGAACCCGGCGTCCTCGCTGCTCAAGCTCCGTGGCTCCGAATTGCAGCAGGCAGCAACGGAATTGCTGATGGATGTTGCGGGTCCGGACTCGTTGCCGGTGAACACGGCCGAGATCGACTCGCCGGAGTGGGCGCAGCAAGCGGCGCCGCGCTACCTGAACTACCGGAAGGTTTCCATCTACAGCGGATCAAGTGAGGTGCAGCGCTCCATCATTGCCTCCTCGATTCTCGGATTGTGAGCATCTGACATGAATTTCGAACTCGACGACGAGCAGACGATGCTTCGCGACACGACGCGTGAATTGCTCAACCGCAGCTACGACGCGGAGAAGCGCAACGCCACCTCGGCTACTGACGAGGGATGGAATGCCGCGGTGTGGAAGCAGTTCGCGGAGCTTGGGCTGCTCGGCCTGCCGTTCGCGGAGTCTGACGGCGGAATGGGCGCTGGACCGGTCGAGACCATGGTCGTGATGACCGAACTGGGCCGAGCGCTTGCACCCGAGCCGTATCTGGGTGGTGTTCTGATCCCCGGCGGTTTGATCGCGGCGCTCGGTTCGGCAGATCAGCGGGCGCGGCTCCTGCCGGCGCTCAGCGACGGGACCACTCTGTCGGCCTTCGCACATACGGAACCTGGCACGCGCTGGCCGGTTGCCACCGTCACGGCCGCGGCTTCACATTCGGGATCGGGGTGGACGATCACCGGCGTCAAGAACCCGGTCCTGCAGGGCGACAGCGCGCACGTCGTGATTGTCAGCGCCGCACTTCCAGGCGGCGGCACTGGGCTCTTCCTGGTAGATGCAGACGGTTCGGGTGTCGTACGGCGCACGTACGCCACTCACGACGGCCGGCGCGGTGCGCAGTTCACGTTCACCGATGCCGCGGCCGAACAACTTGGTGAGGGCGGCGATGTCGCGGAGGCGATCGTCGAAGCAGAGGTTCGGGCGCAGGCGGCTCTGTGCGCCGAGGCGATCGGGATCATGACCGAAGCGCTGCGACTGACGACGGATTACCTGAAGCAGCGCAAGCAGTTCGGCGTTCCGCTCGCGAAGTTCCAGACTTTGACGCATCGGGCTGCCGACATGTACGTGGCGCTCGAGTTGGCGAGCAGTATGAGTCTGTACGCCACCATGGCCATCGCCGACGGCGTGATCGATCCGACCATCGCGTCGCGCGCGAAGCTGGCTGTCGGTCGCGCCGCGCATCAGATCGGTCAGGAAGCAATTCAGATGCACGGTGGTATCGGAATGACAGCCGAGTATCCGGTAGGGCACTACGTCTCGCGGCTGGTGGCCATCGAACACACTTTGGGTGCCTCGGACGATCACCTCAGGGTGCTGGCCGCCGGCGTCTCGAACTATTCGATGGTGAACGTCACCGAGTAGATCGGTCGTGAAGATAATGGGAGGTCACGCGCAGGTCGCGTGGCCTCCCTTGTCTGTGCGGGGGCCGACCGGCGGTATTCGAGGTCGAGTAAAATTCCTGTGATCAGTCCGAGAAGAGAAAGGGATCGAAGTGACCGCGCATACCGAGCAGCTCGAGTTCCAAGCAGAAACACGTCAGCTGCTGGATCTGATGGTTCATTCAATCTATACGAACAAGGACAGCTTCCTTCGTGAGTTGATCTCCAACGCTTCGGACGCGCTGGACAAGCTCCGCCTCGAGTCGTACCAGGACAAAGACCTCAACGTCGACGTCTCCGATCTGCATATCGAGATCGACATCGACAAGGCAGCACGCACCCTTACGATCCGCGACAACGGCATCGGCATGTCGCGTGACGAGGTCGTCGACCTGATCGGCACGCTCGCCAAGTCCGGCACCGCCGAGGTACGTCGCAAGCTCAAGGAAGCCAAGGATGCAGCGGCATCGGAAGAACTGATCGGTCAGTTCGGCATCGGCTTCTACTCCACCTTCATGGTCGCGGACAAAGTCACGCTGCTGACCCGCCGCGCCGGTGAAGATCACGCGACGCGCTGGGAATCGACCGGCGAAGGCACGTACACGCTCGAGCACGTGAACGAGGCACCGCAGGGTAGCTCCGTGACCCTGCACCTGATGCCCGAGGATTCCGAGAACGGCCTGCACGACTACACGTCGGAATGGAAGATCAAGGAACTGGTCAAGAAGTACTCCGACTTCATCGCGTGGCCCATCCGCATGGATGTCGCTCGTACGTCGACGCCGGCCGAGGGCGAGGAGCCCGAGGTCACCATCGAGACCGAGACGATCAACTCGATGAAGGCGCTGTGGACTCGCTCCAAGGACGAGGTGTCCGAGGACGAGTACAAGGAGTTCTACAAGCACGTCAGCCACGCCTGGGACGAGCCTCTCGAGGTCATCCCGATGAAGGCCGAAGGTACTTTCGAATACCAAGCGCTGCTGTTCATTCCGTCGACGGCGCCGTTCGATCTCTTCATGCGTGAGCGCAAGGCCGGCATCCACCTCTACGTCAAGCGCGTCTTCATCATGGACGACTGCGAAGAGTTGGTGCCCGATTACCTGCGTTTCGTCAAGGGTGTCGTCGACGCACAAGACCTCTCGCTCAACGTCTCTCGTGAAATTCTGCAGCAGGACCGGCAGATCGCTGCCATCCGTCGTCGTCTGACCAAGAAGGTCCTCTCGACCATCAAGGACATGAAGGCGAACGAGCCGGAGAAGTACTCGACCTTCTGGACCGAGTTCGGGCGCGCGCTCAAGGAAGGCCTGATGGCCGATGCCGACAACCGCAAGACGCTGCTCGATATCTCTTCGTTTGCCTCGACCAACAGCGAAGAGGGCGTGACCACCCTCGCGGAGTACGTGGAGCGCATGAAGGACGGTCAGGAACAGATCTACTTCATGACCGGCGAATCTCGTCACCTCATCGAAAGCTCTCCGCACATGGAGGCTTTCAAGGCCAAGGGCCTCGAAGTTCTCGTACTCACCGACCCCGTGGACGAGATGTGGGTCGACGCTGTCTCGGACTTCGACGGCAAGACCTTCCAGTCGATCGCCAAGGGCGAAGTCGACCTGGACACCGAGGACGAGAAGAAGGCGGCCGAGGCCGAGCGCGAAGAGAAGGAAAAGGAATTCGGCGCGCTACTGACGTGGCTGACCGAAACGCTGTCCGACGACATCAAGGAAACGCGTCTCTCGACGCGCCTGACCACGTCGGCTGCCTGCATCGTCGGCGACGCGTTCAGCATGTCGCCGACACTCGAGAAGATGTACAAGGCTTCGGGTCAGCCTGTTCCGCACAGCAAGCGCATCCTCGAGCTCAACCCGGCACACCCGCTGGTCTCGGGTCTGCGGGAGGCGCAGGCCGCCAACGACAATGCAGAGAACCTGACGGAAACCGCTCAGCTTCTCTACGGCATGGCGTTGCTTGCCGAGGGCGGCGAGCTGAGCGACCCGGCGCACTTCACGCGTCTGCTGGCCGATCGTTTGGCTCGCACAGTCTGATCTGGTCCTAGCTGCCTCGAACTCCCGGCATCCACCTTCATCGGTGGGTGCCGGGAGTTTTTTCTTGATCGTTTTCTATTGAGGACCGTTTCTGTCCGCAATAACTTCTAACGTAGTTCTCACAGGGCACGAACCCACTAGCGAAGGAAAACATCATGAACGCACCGACCACCACCGTCACCGGCGAGCGCGCGGATCTCCTCCAGAGCCTGCGACAGCATCGTGAATTCCTTCTCTTCACCGTCAAAGACCTCACCGACGAACAGGCTGCTTCGAGGCCGGCCGTGAGCGAACTGTGCCTCGGCGGATTGGTCAAGCATGTGGGGCAGTCAGAAAAGGGTTGGGTCGACTTCATCCTGGAGGGGCCGGCCGGACTGGGTGGAGACTTCGATCCCACCCAGTGGTCGGAAGAGATGCAGCAGGAACGGGCGAACGAATTTGCCATGGTCGAGGGTGAAACCCTGGCAAGCATCGTTTCCGAATACGAGGGGATCGCGGCCAGGACCGACCAGTTGGTGGCCTCGCTGGACAGCCTCGACATCTCGCATCCACTGCCGTCGGCACCGTGGTTCGAAGCGGGGGCTCGCTGGTCAGCCCGACGCGCGTTGCTGCACATCATCGCCGAGACGGCCCAGCATGCGGGCCACGCGGACATGCTTCGCGAAGCCATCGACGGTTCCAAGACGATGGGTTGATCGACCTGTGATGGTTACACATCACACAAATATGTAACACTAGTGTCTATGAGCACCGAAAAGCCTGCCTTGCAACCGCCGATGCAGTGGGACGCCTGGGGCGATCCGGCCAAGAAGCGTGAACTGTCGGACGCAGTCACATCGTTGTTGACCGGATTTCTCGGTGTCTCCGCACCGACTCGATCGCGTCTCGCCATCGAAGACGTTCAGGTGACTCCGTCCGCTATGGCTCAGTCGCATGTCGAAGCGCTGGCAGGGCTGGTCGGGGCCGAGTACGTCAGCACCGAGGATTCCGATCGAATTCTTCGGGCCGGTGGCAAGAGCACCCCGGATCTGCTTCGCCGTCGTAGCGCCGAGCCGCAGGATGCCCCCGACGCAGTCGTCACCCCAGGGACAGACGCAGAGGTCGAGCAGGTTCTCCGATACTGCTCTGCCAACCGGATCGCAGTGGTCCCGTTCGGCGGCGGCACCAGCGTCGTCGGCGGGCTCGATCCCATCCGCGACGGGTTCGACGCAGTTCTTTCTCTCGACCTGCGTCGGTTCGATCAACTCGTCGGGTTGGACGAGGAGTCGGGCATCGCGACGTTCGGCGGCGGAACCACCGGCCCACGGGCCGAGGAGCTTCTGCGTGAACACGGCTTCTCGGTCGGGCACTTCCCGCAGAGCTTCCTGTTCGCCACTCTGGGCGGGTTTGCCGCTACCCGATCGTCGGGACAGGCGTCGGCTGGATACGGACGCTTCGAGGACATGGTCCAGGGCCTCACCGTCGTCACTCCGAGTGGTGTGGTCGAGACCGGGCGCGCGCCGGCATCCGCCGCCGGCCCCGACCTGGGTGAGCTCTTTGTCGGCTCCGAGGGCACCTTCGGCGTCATCACGCACGTGCGTGTGCGGGTTCACCGCCTGCCCGAGACCACAGTGCGCGAAGGGTGGAGCTTCCCCGACTTTGCCACCGGCGCAGCAGCATTGCGTGAGCTTGTCCAGGAGGGATCGGCTCCGACCGTGCTGCGGTTGTCCGACGAGGCCGAGAGCGGCGTGAATCTGGCGACCACCGACAAGATCGGCGAGAACGCCTTCACCGGTGGTTGCCTCGGCATCACCACCTACGAGGGCACCGCTTCGCACACCGCTGAACGGATGGCGGAGGCCCGAGCAATTCTCACCGCTCACGGCGGCACGTCGCTCGGCGAGGAGCCCGGAAACAGCTGGGAACACGGGCGATTCGATGCGCCGTATCTGCGTGACGCTCTGCTCGACGTCGGCGCACTGTGTGAAACCCTCGAGACAGCAACCACCTGGGGTAACCTCGCGAACCTGCGCTCCTCGGTCACCGAGGCGCTGACCAAGGCTCTCGTCGAGCAGGGGACTCAGCCGCTCGTGATGTGCCACATTTCGCACACGTACAAGACCGGTGCTTCGCTGTACTTAACGGTGGTCAGCGCGCAGACCGAGGATCCGATCGCTCAGTGGCACAAGGCGAAAACTGCCGCTGGCGATGCGATCATCGCCGCCGGTGGCACGATCACCCATCACCACGCTGTCGGCGCCGATCACCGCCCGTGGATGAAGGACGAGATCGGTGAATTGGGCGCGAATATCCTTCGCGCAGTGAAGAATGCAGTGGACCCTGCCGGCATCCTCAATCCTGGAAAGCTGATTCCGTGACCGAAACCCGCAGTCAGATCGAGAAGGTTACCGTCCTGATCAATCCGATGGCGGGGCATGGTCACGCGCCGGCGGCCGGACGCAAAGGTGTTGCGCGACTGCGTGCTCGGGGAGTTGCCGTCACCGAGATCATCGGAACCGACGCCGACGACGCCAAGAAGTTGGCGCGTCGTGCGATCGAGGAGGGCACCGACGCACTCGTAGTGGTCGGCGGCGACGGTGCCATCAGTATCGGACTGCAGGCTGCCGCGTTGACCGAGACGCCCATCGGGCTCATTCCGGCAGGCACCGGCAACGATCACGCCCGTGAGTTCGGCATTCCCACAGGCGATCCCGAAGCAGCAGCCGATGTGATCGCAGACGGTGTCGTGCAGCAGTCAGATCTGGCGAAGATCACGTTGGCCGACGGTTCCGTCGTCTGGTCGGGAACCATCATCGCCAGCGGATTCGACTCGCTGGTCAGCGAGCGGGCCAATCGGATGTCCTGGCCCAAGGGGCCGATGCGCTACAACCTGGCGATGCTCGCCGAGTTGGCGAAGATGAAGCCGTTGCCGTACCGGATCGAACTCGACGACGAGGTCATCACGGTGGACGCGACGCTGGTCGCTGTTGGCAACGGCCGCTCGTACGGTGGCGGCATGCTCATCACTCCGGGCGCGTCGAAGTCGGACGGGTTGTTGGATCTGACCGTCGTCGGGCACGGTTCGAGGTTGCGTCTGGTGCGCCTGTTTCCGCGGGTGTACAAGGGAACTCACGTCTCGCTCGACGCGGTGCAGACGTACCGATCCAAGAAGGTGCGGTTGGTCTCCGAGGGCATCATCGCTTACGCGGACGGCGATCGGGTGGGGCCGTTGCCCATCACGATCGAGGCAGTTCCCATGGCGCTCAACATCTTGACGCACACGCGGATCTGAGTTGGGTCCTGCCGGTCACGCGGTAGCGGTTGCTGTCGCAACCGACGGGCCTTCCACATCGTCTGACCGAATGGACCATGTGGGCTGCGTGGGTCGTTTTTGCCGTCGACTACGCAGTTCGCCTGTGGTTGGCACCTGCCCGCGGTCGCTGGTTCGTCAGGCATCTCTTGGATTTGGCGATGGTGGTGTTGCCCATGCTGCGTCCGCTGCGCCTACTTCGGTTGGTCACACTGCTTGCGATAGTCCACCGCTCGAGCGGGCAAAGCTTGCGTGGACGAGTGGTCGTGTACGCCACCTCTGCCACGGCCTTGCTGATCGGTGTTGCGGCGCTGGCCATGCTCGATGCCGAGCGTCACGCGCAGGGCGCTGCCATCACGTCGTACGGAACGGCATTGTGGTGGGCGATGGAGACGGTCACGACCGTCGGTTACGGAGACATGGCTCCCGTTACCACGACCGGGCGCATGATCGCCGGAGCATTGATGATCGGCGGAATTGCGTTGCTGGGCATCGTGACTGCCACACTCGCTTCCTGGTTGGTCGAGCGCGTGGCGGAACAGGACGAGGCATCCCAGGCTGCGACGCGTAAGCAGGTGGCGGATCTGTCCGAGGAAGTCCGAGCCTTGGCTGCCCGCACTCACCGAGTTGATCTCGCGTCCGTCGATACCGATTCGCTGCGTCGTGAATTGGCGTCGAGGGGAGTCGTGGCGCAGCACGCGTCTTCAGGCAACTGACATGCATCGGAGCGAACAATAGAACGATGGTCTGATAATCTTGTGTGATGGTGGCGACCCACGGATTTCAGCGCGCGCGCAGGCCCGAGCAGATCGAAGCGCGTCGGTGCGCGATTCTCGATGCGGCCCGCGCGATGCTCGGGTCCAGGCCCGTCGCCGACATCAGCCTGCGTGAGCTCAGCGAGAGCGTCGGACTGGCGAAGTCGAACGTGCTTCGCTACTTCGACAGTCGCGAAGCCATCTTTCTCGAAGTGCTCGAGGAGAACTGGGTTGCGTGGTTGGACGGGTTGTCCGAGTCGTTGACTCCGGCCGGTGACGACTCACCGTTCGCCACTGAAATCCATGTGGCATCGACGGTTGCGGAATCGCTTGTCGCACAGCGTTTACTGTGTGAGTTGATGAGCGTCATGGCAGGTGTCCTCGAAAGAAACATCTCCGTCGACTTCGCCCGTGACTTCAAGAGGCGGGCGACGGTCAACTCGGGAAGGTTTGCGTCGCTGGTTCATTCGCAACTGCCCCATCTCTCGGAGGGTGACGCCGCTCAATTCGCCAAGGTGACCCTGGTGATTGTTGCCGGCTTGTGGCCGACTGCCGAGCCTGCCGAATCCATGGTCGTCGTACTGAACGAGATGCAGGCGCCCCCTGCTGCCGACATGTTCGCAACCGGCCTACGTGAAGGACTGATCAATCAGCTCGTCGGGCTGTCGGCGCGAGCGGCAACCCGAACGAGCTGAGCACGTTCAGGCGCTGTGCAGCGTCAGGACGGTGATCTCGCTCGGTGCGAACACTCGGAATGGTGGACCCCAGAACCCGGTTCCGCGGCTTGTGTACAACTGTGTGCGGTCGCCGTGACGGGTGAGCCCGTGCACCGACGGTTGATCGAGTTTGACCAGAAGGTTGAAAGGCCAGATCTGTCCGCCGTGGGTATGACCAGCGAGCTGCAGATCCACTCCCGCGGAAGCGGACTGAGTTACCTGCTTCGGTTGATGGGCGAGCATCAGGATCGGCAAATCGGGGTCGGTGCCGGCAAGAGCCATATCGAAGTTCGCGCCGTGACCGTCGAGCTTCGATCCCAGAGCGGTGGCGTCGTCGACTCCGGCGATGACCAGGTTGTCGCCGCCCTTGGTGACGACGAGGTGCCGGTTGTGCAGGGCATCCCAGCCGATCGAGGTCATGTAGTCGAGCCACTCCTGAGCCTCGTGGAAGTACTCGTGATTCCCGGTGACGTAGACACGAGCGAGTCTGGCTTCCACTGACGCGAGTGGGGTGGCTTGGCCGAGGCGCTGCTCCACTGTTCCGTCGGCAATGTCACCGACGTGGGCCACGATGTCGGCGTCGAGTTCGTTGACTGCCGCGATAACGCGCGCGGACCACTTCTCGCGATTGATCGGGCCGAAATGGGTGTCGGTAATTGCGACTACCCGAAGCTTGTCCATTCCCGCTCCGAGGCGAGGGATGGTGACGTCGACGTGCTTGATCCGTGGCAGTCGCATGGCTTCCCGATAGCCCCAGATCAGCAGCACGGCCGAGACGATCAGCGCCGCAACGGCGACAATTCTCGACCGAAGCGGATCCTCCACGCCGCCGACGAGGAGTCCGAGTCGCAGGATTTCGCCGAGCAGCGTCCACACGAACACGACCCAGATGACTCCGAGGAGCGCATCGCCGACCATGCGGATGGGATCACGATCGGTGTGGCCATGGCTGAGCACCATCGAGGCAGGCAGGGTGATCAGGAGGGCGGCAAACAGAACGGTGCCGAACACTGTCACGGCCGTCGGCGGCCAGTCCGGCCGGATGAACAAACTCCACCACGGGTACACGAACAGTAGGGCCAAGATCGACGCGACAATCGCGGAAATGGCCACGATCCGCAACGGTCTCCGGCGCGGAGCTTGGACGACGTCGGTCGCCTGGGGTGTAGTCACCCCATCCAGAGTAAAGGTCCACTGGTCTATTAACAAGGAGACGCCGGTCCGCTATTCGGTTGTCGGTGTCTTCGGCTAGTTTCCTGATGTTGAACTCGGTCCGAGCTCAGGTGGGTGGCATATGGAGAAGTACGACGTCAAAAAGGCCTACAAGGATCTCTATTCGCCCGGCCGTCGCGATTTTGCCTTCGTGACCGTCCCTCGCTTCGGCTACTTTGCCGTCGACGGTCACGGTGATCCCAACACTGCCACCGAGTACTCCGAGGCGCTCGAAGCGTTGTATTCGGTGTCCTACGCGACCAAGTTCGCGAGCAAGAAGGAACTGGATCGCGACTTCGTCGTGGGCCCGCTGGAAGGGTTGTGGCGGGCAGATGACCCCGAGGTGTTCGTGACGCGGGACAAGTCGTCGTGGGATTGGACGATGATGATCTCGCAACCGGAGTGGATCACGGAGACCGAACTGTCTGCGTCGATTGACGCAGTCCGGGCCAAGGCGGTGCGGGCCAAGAAGGACATTGCCGCTCTCGACAAGGTCAGGTTTCTCGAGTTGGAGGAAGGCCTGTCCGTTCAGATTCTTCACGTCGGCTCGTACGACGACGAAGCTCCCACCCTGGACCGGCTGCACAACACATTCATCCCGTCGAACAGCCTGAGCTTCAACGGCGATCATCACGAGATATACCTCAGCGACGCTCGCCGGACGCCGCCCGAGAAACTGAAGACGGTTCTGCGTCAGCCTGTTTCGAGGTAGCGATTACGGCTCGAGGCCGCGCAACTTCTCGAGGTCGCGTCGCTCACGTTTGGTCGGTCTGCCGGCGCCGCGATCACGTCGCGGGATGGACGCGATCAGTTCGGGAGGCGGTGGGGGTGGTGAATTATCCTGCAGGCAATCGGCGGCCAGCACGGCGCTGACTCGTTTCGTGATCGGCTTGACTACTACGACGATGCGCTCGATGCCGGATACGCGCACCCGTACCTCGTCGCCGGCTTTCACCTGCTGAGCCGCCTTTGCCGACGTTCCGTTGACCCGAACGTGTCCTGATCGGCATGCGGTCGCCGCCTGCGAGCGTGTCTTGAAGAGTCGAACGGCCCACGTCCAGCTGTCCACGCGGACACTGATCGCGTCGGAGGGGAGTTGGGCTGGCACGCTCTCCAGCCTACCGATGCAGGCTCAAAGACCCTGTGCGCGGATACCCGAGTATGCGCGCGGTGCGTACTGCAGACGTAGGGGAAGTAGATGCCAGAACCGATCGGTCAGTGTCAGGAAGCGGGCGAACCAGAAGTACATTCGTTCGTCGCGCGGCGTCCATTCCCATCCGAGGGTTTCGCGCGCCTTCTCCGGCATCAGTGCCTTGCCGATCCAGTTCGCCACGGCCATCGTGGGGCGCGAGGAGAGTTTCCACAACCACGTCGGCACCTTCGGCGCCGGTGCGATGTTGTGCTCGGAGATGCGCGTCGACCACTTCGTGGTGTGAGTGTTGATCAACCGGTTGTCGAGCATGTCTTCCCAGTACGCGCGAAAACTCGCGTAATCGTCGAAAGCGGGTCGATCGGTGAGACCGTAACAACGCCACCAGGTTACGGCCTCACGGACAAGCTGGTCCTTCTGCTCCGGTGTGAACTTCTTGTATGCAAATCGTTCGTTGAAATCGAGTATCACCTCGAAGAACGTGACGTGAGTCCACCAGAAAGTGTCAGGAGCGAGGGCGTGGTAGCGCCCGCCGGTTTCGTCTGTTCCTTTGAGATCGGTGTGGAAGTTGCGAACGAGCGTGCCTGTGCCCTCTTCGGTCCGGTCGTACACGACCCCGTAGATGGGAGGAAGTGAGCGGAACAGGCGGTCGAGCGGATTGTCGAAGAAGTTCGAATGATCTTGCAGCGCTCCACTTACCGCGGGGTGCATGTTCTGCAGCGTGCCTGCGCGTCCGAGATACAGCAGACCGCGAACGTCGCCGAAGTGTGTCCACGTCAGGGAGCCGGGGCCGATCGGATCGGCTCGTAGTTCCCGGGGCTCTGGTCGCGCCTCGGGCTTCGGTAGTTCCCCGGGCTTGGGTCGACGAATGTCGGTGTCCGGATCGCTGCTCATCTGGTTGACCCTCCGCCTGCGCTCATGTGACAACGGATGTTGTCACATGATGACTTTTGCTGCGCCGCGCGAATTTGTCAATGGATTCGGCAAGATATGCCCGAAACAACTCCGGCCCCTCACCTGCGACAGGTGAGGGGCCGGAAGAGTGAAGCGGTCGGACTCAGGCGTATTCGTAGAAGCCGCGACCGGTCTTCTTGCCGAGGCGACCGGCGTCGACCATGCGGCGAAGCAGTGCCGGCGGAGCGTAGTGCGGTTCTGCGAATTCCGCGTACAGCGACTCTGCTGCTGCGAGAGCGATGTCGAGACCGACGGTGTCGAGGAGCGTCAGCGGACCCATGGGGTAGCCGCAGCCACCCTTCATTGCCTCGTCGATGTCTTCTGCTGTGGCGTAACCGGATTCGAGCATCCGGACGGCCTGGCACAGGTACGGGATGAGCAGGGCGTTGACGATGAAGCCCGAACGGTCGCCCGCGCGAACCGTCTTCTTACGCAGGGTGTTCTTTGCGTAGTCGGTGACGGCGAGGACGGTCTCTTCGGACGTTGTGAGGCTGACCACGATCTCCACGAGCGGCATGACCGGCACGGGGTTGAAGAAGTGAACGCCGACGACCTGGCCGGGGCGCGAGGTGGCCTTGGCGATCTTGATGACGGGGATCGACGAGGTGTTGGTCGCCAGAATGCCTGCAGGCTTGACGATCTTGTCGAGCTTGCCGAAGATCTCGTACTTGAGAGCTTCGATCTCCGGAGCCGCTTCGATCACCAGATCGCGATCGGCGAACTCTTCGATGTCCAGGGTGACGCGAACGCGTGCGATGGCGGCGTCGGCATCTTCCTGGGTGATCTTGCCCTTGGCTACGCCACGGTTGATCGACTTGGCGATCCGCTCGCGAGCGGCGGCCGCGAATTCTTCTTTGGTTTCGAGCACCAGTACCGAGCTACCGGCTTTTGCACAAACTTCGGCAATGCCGGCACCCATGGTGCCGCCGCCGATTACGCCTACGAGTTCCACGATTCTCCTCAAGATTCTTCAGACAGGGGGCAAGCCCCCGTGCGCGGTTAAGGAGTCTATGGACTGCCTAACCGCGCACAGGGCCGGAGGCCCTACTTCAGCAGCGCACGCGACATCACGACGCGCTGGATCTGGTTCGTGCCTTCGTAGATCTGCGTGATCTTGGCGTCGCGCATCATGCGCTCGACAGGGAAGTCGGTGGTGTAGCCGGCGCCACCGAACAGCTGCACGGCGTCGGTGGTGACCTCCATGGCAACGTCCGAAGCGAAGCACTTGGCGGCAGCGGAGATGAAGCCGAGGTTCTTCTCGCCACGCTCGGCGCGAGCAGCGGAGGTGTAGACCATCAGACGTGCGGCTTCGACCTTCATCGCCATGTCGGCGAGCATGAACTGAACAGCCTGGAAGTCGCTGATGGACTTGCCGAACTGCTTGCGGTCCTTGGTGTATGCCAGGGCTGCGTCGAGTGCACCCTGGGCCAGGCCGACGGCCTGTGCGCCGATGGTGGGGCGCGTGTGGTCGAGGGTCTCGAGAGCCGTCTTGAAGCCGGTGCCCGGTTCGCCGATGATGCGGTCGCCGGGGATGCGGCAGTTCTCGAAGTACAGCTCGGCGGTGGGGGAGCCCTTGATGCCGAGCTTCTTTTCCTTCGGTCCGACGACAAAGCCCTCGTCGTCCTTGTGGACCATGAAGGAGGAGATGCCGTTGGCACCCTTGTCGGGATCGGTGACAGCCATGACGGTGTACCAGGTGGACTTGCCGCCGTTGGTGATCCAGCACTTGGAGCCGTTGAGGATCCAGTCGTCGCCGTCAGCCTTGGCGCGGGTACGCATCGAGGCAGCGTCGGATCCGGCTTCACGCTCGGACAGTGCGTACGACGCCATTCCGCCGTTGACGAGGTCCGGGAGCACCTTGGATTTGAGCTCTTCGGAACCCTTGAGGATCAGGCCCATGGTGCCGAGCTTGTTCACGGCGGGGATCAGCGAGGAGGAGCCACAGACGCGAGCAACTTCCTCGATGACGATGCACGTGGCGACGGAATCGGCGCCCTGGCCGTCGTAAGCCTCGGGGACGTGGATGGCGTTGAAGCCCGACGCGTTGAGGGCGGTGAGAGCTTCCTCGGGGAACCGTGCGTTCTCGTCGACGTCCTTGGCGTACGGCGCGATTTCCTTCTCGGAGAGTCCGCGGATAGCAGCCCGCAGTTCGTCGTGCTCTTCGTTCAGCGCGAAGAGATTGAAATCCGGGTTTCCTGCCATGGGAACGCTCCTTGGTGAAGGTGGCTTGAAGGCGGTCGGTGCGGCTCCGGCGTTACCAGCGAGATTCGCGGACAGACCGGTGCTTATGAGTCCAGTCAAACACGGCACTGAGTGCCAGGTCAAGGGATGGGCGTGTGAAGTTTCGGTGCACGAGGAGTGTCACCCGAGTTGTTCGTGGATCTTTCTGCTGATCTCCTCGGGGGAAGTGCCCGGGGCGAACGCTACTACCAGCACAGACTTCGATTCTGGCGTGCTGGTCTTGGATCCGGGGGCCACGCCGTACGTCCGCCGAACGTCGAGAAGCGCCTGACTCAGCGCTTCGGCTGTGGCGTCCTCGTCGCCCTTGATCATGCTCCGCAAGAGGTAGTTGTGGCACGCGGTGACAGCTGCGGCAAAACCGACAACCTCGAGGACGGGCTCGCGGGGAACAGCGCTGCGGAGGTAATCGACGAAGAGGCGCTCGTAGCGGAATCCGGTGACCAGCTCGCGGTCGCGGAGGGCCGGGACATGCTGTACGACGCGGTATCGCCGCATCGACAGGTCTCGGTTCCGGCGGAAGAAGTCGAAGACCAGTCCCGCGGCCTCGCACACGGACGCCCAGGGATCGGCGGAATCGGACGCGAGGAACTCGGCGACGTGTTCGAGGAGGGACTCGTGATCGGCGAAGATCACGTCTTCCTTGGAGCGGAACTGCCGGAAGAACGTCCGACGCGACACACCGGCGGCAGCGGCGATCTGCTCGACTGTGGTGGCTTCGTACCCGTTCTCCGAGAACAACCGGATCGCTTGAGACGCGACGTGCACCCGAAACTGTGCGGGGTCAGTTCCGGGCAAGTCTGCGCGTTCACTCATGGGGACAAGTATTGCGCCTGTGAGCACGATCCCGGTGTGACGGGCAGGATCGAGGTGCCGGGCAGTTCTGTATCAACGGTGTGCGGTGGATGTGAATTGGTAGGTTGCCGCCTCGACGATCTCCTCGGGGGAGATAGCGATCTCCTCGTTCAACCATGCGGTGACCAACTCGGCGAGGCCGCCTACAAAGAGCAGTCCGTTGATCTGACCTTGACGTGGTGGCCAAGCTCGGTCGCCGTACATTTGCGTGGCTTCGTCCGCGACCATCTGGGCGAAGCCGTGCAGTACTGCGCGTCGGTGTGTACGCAGGGGTTCGTATGCAGCGGATTCGATCATTGCTACACGGCCTTTACGGGGATCCTCGGTGAGGATGGTGACAAACGACGCGATGGCATCTCGCACGCGTTGCTCGAGGGTCCCGTCGCTCGCTCGTAGTGCAGCCAGGCCTGCGTCGCGGACTTCGTCGGCAATCCCGTCCAGGATCTTTTCCAGCAATTCGTCTCTGCTGGAGAAACTTTCGTAAAAATAGCGTTCCGTCAACTTGGCCTGTGCGCAGATAGCGGTCATCGTGGCGCCGCGATTGCCTGAGGCCGCGAAGAGTTCCATCCCTGCCTCCATCAAGCTCTCGCGCCGCAGCGCTGAGCGCTGGTCGCTGCTCAGGCCGGCATATCGACGCGGCGTAGGGGGAGTCATAGGTCGATATTGACAGATGCATGAGTGTGACGCAGACTACTGTCAATCTGACAGGAGACACTGTCAGATTGAGCGAGAGTAGAGGTCACAGTGCCCAAGATCCTGGCTCGACCCCCGATGAACTCACCGTTGCACCCGATTTCGGGTCGTTCCGGGCTGCCCCTGGTCGGGCACGCGCTGGCATACATTCGCGATCCACTCGCTCTCATGCAGGAGAACTGGGATCGATTCGGCGAGGTGTCCTGGTTCTCCATGGTCGGTCGGCGATGGATCGCTGTACTCGGACCTGACGCATGTCAGGAGGTCCTGCAGAACAAAGATCGGGCTTTCGTCAACAGCGACGGCTGGTCGGTGCTGATCGGCCCCTTCTTTCACGGTGGGCTGATGCTGCTCGATTCCGAAGAACACTTACGACACCGTCGAATCATGCAGCAGGCGTTCACTCGATCACGACTCGAGAAGTCTGTCGACGTTCTCAACCCGGCAATCGACTCGGCGCTCGACGCATGGTCTCCCGCTGACGGATTCCGTGCCTATACGGCACTGAAGACGTTGACCCTCGATCTCGCCACCGACATTTTCATGGGCGGCGCGGAAGGAAGCACCGAGAGCGAAATATCCTCGGTGAAGAAGGCTTTCGTCGATTGTGTCCAGGCAGCAACCTCTCTGGTTCGCTACCCCGTGCCGGGGACGCGATGGAAGCGAGGGCTCGACGGCCGCCGGGTCCTGGAAGACTTCTTTCGTCGTTACCTGCCGGCGCGTCGAAGTCTCGAAACCGATGACCTGTTCTCCGTGCTCTGTCACATCGAATCCGAAGCGGGACAACGCTTCAGCGACGACGAAGTGATCGACCATATGATCTTCCTTCTGATGGCCGCTCACGATACCTCGACCATCACCCTTTCCACGATGATGCAATACCTGGGTCAGCACCCAACGTGGCAGGACAAGTGCCGCACAGAATCACTTGCTCTGGGGACCTCGATGCCGAGTTATGCAGATCTCGACGGGCTGAGCAGTCTTGATCTGGTGATGAAGGAATGCCTCCGACTCGTCTCTCCCGTACCGGTCATGGCGCGGCGAGCGGTCCGCGACACCCAAGTGCAGGGTCGCTTCGTACCGGCTGGAACGTATGCCGCCGTCGCCCCTCATTTCACACACCACATGTCGCAGTACTGGCCTGATCCCGAGCGTTTCGATCCCGAGCGCTTCGCCGAGAACCGACGCGAAGACAAGGTTCATCGATACGCGTGGGAGCCGTTCGGCGGTGGAGTGCACAAATGTCTCGGAATGCACTTCGCCGGCGCCGAGATCAAGGCAATCATGCATCACCTCCTCCTGCGCTTCGAATGGAATGTCGACGCCGATTACGTCGCCCCGCTCGACTTCACGTCCTTACCGTTCCCCTCCGACGGTCAACCTGTCGATCTGCGTCGGCGTCCCACTCCGGTGCGCTGAGCCCCTACGTCCGAGTTACTTCGACGCCCGCAGTTCGAACTTGAGGACCTTGCCGGTCGGGGTGCGAGGAAGGTCGAGGGGGAAGACGATGTCACGGGGAACCTTGTACCCGGCCAGCAAGGTGCGGGTGTGCTCCACGATGTCTTCTGCGGAAGCCTGTAACCCCTTGCCCAGCACCACGAATGCTTTCGGCCGCTCGCCCCACTTCTCGTCCGGAACACCGACGACTGCCACGTCGATCACGGCGGGGTGACTCATGATCGCCTGCTCCACCTCGACGGTGGAGATGTTCTCGCCGCCCGAGATGATGATGTCCTTCGCGCGGTCCTTGAGCTGGATGTAACCGTCGGGATGCATGACGCCGAGATCCCCGGAATGGAACCAGCCACCGGCAAACGCTTCGGCAGTCGCGGCCTCGTCGCGGTAGTACCCGAGCATCACGTTGTTGCCGCGGAGCACGATCTCACCCATCGTCTGACCGTCGGCGGGAACGTCGTTCATCTCGGCATCGACAACGCGAGCATTTTCGGCCTGCACCATGCCGACTCCCTGGCGGGAGAGAAGTGCGGCACGCTCGGACTGAGGCTTGTCGTCCCAGGCCTCCTGGTACTCGCAGATCGTGTACGGCCCGTAGACCTCGGTGAGCCCGTACACGTGGACGACGGTGACGCCGATGTCTTCGAGCTTTCCGATGATCGTCGGCGACGGGGGAGCCCCGGCGGTGGTGATGCGCAGGGCGTCGACCTTATGGGCCTGCTCGGCATCGGCGATGGTCGAGCAGACGGTGGGGGCGCCGCACAGATGCGTCACGCCCAGATTGTCGATGGCGTCCCAGATCGCGTCGGCGCGGACCGCACGCAGGCAGATGTGGGTGCCCGCTGCCTGAGTGACGGCCCACGGCGTGCACCACCCGTTGCAGTGGAACATCGGCAGCGTCCACAGATACTTCGTCGATCCGTCGAACCCGTTGTGGAAGGTCTCGCCGAGCGAGTTCAGGTACGCCCCGCGGTGGGAGTACATGACCCCCTTGGGCTTTCCGGTTGTGCCCGAGGTGTAGTTGATGGCGATGCACTGCTGCTCGTCGTCGACGCCCCAGTGCAGTGGCTGATCGGCGAGAGCTTCGCCTTCGGCAATCAGATCAGCGTATTGCCAGGTGACGATTCCGGCGGGCACTTCCGGGTACGGCACGGTGGAGTCCGGGACCTCGATGATCTCGCGCAGGCTCGCCACGTTTGTCTTGGACGAGGTGACCGAACCGACGAATTCGGAGTCGACGAACAGGATCGTGGTTCCCGAGTGATCGAGAATGTACTCGAGTTCGGGACCAGCGAGGCGTGAGTTCAGGGCGATCAGGACTCCGCCGGCGAGTGGGACGGCAAAATGCGCGAACAGCATCTCGGGAACGTTCGGAGCCAGATATGCAACGCGGTCACCGGGCTGAATGCGTTCACGCAGGACGCGGGCCAGCGATGCGACCTCGTCACCGAAGTCGCGGTACGAGTAGGTCCGGTCGCCGTGAACGACGGCGGTGCGATCGGGGAACACCGCGGCGCTGCGCTCGAGAAAGCGCAGCGGACTGAGCGGGGTGTTGTTGGCTGCAACAGCTGTCGGGACAGACAAGGTTCCTCCGAAGGCGACGTGGCACGGTTGGTGTCACGATAAGTGTGATCGGCACTACAAATGGTCTGGATGCACGCTATTGCCCAGTCACAGGTGCCGCTACCCTCTGAATTGGGTATGTGGGATGCCGGGAGGTGCGTGTGAGCAGGGTATTGAGGCCGAGCGACGACGACGCGTTGCGCGCCGAGCTGCGTCGACTACATCCCCGGACCGAGTTGCCGGTTCTGTTCAGCGGTTGTGTGAGCGACCGGTCGCTCACCATCACCGGGCACGTGGGCACTCGCAGCAACATCCTGCGAAACCTGCAAATCGACGCCGAATGCGGACTCGGTGGCCGGGCGATCGCAGAACAACGACCGGGCGCGGTCCAGGACTACGCGAACTCGTCGCACATCACGCACGACTACGACTACGAAGTGGGCGCCGAAGCGATCGAATCCTTGATGGCAGTCCCGATCGTCGTACGCGGGGTTACTCGCGGAGCGATCTACGGAGGACTGCGTGCCAACCTGCCGATCGGCGACGTGATCGCCGAGACGATGATGCGATCGTCGTACGCGTTGGCCCGCGAATTCGAGATCCGCGACGAAGTGGATCGGCGCGTGACGATGCTCGATACCGCTGCGGTGGAACATGGTTCGAACCGCGACGCCCAGATCTCCGAGGGATTGACCGAGAGCGTACTGGCGCTCGGCGAGATCGCGGCGAACCTCGAGGACACGACTCTCAGCGCGCAGGTCCACGCCGTCGAGGCAAAGCTTCGGGCATTGGCCTCGCCGATTCCCTCCGCGAACACTCCAGCCGCGAACGCCGTTGTCCTGTCACCACGCGAGCGGGAGGTGATGGGGTACGTCGCCCTCGGACTACGAAATGCCGAGATCGCCGAGAGGTTGTCCTTGAGCGTCGAAACGATCAAGACGTACATGCGGAATCTGATGGGAAAACTCGACGTCCGCAGTCGTCATGAAGCGGTCGTGGAAGCGCGGCGGCAGGGTTTGATTCTGTGAGGGCTTGATTCTCTGATCGGTCCCGCCAAGCGGAATTTCGGAACTGCGTCGCCGCCCCGGTTGATATGACGGACCTCACTATCGGCAGAGTTCTACACGAGTGATGAGGGCATCGATGCAGGATTTGTTCGACAACAACGACATGACCGGCCTGGCCGAAGCAATCAAGAGCGGCGACGTCTCCGCCAAGGAAGTCCTCGAGTTCAGCCTGGACAGGCTCGACGAGCGCAACCCGGCAGTCAACGCAGTGATCAGCGAGCGTCGAGAGGAAGCGCGCAACGAGGTATCAGGCGGTCTGCCGGAAGGTCCACTGCACGGCGTCCCGTTCGTGATCAAAGACCTCGGCATGGACGTCGCAGGATTGCCGAGCACCAATGGATCTCGATTGTTCGCCGACGCTGTGGCAGAGGAAGATTCGACGCTCGTCGAGCGCTACCGTCAGGCTGGTCTGGTTGTCATCGGCAAGACGAACACCCCGGAGTTCGGCAAGAACGCCAGTACCGAACCTGCGCTGTTCGGACCCACCCGCAATCCGTATGCACTTGATCGTTCGCCCGGCGGATCTTCGGGTGGCACGGCTGTAGCTGTTGCCGTCGGGATCGTGCCAGGCGGACATGCCAGCGACGGTGGTGGATCGATCCGTATACCCGCATCGGCATGCGGCTTGGTAGGCCTCAAGCCGAGCCGTGGACGCACTCCGACGGCGCCGGCGCGCACGCTCTTCTCGTCGCCGATGAGTGTTCATCACGCACTCACCCGAAGTGTCCGCGACACCGCGCTGCTTCTCGACCTGTCCGCCGGACCGACAGTTGGCGATCCTTACGTGATTCTGGCGCCGAAGCGGCCGTACGTCGAGGAAGTGGGCGCGGATCCCGGACGGTTGCGGATTGGTCTGCGTAACGCGCTGCCGGACGGCACCCCGGTTGATCCGGAATGTGCGGCCGTCACAACCAGTGTTGCCGGCCTGCTCGAAGAACTCGGTCACGATGTCACCGAGAGTGCCCCGAACTTTCCCCTCGATGCGCTTACTGCCGGGCTTTCGGTGTTGATGGGTATTCCGATGACGATCGAGGTCGACGAACGACTCGCGGTCCTGAACCGCGCAATCCGGGACGACGACCTCGAGCCGATGGCCCGGATGATCTACGACCGTGCGAAGTCCGAAAGTGCGACGAACGTCGTCACGGCGTTGCAGGAACTCGAGCGGGCAGCCCAGGTGATCGGTGCGTTCTTTGTCGATCACGATCTGTTGCTGACGCCGACGATGGCTCGGCCGGCAGCTCCGCTCGGTCTGCTCGATACGGCAAATCCCATGTCGATCTGGGAACACTCGGCCGGATACAGCGGTTTGACCAGTCCGTTCAACAGTTCCGGTCAGCCGGCGATTTCCTTGCCGATGGGGCACGACTCGGCCGGTGTGCCGATCGGCGTTCAGTTGGTCGGTGCGTTCGGACGCGAAGATTTGCTGATCCAGGTTGCGTCGCAGCTCGAAACGGCCCGTCCGTGGTCCATTGCGCCGGTGTGGCCGCCGGTCCCGGTCTAACGCGCGCGGTTGTTCGAGCAAGGGGAGGGCGTCAGGCGATGATGCGAATTGGCCACTGGCCGTTCACATCTGCGACGTCCCTCCCCTGGCTGAGTAGGTACTCGGCGAAATCACGCTGGCGCTCGGCGTGCCAATCGGCTTGATCGACCATGAGATCGAGCCCCAGGATGTCGGGGAACCGCACGGCCAGCTCGCGAGCCAACGCTGCCGCTGCCTTGGCATCGGCCTCAGCCTCGTGGGCCGACTCGAGGGAAATCCCGTAGTGCTCGCACACGGCCGCGAGCGTTCGTTTGCCCTTGCGGAAGGTGTCCATGGCGCGATCGATCACGTACGGATCGATGACCAACCCCGGAACGAAGGCGGGCTTGCCGATGCGCAGACCCTCGGCGTGCATGACCGTCAGATCATAGGAGGCGTTGAACGCCACGACAGCGTGATCGCGTGCCCAGGAATTGTGCAGGGCCTCACGGATCTCTTCGTAGCCCTCGGAGTAATTCTGGCCGTGTTGCGCCGCGAACTCGGTGCTGATGCCGTGAATGGCCGAGGCGCCGGCGGGGATGTCGACGCCGGGATCGAGTAGCCACGTGCGTGTTTCGACACTCGAACCGTCGATCACCGCGACGCAGGCACTGACGATACGAGCGGTCGACGGATCTCGCCCCGTGGTTTCGAGGTCGAACGCGCAGATCGGGCGATCGGACCAGCTACTCATCGGGGGCCTTTCGGTGCGGTGCATCATGTCCGAATCACTATGCACCTCCCTACCGACACAAACGACAAACAGTCACCTCCGCCCGGTGAGGGCGGAGGTGACTGTTTGTCGACGCTGTGGAAACCTACAGAATTTCGGTTCCGACGGTGAAGCGCTCCATGACGTCTTCACGCGGAGTCACACCGAATCCCGGTCCCTGCGGCACGGCGATGTGGCCGTCCTCGATGACAAACGGTTCGGTGATGTCTTCCTTGTAGAAGCGATCGGACGCCGAGATGTCGCCGGGCAGTGTGAAGCCGTCCAGCGCGGCGAGAGCGGCGTTGGCAGCGCGGCCGATTCCGGTCTCGAGCATTCCGCCGCACCACACCGCAATACCGTGCGCCGACGCGAGATCGTGGATTCGCTTGGCTTCCAGGTATCCACCGACACGGCTCGGCTTGATGTTGATGACCGACGCAGCACCGAGCGTGATGGCGTCGGCTGCATCCTTGGCCGACTCGACTGACTCGTCGAGGCAGATCGGAGTCGAGAGGGACTGGGCAAGCTTGGCGTGCTGCACCAAATCGTCCTCGGCCAAAGGCTGTTCGATGAGGAGCAGTGCAAATTCGTCCAGGCGACGCAGCAGCTGCGCATCGACGAGGGTGTATGCGGCATTCGCGTCGACCTGCAACGGGACGTCGTAGCCGAACTCCTTGCGCACTGCTGCGACAGGTTCGATGTCCCAGCCCGGCTTGATCTTCAGCTTGATGCGCACGTAACCCTGCGACAGGTAATTGCCGACGGTCTCGAGCAACTGCGGAATGCTGTCCTGGATACCGACGGATACACCGGACGGAACCCGCGTGCGAGTGGCACCGAGGTACCGAGCGAACGACTGTCCGCGCGCACGCAATTCAGCATCGAGAATTGCCATTTCGATGGCCGACTTGGACATCTGATGACCCACGATGTGATGAAGCACGCTGCCGACGGTCTCGGCCGAGAGCGGCTGATCCGACTGCGACTTACGCAGCGTCGGAACGAGATACTCGCGCAGCATCGCTCGCGCGCCGGCGGTGTACTCCGAGTTGTAGTACGGATCGCTCAGCGAGCCGCACTCGCCCCATCCGACAGTCTCCACCGAGCCGTTGGGGCCCTCGGTGGTGCCACTCACCTTCAGGACGAGCGTGTTGCGCTCGAGCTGGGTGCTGAATGACGTGGTGAAAGGGGAGACGAGAGGGATGCGCAGTTCGCGCAATTCGACGGACTCAATGTGCATGGACTTGCTCTTCTCCGGTTGTCTCGCAGATTTTCGTGAACATGTAATAGCCACTGGGGTCGAAGCCGGTGGATTGCCATTCCTTCGAGGCGATCAATGGTTCGAGGTACTCGCGAAGCGCGTGTCGCCAGGCAAAGGCGGAGGCGCGGTCGACCGTTCTCAGATGCTCTATGTCTCTGGGTATTCCGACTGCGATGTCGATGCAGTCGGGTGGGATCGGGAGCATCCGAGGTGTACCGTCCTCGGTGGGTTGGAGCACCTTGAATGTATCATCCACGGCCACAGTAGAACTCGGAGCTCCATCGGCGTCGAGGTCCCAACTGACCAGCATTCGGTCGCTGGCGTCGCCGGCATTGATACCGTCTGCCATCGATCCGTAGAAATCCGGATTGTATTCGGCCGGTTCGGCACCGAGACGCTGGATGTTGAAGTAGGCATTGCGTGCGACGAGTGGATCGAAAGTCCAACGGATCGTTTGTACGCCGCGCTCGATGCACCAGTCCCGCTGATGATGCTTCAGAGCGCGGCCGATTCCCTTGCCTGCATGCCCCGGTAGAACTCCGGCGATGTGCGAGTGCAGGACCTGGCCGAGAGGCTCGACGAAGAATCCGACACAACCGCCGATCATTTCGCCTTCGGAGAAGGCTCCCACCACGTAGTGACCGCCGTGATGGAGTGCAACCAACATCGCCGTGCCGAAATGAGCCGGTCCGGGACTGGTTGCCCAGATCTCGTCGAAAACGGCAGACAGATCGGCTATTTCGCGGGTGTCGACCAGTTCTCGAAACTCAACCGCTTTGCTTTTCGACACGAGGGCCCCCTTCAGACGTGATCGAACGAATAAGGCCCGCAACCAACGCCGTTCTCGGGGCGATAGCGGACACGAGCGCATGCTCGGTCTCGGCGTGTGCACCGCCGCCGACGCCACCGAGGCCGTCGAGGGTGGGGATGCCGATGCCGGCAGTGAAGTTTCCGTCCGAGGCTCCACCGACGGCGAGGCCGACGGGAGGAGTCAGATCATGCTCGAGCGCAACACGTTCCGCCAAGGCAAGCAACGGTGCGGACATCGCTGCTTCGAGGGGAGGCCGGTTGACGCCACCCGAGACCGTTACTACTGCTTCGGGGTGGATTGCCTGCAGGGCTCGGATATTCGAATCGACCCGCTCCTGCTCGGCTGCGCTGGTTGCGCGCACGTCCACGTCGACAAATGCTTCTGCCGGAACCGTGTTGGTGGTGGTTCCGGCCGAAATGACGGTCGGCGTGACGGTGGTTGCCTGCGCGGGAGAGGACAAGTCGTTGATCGCGATCACGAGACGAGCCAGCTCGACTGCCGAGTTGATGCCCTTTTCCGGTTCCAACCCGGCATGTGCAGCGCGGCCGGCAACATGGATCCGATACAGAGACACTCCCTTGCGGACGGTCTTGAGTTCACCGCCGTCGCCGCCGGCCTCGAGGACGAGCACCGCGCCCGCAGCAAGTTCCTCGATGAGGGACCGCGACGTGGGCGAACCGATTTCCTCGTCACCGGTCACAAGGAGTGTGATCCCGTCGAGTGCATCGTCACCGTGCAACTCTCGAACGATGGCGAGGGCGTGAATCGCCTGAACAACACCAAGTTTCATATCGAGGCCGCCAGGACCTCGAAGTGCTCCGTCGGTGACGGCTGCGGGCAGGCGCGTCAGGGTGCCGATCGGCCACACGGTGTCGTGGTGACCGAGCAGCATCAGCCGCGTCGGTGAACTACCGAAACGGGTCACCAGATGGGTTCGGCCTTCCCTCACTATCGACTCCGGTGTAACGCCGAGTCGTTCGTGGACAAGGTCTGACGTCCATTTCGCGCTGCGAGCAACAGCTTCGAGATCGTGAGACGGCGACTCGACTTCGATGAGCGCGATGGCGTCCTCGAGGATCTGAGGAAGTTGGCGCTCGGCCAGATCGCGGAGAACGGTCATCGGTTGTTCACTCGCGGATATGCGCGGCTTCCGACGTGTAACAATTGTGTACTCCCGTTGTCGGAGAAAGTGATCCGGATCCAACTCGATGTTTGAGGGAGTCGGGTCCCGAACACTCCAGGGTGAACTTCGATCAGGTTGAGAGAGACGGACTCTGCCGTTTCGGCGTTGAGCGAAGGATCGATGTGATCGGTGCGGCGGGCGGTCAGAGAACTGCCGGTCCGTTCCAAGACGAAATCGGCGGCAGCATCGCGGTACAGACCGCACAGCGCATCGAGTTCCTCGGGTGAGGACGTGATGCGGGTGTGGGGGTCACCAGGCGAGAATGCCGGTGTCACGGCGACGCCGCCGATCGAAGCGATCACCTCAGCCAGAAGATCGCCCGAGAGACCGTCCATCGCTCCGCCGTTGGCCATCAGGACTACTGCTATGCCGCAGGACGGGACCACCCGCAAGAACGACTGCTGGCCGAGAGTTCCGCCGTTGTGGCCGTGCGCCAGTACCCCGCCCCAATTGTGCAGCAGCCACGTAGTTCCCATGATGTCTGCAGACGACACGTCACCGATCTGGCGGCGTTCCTCGAGCATCGCCAGATGAGTGGAACGCTGAAGCAGCACCGGATCCTCGCGCATCGAATCCTGCGCGAACAGGAGTAGGTCTTCGGCTGTGCTGTTGATGAGACCAGCGGGGCCCATCGAACGAGGGATGAGGAATTGTGGTGTCTGCTCGAGATTGTCGGCGCCGCCGACGTGCCCGACTGCGGCGCCGCCGACGTGCCCGACTGCGGCGCGGTGCAGTGCCGTTTCCTCGGGCAGAGTCGTGGTCTTGGTCAGGCCGAGCGGCTCGATGATCCGCTCGCGCAGAACCGCGTCCCAACTCTTACCTCGGAGAACCTCGATGATTCGTCCGGCGATGACGAAGCCGGTGTTGCAGTAGGACCAATCGGTACCGGGAGCGAAGAGTTGCACCGTCGAGGTCAGGGCTGCGACGTATCGCTCGACGCAGTCGTCGCCGCGTCCGCCGTCGATGAAGACGTCACCGTCGATGCCACTGGTATGAGTCAACAGGTGGCGTGTCGTGACCGTTTCGGTGGCTACCGTGTCGGCAACCGCGAAGTCCGGCAGGATGTTCCGAACAGGTGCATCGAGGTCGAGCAGTCCTTCTTCGACGAGTTGCATGATCAGTGTGGCCGTCCAGACCTTGCTGATCGAACCCATCTGGAACAACGTGTCAGGTGTGGCCGCGACACCGGTGCGGGTGCTGACGACACCGGAAGTGACCACGGTGCGGTCGAATCCGCTGCGACCTGTGGTCAAAATTCCCAGCGAGGCACCGGGTACCCCGTACTTCGCGCTCAGGGTGTCGAGTCGGTACTGCCAGTAGTCGGGGTCGACCGTGATGAGTGCCGGCGTGGGGGAGAGGTGACGTTCGAGCCACTCGACCAGCCTGGTGCTGTAATCCAGTCGGTGGGACGGGCGGCCCGTCAACACGAAGGCATGCGACGCGTCCGGGTAGACCACCAGTTCGGTCGGGGTGCCGGCCAAACGCAGTCCACCGAACCACTGTTCGGCTTGGTTGACCGGGCACCGGACATCGCTGCCGCCGTGCAGTATCAGCGTCGGTGTTGTCACCTTCGTGACTCGCCCCAACGGCGAAAGTTCCTGTACCCGAGATGACTGCGGGTCGAATTCGACCGTCTGCAGCAAGATGCCCTCGTCCGACGGGCCCGCCGTGTTCGCGATGTCGCAGACGAGGCCACCGGCGACTGCGACGGCAAACCGATCGGTGACCGACGTCAGGGCGCAGGTCATGAATCCGCCGTAACTGTAGCCCGTGAGCACCAGTTGTTTCGGATCAGCAATCCCTTCGGCGACAAGCGTTTCGACTGGTTCGAGCAGGTCAGCGCGATCCGCCTCGCCCCAGCCGTCCCGCACCCCGTCGAAGAAGTCGTTTCCGTAGCCGTCACTTCCGCGCGGATTGATCATCAAGACCGTGTATCCCAGCGCGACCAGTTCCGCGTGGTACGCGTGCATCACGGTGGGCGTTCCGGTCCAGGCATTGTGTGGTCCGCCGTGGACGTCCAGAACCAACGGACCCGCACCCGTCACATTCGGGTCGCGCAGGATCCAACCCTGAACACGGGCGCCGTCGCTGATGTCGAACCAACGCTCGGTGGCGACTGGGAACGCGACGGAAGTTGTCAGTTCCGTGTTCAATTCGGTGACGGTTTCGACGGCGCGAGTCTCGAGATCGATGACGGCGACCTCACCGAAGGACGTCGCCGTTGCCAGCGCGACGACGGCCTTCCCTGAGGTCAAGGCAAGGCCGGAGACCACGCTCTGTTCTCCGGTGAGAAGTGGTGAGGCGGAGCCTGATCCGAAATCGACCTTGTGCAGTTCGGTGGAGCCGTGGTTGCGGATGCAGAAGACGATGTCGCCGTCGGCGGTGAAACACGGTGCGCCACCGGGATAACCGGTCCCGCCAGGCATGACGTTTCGGTCGAGTTCGGACGTCAGACTGCGGTCTTCCACTCGCTGGTCGCGGTGCAGGACAAGAAGTTCGTTGTTGTGAATGATCGGCGTGTGCCAACCGACTGCTACGACGGCGTCGCCGGCAGGTGTCCACGCAAGTGGTCCGGCGATGCCGCGTGCGTGCCCCAGCATCCGCGGAGCCGAGGCGAGATCAGTCAGCGATACGGTCCACGCGGAACTCGCCCGTGTCAGATCGGCATTGCCGTCCATCGCCGCGGTGAAAGCAAGTTCGGTGCCGTCGGGACTGTACGCGGGATGCGAAGCGTCCCAATCGCCGTCCGTCAGTTGCCGAAGCGAGCCGGCGGCCAGATCGAACTCGAACAGGTGCGCACGAACGCTGCCCCGGACGCCGGATCCGTCGACCTTGTAGTTGAGGCGTTTTGCCACCAAGAGGCGTGACGATCCGGCGGCAGTGCGGTCGACCGGGGCACTGAAGGCGATTCGAGCACCGTCGGGAGAGAACACCGGTGCCCCAGCGCCGAGCGGGAGTTGTTCCGCGGTGGTCATCTGAACGGCGGGTCCCCCGGTGGCATCGACCTTCCACAGTTGCGGTGTGCCCGAGGAATCCGGCCGAACGAAGACCAACAGCGTGGAAACGGGATGCCATGCCGGCGAGGTGTCGGCAGGTCCCGCGGTGAGCTGTAGTTGCGGGGAAGCCAACCAGATCGAGTGCTCGTTGGTATCCGCGGCCGGATTCGCTTCGGTACGTACGTATGCAATGCGTCCCGACGCCGATACGGCGATGCTGGTCGGTGTAACCACGGACGCGTAATCCTGGATTCTCGCCGAACGACGTTCTTCGGCACGGGCTACGGCTGCGGGGGAGTCGAGAGTGGTCGGCGTTGTCATTGGAACATCGGCTCCCCGAAGGTCGGGATCGCGGACAACAGCTTTGCCGTGTACGGCTCCTTGGGCGAATCGATCACGTCGAGAACCGGCCCGTGTTCGACGATCTCGCCGCCGAGCATGACTGCAACGTGGTCACAGACATAGCGGATCACCGCCAGGTTGTGACTGACGAACAGAACCGTCAGACCCAGCTGCTTCTGCAGATCCACCAACAGATTCAGAACCGCGCCCTGCACGGACACGTCCAGAGCGGAGGTGATTTCGTCGGCAAGCAGAACTGCCGGTGCGGCTGCCAAAGCCCGCGCGAGGGCAACACGTTGGCGCTGACCACCCGACAACGACGACGGGTATTCGTGCGCCTTCTCCACCGGCAGTTGGACGGTGGTGAGGAGTCGAGCCACCTCGGCAGCGCGGTCGCCGCGGCTGCGGCGAGCTTTGTCACGACGCTCGGTGGACCGCAGCGCCTCGGCGAGTGACTGGCCGATGGTCATTCTCGGGTCGAGGCACGAGTACGGATCTTGGAAGACCATCTGGATCCGGTGGCGCAGACGAGCCGTCGCGCCGCGGGCGTGAGCGACGTCCACACCGTCGAGAAGGATCTGGCCGGAACTGGGCTCGGCCAGGCCGACAGTTGCTCGCGCCAGTGTCGACTTTCCGGAACCCGATTCACCGACGAGACCGACCACCGATCCGGAGGGGATGTCGAGATTGATGTTCTTGACAGCGTGGAATTTTTTCGAACCGCTACCGAGGTGGACGTTGACGTCACGGAATTCGAGCCTGCTCATCGGATCTCCTCTGCAACAGCCAACAGTTCTTCCAACTCGATGTCGGCGGTGCTCTCCTCGGCGTCGAGGCTCTCCACCTGCCAGGCTTCGTCGACGGTGGCAAGCGGCTTGTCGCGATCGGTGCTCATGGTGGGGACCGCGGCGATCAGCGCGCGGGTGTACGGATGCTTTGCACGACCGGCAGTCAGATCGTCGACTGCGATGTCTTCGACGATTTCTCCGGCAAACATGACCAGGACACGGGTGCACATGCCGGTGATGACGGCCATGTCGTGCGAGATGAGAAGGATTGCGGCGCCGGTTTCTTCGCGAACCTCGTGGAGCAGCCCGAGGACCTCACGCTGAACGGTCACGTCGAGCGCAGTGGTGGGTTCGTCCGCGATGATCAGAGCGGGCTTGCCCATCAGACCCATGGCGATCATCGCGCGCTGACGCATACCGCCGGAGAACTCGTGGGGGTACTGCTTCGCGCGCCTGGGCGCGTCGGGGATCTTGACGGCGTTAAGTCGCTCGACCGCCGCCTTCTTCGCGTCGGCCTTACTCATACCTTCGTGGAGCCAACCGATCTCGGCGACCTGGTATCCGACCTTGAGTGACGGATTCATGGACGACATCGGATCCTGGAACACCATCGCCATACGTGTGCCGAGTTGGCGGGCAACCTTGCGCGAAGCCGCGTCGTCCGGCCGCTTCCCGTCCTTCATCAGTACGGTGCCGTCGAACTCGATGAGGCCGGCATCGACCACGGTGGGGTGGTCGGTCAGCTGCGCGATTGCCATGCAACTGAGTGACTTTCCGGAGCCGGATTCACCGACGATGCCCACGGTTTCGCCGCGATGAACTGTAAAACTGATGTTGTCGACGGGGCGACGCCAGTGGTCACCCGCGGGGACCGCGACGGACATGTTGCGAACGGTCAGTACCGCGTCTTCGTCGCTGGGCGTCGAATCCGTCTGAGCTGTGCGTGCATTGATCGGCTTCCACTTCGGCAGACGACTGCTGATCGGGCTGCGAACTCCCGCACCGCGTGCAATGGCCTCGCCGAGCAACGTGAAGGTCAAACCGGCGAGCACGACGGCGATGCCGGGAGCAAGTGCGGTGGCCGGGTTGACGAAGATCTTCGACAGGCCTTCGTTGAGCATCCGGCCCCAGTCGAACGCGGGCGGCTGAATGCCCAAACCGAGGAACGAGAGTCCGGCGAAGACCACAAGGCCGCTGCCGACAGCGATGCTGGCGTTGACGATGAGTGGTTCACGGATGTTGGGGAGAATGTGGCGGAACAACAACCCGGGCTTGGTGACCCCGAGGATGCGTGCCGCGTCGATGAAGTCGCGTCCGTTGACCGAGGAAGCCAGCGCGTACGTCAACCTCGCGAACGGCGAGGCCAGGGCGAGACCGATGGCGATCACCGCGCTGCCAGCACCCTGTCCGAGAACGACCAACAGGAAGATGGCCAGAAGGAGACCGGGGAACGCGATGGCGAAGTTGAGGAATGCCACGACCATTCGTCCGACCCACCGAGGAGCCAGCGTCGGGAGCGTACCGAGGATCAGGCCGAGTGTGACACCGAGCGCGACTGCTCCGAGCGCCATGAGCACCGACAGTCGCGCGGCGGTCATCGTGCGCGCGAAGACGTCACGCCCGCCCGCGTCAGTGCCGAAGATGTGCTCGGAACTCGGTCCCTGAGACAGTGCCTTCGGGTTGGCCGCGACGGCGGCGTCACCCCAGATCATCGGTCCGAAGATGACGAGGGCGATCAGAGCGGTCAGGAACGTGAGGGCGAGGATTCCCAGTGGGGTGCGAAACGTTCCGACGATCCAGTGTCGTCGCGGAGGCGTCTTGGGGGCCGCAGTGGGGGCCGTAGGTGAGGTGCTCAACTCAGTTCTCCCGAATTGTGGATCGTGGGTCGATGAGAGCGAGCACCACGTCGACGATGAAATTGATGAGAAGGACGATGGCGCCGTAGATCACGACCAGCGTCTGGGCGAGCGGGTAGTCCTTCTCGGTGATGGACTTGACCAGCGCCATGCCCATGCCGGGCCAGGCGAAGATGCTCTCGATGAGCACGGTGCCGGCAATCAGACCACCCAGGAGGAGTCCGGCGAGCGTCAGTGTCGACGTCATGAGGTTGGGCATTGCATGACGGAAGTAGATTCGCGCCACAGTCATTCGCTTGGCGCGTGCGGTGCGGATGTAATCCATGTCCAACACGCCGAGCGCCTCTGCACGGACGATGCGCGACATCGAGGCGATGGCACCGATCGACATGGCCGCGACCGGAAGGATGTAGCTTTCCGGTCCACCGCGGCCGGCGACGGGCAGAACAGGGAACGTGACGGCAAAGAGGTAGACCAGCGCCGTACCGAACATGAACTCGGGGATCACGGCGATGGTGCCCGACGTTGCGGTGTAACCGATCTCGACTCCGCGTCGTCGACCGTTGCGGGTCAGTGCAGCGAAGATGAGGCCGATCGGAATGCCCACTAGCAGCACCGTGACGACTGTGAGTACAGCCAGTTCGAGGGTTGCCGGTAGGCGGGACGCGATCACCTCGAAGACCGGAGTCCTCAAGGTGATCGAGTCACCGGGATTCCCGCTCAGCAACCCGCCGACGAATCGGAAGTACTGCTGCCACAAGGGAAGGTCGTAACCGAGCTGAGACCTCGTTGTCTCCACCAGTTCGACCGGTGCGTTCATTCCCAGTGCCAACCGAACCGGGTCTCCCGGAATCAGTTGGAGCATCAGGAACGCCGCAGTCACCAGCGCCCAGAGTGAAATCACGAAGGTGCCGAAACGACGCAGAAGATATGCGGGCCAGCTGTCGGACTCGAGCCACTTTGCTCGAGCCTGAGGCGCCGCTTCTGGTTTCGCGGCTTCAATAGTTTGACTCATGGGCTGTCTTTCCGGAGGGCGGGATGCTGGGGCGGGAAGATATTTCAGAGTGGGCGGACGGCCTACTGGTACAGGCGCAGTGCAGAACCGTTGAGCGACTTGCCGAATGAGAGTCCGGCCTTGTTGAAGTACACGTTCATGACTGAGTCTGCGAAGGGCACGGCCGCGATCGTCTTGGTGAGCTCCGACTCGGCGTCGGCCCAAGCGTCACAAGCGTCGCTACCGGTCAGACCGGAAGCCTTGGTGGCTGCTGCTTCGTAGGCGGGGTTGCTGACCGATCCGAAGTTCTTGCCTGCTGCGGGAACCGGCCCGGCAAAGTACGCAGTGAAGGTGCTGGGCAGCGAGGAGTTGACCTGGACCCAGGCGATGTCCCAGGCAGAGTTGTCCTTGCCGCTCAGAATGACGTCGATGATCTTGTTCGAGTCGCCCCCGGTCACCTCGACGTTTGCGCCGAGTTCGGACCACGCCGACTGAGCAAGTTCGGCTGCTGCGTTGCGCGGATCGTCGGTGCCGTCGTATACGAGACGGAGATTGAGCGGCTTTCCGTCCTTGCTTCGCTTGCCGTCGGAGCCGGCCGTCCAACCAGCGGCGTCGAGTGTTGCTTTTGCGGCAGTGAGGTCGAAGTCCGGAATGTTGCCTGCGACAGAGTCGTAAACGCAGGCGCGCGGTTCGACGGCGACGAGGCTGGTTGCCCGGACCCCGTGTCCGGCGGTGATGACCTGAGTGAGGTCGTCGAGATCGACCGCTTGGATCAGGGCCTTGCGGACTGCGGGATCGCTGGTGGGATTGCTGGCGATCTGGTTGAAGTACATCTGGCCCGCGGGCACCGGACGGCCAACCGAGTCCAGATTGGCTGCCGCGACGCGGTCCTTGTCCGGCCCGGCGATCGGAGCTGCATTGAGTTCACCCGAGAGAAGCTGATTTGCGGCGGTGCTCACGTTCGGTGCCATGGCGGCGATGACCGTCTTGGGGACGCCGGGGGTATCGGAAGCGGTGCCGTCGGGGCCCCAGTTGTAGCCATCACGTCGCTGGAACGTGTAGTGGTCGTTGGCGGCGACTTCGGTGACTTCGAACATGCCGGTGCCGAGCGACTTCTTGTTCGATGCTGTCGGATCTTTCAGCCCGGCCTCGCACAGGATCGGCAGTCGACCGACGTTGAGAAGCAGGAACGGGCTCGGCGCCGCAGTGGTGACCGTGACGGTGCGCGCTGCCGGATCGGCGGTTGCGGTGGCACCGGTCGGTACAGAGGACCCGCGCAACTGTGAACCGTTGTCCGGATTGGCCACGAAGTTGATGTTGTCCGCGACGGTCTGGGAAGTCAGCGTGGATCCGTCGGTACAGGTCACCCCGTCACGGATGGTGAAGGACGCAGAGGTCGGGGTCTCCTCCCACTTCTCCGCCAACCACGGTCCGACTTCGCTGGTATCGGGATCCTGGTAGATCAGGTAGTCGTAGGCCAAACGAGACAACTCGGCGGTTGCCTGAGAGGCCGACATGATCGGGTTGAGTGCACCTGGATCGGCCTGCAGGGCGAAACGGAAGGTCCCGTCGGTGGCCGGTTCACCGCCACCGGCGCCCGAGGACGTGCCTCCCGAGCCACAAGCGGACAACACGAGAGCGAGCCCAGCGGCTGCTGCAAGTGTTGGATAGGAGCGGTGTTTCATGGTGCCTCCGGGATGGAGCTGGTGCCCGAGCGAAGTTCGAGAGGGCGCGGTTGAGTGTTGACTGCTAAATCTTGGCGCATGACGTGACGCGCATCTCTGTCGATCCTCACGAAAATCGGGTCAATTTTCGTCCGCTCCCACGAAAACCGCCAGGATCAGTGAATACCTGTCCGTATCCCGACAGCGACCGACGAAACACGACGATTTCCCCGGTCGCTACGGGCGGTCTACTGGTACAGGCGCAGGGCCGAACCGGTGAAATTACGGCCGAATGCAAGACCCGCATTGTTGAAGTAGAGAGTCGTGATCTTGTCGGCAAAAGGTACCGCTGAGTTTGCTTTGATGATCTCCGATTCGGCGTCTGCCCAAGCGGCACAAGCATCCTCGCCGGTCAGTCCCGAAGCCTTGGCGACGGCGGCGTCGTAGGCAGGGTTGGAGATCGACGAGAAATTGAGTCCCGCAGCGGGCACCGGACCGGAGAGGAAGGGTACGAGCATGCTGGGCAGCGCGACGTTGATCGGCTCCCACGCAACATCCCACGCGGTGTTGTCCTTGCCGCTGAGTGCTACATCGAGGATCTTGTTCGAGTCTCCGCTGGTGAGTTCGACAGTTGCGCCCAGATTGTTCCACGCGTTGAGTGCGACGTCGGCGGCAGCATCGGTCGAGTCACCGAAAGTTTCGTAGACCATCCGAAGTCGGAGCGGTGTGCCGTCCTTGCTGCGCTTACCGTCGGCACCGATTTTCCAGCCCGCTGATTCGAGAGTTGCTGCGGCTGCGCTGGTATCGAAGGCCGGCAGGTTTCCGGCGACCGAGTCGTAGATGCAGGCCCTCGGTTCGATGGACACCATCGTGGTAGACCGGGTTCCGCGGCCGGCGGTGAAGATCTCGGCGAGGTCGTCGAGATTGAGCGCCTGGACAAGGGCTTTGCGCACGGCCGGATCGCTGGTCGGATTACCCGGGCTGTGATTGAAGAACATCTCGCCCGCCGGAGCCGGCTGCTTGACCGTGTTCAGGTTCGCGGCATTCAACCGGTCCTGATCGGCGCCGGAGACGGCGGCGGCATTCAGATCACCGGACAACAGCTGATTCGCAGACGTACTCGTATTGGCCACGATGGACGCGACGACATTCTTGGGCACTCCGGCAGTGTCGGAGGTGGTGTCGTCAGGTCCCCAGTTGTATCCGTCGCGCCGGACGTACGAGTAGTGATCGTTTGCCACGGCCTCCGTCATTTGGAACATGCCCGATCCGATGGTCGTCTTGTTTGCCGCCGTCGGATCCTTCAACCCCGCCTCGCACATGATCGGAATCCGCGCCAGATTGAGGAGCAGGAAGGGAGAGGGCTCCGGAGTTGTAACCGTCACTGTCCGTGTTGCCAGGTCGGCGGTGGCGCTCGCCGTTGCCGGTGCGTACACCCCGCGGAGAGCGGATTTGTTTGCGGCGTTGGTGATGAAGTTGACGTTGTCTGCGACAGTCTGTGCCGTCAGGGCGGATCCGTCCGTACAGGTGACGCCATCGCGAATGGTGAACGACGCGGAAGTAGTTGTCTCTTCCCATTTTTCGGCCAACCACGGCTTGGTGACGCCGGTATCGGGATCTGGGTTGAGCAGATAGTCGTAGCTCAGACGTGCCAGTGAGTGTGCCGGTGAAGCGGCAGTCATCAGCGGATTCAGAGCGCCGGGGTCGGCCACGAGTGCAAATTTGAAGGTGCCGTCGGTGAGGGGCTCACTACCGCCCGAACCCGACGATCCGCCCGACGAGCACGCGGTCAGAGCTAGAACGGTGCCGGTTGCTGCAGCCAGTAGTGCGTAGGACCGTTGTTTCATGGTGCCTCCGGAAGATGAAGTCCCGACCCGAGCGACGCGTGATCTCTCGAGTGGGGAGCAAAAGACGATTGCATGAATCTTCACCCAACGAAAGAAGGAGAGCATCGTCCGAATCTACGAAGGTTCCGTGAGATTTGGTAGATCGCTACGACGTCGCCGGATAGAAGAGACGAATCTGAAGCATCAGGCTGAATCGGGTCTCGGGGTCGTCGAGATCGATGCCGGCGATTCCGGCGAGCTTCTTGAGGCGGTACCGGAACGTGTTGACGTGGATGTGAACCAAGGAGGCAGCCGCCGGAATGTCGCCGAACGTGTCGAGCCAGGCGCGGAGAGTGTCGACGAGGTTGATGTCGTGCGTGCGGTCGTATTCACCTAGCACGGCGAGTGGACCCGACGCGGTCTCGTTCTCGTCCGCCAGGGCGTCGGATAGGCGCAGAAGAAGGGAATTGATCTGCACGTCGTCTGCGCGCGCGACGGTCCGGCCCGAGGAATTCCACGTCGATCTCAGAACGCGAAGCGCTCGGTCGGCTTCGTCGCGTGACTTCTCCAGCGTCATCACGTCGGCCACCGTTGCGCCGATTCCGATGACCACCGACTTCTCCGAACGGGAACGGTCTGCGAACTCCGACGCGATCCGGCGCACGTAGTCGTCGTCGGTCTGGTGCCGCGTGTGGGGGATGACGGCGTAGACGGTACCGCCGATCGCTGCCGCCACCGACAGCGGAAATACCTGGTGGAGATAGGTATTGAGTGTCAGGGCCAGTTGATCGACGTCGGCTTCGGCCTCCAACGACGCGCCGGCGCCGCCACGGAAGCCGGCCGCCAGCACGGTTGCCTTCGAACGACCGTAGCCCAGTCGCTCGGCCGCTTCCTTGGCCGAAGTGCCGCCACTGAGTAGTGTGATCACCTCACCCAGCCTCAGCCGTCGTGCCGAATCCGCGGCCAGTTTGGCGCGAAGCAAACTCATGGCGGCCACGCCCGCAGCCTCGACGAGCGTTTTGACCTGCAATTCGTTCGGCTCCTCGTCCAGGATCACCCAGATCGAACCGAGGATTTGAGATGCCGCATGTATTCGCATGCCGACTCGGGGCCTGATGCCCGGCCCGATTCCCGGTAGAAAGACCGGAAGGGCCGAGCCGTAGATCTTGTTGAAGTACCCCATGGACCTGAGGCGGTCGGAATAGTGCTGCGGCACTTGATGTCCGAGGACACTCTGTTTGCGTGCCTCGTCGCCGAAAGCTTGATCCGCCGAGAACGCGAGGATCCGGCTCGACTGGTTCTCGATGGTGACGGGGCCGTTCATCACCTGAGCGATCGAGTTGGCGAGATCGAACAGGTCGGCATCGGCGGCCGTCGTGCGGTCCCCGTTGTTGCCGGATTCGAGGATCTCGTTGATCAACGACGCGCTTTGCAGCCAGCTCGCATCCTTGACCATTCCGAGGAGTGCGACGTCGGTGTCGGCTACCGCCTTCTCGACGAGTCCGTCGAAGTCCAGGGGTTCCTTGACGATCAGTGCTACCGCGCCCGCCGAGCCGTATTCTCTTACCGCCGTTGCGATATCGGCCGAGCCGGCGAGACCTGCACCGAGCACGACGGCGCCCGCACTGTCCTGCGTAGCTTCGGACCCTTCATGCAGGGTCACGCGGCTGACAGTGCGGGCGCCGTCGACGGTGTCGCCACCGCTGAGGAACGTCATTCCCAGTCTGTCGACGATGTCGACGATCGATACTCCCGTGGGTGTGGTCACCACCACACCTTAGGGGGAGCATGGTCGATCAGTTGGCTGGTTGCCCTGCTCAGTTGGTCGGCTGCTCCGCTACAGCCTTCTCGACGAACCGGCGGGTCTGATCGAATGCCGCGGGTACCTGAACGGAATTCGTCATGTCACTGATCTCGGCCCACCGCTCGGCAACGACCTCGGGCGAGAGTGCGCTTTCGGGGATGTACACGCCCTGCGACTCTTCCATGCGAGCGATCGCGAAGACGCCGGCGCCGGCGCTGAGGATGGTCTTGGTTGGCGCATCGTCGGAGACCATGAACAGTGCGCCGGGTGAAATCGATTCGGGTGCAAGCAGAGCGAGAGTCTTCTCGTCGAGGAGGTCTTCGGTCATACGGGTTGCGGCGGTCGGAGCCAGCGAGTTGACCCGGATGCCCTTGCGTTCACCCTCGATGGACAGAACGTTCATCAGGCCGACGACGCCGGACTTGGCGGCGCCGTAGTTCGCCTGGCCGAAGTTGCCGTAAATTCCCGATGCAGACGTAGTCATGAGGATGCGTCCGTAGTTCTGTTCGACCATGTGCGGCCAGACCGCCTTGGAACAGATGACGGAACCCATCAGATGCACGTCGATGACTTTGCGGAAGTCGTCGAGCTCGGCCTTGATGAACGACTTGTCGCGCAGGATTCCGGCGTTGTTGATGAGGATGTCCACGCGGCCCCACTTGTCCACGGCCGTCGCAACCATGGCCGCAACGGCGTCGGCATCGGTGATGTCGCAGTGGTCCGCGATGGCCTCGCCGCCCAGCTCGACGATTTCTGCCACGACCTTGGCTGCTGCGGTATCGGCGCCGCCACTGCCGTTGACCGAGCCACCCATGTCATTGACGACGACGCGGGCACCGCGTGCCGCGAGGGCCAATGCGTGTGAACGGCCGAGTCCGCCGCCTGCGCCCGTGATGATCGCTACCTTGCCGGAAAAATCCAACGACATTGGAAAACCTCTCTGATCTGGGATACTACTCAGTATTACTATGCGACAACGTGGAAACAGTCAAGGGCTGGCAGGCAGTGTGAATGGGAGTGGAAGTCGAATGAGTAGTGATTTTCCGGACGTGCGATCCGCGATCATCACCAGCGCCGCCGACGCCTTCGCCGAAGACGGTTACGCGGCCACGACTGTAGATTTACTGGCCGATCGGATCGGTGCCACCAAAGGTCTTGTCTACTATCACTTTCGCTCGAAGTTCGACATTTACCTGGCAATCTACGAGCGCGGGATGAGCATGCTCCGCGCCGAGGTCGAGGCTCGGATGGACGTCGCAGACAGCGGCCTCGCGCGTCTCGAAGCGATGTCGCACGCCCACCTGGTCAATCTCATGACACATCTCGGGTATCACCACACGATCCACCAGGGGGTCCGGGGCCAGATGAACTCGGCGCTCAAACCGAGGCAACAGCAAGTCCTGGTGGAACTGAATTCTCTGCGGCTCGACTACGAGAATCTGTTCGTCGACGTGATGACCGAAGGTGTCGCGGATGGTTCCATTCGTGCGGGTTCACCTCGAATGGCGGCAAAAGTACTCCTCAGCAGTCTCAACGGCATCGACCTCTGGTACCGAAGGCGTGAAGGGCAGACGTTGGCGGAGACGGAGTCGTTGGCGGACCAGATCGTCGAACTCTTGGTCGGCGGATTGCGCGCCGCGAGCTGACTGAAAGCTGCATTCACCGTGCGGGTTTCCTTCGGCCGTTTCGGGCGGTCCTGCGGCTTGGCGTTCGGTTTGACGTGCGGTTTGTCGAGCCCTGGCAGTCGGGGTAGCATGTTGGCGTCGTGCGCGGACTTGCGCAGGAATTCAGGGAAGAGGAGGTGTGGCTGTAATGCGTGGCCAACCTCCGAGTACCAACTGAAGCTGTAGCCGCCCGGTTTGATCCGGCATTTTGCTGCAGCTTCATCGTGTGTTCATCGGCTTCAGCTTTGCTGTGAAGCAAGCGTCGTCGTTCACTCTTCCCTTGAAAGCTGTTCAGCATGCGCGAATTTCGTCGTTCACGGTCGGTACTGCCACGTCGTTCTGCGGGTCTCGGTGACTCGCATCCCGGACACTCACGTGCCGCGCGCACCGTCGTCAAGGCCGCCCCGCCCGAGGCAGTAGCGCCCGTCGAATCGACCGTCGTCAACAGTGGCGTGTACCGCGACGGCGAGCGGATTGCGTCACCGTCCACGCTGGCGGAAGCGCTGTCCTGCCTTCCGGATTCGCAGTCGATGGCGTGGATCGGAATGTACCGGCCCGACGACGCTCAGTTGTATGCCGCTGCACAGCATTTCGACCTCCACGAACTGGCGGTCGAGGATGCGATCGTCGCGCACCAGCGCCCCAAGCTCGAGCGCTACGGCAAGACGCTGTTCGTGGTCCTGCGGGCAGCGCGGTACCGCGACGAGACCGAGCGGGTCGAATTCGGCGAGCTGCACATCTTCTGTGGTCCGAACTTCATTCTGACCGTCCGTCACAGTGAATCGCCGGATCTGTCGGCGGTGCGGACTCGCATGGAGAACGACCCCGACCTCTTGCGATTGGGCACCGAGGCTGTTCTCTACGCCATTCTCGACGCGGTCGTCGACGGGTACGCGCCGGTTGTTGCCGGCCTGCAGAACGACATCGACGAGATCGAAACCGAAGTGTTCAGTGGCGATCCCGGAGTATCGCGTCGCATCTACGAATTGACCCGTGAGGTGATCGAATTCCAGCGGGCGACTCGTCCGCTGCTGGGGATGCTGCGTGGGTTGTCGGCAGGATTCGACAAGTACCACACGGACGAAGAACTCCAGCGTTACCTCCGCGACGTCACTGACCATGCGACGACTGTGGTGGAGCGGGCCGACGGCTTTCGTCAGTTGCTCGGAAACATCCTCACGGTGAACGCAACTCTGGTGTCGCAGAACCAGAACGAGGAGATGCGCAATCTGACGCAGGCAAGCTACGCGCAGAACGAGGAGATCAAGAAGGTCTCGGCGTGGGCGGCAATTCTCTTCGCGCCGACGCTCATCGGAACCGTGTACGGGATGAACTTCGACGACATGCCGGAACTGCACTGGCACTTGGGCTATCCGTTTGCGCTCTCGATGATGTTCCTGACGTGTGGAAGTCTCTACACGATCTTCAAGCGTCGGGGCTGGCTGTAGAAAGCACTCGTTGTAGAAAGCGCTGTGCGCCTTGTCAACCGAATTCGGTTGGCAAGGCGCACAGGTGTTTTCGGGAAGGCGCTCGAATCAGAGCGTGGCGACGCAGACCGTGAACTTACGTTCCGGGTGCTCGAATCCCGAGTCTGCCCCCGAACCGCATTCGTCGATCGACGTGGAGTTCTGCAGAATTTCGACGACCTCGACGACATTGGTGCCGCTGGTATCCGAGCATTCGATGCGGGCAGGCTCGTCCATTCCGCTGCCGAGATCCATGCATCCGCCCACTACCCAGTCGACGTCGAGACAGACAGCGCCCTGCTCGTCACCCGCGAGAGTCTCGTAGTAGTACGAGTCGACATCGGAGGCACACAGATCAGAGGTGGGAACCTTGGCGACCACCTTGTAGTTGGAATCCTTGCTACCGCAGTCCGCGTTGTCGATTTCCGCGGCCGTCGTGGTACCGCCGAGCTTGACGCAATCACCGATCGACACGTCGATGTCGACGTCGCCGCCGTCGTCCGAGCCCTCCTGGCCGGTGATCTTCGAGGTGGTCGGGGCCGCTGAGGTAGTTGTCGAATCGGCAACCGAGGACGAAGATTCCGCAATGGCTTTCGGCTCGATGTCGGAACCGCAACCGACGGTGAAGGCGGCGATTGCAGAAGTTGCGATCACCGCAGTGCAAAGTCGCCGGACGATTCCGGACATAGGGACCCCTTTGTTGATTCTTGGATAATTCTGATGGTTCGTAGATTGTTCGGGACCTATTCCAATACATCGGTAGTCGAATTGCCAACCGGACTGTCAGTATGGGTAGGTGGACCTACCCCTGATGCCGCCGCTTGCCCCGATGCTCGCGAAGGCCGCGGCCACCGTGCCGTCTCAGCCCGAGTCCGGTGATCCGACGTGGTCGTACGAGCCGAAATGGGACGGATTTCGAGCAATCATCTTTCGCGACGGTGACGAAGTGGTGCTCGGGTCGCGGGGAGGAAAAGACTTGGCGCGGTATTTTCCCGAAGCAGTTGAAGCTGTCAAAGCTGAATTGCCCGAGAAATGCGTCGTGGACGGCGAACTGGTGGTTCCCCGTGAAATCGACGGTGTGACGCGCCTGAGTTGGGAATCACTGTCCGAACGTATTCATCCCGCCGCGAGCCGCGTTGCATTGTTGTCGGAACAGACGCCCGCACAGTTTGTCGGGTTCGATTTACTAGCGCTCGGGGATCGAGACGTCTCGATCGAGGATTTCGGTGTGCGGCGTGCGCTGCTCCTCGATTCCGTCGGCGGCGGACCGAGTTGCCACGTGACAGCCGCGACGGCGGACAGCGCCGAAGCAATGGCCTGGTTCGAAACCTTCGAAGGCGCGGGCCTCGACGGGGTTGTCGCCAAGAAGCTGGCGGGGCCGTACCTGCCGAACAAGCGCGAGATGATCAAGGTGAAACACGCCAGGACCGCGGATGTCGTACTGCTGGGCTACCGTCCCCACAAGAGTCAGCCAGGTATCGGGTCGATGCTTCTGGGTCTGTTCGACGGTTCGGAATTGAAGATGGTCGGTGGCGCTTCGGCTTTCACCGCGGCGCGGAGAATCGAGTTGCTGGCAGAGCTCGAGCCTCTGCGGCTCGGGGACGACGTTGTGGCCGAAGGCGAGGCCAGTCGGTGGCGATCTGCCGCAGACCGCTCCTGGATTCCGCTTCGTCCGGAGCGGGTGCTGGAAGTGGCATACGACCAGATGGAAGGGGAACGCTTTCGGCACGCTGCACGATTCCTGCGCTGGCGTCCGGACAGGGTGCCCGACGAATGCACATTCGATCAGTTGGAGGTTCCGGTGCGATACGACTTCGCGGATGTACTTGCAGGTGGTAAGTGATGGCGAGTCCGGCAGAGGAATTGGACGTCGACGGGATTGCGGTCCGGTTGTCGAGCCCGGACAAGATCTACTATCCGCGGCTGGGTGAGGACGGCGGAACCAAGCGACATCTCGTCGAGTACTACCGCACGGTGGCGCTGCAGGGCGCAGCGCTGCGAGCACTCCAAGATCGCCCCACACATCTTCAGCGGTTCCCCGACGGCATCGAGGGCGAAGAGGTCTACCAGAAGCGTCTGCCGGCAAAGCGGCCAGAGCACGTCGAATCCTGCGAGGTCACGTTCCCGTCGGGTCGCAAGGCTGATGTCCTTCGAGTGCGCAGTGCCGCGAACATCGTGTGGGCTGCAAATCTCGGGACCGTCACGTTTCATCCGTGGGCCGTGCGGTGCCCGGACACCGATCACCCGGACGAACTCCGCATCGATCTCGATCCGCAACCGGGGACCGGATTCGACGAGGCCGTTGCCATCGCGGATGAAGTTCTTCGCCCACTGCTCGACGAGCTGGGATTGGAGGGATTCCCCAAGACGTCCGGTGGCCGAGGACTTCACGTCTACATCCCGCTCGAAGCGCGCTGGGATTTCGTCGAGGTCCGTCACGCGGGTATCGCCCTCGCTCGTGAGGTCGAGCGTCGCAGTGCCGATCGAGCCACCACGGCGTGGTGGAAGGAAGAGCGCGGGGAGCGAATCTTCATCGACTTCAATCAGAATGCCCGCGACCGGACCATCGCGGCGGCGTACTCCGCCCGTAAGACACCGATCGCGACAGTGTCGACCCCGGTGACGTGGAACGAACTGCGCGACGTGCATCCCGACGACTGCACCATCGCCACGGTTCCCGGCCTGCTCGCAGATCGCGGAGATCCGATGGAAGCGATGCACGACAAGGCATTTGCCCTCGACGTTCTGCTGGAGATGTGGGAGAAGGATCTTGCGGCAGGGTTGGGCGATCTGCCGTACCCGCCGAACTATCCCAAAATGCCCGGTGAACCCAAACGTGTTCAACCGAGCAAGGACCGCGATCGGAAGAACAAAGACGGGTAGCGTCAGAGGCGGACATATCGGGTAATTCGATCAGACGTCGAATGTACGGTCACGTCGAATGCACGTCACGTCGAATGCACTGTGGGGGATGGATATGGATCGCCGGAAAACGCGAGCAGTAGGTATGGCGGCGGGTGGCATGATTCTTGCCGCCTTCGGATTGTCATTCGGTAGTGGAACAGCCTCAGCTGCGACGTTGGATTGTTCGGCGCGCGGCCAAGATCAGACGATCGTCGAGGGGGCGTCCGCGTGCCGAGCGGTGGCGGATCCCTCCAGCTACGCGATTTCACACGTGGAGGGCGACGGCGTCGGCGTCGCGGATTCGCGAGACGGTGGCCGGTCGGCGGGCGTCGGACTCTTCGGCGGAGTTGCGGCGGCAGAGTCGCGCGGTGGTCTACTTGCCGCTGTTGCGTACGGCCCGGGTTCGCTGGCACTCGGCCGCACCGACTCCTCACCTTTTGCCGTGGTGCTCAGCGGGCCCGGCGGCAGAGCGGCGGTGGGTGACGCGGACGTCGGGGCGATCTGCTCGGGCGGCCCCACCCTTGTTTTCAACATCGCCACAGGTCAGGGATGTATCAGTGACGGCACTTCGACGTGGGTCACCCCGTGAGGGCACCCCGGCCCTGAGCCTCGTGCGTGACAGTGGTCACAATGGTGTCAAGCTCCTGTCACCGATCGGGTGACCGGGCAACTTGATCAGTGGGGATCGGAGGACGCGATGACTCCCAATGCACGACGGGGTTCGCTCGCCCGGGTGGAGGTGCCTTCGCGCACCGAGCTGTACGTGGACCGGCGATTCCTTCCTTTGGCAGACCGGTTCTTCGCGATGTATCGCCAACCGCAACAAGGTGGCGGCGCGCTCGTTGTGTACCTGGGCGGCGAGAAAGTGCTCGATATCTGGGCCGGCAATGCCGATCGCGATCGGCGCTGGGACCACGACACGGTGTCGCTGTCGTTCTCGACCGGCAAAGGCGTCGCCAGCACTGTTGTCCATCGGCTCGCCGAACGTGGACTCATCGACTACGACGCTCCGGTTGCTCAGTACTGGCCAGAATTCGCGGCGGCAGGCAAGGACAAGATCACCGTCCGTGAATTGATGTCGCATCGAGCGGGCCTTCACCGAGTGCGTGGGCTCATGCCGCATCCTCTCGACCTCATGGACTACGACGCGGTCGTGGCTGCCTTGGCTGCCGAGAAGCCTGATCCGCGTCGGCTCCGAGGCCCTGGCTATCACGCTGTGACCTATGGCTGGTTGGTGGCCGAACTTGTCGCCCGGGTGTCCGGTCAGTCGTTCATCGACGTAGTGCAGGCCGAAATCGCGAAGCCCCTCGGAGTCGACGAATTCTGGTATCGCGTACCCGAAACCGAGCGTCCACGTATCGCGAAGCTGTTCCCACATATCAATCCTGCGGGCCTGAACTGGGCCTTCGCTTCGACCGTGCTCTCACACGTCGGTCCGACTCGCGGACTTGCGGAGGCCGCGATGCCGGACGGTTTCGACGTCATGGTGCGCAACCCCGCTGTCCACGACGCCGTGATGCCGGGCTGGAACGGAGTGTTCAGCGCACGTGCTCTCGCGAAGATGTACGGCGCCATCGCGAACGGCGGCGTGATCGACGGGAAGCGGTTCCTGAAGGAATCGACCATCGACCAGATGTCGACGATCCAGACTCGCGATCGTGACTACGTCCTTGCGGTGCGGCCCAACTGGACTCTCGGTTACCACCCGCCGATCATCGCCGCGCGTCGGCAGCCGCGTAATGCGATCGGCCACTATGGAGTCGGCGGTTCGGGCGCGTACGCGGACCTGTCCAGCGGACTCTCACTCGGTTTCACCACCAACAGGTTGGGTAGTGCTGTGACAGCTCTCGGTGATCTTCGCCTTGCGAGGCTCGGTGCCGAGGCGCAGGAGTTGGTTCGTCGAATCTGACACGAAGGGAATGCCATGAGCAGCAACGTGTACCGGGTGACCGAGATCGTCGGCTCGTCCACCGAGAGCAGTGACGCGGCAATTCGCACCGCCATCGCCCGGGCGAACGAGACGGTCCGCAACCTCGAATGGTTCGAAGTGGTGGAAACCCGCGGGCACATCGAGAACGGCGCCGTAGCGCACTTCCAGGTCACGTTGAAGGTCGGCTTCCGACTCGACGGCGACGAATCTTGAGCTGTCCTTGATGAGTGTCGATCTCACGGCGGCCGTCGGGTTCATGGCAGGACACGCCAGGACGCTCGATCGGCATCGACTGAATCTGATTCTCGGACAGGGTGACCGGACCGCGGCATTGGCGGCTGTGGACAGCTATCGCAACCCGGACGGTGGGTACGGCTGGGGACTCGAACCTGATCTCCGCTCGGCAACCAGCCAACCTGGCGGAGCGCTGCATGCCTTCGAAGCTTTTGCCGACATCGGAACGCCGACACGCAGAGCCGTCGAACTGTGCGATTGGTTGCAGGCGAATTCGCTGGCCGGCGGCGGTTTGCCGTTCGCCTTCCCGATCGCCGACCCGGCCGGTTGTGCGCCCTTCTGGGTGAGCGCGGATCCGACTGCGCCGTCGCTGCAGATCACCAGCATCGTGTGTGCTGCAGCGGCCAGCGTCGCCGAATTCGACGAGGCTGTCGCCGAACATCCGTGGTTCGTCTCTGCCGTTCGATATTGCCTCGACTCGATCGACGGGGCGGAGTCTCTGCATGCCCTCGAGTTGGCCTTTGCGTTGCAGTTTCTCGACGCGGTTCACCGGAGCAACCCCGAAGCGTCGTCATTGGTGACCGCTCTTGGCTCGCGGATACCAGCTGACGGCTTGGTTCGCGTGGACGGCGGAGCGGAGGGCGAATTCATGCGGCCACTCGATTTCTCACCGCTTCCAGGTGGTCCGACCCGCACGTTGTTCGATGCATCGGTGATCGAGTCCGAACTGTCCGCGCTCGCTGCGCGACAACGTGATGACGGCGGATGGGCGGTGGATTTCGACAGCTACTCGCCCGCCGCTGCACTGGAATGGCGAGGTCACGCCACCGTGCAGGCGGTGTGGCTGCTGAAGCGCAATGGCGTGATCTGAAAACGATTCTCGCGCCAAATTGGAACACGTTATAGTCTGGGAACCAGTTCGAGCTTCGTGTTTCAGGGATAGGGGAATGTCATGGCGTATGTGATCACGCAGCCGTGCTGCAACGACGCCTCGTGTGTTGACGTGTGTCCGGTCAATTGCATTCATCCGACACCGGACGAAGCTCCGTTCGCGACCACCGAAATGCTCTACATCGACCCGGACACCTGCATCGATTGTGGTGCCTGCGTGGACGAATGCCCTGTTGAGGCAATTTTTCCGGACAACGAACTCGACGAGGACGACGCGCCGTATCTGCAGATGAACGCGTCGTACTTCGAGAAGCATCCGATGGGCCCGGATTGGCCCGAGCCGATCACGATGGCCAAGATCGATCCCGAACTGGGAACGCTGAAAGTGGCGATCGTCGGATCCGGCCCGGCCGCCTGCTACGCGGCGATGGAATTGACCGGCAAGCCTCGCGTTGAGGTCGACATGTTCGATCGACTTCCCACTCCCTACGGATTGGTGCGTGCCGGTGTGGCTCCGGATCATCCCGGAACCAAAGGCGTCACCGACCAGTTCCGTGCCGTGGTCGCGAAGAAGACCGTGCGCTGCCACTTCAACGTCGAGGTGGGCGCGCACATCTCGCACTCCGAACTCTTGGACCATCATCATGCGGTGATCTACGCGGTGGGTGCTGCGGGGGACCGCAAGCTCGAGATCCCGGGTGAGGATCTGCCGGGAAGTCACGCAGCCACGGAGTTCGTCGCCTGGTACAACGGCCACCCTGGATATGCCGACCGAACTTTCGACCTCTCCGGAGAGCGAGCGGTGATTGTCGGAAACGGCAACGTCGCACTCGACGTCGCGCGAATCCTGGTGACCGACCCCGACAAGCTTGCGAAAACGGACCTCGCCGAGCATGCATTGGAAGCGCTGCGCAACAGCAAGATTCGTGAGGTCGTCATTCTCGGACGTCGCGGCCCGGCGCAGGCCGCGTACACCAACCCCGAACTGTTGGCACTCGGACAGATGGCGGACGTGGACGTGTTGGTCGACCCGATCGAAGCCGAACTCGACGAGGCCAGTCAGGCATTCGTGGACAGTGATGCTGCCGAGCCGTCCGTGCTGTTCAAGGTCAAGCAGGCGCAAGAATTTGCTTCACGTACTGCCGATCCGTCTCGCAAGAGGATTGTTCTGCGGTTCCTCACCTCTCCCGTCGAGATCCTCGGTGACGACGCGGTCTCTCAGGTGCGCATCGTGAGAAACGAGTTGGTTGCAACGCCGACCGGTCAACTCTCCGCCCGACCCACCGAAACCGAGGAGACGATCGACACTTCGCTGGTGCTTCGATCCGTGGGATACCGCGGTACGCCGATGGCCGACTTGCCTTTCGACGACGCTCGCGGCGTGATCCCCAACGAGAACGGCCGAGTGATCGACACCGAGACCGGCACACCGATCCCGGGTGTCTACGTCGCGGGTTGGATCAAGCGTGGACCGACGGGCGTGATCGGCACCAATAAATACTGCTCCGCGGAGACCGTTTCGATGATCTTCGACGACTTCGCAGGTGGACGCCTTGCCGCTCCCACCGAGGATGCCGACAAGTTGCAGGTTCTGCTGGCAGACAGGTCGCCGGATCAGGTGGACTATCAGGGTTGGCAGCGTATCGACAAGGCAGAACGCGCATCCGGTGCCGCGGCCGGACGCCCGCGAACCAAACTCATCTCCATCGAATCCATGTTGGCCGCTGCCCGCAGCGAGGGATAGCAACGGTTGGGCGAACATCCGAATTGCTCGATTGCCGCATTTGTGTGTTAATGACTATGGAAATGTGCGGTTTGCTCTCTTCGGCGTGCTCGGGTGTGTAGGTGTGCGCCCGGCCGGTGCGTCCGAATGGTGCATCGGCATCGGTACCAGGCGGGTATCGATGCCGGCCGCGCACGATCCACGTGAGTACGTGGTCAGTCGAGCGAAGGTAGTGACATGGGCAGCAAACAGGGTCGTCGGACGTCGCGGGTTGCCGTGGCAATCGTCGGAGCGGTGGCTGCCGGCCTCGCTCTCGCCGGACCTTCCGCGGCTGTTCCTCTCTTTCCCGGTGGACCCGACATTCCGTTGCCCGTGATCCCCGGCGTTCCGTACCTCGACCCGGCAATTCCGGTTCCGGGCATCCCGGGTACGCCGATTCAGGCGCCCATCGGTGCACCCAACTTCTCCGCGCCGTCGCTCAACCCGTCCGCGGGCGAGACCGTCGGCATCGCGCAGCCGATCATCATTCGTTTCAACGAGGCCGTCGATGACCGTGCCACGGCAGAACGCGCTATTCGTGTGACCACCAATCCGCCGGTCGAGGGCAACTTCTACTGGATCAACAACAGTCAGGTCCGTTGGAAGCCGGCACAGTTCTGGCCGGCGAACATCTCCGTGACCGTCGACGCCGGTGATTCGCACTCCACGTTCAACATCGGTGACGCACTCGTCACCGTCGCGGACGACAACACCAAGCAGGTCACCGTCACCCGCAACGGCGAGGTGGTGCGCACCATGCCGACGTCGTTCGGCAAGCCGGGACACGAAACACCGAACGGCACGTACATCGTCGGCGAGCAGCTGCGTGACATGTACATGGATTCGTCCACGTACGGCGTTCCGATCGATTCTCCGGAGGGCTACCGCACCTACGTCGAGTACGCGACACGAATCTCCTACAGCGGCATCTTCGTCCATGCTGCTCCGTGGTCGGTTGCGCAACAAGGTTTCACCAACGTCAGCCACGGCTGCCTCAATGTCAGCACCGAGAACGCCAAGTGGTTCTTCGAAAACGCAGGCAAGGGCGACCCGGTGATCGTGCAGAACACCGCAGGTGGAGTCCTCAGCGGCGCCGACGGATTGGGTGACTGGAACCGCTAGACCTCGTCGACGAAGGCCCTGCGCGAGAAGTATTCGCGCAGGGCCTTTTTCGTGTCGCGTTCAGCTCGAGTGTCTTGTACGTTCACCATTCATTCTTTGCGGGCGGTCAGACTGCCTCAGTGAGATCGAGTCCGGAAAGAACGCTGCCCACTTCAGGCAAGCCAGGTCTGTGGGGCAGACCATGGCGTGACTACGCGCTCTTTGCGCTCTTGGTAGGTCCCAATCTCGCGTTGCTGATCTTGTTCACCTATCGTCCGTTGGTCGACAACATCCGACTTTCGTTCTTCGACTGGAACATTGCGGACCCGAAGGCGACGTTCATCGGTCTGAGTAACTACCGCGAGTGGTTCGGACGAAGCGACACCTGGCAGATCGTCACCAACACAGTGGTATTCACGTTGGTCACCGTCGTGGGTTCGATGGTCATCGGCTTGGCGTTGGCCATGCTGCTCGATCGCAAGCTCGTCGGGCGAAACCTGGTCCGATCGGCCATCTTCGCTCCCTTTGTGATCTCCGGTGCCGCGATCGGTGTGGCGTTTCAGTTCGTCTTCGACCCCAACTTCGGATTGATCCAGGATCTCCTGCACCGTGTCGGACTCCAATCTCCCGACTTCTATCAGGATCCCCACTGGGCACTGTTCATGGTGACGGTGACGTACATGTGGAAGAACCTCGGGTACACGTTTGTCATTTATCTCGCTGCGCTGCAGGGAGTTCGGCAAGAGTTGAACGAAGCCGCCGAAATCGACGGCGCCAAGCCGTGGACAAAGTTCCGCCGCGTGCTCCTGCCTCAGTTGCGCCCGACGACGTTCTTTCTCTCCATCACCGTCATGCTCAACTCGCTCCAGGTCTTCGACATCATCAACGTCATGACCCGAGGTGGCCCGCTGGGGACGGGGACGACGACGATGGTCTACCAGGTTTACAACGAGACGTTCCGAAACTTCCGGGCGGGCTACGGCGCGACGGTTGCCACCATCATGTTCTTGATCCTGCTGATCATCACCGTCTACCAGGTTCGTGCCATGGATCGGGGAGAAGAGAAATGACAGCGGTAGAGGAAAAGAAAAGCGCTGCTCCGACTTCCGTCGTCCGGCCGGGCCCGGACCGCAGGAACGTGGATCGGCGTGAGGTCGGCGTCAAGATCCTCGGCTACGCGGCAATGGTGATCGCCTTGGTCATCATCGTCCTGCCGCTGTACTGGATCGTGATGACCTCGTTCAAGGAGCGACCGGAGATCTACACCCAGCCGGCAACGTGGTGGCCGTCGTCGTTGCATCCCGAAAACTATTCCGAAGCAACAACATCGGTTCCGTTTTGGATGTTTCTGCGAAACTCGATAGTGATCACGACGATTCTGTCCGCGGCGAAGTTCGTTCTGGGGACTCTCAGTGCCTACGGATTGGTGTTCCTGCGCTTCCCGGGGAAAAACTTCGTCTTTCTCGGCATCATCGCAGCGTTGATGGTTCCGAACCAGATCACCGTGATCTCGAACTACGCGCTCGTGGCAGAGTGGGGATGGCGTAACACGTTCCAGGGCATCATAGTTCCGCTCGCGGGTGTAGCCTTCGGTACGTTCCTCATGCGCAACCATTTCCTCTCGATCCCTTCGGAGATCATCGAGGCGGCGCGGATGGACGGCGCCGGCCACTGGCGACTGCTCTGGCGCGTGGTGCTTCCCGTGTCGGGGCCGACGATGGTGGCGTTCGGCATCATCACGGTGGTGAACGAATGGAACGAGTACCTGTGGCCGTTCCTCATGTCCGACGATTCCTCGGTAGCGCCGCTGCCGATCGGATTGACCCAACTGCAGAACAACGACGGACTCACCAACTGGGGTCCGGTCATGGCAGGAACGGTGCTGACGATGCTACCGATCCTGGTGATTTTCCTTCTGCTGCAACGACACATGATCAAGGGCCTCACCTCCGGTGCGGTCAAGGGCTGACAGCTTTCCCGTCACATTTCTTTTTCGAGGAGCAGTAATGGCAAACATGAACAGGCGTGGTTTCTTGAGCCTCGGCGGAGCAATCGCCGCCGGCGCCGCACTGACCGCGTGCGCGGGTTCCGGCGGGTCGAGCGCTGATGCTGCGGGAACATCCGGTGCAGCGGGTGATTCCAACACCATCACCTTCTGGTCGAACCACCCGGGCAAGTCCACCGACGTGGAGAAGGAACTGATCAACCGCTTCCAGACCAAGTACCCGGACCTGAAGGTCAACTTGGTGGACGGTGGCAAGAACTACGAAGAGGTGGCACAGAAGTTCAACGCTGCACTCTCCGGCGGAGATGTTCCCGATGTGGTTGTGCTGTCGGATGTCTGGTGGTTCAACTATGCACTGACCGGGGCAATCGAGCCGCTCGACGGACTCTTCTCCGAGGTGGGCGTCGACTCGGCCGACTACGTCGATTCGCTGCTCGCCGACTACCTCTTCCAGGGTAAGCACTATGCGCTTCCCTACGCTCGATCGACGCCGTTGTTCTACTACAACAAGGCGGTCTGGTCGCAGGCCGGCCTTCCCGACCGTGGGCCCGCGACGTGGCAGGAGTTCGACGAGTGGGGACCTGAGCTGCAGAAGGTCGTGGGCAACGGCAAGTTGGCACACGGGTGGGGCAACGCGAAGGATTACCTCGGCTGGACCTACGAAGGCCCCATCTGGACGTTCGGCGGCTCGTACTCCGACCAGTGGAATCTGCAACTCGACAACGAGAAGACCATTGCCGCAGGGCAGTTCCTCTCCAGCATGATTCACGACAAGAAGTACGCCGCGGTCTCCACCGACATCGCAAACGAATTCGGTACCGGCATTCTGGCGTCGACCATCGCGTCGACGGGCGATCTGTCCGGCATCAAGAAGACTGCGAACTTCGACTTCGGTACCGCTTTCCTCCCCGCGGCGGACGGAACTCCCGGTTGCCCCACCGGCGGCGCCGGGCTTGCGATCCCGTCCAAGATCTCCGATCAGCGTAAGAAGAACGCGCTCAAGTTCATCGACTTCATCACCAATGGTGAGAACACGGCGTACTTCTCGCAGAACGTCGGCTACATGCCGGTCCGCAAGTCGGCAACGTCGGAGCCGAGCATGAAGGCGTTCCTCGACGCGAACCCCAACTCCCGAACCGCAGTGGATCAGCTTGCGCGCACGCGCTCGCAGGACTACGCACGCGTGTTCGTGCCGGGTGGAGATCAGATCATCGGTACCGGACTCGAGCAGATCGCTCTCCAGAAGGCCGACGTCGCATCGACATTCGCCGGCGTCGCGACCCAGTTGCAGCAGATCATCGACCGGCAGATCACCCCCAAGCTGCCGAAGTAGTAGGAGAGAACACTCATGGCCAACGTGCAATTCGCGGGAGTAACGCACCGCTACGAAGGAACCGATCGACCGGCAGTCGACCGTCTCGACCTCGACATCGCCGACGGTGAGTTCCTGGTACTCGTAGGACCTTCCGGTTGCGGTAAGTCCACCAGCCTGCGAATGCTCGCCGGTCTCGAATCCGCGTCGGACGGCCGGATCGAGATCGGCGGCACGGACGTCACGCACCTTGCTCCGCGAGCACGTGACGTCGCCATGGTGTTTCAGAGTTACGCGCTGTACCCGAACATGACCGTCGAGCAGAACATGGGTTTTGCGCTCCAGAACGCGGGAGTAGGAAAGGCCGAGCGACGGGAACGGGTACTCGAGGCAGCACGGATGCTCGAACTCGAACCGCTCCTCGGACGTAAACCGGCAAAGCTGTCCGGTGGACAACGTCAGCGAGTTGCCATGGGTAGGGCCATCGTTCGCCATCCCAAGGTGTTCTGCATGGATGAGCCGCTCAGCAATCTGGATGCCAAACTACGCGTCAGCACACGGTCGCAGATCGCCGCCTTACAGCGTCGACTCGGCACCACGACGGTTTACGTCACCCACGATCAGGTGGAAGCGATGACGATGGGAGACCGGGTGGCGGTCATGTTGGACGGTCGCTTGCAGCAGGTGGCGAAGCCGCGCGAACTTTACGACAATCCCGTCAACACTTTTGTGGCCGCCTTCATCGGGTCGCCGGGCATGAACTTGATCGAAGCGCCGGTCGAGGGCACCGTCGCAGTGGTCGGTGATCTACGGATACCGCTGCCCACCGGGGCGTCCGAGCGGGAACGGGTCGTCGTGGGAGTTCGCCCGGAGTCGTGGGATCTGGTGGGAGCGTGGCGAAGGGGCTCGCTGGCCGTGGATGCCGACCTGCTCGAAGAGTTGGGCGCCGAATCGTTCGTGTACGCGAAGGGGTCGCCGGATTGCCAGTGGCAGAGTCGATCCGGACGGATTGTCATCCGCGTCGACCGGAAGATGTCCGTGACGCCAGGAGAGTCGCTCCACCTGCTGCCCAAAGCGGGTGAGGTGTACTTCTTCTCCGCGGAGACCGGGGTCCGTCTGTAGCGATACTGTGTGCGGCATGACCGTCGCACGTTCGCTGCTGTTGTTCGTTCTCGCCGCGCTGCTCGAAATTGGGGGCGCGTGGTTGGTGTGGCAGGGAATTCGCGAGCACAAGGGTTGGATCTGGGTAGGGCTGGGCGTCATCTCGCTCGGCCTCTACGGCCTGGTCGCGACCATGCAACCGGATGCCAACTTCGGCCGTATCCTCGCCGCGTACGGCGGCATCTTCGTTGCGGGGTCGCTGCTCTGGGCAGTTATGATGGACGGATTTCGCCCGGATCGCTTCGACATCGCCGGTGCGCTGATCTGTCTCGTCGGTGTCGGGGTGATCATGTACGCCCGGTAGGGCCTTCGGCCCCGTGCGCGCTCAGGGAGTCCAGGGGGTCCTTAAGCGCGCACAGGGGCTTGCCCCACTTACCAGATCTTCACACGCTTCTCCGGCTCCAAATACAGTGCGTCACCGGGCTTGACGTCGAACTCCTCGTGGAACGTGTCGAGGTTGCGGACGACGCCGTTGCACCGGAACTCCGGCGGCGAGTGCGGGTCGACGGCCAGGCGGCGAAGCGCTTCGGCCTCCCGGGCCTTCGTGCGCCACACCTGCGCCCACCCGAAGAACACGCGCTGCAAGCCGGTGAGTCCGTCGATGACCGGCGGTTCGGTGCCTTCGGTTGCGATCTTGTACGCCGCGATCGCGATCGACAGTCCGCCGAGGTCGCCGATGTTCTCGCCGATCGTGAACTCGCCGTTGACGTGGTGGCCTGGCAGTTCCTTCGGCTCGAATTCGTTGTACTGCTCGATGAGAGCCTTTGTGCGCTTGCCGAATTCGCTGCGATCCTCATCGGTCCACCAGTCGACCATGTTGCCGTCGCCGTCGTACTTCGCGCCCTGATCGTCGAAGCCGTGACCGATCTCGTGTCCGATGACTGCGCCGATGCCGCCGTAGTTGGCAGCGTCGTCGGCTGCCGCGTCGAAGAACGGCGGCTGGAGAATGGCTGCGGGGAACACGATTTCGTTCATGCCTGGGTTGTAGTAGGCGTTGACGGTCTGCGGTGTCATGAACCACTCGTCACGGTCGACGGGGCCGCCCAGCTTGGCCAGGTCACGGTCGTACTCGGCGGCGTATCCACGACGGTAGTTGCCCACCAGGTCGGTAGCCGAGATCTCGAGACCGGCGTAGTCCCGCCACTTGTCGGGGTAACCGATCTTCGGAGTGAACTTCTCGAGCTTGGCCAATGCGGCCTCACGCGTCTGCGGGCTCATCCACTCGAGATCGGAGATGTTGCGGCGGTACGCCTCCTGCAGGTTTGCGACCAGTTCCAGCATCCGGGTCTTGGCCTCGGCGGGGAAGTGCCGATCGACGTAGAGCTTGCCGACGGCCTCTCCGAGCAGATCCTGAACCAGGCTGACCCCGCGCTTCCAGCGCTCACGGTTTTCTTCGGTCCCGGACAGCGTGGTGCCGTAGAACGCAAAGGTTTCGTCGACCAGGGCCGAATGCAGGTAAGGGGAGCGGGCATGAAGCACCTTCCACGCCGCCCACGCCTTCCAGTCGTCGAGTGACTCCGACGCCCACAGAGCGGTGAAGGTGTGCAGGAAGTCCGGCTGACGGACGACGATCTCGGCGAACTTCTCCGAATCGGCGCCGAGACCCGACAGCCACGCGGCCCAGTCCAACCCGGGGTTCTGCTCGGTCAGTTCCTCGAAGCCCACGAGGTTGTAGCTCAGATCTGCGTCACGACGCTTGACGACGTCCCAGTGCCCGGCCGCGATCTTCTTCTCGAGTTCGAACACACGCTGTGCGTCGTACCCGACGCCGGCGAGGGTGAACATCTTGTCGATGTGCGCGACGTACTTCTCGCGGATTTCCGCGTAATTGTCCTCGCGGTAGTACGACTCGTCGGGCAGGCTGATGCCCGACTGGCTGAAGTGAATCAGGTATCGCTCGGAGTTCTTGGCGTCGGTGTCGACGTAGTGAGAGATGGCGCCACCGACGCCGACGCGCTGGTGGCGTCCGATCACGGTGGCGAGCGACGACCGGTCCGGCGCATCGGCGACGGCGTCCAGCTCGTCGTCGATGGGGCCGAGGCCTGCAGCTTCCACAGCGTCGGCGTCCATGAAGCTCGAGTACAGGTCACCGATGCGCTGAGCATCGGTACCGGCGGCGGAGTTGGACTCCGCGGCTTCGGTGATGATGGTCTGTACGTCTTCTTCGGCCTTGTCGTAGAGCGTGCGGAACGCCCCGTCGACGGCGCGGTCTGCCGGAATCTCGTATTCGGCGAGCCATTTTCCGTTGACGTGGACGAACAGATCGTCCTGCGCCCGTGTGTCGCCGTCGAGGTGGGTGAGGTCGATGCCTGAGCGATGAGCCGTGGTCATTTCTCCATCCTTACACGATCATGACGAACTGCTCGGTGTGTGCATGATCGCTCCAAGCCCCAGTTCAACTATTGCGCTGGGCAACGTCGGTGTGGCATGGCACGATCGATTACGTGACCAGCAGACCTGCCGCAGATCCGCACCTGCAGGACCTCGCGCGACTACGACGCGTTCGTGACCGTATCGACCGCGAGTACGCACGGCCCCTGGACGTGGAGGCGCTCGCGCGGGGAGTGAACATGTCGGCGGGGCATCTCAGTCGTCAATTCCGCCAGGCGTACGGCGAACCTCCGTACGCCTACCTGATGACCAGGCGAATCGAGCGAGCGATGGCGTTGCTGCGACGCGGAGACCTCAGTGTCACGGACGTCTGCTTCGAGGTCGGTTGCAGCTCTCTCGGCACTTTCAGCAGTAAGTTCACCGAATTGGTGGGGGTTCCGCCCAGTGTCTATCGGCGCGAGGCCGAGCAGTCGACGGCCGGAATGCCGTCCTGTGTGTCGAAACAAGTCACCAGACCGATCAGGAATCGAGAAGCGCAGACCCCACAACCGCAATTAACGTGATCGCCATGGACATCACCATTCACTCGAGTTTCCTTCCGCAGGACGACCCCGATGCTGCCCTGAACTTCTATCGCGACACGCTCGGCTTCGAGGTTCGCAACGACGTCGGCTACGACGGGATGCGTTGGATCACCGTGGGGCCGCCCGGCCAGCCCGGCACCTCCATCGTGTTGCATCCGCCGGCCGTCGATCCCGGCATCACCGACGAGGAGCGCCGCACCATCATCGAGATGATGGCCAAGGGCACCTACGGCGGACTTCTCCTGGCCACGAAAGATCTGGACGACACGTTCGAGCGGCTTCAGGCCGGCGACATCGACGTCGTCCAGGAACCGACGGAGCAGCCCTACGGTGTTCGAGATTGCGCCGTCCGCGACCCAGCGGGAAACCTGATCCGTATTCAAGAACTGCGCTGAGACCGTCAACTGCGCTGAGACCGTCGGCGATCGACTGACAGATGGAGACACGATGACTGCCCTGCACACTGCAGACAGCCACGATTTGATCCGCGTGCAAGGTGCGCGGGTGAACAATCTCGAAGACATCAGTGTCGAGATCCCGAAGCGGAGGCTGACGGTATTCACCGGCGTCTCCGGTTCGGGGAAGAGTTCGCTGGTGTTCAGTACGATCGCCGCGGAATCGCAGCGGATGATCAACGAGACCTACAGCGCTTTCGTTCAAGGATTCATGCCGACGCTCGCGCGGCCGGACGTCGATGTTCTCGACGGCCTGACCACCGCGATCATCGTCGATCAGCAGCGGATGGGAGTCGACCCGCGCTCGACCGTCGGAACCGCCACAGACGCCAACGCGATGCTCCGCATCCTGTTCAGCCGTCTCGGAAAGCCTCACATCGGTTCGCCTCAGGCGTTTTCATTCAACGTGGCCTCGATCTCCGGAGCAGGCGCGGTCACGATGGAACGCGGCGGACGTCAGACGAAAGAGCGTCGCAGCTTCAAGATCACCGGCGGCATGTGTCCGCGGTGTGAGGGACGAGGGGCGGTCAACGATTTCGATCTGACCGCGTTATACGACGACACCAAGTCGCTCAACGAGAGTGCGATCACGGTGCCCGGTTACAGCATGGAGGGTTGGTACGGCCGGATCTATCGCGGCTGCGGTTTCTTCGATCCCGACAAGCCGATCAAGAAGTACACGAAGAAAGAACTGAACGACCTTCTCTACAAAGAGCCGACCAAGATCAAGGTCGAAGGAATCAACCTGACGTACACGGGTCTGATTCCGCAGATTCAGAAGTCGTTCCTGGCCAAGGACGTCGACGCGATGCAGCCCCACATCCGGGCTTTCGTCGAGCGCGCGATCACGTTCACCACCTGCCCCGAATGCGACGGCACGCGACTGAGCGAGGGGGCGCGGTCGTCGAAGATCAAGGGCGTCAACATCGCCGACGCCTGCTCGATGCAGATCAGTGATCTCGCGGAATGGGTCAGCGGACTGAAGGAACCTTCGGTCGCGCCGTTGCTCACGACGCTCGGTGAAACGCTCGACTCGTTCGTGGAGATCGGGCTCGGCTACCTCAGCCTCGATCGGCCGTCGGGAACCCTCTCCGGCGGTGAAGCTCAGCGCACCAAGATGATTCGTCACCTGGGTTCCTCGCTCACCGACATCACGTATGTATTCGACGAGCCCACCACCGGTCTGCATCCGCACGACATCGCGAGGATGAACGACCTACTGCTGCGTCTGCGGGACAAGGGCAACACGGTGCTCGTGGTCGAGCACAAGCCGGAGACGATCGTGATCGCCGACCACATCGTCGACCTCGGTCCGGGCGCGGGTAGCGCCGGCGGGAACGTCTGCTTCGAGGGCACCGTCGACGGGTTGCGTGCCAGCGACACCGTCACCGGCCGTCACTTCGACGACCGGGCCGCAATCAAGGAGACCGTGCGCGAGTCCACTGGCGCAATCGAGATTCGTGGAGCGAACTCGCACAACCTGCAGGACGTCGACGTCGACGTACCGCTGGGCGTACTGGTCGTGGTCACCGGTGTCGCCGGGTCGGGCAAGAGTTCGCTGATCCACGGCTCACTCGCGAAACGCGAAGACGTGGTGTCGGTCGATCAGAGCGCGATCCGTGGCTCGCGTCGGAGCAACCCGGCAACGTACACCGGGCTGCTCGACCCGATCCGCAAGGCATTCGCGAAGGCCAACGGCGTGAAGCCGGCGCTGTTCAGTGCCAACTCCGAGGGCGCCTGCCCGACGTGCAACGGCAACGGTGTCATCTACAGCGACCTGGCGATGATGGCCGGCGTTGCCACTCTCTGCGAAGAGTGCGAGGGCAAGCGCTTCCAAGCCGAGGTACTCGAATACAAATTCGGTGGCAAGGACATCAACGAGGTTCTCACGATGTCGGTGGCCGAGGCCGAGGAGTTCTTCGGCGACGGTGAGGCCAAGACCCTCGCTGCGCACAAGATCCTTGTCCGACTGGCCGATGTGGGGCTCGGATACCTCACGATCGGCCAGCCGCTGACGACGCTGTCGGGTGGTGAGCGTCAGCGCATCAAGCTGGCAACGCACCTGGGCGAGAAGGGCGGTGTGTACGTCCTCGACGAGCCGACCACCGGACTGCACCTGGCCGACGTCGAGCAGTTGCTCGGCCTGCTCGATCGACTCGTCGATTCCGGCAAGTCAGTCATCGTCATCGAGCACCACCAAGCGGTGATGGCGCACGCCGACTGGATCATCGACCTCGGCCCTGGTGCCGGTCACGACGGCGGTCGGATCGTCTTCGAGGGCACTCCCGAGGAACTGGTCGCCGACGGATCCACCCTCACCGGAAAGCACCTCGCGGCATACGTCGGCGGCTGACCTGGCTCCTACCTCAGGCGTCGATACCCAGGTTGATGACGGCGAGGTAGGAACCGTCCGACTGCTTTTCGACGGTCATGAGGCCGGTGTCGTCGTAGATGCCGTCACTGGCGTTGTTCGTGTTGTTCTCACGACCGGTGTGCTCGCTGTACGGGGACTGCGAGTACACCTCGTCGAGGAGCGTCTCGTCGAAGAAGGTCTGCGACGTGAGGACCGTTTTCTTGTCGATGTGCACCTTGACGTGGATGTGGGTCGTGCGGCCCATGTACCAGCCGGGGAAGATCGTGGTGAACTGCGCGATGCCGTTTGCATCGGTGGTCTGGGCCCCGCGTAGGTAGGTGCCGTCGTCGGTGGTGGTGGCTTCGGTGTCGCCGACGCTGTACGAACCGTCCGACGTCTCACCGGAACCACCCATGCCGCCGCCCGTCCCGCCGGGTGCGCCTGACGGAGGTTCGCCCATTCCGCCTCCGGGTGCACCTGACGGAGGTTCCCCCATGCCGCCGGCCGGGAGAGTTTCGCCGCCACCGCCGCCGTTGGCGCTCAGGGAACCGGATTCGAATCCGGAGTACACCCCCCCGGCGTCGCAGTGCCAGATCTCGACGACGGCGTTACCGACCGCGCCGATACTGCCGTCGGCGTTGCACTGGCTGTTGTCCTGCACGCGCATCGCCACCTGCAGCGTGGTGCCCGGACGGTCCTCGCGGATGTCGCCGCGAATGGAGTCGACGTCGAACCAGTAGGGGCCCTGTGTCTCTTCCTTGCTCATGACGCACTGCGGTGCCTTGGCCAGAAGTGCGGTCACGGCGTCGCCGGACGTGGCCGCAGCGGAAGTGCCGGAAGCTGTTGTCGTTGATGCGGCCGCAGCCGAAGTCGTCGTGGCGGTACCACTGTTACCGGAACACGCTGCGATGAGCCCGCCCAGGCTGATGGTTCCGCCGAGTGCGAGGGCCCGTCGACGGCTCACGCGTAGCCGGCTTGCTTCGATGTCTTTGTTCACGCCGCTGTACCTCCATTGTGTGGGCTGTTGTCTCAATGGTGGACGGGCGACCTGGTTCGGAACTGGTTATCCGCTGTGAACTTGCTGGGAGAGCATTTGAATGCTCGAGGTGGCACGCACGTAGACCTGTCCGCCGGCGTCGACGATGCGAGTTTCGATCAGTGCGAGCCTGCGCCCGGCACGAATCACGACGGCCTCGGCGCGCATGATCGGCCCACCGATGTCGGGGGAGCGCAGGAAGTCGATCTTGTGGTCGAGGACGCGATAATCCTGATCGACGCTGGTCAGCGTCTGCGCTGCCAGACCGGTGATGGCATCGACCGCCGAGATGAGGACACCTCCCTGAACGGCGCCCAACGGGTTGGCCATCCAGGCGACCGGGGCGAACTCGCCTACGACGGAACCCGGGGTCACGTCGACGACCGCAAGATCGAGGAGCCCGGCGAGCGGACCGCGTTCGAGTTTGCCGTCGCGGATTCCTTCGACGACGTCGGACCCGGACAACCCGCTCAGGTTGCTTGTCTTCTCCGGCGTCGGGACGGGCAGCGGCTCGCCCTCCACGTAGTCGTCGATTCCCACGACGGGAGGACGCGAGACCACCATGGCGCGGCCGGCCATCACTGCCAGGAGCGAGCCGTTCTCGTCGCGAAGTTGACCGGACGCGAGCCCGACGCCGTCGTCGAGATGCACGAGTGTGCCGGTGGCGCCGACGTCGGCGACAGCGGGGATGTCGGCGCCTGCACTGACTGTGACCTGCGCGAGCACGGACTGATGGCCCGAGGTCAGTCCCGAGTACACCGCGCCGCCCATGGCACCGTCGATCATGACTCCGATGGAACCGAGCACGGTCTTGCCACGGTGATCGTGGAATCGCTCGCCGACGGCCTGCGCGAAGGCCAGGTCCCCGGGCACGACCGACACGGCGCGCACACCCATCAACGTGTTGAGGGGGTCAAGTTTCTTGACGGGCGCGGCGGAGTTGTCGATGCTCATGCGTCGAGTATCTCCAGCGCACCCAGTCTTGCCGAGACCGGGTCTCAACCACCGATACGTGAATGCATCTCCCAGACGAGGACTTCGGCCCCGGCGTCGGAGGTCAGTTGCTGCCCACCCGAATCGCTCAACCGGACGGCATCACCCTCGTACAGTGTGCCGACGCCCTCCATCTCGGCAGTACCCTGCGCGACGAAGACGTGCAGGAACGGTGCGCTGGGAAGATGTACCGAGGTGCCGGGGAGAATGCGCGCGACGTGCATGGCGGCATTCTTGTTGTTGATGCGAATCGCCGAATGATCCTTGTAGCGGCCCATTCCGGAGGCAACCGGGATCAGGCCGCCGCGCAGCAATTCGTCGTCGATCTCGAGTTGTTCGTACCCGGGAGTGAGTCCACCTTCGTCCGGGACCACCCACATCTGGATGAAATGCACGGGGTCGGAATGCTGTTCGCCGCCAATACGCCACGAATCGTTCTTCTCACTGTGCATGATTCCGGTACCGGCGCTCATGCGCTGGGCGAGCCCCGGATAGATGACGCCGGTGTGGCCGATGGAATCCTGGTGCACGAGTGAACCGCGAAGCACCCACGTCACGATTTCCATGTCCTTGTGCGGATGGGTGTCGAAGCCGGTTCCCGCCAGTACGGTGTCGTCGTTGTTGACGAGAAGCAATCCGTGATGGGTGTTGTCGGGGTCGTAGTGCTGTCCGAACGAGAACGAATGTTTCGAATCCAGCCAGGAGACGCGGGATTTCAAACGATCACCGGAGCGGTGCACATCGATGTGCGGTGTCGTCCGTGGGGCCTGTGCTCGACCAGATGCCATGGCTCCTCCTTCTGTGCCACCGGGATCCATCACTGCCGGATCCACCACTACCGGAATCCACCCTACGACGAACCTGCTGTGTAGTCCGAGCATTGGGCGTACTCGGTGGTGTCGTCAGTTCGTCGACGCGTGCATCTCCCACACGAGTATCTCCGCATCGTCGATCCCCTCGACTCGTTGACCACCAGTATCCTTGAGACGCAACGAATCTCCCGGACCGAGCAATCCGACTCCCTCGACGTCGACAGTGCCACTGGCAATGAAGCCGTGCACGTACGGTGCGTCCGGCAGGAATACCGACCCGCCGGTCTCGAGGCGTGCAACATGAAGGGCCGCATGTTTGTTGTGCAGGCTTATCGCGCTGTGATCACGATGCGCGGGCATCCCCGACGCCAGGGTGATCAGGCCACCGGCGTCGAGCTCGGTGTTGATGTCGAGTTCCTGATAGCTCGGAGTCACTCCGGATTCGTCCGGCGGTATCCACATCTGGACGAGGTGAACGGGTTCGGTGACACGTGAGCCGTCGGCCCGGAAGCGGTCGTTGCGCTCGGAGTGCAGGATTCCGGTACCGGCGCTCATTCTTTGCGCGAGGCCTCGATGGATGACTCCGGAGTGCCCAGCGGAATCCTGGTGAACCAGGGATCCGCTGAGCACCCACGTCACGATCTCGGTGTCGCGGTGCTGATGAGTGTCGAAACCGTAGTCGGCTTCGATGATGTCGTCGTTGTTCACCAACAGAAGTCCGTGCGCGTACGCGGCGTGATCGAAGTTTCCGGCGAAGGGGAAACTGTGACGCGCCGTGAGCCAGCCGTAGTTCAGATGCGCACGTTCGTCAGCTCGTTGGACGACTATCGACGACATGTCAGCTCAGCGTCTCGTGTGCCGCCGGGATGGATCCCAGGCGTCCGGCCTGGAAGTCCTCGAAAGCCTGCATGACCTCGGACTTGGTGTTCATGACGAACGGCCCGGCCATGGCGATGGGTTCGCGGATCGGCTTACCGCCGAGGATGAAGACCTCGAGGGATTCGGTCCGTGAATCCTGGCGATCGGAAGCGGCGACGGTGATGGAGTCACCACGTCCGAAGACAGCTGTCTGTCCGACGCGAATGGGCCGACGCTCGGCCCCGACCGTGCCTTCGCCGGCGAGCACGTAGACGATCGCGTTGAACTCGGGGTTCCACGGAAGCGTCAGGCTCGCACCCGGGGCCACAGTCGTGTGGGAGAGCGCGATCGGTGTGTACGTCGAACCGGGTCCGGCGTGGCCGGCGATGTCTCCGGCGATGACGCGTACCAAGGCTCCGCCGTCCGGCGAGGAAAGCAGGGCCACCTTGTTACCGGTGATGTCCTGGTACCGCGGAGATGCCATCTTGTTGTCGCGAGGCAGGTTGACCCACAGTTGGACGCCGTGGAAAAGGCCGCCGCTGAGGACGAGGTGCTCCGGCGGAGTTTCGATGTGGAGGATGCCGCCACCCGCGGTCATCCACTGGGTGTCGCCGCCGCCGATAATGCCGCCGCCACCGTTGGAGTCCTGGTGCTCCATGATGCCGTCGATCATGTAGGTCACGGTTTCGAAGCCGCGGTGCGGGTGCCACGGTGTGCCCTTGGGTTCTCCGGGTGCGTAGTTGACTTCGCCCATCTGGTCCATGTGGATGAAGGGATCGAGGGCGGAGAGGTCGATGCCAGCGAAGGCGCGGTGAACGGGAAAGCCTTCACCTTCGTATCCGACCGGTGCGGTGGTGATGCTCTTGACGGGGCGGTCGACTGCTGACTCTGCCGGCTCGTCGAGACGGGGCAGGGCCAAGATGTTCTCGACTGTCACAGCAGGCATGTCGTACTCCTTGTATCCGTGAAGCTGATGTCAGGTAGTTGATTGTTCAACTATCTCATCAGGAGTCAACAAAGTCGAGCCCCGGGTATTCCCGCGGCTCGACTGGTGTTCGGATCAGCCTGGTGTCTGGATCAGCGCAACATGCTGCCCAGGGTCTTTGCAGCTGCCATGACCTCGGCGCCCAGCGCTGCTTGGTCCTCGGAGTCGAAGACGGAAATTCCGAGGCTGGAGATGGCGTCGCGGCGTCGGCCGGGGATCACCGCCGAGATTCCCAGGACGGACGGGATGACCTCGCCGACGGTCACTGCGTAGCCGCGTGCGCGCGCCGCCGTCACTTCCTCTCGTTCCTCGCTCGTCGGCGGGAGTGAGGCAAGGATGGAGAGCCCGGCGGAGCCGCGGTCGATCGGATCGACCTGCCCTGGATGAAACGCGACGTGAACCTTGGCGCTGCGCGGTTCGACCACCATCAGCGCGCGCACTTCGGTTTCGCTCTCGCGGACCACCAGGTGCGCTGTCGCCTCGGTGGCCTCGGCGAGTTCTTGAAGTATCGGGCGAGCGAGAGTGCGCAAATCCTGTTCCACCGGTTCGGCGAGGGTGACCAGGCCGGCGCCGAGAGTGACGCGCTTGAAGGAGTCCTTGCGGCACAGGTGATGAGCCTCGAGTGTGCGGATCAACCGATGTGCGACGGTTCGGTGGACTCCCACTCCGTCGGCGATGTCGGTGACCGACAAGCCGTGCGGATAGGACGTCAGGAGTTCCAAGATCTCGAGTCCGTGGTGCAGCGTTTTCGACATGCTCGAGTCCACTTGAACTGCACTTTTGCGCGGTCGGTGTTCCTCGCTCAGCTCTGACATCAAATCCCTTTCTTGACGTTTGTGAGGTATGCCACCTACGCTTTGAATATATCGCACAGTGTGTGCGATTATCGCACACTTTACGAAGCTGCACAACCTTCGGGTGGATGCAGCGCAGCGTGTTCGGAGAGAACCTTCATGAGCAACTACCGCGTCGTGGCAACGGAGGACGTTGTCGCAATCCATCAGCTGTACGGCCACCAGAGTCATTGCATAGACTCTGGGCGCCAGCAGGATTGGGCGCAGACATTCACCGAAGGCGGTGAGTTTCATTCCCCCAGTTATCCGGAACCAGTGGTCGGTTTCGACGACCTTGCGGCTTTTGCTGCTCGCTTCTGCGCTGCGGCCGAAGCTGCCGACGAGGTGCATCGTCACGTTCTGACCAATCTCGTCGTCGAGGCGGTGGACGAGAGTGCTCTGGCAGTGCGCGGGTACCTGCAGATCGTTGCCACCGCTCGCGGCGGCGAGTCGCGACTGGTACGGATGACGACTGTCGCTGATCGCGTGGTTCGCGTCGGTGCGGAGTGGAAAATCGCCCGCCGCACCGTCTTCCGTGACGACGCGCCCCGAGCATCCGAACAAGCGTGAAGTGCCGAAATGTTTCTTGCACAACAATATTCAGTAGGAGAAGTTCATCATGACCGAAAGCTCTGACCAGACGAACCCGGGCCGCACCGTAGTGACGCAGATGTCGGCGGTGTACCCGGAGTTGGCAGGCAAGGTCGCAGTGGTGACCGGCGCGGCCCAGGGAATGGGTGCGACGTTCGCCGAAGGACTGGCAACGCGCGGCGTACATGTCGTCGGCGCCGACATCAACGAAGAGCAGATGCTCGCCACGGCCGCACGAATCAACACGAACCTGGAGTCGAATGCACTGGCGGACAAGCCGGGTCGCGTCGTCGGAGTTCGGGTCGACGTCACCAAGCCGGACGAGCACGAACTGCTTGCCCAGTTGGCGCTGAAGGAGTTCGGCCGGGTTGATTTTTGGATCAACAATGCGGGAATCTTCCCGTTCGCACTGGCCGAGGAGATCACCCCGGAACAGATCGGGGCTACGTTGAGCGTCAATGTCGAAGGAGTGCTCTACGGCGCTCAGGCCGCGGCGCGGCACCTCGGTCCCGGCGGCGCCATCGTCAACATGTCCTCGGTGTCGGCGCTGCGTGTGCGAAAGGGGAGAGGGGCATACTGCACGTCGAAGGCTGCCGTCGCGCACCTCACGGAGTCTCTTGCAGTGGAGTTCGGCGACAAGGGTATTCGGGTCAACTCCATTGCGCCCGGTTACATCGACACGGCGATGACGAAGTGGGTCCAGGAAGATCCGACCGCGCTCGCGAACGCACTCGACGCGGTACCGCTGCATCGTCTGGGCTCGCCCGAAGAGGTCTTCGGCCCGCTGCTGTTCCTGCTCTCGGACAGCGCGCGCTACGTCACCGGGCACAGCATTGCGGTGGACGGTGGTTCGCGGCATGTCTGAGTCCATGAAATATCCCGGCGTCGTTCTCGTTACCGGCGGTGCTGCCGGGATGGGAGCGCATCACGCGCGCACGCTCGCCGCGCGCGGTTCGCATGTCTGCATTGCCGATGTTTCGGATTCATCCGGCGTGGTCGACGAGATTGTCTCCGCCGGCGGATCGGCGTCCGCTCACCTTCTCGACGTCACCGATGCCGATGCCTGGGACCGGGTTGTCGACGAAATTCGCACCACTCGTGGGGAACTCGGCGGACTGGTCAACAACGCCGGCATCTCGCGTCGGCTCGAATTCATGGACACCCCGAACGACATCTGGGAGCTGACCATGAAGATCAACCTCTTCGGCCCGTTCTACGGTATGAAGGCGGTGGCGCCGCTGATGCGCGAGAGTGGTGGCGGATCGATCGTCAACATCTCGTCCATCGCCGGTCAGATCGGATACTTCTCTCCGGCTTACTCGTCGAGCAAGTGGGGTCTGACGGGTCTGTCGAAGTCGGCCGCAGGCAACTTCGCGCAGTGGGGGATTCGCGTCAACTCGGTGCACCCGGGACTGGTCGGTACGGCGCTGCTCGGCGGCGCGAACGACTTCGTCGCCGCGTCCCTGAAGTCGGTTCCCTTCGGACGCATGGGAACTCTCGACGAGATCACCGAAGCAGTGCTGTTCCTGCTCTCGAACAGTTCGACCTACACCACCGGTACGGAACTCACTGTCGACGGCGGGTTGGTGTCGAACGGTCTTTACCACCGCATCATCGCGGAGACTGGAGAACTTTCATGACCGAGCACTGGGACGTCGTTGTCATCGGTGGCGGCGGAGCCGGTCTCGCCGCTGCGGTGTCGGCAGCTGAAGAAGGCGCATCCGTTCTGCTGTTCGAATCCGAAACCGAACTCGGTGGATCCACCGCGCTGTCGGCCGGCATCTTCACGGCCGCCGGAACGAGCGTCCAGGCCGGCCTCGGCGTCGACGACTCGGCAGAGAAGTTCTTCCAGCACTACATGGACCTCAACCAGTGGATGCTCTCACCCGGATTGATTCGTGCGTTCTGCGAAAACGCCGGTCCGACACTGGAATGGCTCATCGGACTCGGCGTCGAGATTCCCGCGGCGATCTCGGGTAACGCTCACCAGCCGGGACTCGCCCAAGCCGGCGTCGAGGACGTCTGGCGCGGCCACGTGCCCAAGGATCAGGGATACGGACTGATTCAGGTGCTGGACAAGGCTCGTCGTAAGCACGGGATCGAGGTCATCTTCGGAACACGGGTGCAGAAGCTGATCGAGGAAGACGGTCGGGTTGTCGGCGTTGTCGCCGACGACATCGAGGTGCCTGCGGGCGCCGTCGTTGTTGCCTCCGGTGGATTCGCGCAAGATCCGGGTTTGGTTGAACGCCACTTCCCGGACGCGAACAAGGCTGGGGACGCGTTGTTCGTCGTCGCGGCGGCGGGTAGCCGCGGAGATCACCTTCGCTTTGCCGAGGACCTCGGGGCTTCGGTGGCCGGCGACGGCTGGGGCTTGATGCTGCCCACCGTCTACTTCCAGCGATTCCATCACTGGCAGGCCGGTTTTCCGCCGAAGTCACGGATCTACGTCAACCAGGACGGCCGACGATTCATGGACGAGGACAGCTCGTACGCCGTCTCGACCGGCATCATCGACCATCAGGGTGGATACGGATGGATGATCTTCGACGAGAACGCTCGCGTGAATCTGGCTCCGGGATATGCAGATTGGAATCCCGAACGCATCGAGGAAGAAGTTGTTGCCGGTGGCACGATTCGTGCGGACACGATCGAAGACCTCGCAGTGGCAACGGGTGTTCCGGTTGCGACGTTGACGCAAACCCTGCGTCGATGGAACGAGCAACTGCCCAGCGGTCGCGACGACGACTTCCTTCGCCATCGCACGTTGCGGAACAAGGGCGCTGTCGGCAACCCGGATCCTATTGCGACAGCACCGTTCTATGCCGCGAAAATCCTTCCGGCAGAGCTCGTCTGTACGCATGCGGGAATGGAGATCAACACGGATGCGGCCGTGCTCGGGCGCACCGGAGTACCGATCGAGGGTCTGTACGCGGCCGGTGAGGCGGGCGCCGGAATCCTCGGACTGAGATACGTGGGCGGCGGCAATGCAGTTGCCAACGCTTTGACCATGGGCCGCGTAGCGGGACGTAATGCGGCGAACTACACCAGGACCAGCGCTGAGCGCGCACCGGTCCATTCCATCGCGCACTCCTGACGTCCGACGTCTGCGCGGCACCGAATCCAGTCAGTATCCAATCCAGGCAGGGAACAACATGTCAGAGAATGAGACCATGGCGAGAGCCGAATCCACCGAGGGCAGCAGCGTGGCAACCGAACGACAGTCGACGACGAAGGTAATTCGCGCGGCCATCGTCGGTACCGTCGTCGAGTACTACGACTTCGGTATCTACGGGTATATGGCGACAACCATCGCCGCGCTGTTCTTCGTCTCCCACGACCCGAACGCAGCACTGCTCGGTACCTTCGCGGCATTCGCCGTGGCCTTCTTCCTACGTGTGCCAGGCGGAATCTTCTTCGGCCATATCGGCGACAAGTACGGCCGCAAGAACGCCTTGTCCTGGACCATCCTCCTGATGGTTCTGGCGACAGCAGGAATGGGCTTGCTGCCGACTTACGCCACGTTGGGTGTGTGGGCGACGTCCATCCTCGTTCTGGCTCGTTGCCTGCAGGGCTTCGCGGCCGGCGGTGAACTCGGCGGCGCCAACGCGTTCGTCTCCGAGTCCGCTCCCAAGCGGTGGCGTGCGACGCAGACGTCGATGGTCAATACCGGCACCTACCTGGGTTCGCTGGCAGCTTCACTCATGGCCCTCGGCTTGACGTCGGTGTTCTCGCAAGAGCAGATCCTCGAATGGGCTTGGCGTATCCCGTTCCTGCTCAGCCTGCTGATCGGTGGCATCGGTATCTGGATCCGTAGCCAGATGGAAGACACTCCACAGTTCGAAGAACTGCAGGACAAGGGTGAGACCAAGAAGCTTCCCATCCGGGAACTGCTCAGCACCTCCGGCGGCAGCGTCGTCAAGATCATCATGCTGGGCGCACTCATTACCGGTGGCTACTACATCGCCTCGGTGTATGCCGCGACTTACCTGCAGACCACTGGTGGTCATTCGTCACGGGTTGCGTTCCTTTCCACCTCCCTTGCACTGGTTCTCGGCGTCATCACCTTGCCGATCTCGGGATACATGGCAGACAAGTACGGGCGTCGACCGGTGCTGTTCGCCGGTAGCGCCGCCGCCGTGGTTCTCGGAATCCCGATGTTCATGATGATGGCCGGTTCCGGCATCTGGCAGGCTGTTGTCGGTCAGTCGGTGCTCTTCATCTGTGTTTCCGTCGTCAACGGTGCTTCGTACGTGACCTATGTCGAAATGCTGAAAGCATCTGTGCGGTACAGCGGTCTGGCATTGGGTAACAACGTCACCAACATGTTCCTCGGCGGCACCGCGCCTTTCATCGCCACCTATCTCATCAGCTTGACCGGTAATTCCCTCGCTCCGGCTGGATACTTCGTCTTCTGCGCCGTGATCACCCTTGTCACGGTCTTTTTCATCAAGGAGACCAAGGGTGTTGAACTGCAGGTTGATTGATCCTCGGGTAGAACAGGAGCCTGACCGTGTCCCTCGCTGACAAGCAAGAAATCGCCGAAGTTCTATATCGCTACGCTCGGGCCGTCGATCGGAAGGATTTCGACAGCGTGGCCCTCTGCTACTTCGACGACGCGATAGACAACCACGGTGGTTACATCGGAACCGTCGACGGGCTCATCGAAGACATGAAGCTCAGACACAAGACGATCGACTCGTCGATTCACTGCATTTCCAACATACTGATCGACGTCAACGGCGATGTCGCTCAGTGTGAGTCGTACTGCTTGTGCTTTCTGCGGCAAGAGCGTTCCGGTACGGATACGGTGCAGACGCTTGCGACGATCAAATGCCGTTACGTCGACAGGTTCGAAAGGCGCCATGGTGAATGGCGAATAGCCGATCGGATTGTCGTGTTCGACGAATCCCGTGAAGACGTGATCGAGAACATCCTGTCCACGGACTGGGTGACGCAACGTCGATCCTTCGACGATCCGGTGTACACCAGGACGCCTTGACCAGTAGTGCAGACGAAGGCCTTCACACACGATGTGTGTGAAGGCCTTTCGCCTGTTCACTTCTCGTGTCAGCCCACTGCGTCCGGTGCGGCGACCTCGGTCAAACGGCCGTCCGAGAGCCTGAGCCAGCGTTCGACTTTGACCTCGGCCAGGAATCTCTCGTCGTGGCTGACCACCACGAACGCCCCCTGATATGCATTCAGGGCACTTTCGAGTTGAGCAACGCTCACCAAGTCGAGGTTGTTGGTCGGCTCGTCGAGAAGAAGCAGCTGCGGGGCCGGATCGGCGAAGAGAACGCACGCCAATGTAGCCCGCAGTCGTTCACCGCCCGAGAGCGCAGCGACGGGAAGATGAGCACCCGCACCCCGAAAGAGGAAGCGCGCCAGGATATTCATGCGTTCCGGTGCCGGAAGGCCTGGAGCAGACAAGGCAAAGTTCTCTGCGACGGTGCGTGCGGGGTCGAGGAGGTCGAGCCTCTGCGACAGGTAGGCCACCCGACCGTCGGCTCGCGTGATCTCACGGGATGTCGGCGCCACATCCCCGTTGACTATGCGTAGCAACGTCGACTTTCCGACGCCGTTCGGCCCGGTCAACGCGATACGCTCCGGTCCTCGAATGGCCAGGTCTATTCCGGAGTCGGCGAAGATCGCATGATCGCCGAACGCGAATTGCATTCGCTCACCGAGGAACACCGTCCGGCCTGCGGGTACATGTGTGCCAGGCAATTCGAGTGAAATCGTCTGGTCGTCTCGAAGAGCGCGGCCCGCTTTGTCGAGTCGGTCCTTCGCCGCGTCGACCCGGGCGAGGTGTGTCTCGTTGGCCTTGCCGGCCGACTCCTGAGCATTGCGCTTCATGGTCCCCGCAAAGATCTTGGGCAAGCCCGCGTTCCCGAGATTGCGGGCAGCGTTACTTGCGCGTCGCGAAGCACGTTCTCGGGCCTGCTGCAGCTCGCGCTTCTCGCGCTTGACCTCTTGCTCGGCATTACGGATGTTCTTCTCCGCCACTTCGCGAGCCGAGCGTGCCACGGCTTCGTAGTCGGTAAAATTGCCACCGTAGAAGCTGATCTCGCCGCTGTGAAGTTCGGCGATGCGGTCCATGCGGTCGAGTAGTCCTCGATCATGACTGACCACCAACAGACAACCACTCCAGTCGTCGAGAACGTCGTAAAGCCTGCGGCGCGCGTCCAGGTCGAGGTTGTTGGTGGGTTCGTCGAGGAGAAGGACATCGGGACGTCGCAGGAGTTGCGCCGCCAGTCCGAGCGAGACGACCTGCCCGCCGCTCAGAGTGTCGAGGCGACGATCGAACGTCATGTCGGCCAAAGCGAGTCGACCGAGTTGGGCTCGCGTTCGTTCCTCGATATCCCAGTCGGACCCGATTGTCGTGAAGTGTTCTTCTCGTGTGTCCCCGGATTCGACTGCGTCCAACGCAGCGAGCGTCGGGGCGATGCCCAAGACCTCGGCAATGGTCAGATCGCCCGTCAGTGGCAGGTCCTGCGGAAGGTATCCGAGAACGCCGTCGACGGACACACTGCCGGCTCGCGGCCGCAACTGGCCGGCGATCAATCTGAGCAGAGTGCTTTTCCCGACGCCGTTCTGGGCCACCAGCCCGGTTCGGCCGCCGGGCACGGTGAATGACAATTCGTCGAAGACCGGAGTGTCGTCCGGCCAGGCAAAAGACAGATTCGAGCAAACGATGTAGGTATCGGACATGAATAGACCTCAGGTGTTGTGCGGGCGCGGCAACGCTGCTCCGCGAAGAGTCGGGTAAGTGAACGACAAGATGGCCACGACGGCAGCGCTCGAAGCGTCTACCGGTGGCCGTCATGCCCGGTTTTATCCGGAGATGTCGAGTTCACCAACCATGTCTGATCCTTGTGGTCTGTGTCGTTTCATCCGACGATAACAGGAGCCGGTGTTTAATCACGACCGGTATTTACGTGCGAGCGTTGTCTACATGCGAGCAATGCCGGCGCAGAGAAGTTCGACCAGTCGTCGATACACCCGATCGGGGTCGGTTCCTGCTGGTTGGCCCTCTACCGATTCGAGGATGCAGAAACCGTGCAGCGCGCTACGAAGAGACCATGCTGCCTGCTCTGAATCATCCGGGCTCAGACCATATCCCGCGACCACCCGGTTGATGACTTCGACCACCTCGCCGACAGCCGAGACCAGATCGGGATGCGGAGCGGTGGGGTAGCGATCGGTGATGGCGTAGAGGCCGGGGTGCGCTCGGACGAAGGCGCGCCATGCGTCGGCAAGCGCCATGACGGCGTCGTCGCGGGAGAGGCCGACCGCGGCGGCGCGCAGTTGTTCGGCGAGAAGGTTGCGTGCGAGGAGGCTGAGTTGATGTTGGACGTCGTCGACCCCGTCGACGTGTTTGTAGAGGGCTGACTGCCGGACGTCGAGGGTCTCGGCGAGTTGACTCAGTACCAGAGCGTCGGCGCCTTTGCTGTCGACCAGGTCGGCTGCGGCCGCGATCACGCGTTCACGGGTAACCGGAGTTCTCATGTACGCATCTTCCCTGTATGACAGGCCTCGCGTTGGTGATATATTATCACCATGAGTGATGATGTATTGCCGGGCGCGTTGTCCGGCGACCACCTGCGCCGTCGTGACCTGCGCGTAGTCGTGACCGGTGCATGCATCCTCGGGTTGACTTCGGTGCTCTACGAACTCTCCGGGGTGTCGCCGTCGACTGGTGCGTTCTTTCGGTGCCTCTATGCGCTCGTCCCACTCGGCGTACTCGTGCTCGTCCAGCGCCGCCGGTCACCCCGGCCGTCTTCGGGGCCCTGGATTGTGAAGTCTTCACTTGCCGGCGCTTTCCTCGGAATCGATCTGGTGCTCTGGCACGAGTCGATTCATTCGATCGGGGCAGGTCTTTCGACTGTGATCCTGAACCTGCAGGTGCTGTTCGTCGCAATCCTCGGCTACGTTGTTCTGCGCCAACGGATCGGCCGGGAATTGGTCGCGAGCCTTCCGTTGCTCTTCGTCGGAGTTGCTCTGGTGGCCGGGACGAGCACCACGCTCACGGGATCGAATCCTGCTGTCGGAGTGTCGTTCGCCATGGTCGCGGCGGGTGCCTACGCGGTCTACATCTTCCTCATGGGTCTGGCCACTCGGGCGGCGGGCAGAACGGCTCTGCCGATGTTCGTCTCGACCGGAGCCACTGCCCTCACCGCAGGTGTCTACGGCCTCGTGAGCGGAACTTTGGATCTGACGCCTTCGCTCGTAGCTCAAGGCTGGCTTGTGCTGCTCGCGTTGGTGTCTCAGGTGATCGGGTGGCTGTTGGTGGCCAGCGCCAGTCAGCGTCTGCCTGCCAGTGCCGTCGCCGCCAGCCTCGTGTTGCAATCGGCGTCGGCCCTGTTGTTCGGTGCGGTGTTGCTTGCGCAGACCCCGACACTCGTCCAACTCGCGGGTGCCGGAATGATTCTCGCCGGAGTGGTTGTCGCGACGCGGACACCCCCGAAGAAGTCCTCGACGACTGTTGTCGGAAAACGAATGGAGACAAGCGTATGACCACGGCGGCTGACCGCATCTACATCAACGGCGATATCAGGCCCATGGACAGTACGGTCGGCGACAACCCGACCGCAATGGCTGTAAAGGGCGGCAGATTCGTCGCCCTCGGAACTGATGCCGAGATCTCGGCGTTGTCCGATCACGACACCGCTGTCGTCGATCTTGCCGGAGCGGTGGTTGTTCCGGGGTTCATCGAGACGCACCTTCATCCGATGATGTGGGGTTTGATGCTCGGTGGTGTCGACGCAACGACGGATGCGTGCCCCACCATCGAGAAGTTGATTGCGGCGTTGGCTGCGCGGGCCGCGATCACACCAGTCGGCGAGCCCATCGAAGCCTGGGGCTTCGACGACAGCCTCGTGGCGGAAGATCGCGGCCTGACCGCGGCTGATCTCGACAGGGCTTCCGCCGAGCATCCGATTCTGGTGCGGCACTTGTCTGCTCACGGGATCTATGTCAACTCGATCGCACTGGAGAAGGCCGGGATCGATGCCACCACGGTCGACCCGGAGGGCGGTGTCATCATTCGGGACAGCGACGGTGTACCCACCGGTGAGCTGTGTGAGATTCCGGCAATGTCTCTGGTACACGGCCTGGTTCCGGAAATGAATCCGGATGCATCCAAGACTGCGATGCTGCGGGCGCAGGAAGTCATGGCGTCGGTGGGCGTGACGAGTTTCCACGACATGTACGTCACGGCCGAGATGTACCGGGCGTACCGGCAACTCGATGCCGATGGTGAACTGCGTCTGCGCGCGCGTCTCTATCTGGGCCACGGGGTGCACGATCAGTTGGGTGAGCTCGCCGATCCGAGCGACCGAATCCGTGTGGGTGGCGTCAAACTCATTTCGGACGGGTCGATTCAGTTGCACACTGCTGCTCTGAGCGAGCCTTACCACGATCTGGATGGATGTCACTGCGGCGGAATGGCAATCCCGGCAGGTGCACTCGGGTCACTCGTCGAGGAGCATCACGTTGCCGGCCGGCAGGTTGCTATCCATACCAACGGTGATCAGGCCATCGATTTTGCATTGGACGCAATTACCGCGGCTCGGGCAGCGCACCCGGACGTCGAAGTCTCGCATCGACTCGAGCACGTTCAGACCTTGCGGGAAGATCAGATCGCGCGAATGGTCGAACTCGGGGTGGTCGCGTCGATCTTCGTGAACCACGTCTACTACTGGGGCGACCGGCACCGCGATCGTTTTCTCGGACCGGGTCGCGGCGAACGGATCAGTCCCGTGGCGTCGGTGGTGGCGGCCGGTCTTGCTTACGCGCTGCATTGCGACTGCCCCGTCACTCCGGTGAACCCGCTCTTCACCATGAACACAGCCGTACATCGCGTGACGCGAGAAGGTCATGTTCTGGGTGCAGATCAACGGGTTTCCGCGTCCGATGCGTTGGCCGGCTACACGAGTGCTGCCGCTCGTCTCACCGGTGAGTCATCGGACAAAGGTCGGATAGCGGTGGGACTTTTGGCGGATTTTGTTGTGCTCGACGGAGATCCGTTGAACAGCGCTTTGGTGGATTTGAATGAATTGTCGGTCCTGCGCACGGTTGTCGGCGGTGAGACCGTCTTCGAGGCGTAGTCGCACACTTTATTTTACTTTGCATTTGGGTGTCGGTAGTCAACTCCTTACCGGCGCCGGTGACTGTCGGTGTACGTGGGCCGGGAAGCGAATTTGCTTCCCGGCCTACTGCTTTGGGCCAGGCGCGCGTGTTCGCGATTCGATGATGCGGAAAAGCTGTTGGTGGAGTGTTGATTTCGCCAGCGCTCGCGTTGTCATAGCCGGCCGATCCGGGACCCTGCAGTGATTGATCGCGCCCTTCCTCGGCCGCACATGTGAAACCGATGTGACTCCTCGTCGAATGCGTTTATTCCTTCTGTTTGCTCGAGGGTCGCTGTTATCTGTGTGCAAGCGTGTGAGGATGCTCAGGCGAGCCTGGAGTATGTAGAACGTGTTCTCGTTGACAATCGAACGAATCGTCCTTTCGGTCGCAGGTACTATTTTGTAAACTAGTTGCGATGCACAGCTAACTAGTTCAAACAGCACTGGTCAGAGTGCAATATTCACGCTTTGTGGGTTCCGGAATCCCTTCTGAACGTTTGACCAGTAAAACCACCACAAAAGCTGATACGTGTGATAAAAATTGATTTCGAAGCGGAACAGTAGCTATGTATGAGCGAGGGCATACAGAGCATCTCGGTTCGGCTTGCAAGCTTTCTGCAACATGTTCGGCGCTTTGTAGTTCGGCACTTTTGATGTTCGGCATTTTCGACGTTCGGCACCGATGACGGATGTACCTGGATCCGTCATCTCTTCACCCATACCCGGTAACGGGACAGATGAAATGAGTCTTCACATGCCTCGATTTTTCCCGGTCGGGGGCGGACGCGAATCCCGTCTCCCCCGGCGCGCCACTGCTGTGTTGGCGGCGCTGCCGGCTGCACTGCTCCTCGCGACTTCGGGTGCGTTGCTCGCACCCGGTATCGCCTCGGCCGCCCCGGGCGACGACATCACGGACCAGTGCCTGGAGATGTCCCAGGACGGTGGACCCTGGGTGAAGCCAGCGGCCTTCGATCCCAGTGGAACCGACTACATCCCGATCCCCGGTGACGAGGGCACGCAGTTGGCCTTCAACGTTCGTAATGTCTGCGACCTGCCCGCCACCCTCACTCTTTTCAGTGAGAGCTGGTCCGTCTCGGGCGGCGGCACTGCGACAGTGCGGGGCAAGCTCGACGGCCAGGTCGGCCAGCAGTTCGTGATCGGGCCGAATGCGGATTCGTCGACTCGGATCGAGCTGGTGAAAACGCCTCTCGCACAGAACGCCAACGTGATGGCCGGTTTCATGATCGGCATCCCTGCCGGCGAAGTTTTGCAGGGATACGAGATCAACCCCGGCTGGGGTCTCGTCCTGGTGGAGGGCGAGCCCGCCGTGGTTGCTCCCAGTGCGCCGACCGGTTTGACTCTGGGTTCGGCCGAGGTAGAGGCGGGCACACCCGTCAAGGTCTCCGGCAAGGCAGAGCCGAACAGTACCGTCACCGTGACCGGAGGCGGCGCCACCTGCACCGCCACCGCGGATACGAGTGGGAACTTCAGCTGCAATCTGACGATCACCACGCCCGGCAGTCATCCGATTACCGCCACGGCGACAAATGCGGGTGGGACCAGCCCCGCCTCCACGGCGGTCACGGTCAAGGTCACAGCGAAAACCACCGATCCGGGTGGCAGCAGCAGCGGTTCGCTCGGCAGTAGCACCGGTTCGCTCGGAAGCCTGGACCTGTTCGGAAGCCTGGGCGGATAGCCCTCCGGCCCACGCGGCCACTTAGACCTCGCGATGCGCGGGGTGATCTCGAGTATCTCCGCGCATCGCCAGCCTTCTCGGCCACCGAATTCAATACGGCGGCTTCAATTCCCATGCCCCTTCCTGGGGCTGTTTCACCGGAGTGCACATCCGCACGGCCCGGGCTCAACCAAGCGCGTCGGATGTCCCGCCGCGAACTGCACAGGAGGAATACCAGATGAACAAGACCACAAAGGGTGCCATCGCCGCTGGTGCGGCCGCCGTTCTGCTCGCCGGCGGTGCCGGAACCATGGCCGCGTGGAACTCGTCCACTAACGGTGGCGCTCCGCAGACGGTTGGCGCCGGTTCGCTGTCGGTCGAGCAGGTCGGCGCTGGCGTGTGGAAGTGGGCCAATGGCAGTACCTTCAATCCCGCGAGCGACCTGATTGTGCCTGGCGATGTCGTCACCTACACCGCCAACTACAGCATTGACCTCATTGGCACGAACCTGAAGGCGAAGTTGACGCCTTCGCTCACGGGGGTCACCGGAGACCTCGTCACACTGAACCAGCTGACCGTGGCCCCGGCTAGTGGCACCGTGACGACGTACACCGCCGGCCTGGACCAGGCGGCAACATTCACGACCACGATCACGTTCAATGCGGGGACCGCAGGCGACAACACTGGCCAGACGAAGACCGCCAGCCTCGCCGGCGGCGCGGTCACCCTCGAGCAGACGCTCAACTAAGCCAAAGAAGGTCACGTGAAGACCCAGTACAAATGGGCGATCGCAGCGTCGTCGGTTCTGCTCATCGGGTTCGTCTCGGTGCAGCAGACCGGCGCGCTGTGGCGCGATACCGCAGAATCGACCGGAGCCACCATTCAGGCGGGCATGCTCGATATCTCTGCCGGCGGTGAAGGGGTCAAGCAGTTCAACCTCGATGGGTTCAAGTTGGACAACAAGGGCCCGGGCGACAGCATTCAGATGCCTCTGCCGGTGATCAACTCCGGCAACGTGCAGATGAGCTACGTGCTTTCCGACGTGGTTCTCAATGGCGCCACCCCGCCGCCGCTCACCCTGCGGGTGGCCAAGGTGGCCAACGAGGCAGCATGCACCGCGACCGGTGATGTGGGTGCAGAGCTCTACAACGGGTCCATGGACGGCGCCGGCTTTGCTCAGGCCCAGCTTGTGCCGGCCGGTCAGGTGCAGGTGCTGTGCCTGCGGGCCACGTTGGGCCAGGGCGCGGCAGCGAGCCAACAGTCCAACGCGACGTTCACTTTCGACGCAAGCTCGGTGAGTCAGTCATGACCGTCACCGCGAGAAGCCAGCGCGCGGGCGATCGTGCCGAGTACCAACCCCGGCACAGCGCACACGTGGAAAAGTCTGAGCGGCAACATGATCCCGAACAAGGCGCAGACGAGAAGACCACCCTCTGGTGGTGGACTCGCACCATCGTCTCGTGGGTGCTGTTGCTGCTGATGGTCGGACTTCTCGCGGTGATGGTCGTCATCCCTCGACTCACCGGCTCGACCGCGTACACGGTGCTCACCGGTTCGATGGAACCGACCATGCCTCCCGGCACGCTCATCGTGGTCAAGCCGACCCCCAACGAGGATCTGACCACCGGGGACGTGATCACGTTCCAGCCTGTCTCCGGCGATCCCGCCGTGGTTACCCACCGTATCGAGGGCATCTACTACACCGGTGAAGGTGAGCGTCGCATCCATACTCGCGGCGACAACAACCCCGTCGCCGACTCGTGGTCGCTGGTGCCCGAGCAGATCCGTGGTCGTGTCATCTACTCGGTGCCGTATCTGGGCCGGGTGAACTCGGTGATCAACGGGCAATCGCGTTCGATTCTCACCACGGGTGTGGCTGCGGGCTTGGCTGTATATGCCGTGTGGATGGTCGTCAGCGGCATCCGCGACAAGCGGGGCAAAGCCGATGACGACGAAAGCGGCACCGACTCGACTCCCTCCGGCCCGGAGTTCGGCGCGCCAGTATTGCCCGCCGACCCATCGGCACCAACCTCCGAATCGAAATAGGACAGCAGAATGTCTACAGAACAGAAATCGGGCGGCGAGGCGCGTCTCGGGGCGCGGATGCGAAGCCGTCTGGGCGAGACCGGTTGGATACGAACCCGGGCCGTGCTCTCACTGGGTATGGTCCTGGGCCTCGGAGCGGTCGGCACAATGGCGGCCTGGTCCGACAGCGCTACCGCGACCACAGGAATGTTCAGCACTTCGTCGGTCCAGCTGAAAATCGACAATCAGCGGCCTGCCCACCAGTTCACCGAACTCAAGCGCAACAGCATGTTGCCAGGCCAGAGTGAGGCCGGGGCGTTGACGGTACAGAACACCGGAACGGCCGACTTTCAGTGGGCCGTATCCGCCGCTGCCACGGGATCATCCGCGCTGATCGGCAAGCTCAAGGTGTCCCTCCATCAGACTGGCGCCAATGACGGCAGCACCTGTTCGGGACCGATCATCGGCACGCAGCAGGCCTTCTCCGGCAACCCGACGCTCGTCTCGGGCAGGTCACTCGCAGCTGGTGTGTCGGAGCAGGTGTGTGTGAAGGTCACCGTCGATGCCACCGCGGGTCAGACCGAGCAATTCAAGATCGCTGACCTCGGCTTCAACTTCACCGCAACGGGGCAGTGATCATCGAGATGGACAGCACCGATGAGGAGGTGACCGTGGGACGCAATCGTGGCAAGGAATTTGCCTTGAATGTGGCTGCGGTCGCCGGGCTCATCTGCATCATCGCTACTCTCGCGTCCCTGATATTCGGGATCAAGCCGTTGGTGTTTCGCTCGGGTTCGATGGAACCGGCGATCTCCACCGGTGCGCTGGCGCTGGCGAAGACCGTGCCTGCAACTGAACTCGCTGTCGGCGACGTGATCAGCGTCGACAACGACCAAGGCGTGCGCATCACCCACCGCGTGGTCGAACTCGAACCGGCCGGCGCGGACACCGTGCTCGCCACGCTCAAGGGCGATGCCAACAATGTGGCTGATCGACTGCCCTACACCATCACCGAGGCAGACCGCGTGTTCATCAGCGTCGGTGGGCTCGGTTACGTCGTTGCTTGGCTTTCCAGCCCGCTCGCAACTTTCCTCGGCGGCGGATTGGTAGGCGCGGTGCTGGTCATCGCATTTGGACGAACTAAAGACCGGCGTCTGGAGAATGCCCGCGCCGCCACTACAAATGACGCCCGCGTCGATGCTGACGAAACCTGCGGGGAGCTTCAGGAGGCTCATAATGATTGAAATGCGACGGGCTAGCACCCGCATGAAGTCGCTGCGGTCGTTGATCGCCGTCGGCGGCGTTGCTGCAATGGCTTTCGGTCTGGCTCAGGCCACTGGGACGTTGGCCAATCCAACTGACGTGGTCAATTCGACTGGCGCACAGGTGGCGACGGGCAACTTCTATCCGACGCCTTTGACCTCGTCGGTGACCTGCACTACCTACTGGGGAACTTGGGACTGGGATCCTCGGGGAGATATTGCATGGGCTGCAGTGCCGGGAGCGACGGGTTACTACGTCGAGGTGATGAACAGGTCGAATAACACGGTCAAAACCTCGAAAACCTTCTCTAGTACTGATGCCCGCACTTGGCGATTGGCCGATGACGGGCGCACCGGGTTGTATGTCCGCGTCTACACCCTCAACGGGCCAGCTAAGTCGTCTGGATTTGCTGTTGCACCCAACGGGCAGGGGATGTCGTTCAAGAACTGGGTCAACAGCAAAACCCAATGCGAAGGCGGAGCCGGGACAGGCGTTGGCAACCAAGCGTGGGAGAACGTCTCCACCTGGGATCCGAGCACTCCGGCACCGAACGGGGCGAACCCTCTGAGCAGGATGCAGGCCGAAGCGATGGTTGCGACCGAGCCGGATGTTGTCGAGTCGGAATCGACCACCTCACAAGCTCCGACGACGAGCGAGACCGCGTCTCCGACAACGTCTACCGAGTCGACCAGCACCACCGAGGCCCCGACTACCACGACGACACCGGACACGACAACCCCGGCACCGACCACGCCGGGAACCACATCGCCGGAGACTTCTCCGACGGCAGCTCCGAAGCCGGTGCTTACTGACACAGTCGAGAATGGTGGTCTCACCGGAGGCTGGACCGCGGGCGGGAACAAGGTCGCGGTCGTCGACGCTGACGGTAACGAACTTGCAAGCGGCCGTGTCGAATCGGGCTCAAACCTGCACTGGTACAACGACGAGCTGTGGATTGTCGGGGCAACCGAGGTCTACCGCATCATGAAATCGCCGCAGGACGGCGCGTGGAAGTTCTACAAGGACAGTGGGCAGAACATGCCTGACTTCGGGTAGCGGCTCATTGCTCGACCTCTCGACTGTGCCCCCGAGTCTCCGGACCCGGGGGCACGGCCAACAGTTTGTTGATCGGTGCAAGATCGAAATAGTCACGTCATGCCACAATTTTCGAGTCCGCGATCTCGAAGATTCCCATGACCGGCAGGACCACGTGTTTGTCGCCGAGGTCGAATCGGTCGGTCCGTTCGTTGAGTACAGTCGCACCGCTGGCGGACTGGTGATGAATCGTGAATTCGATCCCACCGAAGGCGGAGATGAAGCCTTCGAGGAAATTCAGGATTTCGGTGCGTCCGACGATCGACGCCATCGGAATATTATGGTAGACAGCATCTTCACTGAAGTACGACGCGATTGTCTCGGCACTACCGAGCTTCCACTCGGCGCAGAGGCAGTGACCAGTTCTTCGGGGCTCATGGTGTGACCTCTCGACAGGGTGAGACGTTCAGGTGCAAACTTTGATGGCGGCGCACGAACATGCTCGGGACCCAACGTGGTGGGGATTCGGAATCGATTGTGACGTGCGAACTGTTTTCGAGAAGGACTGCGATCGCGGTCTTTGCTTCCAGACGAGCCAACGCCGCCCCGACACAGAAATGCGCTCCTTTGCCGAAGGCGAAATGCGCTCGGGGATTGACCCTGTCGAGATTCATGACCTGTGGTTCGGTGATCGACTCAGGGTCGCGGTTCGCCGAGCCCCACAGCAGTATGAGATGACTGCCGGCAGGTAGCGGCACGCCGCCGAGTGTTGTGTCTGCGTTGACATGTCGGTGATGTCCGCGAAAGGGTGACTCGAGCCTGAGTGTTTCTTCCAGGAACGCGCCCACGAGTAGAGGGTCCTCGCGCAGCTGCGTCTGAATCTCAGGGCGCTCGGCGAGCAACCGTGCAGAGTTGGCGATCAGTCCGGCGGTGGATTCGCCACCCGCACCGACGAGTTGCACCAACATCAGCACGGCCACGTCTTCGCTGAGTTCGCCTGCGTCACAGCAACGGACGAGATCTCTGAGTAGATCATCCACCGGGTGAGCCCGTGCCTCACGAAACTTGCTGTAGAGGTACCCGGTGAGTTCGGCCGCCGAGGTGACGACGTCTGTCAAACGCTCCGACGTCACGATGCCGCTGAGAAGTTCGGTGCTGTCGTACGACCACGCCAGCAATTGGGGGACGTCGTGTGCCGGCAGGCCGATCAGCGTGGCAACCATCTGCAGCGGCAGCGTGTCCGCTACCGACGTGACCCATTCGATCCGTCGACCGTCGAAGCCGTTGTCCCACAACTGCTGCGTGTACTCGGTCATCGCCGGCTCGAGTGCTCGTATACGTTTGGCGACCAGTGTCGGCAAGACAAGTTTGCGCTGGTGCTGATGGTCGGGCTCGTCGGCAGTCGCGAGAACGTGAACAGCTTGCCCGCCGCCGTTCATGTCGAAGGTCACCGCCGAACCGTCCGGTGTACGAACCAGTACGCCGGTGAGGTTGTTGGAGAAGTCGTCGGTACGGGAAACGGCTTCGGTGACCAATTCCCACGTGGACACCAGATAGAAGTCGGTATCAGGAATGCGGTACACGGGGTGCTCGCGCCGGAGTACGTCGTATAGCGGGTACGGGTCGTCGATGTTCGACGGCAGGAAAGGGTTGATGTCGAGCGTCGATGGTGTCACGAAGGGAAGATTTCACGGCCAGGAAGGAGAAGTCAACAGGTGGAAAAGGTCTCTGAACTGGTATTTTGTGAAAATCTCACGCACTTCAACCCCCTCGTACTTCTCCCAGGTCAGAGGCCCACCGCCTTCCTCGGCATAGAGATTTCTGATTAAATCTGTCTCAATGTGAGACGAGGTGACGGAGAGTGACCGGTGCGAGCGAGCGTCGCGCCGCCGACTGGTTGGCCGGCGGTAACCGCAGTGAACTCGCAACCGAGCGCATCTTCGCGGCTGCGGCGGAGCTGATTCGAGAACAGGGATTCGATCGGTTCAATGCCGACGACGTCGCTGCCCGCGCAGGCTGTTCGCGGGCAACGCTCTACCGCTACGTAGGTGGCAAGTCCGCGATCCGCGAGGGGTTGTTGTCACGAGGCGCGGCATCCGTGGCGAGCCAGGTCGCGACTGCCGTCGAATCACTGCACGGCGACGAGCGCATCGTGGAGTCGATCCTCGTCGCCGTCGACGCGATCAGATCCGACGCTGCCATGAGCCACGGCCTTGCGGCGGCGCGGGCCAACGGAATCGACGAGTATCTCGTGTCCTCGCCGTTGCTGCCGCGTACTGCACTGGAACTTGCAGGATTGGATCCTGAAGGTCAAGAGTCGCAGTGGGTGGTTCGGATCGTGTTGATGCTGTTGGCGTGGCCTCTCGCAGACAGGGCCGCCGAACGACGGATGGTCGAGTCGTTCGTCAGCTCCTGAGGCTCCCGCGTCAGCGAGTGCCCACGGGCCTGTCGCCGACGATCGAGATTCGATCCATCACTCTGCGAGCGGGAAAGTAGTCGCTGGCCGCATAGTGCTGACAAGTTCGGTTGTCCCAGAACGCAATCGTATCCGTCCGCCATTTGAGTCGTACTTGGAATTCGGGGCGATGCACGTGTCGGTAGAGCAGGGTGAGTAGCTCGTTGGACTCAGCTTCGGGCACCCCGACGATCCTCTGAGTGAAGCTGAGATTGACGAAGAGTACCTTCCGCCCGGTCTCGGGGATCACCCGCACCACCGGATGTCGAACGGCAGGGAACTGTGGGCGTAACTTCGCCACTGTTGACGGATCCATGTGCTTGCCGAACGAATTGATCCAATCATGCTCGGCAACAAGGTTATCGATACGTTCTTTGATGCCCTCCGGGAGTAGTTCGTATGCCGCTCCGGTATCGGCCCACAAGGTATCGCCGCCGACTGACGGAACCTCGACTGCACGCAAGACCGCTGCGAACGAGGGGAATTCGTGCCAGCTGACGTCGTTGTGCCAGTTGTTCTCCACACCGCCGGTCATCGCATCTTTGGCGAGAGTGACGATGTCGGCTTCGCTCTGGCCCGGTTGGGTGTACTTGAAAAACGGGTGCTGCTCCAGTGAGCCCCATCGGCTCGCGAAATCTCGGTGTTCGCTGCGGTCGATGGTTTGATCGCGGAAGAAGAGTACTTTCCATTCGAGTAGTGCCCGGCGAAGTTCCGACATCGTCTCGTCCGAGAGTTTGCCGCTCAGGCTGATTCCCGAGATTTCCGCACCGATGGTAGGCGTCGTCGGAGTGAGTGTGAAACGCGTGTACGGCAACACGTCGAATCCCTCGGCCGTGCGTGAGGCCACGAGTGGCCCGTAAGCAGCGAGTGGATCGGTTGCTACCGGGTAGATCTGTCCGCTCACGAATGCCGTCATGTCCGTCATCCTTACTCGTTCGGGTGGGGGTCTTCCGCTACGGTAAGGCTCAATCCTTAACTGTGTCAAGGGTTAGCAATACGCTTGGTTGCGTTATTACAAATTAACTTTATGATCTGAATCAGATGGTCTACGGAAGATTCTCGTGATCAGGGTACTGATCGGCTGAACACTAAACCTGAGGAGTAGGCGAGCATGAAGGCACGAGTCGAGTACACGGAACTATTCATCGGCGGCGAATGGGTGACACCATCCGGTAGCGGCGTCATCGAGGTGATATCGCCGCATACGGAGAGCGTGATCGGTTCGGTCCCAGCCGCGTCGACGGCAGATGTCGACCGCGCAGTGCAGATCGCGAGGGCGGCATTCGATTCCGGAGTGTGGGCGCAGACGCCCCTCGCTGACCGCATTGCGGTGGTCACCCGCATCAAGGACGCGATCCTCGCCAGGAGTGAGGAATTCGCAGCGCTGATCTCGCGGCAGAACGGTGCTCCGACTGGTTCGGCGATGCGCACGCAGGTGTTGGGAGCCGTTGCGGCATACGGCACGGCGTGCGCCGTTGCGGCGCAGTTTCCGTTCGAAGAGTCGCGTGCGGGCGTCGGTGGCCCGATGTTGATCCGTCACGAACCGGTGGGTGTCGTCGCAGCAATCGTTCCGTGGAACGTGCCGCAGTTGGTGATCGCTGCGAAACTTGCGCCGGCACTTCTGAGCGGATGTGCGGTGATCTTGAAACCGGCTCCGGAGACGCCGCTCGATTCGAACTTGCTGGCCGAAATCTGTTCACAGGCAGGACTTCCGAAGGGAGTGCTCAGCGTCTTGCCTGCCGACCGGGACGTGAGCGCACATCTGGTGTCCCACCCCGGAATCGACAAGGTGGCCTTCACCGGGTCGGTGGTAGCAGGTAAGGCGATCATGGCTGCTGCAGCCGCGAATCTCACACGAGTGACCCTCGAACTCGGTGGCAAGTCGGCTGCGATAGTTCTCGAAGACGCAGATATCGATCAGGCGCTGCCCAACATCCTGGCGGGATCCTTTGCCAACAGCGGTCAAGCCTGCGTCGCGTTGACGCGTATTCTGTTGCCGGTCAGTAGGTATGACGAGATTGCGGAGAAGTTTGCGGCTGCGGTCGCGGTGATGAAAGTTGGCGATCCGACCGATCCGGCGACTGTGATCGGTCCGATGACCAGTGCGGCCCAGCAGCGACGAGTGCTCGACTACGTCGGAATCGGTGAGGCCGAAGGCGCGAAGATATTGACGGGAGGGTCTGTTCCGGAGGGGCTTTCGACGGGTTGGTACGTCGAACCCACGGTCTTCGGTCACGTCGACAACTCCATGCGGATTGCTCGCGAGGAAATCTTCGGGCCGGTCGTCTGCCTGATTCCGTTCGAGGACGAAGCTCACGCGATCGCGATTGCCAACGATTCCGACCTCGGACTCTCGGGAGCGGTCTGGACCGCGGACACTGCACACGGCGTCGAGGTGGCACGGCAGATCCGGACGGGAACCTTCTCGGTGAACTGCCAACGATTCGATGTCGTTGGTCCCTTCGGCGGTTACAAGAATTCCGGTGTGGGACGCGAATTCGGCCCTGAAGGTCTGGCGGCGTACCTCGAAGCCAAGAGCATCTTCCTTCCCGCCTGACCCGGCGAAAGTCAGAAAAGGTTCAGCCCCACTTCGATATTCGAGGTGGGGCCGAATCAGCTCGTGTCAAATGCCGATGTCCTTGGCGATGATCGTCTTCATCACTTCACTCGAGCCCGCATAGATTCGGTTGACCCGTGTGTCCGCATACAGGCGAGAGATCGGGTACTCACGCATGTAGCCGTATCCACCGTGTAGTTGCAGACATTTGTCGATGACGCGGCCGGCCATCTCGGTGCAGAAGAGCTTGATCCTCGCGGCGTCCGCGACGGTCAACTCACGGATCTCGTCGAGATCGAGTGCGCGGTCGACCGCAGCTTGCGCGGCCGCGACTTCTGCCGAGCATTCGGCCAATACGAATTTCGTGTTCTGGAACTGAGCCACGGGGGCACCGAAGACCTCGCGCTCCTTGACGTATTCGGTCGTGAACTCGATTGCTGCGCTGGCATTCGCGTAAGACCCCACGGCGGCGCCGAGCCGTTCCCGGACGAGATTTCGGGTGAGGTAGCCGAAAGCGGCACCCTCCTCACCGAGGAGGTTCTTGATCGGCACGCGGACGTCGGTGAACGAGAGTTCTGCGGTGTCCTGCGCTCGCAACCCCAACTTCTCGAGCTTGCGACCGACGCTGAAGCCTTCCGACGTGGTGTCGACGCAGAGAATCGACAGACCGGCGCGGCGATTCACTTCGCTCGGCGGACTGGTGCGGGCGACCACGAGAATCAAGTCGGCTTGTACTCCGCCGGTGATGAACGTCTTGGATCCGTTGAGGACGTAGTGGCTGCCGTCGGCGGACAGGCGGGCCGTTGTTTTGATCCCGGCAAGGTCGGAGCCGGCGCCAGGCTCGGTCATCGCGATGGCGGTCATCAGTTCGCCGGAGAGGAAACCGGGAAGCCATCGCGCTTTCTGTTCGTCGTTGCCGTACTCCACCAGATAGGGCAGGACCAGGCACGTATGGACGACGTCGGCGCCGAACGTGACCCCTGCCCGTGCGGTCTCCTCGCGGATCACGGCCTGATACTTGAAGCTCGTCTCGCCGCCGCCGCCATACTCCTCGGGCAGTTCGATTCCGAATATTCCGAGGTCACCCAACTGTCGATACAGTGATCGAGGAACCATGCCGGCTTCCTCCCATTCTGGAAAGTGTGGGACGACCTCACGGGCGATGAACGTCCGAATCATGTGACGGAACGTATCGTGATCGCTGTTGTAGACGGTTCGTTGCACGCGATTCTCCTTGGGGTCGGTACCCTGAAGTCAGGTGTCCGGTTCTGCGGCGAGGTAAGATTCTCTAACCAGATGTTGAGAGAAAATTGCGGAATGAGCTGTTGTTTTCCAGCAATAAGTGAATAATAACTCATAGATGTGTGTTTGACGATGCAGCCGAGGTTGTTCGAATTTTGGTTGTCGCGAAGGAGAGAGTCACGATGGTCGTACGTCGGCCCCACGACCGTAAGCAGCAGATTCTTGCTGCTGCAGGCGAGCTTTTTCGTGAGCACGGGTATCACAACGTGTCCGTTGCGCAGGTGGCTGCGGCAGTCGGAATCACGGCGCCGGCCCTCTATCGGCACTTCAAGAACAAGCCGGATCTGCTTTACGCCGCGGTCAACGCAGGCATCGAATCGCTCTACGATCGAGTCGCCGGGTCCGAGGATCTGAAATCGCTGATCGCCGAGCTTGCGGCGTCGGTATCTCGTCGTCGAGGGCTCTCGCTCCTGTGGCAACGCGAAGCTCGCTACCTACCTGACGAGCAACGGGAGGAAATGCGCGCGACGCTCAAGAGCGCTGCCGCACGCGATGCTGCGCTGATCCGAACGGAACGTCCCGAGCTCGACGAGGAAGACAGCTATCTGCTCGCCTGGGCTCTCATTGCCGTCTTCAACAGCGTGTCCTCGCATCGGGTGTCCCTGCCGAGGCGTCAGATGGAACTGCTGCTGGCAGAGTTGGCGGAGCGGGCGGTGCATACGGAACTCGGCCACTCCGAGGTGAAGGTGGAGACGCCGACCGGTCACGTTCCGGTGGCGATGCCGAGGCGTGAACTCTTGTTGACCGAAGCCATTCGTTTGTTCGACGAGCGTGGGTATCAGGCGGTCAACACCGAGGATATCGGTGAGGCTGCCGGAACCACGGGCCCCAATGTGTACAACCACTTCGATGCCAAGATCGATCTTCTGATCGCGGCGGTCTCGAGAGGCGGCGAGAGGCGACGGATCGGTGTCGCGCAGGCGCTCGCCGCGGCAACCGGGCCGGAGGACGCGTTGTCCGGATTGCTTGCGGCACATATTGATTTCGCAATCAACGAGCGTCACCTGATCGGGTTGTTGATCAGTGAACTCGACCAATTGCCGGACAAGTTCCGCCGCACGTGTGAACAGAATCAGCGTGAGTACATCGCGTTGTGGGTCAAGATGCTCGACGACGTTCGTCCGGGACTCGAACCCGCGACGGCCCGAATCACCGTCAACGCCGCTCTGACGGTCGTGGAGAACGCCGTGCGTATCGGTCGACTACGTCGTCGTGACGACCTGCCTGAGCGCCTGTTCGAGATCGGCTCCGCCGTCCTGCTGGGCAGTTAGCCGCGCAATCAGCCGGGTGCTGTTGGCGGACAGTCACATTCAAGATGGTATACATTTTTGTATACGTTCTTCTCGAACCTAGTCGATGAATTCAACTGATCGGAGACGTCCATGCGTTTCGACGCAACAGAACTGACGATCGAGGAACTCGATCTTCAGGCAGAAGTACGGGAGTACCTGGACCAGCGGCTCACCCCCGGTAGCTATCCACTCGGACTCGGGATGTCCGGGGCGGTGGATCCGGTGTTCTCGCGAGATCTCGGTAGCCGTGGGTGGCTCGGCATGTCGCTGCCGAAGGAATACGGTGGGGGCGGACGGTCAGCAGTGGATCGATTGGTCGTCGTGGAAGAACTTCTCGCGCGGGGAGCGCCGGTCGGTTATCACTGGATCGGAGACAGACAGTCGGGTCCGAGCATCGCCGCCAACGGCACGGAAGAACAGAAGCGGTACTTCCTTCCCGGCATCGCGAGCGGTGAGTTCTCGTTCTCGATCGGGATGAGTGAGCCCGACTCTGGTTCGGACCTGGCATCGGTACGCACTCGCGCCGAACGTGTCGATGGTGGCTGGAAAGTCAACGGCACCAAGATCTGGACCACCGGCGCCTTCCACGCCACACACATACTCGCCCTGCTTCGAACCTCGGCAGACAAACACAACGGACTCACTCAGCTGATCGTCGATCGCGACAGCGAGGGCCTGACCGTCTCACCCATTCCGTTCATCGACGGAAGCGAGGACTTCTGCGAGGTGTCGTTCCAGGACGTTTTCGTGTCGGACTCGCGTCGCCTCGGAGACGTCGGAGCGGGCTGGGGACAAAACACCGGTGAACTCGCACTTGAGCGAGGTGGCGTCGACCGTTGGATGTCACTGATGCCGGTCCTCGAGAACTGGGCAGCCAACCAAGCGGTGCGGGGCGGTCCCGCTGCCCTCGCCGATCTGGGCTCGATTGCCGCACGCTGCTGGGCTTTTCGCGGGATGTCGCTGTCCATTGCGCGGATGGTCGACGCCGGTCGCTCGCCGGTCACGGAGGCCGCGCTGATCAAGGAGATGGCAACACGCTTCGAACAGGACTGTGTTGCGACCGTCGCGCGGCACCTCGGCCGGGCGCCAGACCTTGCGTCCGACGATCCGTACGAATCACTGCTTGCCCGGGCCGTGCTGGTGGCGCCGTCGTGGTCGATTCGCGGCGGCACCAACGAAATTCTCCGCACCGTGATCGTGAAAGGGTTGAACCGATGAATTCGGGGTCAGAGATCAACGCTCACACATTCGACGCCGACCTCGAAGCGATGGTCGAGCAATTTTTCGCCGAGAAGTCCGGCACCGAGGTGGTAGCGCAGGCCGAGATCGACGGTCTGCCCACCGGTTTATGGGACGCGGCAGTGGAACTGGGGTTGCCGCTGGTCGGTCTTCCCGAATCTGCAGGTGGTTCCGGTGGCTCGCTCCTCGACGCCGTGACTGTGCAGCGCGCTGCCGCGAGGCACGCTGCGCCGTTGCCCCTCGCCGAGACGTACCTTGCCGGCAGACTGGCAGCAGCGGCCGGGCTACCGGTGCCCTCCGGAATCGCAACCGTCGCCCCGAGATCGCAGCGCGACGATGCGCGTCGGACCAGCGACGGCCTGGTATCGGGAACCTTTCACGATGTGCCGTGGGGGAGCGCCGCGTCAGTGCTGGCGGCAGTTCTCGGTGATCGAGTTGCACTCCTGAACATCTCTGACGCCGAGATCGGTTCCGGGACGGACTTTGCGGGGCAACCGCGTCAGAGCCTGACGTTCTCCGAAGCGCGGACCGTCGACGGTGACAACCCGGTCGATCCCCGGATTCTCGGTAGACTCGGCGCTTTCCTGCGTTCGGTGCAGATGGCGGGAGCCATGGAGGCGGTGTCGACGTTGACCCGGCGTTACGTGTCGGAGCGGGTGCAGTTCGGCAGGCCCATCGCGCAATTTCAAGCCGTCCAGCAGCACATCGTCACTCTCGCTCAGATGGCATCGATGTCCACGCTTGCAGTGGATCGCACTGCGTATGCGCTCACCAGTCGCGACGCCGACTTCGAAGTGTGTGCAACCAAATTGGTGGTTTCGCAAAATGCGCTCGCGAGCGTGCGCGCCGCCCACCAGGCGCACGGTGCAATCGGGATGACTCGCGAATACCGCTTGCAACAACTCACCCGTCGACTGCATGCCTGGCGATCGGAGTTCGGCGACGAAATCGCGCTTGCGACGCAGCTCGGAACGGCCGTCGCGGCAACGCCCTCCCTGCCCCGCTTGATCACCGACCCGCAACCGACCTTGGAGCTGAAATCATGACCGACGCCGTGCACGTGGAAATCGACGGACACGTAGGAACCATCGAGTTCTCACGCCCACCCGCCAACTATTTCGATCAGGCACTGTTGCGGCAAATTGCCGATGCGGCAGCCGATCTCGTCAACGGCGGAGATATTCGAGCGATCGTTCTCGCATCGGCAGGCAAACACTTCTGCGCCGGCGCGAACTTCGGTGAAGGGGGACTGGGGCCCGATCGTGCCGACACGGTACGAGCGATCTACACCGAGGCGTTGCGGTTGTTCGAGATTCCGGTTCCCGTGATTGCGGCAGTGCAGGGATCCGCGGTGGGCGGTGGGCTCGGCCTTGCCTGCGCCGCGGACTTTCGCGTTGCCGGGCCGTCGACACGGTTGCACGCGAACTTCGCTGCGTTGGGGTTCCATCAGGGATTCGGGCTCAGCGTCACCTTGCCCCGAATCGTCTCGGCACAGTCTGCCGCCGATCTGCTGTACACGGCGCGGCGGCTGACCGGCACACAGGCACACGAACTCGGCTTGGTGGACCGTCTGGTTGAGGATGCGAACATTCGGCAGGAGGCGCTGGCGTACGCACACGAAATTGCTTCGAGTGCACCGTTGGCCGTCCGCTCCATGAAGGCGACGTTGCGCGCAGGGCTGCGGGACGAGGTCGCCACTGTGCTCGAGCGGGAGTTGGCGGAGCAGGTTGTTCTGTGGGGGACCGAAGATTGCGTCGCCGGCATCGAGGCCAACCTCGCACGAGTGCAACCGCAGTTCAACGCGAGGTGAGGTCGACGCGACCACTATCGTGTCCACCGTGAAGGAACCAACCGGTGCACAACGCTGCCTGCAACAGATCCGGCAGATGATCGTCTCGGGTGAGCTGCTGCCTGGACAGAAAGTCCACCAAAGCGAGCTTGCCGAGCGATTGAACGTCAGCAGAATCCCGGTCCGCGAGGCACTTTCGACCTTGCAGGCAGAGGGAGTCCTCGAACACAAGTCGAACACCGGGTACACCGTCGCCAGATTCAGTAGTGAAGACCTTTCCGAGCTCTACCTGATGCGGCGTCTGCTCGAAACGGAGATCCTGGCGTCCATAGACCTCGGTGGCGTCGACGTCGCCGAATTGGAACGAATCCAGGAGCGGGTGGACCAGGCCGAACCGAGCGAGGAGGGGCCAGAGTTTCAGGAAGCCAACCGTCAGTTCCACTTTCGCCTGTTCTCCTACTCGCCCCTGCAGCGCGTGCTGCAGGAAGTGGATCGGCTCTGGTACATGTCGGACTTCTACCGTGCCCTGTACATCCACGAACCGTCGTCGCGTCGGCAGGTTTCCGAGGACCACGGCAGGATTCTCCAGGCCGTCCGGGATCAGGATCCCGCCGAACTGATCCGCGCCAGCGACGAACACCGATCCGCTACCGAAGCTCTGGTCGTGAGACGGCTCGGCCGTGGACAACCTCACTGAACGCTGACGAGACAGCGAACAGCTGCGCGGTATCCGTAGAGCTCTCGGATACCGCGCAGGTGTAGTCGTGGGACGGACGAACGCTCAGGGCGCCAGACTGTCACGAAGCTCGTTCTTACGGATCTTCCCGGTCTGGGTCGACGGCAACTCGTCGAGTACGTAAACCTGACGTATCTTCTGGTACGGAGCAACCTGCGTGGCAACGTGATCCATGATCTCGGTGGCAATCTGCTCGACGTGATCGACCGACTCCGGGTTGATCACGACGAAGGCCACCGGAATCTCACCTGCCAGTTGGTCGGGGGCACCGACCACAGCCGCCTGCAGTACGTTGGGGTGCGAGCACACCAACTCTTCGAGCGGCTGCGGATAGACGTTGTACCCCTTGTAGATGATCAAGTCCTTGGAGCGCCCACCGATGAACAGGTTGCCCTCCTCGTCTCGCCAACCCATGTCCCCGGTATGAAGCCAACCGTCGATGAACTGACCGGCGCTGAGTTCTGGTTCGTCGTGATATCCGTCGGCGATCTGCGGACCTCGGGCCCAGATCTGTCCGGTCTCACCCGGTGCCAGTACAGCTTCGGTGACTTCGTCGCGGATCTGAATCTCGGTGTCGGGGAAGGGGAGGCCGACGCTACCCAACGGGGTGGGGCGTTCTTCGCACGGTGAACCCATCGTCAGACCCATTGTTGCTTCGCTGAGCCCGTAGCCTTCGGTGACGAGTGCGTTCGGAAAGACCTCTCGCAGTGTACGGATCGCCGTCGTGTCGAGTGGGGCTGCTCCGGATCCGAGAATCCGAACCGAACCCAGATCGTGCTCACGCAGGGTTCGTGCGCGTAGCAACGCGTAGTACATGGTGGGAGACCCGCCGATGTACGTCACCTGATATTTGTCGACTTCGGCGAGAAATCGATCCGGATCGAAGCGCGTCCCGAGTACCACCGTGCCACCGAGCAAGGTGGTGAAGTTGTGACTGACCAGACCGAGGCCGTGGAACAGCGGCGCGATCGAGATCGACGCGCCCTCACCCGGAACGATGGAGTAACGCGTTACTGCGCCGTCGATCGGCCGAACGAGAAGTGCCCCGTCGACGAGCTCGGTTCGATGCCCGGAGCGCCAACAGGCGGATTGGAGCACGTTGGCCACGAGATTCCGGTGCAGTACTCGTACGGCCTTGGACTTTCCGGTTGTGCCGCCGGTCAATTGCAGGTGAGCAACAAGTTCGGGATCCACCCGGTAATCGGCCAGTGGTTTCGACGAGGCGAGGTCCGTGATGGAGGAGAGACCTTCGCAATGGCCGGACTGCGCGCCGGCTCCCGGAACCAGTACCAGGATGCGAGGCGGAGCGGACAGTGCGTTGACCTCGATTGCCGTTGCAGCACAGGATGGATGAGTGAAGACGACCTTGGCGTCGACGTCGTCGAGTTGGCGCTTCAATTCGGCCACGGGCTGCGCCGGATTTATCGGAGCCACTGCTGCTCCGGCGCACAGTGCGCCGTAGTACGCGACGATGAACCAGATCGAGTTCGGCATGTGCAGTCCCACGGCGTCACCCGGCTGGACACCGCGCTCCCGCAGACCCTGCGCTACGCGCAGCGCTCGATCATGCAATTGCGAGTAGGTCAGTGACGTGTCGCCGTCGACGAGCGCGAGGCGGTCCGGGTACGAGCGGGCCGCTCCGGCCAGGATCGCATCGGCACCACAGTCGGGATATTCCAAGCTTCGGGGTAGTCCGAGTGGCCAACTCGAACTCATGTCAGGGCTCTGGATCGCTGTAGCCGTCATCTCAGATCAGCTCGAGAATCGTGGCATTGGCCATTCCGCCGCCTTCGCACATGGACTGCAATCCGTAGCGGATGCCGTTCTCTCGCATGTGATGTACCAGAGTGGTCATCAGACGTGCGCCGGAACCGCCGATCGGATGACCCAGTGCCATCGCGCCACCGTTTGGGTTCATGCGTTCGTAATCGGCGCCGGTCTCACGGAGCCACGCGAGCGACACCGAGGCAAAAGCCTCGTTGATCTCGAACGCACCGATGTCACCGATCGAGAGACCCGACTTTGCAAGAGCTTTCGCCGTAGCCGGAATCGGACCCTCGAGCATGGTGACCGGATCCGTACCGGTGACCACCGCGGTGTGAATACGCGCGATGGGTGTCCAACCTTGGGACTTCGCGAACTCGCTGGTGGTCACGAGCAGCGCGCCGGAACCGTCGGAGATCTGCGACGAATTACCGGCGGTGATCGAACCATCTTCGGAGAAAGCAGGTTTGAGCGATCCGAGCTTTTCGAGGGTGCCACCGTGGCGCACACCCTCGTCCTTCTCGAAGACAGTGCTGCGGCCGTCGGCATCGGTCACTGTCACAGCAGTGATCTGATCCTTGAAGCGACCTTCGTCGACGGCCGCGGCAGCGCGCTCGTGCGAATCCAGCGCATGCTGATCCAGTTCAGCTCGCGAGATGCCGTACTTTTCGGTAATCATCTGGGCGCCCATGCCCTGGTTGAATCGAATACCGTTGTAGCGCTCCCAGACAAGCGGCCCGTGCGGCTCACCGAAACGTGCGTCCGCACGCGCGGAGCCCATCGGGACAGCGCTCATCATCTCGACGCCGCCCGCGATTGCGACGTCGTACTGGCCGGAGATCACGCCGGCGGCCGCCTGGTGAACTGCCTGCTGAGACGACCCGCACTGGCGATCGACGGTAACTCCGGGCACATGTTCGGGCCAACCGGCCGCCAGGACCGAAGACCGGGCGATGCAACCGGACTGCATCCCGAGCGTGCCGACGCAGCCCCAGATCACGTCGTCCACGAGCGCCGGATCGAGATCTACTCGATCGGCCAAGGCCTCGAGAACATGTGCAGACAGCGAGACTGCATGCATTCGGGAAAGTGCACCGTTTCGTTTACCGACTGCGGTCCGGACGGCGTCGACGATGACTGCGTCACGCATGGGAACTCCTTCGATCGTTCGTGTGACTGGGAAGATCTGGCTCTGGTCTCTACAGACCCATGTCCTTGGCGATGATCGTCTTCATGACTTCGCTTGTACCGCCGTAGATACGGCTCACACGAGTGTCCGCGTACAGGCGTGCGATCGGGTACTCGAGCATGTAGCCGTAGCCGCCGTGCAATTGCAGGCACTTGTCGATGACACGCGCGGCGACCTCGGTACCGAACAGCTTGATGCGCGCCGCGTCGGCGGCAGTGAGTTCGCCTGAATCGTCGAGTTCGATGCCGCGATCGGCGAGCGCCTGCGCGGCCTCGACCTCGGCAGAGCACTCGGCGAGAACGAACTTGGTGTTCTGGAACGCTGCGACGGGCTTGCCGAACACCTGGCGTTCCTGGACGTAAGCCTTCGCGAACTCGATTGCAGCACGGGCAGATGCCACGCCACGACTACCGATCGAGAGGCGTTCACGCGGCAGGTTCTGCCCCAGGTACGAGAACCCCTTGTCCTGCTCGCCGAGGAGATCGGCAACCGGAACCTTGATGTCGGTGAATGAAAGCTCGCTGGTGTCACTGGCGCGTAGGCCGAGTTTCTCGAGTTTGCGACCGTATTCGAAGCCGGGTGCGTCGGTGGGAACCACCATCAGGCTCAGCCCGAAGCGACGGTCGTCCTCTGCAGGCGCGGACGTGCGTGCAACCACCACGCACAGTTCCGAATTGACCGCGCCTGTGATGAAAGTCTTCGCTCCGTTGAGGACGTAGTGCGTGCCGTCTGTGGAGAGCTTGGCGGTGGTACGGATGCCGGCCAGATCGGAACCGGTACCGGGTTCGGTCATGGCGATGCACAGCGTCTTCTCACCGGTGGCGATCGACGGGAGCCAACGCTGCTTCTGTTCCTCGTTCGCCAGACGCAAGAGGTACGGCAGGACGATTCCGGTACTGACCGTGTAGTGGCCGAAGCTCACCGCTGCGCGCGAGGTTTCCTCGTCCATGACCGCCTGGAACTTGTAGCTGATCGTGCCGGTTCCGCCGTACTCCTCGGGGATGTCGAAACCCATGACACCGAGATCGCCGAGCTTGCTGAACAACTCACGTGGCACACGGTTGTCACGCTCCCAGTCTGCGTAGAACGGCGTGACCTCCTTCGCGATGAACGTACGGATCGTTTCACGGAAATCCTCGTGCTCTTGGGTGAAGAGGTTGCGCTTCATCTCGTCCTGCTTTCTCGTGGAGGGTTAGTTGACCGCGACGACTGCGGAACCGCGCAAAGTCACGGTGCCGTCGGGCAGCGTCATGGTGAGATCGAGGTGACCGAGGCCGTCTTCGACCTTGACGACCGTGCCGGTGCACTGCGGCGTCGAGTTCACCGGAGTGATCGCGGAGAACCGGACGGAGAAGGAACGGATGCGCTCCTGCTCGTAGTGATCGGTGAGAAGTCGTCCGAGGTATGCCATGGACAACATGCCGTGGGCGAAGACGTCGGGAATGCCAACTGCCGCACAGGCATCCATGTCGATGTGGACAGGGTTGTGGTCGCCCGAAGCCCCGGCGTACAGAGCCAGTGTGGTGCGAGTGATCTTCGGGACCGTCAGGTCCAGGGTGTCTCCGGTATTCATCTCAGCTCACCTTTTCGTAGAGCGTGACGACTCCGGCACCGCCGAGGCCGAGGTTGTGCTGCAGAGCGAGGGTTGCACCGTCCACCTGACGTGGACCGGCGTCGCCACGAAGCTGCCAAACCAACTCCGTGCATTGGGCGAGGCCGGTGGCACCGAGTGGGTGACCCTTGGACAGAAGGCCGCCGGACGGGTTGACCACCACTCGTCCGCCGTAGGTGTTGTCGCCGCTCAGGATGAACTGCTCGGCGCCGCCCTCTTCGACGAGCCCGAGGGCCTCGTAGCAGAGCACCTCGTTCACCGTGAAGCAGTCGTGAAGCTCGACGACCCTGATATCGCGGGGGTCGACGCCCGAGGCCTCGTAGACGTTGCGAGCGGCCGAGGCGGTGACGTCGTAGCCGACTGCCTTGATCATGCTTCCTTCGTCGAAGGTGCTGGGCAGATCGGACGTCATCGACTGCGCCTTGATCGCGACGTCTGTGCGAAGTCCGTTGGCGCGGGCGAAATCTTCGGTGCAGATGATCGCTGCCGCGGCGCCACAGGTTGGTGGGCACGCCTGGTATCGGGTGACCGGGCCGAAGAGTGTCGGCGCAGCCATCACTTCTTCTTCGGTCAGTTGTGTGCGGAACACCGCGTACGGGTTGTCGGCCGAGTGCTTGCGTGCCTTGACCTGAACCTTGGCGAACGTTTCGGCCTTCATGCCGAACTTCTCCATGTATTCGATACCCGCCACACCGAAGTACTGCGCAGCCCGCGGAACTGATGTGTCGATCCCGGCGGCAGCCTCGAGTACCTCGTCGAAGCGACCGAGCGGACGCGGACGATCAGTCCAGGCGCCTTTGAGGGCTCCGGGCTGCATCTGCTCGAAGCCAAGCGCCAGAGCACATTCCACTGCGCCACTCTCGACTGCCTGACGGGCCAGCCAGAGTGCAGTCGAACCGGTGGCGCAGTTGTTGTTGACATTGATCACCGGGATGCCGGTCTCGCCGAGGTTGTACAACGCTCGCTGGCCACTCGTGGAATCGCCGTACACATATCCGACATAGGCCTGCTGAACCTTCGAGTACTCGAGGCCCGCGTCCTTCAACGCCGCGGTGGCCGCTCTTGCGCCCATGACGTCGTAGTCGTCACTCTTACCTGGTTTGGTGAACGGGATCATGCCGACCCCGGCTACAAATGCTCTGCGGCTCATAGTTTCTCCGAATGATCGAGGGGTCGGTGTCAGACTCGTCCGCCGTCGACAACCAGGCACTGGCTGTTGACGTAGTCGGATTCCGGTGTGCAGAGCAGGTATACGGCGCCCGCGGCTTCCACCGGGGTTGCTCCACGGCCGAAGGGGATAGTGGTTGCCATGGCTGCCATGCGGTCGGGATTGACTCCGACACGGATGTCGCGGCCGTCGATCGTGATCTTGGTGTCGGAATCGGCAGTCACCTCGGTCATTCGGGTGACAACGAAGCCGAAGGCGACAGCGTTGACGTTGACCTTGTAACGGCCCCACTCCTTGGCCAGGGTTTTGGTGAGACCGACGACGGCGGCTTTTGCGCTGCCGTAATTGGATTGTCCTGCATTGCCGAAGACACCCGAGGTGGACGAGATGTTGACGACCTTGCGGTGGTAGTCGGTGGGATTGGCTTTGACGAACGGCTGAGCGGCGCGAAGGATTCGGAACGGTGCCTTCAGATTGACGTCGAGGATGGTGTCCCACTGCTCGTCGGTCATCTTCTGGATCACACTGTCCCAGGTGTATCCCGCGTTGTTGACGATGATGTCGAGTCCACCGAACGATTCGACGGCAGTGTCCACGAAGCGTTCGGCAAATCCGTCCTCGGCAACGGAGCCGATGCACGAGACGGCCTGTCCGCCTGCGGCCTTGATGTCATGTTCAGTCTGAGAGGCTGGCTCGGGATCGAGGTCGTTGACCACTACCGAGGCGCCTTCGGAGGCGAGCTTGAGAGCGATTTCGCGGCCGATACCGCGGCCCGAGCCCGAGACGATGGCAACCTTGCCGTCGAGTGTTCCCATGATGCGATCCTTTTCGGTTTCAGCGTGTGGCGGTGACTACGCCGATTTCGGCGAGCACTTCGTCGGTGTGTTGACCGATGACGGGTGCGGGACGCGGGTCATCGGGCGGTGTATCGGAGTAACGCGGAGCTGGATTCGGTTGGATGTGCCCGTCGCCGAACGTGCCGAACGTGGCGCGGAAGGCGTTGTGCGGGTGTGCCGCTGCTTCGTCGAAATTCAACACCGGGGAGACGCAGGCGCCCTGCATGTCGAATGCAGAGTCCCATTCGTCGCGGGTACGGGTCGCGAACAATTCGGCAAGTCGGTCAGCCATCGCCGGCCACACATCTCTGTTGTGCTGCTGTGCGAACAGTGGATCCTCGGTCAGGCCGAGCACTCTCATGGTTGCGGCGTAGAACTGTGGCTCAACGCAACCCACAGCCATGAATCCGCCGTCGGCGCAACGATAGTTCCGGTAGAAGGGAGCGCCCCCGTCGAACATGTTGGATGCCCGCTCGTCCACCCAGCGATCACGCGCGAGTAGTCCGTGGATCAAGGCCAACTGGACGGCGGTGCCGTCGGTCATCGCCGCGTCGACCACTTGTCCGCGGCCGTCGATTCGTGCTCGCAGCATGGCGGTCGTGATGCCGAGTGCGAGCAGCATTCCACCACCGCCCATGTCTCCGACCAGATTGAGCGGAACCGGAGGGACATCCCCGGGGGCTCCCATGGCTCCGAGTGCGCCGGTAAGGGCGATGTAGTTGAGATCGTGGCCGGGTTCTGACGCCAGCGGCCCATCCTGGCCCCACCCGGTCATGCGGCCGTACACGAGCTTCGGGTTCCTGGCCAGGCAGGTGTCCGGGCCGAGCCCCAGACGCTCGGTGACTCCCGGCCGGAAGCCCTCGATGACCGCGTCGGCGGTGTCGATGATCTTCAAGACGGTGTCGACGTCGTGCGGATCCTTGAGATCGAGGGCTACCGAACGCCGGTTGCGATGCAGCACAGGATGTCCAGACTGGTTTCCGGCCTCGGTGCTACGGTCGATCCGGATCACGTCGGCGCCTTGATCGGCAAGTAGCATTCCGCAGAACGGGCCGGGACCGATACCGCCGAGTTCGACGATGCGAAGGCCCGCGAGCGGACCGCTTGGACTGGCGTCAGTCGTCATGGAAATAGGCATCTTTCGCTGGTAGGGAGACTAGCGCGAGCCGGCATCGACGGTCAGGCACTGTCCGCTGACGTAGTCGGTGTCCTGCGTGCAGAGCACGTACACAGCGCCGGCAGCTTCTGTGGGAGTACCTGGGCGTCCGAGAGGGTTGGACGTCTTGACTCGTTCCATGACAGCGGCGCTGACACCGGCCTTGATCTTGCGGCCACCGATCTCGACAAACGAATCGTCGCCGGCAACCGCTTCGGTCATGCGAGTCAGGATGAACCCGTAGGCAACCGCGTTGACGTTGACCTTGTAGCGACCCCACTCTTTGGCGAGAGTCTTTGTCAGTCCGACGATTCCGGCCTTTGCAGCTGCGTAGTTGGACTGTCCGGGGTTTCCGTAGAGACCGGCCACCGAGGAGATGTTGACGACCTTGCGGTGGTAGTCGGTGGGGTTGGCCTTGATGTACGGCTGGGCGGCTCGAAGGATGCGGAAAGGCGCCTTCAAATGGACGTCGAGAATGGTGTCCCACTGCTCGTCGGTCATCTTCTGGATGACGGTGTCCCAGGTGTATCCGGCGTTGTTGACGATGATGTCGAGTCCGTCGAACGCATCGATCGCGGTGCCGACAAATCGTTCGGCGAAATCGTCGTCCGTCACGGATCCGACGCAAGCGATTGCGTGTCCGCCGGCGGCCTTGATGTCTTCGACCGTTTCGTGGGCTGGTTCGGGATCGAGGTCGTTGACCACTACGGATGCGCCTTCGGAAGCAAGGCGGAGTGCGATGTCGCGGCCGATTCCGCGGCCGGAACCGGAGACGATGGCGACCTTGCCGTCGAGAGTGCCCATGTTCAATGTCCTTGCAGTCTAGGTTGAATGAGTGTTTTCAAGCTCGGGGATCACGGATGACCGTGGTGGAGCGAAGGGTTGCTATCGCTTCTCCCTCACGTGTCACCTCGGTGGTGCGAACCAGGAACTGCAGTGCACCACCCTTTTTCGCGTAGCAATCCGTGACCGCAGTGGAGAAATGGAGGGTGTCGCCTGCATAAGCGGTTTGGAGATAGGTGAACTCCTGCTCGCCGTGCAGGATCGTCCGTATGTCGATTCCGAGATCTGCGTAGAACGTGGACGGATTCGGCCGCTCCATGTCGAGGCAGAACAAGAACGTCGGCGGGACGGGAATGTCGCGGTGTCCGGCCTGCTCGGCGGCGTTCCGGTCGGTGTAGATCGGGTCGTCCTGACCGGTGGCGCGCGCGAAGAAGGCGAGCCGTCCGCGCTCGACCTCCACCGAGTGTTCGGGAATTCGGGTGCCGATGACTCCGGCGTCGAGGCTGGTCATGACAAACTCCTCGGAATCTGGGCGAAAGTGTCCGCCAGCTGATGAATGAGTTTCGAATCGCGGTTAGCGCATATTCACTTTGACCGAGATAGGTGCAGTTGTCAAGGAATTTGAAAACTCCCTGCAAGTGATGGTCGGTTCCGCGCCTGGCTCGGAGATTGGCTACTCCGGCGCTGCGGCCGATGCACGCAGATCGCGTTTGAGTACCTTGCCGGCACCGTTGACCGGCAACGCGTCGACGAACTGGAAGGTGCGAGGAACTTTGTACCCGGCGATGAGGGTCTTCACATGCGCGCGCAGTGCGTCGGCGTCGACGGTCGATTCCGCTCGAAGAACTACTACGGCATGCACGCGTTCGCCCCACCGGGAATCGGGTAGTCCGATGACAGAGCACGCTGCCACGGATTCGTGTCGAGCCAAGGCGTTTTCGACCTCGGTGGAGTAGACGTTCTCGCCGCCGGTGACGATCATGTCCTTGATGCGATCGACGATGAACAGGTAACCACGCTCGTCGAGGTATCCCGCATCGCCCGTGTGCATCCATCCGTCGCGTAGTACCTCGGCGGTCTCGGTCGGTTTGTTCCAGTATCCGAGCATGATGTGACTGCCGAACGTGACGATTTCGCCGATCTCTCCCGGAGGCAGTTCCGTTCCGGCCGGATCGACGATCCGGACTTCGCAGTGCGGGAGAATGCGACCGGCGCTTCGGAGCAACTCGCCGCCTTCCAGGTGGTCGGCGGGGCTGAGAACACTGATGTGGGCGGTTTCCGTCATCCCGTAGCCCTGCGCGAAGGCGCTGTTGGGGAACATGTGCATGACTTGACCCAGGAGCGTCGGAGAAATGGGGGATGCACCGTATCTCAGGACCCGAACACTGGTCAGATCGTAGGAAGTCTTGTCCTCGTGCGAGATCAACATCTGAAGCATCGTCGGGACCAGGCCGACAGTCGTCGGCCGATGGCGGTCGACTGCTTCGAGAAATACGCCCGGACTGAATCTCGACAGGAAGACCTGAGTCCCGCCCATCAACGACTGCGCCAACCATCCGACTATCCCCGCGATGTGGAACAGAGGGTTGACCGCGAGGTTCACTCCGCCGCTGACGGCGACATTTCCCGCGGCGAGCGTGCCCAAAGCCGAAGTGATCAGAGATTGATGGCTGACCATCACACCCTTCGGCACGCCCGTCGTGCCACCGGTGTAGAGAAGAAGCGCCAAGGTCTCGCCACCGACGCGTAGATCGGCAACGGGAGTCGATTCCGAGATCACCAATTCGTAGTCGAGCATTCCTTCGGGAACCTGTCCTTCGCCGCAGTAGATCACGGTTGCCAGACTTGGGCACGATTCGCGAAGTGCGATCGCGATGGAAGCGAAGTTGTCGTCTACCAGTAGGAAGGTCGAGCCGGAATCCTCGAGCGCGTACGTGATTTCCGCTGGGCTCCAACGAGTATTGACGGGACTGGCCACTGCTCCCGACCACCAACAGGCGATCAGCGCCTCGTGGTACCAGTCCGAATTCAATGCCAGAATCGCGACGCGATCGCCGGGTTGCACACCCATCGCCTGCATTCCACCCGCCAGCTTCGTGATTCGCTCGACCGATTCCCGGCAGCTTCGGACCCGATCGCCGAACACCGTCATCGGGGTTTCCGGGGCCTGCCGCAATGATCGGTGAACGAATTGAGTCAGTTGCATGTGCTTCCTCCAAGGGTCCGGGCGCGTGGCCTGATTCAGATCAGTTCCAGGATCATGGCATTGGCCTGACCGCCAGCCTCGCACATCGCCTGCAATCCGTACCGAATACCGTTGTCGCGCATGTGGTGTACGAGAGTCGTCGTCAAGCGTGCGCCGGAACCGCCGAGGGGATGGCCAAGTGCCATCGCTCCGCCGAGGGGATTGAGCTTGGTGTAGTCGGCTCCGGTCGATTGCAGCCAAGCCAGAGTGACCGATGCGAATGCCTCATTGATCTCGAATGCCCCGATGTCGGACAGTGACAGTCCCGAACGCTCGAGCGCCTTGGCGGTGGCCGGAATGGGGCCGGTAGCCATGGTAATCGGGTCGACGCCTGCCAACGCCACGGTGTGGACTCGGGCGATCGGCTTCCACCCTCTGCGTGCCGCCAACGCGCTACTGGTGACCAGCAGCGCAGCGGCGCCGTCGGAGATCTGTGACGAGTTTGCAGCGGTGATACGTCCGTCGTCCTTGAACGGGGTGGGGAGCGCGCCCAATCGCTCGAGAGTCGACCCGCGCCGGACGCCCTCGTCGGTGTCGACGACGGACACGGTGCCGTCCTCGGACGTCGTCTTGACCGGGCTGATCTGATTCTCGAAGGCGCCCGAGTCGATGGCCGCGGCGGCTCGCTCGTGAGAGTCGAGTGCATGCTGATCCAGTTGGGTTCGGGTCAGCCCGAAGTTCTCGGCGATCATTTCTGCGCCCACACCCTGGTTGAACTCCACTCCGTTGTATCGCCGGCGGACCAGCGGGCCGAACGGCTTGCCGAATTGGGTGGCGCTGCGTGCGGAGCCGATGGGGACGCGGCTCATGCTTTCGACGCCACCGGCGACGGCGATGTCGTAGTGGCCACTGATGATTCCGGCCGCGGCGAAATGCAAGGACTGCTGCGAGGATCCGCATGCTCGGTCCACGGTCACACCGGTGACCGATTCTGGCCAGCCCGCGGCGAGCACGGCGTATCGGCCGACGCCGCCGGCTTGCTCACCGACCTGGCTGACGCAGCCCCACAAGACGTCGTCGACTGTGCTCGGGTCGAGATCGTTGCGTTCGCTCAGGGCGCGAAGGACATGCGCGGACAGGTCGACCGGGTGGACCCCGGACAGCCCTCCGTTCCGCTTTCCGATCGGTGTGCGAACTGCGTCGACGATGACAGCGTCATTCATGGCGTGCTCCTTCGTTACTGACTTTGAGGTCGGCGTCTTCGTGTGCGATGGGAGGAAGTGAATATGCGCTAACTATTGAATCGATAGTGGCCAGATTCGATACTTGGTGTTCCCTCAAGTTATGACAAATTCACATTATCTGCCGAATTGCTTGCTGGGAAGCTGTTTTAGTGGTTGAATTCTGCTCAGTTCACGATGTGATGCCCATCACCGTCTCGGTCATGTCGGGCGTCGATGGCGAAGCCGTGGCGAATCTTCCCTTACCAGTTCAAGGAGATTTAGTGGTACTCGAACAGCAGGTGAACCGGCCTCGGGCCAAGTTCGGAGAAGCAGGCGAATCCAGGACAGTGGCCTGGGGGATGACCAGCGTGCTGGTCGCCATGTACGTCATCAACTTTGCCGACAAAGCAGTTCTCGGCATCATCGCTCAGCCCTTGGCCAAGGAGTTGGGACTCTCCGCTTCCGACATCGGTCTGACCGGTAGTGCCTTTTTTCTGATGCTCTCGCTCGGTGGCTTGTTCTCGGGCGCCCTCGACAAGTGGCTCGGACTGCGCTGGGCGCTCGTGCTGCTGGTCGTCCTGTGGTCCGTGGCGATGTTGCCGCTCATTCTCTCGGCCAGTTTCGTGACCCTGCTGGTGAGTCGGATGATTCTCGGCTTCGCCGAAGGGCCGAACTCGCCCCTGCTGTTCTCCGCCGCGTACTCCTGGCATGCGCCGGCGCGGCGCGGACTGCCGGGAGCCGTCCTGACCTGCTCGGCGTCGATCGCGAAGATTGCGATCGCGCCCATCCTCGCGTACGTCGCCGTCACCTGGGGCTGGCGCTCTGCACTGGTCGCATTGGCGATCGCGGGTCTGTTGTGGGCTGTGCTGTGGCTGGCAGTGTGGAAGGAAGGCCCGTACGGCCGCAGTGGCGGCTCGGGTAAGGCCGATGATGCCGACTCGGGCCCTGGAGACTCGGATCCGGCATCGTCGCCCGCGACTGACTCTGAGCCGGCTGTGCCCTGGCTGCACATCTTCCGTACCCGCACCTTCATCGGCGGAGTTCTGCTCATTGCAGCTGCCTATGCACTGGCAGCGGTGGTCCTCACCTGGTTGCCGTCGTACTTCGAACTGGGCCTTGGCTATTCGCGACTACAGGCCGGTTCGATGTTCTCCATCCCCAGTCTCATCGGCCTTGCGATCATGTTGAGTAGTACTTGGTTCAGTGACAGGCTCATCACCAAAGGCGTCAGCATGCGGGCTGCTCGGGTGGTCTTTCCTGCGGTCGGCATGCTGATCGGCGGCACGATGTTGGTCTTCCTGCCCTTCGTCAGCACGCCTGTCATGGCCGTGTTCATGGTGTCCTTGGGCTACGCGATATGTACTCCGGTGCTCCCGCTTCTCAATGCCTGTGTCAGCGAATTGTGCCCACCTAGGCAAATTTCCGGGGTGCTCGGGGTATTCCTGTCGCTCATGGCGTTCGGTGGTTTCATCGCGCCGTACATGATGGGACGCATCGTCGACGCGGCCGGCGACGGTGGCGACGGCTACGCGACCGCCTTTCAGATCCTCGGTGGGGTTGCGCTCATCGTGGCCGTTGTCGGCATCGTCATCATCGACCCTGCCCGTGACAAGAACTTGGTGCGCCCCAACGCTCCCGTTGTTGCTGCCCGATAGGCCGATCGCGATGACTTTCGTACTCGATCATCATGTTTGGCCTGACTTCGAGAGTCTACTCACTTTGGAACAGCTGAGCAGCAACGAGTTTCGAGGCTACTGCCATGCCGGGCATCCGATGAGGGCGTTCGGCGGGCAGGTGGCGGCTCAGGCTCTGACCGCCGCGGGCAGTACCGTTCCAGCAGAAAATCTTGCGCACTCGCTGCACGGTTATTTCCTCAGTGCGGGCGATCCCACGAAACCGATCGTCTACGAGGTGGAACGACTCCGAGACGGGCGGTCATATCGCTCCCGCCGAGTCACTGCGAGACAAGACGGCGAACCGATATTCACGTTGTCGGCCTCCTTCAAACTGCCCGAAGGCGGCGCGGACCGGCAGTTGGAGATGCCCGAAGTGCCGCCACCCGAGGAACTTCCGGATCCGTACGAGCACTGGGCGAAAGAGCGGCCTGAGGAGTACCAGGCCGCGACAACAGTCCGAGTGATGTCCCTGCGCTTTGTTCCGCAGGATCGGGTATCGGACCACCCTGCAGTACCGGGACTTTCAGAGCAGACGGTGTGGCTCAAACCCGCTCAGGCCTTGCCCGACAATCCGTTGCTTCACGTCTGTGCCCTCACATACGGCTCCGACATGACATTGGCGTCGACAGCGTCACTGGACATCCAACCGCATCGCTCGATGCTCAAGGGTCAATCCAGGGCGATCGTGACTTCCCTCGATCACGCTGTGTGGTTCCATCGACCCTTCCGTGCTGACGACTGGATGCTCTTCTCGCAGAGCAGCCCATCGTCCTGCGACGGTCGGGGTCTGTCGAGTGGGCACTTCTGGAGTAGGCAAGGAGATTTGGTAGCCACCGTCGTCCAAGAGTCGCTGGTCCGCCGGATCGACTAGAAAATTCATTCCATCCATACCGAACAGCTGGAGGTTCTACTCATGACGCTCGCCTGGCCGACCGATATGCCTCGATGCCTCGACTATCCGACGACGGGAATCGACGTAGTTCTGGCAGGAGCTGCTCGCGCCTACCCTGAACGAATTGCGCTGCAAGACGGCGATCTTGCACTCACCTTCGCCGAGTTGCACGACCATGCACGACGAGCGGCCGGGGGATTGCGTGCACTGGGGGTACAACCGGGAGACGTCGTGGCGCTCCATATGCAGAACAACCTGTGGTACGTCGTGGCGTACTACGGGGCACTGTGCGCGGGTGCTGCTGTGGCGCCGGTCAATCCGACTCTCCCGCCCGCCGGTCTCCACGATCAGTTGGACGATGTGAAGGCGAGGGTGGTCATCTCGCATCCCGAATCCGTCGGCATCGTTCTGGCGGCGGATGCACAGTGTGTCGATGAAGTGGTGTGTGTATCCACGACACCCTCAGCGCCGGCGACTGAAACGGCTCTGCCGGAGCGAGTCCGTGCATTCGACGATTTACTGCAAGCGCAACCGTTGGCGTCGTACCGCGTGGATCCGGAACTCGTCGCTCATCTGCAGCTGACCGGTGGTACGACCGGACGCTCCAAAGCTGTTCGCGTACTACATCGTAACCTCGTTTCGAATGTGATCCAGATGGCGTCCTGGCGATCCGGGCTTCTCACCGAACTCGACGAACTCGGGGGGCTTCGAATGCAGTCGGCCGCGGATCGCGGTCCGCATGCGCTGGTCCCGGGCGAAGGCGTCAACATCGCAGTGGCGCCACTCTTTCACGGTCTGGGCTTGGTCGGACAGAACGTCAGCACACTGCTCGGTTCGACCGTTGTCTTCACCGGGCGCTTCGATCCGGACCGGATGTTGGCAGACATCGAGCGCCTCGGCGTCACGCACATCACCGGCTCGCCCGCGATGTACTACGCGTTGTTGGCGAGCAGCAAGATCGGAGCGCACGATTTGTCCTCCGTGCGTGCGATCAATTCCGGTGCAGCCCCGTTCGACACGACTTCGCTGCGGAGCCTGCAATCGTTTTTCGGCAACGCCTGGGTCACAGAGGGATACGGCTTGAGCGAAGCGACGATGGGCCTGACCGGTGCGCCTTTGAACAGTCTTGTCGCGACGCCGCCGGACAGCGTCGGCGTCGCGATCTTCGACACCGAACTCGAGATCCGAGACGAGAATTCGGCAGTCCTCGAGCCCGGCGAGGTCGGTGAGGTCTGGGCTCGCGGGCCGCAGATCGCCGACGGGTACCAGAATCAGCCGGAACTGACTGCGGTTCAGTTCCGCGGCGGTTGGCTCGCGACCGGCGACATGGGGCGACTGGACGAAGCGGGGCACCTTTTCCTGGTAGGGAGGTCGAAGGACATGATCATCTACAAGGGCTACAACGTCTATCCGCAGCCGCTCGAAGAGATTCTGTGTTCGCACCCTGCTGTTGCGCAGGCGGCCGTCGTCGGCGAGAAGGCGCCAATGGTCGGTGAGCGTGTGACGGCCTTCGTTCAGTTGAACCACGACTTTGCGTCCAAGTCTGTGTCGGACCCGCAATTGCTCGAACGGGAGTTGACGGACTACGTGGCCGCAAAGGTGGCTCCGTATCAGAAGGTGCGTTCGATCAGGTTCGTCGAGCGGCTACCCGTCACCGCAACGGGAAAGATACAGAAGAACGAACTGCGCAACAGTCTCGCCGCAGACGCGGTCTAGGACGATCGTCCAGTTAACTCTGGCGATTCCGTCCTGCCGCGGTGAACTTTCTGCGAGAGTGTCGAACATGCGTGGAATCCTGGCAGTCGGTCTGAGTGCGTTCGCGGTGATTGTCTCGGCGCCTTCTGCCGGCGCCGAGACGACCGCTGACCAAGCTCGCTCGTTCTCCGAGACGACGTCCGTCGGGGTCCACAATTCCTACGAGACGGCGACGTTTCCCTACTTCGCCGATGCGCTCGACTCGGGGGCGTCGTTGCTCGAGCTCGACCTGTGGACCAACGGCGGCGGTCCGGACTGGCGTGTGTCGCACATGAATCCGGTGGCAAACGAGAGTAACTGCGTCGGAGCATCGAACGCCTCCGAGTTGCGAAGTGGCCCGCGAGATCAGGGACTCCGCGGATGTTTGGCAGATATGCGGGCGTGGCACGAAGCCAATCCCGAGCATCCGCCGGTGATGATCAAGTTGGAACTCAAGGACGGGTTCACCACCGGGTACGGACGTGGGCCCGCGGATCTCGACGCCCTGATACTCGGGACACTCGGAGACGCGGTTTTCACGCCGGCAGATCTGATGGGTGAGTCTTACCCGACCCCGGATGCCGCCGTCACCGAGCGTGGATGGCCGAGCACCTCCGAAATGGCCGGGAAATTTCTGTTCGAGCTGATACCGGGAACGATCGAGGAGGGGAACCCTCTCGATACGGAATGGACGGACCGGCAGTATGCGACGCACCTGCGGGATCTGTCCTCCGCCGGGCTCGTCGAACTCGGCGCGGCCTTTCCCGCTGTTCACCGGGCGTCACCGGGAGACCCACGTCTCGCCCGCTACACCGACCCGGGGATCCGTCCGTGGTTCGTGATTTTCGACGGTGACGCCCTCGACTACACCTCGGGAGTTGTGGATCCGAGTTGGTACCGCGAACGGGGTTACCTCCTCGTCATGACCGACGCGCACAAGGTCGCTCCGCAGATCGACGGTACCCACGCCTCGGAAGCCGAGGCGGGCGAGCGACTCGACCTGTTGGCCGGGCAGCACGCAAGTTACATCACCGCGGACTGGTCGAGGTTGCCGAACGTACTGTCCACCGTGGTGCCGCGTCGGTGATGTCCGCTGACAAGATCTGACGGGCGGCAATTCTCAGGAACAGGGTGCAGGATGGGTTCATGCGCACAGTCACGTGGAATCCCGAAGTCTACGGCCGCTATTCGGGGGAGCGGTCACGCCCGTTCGTCGACCTGGTGTCCCGGGTGGCCACCGAAGACCCGACTCGCGTAGCCGACCTGGGCTGCGGATCAGGCACCCTGACCGCGATGCTGGGGGAAAGGTGGCCGGACGCGTCGGTATCCGGTTTCGACTCGTCTCCCGAAATGGTGGCGCAGGCCCCGGCAGACCTACCGGGAAACGTCACCGTCGAGTTGGGGGACATCATGTCGTTCGACGCCACAGGTTACGACGTCGTCGTCAGTAACGCTGCACTGCAGTGGGTTCCGAGCCATCGCGAGCTGATCGATCAGTGGGCGGACACTCTGGGGTCCGGGTCGTGGCTGGCGTGGCAGGTTCCGGGGAACTTCGATGCTCCGTCCCACTCGCTCATGCGGAACCTCGCGGAGTCCGCGGAGTGGAGTGAGCGACTGGGCGGCGTCTTGCGCGGTCCGGAAGGCGTTGACAGTCCAGTTGCGTACGCGCAGCGTCTCCAGGAACACGGATTCGACGTCGACGCTTGGGAAACAACGTACGTACACGTACTGGCAGGTGCCGACCCGGTGCTCGGATGGGTACGGGGGACGGGCTTGAGGCCGGTGCTCGACGTTCTCGGCGAAGCTGACGCGCCGGAGTTCGAGCGCCAGTATTCCGATCTGCTGCGTGAGGCGTATCCCGCAACAGCCGCCGGAACGCTGTTTCCGTTCCGGCGGGTGTTCTGCGTGGGACGCAAGCGGTAGATAGTCGGCCGGCTTGCGGTCAGCCGATCACTGCGCGGTGACGAAGCCTTCGGAGACCAGCCAGTCGCGAGCCACGTCTGCCGGCTCCTTGCCGTCGACGTCGACCTGCCGGTTGAGTTCGGTCATCACCTCGTTGGTCAGTCGCTCCGAGATCGGTGCCATGACTTCTGCTACCTGCGGATGTGCTTCCGCGAAGTCCTTTTTCATCACCAGTGCCGGATTGTATTTCGGGAAGAACTGGAGATCGTCGTCGAGCAGAACCAGGTCGAGAGCGATGATGCGGCCGTCGGTGGTGAACACTTCACCGAACTTGCACTGGTCGCTGTCGGCCGTCGCCTGGTAGATGATGCCCGTCTGCAGAATCTGTCGCTGGGCGCGCGACGCATCGAAGCCGTACTTGGCTGCCAGACCGGGATATCCGTCCTGACGGACGTTGAACTCGGTCTCGACGCACGTGACCGCAGCGCCGGGATCGGACTCGACCAACTTCGCGTAGTCGGAAACCGTCTTGACTCCGGTCTTCTCGGCTGTCTCCTTGCTCATCGCCAATGCATACGTATTGTTCATCGGCGCCGGATCCGTCCACACCATGTCGTTCGCGGCCAGATCAGCGTCACGGACCGCCTCGAACTGGGCCTGCGAGTCCGGGAGAGGAGTCTCGTTTCCCAGATAGTTGATCCACCCGGTTCCGGTGTATTCGTACGCAAGATCGATCTGCCCGTTCAACTGCGCGTCTCGGGTGCTGTTGGAGCCCTGGATGTTCGTGAGATCGCGAACATCCGCGCCTGCAGCGGACATCGCGAATTCGATGATGTATCCGAGCACGATCTGCTCGGTGAAGTCCTTGGAGCCGACGGTCATCTTCACACCCTCTAGCTCGGGAACGGGCTCGATGCTGCCGGGGCCGACGGCAAGGGGCAGTGCGCCACCGGATTCCAAGCCACAGGAAGCGACGAGTGTGAGGCCGAGCGTGGCAACGGCGAGTTTCCAGCCCCGCGTTCTGGTGATCGAAGTCTTGGTCATCGTAATCCCTTGGGCCCGAGATAAGTTTCGGCGAGCGCGCCGAGCCAGTCGATCAGTAGGGCCAGCGACACCGCGAGTACCGCACCGACCACGAGCGTGACGTTGTCACGGAGCTTGTATCCGGTGTCGATCAGAATGCCCAGACCGCCGGCACTGACCAGGAAGCACAGCGTCGCCGTGCCGACCGCCAGAACGAGCGAAGTGCGAAGGCCCGCAAGAATGTACGGGACAGCCATCGGGAATTCGAGCTGGCGCAGCACGGTCAGAGAAGACATTCCCTGACCACGCCCGGCGTCGATGAGGGTCTTGTCCACCTGCTGATAGCCCAGAATCGTGTTGCGCAGCACGGGAAGCAGCGAATAGAAGGCGATCGGAAATACACCGATCCAGAAACCCGTTGTTCTGGTCGCGAGATAGAACAGCACGAGGAGGCCGATGGCCGGCGCCGCGGCTCCGATGTTGGCGATACCGACGAAGAACGGCGCCAAGCGGGTGAATCTCGGCCTGGTCAACAAGGTTCCGAGCGGAACAGCGATGGCGACGACGATGATGACCACTGCTGCGGTGATCAGCACGTGTTGCCACGTCAGCGTGACGATATTGTCGAGATTGATGCTGGCCTTCTGCGTCGCGTTGAGATCGCGAGTGAACGCCCAGGTCAACACGCCCGCAACCAGGATCAGAACGATGACCGGCTGAACGTACAGGCGCATCCGTTCCGCTCGGCGGGTGGCCGCATTTTCGGCGGCACCGAGATCGGGCGCATCAGTTTCCATTTCGGGAGCGGCGACGCGCTCTTCGGTCGGGGCACTCATATTCGACCCTCGACGTTCTCGGCGTCGGACTCCTCGTCGTGATCGTGGGCATGCTCCTCGCGCATCTCGGAGAGATGGCTCACGAGTGTGTCGATCGTGATGAGGCCGACGTACTCGCCGCGCCGTCCGGTGACCACAGTGGACGCATTGCTCTCGGCGAGAAGAGCTTCCAACGCATCCTGCAGGGTGGACTGGATGGACACGGCCTCACCGATCTCGTTGCCGACACCTCGGAGGCTCGACGCATGAGCGAGGTGGCCGGGTGAGACCCAGCGAAGCGGTCGCCCACGCTGATCGAGAATCAAGGCCCACTTCCACTTGCGCGCTGCGAGTGCGGTTCTCAAATCGTCGACCGAATCTGTTTCGCGCGCGGTGAGGCATTGCTTGAGCTTGATCTGACGCACCCGGGTCAATGTCAACTGCTTGAGTGATGCGTCGGCGCCGACGAAACCCGCGACCATGTCGTTGGCGGGATTGGCGAGAATAGCTTCGGGGGTGTCGTACTGCATAATGCTGGACTGGTTGCCCAGCACGGCAATTCGATCACCGAGCTTGACTGCCTCGTTGAAATCGTGGGTGACGAAGACGATGGTCTTACCCAACTCCGACTGCAGTCGCATCAGTTCGTCCTGGAGCAGGCCGCGGGTGATGGGGTCGACCGCACCGAAAGGCTCGTCCATCAACAGAACCGGGGGATCGGCAGCGAGTGCTCGCGCCACGCCTACACGCTGTTGCTGGCCGCCGGAAAGCTGGCGCGGGTACCGGTCGCGATAGGTGTCCGGATCGAGGCCGACGAGGTCGAGCATCTCGTCGGTCCGTGCTGCGATGCGTTTCTTGTCCCAACCGATGAGGCCGGGCACCGTCGCGACGTTCTTCGCAATGGTGAAGTGCGGGAACAAACCTGCCTGCTGAATCGAGTATCCGATGCCGCGGCGAAGCTTGTCCGGGTCGATGGACAGCGCGTCTTTGCCGTCGATGGTGATCTTGCCCGAGGTGGGTTCGATCAGACGGTTGATCATGCGCATCGTCGTCGTCTTGCCACAGCCCGAAGGTCCGACGAACACCACGATCTCACCGGCCGGAACAGTCAGTGAAACATTGTCCACCGCTGCTGCTTTCTGGCCAGGGTAACGCTTGGTCACGGATTCGAGAACGATCTCGACTCCGGATACCTTCTGGTCTGCGGATACGTCGGACGGAATGGTTTCGGTCATTGCAGCCCCTTCGAAGTAGTGAGACGGCCGATGACGACGTAGATTCCGTCGAGGATCAGGGCCAGAATGACGATGAGTACGGTGCCGACCAGCGCTTGCGGAACAGCATTGGGGCTACCGACCCGCGAGAGCCCGGAGAAGATCAGGTTTCCCAGACCGGGGCCCTTGGCGTACGCCGCGATGGCGAGGATGCCCATGAGCATCTGCGTACTGACCCGCATACCGGTGAGTATCGACGGCCACGCAATCGGCAGTTCGATTCGACTGAGTACATGAAGGCGATTCATCCCCACACCGCGTGCTGCGTCCGTGATCGCCGGATTGACCGCGTCCAGGCCGATGATCGTGTTCCGAATGATCGGGAGCAGGGCATACAAGATCAATGCAGTGATCGTGGGGGCGACGCCGAGACCGAGTATCGGAATGAGCAGTCCGAGAAGGGCGAACGAAGGAACCGTCAGGATCGTGCTGGCCAAAGCTGTTGCCACGGACGAACCGACCGGGCTTCTGTAGACGAGAATTCCGATGATCACGGCGGCAATCGTCGCGATGATCACGGACTGGATAACTGCTGAAACATGTAGGTACGAGTCGGTCATCAATTGTTGTCGTCGTGCAACGACAAAATCCCATAGCGCGCCCATATTTCCGAACCCACTTTCTTCGGACTTCTGCTCGCAAGAACGTCTTCCCTCGACACCGACCGGCGCACAAGGGCTTTCCCCGCAGCCGTCGTCGGCCGAGGGGTTTGTCTCGACTGTCGTCCAAAAACTCGGATACTGCAACTAATTCCGATTGCAGCGTGTCGGAAGTTGTTCTGGACGTGAGAATTTACGAGACGCGTCTTTGTACCCAGCAGATAAGCATTTCAAACGTGCCGGAAACTGCAAAGCGGGAGAGCCCCGAAGAGCCCTCCCGCTTGTATGGATATTTCAGAGTCGGCCTCAGGCCCAGGTGAGCGCATCCTCATTTGAGAGTCGCGGCAGACGATCGAACCACGGGTTCTCGCCGGGATGGCCGATGTTGACCACCAGGATGGTCTTGAAGCGTCCGTCGGCGAAGAACTCGCCGTCGATGCCGTCGGCGTCGAACCCGGCCATCGGGCCGGCGACCAAGCCCTGGGCCCGTATCGCGAGGATGAGGTAGCCGGCCTGCAGTGCGGCGTTGAACTTACTGCTCGATGTGGCGGCAGCGTCGTCGGACTCGAAGTAGTCCTTCATCTCCGGACGGATGGGGAACAGCGCCGGGATGTGCTCGTAGAACTTGGTGTCGACGGCAAGAACGGCAACGGCGGGAGCGGCCTCGGTCTTGGCCTTGTTGCCGTCTGCCATGTGCTCGACGAGGCGCGCTTTGCCTTCCTCGGTACGGACGAACAGCACTCGCAACGGATTGGTGTTTGCCGCCGTCGGTGCCCACTTTGCGAGCTCCCAGATTGCGGTGAGCTCGTCGTCGGACACAGGTTCGTTCGAGAAGGAGTTGGCGGTGCGAGCCTCGGTGAAGAGGAGTTCGCGGCCAGCTTGGTCGAGTTGCTGGTCGGTGAATGGGGTGGCTGCGTCGAGAGACATCAGGGGGCTTCCGTTCGGTGGTAGCTCCACCGAACTTTGCCCGGTAAAGCTAGTTGCTAGTAAAAAAATAGTGCCTACGGATACGTTAGCACTATGACTAGGATGGTGGGGTGGCAAGCAAGAGCGAAGCGGAGCACGAGCCCCGCGCATGTGACGGGGCGTTGGCCCGTGCGTTCGGCTTCCTGGGCAAACGATGGAACGGCGTCATTCTCGGCACGCTGCTGAACGGGCCGGCGGGATTCTCCGAACTCAAGCGAGCGGTCGGCGGGATCAGCGATTCGGTGCTCTCGGAACGCCTGACGGAGCTGGCCGGGGCAGGCCTGGTTACGAGGACCGTCGACGCAGGTCCGCCCATCGCCGTGGAGTACGAACTGACGGCCTCGGGGCAGGCGCTGCTTCCCGCTCTCAGTGAACTGACAACCTGGGCCGCCGAAAATCTGCCGCCCGAGAGTTGCCCGAACTGACCTATTGCGTGTGAACAGTCTTGTGAGATTCGTACCAGGTGTCACCTGCCGGTTCTCCCGCCAAGTTCCAACTCCACGAGACTGTCGGCGTGATGCGTGAATAGATTCCGGGGCCGACCATTCCTACCCTCTCGATCGGCTGTTCAGCGATCCCGTAGATCCTGATCCCGCGCGCGACAAACGGCTCGAATGACGGCATGTCGTCCATGACGAGGGCGACTTCGAGTTGCCCCGAACCGATATTGCGGAACTTCTTGGTGTTCAGGACGGCTTCGCCTACCCCGCCGATCCACAAATGGACCCCGTCGTACTCGAAAGCCAACGGCACGACATCGGGTTGACCGTCCGGTGAGACGGTGGCCACGCGTGCCAGTGGCTGCGACTGCAGGTAGGCGATTTCTTCGTCCGTGAATGACATCTATTTCTCCTTCCGCGCGACGAAACATGTACGCAACGTAGATGCAACGTATCCAAAACTAGTGTTCTGGATCACACAGTGTTCGTGGGGTCGAGAGGCATTAGGTCACGAATCTGTGGGCAGAACGGGTCCTGTTCGCTACCGGTGGTGGACGAGGACAAGGTTCCGCGGGTTGAGCACACAGCCCGCGGAACCGCCCCCATCAGGGCACCGGCTGACAGGAGTCCAGGTGTCCGTAGTTGCGGAAGTCTCTGCGATCGATTTCGCGGAAACTGAATTCGAATGGGCGCAGAGATCGGCGCTGATTCGTGAAGTCGGCCCACTCGTTCCGGGTCCCCCATCACTGGCGATGTGTCTGAGCGAGCCGACGCGCGGACTGGTCGACATCGCTTCACTGCTTCTCGCGGCCCCTTGGTTGCTTCGATCACCGCGTGGAGACGGGCACCCAGTCCTCGTTCTCCCCGGACTGCTGACATCGGACGTGTCGACTCTTGCCTTGAGGGCGTACCTGAGTTTCCTCGGATACCGCGTCCACGGCTGGAATCTGGGCGTCAACACCGGCCCGACGGCGATGGTGGTCGACGGATTGCCCGCCGCATTGGCCCAGGTGGCGGATCGGTACGAGCAGAAGGTGTCGGTCATCGGCTGGAGCTTGGGCGGTATCTACGCTCGTAAGTTGGCCAGGGACCTGCCGGATTCGGTGCGACAGGTGGTGACACTCGGAAGTCCTTTCGCTCTCACCAGTCTGGAGCAGACGAGAATTGGATCGCTCTACGCTCGTTTGTCCGGGAAGCACGCCATACTGCCTCCGGTCGACGGCATCGAATCCGAACAGGGACCGCCCATTTCGGTTCCTGCCACGTCGGTCTACTCCAGACACGACGGTATCGTTCCGTGGCAAGCATGTTGTGAAACCACGTCCGGACAATCGGAAAGCGTTGCGGTGCAAGGCAGTCACATGGGATTGACCCACAACCCGTCGGCGTTGTGGACGGTCGCCGACCGTCTGGCGCAGGACGTCGACAACTGGCAACCTTTTGCGGCACCGAAACGACTTCGGCGGCTGTTCCCGTGCTGAAGTCTGGGGCCGATGTGTGGGGGAGAACCCTGAGTGCGACGCGGGGACAGACTGGTACCTGGGTATGTATTGCGGCCGGAAAAGATGGGTCCATGGCCTGATGCGCGTGAGTGCCCCGCCGGCGGATAGTGGAGATCGACGCGGATAGTCCGCGAGATCTACTGAAGGGGCACCGAACATGACTTCGCCGATGAAGACCCGCAAACTCACTCGAGCGCGCTCAGGTGCAATGTTCGGCGGGGTCTGCGCCGGGATCGCACGATACTTCGGGTGGAAATCGTCGACCGTCCGCCTGCTGTTCGTGCTCTCCTGTCTGCTGCCCGGCCCGCAGTTTCTGATCTACATCGTCATGTGGATTTTCATTCCTCGTGAGGAAATCTGATCGAACCGCTCAACGACGGCGGTCTTTCAGGCACTGTTTGGCCTCGTGCAGTTCTTCGGCACTGAGCGGGGGGAGGGGGAGCGGGTCACGGTGCAAGCCCTCGGTGCGTAGTCCGTCGAGCATCACCGAAAGGTACCGGCGCCACACAGTCGGGTTGACGGGCTGCGCAAATTCGGTGACGGCGCCCACCATGAAGATGAGGCCGAAAAGGTCGGTGACGACGGCGTCGGGGCGCAGCATCCCGGCGTCCTGGGCCCGGTAGAAGATCCTCTCGACCGACGGTTCGACGATGGACCGCTGGCATGCCAACTGCTCGCAACCCTCGTCGGTTCCGTTCATGACGTCTTTGAGTCCACGGTTGACCGACATACGGCTGCAGGCGAATTCGGCAAACGTGACAAGCCCGTCCCACGGATCCGGATTGCTCAGTGATGCCTCGGCGGCCGCCGCCATGTCGGCGAAGTTCTGCTGGAAGACTCCGTCGATCAGTTCTTCCTTGCTTGCGAACCGTCGATAGACGGTTCCGACGCCGACACCCGCGCGTCGGGCGACGTCGTCGAGTGTGACGTCGATCCCTTCTTCGGCGAACAATTCACGTGCGGCATCGATGATCAACTGCCGATTACGTGCAGCATCAGCGCGAAGCGGGCGCCCCATTGCGGTACTCATGTCCCCACTCTACCCGTCAAGTGGAGACAGCTTCTCCGTTTTGGTGTAGCGTTTTTGCTAACCGGAGAAGCCATCTCCGCATAGGTGGGGCGAGGGACAATGTCAGACATTGCTGAACGGACTGAATTCGAGCAGTCCTCAGCGCCTTCAGGGGACAACCATGCAAAGCGGTGGCTGGTTCTCGCGGTACTGGGAATTGCGCAGCTGATGGTGGTCTTGGATGCCACCATCGTCAACATCGCGCTGCCGGCTGCGCAGCGCTCACTGGAGTTCGGTGATTCCGACCGCCAGTGGATCATCACGGCATACGCATTGGCGTTCGGCAGCTTGCTGCTACTCGGCGGTCGACTGAGCGACTTGTTCGGGCGCAGGCGAACTTTCATAGTCGGCCTGATCGGCTTCGCGGTCGCCTCCGCTATCGGTGGCGCAGCCGTCAACTTCGAAATGCTTGTTGCCGCTCGTGCGGGCCAGGGCGTCTTCGGTGCACTCCTTGCTCCGGCAGCGCTGTCTCTGCTGTCCGTGACCTTCACGGATCCGGGTGAGCGCGCAAAGGCTTTCGGTATCTTCGGTGCCGTTGCCGGCGGCGGCGGCGCTATCGGACTGTTGCTCGGCGGAGCGCTCACCGAGTGGGTCGACTGGCGCTGGTGCCTCTTCGTGAACCTCTTCTTCGCGGCAATCGCATTGGTCGGAGCAGTCCTGTTGCTCGCTCCGCACACCAGTGACTCGCGGCCGAAACTCGACATCCCCGGAACGATCTTGGTGTCGATCAGCTTGTTCAGCATCGTCTTCGGTTTCTCGAAGGCCGAGTCGGACGGCTGGAGTGCAACTCCTACCATCTCGTGGCTCGTTGCCGGCGTTGTATTCATGGCGGCATTCATCTACTGGCAGACCAAGTCCGAGCATCCGCTCCTGCCGTTGCGGGTGGTCCTCGACCGTATCCGGGCGGGCTCGTACCTGGCGATCTTCCTTTCCGGCGCAGGCATGTTCGCAGTCTTCCTGTTCCTGACGTACTACATGCAGCTGATCCTCGGGTACAGCCCGATCATGACCGGCCTCGCATTCATGCCGATGGTGTTCGGAATCGTGACGGCGGCAACGCTTTCGACAGCGGTCTTGCTCCCTCGCGTTGGTCCGCGAGTGCTGATCGTGAGCGGAATGGTCATCGCGGCGATCGGAATGACGCTGCTGGCCCAGATTTCCGTGGACAGCACCTATGCCGTCCACATCCTCCCGGGCCTCGTGGTCACCGGACTCGGTATGGGCAGCATCTTCGCGCCGTCCATGCAGGGCGCAACCTCCGGCGTGCATCACGAAGATGCGGGCGTCGCATCTGCCACCGTCAATACGATGCAGCAGGTGGGCGGCTCGATCGGTACCGCGTTGCTCAGCACGATTGCGGCTTCGGCTTCCACCAACTACCTGGTGGGCCGCGAGATGAATCCGCTCACTCAGGCACAGGCTGCCGTCGAGAGCTACACCACGACGTTCTATTGGGCAGCAGGTATTTTCGCGGTCGGAGCGGTCTTGACCGGACTGGTTCTGCGGAGTGGACTGCTTCCCGATTCGCCCGAAGGTGAGCCGGTAATCGCCCACTGACAGTAAATTTCGGGGTCGATGCCATTGCGGCGTCGACCCCGAAATCGAGTCAGCAGTTCTTATCGGGCGATGCCTGAAACCGATGAAGGACGTGATCGAGTTGTTCGGACGACAGCGCCGGGACGGGCAGTTCTCGATGGCCGGTGCGGGAAGCGCAGAGTCCGTCGATCATGAACCCGAGTGCGCGGCGGTAAGCCTGAGGGGCCTCGTCGCCGCCGAACTTCTGGGCCATCTTGACGACCTGCATGAGAAGCGGAATGTCGTTGACTTCGAAGTCGCTGCGCAGGGTGCCCTGTTCCTTGGCACGATTGACGAGTGCCGCGGTGTGCTGGGCGATCCCCGCGCGCGCGCGAGCGAAAGTGTCGGACGTGAAGCGCCCGTCCATCAGGAGATCACCGAATCCGCGGTTGTCCGCCATACGCAGGGAGATCACGTCGAGGAAGTAGACAAGGCCTTCCCAGGCGTCGGGCATCTCGCGGGCGGTGGCGGCGATCGTTTCGATCTCGGAGCACCGTGTGTCGAACAGGGCCTGGATCAGCTCGTCCTTGCTGGCGAACCGCCGATAGACAGTGCCGACGCCGACGCCGGCGTGTTTCGCCACATCGGCAAGAGTGGCGTCCAGTCCTTGGGCCGCGAACACCTCGCGGGCGGAGTTGAGAATCCGCTCGAGGTTGGCCTTGGCGTCGGACCGAAGGCGCGGCTGTGAGCAGTCGGCCGAGGTCCCCGCACGAGAAGCGTCGGGGTGGGTTGTCGGCATCCTCACAGTCTACGGCACTAAGCGGAATGATCGATTCCGTTAGTGCTATATTGCTAAGCGGAACGTGTGGTTCCGATTGTCAGTACGAGAGAAGCCGATATGAGCACGTCTGACATCTGGGTCGGGAGCAATCCGATCTCGATGGTGGGTACGCGGAGCGCGGGTTTTGCGGCTACGAGGCTTCGCGCTCTTGCCGGAGACGGTGCCTTTGCCCAGCTCGTTCGTTTTGCTCTCGTCGGCGGAGCCAGCAACATTCTCTACTTCGCCGCTTTTCTGGCCCTGCGCGGTGACGGAGCGCTGGTCGCCAATGCTGTAGGTGCAGTCTTGAGCACCATTCTTGCGAACGAGCTGCATCGCCGGCTCACCTTCCACGCCGCGGATCGCGTCAACTGGTTCACTGCTCAGTGGGAAGGTGGCGGGCTCGCCCTGGTCGGTTTGATCGCCAGTTCTGCTGCCATCAGTGCGCTCGGATTCCTGTTGCCCGGTGCTGACGGGCTCCTTCAAGCGGGCCTTGTGATCGCAGTGAGCGGAATTGTCGGCGGTCTGCGGTTTGTCGCACTTCGCGGTTGGGTTTTCTGAGCGGTTCGCGGGTTCGGATCGCGGGTTCGGATCACATTGGCTCGTAGGGAACACTGTGACCCATGAGCCTTTCGATAGCCGACTCCGGCGTCCGTTTGGCCGTGCTCTGTATTGTCATGGCGCTCGTGGCCACACTCGTCTACCGATTCGCTCGCCTCGGTAGCATTCGGATAGTTCCCGGCGCGCTCGCACGCGGCGCCCTTCAATTGGCTGCTGTTTCGTTGATCCTTGCCGCGGCATTGGCTCACATCTGGTCAGCACTCCTCGTGCTCGTCGGCATGTTCGCTGCGGCGTCGTTCACCGCTGCACGACGCTCCGGCGCAGGAACTTCCGGCGGGTGGCTGACCGTCGCGTTGGCATCGGGAATCGGTGTGGTGTTGCCACTCATGCTGCTGTCCGGAGTGGTTCCGGTCGAAGGCGTCGCTCTTGTCCCGATCGGCGGAATTGTCTTGGGCGGCGCCATGACAGCGACGTCGATGGCAGCCAAACGCGGACTCGACGCCGTCGACGATCGTTTCGGGGAAGTGGAAGCCGCACTGAGCCTGGGTTTCTCGCAACGCGATGCGCGGTGGGAAGTCGCCCGTACCGCCGCGTCCGACGCCCTGTTGCCCGGAGTCGACCAGACCCGCACCGTCGGCCTCGTGACTTTGCCCGGCGCTTTTGTCGGCGTTCTGCTTGCGACGGGGTCGGCTGTTCAGGCCGGTGCAGTACAGATTCTTGTCCTGGCTGGGCTGTTGTTGGCGCAAACCTGCGCTGTAGCTGTGGCTTTGGAACTCGTTGCGCGCGGTTTCGTATTTCGGGGAAAGGCTGTCAGGCCTGCGCGAGTTCGTTGATCTTGTCGCTGCGCAGGACACGGTCGGGAAGATCGGGAGTGTTAGCCGCGAGGGTGATCATCGCCTTGCCGATGTTCTCGCTGGTGGTAACGCCGTTGGGCCACACCTTGCGCAGGAGTGGGTAGAGAGGCACGGAAACCTGATAGAAGAGCTTGTACCACCACGTTTTCGACGGCGATCCCGGGCGCGGACGGATGAACCCCGGCCTGAGGATGTAGGCCGTGAGGGGGAGTGTGAGTAGCGCGTTCTCGGTTGCGCCACGTACTCGCTTCCACATGGTCTTGCTGGTTTCGGTGGAGTCGGCGCTTTCACCGGACACGTAGACGAAGACCATCTGCGGGTTCAAGCGCGACAGCGTTGTGGCGGCGGCAAGCGTGATGTCACGCGTGATGTGGGTGTAGTCGGCTTCGTTCATTCCTGCGGAGGACACACCGAGGCAGAAGAAGCAGGCGTCGGCACCGGTCAGATCTGCTTCGATTGCCGAGTAGTCCAGTAAGTCGCGGTGAACGATGTCGACGATCTTCGGGGCAGTTGAACCGCACGAATTGCGGCCGACGGTGACGACGGTGTCGATTCGTGGATCGTCCAGGCACTCGAGCAAGACGCTGTTGCCGACCATCCCCGTTGCCCCGAAAACGATGACCTTCATTGTGTCCCCCGCCGGTATTGGTTCTGCTTTCTGTGATGCGCACACTACGGAACAGTCTGAGACTCGACCGACAGCGACCACCAACTGAACGCTTGACCTGCATTTATGAGTCCATTTTGACCCGACTTGTGACTAAAGTCCCTACAAACCGGCTGGACGGTTGGCTGAAAATAGTTTTATGGACGAAGGAGTTGATGAAATACACGTTCTCGGATCGGAGTCCGCCGGTCGGATGATCGAGGCGTCGACGATCATCGTCCTGGGTGCACTCTGTGCCGTCGTCGCAGGTTCGGGCGTGTTTTTTGTTCTCGGATCGATTGGTGGATTTGCTCGACTGCTCTACTTGGTCATGCGGGCGCCGATCAACTCTTGCTCGGTACCAGTTTCGAACTTCGAATTGGCGCCTTCGAGAACGTCATGTGGTCGTTGATGCTCCCGAACGTCGAGTGAAGACGATCGAGGATGTAGTTCTGACGCATGTTCCAGGGTGACTTCGATCCCTGCTTCGGGAACTGTTCAACCGCGCGCATGACGTACCCGGACGCCAGATTCAGGATCGGACGCTGGTCCATGTCTTCGGTCGCGTGCGGCACACACTTCGCATAGCCGCGCTTGGCCATCTCGGTCAGTAGTCGGCACACGTACATCGACGTGAGATCGGCTCGCAGAGTCCACGAGGCATTGGTGTATCCGACGCACATCGCGAAGTTCGGTACGTCGCTGATCATCATGCCCTTGTAGACGTAACGATCACCGAGGGTGACGGGTTCACCGTCCACTTCGATCGACATCCCGCCGCATGCTTCCATCTTCAATCCTGTTGCAGTGACGATGATGTCGGCTTCGAGTTCGCGTCCTGATGCGAGCCGAATCCCGGTCTCGGTGAAGGTGTCGATGTGATCGGTCTCGATCGAAGCCTTGCCGGATCGGAGGGCTTTGAACAAATCGCCATCCGGTACGACGCACAAGCGCTGGTCCCAGGGATCGTAGGTGGGTGTGAAGTGGGGATCGAGTGGGATCTCTTCCGGGAGTTGACGACTGATCGCGAGGTTCAGCAGCCTCTTTGCGCGCGCCGGACTGCGGCGGCACAGTTGGTAGAAACTGAGGTTCAATACGACGCTCTTCCATCGAGCGATGCTGTGCGCGAGTTGATTCGGCAATACCGCACGGATGGTGTCCGACACCTTGTCGCTGGACGGCAGCGCCAGAATGTAGGTCGGCGATCGCTGGAGCATCGTGACGTGGCTTGCGTCCCGCGACATCGTGGGGACCAAAGTGACTGCGGTGGCGCCGCTTCCGATCACGACGACCTTCTTGTCGGAGTAATCGAGTTCTTCGGGCCAGAACTGCGGGTGCACCACCTCGCCGGCAAACGATTCGCGTCCGGGAAAGTCGGGGGTGTATCCGCCGTCGTAGCTGTAGTAACCGCTGCAGAGATACAGGAAGTTGCAGGTCAGTGTTTCGTCTTCGTCGTCGGTCGTCACGGTGACTGTCCACGTCGAGTCCGCTGACGACCAGGATGCTGCCGTCACCTTCCGGTTGTACCGAATCTTCTTGTCGATCCCGTTTTCGCGAGCGGTATCGCGCACGTACCGGAGGATCGAATCACCGTCGGCAATTGCTTTGGCATCTGTCCACGGGCGAAACGGGTAGCCGAGCGTGAACATGTCGGAATCCGAACGGATACCGGGGTATTTGAAGAGGTCCCAGGTTCCGCCACTGTTCGCGCGGGCCTCGAGGATCGCGTACGACTTGCCGGGCAGTTCGGTCTGGAGTCGATACGCAGCACCGATGCCGGACAAGCCGGCGCCGACGATCAGGACATCGAGGTGTTCGGTGCTCATCAGTTCGGACTCCGTATCGATTGCGTGGTCACCCACAGAGCAAGTGTTCGTTCACCACACTACTGAACGATGCTCAGTAAGGCGAGGATGTCCACGTGATCGTCGGCGGCCGGATCGCCGCACACAGTGGTTTACCTGCGGCGTCGGTGAGTCCGAGTTCTCCGTGGAGCACGTCGGAACGGTCGGCCTCGTCAATGATGTGCTCGGGGACCGCGTCGAGCATCAGCTTTGCGCGCCGGAACATCTCGAACGTCTGGTCCTCGGATAACGTCACCCAGGACAGGTAGATGAAGCGTCCGCGCGGTGGGCCCTGGATGTACGGTCCGAGAATGTCCCAGGCATTGGGCTTTCTGTCGAGGTTCGCTGCCAATTCCCACCGCACTGTTTCGGTGTCTCCCGGTACGAGGTCGAGGATTTCGTGGGGCTTGCCCCGGCGCTGGACGCCGACGTGGATGTTGCTCCGTCCTTCGAAGGTTGCGGTTTCGGAACAATCCCGTCCGGGCAGGCTGTGACCGGTGATGATGATCTGCATATCGACATCATGCTCTGCACGGGTCGGGAGGGGTTGGCGTGGTGAGGCGTTCGGGTGGAACCTTTGTTGCGGCCGTGGTGGCGAGCATTGTGTTGTCGAGCCTGCTGTTGTCGAGTCTTGTGGTGGTGTCAGGGGTTGCCGTGGCGACAGCGGACGAACCGGAAGTCGCGGGTGCGTTGGAATCGCACGAACTGCTCTCGGCTGCAGCCCTTCCGGTCGGTACCGGTGCAGCGGAGCGAGTTGTCTATCGGACCCTGCGAACTGCCGACAGGTGGGGAGAGTCGTCCGGGTCGGTGTTTCTACCGGAAGGTGCGCCACCGATCGGCGGCTGGCCCGTCATCTCCTACGCCCACGGAACTCTGGGCAGCGCCGATCAGTGTGCGCCGTCGTCAACCGGATTCGGTCCAGGGGAGATCGAACCGATCGAACGCTGGTTGGACCAGGGATATGCAGTTGTCGCTACCGACTACTCGGGTCTGGGCACCGATGGGGTATTGGCGTATCTCGACGGGCATGCCGCCGGCGCGAATGCCGTCGACATCGTGCGGGCCGCACACGAGTTGTACGGGAACGTGCTGAGCTCGCGGTGGATGGTCGCAGGTCTGTCCGAAGGTGGTCACGCGACGTACTTCGCAGGACACGAGGCCACCTCTCGTGCACCGGAATTGGATTTCCGCGGCTCTATTGTTGTTGCAGGCCCCACACATATGGAAGGTCTGTTTCCGTTGGGTGGACCGCTGTTTCCCGACATCGGCATCACGGGATTAGTGGGGTACGCGCTGTATGTCCTGGCTGGAATCGACGATCAACGACCCGAAGAGAACATTCGTGAGGTTCTCTCGCCCCAGGGAATCGAGTGGATGGAAAAGGCGCGAACTCTGTGCGCCGGGGATCTCGGCCGACAAATTCGAACCGAGCGAATCCAGTTGAGCTCGTTGTTCTCTCGGTCGGTGTGGACGCCGCGCATGTACGACCTGTTCCGCGAGATGATGCAGGTGCCGGTCGACGGCTACGACCGTCCACTGCGCGTGGTGCAGAGCGTGTCGGACACAACGGTTCCTGTCGCCCTTACCTGGGCGCAACTGGTCGACATGCGTTCGCGGGGAACGCAGTTCGAGTATCAAGAACTCGCCGGAATCAGCCACGGTCAAACGACGGTCGCTTCGATGGACCAGACCATGGAGTTCATCGATCGATTGATGAGGTGATGTTCGGCGGTGTTGTTGTTGTTTCAGTGTGGTTGTTCAGCGCATACGTCGCGGCCCGTAATCGTGGCCACCGTTGGCGAACCACACGATCGCCGCAATCGCGTACAGGATGCAGACGAGGAGTAGCAGTCCGCCCGCGATCCACAGTGAAATCTGGCCGAGTCGTTTCACGCGATCGGACGCGTACCGCGATCCGGCGACATCGCCGTCGGCCCACAAGGGATACACGTTGAAGGCGTGCGTGAAGGCGGCGAAGGAGAGCGGCCAGAAGAACAGCAGCGAGACCACTGCCCAACCGGCATTGACAGGTGGTCGAATTGGGTGCTGAGGAACGGATTGCTGGACGGTGGGTTGATCCGGGGTCGTCATGGGGGCTCCTGACATGAGGTGGCCCTTTCGACGCTACTGCGATGGAGCTGAAGAATCACTGAATGCGCGTGATCAGCCGAAATGCCAGTCGCGATCCATTCTCCGGAAGTACGGAAAGAGTGTGGCCTCCTCGAAATCGAGGTGCGACTGCATATGGTCCGCCAATTCGGAGATTGCGGCGTGTGCCCGATTGACCGTGGAGGATTCGGTGCTCAGTGCGAGCGACGCACGCTTGGCTTCCGACACGATCTCCCCGACAAGCTTGTGTTCTGCCTGCAGTCGTTCGACCGCAGGGGCCAACTCGGGAAAGTTCCTGGTCATTACCGGGAACATTCGTTGATCTTCGATGGTGTGGTGCAGAGTCAGCGTGTTGCAGTAGAAGTCGCAGTTGACCCGTAGTTGCCAGACGAAATCCGCGATCGTCAGATTGTCGATCATCTCGGGTATCCGAGTCAGATCGGCGGTTTCGTCCGACAACAGTTGCAGGGCATTCTCGAGTACCTCGATATCGGCTCGCAGAGGTTCGTGAACCTGACGTAGCTGTTCGATCATCCTCAGACCGGCAACTGTTGCCGTATTGTGCGAATGAGGGGTGTTCACGTCAGCGCAACTCGATCCCGCTCCGCGAGCATCCTCGCTACCGGCAGGACGTCCTTTGCTGCCATCTCGATACGCTCGAATACCTCGGGGTTGAGGATAGTCGTTCCGTCGAAATCACCTGAGCTGAGATAGATCCCGACTGGAGCGGTCAGCGCTTGGAAGAAAGCGAACAGTGGCCGCAGGGCATGCTCCAGCACGAGGGCGTGGCGGTCGCTGCCGCCCGTCGCGGCAAGAATCACCGGAGTGTTGGCAAGCGCGTACTGGTCGACGAGATCGAAGAAGTGCTTGAACATTCCCGTGTACGAACCGCGGAACACCGGTGACGCCGCGATGATGATATCGGCGGACTCGACAGCTGCCAGCGCTTCGGCGGTCACTGAGTCGACGTGATCGCGATCCAGAGCAGATGCAAGACCTGGAATCAGATCCACGATCTCGAAAACTCGTGTGTCGATCTGCTCGAAGTCTCCCAAGGTTTCGACGATCAGGTCGACGAGGGCACGAGTCTTGGAGGGTTTTTGGAGGTTGCCGACCACGGCAACAATTTTGAGCGGTGTGCTCATCGAAACTCCTATTCTTGGGATGACTTCAGTGATTCGATTTCCTTACGCACAACGGGGGCTACTTCGGTGCCGAGGATCTCGATCGCACGCAGCATGTCCTTCTGTGGCACGTTGCCGAACCCCATCTGGATCATGATGCGGTCATGATGGAACAGTTCGTACTGCGCCATCGTCTTGTCGATGATTTCCTGCGGGCCGCCGAGGAAGAACGCACCCGCGGTGGTTGCCTGCGCTTCATATGCCCTGCGCGGCATGGGAACTCCGTTTCCGCGCTGATGATGATTCTGCATCCACCCGGCCTGGAAGTACGGGTACGACGTGTCGAGTGCTGTTTGCTTCGAGGTATCGACAAATCCTGGCGAAGCAATCGAGACAGCCAGTTTCTTCGGATCGTGTCCGAACTCCGCTGCAGCCCTGCGGTATAGATCGACGAACGGTTCGAACTGTTGGTAACTTCCACCGATGATGGCCAGTGAGAGGGGCAGGCCCAGTTTCGCGGCACGGACGACAGAGGCCGGAGTACCTCCGACTGCGATCCACACCGGAATCTGACGGTCCGGGCGGGGCGTCACGTCACCGTCGATCAGTGGTGGGCGAAGTTGCCCTTCCCAGTTGATCGGGTTCTCGTCGCGCAGTTTCAGTAGTAGGTCAAGCTTTTCGGCGAAGAGTTCGTTGTACTGGGACAAGTCGTACCCGAAGAGCGGAAATGACTCCGTGTACGAACCTCGGCCGGCAATGATCTCGGCACGGCCTTCGGAAAGCAGGTCGACTGTCGCGAACTGTTGGAACACACGTACGGGATCGTCGGAACTGAGTACGGTTACGGCGCTGGACAGCTTGATGTTGTCGGTAGCCTGAGCCATTGCCGCGAGCACAACTGCAGGGGCTGAGACTGCGAAGTCGGTGCGATGGTGCTCGCCGACGCCGAAGACATCGAGTCCAACCTGATCGGCAACGGTTGCCTGCTCCACCAAATGACGAAGGTGGACACCGGGATTCATCATCGCGCCGGTAGTGGGATCTGGGGTGAGTTCACCGAAATGGTAGACGCCCAATTCGAAAGCCATGTTGTTTCTCGCTATCTGTTCGTCGGGGTGATGGAAAGCTGTTCGGCGTGCGCATCGCAAGCGCCGCTTTGATTCGTGTGGTGTGTGGCAAGTCGGGAGAAGAAGCGGTCGAGTACCGGAAGCTCTTCAGGTTCGATGAGATCGGAGAAGTAGTCGGCGATTCCTCGCGTGTGTATGGCGGAAGCCGTTCGAAGTGTCTGCTTGCCTTCGGGCGTCATCGATACCGTCACGACGCGTCGATCGTTGTCCGGTCGAACGCGCTCCACTAATCCCGCCTGGACCAATCGATCGACGACGCGCGTCACGCCGCTGGTGGTGACCAGGACAAGCTCGGCCAGATCGCCCATTCGGATGGTGTTTCCAGGAGCTTCATGTAGTCGGAGTAGAACGTCGTACTGACCAAGGGTGAGCCCAGTGGTGGTTCGAAGGTCCGCCTCCATCTTGCCGAGGATGACGCTGTGGGAGACGACGAGGTCGCGCCACACGCGACCACGTACGTGTTCATCAGTTGTCATCGGTGACGCCTTCCATTTATTTGCGATCGCAAGTATTGCTTACTCAAATAATACGCTCGCGACGGCTGAACTATTCCCTGCTCAGATTTTTGCTGGCCGGAAGGTATTGACTCGAACGTGTGTTCGAGTATTGTTAGAGGAGGGGATCGGGGGATTCAATGATTTTCTTGTTGTCGGACGTGGTGTCGGGTTCTGCGGTGGGGTTACGCGGACGTCTGTGGCAGTTGACTGCTGCCGAGTTGCGTGAGGCGGCTGTCGAGGCGAGTGCGGAGATTCTTCGCCTGGAAGCCGTTCGGGTGGTGGTGGTCGACGAACTGTCGATGCGTCCGGATGATCAGGTGATTGCCAGCCGCGGAGTCGGGTCATGGTTGGCGGCGAACACGATGCTGCAGGTTCGTGACGGTAAGAAGATCGCCGCGCTGGGTGCGGCGCTGCGGCCGTTTCCCGCTGTGGCAGCAGGCTTCGATTGCGGGGATTGCTCGTTCGATCACGCCGTCTTGATCGTGGCGTTTTGTGAATCTCCGCCGAAGGGGATGCCGGAGGAGGCGCTCCCTCGCTGTATCGATTTGTTGTTGGCGGCTGCCTCGGGGGTGGAGGCGACGACGACGAAGGTGCGGCATGTCATCGCGACGTTGGAGCGAGTTTTCGAATCGGATGAGATTCCACCTGCCGAAGACGTGGATCTCAATGAGCTCCGTATCGCCTCGACACTTAATGGTCGGGTGGTGGTGCGCGGGGATTTCGACGCCCTCACCGGGGTATAGATAGTCAAGAGGCAGCATACGGTTTAGGCTGAGAGTATGAGCAAGAAACCAGCGCCTACCAGGGCGATTATCTACACACGCGTGTCGAAAGATTCTTTGCGCACCGGCCGGTCCGTCGCCGAACAAGAGGCCGAATGCCGCGCCGTCTGTGAGCGGGAAGGGTGGCCGGTCGGTGAGGTACTACAGGACAACGATGCTGGCGCGTCTCGCTGGTCGGGCAAGGATCGGCCCGCGTACCGGCGACTAGCCGAAGTGCTGCGCCCTGGCGACGTACTGGTCACATGGGAGGCATCACGAGCACAGCGCGACCTGACTGCCTATGCCGAGCTGCGGGATCTGTGCGCCGCGCTCGGGGTGCTGTGGAACTACAAAGGCCGCACGCATGATCTGAATGTCGGTGCCGACCGATTCACCACGGGACTGGACGCGCTACTAGCAGAGCGTGAAGCCGACGAGATTCGGGATCGAGTACTCCGGTCTCTACGGGCCAACGCCGCCGAAGGTAAACCACATGGCAAGATTCCGTACGGATACCGGGCCGTCAGAGATCCTCAGAGCGGGCTTATCGTCGCACGGGAGATAGACCCGGAGGCTGCGGAGATATTGCGGGAGATGGCAACTCGAGTGCTCGGTGGTGAGTCGTTGCGTTCGATCCTGCGGGACATGAACCCTCGGGCCGGTAAGAATTGGACCAGCGCGACTATCTCGAAGATGTTGCGACAGCCGGTCTTAGCCGGATACCGGGTCTACCGCGCTGGCACCGACGACGAAACGACTGTGCGGGGTACGTGGGAACCGATCCTCACCGACGATGAGCATGTGAGACTCAAAGCCGTACTTAGTGATCCGGCGCGGCGCTCATCTCCTCGGGGTACCGATCCGGTCTACCTTCTCAGCGGAATTGCATTGTGTGGCGTCTGTGGTGCCCGATGCTATGCGCGCAAGTCTCACGGTAAGCCGACCTATATTTGTTCGGCAGACGGGACACCAGACGCGCCGGGGCATCATGTAGCGCGCAACGTGGAGCGAGTGGACGCACTGGTCATATCGAAGATGCACGAATTGATCGCGGAGAAACAGACAGAGATATTCCTGTTTCACGACGAGAAAAAAATCGAGACCGGCGAGTCCGCGAAGTATCTGGCACAGGCACAGGAATTGCAGCAACGGCTGGACGGATTCACCGATGCCGCTATGCGCGGAGAAATGAATCAGAAGCAATACATGAGAATGGAAGCTGGACTTACAAAAGAGATAGAGAAGGCGAATAAGCTGGCCGAAGAATATGCGGTTGTTTCCGATCCGATGTTAGCGGCCATGGCGAAGTCACCCGAAACTATATGGGAAGATGCCGACTTGGAATTGCAGAGACGATTAGTGCGCGCATTAGTGGACGTGCGGATATTGAGAAGTAAGCCGGGGCATTTCGATGACAAAGCCGTATCCGTCAAATGGAAGGGGCGCGGATAAATCCTTGATCCTCCGGGGAAAATTCCCGACAGGATTCCTGGAAAGCCTGGGGAGCTGGTGGCAGATTCCCTTTTCGTCCCTCCTCAGGCCCTGCATGGAACCTACAGCAACGCTGTGACCTGCAGTTATGAAGTAGGTCATTGCAATTTTCAACTGAGAGAGAAATGGGCGGAGGCGGGGTCGCCTGTATGTTCGATGAATTGCGGTGAATTGGTACCCCCCTACCTCTGCCATCTCACCTATTAGTGGCCTACTGCACTAACGGACTACGGACCTACTTGCCTAACGTGTCAAGTGTGATGTAATGGCGATTAGACAAGATGCATGAATGCGATAGAGCAAGGTCAAGGAGTGCACGAATCTTCTCAAACAAATGTTACGGAAGACGGCACCTCTCGGGGTCGCGGTGCGACTTGCCGCAAAGGCATCTAAAGAGGTCAATCACGATAACGTCTTACGATTCAATTATCGGTGAGTGAATGTCGTTTGATATTTATTGTTCAAATGAATTGAAACTAAAAGCAAACGAAAGCAAACAATGCAATTCAACACATCAATAACGAAAGTAAAAGGATTGATTGATCAATAGCTTATTGAGTGCGAGATGCAGTGTGCAAGTGGTGTGCAAGGTAAAGTGCATTGGCATGTGTATGCATTGGCAGTGTGTTGCAACATAATTGGTTGCATGACTGGTTGTGTTGTTTGCATATGTTCGATGTGCTTTGGTTGTAAATAGTATGAGATGTGTTGTGCAGCAACAGACATTGGTGAGATATATGTGGTGTGCAGTGTGTCGTCGTGATCGAGCAACAGTTGGGATCTGAAAATTCCTGCAACCCAAACGGGTCGGAGGACGGAACCGCGCTGGTTGTCGGGGTCGATGACCTTGCCGTCGCGGGTCTTGATCGGTGCGTCCTCCGAGGCATCTGCCTGAGAGGATTTCAGATCATTGTGGACAAACACAAGACTGGATCTACCAGACCCGGCTACCTTTCGGATTGGCGTGCGGCCGAAACTCGTCTCCTCGGGCACATTTCGAGCTATTGCACGCTAGATGCATCGCTTGGGTATTCCTGATGTCCAGCGCCGCACCCCCTTTGATCGTCGGCACGATATGGTCGATCGCCAGTGACCCACCAGAGCGCGGGATAGCGTCGGGATCGACACGTAGGCCACACAACGCGCAATCCCATCCGCCTGCAGGTGCGTTGTCGATGTACCACTGCCGTATAGCCTTCCACGCTGCTGTCTTGAGATGTGGTGCGCTGCTACTCATGTCGAGTCCTCTCTTTGTACGGATACACCGAAGGGCCGTAGCCAACAAGTAAGTGACTACAGCCCTTCGGTGTTCGGTCGTGATGCCGCGCTCTGTTTCGATTCGGGAGCGACCCGGCCAGAGCCGCCAGACCTACCCGCGCGGCCAGCAGGTTCCGATAGCCGCGCGGGATGTTTACCTATGCCGTGGTGGCAACATTCAACAGACGGAATGCGTTGGGGTTCACTACGTCCCCGCCGACGCGACGATGCATGTACAGACCGCGCTCACCGGTCGGGCGTCCATTGGCACCGAAGACGTGAGGCACCAGTTCGACCGTGGTTCCGATGCGATCCACCACAACGTAATTCGAGAAGTCGCCGTAGATCAACACGTAGTTATTCTCTGTCGCTGCAGGATTGATCACGCCGTCCATATTCGACACTTCGTGCAGCGGGCGACCCAACAGGTTTGCGGGAACCTCCTGCGCACCAGGGAACTTGAGTGCGCCGTTAGTCGTTTCGAACTGCCGAATGGTGTTGAGGGTCGCCAGGTTACCGGCGAATGATGCACCCGGCTGGAAGCGGGAACCCAAGGCACCCTGCAGCTTGTAGAGATCTGCTGCCGCAAGCGCCTCACCGGCTGCCGTAACGATCACAGATCCACCAGCGGCGACGAGCGCTGTCACGATGCCCTTAGGCTGCGTGGTGCCGTTGCCGGTGATGAATGCCGTATTCTCGAGTTGGAGCGCGCCGTCTGCAAGCAAACCCTGCAGCTGTGAAATGAGTTGCAATCCATCCTCTTCGAGTTCGTACGAGAACGGAACCCATGCGGCCTGCTTGAATACCGGGATCGGTGCCGGTGCCAAGGTCGGTGATGCGTCGGCGGCCTGTGCAGCTTCGGCAAGCCATTCGGTCGTGACACCTGCGGAGGTGACGCCGTTCCACGCGCTCGAAGTCGTCTTCACCACGCGGGCGATATCGCGAATCGGAGACACGCTACCCGAATTGGTGAGAATGATCGCGGGATCGAGGTCGAAAGGTACCAGGTACTTTCCGGTACCACCGACGCCTTCGATCATGCCGCGAATCTCGTCTACCTTGCGGAATGCTTCGCCCTCTTCGCCGGTCCAGAGTAAGTGCCCGCGCTCGGGGTTGACGATCAACTTACCGAATGCGCCTCGGTAGGCTTCGGTGCCGGTTTCTGCCGCCCAACGTGCTGTGAGAGACGTCTTGTCCTCTGCCACGAGCTTTTCCACCAAATGTGCGGAATCGTCGGACAGACGGCCTTCCTGGTGTGCACGTTCGATGTTGCGCGCTGCCGTGTCACGTACGGGATCGGTGTCCTTGCGTGCTGCCGTGGGGTATCCACCGAAACCGTTTTCGGACTTACCAGCGCGAGCCGATTCGAGTACGCGGGCGCGCTGTTCAGCAAAATTTCCCAGGAATTCGAGGTCATCCGCAAGGGATTCGAAACGCTCGGCCTCTTCGGCGGTGAATCCGTCTGCGCGTGTACTGAGTGCGGTTGCCTCTGCGACAAGCTTGGCCTGTTCGGCAGTGCGCTCGGCGTCAGTCATGGCCCGGAGCCGATCGAAAACAGTAGCTTTGGGATCAATCTTCATGTCAATTTTCCTTATCAGAGTTGGTATCTCGCCTGGAGCAAGCGCAAACGTGCTGCGGCCTGTTCGGGCGTAAGTGTGGTGATCTTCGAGCGAACTCCTGCAATGCGTGCGGGATCGTATGCGGGGAAGTTCACGGCTGAGACTTCGAGAAGTGCTGCCTCGGTGATCGTTCGAACATCCCTGGAGCGCGACCATGTTTCTCGTATGGCGCGGAATCCGATCGAGAAGCCGTCCAATGCGCCGTCCCGAATCAATTCGAGGGCCTCGTCACCGGCTTGTGTCTCCGATACGCGGAACTCGGCGTAGAGGCCTGCCGGGTCTTCCCGGAGAAGGGTTGCGCGGCCCAAAGGCATGGCTCGACTGTCATGGTGTGCAAGGAATTTCACACGGCTACCGCGCTCGGCAATAGTCCTGGTGAAGGCACCGAATTTGAACGATTCCTCGTACTCGCCTTCGAAGTCCCGAATGTCGGTAGGGCTGTTGAAGGGTACGGCGATGCCGTGAACGGTCCTGCCATCGGAACGAATAGACAGATCGGTGCTTGTTGCACGCGTGATGATTTGAGACATTTCGGGTGTCCTGTCGAGTGGAGTGAGGCAGGAATGCCTCCAGAATCTCCAGGGCGACGTCAGCGGTCAGTTCCCTTGGTGTGAGGGACTTCCGACTGTGAACCCAAGTCTGCTGGCGGTTCCGGCTGTGAGCCGTTCGACCTGCTATCCCCGATTCTAGTCGGCGCGACCGGATTTCGTTTCTGACCAGCTTTGCAGGCGCTATCACGCGGGTTTGATAACGCCTGCAAAGGCCTCGGTTCAGTCTGTCAGATCCTCGGGCAGATCCCAGTTCTGGTCTCCGGGCACCCATTCGGGATGAAAGCTCTCGTCGGTGTCGTCGGCCAACCACGCTCGGTCCGCAATCGCGATGACTTCGCCGGTCGCTTCGAGGATGAACTCGGCCGATTCCATGCCGGTGTGGCACACGATGCCCGGTCTCAGTGCCGCTCTCACCTTGTCGGCTGGAGACAGTTGGTCGTACGCGTATTGCAAGAGCTTCCGAACCTTGTCGCTTGTCGTCTGATACGGATTCACTGGCAACTCTTCGTCACCAATCTCATAGTCACTCATTGTCATTCCTTGCCTTCGTAGTAGAACTCTGCGTATGTCAGTGGTTCCAAGCCTTGGATTTCTCGGAACTCGTTGTGTTCTTTGAGTTGCTTACGCTTGTAGTCGTGTTCCTTCGCCCAATCTTTTGCACTGCGGAATCTGTGCCGATCTATTCCGGTGTCTTGTGCAAGTGGATCTGTTTCGTTGCTATCCATTGCTTATCCGTTCTTTGCGATGTGACGCAACAGGATTCCGACGAGCGCGGTGAACGCCAGTAGGACGACGATCGTGGTCATAGGTCGAACTCGGTGATACGCCAACGACTGGGATATCCGGTACGAGCGTCGGGGACTCTGGCAACGATTCCGCCCGCCTGAGCCACGCTGAGCGCGTCGAGAACTGTCGCCAAGGGCAATCGGGTCCGGTCGGCCAGTTCGGAGGCTGATAGCGCGCCTGGTGCCGCCCGGAGCATGAGCACTACTCGGAGCGCGTCGCTTGTTCGCTCCTTAGGTTTGATCGGTTGCATTGCAGTACCTTTCGTAGTTACGTCAGAAAACTAGTGAACGCTAGGTCCGATAAACTGGAGGTAGAAATTTGGTTGACCCGCGACCATGGAGGAAAGAATGTCTGTATCAGACTCTGTAGTAACCGATCCGCGCTTTGTCGAGGTAGATCTCGGTCCCGATCCGGTCTATCGAATCAACCATCGCGGCAAGCGAGTTCGGGTACTGCGTCGAATCGAAGTGCTCATCTAGGCGGAACAAAACGATAAAAGGCTCTCAGATCGATTCTGGGGGTCTTTTTTCGTGTGCCCGCTCGATCACTCGAGGTTGATGGGTTCAATCCGTCTCCGTTGAATCTGGGAGCCAGAAACCGGGGTCGGTGAACTGCTGCCAGCCTTTGAGTGCGGTTTGCAGCTCGTCGCGGAGTATTCCTAGCGCTCGTTGTGCACTTTCGGACTCGTTGACACGGAACGTGAACATAAACTGCATGTCGTTGTCGATGACCGTGACGTCGCTGAAGTCGATCCCGGCTTGTCTGAGCGCGGACAGTGTTTCGATTGCAGCGCGGCAAATGACATGCCCAACCTGCTGCCATGATTCTGCGTCGGCGCAATCGTCGTCAACGGTCACGTAGAGCGCCGCACCGTCGTCATCGATGCTGATGTTCATCCGATCTTCTTTCCGCCCTGGGTCATGTCGAAGAGTTCGATTTTCTTTCCGCGTCGTGTTGGAGCGCTGTCGGTTGGAGCGCGGTTCGTATCTCCTAGCTCGTCGGCAGGCGTAGACGGACGCGGAGCGCCCCCAGGCGCGAAAGCGGGAGGCGAAGCCTGCCTTGTCTTCTCGTCCTCGTCATATCCAGAGTCCTTCTGCCTCTGTCTCTGACTCTGACTCTGAGGGACCGGGGGGCGGTCACCTGTGGGGTCATCTTCAGTGACCTTTTCGGTGACCTTTCGGGTTACCCCCTTCTTCCCGCTCCCGTCGTACCCCTTGGCCCAGTCGGTCGCCGTGTCGCAGTGCGGTTTACGGCAATAGGTATGGTCGCCGTTCGCGTGCATCTTCGCCACATCGTGGGTTCCGTCTGCCCTGGTTACGGACCGTTTTTCGATTGCTTCTCGTGTGGTCTGTCCGGTCCAGTCGAGTTGGATGTACGTGTCGGCGACTTCGGTAATCAGACCGGCTTCCAACAACTTTTCGAGGGCCGGTTTCCAAGCCCGAAAGTGTAAGTTTCGTGACTCGTGGGCGACCGTACGTAGTGACACTTTCCCGTCGAGTAGATCCCGTTTAGAAACACACATGAGTACGTAGTAGAGACCGAAGTCCGACGCGGTAAGTGCGTGGTTGGATACCAGGCTCTCGAAGTTCGTGCGTGCCTTGAAGAACAACGGACTTAGGTAAGTGCTCACCGCGCTTCCTCCACACGGCTGTCATCAGGTGCCGAATTGGTATCGGCGGTAGAATGGTCTTGCATTGTTGTTCCTCTCGTGGACAAGCACTCTCGGGGTGGGGGCGCTTGTTTCATGTCTGCCGTAGTTCCTGCCGCCGAAGTGCGGCGTAATGCGTCGCGCACAGCTGTCGGCACTTGACCGGGCGCTGGCAGTCGTCGGCGCTGCAGTACGCGGGATTTGGCTCTACGTCGGGAATCGGCGCGGGCGCTGGTAGATCGTTGCCGTATCTGAATCCGTGGACATTGCCCGCGCTACGCATGATTACCTTCACTTTTCGGACTTCTGAGCTTTGCGCCGTCGGTAGTCCTCGGCAACGCACACCAGGCACCGAACCCTGCCGGTATCAACGCCTTTGATTCGGACCGGCGACGTGGTTCCTGGCTTGTATTCGTGGCCGCGCGCGCATTGCGTGTAGATTCGGCGTGTTCTCTGCATGGCGGGTCTCCAGTGTTCGATGTGGGCAGACTTGTGCCCGTGAGTGTTTGGTGAGTTTCCGCAACGAATCGGCGGCGAAGAATTGTTGTGCCCGGTACCGCTGTCGAGCGGCCTTCACTTCACTCTATACATAGGTGAACAGAACATGCCGACACGAAATAGGAACGCCACTAAAGCTTGTCGGCGCGGAGAATCAGAATCGGGAGAGGCGCAGCGCCAACTAGACTCGAATGTGTTCCCAAGCGCGGTTCTCGGGTCGGAGTTCATCGCCCGACTCGTCCTTCCGTTCCGGCGCTGGGAGCTAAGGCGCGGTGCCTTCGGGCAAGCCCTCCTCAGGCTTCATTGCCGCGCCGTGCGATCCGGGAGCTTCGGCTCTTGGTCGCACAACAAAGCCCTCCAGTCAATTGGGTCCACTGGAGGGCTTTGGTTGTATATCTGGAGAGGCTGCTCTCTATTCTGGGTTGATGCTGAACGAAACATGGCCCGATCAGTACCAACGGATGCAACGGTCCTTGACGCGGCTGCGCGGTGCTGTCGCCGCCGAAGCTCCCGAAGCCAGAGACGCGCTTTACCACTTCTGGCAGGACGCGTTTCATCTGCGCGATTGGATCATCGCCCCGCCCTCGCCGAAGTACATGCACCAGGAGACGCTCCAGCTCTTCAAGGACTCTGCTGCGCTCGGTGCGTGCAGGGACATTGCCAACGGTGTCAAACACCTGCACTTGGACCGTGGCAAGAGCTGGACGGCGAGCGGCGAATACGCCGAAGTGACGGGGCAGAGTGTCGTCATCAACATGCCCCGCATCGAAGCGGTCGCGGATTGGTCGGCAGGTGAGATTCTGTCCAATGAAAGTGTGGGGGATAGTTCGACTCGCTACTCGTGGACGGTGCGAGTGAACGGTGCGGACGTTGACGCAGTGGACCTGGCAGGGCAAGCGGTTGCCGACTGGGATTCGTGGTTGGTTGCGCAAGACATGCTTTAGCGAGCCTTCCATCCGGCACGGCCTCGGCTCGGATTTTCAGTGGAGTTCCTGCCAACCGATGCTCTTCTCACCTGGGGCGCGGGAGTAGGTGGCCTGTCTAACGCTGAGTCTCGCGGAGCAGGCTGGCGACGCCTTCGACTGCCGTGATCGTGGGATCGGACTGACGCGCGTCGGCGAGAATGTCGATGTAGTTCTCCGCCAGCTTTCTCAAGGTCCAGGTATTTTCGCTGAAGTCGTCGGGCCTCTTTCGGTCCGTCAAGAATTGCATCAGTGCGTCGAATGCTCGGAAGTGCTCGGCGTCCAACATGCGTTGTTCATTTGTGCGCGGGTCCATCAGCGGGTCCATTTTTAGTCATCCTTTCGTCCACTGGATCGGGAATACCCGGCACCGTCTGCGATCAACCTATTCATCAAACAGGTGCGCCGTTGCGACTACCAGCCATGCGTCCGCCATGTCGTAACCCTGCATTTCTGCCGTTTCGAAGTAGCGCGCTTGCCAGGATTCGTGATCCGGCATCGCCATCACCAGCTCGGCGGCGAGCAGCGCGCGCTCCGACATTGAATCGGAAACATATGTGGCGCTGGTAAATACGGGACTTCCTGCCATTGTCGCCGCTACTGCATTCGTGGTCATGTTTGCCCTCCGGTCCGCTGGCTTCTACCAGGCTGCCTATAAGCGTCATTGACCGGCGAAATGCTGCTGTCGGCGTTGTCGAATTTGACGATGCCGACCCCGGCGCCCGATGGAACTCCCGATGCCCGGTCGGCGGCAAAGCGGACCGCGGACGGGTTCACCGAGCTGATCCGCCGGTATCTGGATTGCGCCAAGACCGGCACCGATGGTGGTCAGCGTCCGCATGTGAACGTGCACATCAATGCTCGCGATTTGGCTGAGCATCGGGATTGTGCCGCCGCGCCTACAGATGGTGAAGAGTCTCGGTCGGATCTTGATGTCGGGCACATGCCGTGGTTGGGGCCACTCTCGGTGTCGCAAACGAGGCTTCTCGGGTGTGATTGTTTCCTGTCGACCGTCCTACTCGACGATCACGGCGCACCCTTGGATGCGAGACCCGGAAAACGGTTGGTCAATGCCGAACAGAGAGTGGCGCTGATTGCCCGCGACAAGGGCTGCGCGTTCCCCGGCTGCACATGCGTACCGGCCTGGACCGATGCGCACCATATCCGGCACTGGGCGAACGGTGGTCCGACGGTGATGAACAACCTTGTCCTGCTGTGCCGTTCCCACCACCGGTTGATGCACCGGAAAACGGGGTTCGTCGGAAAATGGGAAATCCGGATCGGCGTCGACAACAAACCGTGGTTCATCCCGCCGCCCTCGATCGACCCTGGGCAGCACCCCAGGCCGGCGAACACCACCTTCAAAACCTGAGAACAGCTTTTCGGGTACAACAGAATACGGCCGAGCACCGCATCGAAGGGATCCCCCGATGCGGTGCCGACAGGCCGTGGCGGAGTCGAATCAGCGGTTCGAGCGCTTCTGTCGGTACATCTCGGCATCAGCCGCATCCCAAGTCTCGGAGAGACTCTGGGACATCGAAAAGTCAGCCCGCCCGACCGAACAGCGCACCTCGGCTAGCCGGAAGGACTTCTCCAAACGCTCGATCAGGTAGTCGACAGCGTGTGGTTGTGTGTCGGACAAGGCGATTCCGAACTCGTCGCCGCCCAACCGCGAAACTACGGCGCCCGGGTACGCGCACGCTGCCAGGATTTCACCGGCCCGTTGGACGTACTCGTCGCCGGCGGCGTGACCGAGTTCGTCGTTGATGGTCTTCATGCCGTCGAGATCAACGATGATGATCGATCCAGGATCGGCGAATTGCCGGTATCGCGTTTGCTCGGCTTCGAGGAAGCGATTCCATCCACGACGATTGAGAAGGCCGGTCAACGGGTCGGTCTCCGCATCGAGTTGCGCAGTTTCGGCCAGACGAACCGACTGCGCACGCTGATAGTCGACGTCGAGAATGGTTCCGAGAAGCCGGCACAGGAGCGTGAGTAGCGCTTCGTTGTCCTCGAGAACAGAATCGCCTGGGGTCGGGTCGGCGCCACACAGCGTTCCGAAGAGGCTGCCGTCGCTGTGCAGAATCGGAATGCTCACGTAGGCGCCAATCCCTTCCCACCTGTCATCTCGGGAAAGCGCGGGCACGAGTTCTCGGTTGGACGAGACCGGTGGCGCATTTCCGCAGACGACCTCGCTGCACATGGTGTCTTGCCATGCGCGTGTCTCGCCGACTTCGATGTGAAGGGGGTTGGGTGAAACGGTCAGAAAGACCTGGTTCGACCCGTCGAATCGCGTGATCGACCAGAGTGCCAACGGGAGGTGGTCGTCGAGATAAGAGACGATCGAGCGACTTGCTTGGTCGAAATTCGTCAATGGCGGAAGTAACGGCATTGAGGGAAGTGGCAACGACGGGAACGTCATCGGCGGGATGGTGCGCGCCTGACCGTGCGACATCGTTTACCTCCTGATCGACAGTCCGATTCTGTCGACCTGCAGGCTCTTGGTCCCGTGTACGACATATCTCCCTCCAACAGTCTGCCTCGAGAATCCCAACGATTGCTGAAAGTGTGCTGTGATTCTTCTGACCGCCGGGCCGGCAATCGGAAGCGGCCAGCTAATCTTCCGGTATGGAGCTGGCGCGTGGGGCGAACACAGTCATTGACGGAACTTCATTGAAAGTGGCGGTGAGCGGTAGCGCCCCGGGCACGGTGGATCTGATGGTGTTCCAGCTCGATGATCGCAACAAAGTGCGTGATGACGCGGATTTCATCTTCTTCAATCAGCCGGTCTCACCCGAAGGCGCGGTGCGCTTGGAGTCCGGCGGCGTAATCGAAATCGACATCGCAAGGGTGCCCGCTGACATTCACCAGCTGAGTGTTGCCGTGGCGTTGGATGCGGCGGCAAACGGAACCCTTTCTTCAGTCCGTGACATGGGCGTCGTGGTGGAACAGGCCGGTTCCGTAGCGGTTGTGGCTCCGGCTTTGGGTCTGACGACAGAGAGAGCGGCGGTCCTCGTCGAGATCTATCGCCGCGGCGCGGGGTGGAAGCTGCGCAACGTGTCAGCTGGCTGGGACAGCGGATTGGCAGATCTGGTAACAGCATTCGGCGTTTCTGTCGACGAGGAACCGCAGACCCAACCTGCCGGGTCCGCTGAATCGGTAGACGGAATTCGGAGCGTGCCTGACGAGGCGAAACTCTCGATGGTGAAGCGGGAGAAACTGGACCTCCGAAAACGTGAGGTGGCCAAGGTCCTGCTGACCAAGGGTGGCAAAGGAATTCGTGCGCGAGTGGTTCTGGTGATCGACAAAACAGGCAGCATGGCCAAGCAGTACCGCACCAGGGTGGTTCACCGCGTTGTCGAACGCATGGTCCCCGTTGCGATCCAACTCGATGACGACGGCAAACTCGAGCCTTACTTGTATGCAGTCAGCTTCATCAAGCTTCCCGAGATCTCCGTGCATGATGCGGAAGAGTGGTCTGACACCTACCTGCACTTACGCGGTTCGCACGGCGGTTTCAACTACGACAAGATCGGCGCCGCGAATCGCGAAGTGCCGATCATGACAGAGATACTCTCCGGCCTGACCCGTGGTTCGGCCCCTACGCTTGTCCTGTTCTTCACCGACGGCGGCTTCAGTGAGCGCAAGGAAATCACGAAACTGATGCGCGAAGCGTCTGGGCTTCCGGCCTTTTGGCAGTTCGTCGGAATCGGCAAGGCCAACTACGGAGTGCTGGAGAAGCTCGACGACCTCGACGGCAGGGCGGTCGACAATGCCGGATTCTTCGCGCTGGACGACATCGACACCGTCGACGACGCGCAGCTGTACACCCGTTTGCTGAGTGAGTTCCCGGATTGGCACAAGGCGGCTGTGGCGGCAGGCATCACGAAGCCGTGACTCAGCTGGTCGAAACCAGCTGCGGTGCATTCTCTTTCAAGAACTCGTCGATGAAAGTCCAGGTGGAATCTCGCGCGGTGGGACCGGCAACGAGACCGAGGTGACTGCCCGGTGCCTTTTCGAATCGAACTGACGGCGCTCCGGTGAGGACCGAGGTGATCGCCTCTACCGAAGCGATGGGTGCGATCACGTCAGTGGCGCCGCCGATCGCGAGAACGGGGACCTTCAGTACGGACAGTTTGATCTCACGTCCGGCAAGTGTGATGGCGTCGTTGTAAAGTCCGTTGCCGAGCATGAGTTGTTCGCAGATCTGCTGAAACGCCTTGCCGGGGTATCCAGGCATTGCCGCCATGAACTTGTCGATCGACTCCATGCGAGCCAGCGTCTCGGTGTCGTGGAGGTTACGCACGATGAACCACGGCTTGAGGACTTCACGCTGCAAAGCCGTCACCTTGTAGCTCGCCTGAACGAGGGGAGCGGGTAGTCCGCCGACGAGATTGGTCGCGGACGTGAGTGGCGTGTCACCGGTGTATTTGCCGATCAGCCTCAAGGGGCTGATGGCGGGAATCTTCGTGTAGTCGATCGGTGTGCCGATCGCGGTGATCGACGCGATCGGAAGGTCGGAGTGCGCGGAGCTCGTGAGTAGAGACATGGTTCCGCCGAGACTCCACCCGATCACGGAAACGGCAGCGCCGTCATGCAGATCCGATATGGAGCGGATCGCTTCGGGGATGATGTCGTCGACCCAGGCCTCGAATCCCATTCCGCGGTCGGAGTACCGCATGGTTCCGTAGTCGAGAAGATAGGGAGTGTTGCCGCCGTCGAGTAGGTGGGCGGCGAGGCTCTGGCCTGGACGAAGGTCGTAGCAATCGGCGGAAACTGCGAGGGGCGGCACGAGAAGAACCGGGTTGCCCTTCGGTGTCCACAATGCACCGAAGCGATATAGATCGCGGTGTGGACCTTCGCTGATCAGCACGGACGGGGTGCGTTCGGCCTTCTCGACGCCGTCGCCGAACGAGAGTCCCCACGCGTTGCGCGCTGCGGTGTCCAGCGTCGGACGCCACGTCGCGATCAAGCCACTGATATCCAGCACTGGTCCCCCTCGGAGTCGAATCGGCTACGGCCGAGTCGACCGCGCTGGGTGTATGTTACCTGCCTTCACATACATCGACGTCTGGGGTGCAGAAACCCAGCTCGGCAACGGAGCCACCGTGCCGAGCTGGGTTGATCGGTAGTAATCAAGCCGGGACGATCAAGCCCGTCGCGGCAGTGGCCGTTGCGTAGCGCTGTGCGACGTCTTCCCAGTTGATGACATTCCAGTAGGCCTTCACGTAGTCGGCCTTGACGTTCTTGTACTGCAGGTAGAACGCGTGCTCCCACATGTCGAGTATGAGCAGCGGAACGATGCCGATGCTGATGTTGCCTTGCTGATCGGTGAGCTGCTCGATGACCAGTCGCTTCCCGATCGTGTCGTAGGCCAGTACTGCCCAGCCGGATCCCTGCAAAGTGGTTGCTACAGCGGAGAAGTGGTTGACGAATGCGTCGAAGGAGCCGAAGTGCTCGTCGATCGCAGCCGCCAACTCGCCCTCCGGCCGCTCACCGCCGTTGGGGGAGAGGTTCTTCCAGAAGATGGAGTGATTGGTGTGTCCGCCGAGGTGAAAGGCGAGGTTCTTGCTGAGTAGCGGTGCCTTCGCGGTAATCGTGCCGTCTTCACGGGCAGCGGCCAACTGCTCGATTGCGCTGTTGGCGCCCGCCACGTAGGTGGCGTGGTGCTTGCTGTGGTGCAGTTCCATGATCTCGCCGGAGATATGGGGCTCGAGAGCGGCGTAGTCGTAATCCAGCTCGGGGAGAACGTATTCAGTCATGTGACGTGCCTTCCTTTGAGGAGATGTTGTGAGGGGACAGGTTTCTGTAGGTTCGATCGTGATAGACCAGTGGCTCCGAAACCTGCTGCGGATCGATGACGTCGACTACGCGTGCGGTGACAATCACTGCGGAGCCACACGTTATGGCATTCAAGGGAACTGCGCGCAGGGCATGGCCCGTCCCATGCAGGAACGGTTCACCGGTCGGCAGAAACGACCAAGGCATGTCGTCCCCGAAGCGCACGGCGCCGCGGGTCGCGAACGTGGCAGCCAGTCGCTCGTTTGCCGAATTTGCCAGGTGAACAACAAAACTGCGGGCGCAAGCAATGACTCTGGCAGAACCTCGCAACGACTGCAGCGAGAACGCCAGAACTGCTGGATCGGCGCTGATCGAGATCACCGACGACGACGTGATGCCGGCCGGGCCGTCGTCGCCCGTTGCCGTGATGATCGAGACACCGGCGGGATGGTTCCGGAACGCCTCGACGAAGGAGCTTCGGATGGACAGCTCCGAATCGACGGGGTGGCCCGAAACAGATTGGGTTCCAACCAGTTTTGTGGTCACTCCTCGCCCCTCTTCTGCCTCGGTTTTTCTGTCGTTGCACTGTCTTGTGCAATACCGACGTTAAAACCTCGAGTGCAGTTGAGGTCAAGGCGCTGTGGCGGACCTCACCGTCCGAGCTTGGTTGCCAGACGTTCCATGTATCCGACAACCTCTTCGGGGCTCTTGTCCGGAGTGCCGAACATTGCTTCGGTGACACCGATGTCGGCCCAGTGGGCGAGCTTCTCCGGGTCGGGTTTGCCTGCCAGGACTGTTATTTCAGGCTCGCCGACCCTACCTGCTTCGGCCCAGATCTTTCGAAGCAGTTCTACGTTTCCGTCGATCTCCTGCTCGATGGGTGTGGTGATCCAGCCGTCGGCGGACTTGGCGATCCACTTGAAAGTCTTCTCGTTGCCGCCACCTCCCAGGAGGATGGGCGGACGGGGTTTCTGAACAGGCTTGGGCCAGGCCCAACTTGGCCCGTACTTCACGAATTGGCCGTCGTACGAGGCTTCTTCCTTCGACCACAGTTCTCCCATGGCTTCGAGGTACTCGCGGAGTGCGGTCCGGCGTTTGTTCGGCGGTACGCCGTGGTCTGCGAGTTCCTCTGCATTCCAGCCGAATCCGACGCCGAAAACCACGCGGCCGTCGGAAAGATGGTCCAGCGACGCGATGGTTTTCGCGAGAGTGATCGGATCGTGTTCGAGGGGGAGAGCGACGGACGTACCCAACCGGATGGTGCTCGTGACCGACGCCGCGGTACCCAGGGCGACCCAGGGGTCGAGTGTGCGCATGTAACGGTCGTCGGGTAATTCGGCGGACTGGGTTCCGGGGTGATCGGAATCCCTCGACACCGGGATGTGAGTGTGCTCCGGAACGTAGAAGGCGTCGAATCCATTCGCCTCGGCGGCCTTTGCCGCCTCGGCGGGGCGAATGCCGCGATCACTGGTGAACAGGCTGAGTCCGTAGCGCACTGGTTCTCCTTCGATGGTCCGTCGAAAAACTGTAACCTGTTCCAGGATCGTTCGGATAGGTTTCCGGCCGAGTAAATCGATTGCCGACGTGACCGAGGTCGTGGTGGACTCGGGCGGACTTGTTGTGGGCCGAGAGGTGGAAGGGGACCAGGCACAGTTCTTTCGCAACAGCGGGTCGACCCTGTTTCCGGAAGAACTGGCGCTGCTCGGCGAGATCGACGGCTCCTCGATTCTTCATCTGCAATGCAATTCCGGTCAGGATTCGTGGAGTTTGGCGGCCCTCGGTGCCAACGTGACCGGCGTCGTCCTCTCGGATTCCGCGATCGACTTCGCCGGACCTTGTCCAAGGAATCCGGCATTGCTGCCGAGTTCGAGCGAGCGGAAGTATCTGGATGGCTCCGCGAAGCTGCCGCCGCCCGGAGAAAGTTCGACCGAGTCTTTTCTTCGTACGGGACTGTGATCTGGTTGCCCGATCTCGACGAGTGGGCAGAGGGGATTGCCGGTGTTCTGGCGCCTGACGGTCGATTCGTTCTGGTGGAGTTTCATCCATTTGCCATGTGTTTTGACGAGAAGTGGTCGCTGACATACCCGTACGGAGGCGGGACCCCGGTGACCGAACCCGGTGGCGTTGGCGACTACGTGGCAGATTCAGTCGATCTTGTCTTGCCGGGTGCTCCGGGAGTTGGAAACGCGAATTTCGAAAATCCCTTCCCTCATGTGAATTCAACTGGTCTATTGCCGAGGTACTCGGCGCGTTGCGTCGGGCCGGATTGCTGCTCGAGTCCTTCGACGAATACCCGTACGCCAACGGCTGGCAAGGATTCGAGGAGATGACCGAACTCGGCGGCAAACGCTGGGGAGTCCCGGCCGGACGTCCCGAGCTGCCGCTGATGTATTCGCTGTCCGTTCGCTTGGCAGGCTGACGCCTATTTCCCCCGCATTTGCGGGTAATTGACGACACAGGTACTAATTACCCCCATGCCCACGACGCCACTGACACGACGCATCGCCGTCGACCTGTGCCGTCTTGGTGCTCACTGCTGTTGCTGTTGATTCCTTCCGACTCTCCTGAGTGAGAATGGCGCCACCCTGTGCGCCTTCGTCCTTGCATATGCACTCGTAGCTGCATATGTGCCGGAATTTCCGTACGTCGAGGAAGAACAGCGATGTCGACTTCTGTCGAAGCAAAAGAACCAACACCGGTTTCGGAATCGAACCGTGAGCCGCGCCGGCCGTGGGCTTCGAGTGTGACCACCGTAGGACTGCCAGTGCTCTCGGTGATCGCATTCTTGGCGCTGTGGCAGGTCGCGGCAGCCAGCGGGACCTGGAGTGAGACCTTCGTACCGTTTCCGAGCACGGTCTGGCATGCCTTCGTCAACACGATGACCACACATGACGGAGTGCGGGGCTACCAGGGGTATTTGCTCTGGGAGCACCTCTACATGACGCTTCGACGCGTGCTGGTCGGTGTGATCATCGGCGTCGGATTGGGCGTCATCCTCGGCTTGGCCATGGGATCGGTGTCATGGCTGCGGAGTCTGCTCGAACCGTGGTTGACGTTCCTGCGCGCGCTGCCGCCCTTGGCGTACTTCTTCCTGCTGGTGATCTGGCTGGGAATCGACGAGGCGCCGAAGATTACATTGCTGGCGCTCGCTGCTCTCCCGCCCGCAGCAGTGGCCACCACAGCTGCTGTCGTCGCGGCGCCCGTCGGGCTGGTCGAAGCGGCCAGAGCGTTGGGAGCTTCACGGGCACAAGTGATCCGAGACGTGGTCGTCCCGTCGGCCTTGCCGGAAACATTCACGGGAATTCGGCTGTCGGTGGGTATGGCCTACTCGTCGGTGGTCGCAGCCGAACTGTTCAACGGCATCCCTGGAATCGGCGGAATGGTCAAGGATGCAAGCAATTACAACAACACACCGGTTGTGCTGGTGGGGATCTTCGCCATCGGATTCTCCGGCCTGATCATCGACGGACTGCTGCGGGCTGCAGAGCGCCGCGCCGTTCCCTGGAGGGGAAAAGTATGAGTGACAATCAGAATCGCGCCAGCAGTAATCTGACGCGCAGCAGCAACCTGAAGTACAGCGAGGGAAGGGCTTCCCGGACGGCGTTCACGGTGCTGATCGGCGTCCTCGCACTGGTTCTCGGTGCGTGCTCGGTGGATCATTCCGGCCAGGATTCGTCCAAGGAAACGATTCGCATTGCCTACCAGTCCTTCCCGAGCGGCGATTTGATAGTCAAGAACAACCGTTGGCTCGAAGACGCGCTGCCCGAGTACAACGTGAAGTGGACGAAGTTCGATTCGGGAGCCGATATCAACACCGCCTTCATTGCCGGTGAAATCGACTTCGGTGCAATCGGTTCGAGTCCGGTTGCTCGTGGACTCTCGGCACCGCTGAACATTCCGTACCAGGTTGCGTTTGTTCTCGATGTGGCCGGTGACAACGAAGCTCTGGTGGCCCGCAACGCAACCGGAATCAAGACCGTGGCAGATCTGCGGGGCAAGAAAGTGGCCACGGCATTCGCGTCGACCGCTCACTACAGTCTGCTGGCGGCTCTGAACCAGGCCGGACTCAGCGCAGATGACGTTCAGTTGGTGGATCTCCAGCCGCAAGCATCACTCGCCGCCTGGCAGCGAGGTGACATCGACGCCGTCTACACTTGGCTGCCTACGCTCGACGAACTCCGCAAGGACGGAACACAGTTGATCGCCAGCCGCGAGCTGGCGACGGCGGGAAAGCCGACGCTGGACCTGGGTGTGGTGTCGACCGCGTTTGCGAAGGATCACCCCGAGATCGTCGACACCTGGCGGCAGGTTCAGGCCCGCGCGCTCACGACGATCGCCACTGACCCGAACGCGGCAGCGGAAGCTGTTGCCGCGCAATTGGGCGCCTCCAAGGAAGACGCGGCAGCGCAGCTGAAGCAGGGTGTGTTCCTCACTCCCGAGCAGATCTCCTCGCCGGAATGGCTGGGCACCGAAGGCGCTCCCGGAAATTTGGCAGTGAACCTGCAGAGTGCAGCACAATTCCTGGCTGAGCAGAAGCAGATCGACAGTGTGCCTGATCTGACGGTGTTTCAGAATGCTCTCTATGTGAAGGGGCTTCCCGATGTCCTTGACCAGTAGCGTGACCGCACAGCAGGCGGTCGGAGGGTTCGCAGCCGACCGCCCGGGGGCGATCAGAATCGACACCGTCTCACACAAATACGGCCACGGCCGAGAGTCCGTAACGGCGCTCGGACCGGTATCGATCGACGTCGCACCTGGTGAGTTTCTGGTCCTCGTCGGAGCGTCGGGTTGCGGCAAGAGCACCTTGCTGCGGTTGATTGCGGGATTCGAAAACCCATCCAGCGGAACGGTTCAGGTGTCGGGATCCGACCCGATCCCCGGGTCGAGTGCGGGAGTGGTGTTTCAGCAGCCGCGGCTCTTCCCGTGGAAGTCCGTCGGCGGCAATATCGATCTGGCACTCAAATACGCCGGCGTTGCGAAGAGCGACCGCGGGCAAAGATGCGACGAACTCCTCGACCGCGTCGGGCTGGGCGGCACTGCGGACCGGCGAATCTGGGAGATCTCCGGCGGGCAGCAGCAGCGGGTGGCAATTGCCCGGGCCTTGGCAGCCGAAACGTCGTTGCTTCTGTTGGACGAGCCCTTTGCCGCGCTGGACGCCCTCACCCGCGAGCGTCTGCAGGAGGACCTCCGCAACGTCAGCGCCGAGTCCGGGCGAACGAGTGTCTTCGTCACTCACAGCGCCGACGAGGCAGCGTTTCTCGGCTCCAGGGTCGTGGTCCTGACAAGCAGGCCGGGCAAGGTCGCGCTCGATCTGAAAATCGATCTGCCACGAACAGGCGTCGATCCCGACGAGCTCCGCGGCTCACCCGAATATGCGGCATTCCGAGCCGAAGTCGGCCACGCGGTCAAGGTTGCCGCTGCAGCGTAGGTACCCTGCGCGTCGACTACCAGGCGACCGCGTCGATAATAGGAGGGAGAACGTGCAGGACACGACGAACAAGGAGTGGTCATGGCAACTGAGGTGGAGTCCGGTGACCTCGTGCAGGCAGCCGGCCATGCGGGTCCGTGGACGGTAGTCGAAGTTCGCCAGGGCATGGCGCTGCTCGAACACAGTGACGGGCACAGGTTGTCGCGTCGAACGACGACACTGACCGTCGTCCGCAAGGGCTCGGGCAAGAAGGCAACGGCCGTCGAAGACGGGAACGACGAAAACGGATCGCCAACTCTGTTCGACTGAAACCGCAGCTCGACTGATCTTCCGTCAATCCGAGAAGATGTCGTCGACGCGTTTGTCGAAGTATTCGGCGATTCGGAACGCCAGTGACAGGCGTGGGTCGAAGTGACCCTTCTCGATAGAGATCACGGTCTGGCGTGTGATGCCGAGCGCGTCGGCGCACGCTTGCTGTGACAATCCGGCTGCCGTCCGGAGTTCTTGAAGGTTGTTGCGCATCAGATCTCGATAGTGGGGGTGCGGTCCCTCGACACTGCCCAGTACCGGATTCCGAAGTCGGCCAGCCCGAGGGCTGTAAACATTACGAGCGGCAGTTCGGGAGCGCCGAAGACATTGTGCGCGATCAGTGCGATCCCCATGGCAGTGATCAAGTCGGTGAACGCGCCGAAGCCGGCCTTGCGACTCCATTCTGTTTCGACGGTGTCCTCGGGGTAGGCGGGGGCCTTGTCGTTCTCCGATGGAAAAAGGGCCCACGCCGACCCGATACAAGCCGGTGCCATGACGATTGCGAAGACGATGAAGGCCAACGTCTTCCGATCATCGGCGGTCGATGCTGCAAAAAAGCTGAAGGCTAGCGTTGCTGCGACGCCGATACCGATGATCAGGCTCCACCGTGCCGTGGTGCTCATGAAGCCTCCCAGGTGTAAGAGTTCTTTGACATGCCTGAGCGTAGGTCTACGTGCGCTGGATGTCAAAGAACTCTTACATCGCGCTGAGGGTCAAGCGACCCCGAAAGGCGCTGCGTATGAAAACTTCCCCGTCTGATCGGGGCGGTGCGTGGTGAGGGTCCTGGTCTGAAAGTGCTCGCCCCACTCGGCTTCCGGAGAATCGATCCCGGCGTCCGTGCTGGTGACGAACCCGAACTGCGGGTAGTACTCGGTGCTGCCCAGGAGGGCGAGCAGTGGCACGTCCAGAGCGTCGGACGCACCGATCACCGCGTGCATCAGCGCCGAACCGACGCCGCTGCGTTGGTTGTCCGGTGTGACTGCCAACGGGCCGAGGCCAACCGCCTCAACGGGACCGACCCATCCGCGTGTTCCGATCACGAAACCAACGATCTCATCACCGGCGACGGCGACAAGGGACAACTTCGGTAAGTAGTCGTTCGAGGCGAAGAGCTGACGTGTCAGTTCGATCTCGTAGGGAGACTCGCCGGGCGGCGCTTGGTCGGCAAACGCCGCCCCGAGCAGTGAATAGATTGCGTCACGGTCGGAAGAAGTTTCGCGGCGGATGTACATGGCCACGAAACTACCCGCTTCATCTCCGATCGTGCTCCTCGTTTTCGGCCTGACGTGCCACTCGCTTTTCGTAATCCGCACGCCCGTTCGGATCTACCGATGTCAGCGCGCGGCGATCGTCGATCACCCGGCGTCCGATGTTGATCATCCATTCGGGTACTACAGCGTCGATGAGGTCCCAGCCCGCAAGGTAACGCGGAACAGTAGTTTCGGCTCGCCGGTGCGCGACCGTGTCGACGACAGCTTTGGCCACGACCTCGGGTTCAACCGTCGGCATGCCCTTTCCGAGTGGCACACCGGAGGAGAGCCCGGTGCGCACCGCGCTGGGCAGGATGGCGCTGACGCTGACGCCGGAATCTGCGAATTCGACACGAGCAGAGGCGGAAAGGCCCACCGCACCGAACTTGCTTGCGTTGTACACGGCCATTCCTGGCACCGGTAGCTTGCCTGCCATGGATGCGATGTTGACGACGTGGCCGCGTCGCCGATCCACCATGCCGGGCAGCACGGTGCGCATCCCGTGAATCGGGCCCCAGACATTGACGTCGAGGGTTACTCGACTGGTGGCGTCGGACTCGTCGAGGAAGCTGCCGAGCGGCATCACGCCCGCATTGTTGACCAGAATGTCGATGTGACCGAATTCGCCGATCACTGTGGAGACGAACACATCCCAGGATTCGCGTGAGGTGACGTCCAGAGCGTACCCGCGGGCCCGTGCGCCGATGGATGCGGCGGTGTCGACGGCCGTCTCCTCGTCGAGGTCGCCGACGCAGACGAGTGCGCCGCGAGCTGCGAACAACTCCGCTGTGGCCCGGCCGATTCCGCGGCCACCTCCGGAGATGACGACGACTGCTCCGTCGAGATCGATCGGCGGGTAGGTGGTGCCGAAAAGGCTCATGTGGTGTACTCCGGTTCGGGGGTGGTGGTGGGCTCAGCGGGGGTGTCGTCTGACGCAGGGTTGTCGGAGAGCGTGTGGTTGTAGGCATATGGATCGAAGGCCCGTAGCCGTCGACGCATGGCTCCTGACGACCACGGCCAGTTGAAGCTGTTGCGGCCGTTGACGTCGAAGAAATAGCTTTCGCAACCACCGGCGTTGTAGACCGTGGTACCCAATGCCTCCTGAACTTGAGAGTTGAAGGCTGCCTGTACTTCCGGGCGCACGTCGATGGTTTTCCAGCCGTGCCGACGAGCGTGGCCGATCGCCTGTGCCACATAGTTCAGTTGGGCTTCCAGAATCATGAAGGCCGACGTGTGTCCGGTGCCGAGGCTCGGGCCCAGCAGAATGAACGCGTTGGGGAATCCGCTGACGGCGGAACCGAAGTACGCCCGCGGGCTTCCCTGCCAATGATCGTCGAGTGATCGACCTTCTCCGTCGAATACCTTTGATGCAATGGGCATGTCGAGGATGTGGAAGCCCGTTCCGAAGATGATCGCGTCCACTTCCGATTCCACTCCGTCGGCTCCGATCACGGTGTTGCCGTGGATCTCTTCGACTGCGTTGGCATGGACGGTCACGTTGGGTCTGCCGAGGGCCGGGTAGTACGAGTTCGACATGAGTAGTCGCTTGCAACCGAGGGTGTAGTCGGGAGTCAGCGCCTTGCGTAGCTTCGGATCGCGCACCTGCAAGCGCAATTGGGCCGACCCGAGTTTCTGCACGATACGCAGGATCCACGGATTGCGGAACCCCAATCCAAGCGCTTCCATGATTCCGTATTCGATGCTGCGTAGAGCCTTGTGCGCTCCCGGTACGAATCGCATGACGGACCTTTCGATCCGCGGTACGTAGTGATCGGGTTTGGGAAGGACCCATTGAGCGGTGCGTTGGTAAAGGTGAAGGGCGGACACGTCGGAGACGATGCGCGGCACGAATTGGACTGCGGAAGCGCCGGTACCTACGACGGCGACGCGCTTTCCGGTCAAGTCGTAGTCGTGATTCCACTGCGAGGAATGAAACACCTCGCCCTCGAACGTTTCCAGCCCGGGGATCGCCGGCGTCAAGGGTTCGTTCCACGGGCCGGCGGCGGCTATCACGAAACGAGCAGTGAGTTCACCGCTGGAAGTTGTGATCTTCCAGAGTGATTGCGATGCGTCCCACTGTGCGGAGAGCATTTCGACCCCGAAGCGAACGTGCTTGTCGACGCCGTGGCGGACGGCCGTGTCCTCGATGTACTCGCGGATCTCCGGCTGCTCCGCGAACAGTCGGGTCCAATCCGGATTGGCGGCAAAGGAATACGAGTACAGGCCGGACGGAACGTCGCAGGCACAACCGGGATAGGTGTTGGCGCGCCAGGTGCCGCCGAGGGAGTCAGCTTTCTCGAGCAGGACAAAATTGTCGATCCCGAGGCGCTGCAGGTGAATTGCGGCACCGATCCCGGAGATCCCGCCACCGATGATCACGACCTCGAAGTGGTCAGTTCTGTTGTTCACTGAGTCTGCGCTTTCACTGGTGGGACGGGGTGGAGTGGAACGGGCGCGCATCGAGTTCGCGTTTCACGCTCGCACGTGTTGTACGTAGGGATGATTCGAAGGTGGCGAGCCGCCGTCGGCCGTCCATGAAGTTGGCGCCCATGACGGCGAGATCGTCGTCGGTGGCGTCTATGCGCAAGACCCTGGTTCCCGCAGCGCGGACCAGTTCGATTTCCCGGTCGAGGCCCTTGGACATGGAGTTCCGCAGGGCGCCGCGTTCGATACGGGCGGCGCCGCGCGCCGGCTTCAGTGTTCGAGATGCCATGGGCGCCAGTACAACCAGCTCGTCGAGTTCGAGGGGGAGCAGGAGGTCTACCGATGCCGTGGACGCCGCGCCGCCGTCGATGTACCTGACGCCGTCGATGGTGACAGGTGGGAACCAGCCGGGAATCGCCCAAGACGCTCGAAGCGCTTCACCGACTGTCGCTTTCGGAGCCCCCTGTGCCCCGAACGCGACCCGTCGCCCGGTTCTGTAGTCCATGGATACCATGTACGCGCACGGATGTGGGAGCCACGAATCGCCAGGGGCAAGAGATTCGGCGAGCGTGGTGAGCCAGGACGGGTCGCCGCCACCACGCGGTGCGATACCGCTCATCCGGCTCAGAACGGGAAGATCTCGACGCGTCACCAGTCGTGGATTGCCGATCCCCAAACTCGGAAGTGGCGGGATTCTTCCGGGCGCCGATGCTGTGTGGGCGAGGAGTTCGGGACGTGCGGCGGGCTCTCCGAGTTGCATGGCTACCAACTCGTCGACGCCGACTCCGCTGCCGAGCATTGTCACGAACTCGGCTCCGGCGGACGTGCCGATGATGGCGGTGGCTTCGCGGGGATCCCAGTCGAGGGCGTCCCGAACCGAGGCGAGGGCAGCAACGGTCCAGGCGAAGCCGAGGGTGCCGCCGCATCCGATTGCCAATCCCCGTCTAGGCGCGCTGTGTCGTCCGGACCCGGGCGCGGTGGTGCCGGTCACTTCTGAAGTCATACTTCGGAGACTATCAGTATCTGAATAACGCGGGTACCCCAAATTTGGGTTTCGGGAGTGCGCCTGCGGTGCGCTTCCGGTATTCGGCTACCGTTGGAATCTCGATACTCAGAACCGCGAGGAGGTTCCGATGGCGCGATTGACCAGGCAGGAAGCGCAGGCGATGACCCGCGAGACCTTGTTGGCGACGGCCGTCGAACATTTCCTCGATCGCGGGTACGCCGCCGCGTCGCTCGATCAGATCGCCGAGGATGCCGGTTATTCCAAAGGTGCGGTGTACTCGAACTTCAAGAACAAGGACGAGTTGTGCGCCGAGGTGCTCGGCCGAATCAGGTTGACCAAGGTCGGCGAGATCACCTCACAGCTCGGAGCCAATTCGACGCTCGACGACGCGGTGGCCGAGTTCGCGCGATGGGCCGAGCGAACCATCGGGGACAAGAGATGGACGTTGCTCGAAGTCGAGTTCTCGGTGCGATCGCGGCACAGCGAAGAGATCCGCGAAAAGATCGCGACGGGTGCCGATCAGGTGCGCGGATTGATTGCCGGAGTGGTGCAACATCTTGCCGAGTCCAACGGCGTGACGCCGGCACTGGACCCGAACGCCGCGGCACTGCGCATACTCAGCGTCGGAATCGGTTTGGGGCTACAGCGTGCGATCAGCCCTGAGCTGCCGGTTGATCCGCTGGTGGATACGTTGCGGGAGATTTTGCTGGGTGGGTGAGTAGAACGCGGAGCATTCCGCCGATCTCGGCGACGGCGGTGCGCGAACCCGCGCTCGGTCCCAGAACGTTGACGAAGCCGTGGATGAACCCGCGATAGCGTCGATCGGTCACGTGAACACCGTTGTCGCGCAATCGAGCTGCGTAGGCTTCGCCTTCGTCCCGGAGTGGATCGAATCCCGCCGTGATCACGATGGCCGGCGGCAGTCCGGTCGCGTCGGGGGCGCGTAGCGGCGACACCATCGGATCGAGTCGATCGGCATTGCTGCCGAGGAAGCTGGACTCGTAGAAGTTCATGTTGGCCTCGGTCAGGAAGAAACCTTCACCGAACGTCGTTCGCGAGGGGGCCTTCTCGTGAAAGTCGGTCGCGGGGTAGATCAACAGCTGCGCCGCCGGTGGGGTCTTGCCGTCGTCGCGGGCACGCAGCGCGACCGTTGCGGAAAGATGCCCGCCCGCGCTGTCGCCCCCGACAGCGATGCGCGTCGGGTCTGCGCAGAACTCGTCGGCGCGGTCGACGATATCGAGGTAGGCGGCATAGGCATCGTGTACCGGTGTGGGGAAAGCGAATTCGGGTGAGAGCCGGTAGTCGACCGAGATGACCCGTGCGCCGGAGGTTTCGGCCAACAGGCGGCACGGGGCATCGTGGGATTCGATGCTGCCCTGTACCCACCCGCCGCCGTGGAAATAGACGAGCAGAGCGCCGGTGTCGGCTGTCGGGACGTAGAGCCGGGCGCGAAGCGGGCCGTCGGCACCCGAAACGGAGATCTCCTCGGTGTGGACGGGCGTGGGCCTGCCGCCCATCATGATCGCGGTTCGGGTGAGATTGGCGCGAGCAGCGGCGAGTGACTGGGGATCGGTTGAATGCGAGGGGAGTGGCCGCGTCTTCGCGAGCGTGAGCAGAAGGTGTGCGTCGGCGTCGAGCGTGTTGCCCTCGATGACGACGGGTGGTCCGGTGATTCGACGTTTCACCGCGCTGGGCAGTGCGAATGCGGCTGCCACCAAGGATGCTTCGGCGCGATCTCGAATGCTGCGGCTGCTGGCCTGCTTCACGGATTCCGACACGTGGCGCAGACTACCAAGCATGACTACTGCGGCACTGTCGATCACGCAGATCGAGAACACACATCTGGTTCGGTGCGGTCACGCCAATTGGGTCCTGGTCGAAGAGGGGTCCGATCTGACCTTGATCGACGGCGGATATCCGGCCAACGGCACCGACGTCGAACGCTCGATCGAACAGATCGGTCACCAGCTCGGGGATGTTCGGGCAATTCTCGTCACTCACGCGCACATCGATCACATCGGTGGGATCGCGGACATCGTGACTCGGCTCGAGGTTCCGGTCCTGATGGATCCGTTGGAAGTGCCTCATGCGAAGCGGGAGTATCTGCAACAGTTGTCGCCGGCCGGAGTTCCGTTGCTGTTGTGGCGGCGAGGTGCTCCGAAATGGCTTCGCGACGTGATCGGAGTCGGCGCGTTGAAAGGTGCGGAACTGCCTCGGGCACAGTCCTTTGCGTCCGGTGGTGCGCTGGACGTTCCCGGTCGGATCGTGCCGATTCCCACTCATGGGCATACCGACGGCCACAGCGCTTACCTTGTTCCCGACGCAGGAGTGATCGCGTCGGGTGACGCTCTGGTGACCGGACACGCGACGTCGAGCGTCGCCGGACCACAATTTCTGGTGTGCCCCTTCAATCATGACCGTGAAGCGACCGACCAGGCGTTGGACAATATCGCCGCTGCACCTGCCGGCGTGCTGTTTCCCGGACACGGTCCGGTTTACGAGGGCAGCATGACTGCCGCGGTCGAACAGGCCCGAGCGGGTCGGACAAGGATGCGTCCATGACTACTGTCGAAACGGTCGACGAAGGTGCGGTGCACGGTTTCCTTCATCGACCTGCTTCTGTGTCCTTCGCGTCGCCCGTCGCCACGCTTGCACTGACTCACGGCGCAGGAAGTAACTGCGACACCGTGCTGTTGCGTGCTGTTGCCGACGGCTTTGCTGCGGCAGGAGTGCAAGTTCTGCGCTTCGATCTCGCGTTTCGGGTGCGTCGAGCTTCGGGGCCTCCGCATCCGTCGCGTGCTGCGGAGGATCGCGCGGGCATTGCCGAGGTGATTGCTGCTGTTCGCAAGGACTACTCGGTGCCCGGACCCGTTCTGCTCGGCGGACATTCGTACGGCGGTCGGCAGGCGTCGATGCTTGCGGCGGAGAACCCGGGACTTGTCGACGGCCTGGTCCTTCTCTCCTATCCACTGCATCCACCGAAGAAGCCCGAGAAGCTCAGAACCGAACACCTGCCCGAACTGAACACACCGACCGTTGTCGTCCACGGTTCGAAGGACGAGTTCGCGACAACGGAGGAGATGCGGGCAGCACTCGCCTTGATTCCCGCCGCGACGCGTCTGGTGGAGTTCGAAGGAGCTCGACACGACTTGTCCGTGGTGAAATTTCCGGTGGTGGAGGAGACAATCGCGGCCGCATCGGCGGTGTTTGCGTTCTGAACGCCGAGCGGGCGGTTGCCTGTGTCGGTGGTTCCTGGTGAGATCGAACCATGAGTGCCCAGCCGTATCAGCCCAGTGCCCTGTCCGACGTCACGGTGAGCGTCGACGGTGACGACACAGTCGTCAGCTTTCCTCGGGTGCTGCCGTATTCCGTCGAGAAGGTGTGGGAGGCGATCACCGACCCGGAGATGTTGGCGCAATGGACGCCGTACACCGCCGATCGGAATCTGAGCCGTACCGGTGATGCGGTGATCACCATGCTCACCGAGGACGGCGCCCCCGAAATGTCGCTGCCGGTCACCGTTCACGTCGTGGAGACCACTCGGCGGCTCGAACACGAGTGGGGCCCGGACGAATTGGTGTGGGACCTGACCCCGATCGAAGGCGGCACCCGCGTCGTGCTGACGCAGAGGTCGCGCGCCGAGGGGATGGCGTCGGCGCTCGCTGCGGGGTGGCATCTGTGCTTCGACGTACTCGATGCCCTTCTGGCAGGCGAGCCCTTCGGACCGATCGTGGGTGAACGGGCGCGCGAGTACGGCTGGGACGCACTCAACTCCGGTTACGCGCGACAGTTGGGCATCGACGAATCTCAGGTCTGGTAGCTGCTCAGAGTTTGCGACTGGCAGGCTTTCTGGTGGAGGCTCGCGCGATCAGTTCGACGGGAAGCTTCACGGATTCGACGCTCTTGCCGGAGATCAGTGCCAGTAGGCGCTCGAGCCCGGTCGCACCGATCTTTCGAGCGGGGGACCTGACCGTCGTCAGGGGCACCGGGAGTTGGGAGACAACCGGAATGTCGTTGTAGCCGACCAACGCAAGATCGTCGGGAATGCTCAACCCGAGATCACGGGCCACACCGAGTACGCCGATCGCGATGGTGTCGCTCACCGTGAAGACGGCGTCAGGGCGCGTGTTCCCACTGAGCAGTGTGGCAGCCGCATCGACACCCCCTTGAACTTCGAACTCGGAGGCCACTATTCGGTTCGGCGGCAGTTCCAGACCGGCTTCGGCCAGGGCATCGCGGAAACCCGCGACGCGTTCCCGCGACGTGCTGGCGTGATCCGGCCCCGCGATCACTCCGAGATCGCGATAGCCGCAGTCCAGTAGATGCTTCCCCGCGAGGTAGCCGCCGAGGCGGTCGTCGCCGCTGACAAAGGGAAGGCTTCGGTTGACGGATGACGTCGCCGAGTCGATGTGCCGGTTCAGCAGCAGGATCGGCAGTGAGCGCAGGGGGAGCGAGTCGACGAAATCGGTACCCGGCAGGTGAATGCTGCTCAGCATGAGACCGTCGACCTGTCGGCTCACCAGGAACTCGACCGCTTTGCGTTGCGCTTCCAGATCGTCGGGCGGGCTGGAGAGCAAGACGGAGTACCCGGCTGCGGTGGCGGCTTCCTCGATGCCTTGGAACATGGTGGCCACTACAACGTCTGTCAGTCTCGGCATCACGACGCCGATGGTGGTGGTCTTGCGGGTACGAAGGCTGGCTGCCCACAGATTCGGTTGGTAACCGAGTTCCTCGGCAACCTGACGAACTCGGAGTGCGGAGTCGGACCAGCCGTCGGCGGGCTCGGGCTGACGGAGGACCCGCGACGCCGTCGAGATGTGGACCCCGGCCTGGTCGGCGATTTCGCGCAACGTCGGCGGACGGCCGTTGCTGCGGTTCGACGGATCGGGCGTCATCTGCGTCGTGGCTCCTGGTGTGCGTCGGTCCTGAGTTGATTCGGTGTCGGTCGGCAGTTCGGGGATTGACGGGTGCGCAACCGGGCTCTACTCTAGGCGATGCAAACGATTGCGCAATCGTTCTCGCAAAGGATTGCGCCCGAGAACACTGGAGGCCCCGTGACCACGCCGCAGTCCCTGTCCGAGCTTTTTGCCATCGACACCCTGCTGGACGCCGAGGAGATCGCGATCCGCGGCACGGTCCGCAAGATGGTCGACGATCGCATTCGCCCGCACGTAGGCGAATGGTTCGAAGCGGCAGCACTGCCGGCTCGTGAGCTGGCCAAGGAGCTGGGCGCGCTCGGCGTACTGGGCATGCACCTCGAGGGCTACGGCTGTGCCGGGATGAGCGCGACGGCGTACGGGTTAGCCTGCCAGGAACTCGAAGCTGTCGATTCGGGTATTCGCAGCCTCGTATCAGTCCAGGGTTCGCTCGCCATGTTCGCGATCCACCACAACGGAAGTGAAGAGCAGAAGGAAGAGTGGCTCCCGCGGATGGCGGCCGGTGAAGCCATCGGTTGCTTCGGTCTCACGGAACCCGATTTCGGATCCAACCCCGGCGGCATGCGAACCAACGCCAAGCGCGACGGCGACGACTGGATCCTCAACGGCACCAAGATGTGGATTACCAACGGCTCCATCGCGGACGTCGCCGTGGTCTGGGCGCGCACCGACGACGGCATCCGCGGATTTGTCGTTCCCACCGACACTCCGGGCTTCTCCGCCCCCGAGATCAAGAACAAGATGTCGCTGCGAGCATCGGTCACCTCGGAGCTGGTGCTCGAAGACGTGCGTCTGCCTGCCTCGGCGATGCTGCCCAAGGCTCGCGGACTGTCCGGCCCGCTCGGCTGCCTCAACGAGGCACGCTTCGGCATCATCTTCGGCGCGATGGGTGCAGCACGTGACTGCCTCGAGACCGCGATCTCGTACGCGCGTGACCGCAAGGTCTTCGACAAGTCGCTCGCCGCGTACCAGATCACCCAGGCCAAGATTGCCGACATGGCAGTCGAATTGGGCAAGGGGCAATTGCTCGCCATCCACCTCGGCCGTCTCAAGGACGCCGGAACGGTCCGTCCCGAGCAGGTCAGCACCGGCAAGCTCAACAACGTCCGCGAAGCCATCAAGATCGCACGTGAATGCCGAACCATTCTGGGCGCCAACGGCATCACGCTCGAATACCCCGTGATTCGACACGCCAACAACCTCGAATCCGTTCTCACCTACGAGGGGACCTCCGAGGTTCACCAGCTGGTGATCGGTCGCGCTCTCACCGGTGAAGAAGCGTTCCGGTGACGGTAGACGCTGTCGGAGCGCTCGACGGGTTGGTGATCGCGGATTTCGGCCGCGTCCTCGCCGGTCCGTACGCCACGATGATTCTTGCCGATCTCGGCGCGGAGGTCGTCAAGATCGAGCGGCCGGGTGTCGGCGACGATACTCGCAGCTGGGGTCCGCCGTGGGTCGGTGACGAGTCGAGTTACTTCCTGTCGGTGAACCGCAACAAGAAGTCGGTCACCCTGGACTTGCGCGAGAACGCGGATCTCGAGAGTGCACGCGAGCTGGTTCGCAGTGCAGACGTAGTGGTGCAGAACTTCCTGCCGGGAACGATGGACCGTCTGGGTCTGGGCTACGACGCTGTCCGAGAAATGAATCCGCGTGCGGTCTACTGCTCGATCAGCGGCTTCGGTGGCAACAATTCTCTGCCTGGGTACGACCTGTTGATTCAGGCGGTCGGCGGATTGATGAGTATCACGGGTCCCGATTCCAAGACGCCCACCAAGGTCGGTGTCGCGGTGGTCGACGTCATCACCGGCTTGCATGCCAGCGTGGGAATCCTTGCAGCGCTGCGCCACCGCGATCGAACGGGCGAAGGGCAGCACGTCGAGGTCAACCTGTTGTCCTCGTTGCTGTCCGCGCTGGCCAACCAGTCGTCCGGCTACGTGGCCGCGGGTGTGGTGCCGGCAGCCATGGGCAATCGGCATCCGAGCATCGCGCCCTACGAGGTGTTCGAGACCGCCGACCGCCCGCTGGTTCTCGCTGTCGGCAACGATCGCCAATTCGGTTCGTTGGTAGAGGTTCTCGGAGTTCCCGAACTTGCCGCGGATGTACGGTTCATCTCGAATCGGGATCGGGTCGCGCATCGAGAAGAGTTGTTCGACGCCGTCACTGCTGCGTTGGCCAAGGGCACTGCAGACTCGTGGTTCGAGGCACTGACCGAGCGCGGAGTTCCGTGCGGGCCCCTCAACGACATCGCCGACGCGATTGCACTGGCGGAGCGGCTGGATCTCGATCCGGTGGTGACCATCGACGATCCGCGTCGCGATGCACCGACTCGGCAGGTAGCCAATCCGATTCGGTTGAGCGGCACTCCGGCAACCTATCGGTCGGCCCCGCCGCGGTTGGGTGAGGACAGCGTTCCCACCCCGTCGGGCGTTGGTTGACGCACGCGAATCGGCCACCGGAACACCGGTGGCCGATCTGCATGTGTGTCTGACTCAGCTGACCTTCAGGACCAGCTTTCCGGTGTTCGCACCGGCAAAGAGAAGATTGAGGCTGTCGCCGAATGCGTCGATGCCCCCGTCGACGACATGCTCGCGAGCCGTCAATTCGCCACTCTTGATCCACTTTCCGATCTGCTCCTGCGCTTCTGCATAGCGATCGAGGTAGTCGAAGACCACGAAGCCGGCCATCGTGGCCCGGTTGACGAGAAGTGACAGATAGTGCGCGGGGCCGGGCTGAGGCTCGGTGGCGTTGTAACCTGCAATTGCGCCACAGATGACGACCCGAGCACCGAGGCGCAGGCGGGACAGTGCTGCGTCGAGAATCTCACCGCCGACGTTGTCGAAGTACACGTCGATCCCGTCGGGTGCATTGGACTTGAGTGCCTTGTAGACGGATTCGTTCTTGTAGTCGATGGCGACATCGAAGCCGAGGTCTTCGGTGAGCCACGCGCACTTCTCCGGACCACCGGCGATGCCGATGACCTTGCAGCCGTGGATCTTTGCGATCTGGCCGACGAGGCTGCCGACGGCGCCTGCCGCGCCGGATACTACGACGGTGTCACCATCCTTCAGCTTTCCGACGTCGAGCAGTCCGAAATACGCGGTGACGCCGGGGAATCCGAGAGCGCCGAGCCAGGTCGGTAGGGGAGCGATCGATTCGTCGACCCGCGTGACATCGGTGCCGTCGGAAACGCCGTATTCGGAAGCGCCGAACGATCCGGCGACGATGTCACCGACCTGGTAATCGGGGTGTTGGGATTCGGTGATGCGTCCGACGCCGTGGGCGCGCATGACGGAACCGAGCTTGACCGGGGGAACGTAGGACTTGACGTCGTTGAGCCAGCCGCGCATCGCGGGGTCGAGGGAGAGATACTCGACCTTGACGACAAACTCGCCCGGTCCGGCGGACGGGATCTCGGCATCGACGTATTCCCAGGTGGAAGCGTCGGGAAGTCCTGTCGGGCGGGCGGCGAGGCGTACTTGGCGGTTGGTCATCTCTCCCCTTCGGCGAAACGAATTGAACTTGAGGCCGGATTCAATATAGGTGATGGATCACGAACTGGGAAGAGTTGGATGAACCGATTGGCGACTATGTATGTTCGATCGATGAGCAATGTGGTCGAAGACGCGCCTGTTTGGTTCACCCGGGCGCTGGAAGCGCCGGTCGAGACCGGTTCGGTGGAGGTCGAGGGCGCTGCGGTGCACTTTCGGGCTTGGGGGTCGGCCGGGTCGGCGGGGCCGGGAATCGTGCTGATCCACGGCGGTGCGGCCCACAGCAGGTGGTGGGACCACATCGCCCCGCAATTGGCCGATGGGCGGCGCGTCGTTGCCCTGGACCTGACGGGCCACGGCGACAGTGACACTCGCGATGCCTACGCGATGTCCCAGTGGGCTCGGGAGGTGCTGGCGGCGGCTGAGGCCGGGGGAATCGACGGCAAGCCGATTCTGGTCGGGCACAGTATGGGTGGGATTGTTTCTTTCGTGGCCTCACATCTGCACGGCGAGCTGTTGGACGGCGTTGTCATCATTGATTCTCCACTCAAGGCGCGTACGCCCGAAGAAGAGGCAGCTCGACGCCAGAATGCGTTCGGCCCCAAGAAGGTTTACCCCTCCAGAGAAGATGCAATGGGTCGATTCCGCTTCGTCCCGCCGCAGGACTCGGGGGTACCCGCAGTGCGTGATCATGTGGCGGCCACGTCGATGGAGGAAGTCGACGGTGGTTGGTCGTGGAAATTCGATCCGAACTTCTTTCTCCGTGTCGGCGCCGAAGATGTTCTGAGCAGTGAACCACGTTGCCGCGTAGCATATTTCCGGGCCGAGAACGGAATTGTGTCCGACCGACTCATGGAACACATGCGCGGGTTGTTCGGACCGGACGCCATCGTGGCGGAGATTCCCGAAGCCGGACATCACGTCATGATCGATCAGCCGTTGCAACTCGTGACCGGGGTGCGAACTGTGTTGAGTGCGTGGGCCGTCGCCAGTCAAGTGCCGGTAAATCAAGTAGCAGGTAACGCCGAGGAAAGGGTAGAAGCATGAGCACGGAATTGACGCTCGAACCGAAAGTCGAAGCAGCCCTGCAGTTGTGGCACACCATGATCGAAACCGGTGACCTGTCGGCGCTACCGACCATCGTCGCGCCTGACGCGCAGTTCCGGTCACCCACGGGATTCAAGCCGTACCAGTCCGCGGATGCCGTTGTGCTCATTCTCAATACGGTGATCCAGGTCTTCGAGAACTTCGAGTACCACCGGCAGTTCGCCGGAGCCAACGGTCGGCAGGTCGTGCTCGAATTCAGTGCGAACATCGGCGACAAGAGCCTCAAGGGAATCGACATGGTCGAATTCGACGAGGACGGCAAGATCGTCGATTTCGAGGTCATGGTACGTCCGGCCAGCGGGCTCGCCGCATTGGCTGCCGAGATGGGCAAGAGGCTCGGGCAGACGCTACCGACCTACAAAGCCTGAACTGAGTCCGGCCAGGGCTCAGTTCGTACTGAATCCGCCGTTGGAGTGAAGGAGTTGTCCCGTAATCCAGCTTCCGGCGTCGGACATCAGAAACCGAACGAGGTCTGCAGTGTCGCCGGGAGTACCCAGTCGGCCGGCAGGGGTCCGGAGGGTGGCGGCCTGCCTGATCTCCGGTGTCATCCACCCTGTGTCGATCGGTCCGGGGTTGATGACGTTGGCTCTTACCCCACGTGATCCGAGTTCGACTGCGGCTGCGATGACGATGCGGTCGAGAGCTCCCTTGCTGGCTCCGTACGGGAGATTGTGGGCCGCATGGTCGCTGGTGAGCGCGATGATCCGCCCGGTCACCTGACTGGCGTCGTGCTGTTCGGGAAGTTGTTCAGCGAACGCTTTGATCAGCAGCCAAGAGGCGCGGGCGTTGACGGCGAAATGTCGTTCCCAGCTCTCGATCGTGGTGTCGAGGATCGAGCTGTCGACGCTTTCGCAATGCGAGAGCACCAGCCCACGAAGGTCGTTCCGCGCTGCGGCAGCGTCAACGAGCTGACCGGCAGCGTCCGGCGAGGCCAGATCGCCGGGAATTAGGTCGACACGGCTCCCGAGTGCGCGACACTTCTCTGCAATGTCCTGCGGATCGTGCGCTCCGCGGACGAACCCGGCGCGTTCGTCATAAGGCTCCCAGTAGCCGATCGTCAGATCCCAACCATCCTCGGCGAGACCCAATGCAAGGCCTGCTCCGATCGACTTGCGCCGGCCGACGCCAGTGATCAACACGGTTCCGCGCTTGTCAGACACTGCTCGCCTCCAGAAACTTCGTGTAACTGACGCGGGACTTCCTGCAACTGACGCGCACAACTCGAGCGGTCAACCGCGGGTGAGGTCACTTCAGTTGGAAGGACCACTGTATCGGTCGAGCGGGTGCCGTCGGCCCCTCGACCTGGCAAGAGTCTTGACACGGCGCTGTTCACAGCGTTTGACTGAGATGCAAGCTCGAGTTGATTCGCCGGACTGTGTCCCGGGAGGTTGACCTATGCGCGGCAAGGGAATTGCAGGCAAGCCTTTCTCAGGCGAGGGCTGTAGACGTGGGGCACGGTCGCACCGGGGGACCATCCCGGTACTGGCTTTGGTTGGGGTGTGCGTACTTTCGTTTGCCATGACTCAGACGGCCGGCGCTCAACCTGTTGCGGAGACTGTCGATACCGGGTTCGTGATCCCCTTTGCCGGGGCACCTGGCTACGAGAGCGTCGCGCCCACACAGCTGACCAGTCCGGATCAGCTCAACCAGCCGCTGGGTCAACCGGTAGCGGACGAGATTGCCGCGCAGATCGGACTCGAACCAGCCGACACTTTGTCCGAGGAGCAGTATCGCGATCTCATCTCCGGCGGTGGGGTCGGGGGCAATCGCGAGGACGCCGAGGTGATCTACGAATGCGCCCGAATATTGACCAATACGAACGGGCGCCCTCTCTACTCCGGCACTACGCCGTCGGTTCTGGCCAGCTACGGGTTGTACGTGAACCCCGACGGATTGTTGGAGAGTCCCGCCAACGCGGATGCGCCGACGCGGCAGGTGAATACGCTGATCGCTCCCGGCGGTTTTGTCGGCACCTGGTTACGCAACAACGGTGCGACGCACTCTCTGATTGCGCTCTATCAGTCGGCGTACACGGTGCAAGCGGTCTACGGATTTGCAGCGCAACAGATTTCGGGTGAAGCGCAGCTGGTGACCAACACCAAAGCCGATGTGAGTTCGGAAGTCGGCATGTCGATGGCGCCGCCGCTCTGGATAGTGAACTTCGCCCTGCTCTACATCTTGAAGCCCTCACTGGCGGCAGCGATGCCGGCACGCTGGGCTCCCATTCCGCCTGCCGTTGCCGACGCGGTGAAGGCGAGTCCCACCGGTCAAGTCGCCTTCAGTGACTACGCGTACTACTTCGAGTGATCGGTCTGGCGGACAGCGCTCACGAACTTCTCGATCAAAGCGTGGTCCTTGACGCCGCGGGACGATTCGACGCCGCTGGAGACGTCGACGCCCCAGGCTCCGGTGGCATCCAGTGCGTCGCGCACGTTGTCCGGGGACAGTCCGCCCGCCAGGATCCACTGGCCCTGCGGGCGCGATTGCTGTTGGGCCCAGTCCCACGGCACCCCGGATCCGGCGTCTGCGCCGTCGATCAAGAGTTCGTCCTCACCGAGGTCGAGGTTGTAACCGTCGCGGACGTTGCTGGAGACGACTGCACGGATCACGGTAAGGCCTGCGTCGTGAAGTCGCTGCACTTGCTCGGCGTCGACAAGATCGTGAATCTGCACGGTGCGAAGTCCGGTGATCTCGGCGATCTCTAGGATCTGATCGATCGGGTTGCCGAGAAAGACTCCGATTGCCCGGATATGGGCAGGGACACGCGCGAGCAGGTCGACTGCGAGCGTGGGGTCGACTTTGCGGACGCTCTCGGCGAAGACGAAACCGATGGCGTCGACGCCCAGGCCCACCGTGAGGTCAACCGTGTCAACGTCGCGTAGGCCACAGACCTTGATGAATGTCACCTGATACAGAGTACTAGCGTCGTCGTCTAGCCTCGTGCGTGCGACATTTCTACGCGCGAGAGGCTTGACGTGGACTGGCTCTACCGAATCAGTTTGATCTCGGGACCGCTGCCGGTGATCCTGACTGTCCTTGGGGTCCTGGGTGGTGTGTGGCTGCTCGGTTCGAACGTGCGGTGGTACTACCGCAGAGCCGTGCCGATCGCGGGGCTGATCGCACTGGTGATCATGATCGCCGCCTGGATCACGGTCGAAAAGGTGATCGTGCCGTTCCCCGATCCCATCGCGATGTCGATCTACGTGTGGATCGGTCTCGGTATCTACGCGCTGCTACTTCTCGGGCCGCGAATCAAGGCGGGCGGAACCGTCGCGAAGGCGGTGCTGTCCGTGGTTGCGACAGTGCTGGTCATCGTCACCGCCGCGACCCAGATCAATCTGGTCTTTGCCGCCTACCCGACTGTGGGAATTGCGTTCGGCCACGACGATTTCGACCGCATTTCACTCGATGAGGTTCCCGGTCCGACGGATCCTGTTGTCACCGGCGACCCCACCGACACGGTGTGGAAAGCGCCCGAAGGCATGCCGATTCGCGGACGAGTCACGACTTTGCCGGTCCCCGGAACTGTTTCGGGATTCTCGGCGCGTGACTCTCAGGTGTATCTGCCGCCGTCGTACTTCACGAATCCGCGTCCACTTCTTCCCGTACTGGTGCTGATGGCCGGTCAGCCTGGCAAGCCCGAGGACTGGCTCCAGGGCGGAAAGCTCACCGCGACAATGGATTCTTTCGCGCGCGATCACGCCGGGCTCGCCCCGGTGGTCGTCATCGCCGACGGAACGGGTTCGCAGATGGCCAATCCGCTGTGCACCGATTCCTCGCAGGGCAAGGTCGGCACGTATCTGGCAAAGGACTTGCCCGCGGCAGTGGCGAATGCGTTCCAGATCGACACGAATCCGAGAGCGTGGGCCATCGGCGGGCTCTCCTACGGCGGTACCTGTTCACTGCAGATGGCGACCAACTACCCCGACGTGTATCCGACGTTCCTCGATCTGTCCGGTCAGGTGGAGCCTTCGCTCGGTGACCGAGCGCGGACCGTCGACGAGATCTTCGGCGGCGACGAGGCAGCATTCGTGAAGGTGAATCCGATGGATCTCCTGGCGACCCGGAAGTTCCCGAACTCGGGCGGAGTGTTTGTGGTCGGAACAGATGACAACGAGTTCAAGCCCGGTCAGCAAAAGGTGTACGAAGCGGCCAAAGCGGCCGGAATGGACGCCAGGTATCTCGAGCTTCCCGGTGGTCACAGCTTTTCGGTGTGGTCCGCGGGCGTCGAACAGGAACTGGTGTGGATCTCGCAGCGAATGGGACTGATCAGCTGAATCCTGTTCCGGTTTTGGAACGTGTTCTATATTCGGTGTGTGGCTGTCGTTCGGCAGTCTCCCGATCGTTCACCGACTGGAGTTCAGGCACATGTACGAGTGGTCCGACACCGACCTGATGTTCCGCGACGCCTTGCTAAGCTTTATCGACAAAGAGGTGCGACCTCACGTCGACGAGCTCGAAAGTGGTGCGCTGCCGCCGTTCGACATCATCCGCAAGCTGTACTCGACCTTCGGTCTCGCCGACATGGCACGCGAGGGTCTCGAGAAGTCGCTGGCACGTGAGCGTGGCGATGCGCCCTCCAGTGACGGTGAGAAGTCGAGTGCATTCAGCGGCGCAGGCAGCATGGGCGTCGTGCTCAACAGTGAATTGGCCGGAGTCAGCCTCGGTCTCGTCGCGTCGTTGGGCGTCAGCCTCGGATTGGCCGCCGGAACCATCCGCAGCCGCGGCACACTCGCGCAGAAGGAACGCTGGCTCCCCGGCCTGGTGACCTTCGAAACCGTCGGCGCCTGGGCGATCACCGAACCGGATTCGGGCTCGGATGCCTTCGGCGGCATGAAGTCCTACGTGCGCCGCGATGGTGACGACTACATCCTCAACGGCAACAAGACCTTCATCACCAACGGTCCGTACGCCGACGTGATGATCGTCTACGCAAAGCTCGACGAGGGCGACGCGTCGGTTGATCGCCGCGATCGCAAGGTGCTCGCCTTCATCCTCGACAAGGGCATGGAAGGACTCACGCAGAGCCCGCCGTTCAAGAAGATGGGCATGAATTCCTCACCCACCGGTGAGTTGTTCTTCGACAACGTCCGCATCACCAAAGACCGCCTGCTCGGCGAAACCGAGGACAGCGGAAAATCGGACGGTAAGTCCAGCGCCAAGGAGAGCTTCGCCGCCGAACGCATCGGCATCGCGTCCCTCTCGCTCGGCATCATCAACGAATGTCACCGTCTGAGTATCGAATACGCGAAATCCCGCAAGCTGTGGGGACGCGAGATCGGGCAGTTCCAGCTCATCCAGCTCAAGCTGGCCGAGATGGAGGTCGCTCGAATCAACGTGCAGAACATGGTCTTCAACGCGATCGAACGCACCGCAGCCGGAGACAAGGTGAGCTTGGCGGAGGCGTCGGCGATGAAGCTGTACTCCTCGCGCGCGGCGACCGAAGTCGCGATGGAAGCCGTGCAACTGTTCGGTGGAAACGGCTACATGGCCGAGTACCGAGTGGAGCAGTTGGCGCGTGATGCCAAGTCGCTCATGATCTATGCAGGCAGCAACGAAATTCAGGTCACCCATATTGCCAAGGGGCTTCTGGGCTGACGCCCGGCACGTTTGCGCGTGTCGGTCGACCGCAGCAGGAACCGGATAGTCTTGCTGCGGTCGGCGACACCGCGCCGACGGATCGGAGTTGGTAATGAACGCGTCAGATTTCACTGTGCCGGATCCCGCCCTTGTTCATCCGATGGCTGGGCAACCGCGAGTGGTGTTGCTGAAGCCGTTGATCGACAACCCGTTGATCGAGGTAGGGGAGTACACCTACTACGACGATCCGGAGTTCGCCGAAGAGTTCGAGACCCGAAACATGTTGCACCACTACGGTCCCGACAAACTGCTGATCGGAAAGTTCTGCGCGCTGGCAACCGGCGTCACCTTCATCATGAACGGCGCAAATCATCGCATGAACGGTGTCTCCACCTACCCGTTCCCGATCATGGGCGGCGATTGGGCCAGGCACATGGATTTGGTGCAGGATCTGCCGTCGCGCGGAGACACCGTCGTCGGGAACGACGTGTGGTTCGGCGGGAACGTGACAGTCATGCCCGGTGTTCGGATCGGTCACGGGGCGATCGTGTCCACTGGTGCCGTCGTGACGCGCGACGTCCCGGACTACGCAATTGTCGGCGGCAACCCGGCAACGGAGATCAAGCGCCGCTTCAATGCTGAAGACATCGAGAAGTTGGTTCGAATTGCGTGGTGGGACTGGCCGATCGAGAAGATCACCCGCCACGTCCGGGTGATCTCGGACGGGAGTGTCGCGGAACTCGAAGCGGTCGAGTGATCTCCTCGCCCGCTAGTTCGTTCGTGTGAGCGAGTAGTTCCGGACGTGAAGCAGAGTGGCGGCGACAAGACCGACAGCAAGACCTGTGGCTGTGAAGGTGATCAGGTTCGGTTCGAGGTCGAAGTGGATGATGGCTGATTCGGGGTAGGGGTTCTGCGGGTCACGAGGTTCGGGAAGGACCACCGAATAGAAGGTGGGCGGCCAGATTCGTCCGACAACGGCAACCGCGAGTCCGTAGGCCGCTCCGAAAATCGAAAGCGCAAGCGGAAGAACCAATTTTCTGCCACCTGTGTCGCGTGACAGCTGCCATCCCGTTGCGTTCAGTGTTGCCGACACCGCAATAGCGACAGCCGTTCCGACAATCAGGAACCACGCAGTTGCGGGAAACCAATGAGGGGCATCGAAGTAGCTGTAGCCTTCGACAACCCACATGTATCCGGTCTTGCCGTCCTCCATCGGCGGCGGTGGCGGAGGTTGGATGCCGATATGCTCTGTTCGCAGAGATGGCGTGGCAAATCGCCAGGCGAGCACTCCGAGGACGCTCAGGAGTATTCCGGTCGCGATGAAAACGGCGAAGAGTGGTTCCGCAACGCGGTTGCGGAGCGTCGTGAGTCGCATTCGAGGATCGTCTCATCTCAGCCCGAGATCGAGAGTCTTTGTCGGTGGCTTCCATTAGCGTGTGCGCATGACTCTCACACTCGGCATGATCACCTTCGACAGTCTCGATCCCGGTCCGCTCGCAACGTGGTGGGCAGCGCAGTTGGGCGGAAACATCGTCGAGGAAAACGACGGTTGGTTCTACATCGTCTCGGTCCCGGACAGCGCCACCAATTTCGCATTCCAGAAAGTCCCGGACCCCACCGCCGGGAAGAACCGCATCCATCTCGATCTGGGAAGTCCGGATCTCGACGCCGAGGTGGCGCGACTCGTCGAGGCCGGGGCAACCGAACACCACCGCGAGAACATGGACGGTTTCCGGTGGGTGACGCTCCTCGATCCTGATGGGAACCAGTTCTGCGTGTCCGGTCCGCACGCCTGAGCTGACCGGTCCTGTGCCCGCTTGATTCGCGCCCACTGATTTCGCGCCCGCTGATATCCCGGACACCTGTTCGGGCATGATGAGGGGCATGACTTCTCAGACTTCTCGGACGTCTCAGGCCGGGGCGGCTTCTCTGACCGGGGCCGACGCAGACGGCTTGTGTAGCTTCGTCGATTCGTCACCGTCGCCGTTCCATGTGTGCGCGACGGTGGCGACCGAGCTGACGGCCGGCGGGTTCGTCGAAGTCCACGAAACGCAGTCGTGGCCCGCCGAGCCCGGACGGTACTTCCTCGTGCGAGGCGGTTCGCTGATCGCCTGGAGCACCGAGGGCGTCGGAAGTACCGCTCCGTTCCGGATTGTCGGAGGTCATACCGACAGCCCGAATCTGCGGGTCAAACAGCATCCCGACCTCACTTCGGCCGGGTGGCAGATGGTGGGCCTCGAACCGTACGGCGGTGCGTGGCTGAACTCGTGGCTCGACCGCGATCTCGGTATCTCGGGACGATTGAGTGTGCGGGTGGGAAACACTGTGGAGCAGAGGCTGGTTCGCATCGACGACCCGATTCTTCGTGTTCCGCAGCTGGCTATCCACCTGTCCGAAGATCGCAAGGGCGTGACGCTGGATCCGCAGCGGCACGTCAACGGAATCTGGGGAGTGGGTTCGAAGCCCAAGTCTTTCATCGGTTTTGTCGCCGAGCGTGCGGGTGTGGCCGCGTCGTCGGTTCTCGGCTGGGAGTTGATGACACACGACCTTGCGCCCAGCGCAGTGGTGGGTGTGGACAAGGAATTGGTCAGCGCCCCTCGGCTCGACAACCAGGGCACGTGTTATGCAGGGACACAAGCACTTCTGGCCGCGGCCGAGTCGCCGGGGCGGCAGGTTCCGGTGCTCGCACTCTTCGATCACGAAGAGGTCGGCAGCATGTCCGATCGCGGAGCTTTCTCGGACCTGCTCAACACCGTGCTCGAGCGGATCGTGTTGGGACGCGGTGGCGGCCGCGAAGAATTCCTGCAGGCGATGGCCGGCTCGGTATGCGCGTCGGGCGACATGGCGCACGCCACGCACCCCAACTATCCGGACCGCCACGAGCCCGCTCATCGGATCGAGATCAACGGTGGGCCGGTACTCAAGGTGAACCAGAACTTGCGATACGCCACCGACGCAGCCGGTGCAGGCGAATTCGCGCTCGCCTGCGATCAGGCAGGAGTGCCCATGCAGCGCTACGTCCACCGCGCCGATCTGCCGTGCGGCTCCACCATCGGACCGATCACGGCATCACGCACCGGACTCTCCACCGTCGATGTGGGCGCGCCTCAGCTCGCCATGCACTCGGCCCGCGAGCTGATGGGCGCGGCAGATGTCCGCATGTATGCCGACGCTCTTGGCGCCTTCCTCACGCCGCGTAGTTAGTGGGTGCGTAGTTAAGGAAGTGCAGGGAGCCCAGTGGGCGTAGAGGGCGCAGTCGGTAGATCCTCGAAGAAGTCGGCGCTCGGTGTGAAGAACATCGAGCCCGTCATGGCCGTCGAGAAGTCGAGCAGACGGTCGTAATTGCCGCGAGGGTTGCCGAGAAACATGTTCTCGAGCATCCGTTCGGTGATCGCCGGAGTGCGGCAGTAGCCGATGAAGAAGGTGCCGATCTCGTCGTCGCCGAGGCGTCCGTACGGCATGTTGGCACGCAGGATCTCGAGAGCCTTGCCGTTCTCGTCCTTGATCGCGTTGAGGGCTACGTGCGAGTTGGCCGGCTTCACTTCCGACGTCATCTCGATGTCCTCGAGCTTGCTGCGCCCGATCACACGCTCCTGCTCGTCGACGGTGATTGCTTCCCAGTCCCGCATCTTGTGGATGTAGCGCTGGATGTGGACGTAGCTGCCGCCTGCGAACTCTGGATCCTCGTCGCCGACCGTCACCGCGGCGACGGCGTCGCGGCCCACCGGATTCTCGGTGCCGTCGACGAAGCCGATGAGGTCGCGGTTCTCGAAGTACTGGAAGCCGTGAACTTCGTCCACGACGGTGGCCGCGCCGTGCAGTCGCTTCGTGATCTGCCGAGCGACCTCGAAACACGCGTCCATGCTCATCGCGCGGATGTGGAAGAGCAGATCGCCGGGAGTCGACGGCGCCGAGTGAACGTCACCCTGTAGAGCGGTGAACGGGTGCAGTAGGGCAGGGCGCGGACCGGCGAACAGTCGATCCCAGGCCGACGATCCGATGCTTGTCACCACATCCAAACCTGATCCGGGGACGCGCAGTCCCACGGCGCGCTGCAGACCCGCGACGTCGGCGAGTAGTTCTCGTGTGGTGTTCTCGCCACCCGGATTCACGGTCGCGACCAGGAAAATTGCAGCCGGAGTGAGGGGAGTGGTCACCGACTGGGACTGCGCCGTGAGATCGGACTGACGAACATCCTGGGGCATGCGAGGCCTTTCGAGGAGAGAGTGGACCGGGCTGACTTTAAGAAAACCGACCGGATTACCCAAACCGGTTCGGGTGTGACCGGCGATACTTCGCAGGCCCGGAGGTGTTGCGGGTGCTGCCGTCTGCGGAAGTCGTCGGCCCACACCGATAGACTGTCCCCCGGCACGTTCTTTCGTTGGGCACATTCGTGGTGTCCCGCTCCGCGCCGGCTTGCCTCTTGACTCCCGTAGGGAAGGGACCACTCTCCAGTGTCTGCTCACCAGGTCGATACCGTCACGCACGCATCGGCTGATCCCGATGCCGCTCAGCCGTTCAAGGAGCTCGGTCTCAAGGACGACGAATACGCACGCATCAAGGAGATCCTGGGCCGCCGTCCCACGGACGCCGAACTGGCGATGTACTCGGTGATGTGGAGCGAGCACTGCTCGTACAAGTCCTCCAAGGTCCACCTCGGATACTTCGGCAAGACCACCACCGACGAGATGCGCGCCAACATGCTGGCCGGTATCGGTGAGAACGCCGGCGTCGTCGACATCGGTGACGGCTGGGCAGTCACGTTCAAGGTCGAGAGCCACAACCACCCGTCGTACGTCGAGCCCTACCAGGGTGCGGCCACCGGCGTCGGCGGCATCGTCCGCGACATCATGGCCATGGGTGCGCGCCCGATCGCCGTCATGGATCAGCTGCGTTTCGGCGCTGCTGACGCCCCCGATACCCGTCGCGTCGTCGACGGTGTCGTGCGCGGTGTCGGTGGATACGGAAACTCCCTCGGCCTCCCCAACATCGGCGGCGAGACGGTCTTCGACGAGTCCTACGCAGGCAACCCGCTGGTCAACGCCCTCGCGGCCGGCGTAATGCGTGTCGAGGATCTGCATCTGGCCTTCGCTTCAGGTGCGGGCAACAAGATCATCCTGTTCGGCGCACGCACCGGTCTCGACGGAATCGGTGGCGTCTCGGTTCTCGCGTCGGCAACGTTCGACGACGAGGGTGGCGACACCGGCGGACGTAAGAAGCTGCCCGCGGTTCAGGTCGGCGACCCGTTCACCGAGAAGGTGCTCATCGAGTGCTGTCTCGACCTCTACAAGGCCGGCCTCGTTGTCGGTATCCAGGACCTCGGCGGCGCCGGGCTGTCCTGCGCCACCTCCGAGCTGGCTGCAGCCGGCGACGGCGGCATGCACATCAACCTCGAGAAGGTTCCGATGCGCGCCACCGGCATGACCCCGGCCGAGGTGCTCTCGAGCGAATCGCAGGAGCGCATGTGCGCCGTGGTCACGCCCGAGAACGTCGATGCGTTCATGGAGGTCTGCAAGAAGTGGGACGTCCTGGCCACCGACATCGGCGAGGTCACCGATGGTGAGCACCTCACCATCTCCTGGCACGGCGAGACCGTCGTCGACGTTCCCCCGCGCACCGTCGCTCACGAGGGACCGGTCTACAACCGTCCCGTCGAGCGCCCGGCAAGCCAGGATGCGTTGATCGCGAACACGACCGCAGGGCTCGAGCGTCCCGAGACGGACGAAGAACTCGAAGCCACTTTGCTGAAGATGATCGCCTCGCCTGCCCTGTGCAGCCGCAAGTGGATCACCGAGCAGTACGACCGCTACGTCCGCGGCAACACCGTCCTGGCCGAGAACGCCGACGGCGGCGTCATCCGCATCGACGAGAAGACCGGACGCGGAATCGCGCTGTCCACCGACGCTTCGGGCCGCTACACCGCGCTCGATCCGTACACCGGTGCCCAGCTCGCATTGGCCGAGGCTTTCCGCAACGTGGCAGTCACGGGCGCAACGCCCAAGGCCGTCTCCAACTGCCTCAACTTCGGTTCGCCCGAGGATCCGGGTGTCATGTGGCAGTTCCAGCAGGCTGTTCGCGGCCTCGCCGATGGCTGCGCCACCCTCGGCATCCCCGTCACCGGCGGCAATGTCAGCTTCTACAACCAGACCGGATCCACGGCGATCCTGCCGACGCCGGTGGTTGCCGTCCTCGGTGTGATCGACGACGTTCACCGCCGCATCCCGACGGGCCTCGGACTCGAGCCCGGCGAGACGCTGATCCTGCTCGGCGACACCCACGACGAGTTCGACGGTTCAATCTGGTCGCAGGTCGAGCACGGTCATCTCGGTGGCGTACCGCCGAAGGTCGACCTGGCCCGCGAGCAGCTGCTCGCGGACATCCTGCTCGCCTCCTCGCGTGACGGACTGGTCACCGCAGCCCACGATCTCTCCGAGGGTGGACTGGCCCAGGCCGTCGTCGAAGCTGCGCTGGCCGGCGAAACCGGTTGCCGCATCCTGATTCCCGAGGGTGCCGATCCGTTCGTCACCCTGTTCTCGGAATCGTCGGGACGCGTCCTCGTTGCTGTTCCGCGCACGGAAGAAACCCGCTTCACGGGTATGTGCACCGCCCGCGGCTTGCCGTGGACGCGTATCGGAGTCGTCGACGAGGGCAGTGATTCCGTCGAGGTCCAGGGACACTTCTCCGTCACGATGGCCAAGCTCCGTGAGGCCTTCGAGGGAACGCTGCCCGCTCTGTTCGGGTGATAGATGGTCGATTCCGGAGAACTGACTTCTTCTGACAGCCAGCCGCAGGAACACCACCTGCGGCTGGCTGTTCCCGCATCTCTCGAGAAGCTCGACAACCGCTTCACCGAGTGGGCGTGGGGTCTCCTCAAGCTCGACTTCACCGGCATCGCGTTTGCCGCGTTCTTCTTCTGCTGGTCGTTGACTCCTTCGCTGCTTCCGCGAGATTGGCTGTTCCAAGGTCTGATCGGCGGCATCAACTCGGCCATCGGCTACGGGGTCGGTACCGCGATCGGCTGGGCTGTCGAGCGATACCTGCTCAGCGGGCGACGGTGGTGGCCACTGCCCGAACCGGTGCCCTCCGCGATCAAAGTGTTCGTTCCGGTCGCGTCCATCGTCGCGGCGATCATCATGCTGGTCTACGCGGCCGGGTGGCAACGCGAAATCGCGGCACTGACCGATGCCGAAGGCACAACCACCTCGGGCTACATCCGAACCCTCGGACTGAGCCTGCTCGTCGGCGGTCTGCTCATCTCGATCTGGCGGGTCCTCCACGGTCTGGTGAAACTGATTGCCCGACAGCTGATGCGGCGGTTCCACTGGTCACGATCGGTGGCCAATGGCGTCGGTGTCCTGGTTGTCACCGTTCTGTTCTTCATGCTGGTCGACGGCGTCCTGGTCCGCGGAATCTACGCAGCGACCAACTCGATCTTCAGTCTGCAGAACTCGACCACTCGCGACGGCGTCGTCGAACCGCAGGATCCGATGAAATCGGGTAGCCCCGAATCTGCCGCTCCCTGGGACACGTTGGGGTTCGAGGGACGAAACTTCGTCTCGCGCGGACTCGACGCGCAGGAACTCGAAGCGGCAACCGGTAAGCCGGCGATGGATCCGATTCGTGTGTACGCCGGCCTCGAAAGCGCCGAAGATCCCGAAGAGCGCATGGACCTGGTCATCAAAGAACTGGAGAGGACCGGCGCATTCCAGCGCAAGGTTCTCGTGGTCATTCCGACGACGGGTACGGGGTGGGTCAATCCCACTGCGGCGCAGGCAATCGAACTTGTGCACGACGGCGACACTGCTCTTGTCGCCAGCCAGTACTCGTACCTGCCGAGTTGGATCTCGTTCCTCGCCGACCAGGAGAAGGCGCAAGCTGCCGGACGCCTGTTGATCGAGCGGGTGCACGAAAGATGGCTCCAGGAACCGGAAGCCACCAGGCCGAAGTTCATGGTCTACGGCGAGAGCCTCGGCGTCATGGCCGGCGCCGGAGCCTTCGACACACTGCAAGCGGCGCGCGATACCGCCGACGGAATTCTGTGGGTGGGCCCACCGAACGCGACGCAGTTGTGGCGTTCGATCGAGAAGAGGCGCGATCCCGGCACCCCCGAAGTAGCGCCCGTGTACGCGGACGGCCTGGCCGGCGTACGGTTCGCGGATCGCTCCGAAGACATTCCGACCGACGGGATGACGTGGCCGGAGCCGCGAGTTCTGTTTGTCCAGCACCCTTCCGATCCGGTGGTGTGGTGGTCGCCCGACCTGATGTTCAATCGTCCCGAGTGGCTCAAGGAAGTACCGGGATTCGACCGCTCACCGTCGATGAAGTGGTTCCCGGTCGTGACGTTCTGGCAGGTGTCCGCCGACCTCGGCAACGCCGCGGGAGTTCCGGACGGTCATGGTCACAATTACGGAACCTCCGTTCTGGACGCCTGGATCAGCGTTGCCCAGCCCGAGGGATGGACGGCCGCAGAAACCGAGCGGGTGCGATCGGCTTTGGTTGTCGCCGTGAAATCCGAGGGCCCGGAGAAGTGAGGGGAGCAGCCTCGATCGCGCTCTCCGCCGCCGCGGTCACCTGGAGCAACGTCGTGCTTCCAGCATTCGGTCTTTCGCCTCGTGCCCGCGCCGTGGTCAACACCGCAGCTGGTCTGTCGGCTATCGGCGTCCTACTCGCACGTGGTTACACCCGCGAGGAACTCGGCTTGGCGCACACCGGCATTCGTGGTGGCGCCCAGTTCGGCGGAGCCGCGGCCGGCGCAGTGCTTACGGGTTACAGCGTCGCTTTAGCCGTTCCCTCGTTGCGCGCGACTCTCGCTGCCGACGAGCGCGCAGACGGCCGCGAAGACTTCCTCGAATGGATCATCCTGCACATCCCGTTCGGCACAGTGCTCTCCGAGGAACTGTTGTTCCGTAGCGCGATGTCCGCGGTCTGGAACCGCGAATTGAACAGACCGACCGCGCAGGCCGTTCACGCACTGACTTTCGGGCTGTGGCACGTCGCCCCCGCCCGCGGCGCCGGCGACAACGTTCCCGCAGCAGTGGCCTTCACCGGTGCTTCGGCATTGCTGTTCGAGTGGCTGCACCGCCGGGGCGGCAGCGTGCTTGCCCCCGCCCTGCTGCACCTGGCCACGAATGCCGGTGGCGCACTTGCCGTTCGTATCGCTACTCGCAGACAGGGAGTGAACTGATGCCGCCCCGCCGCGCCGTCGACCCCGCCGAATTTCGAGCCGCCGTCCTGGCCGTCGGCCCATGGCTTCGAGATCCGGAACTGCCGAAGCCTTCGCGCAGTGAACTCGGTGCGGCAGTGAAGATGAGTGCGCGCACTCTCGAACAGATCGCCCCCGGATCGAGCGTCGAGGTGCGCGTCCCACCGTTTGTTGCGGTGCAGTGCATCGAAGGTCCGCGTCACACGCGCGGAACCCCGCCCAACGTCGTCGAGACAGACGCTCGGACCTGGTTGCAGATGGTCACCGGACTCCTCGAGTTTTCCGAGGCCGCAGGTGACGGACGAGTCGACGCATCAGGTAGCCGCGCCCCAGAAATAGCGCACTGGCTCCCCCTGCTGCGGTTGGCGTAGTGACAGAGCGGTTGGTGCAGTTACTAGAGACCGTCCGGTTCGCTTCGGAGTGATCTGAGGCCCAAGGCTGCCCTCAGGGGAAGTGGGTCCCAAAATGGCCGTAGACTGTGGATGCCCCCCAACCCCTGCCCACAAAGGGAGCGCCCGGTGACTCGTGCCGATCTGTCGGTCAACAGTCCAAATCTCCTCGCTTCGAACCCGTCCGACGAGGACGAGAACGAGCCCCGCGAAGAATGCGGTGTATTCGGCGTTTGGGCGCCGGGAGAGGATGTGGCGAAGCTCACTTATTACGGCCTGTACGCACTGCAGCACCGTGGTCAAGAAGCTGCCGGCATTGCGGTAGCCGACGGCTCCCAGGTGTTGGTGTTCAAGGATCTCGGCCTGGTCAGTCAGGTATTCGACGAGCAGACCCTCGCAGCGATGCCAGGACATGTCGCCGTCGGACATTGCCGTTATTCGACGACCGGTTCCACGACGTGGGAGAACGCGCAGCCCATCTTCCGTACGACCACTGCCGGTACGGGCATCGCGCTCGGCCACAACGGCAACCTAGTGAACACCGCTGAACTGGCGAGCCGCACCCGTGCGGCCGGCCTGGTCAACGACAAGCGCCCCAATGCCGCGACTTCCGACTCCGACCTCATCGGTGGTCTGCTGGCACACGCTGCCGGCGACAGCACCATCGAACAGGCCGCGATGGAATTGCTCCCCACGTTGGAGGGCGCGTTCTGCCTGACCTTCATGGACGAGCACACGCTGTACGCAGCGCGCGATCCGCATGGCATCCGCCCGCTCTGCCTCGGCCGTTTGGATCGCGGTTGGGTAGTCGCCAGCGAGACCGCAGCCCTCGACATCGTGGGTGCGTCGTTCGTCCGCGACATCGAACCCGGTGAGCTGCTCGCGATCGACGCCGACGGCGTTCGCTCCTCGCGTTTCGCGAATCCGACGCCCAAGGGCTGCGTCTTCGAGTACGTCTACCTTGCCCGTCCCGACAGTGTCATCGGTGGCCGTTCTGTCCACTCGACCCGCGTCGAGATCGGCCGTCTGCTCGCCAGCGAGCATCCCGCCGAAGGTGACTTGGTCATCCCCGTTCCCGAGTCCGGCACCCCCGCAGCCGTCGGATACGCACAGGGCTCAGGCATCCCCTACGGCCAGGGTCTGATGAAGAACGCCTACGTCGGCCGTACCTTCATCCAGCCGTCGCAGACGATCCGCCAGCTCGGTATCAGGCTCAAGCTCAACCCGCTCAAGGAAGTCATCCGCGGCAAGCGCCTTGTGGTGGTGGACGATTCGATCGTTCGCGGCAACACCCAGCGTGCGCTCATCCGGATGCTCCGCGAAGCCGGCGCTCTCGAAATCCACGTCCGCATCGCCTCGCCGCCGGTCAAGTGGCCTTGTTTCTACGGCATCGACTTCGCCTCACCGGCCGAGTTGATCGCCAATGGAGCGGGCGGACAGGACGCGACTTTCGAGGAAATGCTCGACGGCGTGCGTCGCTCCATCGGAGCGGACACCCTCGGATACATCTCCACCGAAGGCATGATCGCCGCCACCGAGCAGCCGGCCAGCCGTCTGTGCGCCGCGTGCTTCGACGGGACCTACCCGATCGCGCTTCCCAAGGAAACGTCGATCGGCAAGAACGTCCTCGAGGGGATGCTCGAGAGCACCGCAGGTTCGACCGCCACTCGCGACAACGACAACGCGAGCGCGCTCAGCCGTCCCTGAACACCGAAAGCGCTGAACACCGAAAGCCTGAAATTCGACAGCCGAGAATCTGCCGTCCACAGCATGTGGGCGGCAGATTTTCTGTTCACGATTTTCTGTTCACGACTTTCTGCTCGACGACACGGCATCCGTCGTGGGCATCTGGCATAGTGCCCTCCGTGGCGCAACTGAGAATGGATGGGCACCGGGTACTGGTCGCAGACCTGGTGGGGGACACCATCAAAGCGATCAACGGCTCGATGGTGGCGTACGAGGGCGCGATCACCTTCAAGAACGCCGGTATGGGCGGTGGTGGCGGGCTGCGTGCCGCGCTCAAACAGAAGGCGGCAGGTGAATCACTGTCCCTGATGGAAGTCAGCGGTCAAGGCACCGTCTACTTCGCGGTCGACGCCCAGGACATCACGATCATCGAGCTCGACAACGACGCTTTGCATGTCGAAGCCTCACAATTGCTCGCATTGGTCGGCCAACTGCGAACCGACGTGAAATTTGCCGGTCTCCGCGGCGCAGGTTCAGGACAGGGATTGTTCACGACGGTCGTCAGCGGCACGGGTCTGGTGGCCGTGCTGTCGAAGGGCGGACCGATCATCGCGCTCGAAGTCAGCCCGCAGTATCCGCTGGTTGCCGATCCCGACGCCTTCGTCGCTCACCGCGGTCAGCTGAACCAGAGCTTCGTCACCGACGTCACCTGGCGCTCCGCGATCGGCGGTGGCAGCGGTGAAGCGTTCTCGCTGCGATTCGACGGATCCGGTGTCGTCTACATCCAGCCCGAGGAGCGCTGACCCATGCCGTTGGAATTGGTGAACAGCAAGGTCGTCAAGTCGACTCTTACACCGGGACAGAACGTGCTCGCCCGCACCGGGTCGATGCTCTACTACACCGGCGACGTCCGCTTCGTCCCGCACAGCATGGGCGGTGGGCCAGGCGCCATGCCGAACATGGGCGGTATCGCCGGGATGGCCGGCCGCATGATGTCCGGCGAACACGCACGCATGATGGCCGCCGAGGGAAACGGTGAGGTTTTCTACGGGCACGCCGGTCTTTACGTCGAGGTCATCCACCTCGACGGTTCGTCGATGCTCACGGTCGAAGCCGACCGGCTCCTCGCACACGACGGCTACCTGCAGAGTTCGATAGTCGCTCTCACGTCGCAGGGCGGTGTGCGCGGAGCGGTACGTGGCGCCATGACCGGTCAAGGCCTGTTCACGACACAGTTGCACGGACAGGGAAGCGTCGCGGTTCTCTCGCACGGGGGCGCGATTCCGTTGCAGGTCGGTCCGAACAATCCTCAGGTCGTCGTCGACCCGCAGGCGTACGTGTGCCACATCGGTCAGATCAACGTCGACATCTCCGCGAACGTCGGCTGGCGCGAGGCCGTCGGCAAGGGCTCGGGGGAGTCCATCCAGCTGAAGATGACCGGCGCCGGCACCGTCTGGGTCCAGGCGTCCGAGCAGAAGTTCTGAGAGGGCACAGAGCATGGGTATCGAAATTCACAATCCGGCAACTCTGCCCGCGAACGACAACGTCCCTGGCAACGACTACGCCTTCTGCGTCGAGATGGCCGGGCAGCCGTGGTTCACGTCCAAGGGCGCGATGATCGCGTACTACGGAAACATCAACTTCGAACCGCTCGGGCGCACGAGTATGACGGCGATCGTCGCGGCCAGGTTCTCTTCGCCGCTCTACGCGGACGACTGGGTGCTCGCCCAGGGACAGGGAAAGTTGATCCTCGGTGACCGCGGGTTCAACATCAATTCCTACGACCTCGACGACGGCAACCTCACGATTCGCGCGGCCAATCTCCTCGCCTTCGAGACGAGCCTGGACCTCAAACAGTCCATCGTCCCAGGCTTTTTGACGCTTCTGGGGACGGGCAAGTTCCTGGCGTCGTCCAACGGGCCGGTCATGTTCGCGGAGCCGCCGCTGCGTATCGACCCGCAGGCGTTGGTGGGTTGGGCTGACTGCCCGTCACCGTCCCACCACTTCGACGCCGACTGGATGCAGAGCTTCCTGGGTGCGGTTCGCGGAAGCATGTTCGGCGCGAACACCGGCGAAGAACGCCAGTTCGATTTCACCGGAGCCGGGACGGTACTGATCCAGTCGAGCGAGAAGGTCGTCCATGACGGACATCTCCTCAAACACATCGAATCCGAGACCGTCGCACTCGGGCAGAACAGTCTGCGCGCGCTGCACGCCTCGATCGGCGCGCGGCTGCAGAACTGACGTCTCGGGGTACGCGAGGTCTCACCGAGGGGGCCGGTCCGGTAGCGTATGGGCGTAATCGTCGGTATTTGTGTGCGCGCTCTGGGTCTCGAGTCGAACGATCCATCTCGCGTCACGAGGATTGCAAACACTTCACATTGCAAGACCACTTACCTGTGCACGAGCAATACGTGCTCGCGAGAAATACAAGGCTGGAGTAGTAACCCGATGACCGAGGACAGTCACCGCACCGCAGGCGCCTCCTACGCGGCAGCAGGAGTCGATATCGCCGCAGGCGACCGGGCGGTGGAACTCTTCGCCCCTCTGGCAAAGAAGGCCAGCCGCCCCGAGGTCATGGGTGGCCTCGGTGGTTTCGCCGGCTTGTTCTCCCTCAAGGGTGACTACAAGGAGCCGCTGCTCGCCGCATCGACCGACGGCGTCGGAACCAAGCTCGCTGTCGCCCAGGCGATGGACAAGCACGACACGGTCGGACTCGACCTCGTCGCCATGGTTGTCGACGACCTCGTCGTCTGTGGCGCTGAGCCGCTGTTCCTCCAGGACTACATCGCCGTCGGCCGGGTCATCCCCGAGCGTGTCGCGGAATTGGTCAGCGGTATCGCCGAGGGCTGCATCCAGGCCGGCTGCGCTCTCCTCGGTGGCGAGACCGCCGAGCACCCCGGCATCATGGCCGACGGTGACTACGACCTCTCCGCAACCGGCGTCGGTGTCGTCGAGGCCGAGAAGCTGCTCGGACCGGACCGCGTTCGCCCCGGCGACGTCGTCATCGCCATGGGTTCTTCGGGACTGCACTCCAACGGTTACTCGCTGGCCCGCAAGGTCCTGCTCGAGATCGACCGGATGAACCTGAGCGCACACGTCGACGAGTTCGGCCGCACGCTCGGTGAGGAACTGCTCGAGCCCACCAAGATCTACGCCAAGGACTGCCTGGCACTCGCTGCCGAGACCGACGTGCGCACCTTCTGCCACGTCACCGGTGGCGGCCTCGCCAACAACCTCGCGCGCGTCATGCCCAAGGGCCTGGTCGCCGAACTCGATCGCGGAACCTGGAGCCCCGCTCCGGTCTTCGCGATGATCGCGCAGCGCGGACGCGTCGAGCGCGCCGAGATGGAGCAGACCTTCAACATGGGCGTCGGCATGGTCGCCGTCGTCGCGCCCGAGGACGTCGACCGCGCGCTGGCCGTCCTCACCGCGCGCCACATCGACTGCTGGACGCTCGGTAGCGTCAAGAAGGCGTCGGACGCCGCTGCAGAGCGTGCGTTCCTGGCCGGAGACCACCCGCGCTTCTGAACCGCAACGTCAACTGCCCCATCGGAGAGATCCGGTGGGGCAGTTTTGTTTCCGCACAAGCAGGCGCGAGGCAGAAAATGGAACGCAAAAATGAGGAAGAGCGATCAGCTCTTCCTCATTTCACAGTCTGCGCGGTGGCAGTGCGCGGTCAACGCCGCCAGTCGTCGTAGTCGTCCTCTCGCGCATGCCCTTCCCTATCGGAAGTCTGGTCCGATCGGACACTGCTCCGATGCGAGTTGGTCGATCCACCTGCGAGCTCTCTTTGCAGGCTGTCGAAATCCGTGGTCGGTACGCTGTATTTCAATTCGCGTGCAACCTTGGTCTGCTTTGCCTTAGCCCGGCCGCGGCCCATGGCTGACCCCCTCGCGCTTTCGCGGGGCGGCCTGGGGAATTTGGCGGCCCCGTTTGAGTGTGTAAGTTTCCTGACACACACTCTAGCGTGGAAAAGTCGCTTCCGCTTCCACGAAGGCCTCACCGCCGTGTCTGATTGCTCTCACTATGGCCGCGAGCTGCCAGGATGCTGAAAGAACTCGTCAGAACTTTGTGAGAACTGCTCAGAAGTTTCCCGGAATTGCGCGAATCGTCCCCACTCGGGCGTCGCCGCCGAAGACCGGAGCGGACGCGAGGGCCGCCAACTCCTCGGTCCACTCCGTGTTCATACGCTTGAGCAGAGCTGCCGCCAAGGGCAGGAGCGCCCGCTCGTGACCGTCGTCGATCTTGAGGGCAAAAGCGGAACCGTCGGGAAGCGCTCCGGCGTAGATGCCGTCGTATCCGGTCTTGGAGAACAGACCCGGCACTGCGGACATCAGACGCTGATCGTTGCGGCCCGTGCCCGAGACGAGGAAGGGGTTCTCGCGGACCGCGTCGGCCACCGCTCGTTCGGGGGAGTCGGGCTCAGCCGAGGGCAGGCGTCCGAATGCCCGAGCCAGGTTCGTGAGCGAGAGCGGCACGATCGGGAGACCACAACCGTCGATGCCGAGTTCCTGTTCTTCCTCGCCACTGAGATCGAAGATCGTCTCCTGGATCGCTAGCTGCAGGGGATGAGTCGGCTCCATGTACGTCTCGAGCGGCCAGTCGTTCACGACGCACGTCGCGAGCATCGCGGAGTGCTTGCCCGAGCAGGTCATGTAGATAGGGCTGGGAAGCTCGCCCGCGGCGATCAGTTCGGCTCGGGCCAGTTCGTTGCCCGGGAGGTCGGACGGGCACTGCAATTGGTCGACGCCGAGTTGGTAGCGAGCGAGGAGCGCGGCGACCAGTTCGATGTGATCGGCCTCGCCCGCGTGTGAGGACGACGCGATGGCCAACTCTTCCGGGCTGGTGGGTGCAAAGCCGTTACGAAGCGCAGCGACGGCTTGCAGCGGCTTGTTCGCGGAGCGGGGGTAGATAGGTGTGTGAATTTCCCCGAGTCCGACAACGACCTCGCCGTCGGCGCCGAGAATGACGGCCGATCCGCGGTGCACGCATTCGCGGAATCCGGAGCGGACTACTTCCACCAATTCGATACTCACGAGTGCACCTGCGCTTCTGCTTGTTCGATGAACCTCTGGACACGCGCGGTGACGTTCGGTGCAAGATCGGTGTGTTCTGCGAGCAGACGTCGAAGCCGCTCGGGGTCCGTTCCGGCGAAGACCTCGCGAACAGTCACTCCGTGATCCGGAACGTGGACTCGGGTGACCGAGTCGCCCGCGGCGATCGTGCCGGTCCGGTTGACGCGAAGATAGGCGCCGACGTCGGTCCGCTCGGTGAATCGCTTGACCCAGCCCTTCTCCGCGGCCCAGATGCCGAACGTGCCGCACGGGACGCGGGGAGCGGTCACCTCGAGTTCGAGAACGTCCGACGCCTCGGCTCCGGTGATGTGCCAGCGCTCGCCGATCACGGCGTCCGTGACGAGCATCCCGCTGATGTGGAGATTCTCGCCGAACCATCCGGGGCCGAGAGGTCGGCCCAATTCGTCCGACCAACGCTGGGCTTCGTCGCGCTGATAGGCGTAGACAGCTTGGAAGGCGCCGCCGTGGAACTCGGTGTCGCAGACGTAGTCGCCGCCGAGTCCGAGTCGGCCGACAGCGACGCGGCCGTCGACGGGACGCTTGTCGATCGCGGTTCGCGGGACGCGCCTGACGCCACTGTCACGTTCGGTGTGGAGGACGCAGACCGCGTCAACGGTGCCCGTCACTTTCCGCGCAATCGGTTGACAGCCTCACGTCCGGCCTGGGGTGCGTCGTCCGCGACGATCGAGTCCGGATCGATGGACGCGGCGCTGGGTCCGGCCATGAGTTCGGTGTCGACCGGAATGTTGCGCTTGATCAGAGCGAGCGCGATGGGGCCGAGTTCGTGATGATTGACAACGGTGCCGACGCGTCCGACGGCTCGTCCGCCCGCCGTGATCGGGTCACCCGGTTCCGGGACGGCTTCGGCGCTGCCGTCGAGGTGCAACATGACGAGATGGCGCGGGGGCTTGCCGAGATTGTGAACCCGGGCGACGGTTTCCTGACCGCGGTAGCAGCCCTTGTCGAGGTGGACGGCGCCGTGCTCGGCCGGCCCACCGATCCAGTGGACCTCGTGCGGGATCGTCCGATCGTCGGTGTCCAGTCCGAGGCGCGGCCTCGTCGCTTCGACGCGAAGTGCCTCGAAGGCCCAACTTCCGGCGGGCTTCGCGCCGGCATCGATCAGCTTGGTCCACCACGCCGCCAATTGCTCACGTGGGATGAGGAGATCGAAAGAGTTCTCGGTGGGCCACGGCATGCGGCGGACAAATCCGCCGTCGGCAAACGCGAGAGCGTCGTAGGCCTCGGTGGGTGTCTGAACCTCGAGTGCGGCGAGGACAGTGGACGCTTCGGGTCCGATCAGGCTCAGGACCGCGAGTTCGTTGCCGTCTCGGGGTTCGGCCTTGGACCAGAACACCATCTTCTTCAAGAAGGAGAGGAGGTCTGGTCCGCGGTCGGCCTCGGTGTCGATCCAGGTGACACCTGCCAAGTCTGTCTGCACGAAGTGGTGCTCGACGCGTCCGTTGACGTCCAGGCTCAGATTTTCGGCGCTCTTGCCGTCGGGGAGCGCGGCGATGTGCTGGCTCGAGATCGTGTGCAACCAGGTGAGGCGTTCGTCGCCGGGAATGGCGATCACGAATCTGTGACTGCGGTCGACCACCACTGCTGCGCGCTGCGCGGTTCGCTGTTCACCGAGGGGATCGCCGTAGTGCCATGCGACACCGATGTCGGCCGAACCGTCCGGTGCGGTGACCGCGCCGGGGGAAGTCAGAAGTGGGCTGTTGGGCACAAGAGCGTTGTCGACCACAAGACCAGTCTAGGAGTGTGGGCGGGATCGCGGTTACAGGGCGGCCCCGGCGGCTCGGCGGATCGTTAGGGTTGATGGCATGCCTGATCGCGTATTGGTGACTCTCGACCATGAGGTGCTCGATGCTGACGCACCGTTTCTGCACGCCGACGACCTGGCGGTGGTGCGCGGCGACGGAGTCTTCGAGACGCTGTTGGTGCGCGACGGTAGAGCGCGGGTGGTCGAGGGACATCTGAGTCGACTGGTTCTGAGCGCGCGGGCGCTGGGTCTGCCCGCTCCGGTTCTCGATGACTGGCGTCTGGCGATCGAGATGGCAGCCGAGGAGTGGGGGACAGAGAAGGAAGGCGCTCTTCGTCTTGTTCTGACCCGCGGCCGTGAGAGCGGTGACAAGCCGACAGCCTTCGTGATGGTCGGCCCGGTGGCTGATCGGGTCAGGCAGGTCCGTGAATCGGGGCTGTCGGTGATGACTCTCGAGCGAGGTTTCTCCGTCGATCTCTCTGCCCGGGCACCTTGGCAGCTACTGGGCGCGAAGACGTTGTCCTACGCAACCAACATGGCTGCGCTTCGATATGCGGCGAATTTGGGTGCTGACGATGTGATCTTCGTCAGTTCCGAGGGCAATGTGTTGGAGGGGCCACGCTCGACGGTGGTGATCGTACGGGACAGGACTTTGATCACACCTCCTCCTGCACAGGGCATTTTGATGGGTACGACGCAGCGTGCTCTGTTCGACGTTGCCGGCAGTGCGCGCTTCGATTGCCGATACGAAACCCTCCGACCTGCGGATTTGATTGCGGCCGACGGAGTGTGGCTGGTTTCGAGCGTCACGTTGGCCGCGCGCGTCCATACACTCGACGGGCTCGCATTGCCAGAGCCGAAGGTCTCTGAGGAATTCGCGGAATTGGTTGAACGTGCAATTGATTCGGATTCGGCAGGGCGATAGGCGAATAGGAATCGCGACAGGTCTCTACTACATTTGGTAGTAGCAAAGTCCTGCGGTCCAAACCGGACAGCAGTACCGTGTCCGCAGGGGCCGAGCGACTGCCCGCGTCTCGAACCCCGAAGCCTGTCCCAGGGCCCTACTCTCGGAGTAGCCAATGGATACTTTGGACGTCTCCAGGTGGCAGTTCGGTATCACTACCGTCTACCACTTCATCCTTGTTCCGCTGACCATCGGACTTGCACCGATGATCGCGATCATGCAGACGATGTGGGTGGTCACCAAAAAGGACCACTGGTATCGGCTCACCAAGTTTTTCGGCAAGCTTTTCCTCATCAACTTCGCACTCGGTGTAGCCACCGGCATCGTGCAGGAGTTCCAGTTCGGCATGAACTGGAGCGAGTACTCGCGATTCGTCGGTGACGTCTTCGGAGCTCCACTCGCGTTGGAAGGCCTTGTCGCCTTCTTCATGGAGTCCGTCTTCATCGGACTCTGGATCTTCGGTTGGGGCAGGCTGCCCAAACTTGCACACCTGGCGTGCATTTGGCTCGTGGCGATCGGCGTCAACGCGTCGGCGTTCTTCATCATCGCGGCCAACTCGTTCATGCAGCATCCGGTCGGTGCGACGTACAACCCTGAAACGGGTCGTGCCGAGCTCACCAGCATCTGGGAGTTGTTGACCAACAACACCGCTCTCGCGGCCTTCCCGCACGCGGTTGCCGGCGCCTTCCTGACGGCGGCGACGTTTGTAGCCGGCATCAGTGGTTGGTGGATGGTGCGGAACATGCGCCGCGCCAAGCAGGCTGAGGCCGCCGAAGCCGAGCGCCTCGAATCCGATGCGCGCACGATGTACCGCCCGGCAACACGATTCGCCTTGCTCGTCATGATCGTGGCCGGAATCGGCATCATCTACACCGGTGACGTCCAAGGCAAGCTCATGTTCCAGCAGCAGCCCATGAAGATGGCGTCGGCGGAATCGCTGTGCGACACCGAGATGGATCCGGATTTCTCGATCCTCACTATCGGCACTCACAACAACTGTGACAGCGTGACGCACGTTCTGAAGGTGCCGTTCGTTCTGCCATGGTTGGCCGAGGGCAAGTTCACCGGCGTCGAACTGCAAGGCGTGAACCAACTGCAGGAGCAGGCGGAGCAGGACTTCGGACCGGGCAACTACCGACCGAATCTCTTTGTCACGTACTGGTCTTTCCGCGCCATGATCGGCCTTGCCGCCGGTTCGGCCGCACTGGCTCTCGCGGGACTGTGGGTCACCCGCAAGGGGCGAGTCCCGGACCAGAAGTGGTTCGGAATCCTCAGCCTCGTCGCGATTCCCACTCCGTTCATGGCGAACAGTGCCGGCTGGATCTTCACCGAGATGGGCCGTCAGCCCTGGGTGGTGCATCCCAACCCGACCGGCGTCGACATGATCAGACTCACTGTCGACCAAGGTGTTTCGGACCACGCATCGGCGACCGTCTGGGCTTCGCTGATCACCTTCACCCTCCTGTACGGAGCGCTGGGTGTCGTCTGGTTCAAGCTGATCGTGCGATACGCCAAGGAAGGCCCGTTGGAGCACGACATGCATCCGCCGGGCGATACAGATCATGACGAGCCGGAAGATCCGGACAAGCCCAAACAACTGTCGTTCGCGTACTAGGAGGCGATCATGGGACTTCAAGAAGTATGGTTCGTGCTCGTCGCAGTACTGTTCATCGGTTACTTCGTCCTCGAAGGGTTCGACTTCGGTGTCGGAATGCTCATGCCGATCGTCGGCAGAGGCAGTGACCTCCCGGCCGATACGCGTCGACGGGTGGCGCTCAACACGATCGGCCCGGTGTGGGACGGCAACGAAGTGTGGCTGATCACGGCCGGTGGCGCGATGTTCGCGGCATTCCCGGAGTGGTACGCGACGTTGTTCTCCGGGTTCTATCTACCGCTGCTGATCATCCTGGTGGCCTTGATCGTTCGGATCTGCGCCATCGAATGGCGGAGCAAGATCGACGACGACAAATGGCGTCAGCGTTGCGACTGGGGCATCATCTTCGGCTCCTGGGTCCCGGCAGTTCTCTGGGGCGTGGCTTTCGCGAACATCGTTCGGGGCGTGGCGATCAACGCCGACAAGCAGGTCGAGTCGGGATTCTTCGATCTGCTCAATCCTTACGCACTGCTCGGCGGTCTGACCACCGCGCTGGTGTTCGCTCTCCACGGCGCTGTGTTCCTGGCGCTCAAGAGTGCCGACGAGGTTCGTGAAGATGCCGTGAAAATTGCTGCACGGCTGGCAATTCCAGCTATTCCGGTTGCCGGCGGATTCGTCCTGTGGACGCAACTCGCCTACGGCAAGGGATGGACGTGGATTCTGGTAGCCGCCGCTGCTGCCGCTCTGATCGGCGTCGTCTTCCTGACGCGGGCCGAGCGCGAAGGCTGGGCCTTCGTTCTCACTTGTGTGGCCGTCATCGCCACTGTCGTGCTGCTGTTCGCCTCGCTGTTCCCGAACGTCATGCCGTCGACGCTTGATCCGGCATACAGCCTGACCATCGAGAACGCGTCGTCGAGTCCGTACACGCTCAAGGTGATGACGTGGGCCGCGGCATTCATGACGCCGGTGGTGATCATCTACCAGGGTTGGACGTACTGGGTGTTCCGTCAACGCATCTCCTCCAAGCAGATTCCGGCGTCGATCGGCCTGCGATTCAAGGAGAAGACGTGGTAGTGGCAAACCCGCAATCACAAAAGATTCGAATCACGAAAGAACTGACGGTCGAATTCACGTGACTATCGAAGTAGGCGACGCTCCCACCACTCGGGAGCGTCGCCGGGGGCCGATCGACCCGCGGCTGTGGCGACATTCCGCTTCTGCGCGCGGCTATCTGATCCTGACTGTTGCTCTGTCGATGGTGGACGTCGTGATGGTCATCGTCGCGGCGCTCATGATCGGCCGGGTGCTGGCCGGAGTGATCACCACTCGAACTGTGGATGTTTCCTCGTGGACAACCGAATTGGTTGTTCTAGGCGCAGCTGTGGCGGTCCGAGTTCTGGGGACTTGGCTGCAGACCAGGTATGCGCACCGGGCGTCGACTCGCGTCGTTGCCGAGATCAAGAACGGCGTGCTGACGTCGGCGACGGCGATGAGTCCTCGCGATCTCGATCCTCGGCGTGACGAGATCGCGACCGTGGTCACCCGCGGTGTCGACGGTCTTGGCCCGTACCTGACGGGATACCTTCCGGCTCTGGTCTTGTCGTTGACGCTGACACCCATCACCCTGATAGTCATTGCGGTGCAGGACATGACGTCTGCGGTCATCATCTTCGTGACGCTGCCGCTGATCCCCATCTTCATGATTCTGATCGGCTTGCTGACAAAGGGTAAGTCGGAGAAGACGCTGGCAGCGATGACCACGTTGTCTTCGCAACTGCTCGATCTGCTTGCCGGTTTGCCGACGCTTCGGGCGCTCGGTCGTCAGCAAGGTCCTGCCGAGCGCGTCCGTGAACTCGGTGACGCTCATCGGCGAACGACGATGTCCGCCCTCCGCGTCGCGTTTCTGTCCTCGATGGTGTTGGAACTTCTCGCAACACTCTGCGTTGCATTGGTGGCCGTGAGCATCGGCCTGCGACTGGTGTACGGGGACATGACACTCGAGCCGGGGATAGTCGCGCTGATCCTCGCGCCCGAGGTGTACCTGCCGCTCCGAATGGTGGGAACCCAGTTCCATGCCGCCGAGGACGGAATGGCCGCAGCCGACAAGGCATTCGAGGTTATCGAGGCCGATTCTGCTGCGCCGGAGGGTGGCTGGACGACTGTAGTCGCTCGCGGCGCCGACATCGTCTTCGACGGCATCGGTGTGGCCTCTCGTGGGGGAGTAGCGCCGTCTGAACTGTCCGCCGTTGCGTCTCCAGGAAAGATCACGGTGCTCACCGGTCCCAACGGTTCCGGCAAGTCGACGGCAGTGCACACGCTACTCGGGTTGATCGAACCGAGCAGTGGGCGCGTGACCGTCGCCGGCGTCGATGTCCGAGACCTGGACGAGCACGCGTGGTGGAGTCAGTTGGCCTGGCTACCGCAACATCCGGTCCTCCTGCCCGGCACCATTCGCGAGAACCTCGATCTCACCGGGGCTGTCGAGTCGCAGGCGTTGGCTCGAGCTGCGGCCGCGACGGGATTCGACGCGGTACTGGCCGAGCTGCCTGCGGGCGTCGAGACCGTGATCGGCGTCGGCGGCACTGGTCTGTCGTTGGGGCAGCGGCAGCGCCTGGCCCTGACACGCGTCCTCGCCTCCGACCGCGCGGTTCTTGTCCTGGACGAACCCACCGCTCACCTCGACTCCGATTCGGAAGGGACAGTGTTGGCTTCTCTGAGAGCACGAGCGGAGCGCGGCGACACCGTGGTCGTGATCGGCCACCGTCCGAGTGTGCTCGTCGCGGCTGACCGGATCGTCGAGGTACACGCTCATGAGAAGTGATACTCACGATCCGCTCCTGCGTGCTCTGCGGCTACTGGAACTTCGGCCACGACGAGTACTGACGGCGGTAGCGGCGGGCGTCGCAACACTCGGCAGCGCCCTCGCCTTGGCCGCGCTGTCCGCGTGGTTGATCACGCGGGCCTGGGAGATGCCTCCCGTTCTCGACCTCAGCGTTGCGGTGGTTGCCGTACGCGCATTGGGAATCTCGCGTGGTGTCTTTCGTTATCTCGAGCGATTGACGACGCACGACGTCGCGTTGCGCGGCACCACCGCAGCGCGATCGAGGATCTACCAGCAGTTGGCAGCGGGAGATCCCGCGGCCGCTGCCGGACTGCGACGCGGCGACCTGCTCTCACGAACCGGCGCCGATGTGGACGCGCTGGGCGACGTCGTCGTCAAAGCACTGATCCCGATTGCGGTTTCGATTGTCCTCGCGTTCGCTGCGGTGGGAATCTTGTTGTTCATCTCCGTTCCGGCCGCGCTCATTCTCGCTGTTGCGCTGGCGGTGTCCGGGATCGCGGCACCCTGGCTGTCGGCTCGTGCTGCTCGACTCGCCGAAGCCGACAGTTCAGCTGCCGCAGTTCGATTCAGCGAGTCTGCGGTGACGGCCCTCGACCATTCTGCCGAGCTTCGGGTATCGGGCCGCTTGGATCAAGCAGTGAGCGAGGCTGTCTCCGCCGAGAACGAGGTGGTCGACGCGACCGATCGTGCGGCGGTACCGAGTGCCTTTGCCGCCGCTGCGACGCCTCTCGCAATCGGCGTGAGCGTCCTCGGGGCTCTACTGATCGGAATCGCGCTCTACGGAACCACCGACATGTCACCGATGTCCATGGGAATCCTTGTACTGCTTCCCTTGTCGGCTTTCGAGGGAACCGCGATACTGCCCAGCGCAGCGGTAGCGTTGACCAAGGCGCGACTGGCGTCGGCGCGCATCATGGCGGTTCTCGATCGAGCGGACGAGGAACACGTCGAAGGTGACCGTGCGTGGCCGGAGGACGGGGTCCTGGGCGTGCACGCGTTGCGGGCGGGTTGGCCCGGGGGGAAGGTGACCGAACCGCTGTCGGTGGATCTTCCTCGCGGTGCTCGTGTTGCCGTCATCGGCGAGAGCGGATCGGGAAAGACCACTGCGCTGATGACGATGGCGGGACTGCTGCCGCCCGTCGCGGGAACAGTTCGCGTTGGCGGAGTGGATGTTTCGGAAGTCGATCCGGCCGAGCTGCGTCGTCACGTGGGGTACTTCGCCGAGGACGCACACCTCTTCGAGACGTCGGTACTCGAGAACCTGCGCGTTGCACGCGGTGACCTCACCGTCGAGGACGCGGAGAAAGCACTTGCCGCAGTCGGTCTCGGCGATTGGCTGGCGGAACTGCCGGACGGGCTCGACACCTACCTGGTCGGCGGTATGCGAGCGGTTTCGGGCGGTGAGCGTCGTCGGTTGCTGTTGGCACGCGCGATCGTCTCGCCCGCGGAGGTGCTGCTGCTCGACGAGCCGACCGAGCACATGGACGCGGAGGCCGGCGCTCAGTTGCTTCGGGAGTTGCTCGATCGTGACGGAATGCTGGTCGATTCTTCGCGAACGGTTGTTGTCGTCACTCACCAACTTCCGGCCGGTACGGGAGCTGACCAGGTGATATGCGTCGGAAAAGTTTCTGTGGAAAATACGTTGCCGTCATCGTGAAGTGGGCGTACTTTCTCCAGTACACAAGGAAGGAGGTGGTCTGAAATTGAAGTACAGACGGACGCGTGAGGTGGCTGCCAGCTAGCCGCAATCGCTGACGGAATTCACTTACCGCGCGAGCGGCCGGCGAATCCCAGGCAGCCACCCGACCCCCGAGCCCCCGATCAGTCCGACCGGGACCCCCGCGAAAGCGAGGGTGTGGCTCGGGGGTCGCTTCGTGCTGTGCGCCTTTGTTAACCCCCGGCGGTTAATAAAGGCGCACAGCGTGGACAAGGATTAGGCCCCCACCATCCACCGCGCTCGAGGACCGCTCTGACCTCGGCTGCAGTTCGGCACGAGGCTCCCTCCACCTCTTCCCAACCGAAGACCAGTGTGGCGTTGCCTGACAGTTCGGATGCGTTTCCTCGCCGACGATCACGCAGTGCAATCGCCCGAGAAGAGTGGAAGGCAAATCCGTCGAGTCGAACGATCAGTGCGACACCGCAATTGCGGTAGTCCACGTCCTCGTAGAGGGTTCTCCCATCAACGAGGACCGGCGATTGTCGTCGTGCTTCCGGCAAACCGTGTGCGCGCTCGACTTCGATTGCGTAGCGATGTTCGAGTACTGACTGGACGCCGCGATCCAAGAGGTCCAGTGTCGAGGACAGCGCTTTGACATATCGCCTCGGCCGGCGGCACTCCATTCGGGTGCGTAGCGCCATCTGCGACACCTTGCACGCCGTGGCCGAGCGGACCAGAGAACGAGCGGCGTCGCGAGCTGACGGCTCTGCCACCGCCAGGTCGATTGCGGTGTCGGCCAGCGACGTACGAGCAGGCTGAGTGGCAACCCCGATATGGGCTTGAGCGCGTGAACGATGAACGATCACTCCGGGATGAGCAGTGGACCACCCCAACGGAACGGGGCGCGTCGGGGAGCGTTCAGGTCTGAACGTCGGATTCTGACAGCGCGAGGATCGGCCGTATCGGACCGTGATGTGGACCGGCAGTTCGGACTCGATGTGTGTGAGTCCCCACTCTTCGGCAGCAGTCCGGTGACTCAGATATGTTTCACCGCCGCCGAACAGAAGTGCAGCTTCGAGAATCATTGCTCGGTTGAGTGGGCCGTTGGTACTGGATTGAACACCGTGGAGGACGGTCGTCCATTGACCCGATTCGACCAGATGTTGGATGCGCCGCGGCGAATAGCCGAAAGGGCGCAGTTGTTTATTGGTCGCGAGTCCGTGTTGGAAGTCGAAGAGTCTTCGGAGATCAGGATCGATGTAGTCGCAGCTCATGCGAATACCGTGAGATCGCAGTCCGACAGGAATCGGCCGAAGATGCCGCACGGAAGCTCGCTTGTGGAATTTGACGGTGCCTGTGGATAAATCTGCTGTGCGCCTTTATTAACCGCCGGGGGTTAATAAAGGCGCACAGCAGGACTAGCCGATATAGCGCGTCAGCCGCGCCGAGAGACGCGGTTCCAGGCCACCGTCAGACATGATCCGCTCTTCGACGTACGCGAGGTCGCCGCCTTCGACGATGCCGTACAGACGCTTCGCGCCGCCGTACAGTGCACCGGACTGGCTGCGGATCACCACGTCGGTGGCAAGTTCCCACGATGCCTGGGTGAGTGCGCGCCCGTAGTACATTTCGACGACGCCGGAGCTGTGGCTGAGCAGGAGTTCGACGACTTCCTGGTTGACGCTGCCGGGGATGCCGTCGCCGCCCATGCGCCAGTAACCGCTCTCGCGCAGATCGGGGCTCACGTACTCGCCCTCGGCGTCGAGACGCCAGGACCGGGACTCCCAATTGAGGTAGGGGCCACCGTCGTGAGAGATGACGATCTGCTGACCGAAGGCGTAGTCGCCGGTCTCGTCGTGTCCTTCGCCTTCGCCGCGCCAGACGCCGACGAGGGGGAGTAGTGCGAGGAGTTCGGGATTGATGTCCGGGCCGAGGCGCAGGTTTGCGGTGTCCTCGGGCAACGGAAGGTCCGGCAGGGTCGGAATGTTGAGCGACGCCGTCGACTTGGAGCGCTCGACGGCGATGGCGACAGCTTCATCCCCGCTGCCGCGCCTGACGGCACCTGCAGCGGCGGAATCGTCAGCGGTCGCGTCGGACCCTGAATCCGGAGCCTGGCTCACGACTCGTCGGTGACCAAGCGGTACACGACGTACACGGAGAACCAAGCGATCATGACGGATGCGAGTGCGAGGAGTACCTCGAAGAAAATGACCACGGGTACATCTTAGACCGCGGCGACCGACCGGAAAAATCGGGCGCCGGAATGCAGAAGGCCCCGCACCGAAGGGGTGCGGGGCCGCCTGAGAAAGCAGGAATTACTTGCTGACGGTCACGTCCACGTTGTGCACGCCCGAGCCCTCGGGAGCGACGGTGGAGGTGCCGTTGCCCGAGCTGGACAGCGCACGCACAGTCCACTCGCCCGGAGCGGCGAAGAAGCGGAAATCGCCGGTTCCCGACGCCACGACCTCGGCTGTGAACTCTCCGGAGCCGTCGAGCAGACGCACGAATGCGCCGCCGATGGGCTGGCCGTCAGCTGCGAGAACGCGGCCGGTGATGACCGTTTCCTTCTCGACGTCGACGCCGGCAGGCAGGGTCTGGCCCTGGGTAGGTGCTCCACACATGATCAGGCTCCCAATTCGATCGGTGCGCCGACGAGTGAGCCGTATTCGACCCAGCTGCCGTCGTAGTTCTTGACGTTGTTCTTGCCGAGGATCTCCTGCAGGACGAACCAGGTGTGGCTCGAGCGCTCGCCGATGCGGCAGTAGGCGATCGTTTCCTTGGTGTCGTCGAAGCCCTTCTCCGCGTACAGCTTGGCGAGGTCGTCGTCCGACTTGAAGGTGCCGTCCTCGTTGGCGGTGGTGCTCCACGGGATGTTGATGGCGCCGGGGACGTGGCCGCGCTGCTGTGCCTGCTCCTGCGGAAGGTGCGCGGGGGCGAGGATCTTGCCGGAGAACTCGTCAGGGCTGCGAACGTCGACGAGGTTCTTGCTGCCGATGGCGTCGATGACCTCGTCGCGGAATGCGCGGATCGAGAAGTCGGGGGTCTCGGCCTTGTACTGCGTGGCTTCGCGGTTGACGGCATCCTTGGAGAGCGGGCGTCCGTCGAGTTCCCACTTCTTGCGGCCGCCGTCGATCAGCTTGATGTCCTGGTGGCCGTACAGCTTGAAGTACCAGTACGCGTATGCGGCGAACCAGTTGTTGTTGCCACCGTAGAGAACGACGGTGTCGTCGTTCGCAATGCCCTTGGCGGACAGCAGATCCGAGAACTGCTCCTGGTTCAGGAAGTCGCGTCGGACGCCGTCCTGGAGGTCCTTGCGCCAGTCGAGCTTGACTGCACCCTCGATGTGGCCGCCGTCGTATGCGCTGGTGTCCTCGTCCACCTCGACAAAAACGGTCTTGGGGGTGTTGAGGTTCTGCTCAGCCCAGTCAGCGGAGACTAGGACGTCGGAGCGAGCCATGGTGTTCCTTTCGATGTGGTCTTGCATCGGTCGATATCTAGCAGGGGTTCAGCAGGGTTGTGTGGCAAGCGCTTTCACGCGGTGGTAGCGCGGCCGGTATTTCGCAGCCTTGCGACGAGTGGGTAGATCTGGCAGCCGAGGCAGATACCGAACGCGGCGTTGAGCAGGGCCGCGAACAAGGCGAAGCCGGTGGCAACGGTGCCGACGATGGTCGACCCGGCCAGGAAACCGACCGTGCCGGCGAGTGCGAAGACGAAGCCGACGAACTGCGCGAAGCGAAGTGGCGCTACGGGTTCGCGTTCGCTGACCGGCGAGATTCGCGGCGCGACGAGCTTGCCGAAGATCTGGCCGTACGGGCTGCGCTTGGGACCGAGTACCGCTCCGACCGCGAAGACGATCGCCTGCAGGGCGAGAAGCACTGTGGCGGCGGGCAGTGAGAAGGTCGAGAGAATGAGCGTGAGTACGAGAACGCCGGTGGTGACCCATGCTGCGAATCGAGGTCCGCGGACGTCGACTTGCTCGAGTTGGGGTGTGGTTGTGGACATCGGGAGTGCTCCTGCGCTGGATTGCATGGTGCTTGCCTGGACCGAGAAAACGGGGACGCAAAAGTCCCGTTCGGTGAATTGATCACGTGAGCGAAAGCTCGAAGGTCAGAGAGATCTGACGGATGTGGTGATCAGCAACAGGTACAGCAACAGCCCCCGAGGCGGCACAGGTCTACTGCGCGGCGTCGGGTGAGCATCAGCTCGTGGCGGGTTTGCACGTCGGCGAGTTTACCCCGAATTCTCGGATTTTGGCTCGTGGGGTCCGGATAGTGGTACGAGCGCAGCTTTCAGGTCGGCTGCGGACGGCACTCCTGACACTCGGAACTGTTCGTCGAGTCCACCGTCGAGGATGAAGGTGGTGGGTAGGGACAGGACGCTCATTTCGCGTGCCAGGGCCGGTTCCTTGTCGATGTCGAGTTCGATCTCCACCGGCGGACGGGGAGCGTCGGCCATCGAAACCACGACCTGGCCGACGACGCGCCGTACTGCTGCACACGGTCCGCACCAGTCGGCGGAGAAATGCAGTACGACGGGTCCGCCGTTCGGCGATGCGACTCCGGCGGCGCTCAGCAGTTCGAGGCGGCTGTCGGTGCCGCTGGCTGCGGACGTGGTGGTGGCTCGGACCGCTCCGTTGCGCGATTTGAGAAAGAGTCCGACCGCGACGACGGCTACGAGCGCGACCAGCAGAATTGTGATCCCGGTCATCGGTTCTGCAGCTCTGCGAGATCGATCGTCGTGTTTTCGGCGCTGCCTTCGATCACGATTCTTCCGCCTTCCGCGTAGACCAGGCTCGGCTGGATTCCGTAGGGGAGTGCCTGCGGGTCGATCGTGTAGCTGAACAATCCGAGGACTACGGGTTCGAGAGCCGCGGGGATCGAGAAATCGGCTTTGCCCTCAGGACCGAAGTACAGGTTGCTGGCGACGATCTTGACCTGCCCACCTTCCAGAACCAGGTTGGCCTGCACGCTCACGGCAGTCTCGACCGGGCCGACGGCAACCGTTCCGGTCAGCACGACGGCGCCCGCGGTGCTGGCGCCCGTTCCGCCGCTGCCCCCGGTGCCGTCCGACTTGTTGGCCGGCGGCGAAGATACCTGCAGGTCAGGGATGTTGAGCAACTTTCCGAGGTCGGTGGCGTTGATTCCCATCCGGCCGTCGAGTTTGTCGACGGGGAGCTGGGTGACGTTGCCGTTCACGATGTCGGAGAAGGGCACGGTGACCCCGCGCAGGTTGGCCTCGACGGTCACTTCGCCGACCACGTCGCTCTGGACGCCGGTGGCTCTGACGTAGACGTCCTTGTACTTCCCACCGAGTGCCTGGGTGAGGAAGGGGAACCCGTTGAAGGTGACCTCGGGGTCCGCCTCGAGTGACGCGCCGGTTCGGAGCTCGCGGGAAACCCGGTACTCGGCGTACGCGGCAGCGCCGAAATCGGCCACCAGTCCGAGGCCGAGGAGGAAGACGATGCCGATGATCAGTTTGCGCACCGCACCATTGTGACGGACTCCGGTCGGGGTTCGATGCGACGGCCCCGGTACCAGGCACGCTAATGTAGTGACCGACCAAAAGCGTCGAACTACTCGAGCGTTGCCCTCGCGGGTTGCGCGGGCTACTAGATAGGAGGCCGTGTGGAACTGCTCCTCCTCACCTCCGACCCCAACCCGGAAGCTGTACTACCGGCGTTGGCGTTGCTGGCGCACTCGGTTCGGCCTGCCCCCACAGAGGTTTCCTCGCTTCTCGAAGCGAGTTCCGCGGACGTGGCGTTGGTAGATGCGCGCACCGATCTTGCTGCCGCGCGCGGTTTGTGTCGACTGCTCGGAAGCACGGGATCTGCAGTACCTGTGGTCGCCGTACTCACCGAAGGCGGACTCGTCGCAGTCAATGCCGACTGGGGGCTGGACGACATCCTGCTTCCCGGTACCGGTCCGGCGGAGGTGGACGCCCGATTGCGGTTGTTGGTCGCCCGCAGCGGCGGTGTGGCCAGTCCGGAAGCGTCGGGAAAGATCACGCTGGGCGAATTGGTTATCGACGAGGGGACGTACACGGCACGACTGCGTGGACGGCCCCTTGATTTGACTTACAAGGAATTCGAGCTGCTCAAGTACCTCGCGCAGCACGCCGGGCGGGTATTCACCCGTGCGCAGTTGTTGCAGGAAGTGTGGGGTTACGACTTCTTCGGTGGCACCAGGACGGTTGACGTCCACGTGCGTCGTCTGCGGGCGAAACTCGGCACCGAATACGAGTCCTTGATCGGTACAGTCCGAAATGTCGGATACAAGGCAGTGCGTCCGACCAGGGCCAAGGGCGGCGCTGCTGCTCCCGTTCAGTTCGAGGACGACGAAGACGTCGACTACGATGCGGCCGACGGTTCGGTGGTCTGACGTGGGTTGGACCGATTCGCTGCCGGCCGGATCCGCCGAGCAGGTTTCCGCGCTGCTCGATCGCGCGACCGAGTTCGACGGCAAGGCGCCGGTCTCGGAGCAGGGGCGCCATGCCGTTGCTGGACGAGGTGCAGCACGACACTTCCTCGAATTCGACGGTGAGGGCGTCGTCGGTTACGCACAGCTGCAAGCCGGTTCGGACGAGCATCCTGACATGGCGGAGTTGGTGGTCGACCCGCAGGCACGGCGCCGCGGCATCGGAACCAGGCTTGCCGCAGCGGTATTCGACGAGGGTCGTTCAGGCACGCGCGTCTGGGCGCACGGAAACATAGACGCTGCAGTGGAATTCGCCAAGAGTCTCGATCTGGTCAGTGTGCGTGAGCTCCTCCAGTTGCGTCGACCTCTCGATGCTCCGCAGCTTCCGGAAATCGTTGTGCCCGAAGGTGTAACGATGCGGACGTATCGCGGACCCGAAGACGATTCCGAGATCCTTCGCGTCAATAATGCGGCGTTCTCCTGGCATCCCGAGCAGGGCGGCTGGACCCAGTCGGAGATCGACGAGAGAACGGCCGAAGGGTGGTTCGATCCCGCCGGTCTGTTCATGGCGTTCGCGGACACCGATCCCGATACTCTTCTCGGCTTTCACTGGACCAAGGTGCACGCGCCGGAAGGTGACGATCCCGAACTGGGTGAGGTGTACGTCGTGGGCATCGATCCTGCGGCGCAGGGACGCGGCCTCGGCCGAGTGCTGACCCTTGCGGGCATGCATTACCTGCGTGATCGCGGCCTCGGAACCGTCCTTCTGTACGTCGAAGGCGACAACACTGCCGCCCTGCACACGTACGAGCGTCTCGGCTTCGATCGGTTCCACGTGGACATGGCTTACGCCCGCGCGCGCTGACGTCACAGTCGAACACGCAGAAATGTCTGGTCTGTTCATTCTCCGTTAACCATGTGTGGTCCAACCGGACACCGCGCCCGCCTACTTTTCTCTGTGGGCAGCGCCGTGTTGCCTGATGCAGATTTCAATCATTTTGCATCTCATGTCGCCGCCCGATCGTGGGCGTGGCGGTAGCGATTTCCGGAGGATCTTGGTGAATCTCAAGCGCAGTGGTGCCCTGCTCGGTGTAGTGGCCGTGGGCGCCATGACCTTGGCCGCATGTGGCAGCGACAACAACTCGTCGTCGACGGGTGTGGACGCGTCCTCATCGAAGGCAACGTGCGAAGGCAAGAGCAACCTCTCTGCCGCTGGTTCCTCGGCACAGAAGAACGCCATGGACCAGTTCGTCGCCACCTACATCTCCGTGTGCCAGGAAAAGGGCAAGACGGTCAACGTCGCCTACAACCCCAGCGGTTCGGGTGACGGACGTACGCAGTTCATCGCCAAGCAGATCGACTTCGCGGGCTCCGACTCGGCCATCAAGGACGAGCAGGCCGACAAGGCCAAGGAGCGTTGCGTCGGCGGCGAAGCCTGGAACCTTCCCCTCGTCTTCGGCCCCATCGCAGTTGCATACAACCTCGACGGCGTCGACAAGCTCGTTCTCAACGCAGAGGTTCTCGCGAAGATCTTCAACGGTGGCATCACGAACTGGAACGATCCGGCAATCGCCGCGCTGAACTCCGGAGCAAAGCTTCCTGACGAGAAGATCACTGCCGTGATCCGCTCCGATTCCTCGGGCACCACGGACAACTTCCAGAAGTACCTCGACGCAGCGTCGAACGGTGCTTGGACTTCGGGTGCAGGCTCCGACTTCACCGGTGGCGTCGGTGAGGGCGCCAAGGGTTCGGCCGGAGTAGCACAGGCAGTATCCACCGCACCGGGTTCGATCACCTACGTCGAGAAGTCGTTCGCGGATCAGAACAAGCTCTCGGTTGCCGAGATCAACACGGGCTCCGAGGCAGTCGCACTGACCAACGATTCGGCTTCCAAGTCGATCGCCGGTGCCAAGTTCAAGTCCGACGCCACCGGCGACCTGACGCTCGACCTCGCGTCGATCTTCAAGACCAACGAAGCCGGCGCGTACCCGCTCGTGCTCGCCACCTACTCGATCGTGTGCTCCAAGGGCTACGACGCCGACACCTCCGCAGCTGTGAAGTCGTTCCTGACCAGCGCAGCAAACGAGGGACAGGCCAACCTGGCCGAGCAGGGCTACGTTCCGCTGCCCTCGAACGTCCAGGATCGACTCAACGCATCCATCTCGGCAATCAGCTGAGCTGACCTGCGGACTCGTGCGGACAAGCCCATGGATCTACATTCAGACGTGAAGGAACGTGAGCGCACATGAGTGACGCGCCCATCACCTCGACATCTCGTTCTCCCGGCCCCGCAACCAGCGGGGCCGGGGTGGGCGGTCCGAACGGCACCACGGAGGACACGATTACTTCCACCAAGGCCCAGGCCACCGAGCAGTCACCGAAGGGTGACGGCCCGGGTACCGGCACAGCAAAGACCGTGACCCGTCCGGGCGACCGCATCTTCAGCTCGCTCGCTTCCGGTTCGGCCATCTTCATCACCGTCGTCATCGCGGCGATCGGTGCGTTCCTGATCTGGCGGGCGATCCCCGCACTGAGCCGGAACCAGGTCAACTTCCTGACCAGCTCCCAGTGGGTGACGCAGAACATCAACGAGATGGCATTCGGTGTCCTCGACCTCTTCCAGGTCACGGTCCTCGTCTCGCTCTTCGCGCTGGTGCTCGCGATGCCGATCGCACTGGGTATCGCGATCTTCCTGACCTCGTACTCACCCAAGTGGCTCACCCGGCCGCTGTCGTACACGATCGATCTCCTCGCGGCAGTGCCGTCCATCGTCTACGGCCTGTGGGGGCTTCTCGTGTTCGCACCGGCGATCACCCCTGTCGCAGTGTGGCTCAACAAGACTTTCGGCTGGTTCCCGCTCTTCGCCGACGGCAGCGGATCGATCACCGGCGGCGGCACCATCTTCACCGCAGGCATCGTCCTGGCCGTGATGATCCTTCCGGTCATCACCGCAGTGACCCGCGAGGTGTTCATCCAGACCCCGCGATCACAGATCGAAGCTGCACTCGCCCTCGGCGCCACGCGCTGGGAAGTTGTGCGCACCACGGTCATCCCGTTCGGTAAGTCCGGCTACATCAGCGGATCGATGCTCGGTCTCGGACGCGCACTCGGTGAAACGATGGCGCTGTACCTGATCCTGCGCACCACCTCTCAGGCCTTCGGCTGGTCGCTGTTCGACGGCGGCTCGACCATCGCCTCCAAGATCGCCCTCGGCTACGCGGAGTTCAACAACGACATCCAGGCAGGCGCGTACATCGCCGCCGGACTGGTGCTGTTCGTACTGACCTTCGTCGTCAACGCGGCTGCCCGCGCAGTGATCGCCGGAAAGAAGGACTGACCTATGACCTCCACTCTGGACCGGCCGGTCAAGGCCCCCACTTTCCAAGGCGTCGGTGCCCGTCGTCGCGCCAAGGACGTCATCGCGACCATCTTGGTCAGCCTGGCAGTCGTCATCGCGCTCATCCCGTTGGTCTGGGTGCTCTTCACGGTCATCGCCAAGGGCCTGCCCGCTCTGACGTCGCCGACGTGGTTCACGAACTCGCTCAGCGGATTGACGGCGTCGGCCGACGGCGGCGGTATCTATCACGCGTTGATCGGCACCCTGCTGCAAGGCATCGTGTGCGCGGTCTTCTCCATCCCGCTCGGTATCTTCGTCGCGATCTACCTGGTGGAGTACGCCGACCGGAAGTCGAAGCTCGGCAAGCTCACCACGTTCATGGTCGACATCCTCAGCGGTGTTCCGTCGATCGTGGCCGCGCTCTTCATCTACGCCCTGTGGATCGCGACCTTCGGCTTCCCCAAGTCCGCGTTCGCCGTGTCACTGGCTCTGGTCCTTCTGATGGTCCCGGTCGTCATCCGCTCCACCGAGGAAATGCTGCGCATCGTCCCGATGGATCTGCGAGAGGCGTCGTACGCGCTCGGTGTGCCGAAGTGGAAGACCATCTCGAAAATCGTTCTGCCGACGGCACTTCCCGGCATCATCACCGGCGTCATGTTGGCCCTGGCCCGCGTGCTCGGTGAGACCGCACCGCTGCTGATCCTCGTCGGCTACGCGCCGTTCATCAACTTCGATCTGTTCAACGGCGAAATGGGTACTCTGCCTTCCGTCATGGTCGCCGAGATGAACAACCCCACCGACGCCGGCACCAACCGCATCTGGGGCGCAGCGCTGACCCTGATCCTGCTGATCGCGATCCTCAACATCGTCGCGAAGTTGATCGGTCACTTCTCACAGGTCAGAAGCAAGTGATGCGGCCTCGGAACATGTTCGTACTCAACAGCGTCAACAACTCAGTAGGGAGCCGGTAATGGCCAAGCGTCTGGATCTCAAGGACGTCAACATCTACTACGGCAAGTTCCACGCCGTCGCCGATGTGGGCCTGTCCGTCCCGCCCCGGAGTGTCACCGCCTTCATCGGCCCGTCCGGCTGCGGCAAGTCCACCGTTCTTCGTTCGCTCAACCGCATGCACGAAGTGATTCCCGGTGCGCGCGTCGAGGGTTCGGTCTTGCTCGACGGTGAAGACATCTACGGTTCGAACGTCGATCCCGTCGGTGTTCGCAAGACCATCGGCATGGTCTTCCAGCGGCCCAACCCGTTCCCGACCATGTCCATCCGGGACAACGTCGTCGCGGGCTTGAAGTTGCAGGGCGAGCGCAGCAAGAAGAAGCTCGACGAGGTGGCCGAGCGTTCGCTGCGCGGCGCCAACCTGTGGAACGAGGTCAAGGATCGCCTCGACAAGCCCGGTGGTGGCCTCTCAGGCGGTCAGCAGCAGCGTCTGTGCATCGCGCGTGCCATCGCCGTCTCGCCCGACGTCCTGCTCATGGACGAGCCGTGCTCCGCGCTCGACCCCATCTCGACTCTGGCGATCGAGGATCTGATCACCGAGCTCAAGAAAGACTTCACCATCGTCATCGTCACGCACAACATGCAGCAGGCTGCGCGTGTGAGTGACCAGACGGCATTCTTCAACCTCGAGGCAACCGGTAAGCCCGGTCAGCTCGTCGAGATCGACGACACCGAGAAGATCTTCTCGAACCCGACGCAGAAGGCCACCGAGGACTACATCTCCGGCCGCTTCGGATAAGTCCTGGGATTGCATACTGCACGACCATGTTTCACCCCCGTTTCCAACAGGAGACGGGGGTGAAACTTTTTGGTTGTGGTGATAGTTCCCACTCCGGTGCGCACCGCTGAGCGTCGTTGGGCGCCCGAATAATTCGATGAGCAGCGCAAGTGCGCCGAGTGGGTGCTGAAGTAGCCGACGATGTGAATCTCGTGGATACTGACGACGCTTCGGGCAATGCTAATCTCGGCCCGACAGCACGCTGTCGATCGATGTCGTTTCACAACCGGAAGGGCTTGTCAGTGCACCTCACCCCTTCAGATACCGAAAAGCTGCTCCTGAGCGTCGCGGGCATGGTCGCCCGCGACCGCCGCGAGCGCGGGGTACTGCTGAACTACCCCGAAGCGATGGCCCTGATCTCGTGTTGGATTCTCGAGCGCGCGCGTGACGGAATGACGGTTGCGGAACTGATGAACGCCGGTCGGCAAGTGCTCACCCGCGACGACGTGATGGAAGGGGTACCAGAGATGATTGCAAACGTCCAGGTGGAGGCCACTTTCCCGGACGGTCGCAAGCTGGTCACCGTGACGGAGCCCATTCGATGATTCCCGGTGAGGTACGTGTGTCCACCGAACCGCTCGAGTTCGGCACAGACGCGGAAAAGATCACGATGGTCGTCGTCAACGACGGCGATCGTCCCATTCAGATCGGTTCGCATCTCCATCTGCCGGCCGCCAACCCGGCGTTGACCTTCGATCGCGAAGCGGCGGACGGTTTCCGGCTCGACATCCCCTCGGGAACGTCGGTTCGGTTCGAACCGGGGGTCAGCAGAACGGTGACACTGATCGCGCTCGGCGGACTCAAAAGGGTTCCGGGCCTGCAGATCGTGCCGGACGAAGACCTGCCGACGCATGCGCGTGAGCCCAAGACCGTCATGCCGTTCGGTACACCCGGCGTCGAGGTCGAAGAGCCGTTGCGAGCGTCCTCGGTGAACGTTCGCGTGAGTGATGTTCCAGTCGAGGCGGATTCACCGGATGACGCCGCGACGACAGTTGAGAGGACAGCCGAATGAGCAGGATCGATCGACGCGGTTACGCCTCCCTGTACGGTCCGACCGCAGGCGACCAGATCCGTTTGGCCGACACAGATCTGTGGATCGAGATCGAGCACGATTACACCGCGACCGGCGACGAGATGGTCTTCGGCGGCGGTAAGAGCATCCGCGAGTCGATGGGCCAGGGCCTGACCACTCGTGATCAGGGTGCTCTCGACGTCGTCATCACCAACACGGTGATTCTCGATCACTGGGGAATCGTCCGGGCAGACGTGGGAATTCGCGACGGACGCATCGTTGCGATCGGCAAGTCCGGTAACCCCGACATCATGGATGGCGTGCACCCCAAGTTGCTCATCGGGCCGAGCACCGACGTGATCGCCGGCGAGGGAAAGATCCTCACCGCGGGTGCGATCGACACTCACGTGCACTTCCTCAGTGAAATCGAGATGATGGAAGCACTCGCCACTGGTACGACGACGGTGGCGGGCGGCGGAACGGGTCCCACCGAGGGAAGCAAGGCAACCACTGTCACACCCGGCGCCTGGTCCTTGACGATGATGCACCGCGCCCTCGACCACATCCCGCTCAACGTTCTTCTCCTCGGCAAGGGCAGCACCGTCAGCCATGAGGCCATGCGTCAGGAAGCTCTCGCCGGCGCAGGCGGATTCAAGGTCCACGAGGACTGGGGTTCCACTCCGGCTGCGATCGACGCAGCTCTGCGTGCAGCCGACGAGTTCGGCCTCCAGGTAGCGCTACACGCGGACAGTCTCAACGAAACCGGTTACGTACAGCACACTTTGGACGCGATCGCCGGACGCGGAATCCACGTATTCCATGCGGAGGGCGCCGGCGGCGGGCACGCACCGGACATCATCGTGACCGCCGGTGAGCCGAACGTTCTTCCGGCATCGACCAATCCGACGTTGCCGCATACCGTCAACACGGTTGCCGAGCACCTAGACATGCTCATCGTGTGTCATGCGCTCAATCCCCGGGTTCCGGAGGACCTTGCCTTTGCCGAGTCTCGAATCCGCCCGACAACGATTGCGGCGGAAGACTTTCTGCACGACATCGGAGCCATCTCCATCACCTCGTCCGATGCCCAGGCTATGGGCCGTATCGGCGAGGTGACTCTGCGGACGTGGCAGGTGGCCCACGTCATGAAGGCCCAGTACGGCAAGCTGGGCACCAGCATGCCTGCCGACAACGAGCGTGCGCGGCGCTACGTCGCCAAGTACACGATCTGCCCTGCCGTCGCGCACGGGATCGATCACGAAATCGGGTCGGTCGAGGCCGGGAAGATGGCGGACCTGGTTCTGTGGGACCCCGCGTTCTTCGGAGTGCGTCCTTCTGCCGTGATCAAGGGTGGGGCGATAGTTGCTGCGCCTCTTGGTGATCCGAACGCTGCGATCCCGACCCCGCAGCCGGTGTTCGTTCGCCCGGCCATCGCGGCAACTCCGGGATCGGCGCCGCACCTGTCCACGACGTTCGTCTCTCCGATGGCCATCGAGGACGGTTTGGCCGGTCGTCTCGGTCTCACCCGCACCCTCACCGGCGTCCGGCCGACTCGTCACCTCACCAAAGCGGATATGCCGAACAACACGGCACTGCCGTCCATCGACGTCGATCCGGAGACGTTTGCCATCAAGGTCAATGGAGACCTGATCGCGCCCAACCCTGTTGACGTAGTGCCGATGGCTCAGCGCTACATGCTGTTCTGAAACCATGTCAATCGAGATGGCGTCTGCCGAGATAGCGTCGATGCTCTTGGCAGACGGGCGTCTGCCTACGGGCGGTCACGCGCACTCGTCGGGGTTGGAACCGGCACTGGTGGGCGGACTCCTGCAGAGTCAGGTCCCTGACTTCATTCGCGGTCGACTCGAAACAGTAGGGCTGGTCGAGGCCGCTGCAACGGTGATCACGCGGCGTTGGGCCGTAAGCGCGGGTAGTGCAGGCGAACTCGAGGACATCTCGAGAGAACTGCTCGCTCGGACTCCCAGCGCACCGCTGCGTGAGGCGTCGATTCAACTCGGACGCGGGCTGGCACGGCTGGCGTCGCGATTGTGGCCGCACCACCCCGCGGTGCAGATCCTCATGACTCTGCCCGGGCATCCGATGCGTCCGCTCGCATTGGGAGTCTTCACGGCGATCTCCGGGATGGACGACCTACAGGCAGCTAGATCCTGTCTGTACGACGACGCCCAAACGGTGGCGTCGGCAGCATTGAAGCTACTGCCGGTGGATCCGGCAGAACCGGTCGAATGGCTGCTCCGAGCCGCCTCGACCATCGAAACCGTCGCCGCGGCTGCCGTAGCAGTCGACGGCGTCACAGATATACCCGCAACAACAGGACCGTTGGTCGAACAATGGTCACTCGAACACCACGCTCGATCCAGGAGGATTTTCCGTGCTTGACAACCTGAACAACACCGCCACTGCTGCAAGAGGTTTGAGGCTCGGCGTCGCCGGACCGGTTGGCACCGGCAAAAGTACCCTCATCGCCACCATCTGCCGCGAACTCGCGTCGGAGTACGAGATCGCGGTTGTCACCAACGACATCTACACCGACGAGGACGCACGACTGTTGCGCGCGGCCAACGTTCTGCCGATCGAGCGCATCGTCGCAGTCGAGACGGGCGCGTGCCCGCACACGGCAATTCGTGACGACGTCACACCGAATCTCATTGCGGTCGAAGACCTCGAGCGTCAGTTCCATCCCCTCGACATGGTGATCGTGGAAAGCGGCGGTGACAATCTGACCGCCACGTTCAGTCCGGCCTTGGTCGACGCCCAGATCTTCTGCATCGACGTCGCCGGCGGCGGAGACGTCGCACGCAAGGGTGGTCCCGGAATCGAGCGGGCAGATCTGTTGGTTGTCAACAAGATCGACCTGGCCCCGTACGTCGACGTCGACGCGGTCCAGATGGTTGCCGATGCCACGGCCGCGCGTGACGGACTTCCCGTTCTCGCGCTCAGCCAGAAGGATCACGCCACGATCGACCAGCTCAGCGCGTGGCTTCGCCAGGTCATCGCAGCTCATCGCGCGGGTAGCCACACCCCGCAGGATCCGGGACCGATGGCACCGCACTTCCATGCCGATGAAGAAGACCACGACCACGGACACGGTCACGGGCACAGTCACTCTCACGCTCACTGATGAGCACCGGAGCTACGCGGGTTGTCGTCGAGCGAGTGGGGGACACCGCTGTTGCGCGAGAGCTGATCTCGGGCGACTTCCTGGCCCCGCGATTCGTCGACGCTCGCGAGCTCACCGTGCGAATTGCCTTGGTAGGGCACAGCGCAACGCTGCTTGCCGGTGACGACCTGCGTATCGAATTCGTGGTCGCACCGGGTACGTGTCTCGAGGTGATCGAGCCTTCAGGGACCGTCGCGTACAACGCGCGCGGTGGCCGGGCGTCGTGGTCGGCATCAGCGAGCGTCGGCGCGGGTGCGGCGCTGATCTGGCGTGCGGCACCGTTTGTCGTCGCCGGCGGCGCGGATGTGACCAGGCGCGTGGATATTTCGCTGGAATCCGATGCGGTGGCGCTGCTCGACGAGATGATCGTGTTCGGCCGGACCGGCGAAACCGGCGGTGCGCTTCGCTCGGATCAGCGAATCACCGTCGACGGTGACGCGCTTCTCGTGGAAACACTCGACCTGCGTAGCGTGCCGGGCCGTTCGCTGCCGGGAATTCTTGGTGGTCATCGCGTGCTCGGTACAACCATGCTGTTGGGGATGAAGACTTCCGACGACGTCGAAGGGCACGTGACGCCGCTGGCGGGACCGGGGATGCTGGCCCGGGCTGTGGCCGACCACGCACACGAGGCGAGCGAAGCGTTGGATCCGGTCTGGTCGCAGTGGCGGGCACGGGTCTCGGAAAAGTACAGCGACTGATCTGCCCGACCGTCACACTCCGGGCGGCTGCATCGTCCACTATGTGACCAGGCCGAAGAGAGCCGGGCGCACAGGTTTGACGGAGGCATCATGCGAATTGTTGTTCTGGGCGGAACCGGCCAGATGGGAAAACTGGTCGTAGAGCAGGCCAAGGCAAGGGGCCATGACGTGGTCGCTGCCGCTCGATCGACGGGAGTCGACATCTCCACGGGTGCCGGGTTGGACGAAGCGGTTGCCGGCGCCGACGTGGTTGTCGACGTGAGCGATCACGTCACCAACAGTGCCAAGAAGGCGATCGAGTTCTTCGAGACCGGAGCGAGGAATATCGCCGCGGCTGAAACCAGAGCCGGCGTGAAGCACCACGTTTTGCTTTCGATCGTGAACTGCGACGATCCGCAGCTGAAGTCGTTCGGGTACTACCAGGGAAAAGCTGCCCAGGAACGCGCGGTGGAAGCGTCGGGCGTTCCCTTCACGATCCTGCGATCCACTCAGTGGTTCGAATTCGGCGAGAAGACCATCGCCCTCTTCGGACTGGGGCCGATCGCGATGGTTCCCCGGATGCGGTCACAACCGGTGGCGGCGAAGACCGTTGCCGAGGCGCTCGTGACCTGTGCTGAGAACGGTCCGACCGGTAGGGCCCCAGACCTGGCCGGGCCCGAGGTCCTCGAGATCCCGGCCATGACGCGCGAGATCTTGAAATACCGTGGCCGGCGCAGATTGCTGATCCCGATCTCGATGCCGGGAGCGGGTAAGGCGATGAAGGGTGGGGCGCTGTTGCCCGGGCCTGGATCGACAACTGCGGGACCCACGTTGGAAGCCTGGTTGCACGAGAACTGAATAGGAAAGGCGGCCGCGCAAGTGCGCGGCCGCCTTTTACTCACGTGGACGGTTGGGTTCAGAGATCCGGGTACGAGGTGAGGTTGTCGACCTTCTCGGTGGTTTCCGGCTCTTCGGGCAGCTTGCCGGTCACCAGGAAGATGACGCGTCGGCCGACCTCGACAGCGTGGTCGGCGAACCGCTCGTAGAAGCGGCCGAGCAGAGTGACGTCGACTGCGGCGGCTACGCCGTGCTTCCACTCGCGATCCATGAGGACGGTGAAGAGGTGGCGGTGGAGGTCGTCCATCGCTTCGTCTTCTTCGCGCAGGCGGGCAGCGCGCTCGGGGTCGCGGGTCTCGAGTACGACCTTGGCGGCTGCACCGATGGAGACGGCGATGCGTCCCATCTCGGCGAAGTAGCCGTTGACCTCTTCAGGAAGCACGTGGTTGGGATGTCGGCGGCGCGCGATCTTGGCGACGTGCAGGGCGAGTGCACCCATGCGGTCGATGTCGGCGACGATCTGGATTCCGCTGACCACCGAGCGCAGATCTCCGGCAACGGGAGCCTGCAAGGCAAGCAACGCAAACGCACGCTCCTCGCAGATGGTGCTGAGTTCGGTGATCTTGTCGTGTTCGCCGATTACTTGTTCTGCCAGGGACAGGTCTGCCTGGAGCAGGGACTGGGTGGCGCGCTCCATAGCGGCACCTGCCAGTCCTGCCATCTCGCCGAGCGTGTCTGCAAGCTCGGTCATCTGTTCGTTGTAAGCCACGCGCATGAGGTCAGAGCCTACGTGCCGTGAAAGACCAAGTCACAAGCACCAGGTGAACGCAAGGTGAATGAACAAGTCTCAGTCGCAGGTGGTGTCTCCGGCGTTGACGCTGGCGATGTCGGCGGGCAGAGCCGTCGAGGTGCTGGTGTCGACCGACGTCGGATTTGCCGCCAGCATGGTCCCCGGCTCGGCGGGGGCGACGACGGTGCCGGAGAAATTGCTTCCGACGACGACCTCGATCATGTCTCCCATGCTCGGAGCGAGAACGAGAACCGCACCGGGAATCGACGACGCGACGGTCACCGCTTCAGCCTCGTAGCCTGCGGCGTAGCGCACGACGGTGGTTGATGCCTGAGCATTCGCCAGGCCGGTGGCTGCGCTGAAGTTACCGACCGTGGAGATCTGGAAACCGTAAGCCGCGAGGCTGTCGGCGATCGTCGCAGCCTGCCCGGCGATTCCCGACGCGTTGGAGACGTCGACCGAGATGTTGTAGGCGCTCATCGCCTCGACGGAAGTGGCGGCCGGCGGCGTGCTGGACGTAGGAGCGGTTGTCGTGGAACTGGTCGACGACGGTGTGGTGTCCTCGCGCTCTTCACCCGGAAGTGGATCGTCGTCGATGATTGCTTGGAAGAGGGACTTGATCTCGTCGGTGCGAGGAATCTCGTTGCCCCAGTCGTTGGTGCCGTCGGTGGGGACCGTCAAGAACGTGACCGCGCCTGCATCGACGTTCTGCAGCGAACGGCCGAGGGTGACCAGTGATTTCGTGTCGATGTTCTCGACGAACGTGTCGCTGGTGAAGGCGTTGATAAATCCGTTGAGCTTGCTCGGATTCAGGAGGACCTGGTTGGACAGGGCCGAGCGAAGCAGCGCCGACAGGAACTTCTGCTGACGGGTGATGCGTCCGTAGTCGCCGTTGCCTTCGGCTTCGACGTGGCGGGCGCGCACGTAGTTGAGTGCGGTACGGCCGTCGAGCATCTGCGTGCCGCCGGACGCGAGGACGGTTCCGAGGATGCCGTCCTCGATCGGTCCGGGGGAGCAGACGTTCACGCCGCCGACGGTGTCGACCATGCGCTCGAAACCGGCGAAGTCCATTCCGACGAAGTGCCCGATTTTCAGGCCGGACATCTTCTGGATGACCTTGACCAGGCACTTCGGGCCACCGAGTGCGTACGTCGCATTGAGCTTGTCGCCACTGGCTGCCGGAAAGGTTTCGCTGGTGTACTTGCCGGCGTCGTTGTCCCAGCCCTGGCAGATCGGACGTTCGACGTCGAGGTCACGAGGGAAGGAGACTGCGACGACACGGCTTCGGTCGGCGGGAATGTTCACCAGCATGACCGTGTCGGCTCGGGCACCTTCGGCGTCTTCGACGGTTCCGGCGCCGATTTCACCGCTCGCACCGGCGCGGGTGTCGGTGCCGATGATCAGGTATGTCTCGTCACCGAGCTGGCCGCCGGCGTCGATGATGTCGTCGGATTCGGTGTCGAGTGCTGCAATCTGATCGAAGCCGCCTTCGACTGATCGCAGATAACCCCAGACGACGCCGGTCAATGCGAGCGACATGACGGCCAGGAACGCTACTGCTGATCGGCCGATCACTTTTGCGCGATGGCGTCGGCGAATCTTGCTTTGCGCCAGGCGGGTGGCGCCGGTGTCACCGACTACTCGCGGCACTGCGGAGGTGACGGGATGTTCTTCGGTTATCCAGTCCGCTGCGGCAGCCGGGACTGTCGGGCGCGCGGGAATCGGCCGGGCTGGGGGCGGTGCCGATGCCGCCCGGGGCGGTGCCGATGCCGCCCGGGGCGGTGCCGACGGCGCCGGGGGTGGTGCCGATGCAGCTCGCGATGGAGTCTTAGGTGGGGTGGACTTGGGCGGCGCAGCCGGGGCTGGTGGCGGCTTTTTGTCGCCTACCCGGCGGACCAACTCGGCGACTGACACGGAGTCGTCGGTCGGAGGAGAATCCCGTCGGCCGGTACGTCCACTGCTGCGACGCTCCGGGGGAGTGGGCGGTTGCGGTGCTGGTCGCTGGGGTGTGGCTGGGCGCTGGGGCGTTGCCGGTTGGTCCGGTCGGGCGCTGCGGAAGCGCTTGTCTGCGAGCGGACGTTCCCAGGGGGCGCGGCTCTCGGGCGGAGGTGGGCCCGAATCGTGATCATCACCCACCGATGCAACCTGTCCCGTCGTCGACTGTCAGTAACTCGTCATTCAGATGCCGGCGTCAACCGAGTTTGTCGACGAAGCTGGAGCCATATTACTGGTGAATCCTGAGTGCTCCACTCAGAAAGTGATGTGAGTAATCCGACGGCGTGTTTTCGCTAGCCGCCAGAGTGCATCATGTCAGCGCCCACCGGCACAAGGTCGTCTTCGGGATCGTCGAGCCACCCTTCCGGAAGTGCTACCTGACCGGGTGAGCCTTGGCGTCCGCGCGGGCCTTCGGCGTCCTTGGGGAACGGGACGTCGTGATCGAGCTGTCCGAGCAGGTCGTCCAGTTCGGACAACGTGCTGACCAGAGCCATCGAGACCCGCAGATCCGATCCGACCGGGAACCCACGCATGTACCAGGAGACGTGCTTGCGGAGTTCGCGCAAGCCCTTCATTTCACCGTGATGCGCGGCGAGCAGTTGGGCGTGACGGGCGATGATCTTGGTGACTTCGCCGAGCGTCGGCGGCGTGGCGATCTGTTGTCCGTTGAGAGCTGCACTGAGTTCCGCGAACAGCCATGGCCGTCCGAGGCAGCCGCGTCCGACGACGACGCCGTCGCAGCCGGTCTCGTTCATCATGCGGGCAGCATCCGAGGCGTCGAAGATGTCGCCGTTGCCGAGGATCGGAACATCGGTTACGTGCTCCTTGAGACGCGTGATCTCGTTCCAGTCGGCGGTGCCGGAGTAGCGCTGCGACGCGGTTCGTGCGTGAAGCGCGACGGCAGCAGCGCCTTCAGCTGCGGCGATCCGGCCGGCGTCGAGGTGTGTGTGGTGTTCGGGGTCGATACCGACGCGCATCTTGACGGTGACCGGAATGTCGGTGCCTTCGGTGGCGCGCACGGCCGCCGCGACGATCTGTCCGAACAGTCGACGCTTGTACGGCAGCGCAGATCCGCCGCCCTTGCGGGTCACCTTCGGTACCGGGCAGCCGAAGTTCATGTCGATGTGATCGGCCATGTTCTCGTCGACGATCATCTTGGCCGCGGCGTACGTCGTATCCGGGTCGACGGTGTACAGCTGCAGCGACCTGGGTGTTTCGGTCGGGCCGAACGTGGTCATGTGCAACGTGGCCGGCTGACGTTCGACGAGCGCGCGTGCGGTGACCATTTCGCAGACGTAGAGCCCGGACGTGCTGCCTGCACGTTCGAGTTCGAGTTCACGGCACAGCGTGCGGAAGGCGACGTTGGTGACGCCCGCCATGGGTGCGAGGACCACGGGGCTGTGCAGCTCGAGTGAACCGATACGAAGGGATGACATGACTACCTCTGAACAAATATTTGTGACAATTGGAAGTGCCCGGCACCGAATCCGGTACCGGGCACAGAATAGCTGGTGAAACTAAGAAGCCTGCTGTTCGCGCTTGGCGGCTTCGCGTGCGAGCATGCGATCGCGCTGCTCCTCGAACTTGGTCGCGTTGGCGGCGAGGGTCTCGAGGAAGGCCGCCAACTCCTCGCGCGTGTTCTCGCCTTCGGCACTGAAATCGTTGCGCTCGAAGATGTTCCACTTGCGCAGGACGGGCCAGACGACCTCGTCGAGGTGCTGGCGAAGGTCGTAGATACCGTGCTTGGCCATGAGAGCGCCGTTGCGGCGGAAGTTCGGCATTCCGGCGCCGGGCATCTGGAAGTTCTGGACGATGTTCGCCACAGCCTTGAGAGCCTGATCGGGAGCAAGATCGAGCGCGGCGGCGCAGATGTTGCGGTAGAAGATCATGTGCAGGTTCTCGTCCGCCGCGATGCGCTGAAGCATCTTGTCGGCAACCGGCTCGTCGCAGGCCTTGCCGGTATTGCGGTGGCTGACGCGTGTCGCGAGTTCCTGGAAGGTCACGTACGCGACCGAGTGCAGCAGCCCGGCGTCGCCCTCGTCGATGGGTGCGCTGTAACCGTTTGTCATGTGTTCCATGCGGAAGCGCTCGAGCTCGACGGGGTCGACTGCGCGCGTGACGACGAGGTAATCACGCATCACGATGCCGTGGCGGTTCTCCTCGGCGGTCCATCGGCCGACCCACGTGCCCCAGGCGCCGTCCTGCGAAAAGTTCTCGGCGATCTCACGGTGGTACGACGGCAGGTTGTCCTCGGTGAGCAGGTTGGTGATCATCGCGGCTCGGGCGACCTCGCCGAGTTGTGACTGCTCGAGACTCCAGTCTTCGCCGCCCATGGCTGCGAAGTTACGACCCTCGTCCCACGGGACGTAATCGTGTGGATGCCATTCCTTGGCCATGGAGATGTGGCGGTTGACGTTCTCCTCGGCAACCGGCTGCAGCTCTTGTAGCAGCTCCAGCTGCGTCAGAATCCTCGTCATTTCTTGCCTCCATGTTGAGTGAATGCGCGACTTCGCCCCAGCCTACGGCACCGTAGGTTTGAAAAGAATGGCATGAAAATTGCTCCCCTCGAGCGATGTTACCGATCCGTAGTTATCCGGGGGCACTTTCACGACCAAGTCGTTCTTTGGACGTAGTCGCGGAACGTCCGGGCGGGATCGGACAGCTCGCGGCTCTTCGACCAGATCAGCCCTATTTTTCGCTGTGCTCCTTCGATCGGTACGTAGACGACTCCTTCGGCCCAGATCGGCGGATCTTGAACCGGCATCACCGAGACACCGAAGGACGCGGAGACCAGTCCGCCGACCGTTGCCAGCTCGCTGCTCTCGAAGACGAAATTCGGAGTGAATCCTGCGGCCGTGCAGAGTTCATCGAGAATTCTTCGCATCCCGAAGTTCGGGTGCATTCCGATGAACGGTTCTTCGGCCGCGTCCGCAAGCTCGACCGAATGCAGCTGCGCAAAGCGATGATCAGCCGGAACAGCCAATGCCAGTGACTGCTGAGCGATCTGCATCCACGCCACCTGTGGATCGCGCGGCTGCGGCGAGACGACGGCCAGGTCGGACGTGCCGGCGGAAATTCTGTCGACCAGGAACTGGGCACTGTCCTGATGCAATTCGAATCGCACCCCGGGATGCTCGACGCGATATCCCCGCAGCATGTGCGGTACCAGCCAGGTTCCGAACGAGTGGAGGAAGTCGAGTCGCACCGTGCCGCTCTCGGGGCTCGCCAGCGACCGGATTTCGGTCTGCGCCGCGTCGAGGGCGCGGAGCGCGGTCCGAGCGTGTTCGTAGAGGATCTCGCCGTACCGGTTCAGTTCGAGTCGGCGTCCCTGACGGTCGAAGAGTGTCACGCCGATCTGTCGTTCGAGGCGTGCGAGTTTGCGTGAAAGGGTTGGCTGCGACAGGTGGGTCAGATCCGCGGTAGCGGTGACCTGTTGGGTTTCGGCGAGTACGACTAACCACTCGAGGTCTTCGGTCAGCATCACGAACCAAATCTATATGCGAATCAAGCATATAGAACTCCAAATTTATGCATTTTCTTTTGCCCAAGCTGGGCGGGAGGATTCTTACCGGAGGTAAGAGATGCCTGGAGGTACGTGGTGACTGTTGAGAACGTGATCGAAACCGAGGTGGCGCCGCTCCGCCGGGGATCCGCCGGGTATCGCACGCTGACCGTTGCGTTGTTCGCGGCCGGACTGTCGACCTTCATCTCGATGTACGCGGCACAGGCGTTGCTGCCCGCGTTCGCGGAAGGCTTCGACGTCTCGCCGGCGGTGTCTGCGCTGTCCGTCTCGGCGACGACAGGCATGCTGGCGTTGGCAATCATTCCGGCCAGTGCGCTCTCCGAGCGGTTCGGTCGCACACGGGTGATGATCGCGTCGGCGTCGGCGTCCTGTGTGATCGGTTTGCTCCTGCCGCTCAGTCCGACGATCGAGGTTCTGCTGATCGGGCGAGCGGCGCAAGGTTTGGCTCTGGCCGGGGTCCCGGCGGTGGCGATGGCCTACCTGGCAGAAGAGGTCGATCGGAAGGACCTCGGTGCGGCGATGGGGAGATACGTCGCTGGTACGACCATCGGTGGTTTGATCGGGCGGCTTGTTCCCTCGGCCGTGGTCGATTTCAGTACGTGGCGTTGGGCGCTGTTGACTGCGTCCGCGCTGTCGGCATTGTTCGCGCTCAACATGATCCGGCAGCTTCCTGCATCGAAGTTCTTTCGCTCGCAACCGATATCGGCGCGCACGATCGCGTCGAATCTACGACGCCACCTTGCGAACCCGTCGCTGCGCACACTGTTCGCTTTGGGGTTCATCCTGATGGGCGGCTTCGTGTCGATTTACAACTTCCTCGGGTTTCGGCTCACAGCAGCACCTTTCGGCCTTCCTGAAGCGCTTGTGGGCCTGGTGTTCCTTTTCTACCTCGCCGGAACTTTAACCTCGGCGGTAGCCGGCGGGGCCTCTGACCGACTGGGTAGGCGCAGCGTTCTGCTCGGCTCGGTTGTCGTCATCGGTATCGGCCTGGCACTGACCGTTCCGGACAATCTGGCGTTGACCCTCGTGGGGATGCTGCTCTTCACCGGAGGATTCTTCGCGGCACATTCGGTGGCCAGCGGGTGGGTGGGCGTGATCGCTACCGATCACCGGGCCGAGGCGTCGGCGTTGTATCTGTTTGCCTACTACGCGGGTTCGTCCGTGGCGGGCGCCCTCGCGGGTCTCGCGTACGCGGGTGGCGGTTGGGTCGGGGTCAGTGCTTTTGTCGGCGCTCTGCTGTTGGTTGCGTTTGCATTGTCGCTGAGGATGTTTCGATCCTCGACGGTTGACTGAACAGAGCGCTGCGGCGATCCCGAAGGGGATCGCCGCAGCGCTTATCTGCCGAGAGTCTTACTTTTTGCCGCCGCCGAGGAGACCGCCGAGCAGGTCTCCGAGGCCGCCGCCACCGGATCCACCCAAGATGCCGCCGAGTGCGCCACCGATGCCGCCGCCGGAATTGCCACCGCCGCCGAGAATTCCGCCGAGGAGATCCCCGAGCCCGCCGCCGCCGGAGGCCTGGGTCTGCGCACCTGCGCCGCCGCCGGTGAACTGCTTGGCGAGGTAGGCCAGGACGATGGGAGCGAGGATCGGCAGCAACTGCTTCACCAGATCGTTTCCGCCGCCGCCGACTCCGCCGAGTGCGCTGGCGACCTGATCGGTGTTGCCGCCGAAGATGTTCGAGACGATCTTCTGACCGTCAGCGGTGTCGACTTTGCTGATGTCGACGCCGTCGTCGAGAAGGCTGGTGTCGGCATGCGACTGCAACGCGCTTTCCAGCGAGGCCGCGCCTGCCGGATCTTGCGCATTGGCGCCGAGGCCACCGACGAGGGTCGGCAGTGCCGTCTTGACCGCCGATTCGGCAGTTGCCTGGTCTACGCCGAGTTGCTGCGCGATCTGGTCGATGGGGATCTGGGATAGAAGGTCGTCAAGCGATGCCATTGATGCCCTACCTCTTCTGGGGTACTACTCGTCAGTACCCGGCTGTTGCAGACACTAGTGAATGTCGGCGTCGACGGTAACCCTCCGGTTGCCGAGCGGTCAGGCTCGGGTCTTCTCGCGGGGGACCAGACACGCTAGGAGCGCGAGAATCAGTCCACCGGCCGTCAAGATGAATCCTGTCTGATTTGTCAGGATCGTGGAGTAGTTTTCCCTGATGACGTTGTCGAATTGGTCGTTCACTCGGTAGTAGAACGTGCCCAGAGTTCCCAATCCCACGATGATTCCGATCCACGCTGCAAGACGAGAACCGAACAATGCGGCAATCAGAATCAAAACGGCGGCGGCGAGCAAAAGTATCGCCATCGAACGGTAGAAGGTCACGGACTGATCGCCGATCTGCTCGATCGCCCAGCCCGCCGGAAAACCGTCCCGCAGGTCCTCGAGACGAACGTTGCCCGGTTTGACGCCGGCCAGAACGTACATGAACGAGCCGACGGCTACGGCGATCCCACAAATCAACAGAACCAGATGAACTAACGTGCGCATGCCACTCTCCCCTTGATTGGAGTTCGGTAACGCGGTCGTCGCCGAGCCTAGCCGTGTCGAGAGTGTGAAGCCCGGTATCGAAGCGTGCACAATCATCTCCATGCCCGACAACATGCGTCGACTCGAAGAGATCTCGCTGTCACTGCCGGAGGCAGAGCGTGTCGACATCGAAGCGTGGGATGGTCACCCGACGTTTCGGGTGCGCGGCAAGAACTTCGTGTTCTGCAACCTCGAAGCCACCTCCGTGACAGTCAAGTTGAGCAAGGAGGAAGCCGAAGCGGTAGTGGCCACCGAACCAGGCGCAAACGCTGCCGGCTACGGACTCGGCCGCCACGGGTGGGTTGCACTCGACATCGGTACCGACGTTTCCGAGGAGAAATGGTCACAGCTCGAGGAGTGGATCTACACCTCGTTCACCCTCGTTGCGCCGAAGCGGCTTGCCCGGATCGTTCTCGATGCGGATGCGGAACGCCCGTAACGGATAGATTCGTCAGTACAAACGCCGACTAGACGAGGAATTGTCATGACGACACCGGAAACTTCACCGGCCACCGCAAAACCGGGCATGCCGCCGTGGGCGAAGAAGGCCATCGGGATCGCAGTGATGGCGGTGGTCCTGGTCATCGCCTACTTCATCCTTGCCGCCTTCCTACCGCGTTGGTGGGCGCAGCGCATTGCGTCGCTGGCGAACGGCAGCTTCAGCGCCGGTATCGCGTGGGGACTACTGTTCGGTCTCGTCTGCACACTCGTCCCGCTGATCTTCTTCCGGGCGGTTTGGCAGGTGCGCAAGCGCAAGCATGCTCGAATCATGCAGATCACGGCTCTCGCGTTGGGTGTCATCTTCGCGCTGCCGAATCTGCTCTCTCTGACAGTTGTTCTCGGCAACAACAATGCAGCGCATGCGGGCGAGCGGATCCTCGACGTGGACGGTCCCGGATTCCGCGGAGCCTCCGTTGTCGGTGCAGTCCTCGGCGTCGCGTTGTTCCTGGGTCTCGTTGCGCTCGGCTACCTGTACAAGAAGCGTGGCAAGGATCTCGACAAGATGCGCGGTGAACTCAAGCAGCACGAGCCGCAGAGCAAGGGCGAGGCACCGGCTCCCGAAATCTGAGTCAGCTCTTCGATCGAGTACTCAGGCCGACACCGACTCCGACGGTTCCCGCCGCCACCAGTCCGGCGAGCGGGACCGCCCAGTGTCCGGCGAACGTGCAGGCGAGAACCAGGATTGCGCTCACCGGTAGAACGGCCTGCTCGATCCTGTCGCGCTTGAAGTGCCGTGAGTGCATGAGCCACACGAAGATCAAGAACATCGCGGCTGGGATCGTGACCGCAGCAGATGCTGCGAATGTTGAAATGTGCGCTTCGCCGACTGCTTCCTCGACGGCTACTTCGATCCCGGCGCCGATGGCCGCAGCGGACCCGAATACGAAGTAGTGTCCGTACCCCCACAACAGGACAGCGCGATTGCCCTGGTCTGCGAGGTACTCGTGGATCGGGACGGCGAAGTAGATCCACAACGCGGAGAACACGATCAGAACTCCGCCGACGGCAATGGGGATCAGTAGATCGGCGGCGTCGAAGTCACGAATGCCGGATTGGACCGCGATGGTGGCGGCAGCAATGGTTTCGCCGAGCATGATGATGGTGAAGAGGCCGTAGCGTTCGGCGATGTGATGCGGGTGTCACGGCGTCTGGTGGTTGCGTTCGGCGATTGCCGGCACCGCGAGTTCGGCAATCATCAGAACGAAGAAGCCGGGTATCCACGCCGACGCCGGCATCAGAAGCAGCACGATCCAGCCCGCCTGAACGATCACGAGTCCGGCGGCGTACTGCAGCGCTGTGGTTCGCGCCGCACCGGTTTCACCGCTCGCGGCTCGAAGCCATTGGCACGTCAGTGCTATCCGCATGATGAGGTAGCCGACGATAGCTGTCGTGCGGTCGGTTCCGTCGAAAGCGTCGGGGATTCCGGCGGCAAAGACGAGAACGCCACAGATCTGTACGAAGGTCGCGATCCGGTAGGGGACGTCGTCCGTGTCGTAGGCAGAGGCGAACCAGGTGAAGTTCACCCACGCCCACCAAAGCGCGAAGAAGACGAACATGTAACCGGCGATGCCGTCGGCGTAGTGGCCTTCGGCAACGGCATGCACCAGTTGAACTCCGGCTTGCGCAGCTGCCACCACAAAACATAGGTCGAAGAACAGTTCGAGTGGCGTCGACGCTCGATGGTCCTCGTCGCGGCTGCGTGCGCGCATCCGGATGATCGGCATAACGGCCCGGCCGTGGCCCGCGCCTGTACTGGTGTGTTCTGTCATCGTCCCCACCTTGCTCCGACGTGAAGTGCAGGAGCGCAGTCTAGGGCGAATTCCGCCGGGTCGACGAATGAGACATTTCGCCCCTCACCACACGAGAACGGGTTTGATGACGCGCCCCGACGCTTGATCTTCGACGGCTTTGTCGATGTCGGAGAAGGCGTAGCGCGTCACCAAGCGGTCGATCGGAAACCGGCCACCAGTGAAGAGTTCGACGAGTTCGGGGATGAATGTCGCGACTTCCGATTCACCTTCGATGCATCCTCGAATTGCCTTTCCGCTCAGCATGATGTCGGCCATGTTCACCTCGACTGTCGACGCTCCGAGCCCGACCACCGCCAGTGTTCCCCGCGCACGAAGTGATGCGACGGCTTGATTGATCACGGCGCCGATGCCGGTGGTGTCGAGGGAATGCGTCGAGCCACCGTCGGTGGCGGCGCGAACCGCTTCCATCGCGTCTTCGGTGGTCGGGTCGACGGTGACGGCGCCGAAACCCTCGGCGAGGCTTCGTCGATGTGCAACGGGGTCCACGGCAACCAGGGTGGAAACCCCGGCAGCCCGTGCTGCCAGCAGCGCCGCGAATCCGACGCTTCCGGCTCCGAAAACGACAAACGTCGAGTCGGGCTCGGGGCGAAGCAGATTCAGGACCGCACCGGCGCCGGTTTGGAACCCGCAGCCGAGCGGAGCCGTGACGGTCAGATCCACCGCAGGATCGACGACAACGGTGTTGTCGGCAGAGGCGATGACGTATTCCGCGAAACTGGACTGACCGAAGAATGCGGACCGTATCGGAGTTCCGTTTCGCCGGATCGGCGTCGAGCCGTCGGTGCGTGCGCCAGAGCTGTTGAGCCTGTGGGAGCTTTCGCAATATGCCCGATGACCGCTGAGGCACTGCCTGCACGCACCGCAACTGCGGTAGCTCAGCAACACGTGATCACCGGGTGAAATGCTGTCGATCGACGAGCCGACGGCCTCGACCACCCCCGCCCCTTCGTGCCCGAACACACAGGGGCCGAGGCTTTCCGGGAGCACCGACTTCGTGAACAGATCTGTGTGGCACAGACCTGTTGCGACGATGCGAACAAGGATCTCGTCTGCACGGGGTTCGTCGATCTCGACGGTGTCGAGTGTGAAGGGGGAGTGCGGTCCGTGCGAGAGCGCCGCTGTCATCTGCATTGCAGACGTCGAATTCTGTTCGGCGCGAATCACGCTCGCTCGAGTAGGAAGTAGTAGTGCTGCCCGCCGTCGAGAACCAATGCCGACTTTCCGTTCATGATGCCCATGAGTGTCGAGTCGTCGACCTTCTTGAAGTGGTCGAAGATCGGCGCGCCGTCGTAGACCATCGTCGCCGTGACTTCGCCGCGAAACTCGATGTTCCACAGGCTTGCTTCGCCATTGCCGCCCTTGACGTCGGAATAGAGGTTTCCGTCCTCGTCGCGACAGATCAACGGCTTAGCGTCCTCGACCGAGTTGAACGTCTTGCCGTACCAACGGCTCGCGAACAGCTTTTCGTGCAGCCGGTGACCGGTGGCGAAGTCGTCACCCTTCCATTCACCGAGTATGTCCGCGGCGGCGACGGTATCCAGCGCCGCCCACACGTCGTCGAGTTCTTCTGGCGACACACCACTTTCCGCTGCACGGAGCCGGGCGAAAGCGGTTCGGGCTTCGTCGAGATTCATGTCTCTCCTTGCATCGGCGGGTAGGCCACATGTCAGTTCGCGAACCAAATTGTTCGTCAACTTTGCACGCTACGCCGAACCGGATGGTTCGGCAACGGTCGATTCGTTCTAGGCTGTGAACATGCGCTCAGCAGGGGAAGCCACGAGGGACCGCATTCTGGCGGCCGCAAAGGACGAATTTGCCACGTACGGTCTGCCCGGCGCGCGGATCAATCGAATCGCCGCGCAAGCGCGTGCCAGCAAAGACCGTCTCTATGCTTACTTCGCAAGCAAGGAAGAGTTGTTCGCTGCCGTCACTGAACAGTGGACATCCGAAACCACAGCGGAGACAGCGCTTCGAGGTGATGACCTGCCGGGCTATGCAGGTCGGCTTTTCGACAACTACGTCGCCCATCCCGAGAACGCTCGATTGCAGCAGTGGGCGGATCTCGAAGCGCCGGATGTCATGAGCGAGGACGACATACGAAGCAAGACCTTCCGGCCGAAAATTGCGGAGATTCGCAAGGGACAGCTCGAGGGGCACATTGATCCGGAGTGGAATCCCACGGAATTGATTCTGTTGATCACGGACATCGCCCGGATGTTTGCGCTCAAGTCGTCCCGTACCGTCGCTCGACGTCGCGAGGCTGCGGTGGAGGCGGTTCGTCGATTGACTGCTGTGCCCTGACTCGGAGAATTACGGATCTCAATGCTGCTCCGCTAGGCGTGACGTGGAACTATTAATCCACAAATCTACCTAAAAGGGGCACATTGATGAGTGGTCGTTCCGGAGCACACGAGTTGCCGATAGGCGGAACCGATACTCCCGGTGATCGTTTCGGTCATCTGATCGAGCGTCGTGACGACGCAGATTTCCCGTTCTACAACGATGTTCCCGCTGCGCTCTCGGTGAAGCAATGGTTGACAGTGTGGGCATCCGTCGTCGTCGGATTTGCTGCATTGGTGCTCATCCCGCAGCCCGACAACGTTGTGGCCCTGATTCCACGAATTCTGTTCGTGACGGTTCCGTTGGCTGTGCTGGCCATGGTGACAAGAGATCATTGGCGCGCCCTGTTTCGCAAAGTCAGTGGCCACGATGTGTTGGTGATGATCGGTTTTGCCGTCCTCAACCTCATTCTGACGGTGGTATTGGCTTTGATCGTCAAGTCGGTTTTCGGGGTATCGGCCAACGACGTCATCGAGGATGTCGGCGACGCCGGCGCTGTGGACACCGTTGCCTTTTACGTAGGGACACTGTTCCAACTTGTCGGTGAAGAAGTCTTCACGATCATCCCGTTCCTCGCCGTGATGTACTTCCTGTTCGCCAAGGCAAAGCTTTCGCGCAAGAACGCGATTCTCTTGGCCTGGCTGATCAGTTCCCTGTGGTTTGCGGCAGCACACCTTCCGACATACGACTGGAATTTCGCGCAAGCCTTCATCATTATCGGTGGGGCTCGAATTATCCTGACGCTTGCCTACATTCGCACGAAGAATCTGTGGGTCTCCTCAGGTGCGCACATCATCAACGACTGGACGCTTTTCACGCAGGCACTGGTGGCCAACGCGGCGTTCCTCGCCCTCTGAACCGAGAAACGCCGCATTGGACAGTGGTCGGCTGTCGGTCAGAGCTTGACCGACGGCTGACCACTCCTGATTCGGCTTACCTCGGATCGAGCGAATTCGACTCGACCGCTTTCTGTTCCGCGGCCTTCGGCCAGCGCATCGGCAAGATCCGCGGCGGCCTCGAGCACGTACCCGTTGCGCTTGCGGTCGGCATGGTTTCCCGCTGACTTTCGGAAAGCCTTGCGTGCCTTACGGTCGCCGCACAGTGCCGTCAGTTCGTCACCGGTGATGACGCCGCGCTCGACCTCCGGGGCGAGAACCTCACGGAGGAACTGGCGCTCACGCGGAACCGTCATTCGAAACACGCGGACCACGAGGATCAAGGCGGCAGCGATCATAATGACGAAGAGCAGAAAGAGGAGTGCATTCTTGCCCTGTGCCAAGGCGCCGGCGGAATCCCAGAGGCCGTGGAGGAGCATCGCGGATGCCATCAAGGCGAGACCACGCCCAACACGCCGTGGTTCGGCCGGACGCCCAAGGAGGTAGACCAGTCCGGTGCAGAAGATCGCACTGTAGAGAGTATGTGCTGCCACTCCGAAGACCATGCGGAGGACGATCGTCGACATTTCGGCGCCGACCGGATTTGCTCCGAACTGCGAGGCAGCCGAGTTCAATGCGTAGAGAATGTCTTCGAAGATCTGGAAGCCGAGCCCGATGAAGGCACCGAGAATGAAGCCGTCGAACGCGGTGCGCACCAAGCGAGATGCCAGCGAGATGAGCAGGAGCAATCCGACGCCCTTGGCGATTTCCTCGGTGAACGGCGCTGTCAATCCTGCGCCCCAATCCGACGCCCATGCCTGTCCGAACGTTTTGGCGTACAGGGCAAGTATCGCGTCGTTGGCGTTCGCTGCCATCACCCACGTAGCCGCGAAACTGCCCCAGAAGAACGCCACCACGATCAGTTTGACGGGCTGGCGTGCGTACCGGTCGATGTGGTGGGTGAACCACCAGAAGACCGCGCCGTACACGCCGAAGAGTGCGATGGACAATGCTATGGCGTCGCCGTAGGCGGGTGCGGAGGCCGAGAGCATGGAGAAGAGCTTGAAGGCGCCGCTCACCACCAACAGCAGGTACACCCAGAAGGCTGCGTTGCGTGGTTGATAGAAAGCGAAAGACCGCCCCCAGCCCGAGTTTTCGATAGCTTCCGCTCGAATGGTGATCAGATCGTCGGTCGTCTGTACTACGGGAGCAGTCATCACTTGCCCTCTCCGGTTCGGTGGCCGATGCTCACTATCATGTGAGCGATGTCGTCGGTGATCGTCGGAGCCACGTCGCTCGGACCGGTGGACACCACTTCGATGCCCTTACCGTCGACGACAAATGCGGCGATCACGCCGTCTGTGGTCGAATTCGAGTAGCTGGTCAGCACTCCGCGGATGCCGCTTTCCGTAGTGATTGCGGAGGCATCGTCGCTCACCCGGAGTGACTTCTCGGTAGCGAGGGCATCGGAAGTCTTCTTGATCTGTTCGAGGAGGGCGTTTGCGTCACCGGTGAAAGACGCTGTGTATACGGTGAACATCGCACCTCCGTTCACGAGGGTGGCGCGAGGAGGGAACGAACCGGTCACCGGTGCATCAGCCTCCCGGACGCCGTCGGTGATTCCCCACCCCGGAGCGGGAACGAAGGTGACGCCGTACTGGAGTTCCATGACGTCGCCCGCGACGACGGGGTCGTCGTAGGAGACGGCGTCGTTGATCTGCGGAATGACGATGCTCATCACGATTGCGACAGCCAATACGATGGCGGCCGGAAGGATGGTCGTGCGGTCGAGACCGAACCACCGCCGATCAACCGGGACCCAGCGGTCGTCGGGTTCGTATCGGGTAGGCGTCGGACCTTCCCGTTCCGTGACGTTGGTCTGCGTCATCAATGCCTCGGCTTCTGTGGGTATCTGGGTTGAAGAGTTCGCGCACAACAGTTTCCGATGCCTGTTCACCGGAGAGCGCCGGCATGCCCCGAGAATCCGAGGAGTGAGCTTGTCTGTGAAGAAATTATCAAACCGGATGTTTCGGACTGCGGACGAAACGCGTTGTTTCCATCGGGACTTGCAATAGGTGCAGCTCGACCGTCGCGTGAGGCGGCGGTCTGGATTTACGGATTTCTCAGTAACGGTGCGTACGTTGGGCGTCGGCTCGTTGACGCCCTCGGGATGTTGACGTGCCGCCAAAACTTTTGTTGTCGACTGTTCAGATGCTGGTGAGCAAAAGGATCGCGGCCGGCCACCCTGGCTGAATATCGTCGACACCGAGCGTGTTCCTTCGGTGCGCGCACCTGTTCAGCATCTGGAGTGGACCCGTGTCGAAGTGGCAGTACGCATGAAGATCTCGAAGAAGATGGCGATGGTCGTTGTGGCGGCATTCGCCCTGACAGTGGGGTCGGCGCAAGTCGGAACCGCCCGCGCGGACACGCCGGTCAGGGTGAGCGTGGCCGGCCATGTAGTGAGCGCTGGGCATTTCGAGCAGGTGCGGCGCCCCAACCGGTGCACGAAGGCCGCACCGGGGAAGCCGAAACCGAGCGAGCAGAAGTCCACGAATCGCAGTGGGCGTCGAGGTGGTGGGGGATGCTTCTGACCTCGTCGGCTGCATTCGAAGGTTCCGTCCTGCAAATCTGACACACGTTCTAGTATCGGGTCATGGACGTGACTTATGAGGGGACCGAACGGGAAGTCGCTACCGACAAGGGCACCTTGCGCTATCACGAGGTAGGTGAGGGTCCGCCGTTGATCCTGTTGCACGGCTCGGGGATCGGCGTGAGTGGTTGGCGGAATTACCGGGGGAACCTCGCGGTGTTCGCGAAGCATTTCCACTGCTACATCCTGGAGTTCCCGGGGTTCGGCGTGAGCGATCCCGTCGACGGTCATCCGGTTCTCACGGCAGCTTCGTCGGTGAACCGATTCATGGACGCGCTGGGAATCGAATCGGCTGCGATGATCGGCAATTCGATGGGTGGGGTAGTCGGCGTCAACGTCGCAATGAGGTTTCCCGATCGCGTCCGCAAGTTGGTCACCATCGGTGGCATCGGTCCGAACATTTTCAGTCAGAACCCGAGTGAAGGCACGCGACTCCTGCAGGACTTCGCCGACGGTCCCAGTCGCGAGAAGTTGGTTCGCTGGCTCGAGTGCATGGTCTACGACAAATCCGTGATCACCGAGGAGCGGATCGAGGAGCGGTGGGAAACGGCCAACGACCCGGCCTCGCACCAGGCATTGTCGGCGATGTACGGGTCCAAAGCCTTTGCCGCTCAGCAGCAGATGATGGCCACCTCGGATGCACCGCCCTACTGGTCGATGATGCACAAGGTGCAGTGCCCGACCTTGTTGACGTGGGGGCTCGATGATCGGCAGTGCCCACCGGACATGCCGATGATTCCGATGCGACTGATTCCGAACGCAGAACTGCACGTCTTCCCGAACTGCGGGCACTGGGTGATGATCGAAGCCAAGCAGGCATTCGAGCGGGTGACCCTCGAGTTTCTGCTTCGATGACTTGCTGATGCATTCATGTAGCTCGAATGCACAAGACCCGGCGCCTCCGAATGAGGTGCCGGGTCTGCGTTTGTGCCCCCAGTAGGACTCGAACCTACGACCTGCGGATTAAAAGTCCGTAGCTCTACCAACTGAGCTATAGGGGCGCGGCGCAGAGTCTAACGGGACCGCAGGGTTCGTGAAAACACCACCCCCACCAGAAGTGCAATTCCGATGATGGCGATGGTCCCACCGGTGCGATGCAGACCCGCGTCGTCGATGGTTCCGCGCATGGTCAGCTCGATGACGACGGCAGCAAGATTGGCGCCGATGTACTGGATTGTTCGGTACAGGCCGATCGCCGTTCCGACATCTGCAGAGGTGGTCACCGAGTTGATCAGGTTCTGGTTTCCCATGTTGTTGAAGCCGTTGGGAATGCCCAGGATCGCCGCAATCAGTAACAGCGCCACCAGTGGCGTCGAGCTCGATTCGACAAAGGCGATCAGAACCCCGCCCACCGCCAAGGCGGCGGTGCCGATCAGCAGGGTGGTCCGTGCGCCGAATTTCCCGTACACCCTCGATGCGGACATGGTCGCGAAGATCCCGACCGCAGCGACAGGGAGCATGAAGAGTCCGGCGCTGATCGGTGACATTCCTCGGGCCACCTGCAGCCACTGGGGGAGTCCGAAGAAAATGCAGTAGAACGCCGTGTAGGTCAGAAGGGTCCGGCCGAGAGTCATGCTCAACGCTCGGTTTCGCGCGACAGCTCGGACGTCGATGAACGCCGAGGTGGTTCGCCGTTCCCACCAGACGAACAGGAACGCGAATAGAGCCGTCGACGGGACGAGGTACCACTTCGCTTGCTCGGCAAGAGAGAGGAGAAAGAGCATCGTAGATGTCGTCAGTGCCAGGAACAGGGCGATGCCGAGTGGGTCGAGAGACTTGAACAGAGCAGCGGCACCGGCCCGGTCGGGCAGGGCGGAGTCGCTCGGAGCGGCGAAGAGGACCCATATTGCAGTAACTACGACAAGTGGGAGGTTCACCCACATGATCGACTGCCAACCGAGTGTGCCGACCAGCAACCCACCGAGGGTAGGCCCCAGTGCGACTACCGATTGTGCACAAATGGTGAGTGTTGCGATGGCTGAACGGGTTTGAGCCCGGTGGCGATCGGCATATTCACGGATGACGGTCATTGCATTCGGATACTGTGTCGCGGTGCCGATTCCGAGCAGGATTCGTGCGGCGATCAGCCAACCCAGTGACGGAGCGAGCGAGCCGAGGATCGATCCGGCAGCGATCAGGCCCAACCCGGCGAGGTAGACGCGTTTGGCTCCGAGAATAGATCCGAGTCGCCCGGCAGCCGGGGCCGTGACAGCAGTCGCGATGTAGAGGGCCGAGATCACCCAGGCCGTGCCGGAACTCGAACCGAAGTAGGTGGCGATCGGGACGATTGCCACCGCAATCATCGACGAGTTCAGTGCTTGAAGAACGGTTCCCGAACCGAGAGCAAGACTCAGTTTCAGCGGAACGGAGGTTTGGGGTGTCGACGTTACGGCGACGGCGGTCACGGGTTCATCAGTGACTCCTCTGATGCGGATGCGGATGCTGGGGTCACGTCCTGGCCGAGTTTGCGCAGGATGCGGCCGGCGATCAGCAGCAAGTCGCGCTCGGCTTCGGTGCACTCGGCTTCGATGACCTCGGCCAGCCACGCTGTGCGTTTCGTTCGGTCTTCGTGCAGGGTCGATGTCCCGAGTTCGGTCATCGTGACCAGGACCGCGCGACCGTCCGATGGATCCGAACTGCGTGTCACCATCCCCTGCTCTTCGAGTGCGGTCACCGTCTTTGCGATGGACTGCGGCGTGACTCGCTCGAACTGCGCCAACGCTTTCGCGGTCGACGGACCTTGTCGATCTAGGTGGCCGAGGGCCTGGATTTGGCTTGGCGTGAGTTTGTGGTCGTTGCGTTTGGTGCGGAGCCGCCGGACGAAGGCGCCCAGATCATCCCAAAGTACGTCGATGTCGTCTCTGGTTTCGCTGCGATCCATACCTACGTTCATTTAGACAGTCTAACTGTGTTATTTCAATGCTTCCAGTGCTGTTTTGTCGAAAAATAGGGAATAAACAATCGCTTTGGTTGTTTAAAACACTGGGACTGTTACGCCTTGGTCGGCAAAAGTGATTTCGCCCGAATGGTCGGATTGTCGACGTCCCAGGCAATAAAAAGCTCGGATGCGCACCCCCTGTGCCGCACCCGAGCGGCCAAAACCATACCACTTGGTGTCCTTTGGGCATAAAGTCGGTTGTTGTCCCCTGAACAGCCGATTGCGACTAGTACTTTTGGCGGGTATCGCTCTAGTCCTTACGTAGGGTGTGTTGGAGGGGATACTGTGAAGTTTCGGGGGGATGACAGGCGCCGATCACGGCGATTCTGCGTACCAACTCTGCGAGAGGCACAACACCGTAAATGGCACGTCAACAAGAGCGTGCGCGGCGTACCCGCGCCGCCCTGGTCGAAGCGGCTGCAGTCGAATTCGCCAAGCGCGGCTATGCAGCTGCGTCGGTGAACACGATCCTCGAGGGCTCCCGCGCCACCAAAGGCGCCATGTATTTTCATTTCCAGTCCAAGGAAGAGTTGGCGCGAGCAGTTCTGACCTCGGCCATCGAAACCTTCACTGGAATCACTGATCGTTGGGCCAAGAGAACAGACCTCGATCCATTCGTCGCATTGCACGGACTCGTGCTCGACATTGCCGAAGTCTTTCGTGCCGAAGTGATCGTGCAGGCGGAATTCCGGTTGATCATCGAGCCCGAGTTCTACAAGGACGTGCAATCGGGTGGTGGGCAGGTCTGGGGTAAGACCGCTTACGAGTTGGCAGTGCGTGCCAAGGACGACGGATTGCTGCGAGAAGATGCCGACCCGGTCAAATTCACGCGCGTGCTGGCGGCCGGCCTTGCAGGTCAGCGGTACATGGCAGACCTGATTGCCTCCAGCGGAGAGCTGGGCGAGTGGTTCGAGGAGTCTCTCGAAGTGGTCCTCGAAGCCATGGCTACGCCGCAGTGGTTGGAGACGTTCCATCGTGACGGATGGCCTCAGGTGGAGTTCCCTGACACCGAATAGCGTACTTTTTCGCCCGTGAACAGGCGATTTGTGATTTCCGAATGCCGTGCCATAAGCTATCCAAGCTCCCAACGGAACGCCGTTGGGGTACTAGTTCGGAGAGATCCGGCGGGCCCCCTTCGTCTAGCGGCCTAGGACGCCGCCCTTTCAAGGCGGTAGCGCGGGTTCGAATCCCGTAGGGGGTACGTTTTGCGAAAGCGGAACGATGCAGTATGGTTTGACCCGCACGACACGCTTTGAGATGCACAAATGCCAGACCAGGACAGTGGTTTGGGAGCGGCTCGAAGATGTAGTACGGTTTCACAGCAAGGAAAAAGCAAGGCCCTGTGGCGCAGTTGGTTAGCGCGCCGCCCTGTCACGGCGGAGGTCGCGGGTTCGAGTCCCGTCAGGGTCGCAAAGCGTTGTTCTCAGTCACTTGATTGAGAACAACGCAATGCGATAGGCATTCGGTTCGGGTGCCGTCCGGCCAGGTAGCTCAGTTGGTACGAGCGTCCGCCTGAAAAGCGGAAGGTCGCCGGTTCGATCCCGGCCCTGGCCACCATAATATTTTGAGAAAAGGCTCCAACATCATGTGTCTTGACATGATGTTGGAGCCTTTTGTCGTTCAGTGATTGTTTTCCGTCCAGAGGTAGCTATTCTCCGTCCCGAACCGGCTGGGAATGCTGCAACGGGTAGCTGTAAGCATTCTTCCGGCGCTCACAGCTACCCGTCGCGAAGTCCAAACCTCAATCATGGCGCGGCATGAGAATTCGATGCTGTCAGTGGATGCTCTCATCGAGGTAGGAAATTGGTGTAAAACCTTGTAGTTCAGACCCTTTCGGTGAAAGCGCCTACTTGGCCACGTCTTCATGTCCGTCCGCATCCACCGCTGAGCGATATGTAAGGCATGCCCCTCATCGGTCTGCCCACAATAGTCCCTGAGTTGTGATGACAGAACAGTGCGAACCGCCGGGAAGCTCGGCACATCGAATCCTGGCGACGTATCGATCGACCGCTCTGGAAAATCGGTGACGTGGTAGGAATCTTCACCGTCTCAGGACAGGGCGCGACCCGACGTTTTCTGTCCCAAAACCACCACAACAGCGATCGCGGTGGCCAGTAATGCAACGAGGCCGAGGAAGATCTGCGTAAAACTGACCCCAGCCGCGGACAGGTAACCGATCGCGATTGGTGTGACGATGGCACCTATTCGCCCGACTGCGGACGCCGCGCCCATGCCTGTCACGCGGATCGAGGTCGGGTAGAGCTCGGCGGTGTACGTGTAGTAGACGGCAGCCACTCCGTTCAAGAATGCGGCGAGCAGCGCTGCACCTACAAGCAGCATCAAATTACTGTCGGACAACGCCACCACCAGGGCGGAGCCGGTTGCACCAAGCACATAACCGGCGATCAACCATTTGCGTTCCAGCCGATCGATGAGCAATTGCGCGACGTAGTAACCGGGGATCTGCGCGATCCCGACCACCAAGGTGAACAGGAACGACTTGGTGATTGTGAATCCCTTGTCCGTCACAAGCAGCGTTGGCAGCCAGGTGGAGAATCCGTAGTGGGCGCCCGTCAGAGCGAACCACAACAGCCACAACATCAAAGTCGTGCGTGCCGTTGGCCCGGCCCACAACTTCGTCAACGGCGCAAACATGCCCCCGGCACTGACATTGGACTGCGTTGGTGCGCTCGTCTGGGTCTGCGCGGTTTCAGCGAGAGCCTCGGGATCGACCTCGCATTTTCGTTCGAAGTCCTCGATTATGGCCGTGGCTTCGGCGACCCGCCCACGTGAGAGGAGGTACCTGGGTGACTCGGGCATGCTGCGCCGCCACCAGAGAAGCAAGACTACGGGCAGTGCTGCGATCACAGCCGCGATCCGCCAACCGGTTTCGGGGTGGGGTGCGATCACCACTGGCGCCAGTATTCCTGCCAAGATGTATCCGAGCGCAAGGAAACTGATGGTGCGGGCGACGAATTGGCCACGGACGCGAGCCGGCAGAAACTCGGAGATATACGGCGCGATCAAGGTGGCCTCTGCGCCGAGTCCCACGCCGGCGAGCATCCGCCAGACAAACAGTTCGGGAACCGTCGTCGAAGTCCCTATCAAGAGACTGCAAAAACAGAACACCAGGAGCGCGGTGAGCATCATTCGCCGACGGCCGAAGCGGTCCGCCAAAACGCCGGCCACCAGAGCGCCCACCAGGTAGCCGGCGAAAATCGACGACAGCAGCCATCCCGCCGTGCTTTTCGGAATGTGCCAAATCACGATCAGTGCTGAAAGCGCATATGACATGAACGCGCCGTCGAAAGCATCGAACGTGTAGCCGAGTCCACCCATCACCATCAGCTTGCGATGAGGGCGCCCGGGCTTGAGTCGATCGAGGCGGAGCAGCAAATCGTCCTCATTCGAGACTGCGTGTGTAACGGGTAATTCGGTCAAGATTCCTCCAATCGACGGGAATATCGTCGGCAACGCTAGCTGCATAGAGTGTCTTCTGCAATACTTGTTGCATAGAAAATATGAGTTTGCTCACGGTTGAGATGGGCCCTGCCGGTCTCGGCAAGGGTGGGCGTCTCCACTCGCGCACGTCCGGATTCGTCCGTTCAGATGAATTTCCGGTCACCGGGAACGTGCTGCGCGTCACTCCGCCGAGAACTTCACTATTAGCGGGTTGCGGCCGATTCCTGGCCGCGTCTACTGGAAGTAGGTGGAATCTCCGTGTCGAACTCGAGATCTCGGCGTATCGGGAAAGTTGGCCGTGTCGCCGTGGCGCTGCTCGGTGCCGGTGTCCTGTTGGTGGGCTGCGCGAGCAGCAATGACGACAGCGGTACCGACACGACGACCGCATCGGGAGACATCGTGACCGGCATGGTCAACGAGCAGTCCGATCCGGGGAGCGCTGTCGCCGGCGGGACGATGACCTACGGCGTGCAGGTGCTCGTTCCCTCACTCGACCCGACCAAGACTGCCGCACGCGGCGGTTCCGGCGGTGAGGCCTTCGCTGCTGTGTACGACGTCCTGATGAGTTACGACACTGCGAGCGGCGAGTTCGAGCCCAAGTTGGCTGAATCGCTCGAGACAGCTGACGACGGAGCCACCTGGACGCTGAAACTTCGCGACGGTGTGAAGTTCAGTGACGGCACTGCGCTCGATGCCAACGCGGTGATCGCGAGTATTGATCGGTACAACGCAGGTAAGGGTAACGGCGCAGAACTGTGGCTGGCATCGGTCGCCTCGATGAAAGCTTCGGATGCCACTACCGTGGTCTTCAATCTGAGTACGCCCTGGATGCGTTTTCCGTCGATGCTGGCCCTCGGCCACGGAATGATCGTCGCTCCCAGCTCGCAGCAAGGTGACAAGTTCACTGCGGTTGGTGCCGGACCGTTCACCGAAGGCGTGTTCAGCCCGGGTGTCGAGCGAATCTTCAAGGCCAACCCCGCCTACTACGGTGGTGCTCCCAAGCTCGAACAGCTTCGGATGGTTGCGCTCAACGGCCCGCAGGCCAATCTCGAATCGCTGAACAGCGGTCAGTTGGACGTTGCCTACATTCGTGGTCTGACGTCGGCGATCAACTCAGCCAAGTCCGCCGGCTATCCCGGTTACATCGACGTACTCAACGCCGGCAGTGCGGAGATCATCAACAACCGTGCGGGCCGTCCGGGTTCGGATGTTCGTGTCCGCCAGGCTATCGGTTACGCACTGGATCCGGAGCTGATCGACCAGCGCGCCGAAAACGGTGAAGGACTCCCGGGTTCGGAGCTGTTCGGCACGACGTCACAGTGGCATGTAGACACCCCGGGGATCGCGTACGACCCCGCCAAGGCCAAGGAGCTTCTGAGCCAGGCCAAGGCCGACGGATACAACGGCACGCTCAACTACATCGTGCTCAGCGAGCCGAAGGACCATGCGATCGGTTTGGCTGTGCAGTCTCTGCTTCAGGCCGTCGGGTTCGAGGTGAACCTCATTCTTGCGAACAATGCCGGCGACATCGTTCAGAACGTCTACGTCAAGAATGATTTCGACCTCGCTCACGCCGGTATCGGTCTGTACGAGTCGATTCCCGATCTCGGTCTGTACTCGACCACCAACAGCACCTCGAAGTCCAACACCGCGGGTTACGCCAACCCCGCTATGGATCAGTTGATTGCTGATCTGCAGCAGACGAAGGACAACGCGTCGGCGCTGGCCGTGATCAGCAAGATCCAGACCTTGTGGAACGAAACGGTTCCGTCGGCTCCGGTCGGTGGATTGGCCGCTTTCTGGGCTTGGCAGAAGAACGTGCATGGTGTGGTTCCGACCGCAACGGGCATCATGTTGTTCGACCAGGCATGGATGGGCGCTAAGTAGCCTTACGCGCAACCCGAGAGCCCCGTCCGACGTGAGTCGGGCGGGGTTTTGTCGTGCCCAGCTCGATAGCGTGAACACGCAACCCTTTCGATCATCGTGATTATTTTGAAATATGTTGCTAGTCAAGGTAATTCGAATGATCGAATTTGACTTGCCTGTCGTGGTCGACATAGATTGCATCCACCATCCAGAGTGGCTGAGAGACCTGGCTCGATGATGCCGCAGCAACCCGCTACCTAACCGCAGTGTGGGTGCTACCGCCAGGACCGATGGAGGACACATGACTGTATTTGCCGTGGGTATCGAACTGGACGGCGAGGGTACTCACCCCGCTGCCTGGCGCCGAAGCTCGCACCGCCCGGACCAGCTGCTCACGGGTAAGACCGTGCGCGATCGCGTCTCGGCTGCCGAGAATGCGGGCTTCACGTTCGCGACGTTCGACGATTCCATCCTTCCTCCGAGCGGTGACGTAGTCGGTCGTATCGACGCTGTCTCGAGGGCGGCGTACGTGGCGGCGACGACCAGCACGATCGGGCTGGTCCCCGTCGTCGGGACCACGTACGCCGAACCATTCCATACCTCTTCGCAATTGGCGACGCTCGACTACTCCTCCCGCGGGCGCGGCGGCTGGCTTGCCGTTCCGGTCGAGGACGACGCTGCGGCGAGGGCGTGGGGGAGAGCTCCGGTGGCAACGGAGTCGGCGCGTCAGCAGGAGCAGCGGGATTCGGTTACCGTCGTGACTGATCTCTGGGACTCGTGGGAGGACGACGCCGTCGTCCGTGACTATCTCAGTGGACGGTTCCTCGAGCGTGATCGTCTGCATTACGTCAATTTCGAGGGCGACACGTTCTCGGTGAAGGGGCCGGCCATCGTTCCGCGGCCGCCGCAAGGCCAGTTGGTGGTCTTCGGCCGCTACGGCGCCATCGAACCACACCAGGCGGATGTTGTTCTCGTGTCCGGTGATTCGGTGGAGGCCATCGCACAGTCGGCTGCCAAGGCGCGCGATGAGGGCGCGTCATTGGTGGTCGCCGAGGTCGATGTGGCTTTCGATACGCCGAATCTGTCTGCGGCGCAGCGGCTGACCGAGCTGAACTCGCACGGGAAAGCCGTCGACAGTGGTCGACTGCTCCTGGCTGCAGATCCGGGGGAGGCGGCCGCAGTTCTGAAAGAGTTGGCCGGGCACCTCGACGGTGTTCATTTCCACGCTCTCGTGATCGACGAGGACCTCCCTGTGCTGGCCAAGTTCGTGCTTCCGGGGTTGTCCAAGGCCGGGTTGACGCGGCGCCCCGTTCCGGGCTCGACGCTGAGGGGCAACCTCGGGCTGCAGCGGCCCGCAAATCGATTCGCCCACTCTTCCTGACTTGACTTCGTGCTAAGGATATTTCGGCTATGACTGCATCACGCTCCGCCGTGCCTCGACCCGACGCTCACGTTCACTTCGGCGTCTTCTTCCAAGGGGTCAACCACACCACCATCTGGTCCGATTCCGCCAGTGGATCCCAGATCGACTTCGAGACTTTTCGGCGATTGGTACTCACCGCCGAGCGAGGTCTGTTCGACGCATTCTTCCTCGGTGAGGGCCTGCGGCTTCGTGAACAGAACGGCAAGATTCTCGATCTGGATATCGCCGGCCGCCCGGATGCAATAGCGCAGTTGGCCGCACTCGCCGGTATCACCGACAAGATCGGGTTGGTCGCGACGCAGAACACCACGTACAACGAACCTGCCGACCTTGCTCGTCGACTCTCCGGCCTCGATCTACTTTCCGACGGACGGGCCGGCTGGAATGCGGTGACCACCGACAACGCGTGGACGGGAGAAAACTTCCGTCGCGGTGGTTTCCTCGACCACGCCCTACGCTACGAGCGTGCCGGGCAGTTCATCGAAACTGCGCGGGCACTGTGGGATTCGTGGACCGACGACGCGATCTCGGACTCTCCGACGTCCGAGAACTGGTCGAATCCGGGAGCCGTCGGCGAGGTACACAGGCAGACTTCGCAGTTCGACATCTCCGTGACGCCGACGCTTCCCCGAAGCCGCCAGGGGCATCCGGTCATCTTCCAAGCGGGTGATTCGCCGAGTGGACGCGATTTCGCGGCGACGCATGCCGACGTTATCTTCTCGCGACACGGGACACATTTCGACGGCGCTCTCGACTTCGCCGAGGACATTCGGGCTCGGTTGAGTAAAGCCGGGCGACCCGAAGACGACGTCAAGATCTTGCCGAGCACGCAGATCGTGTTGGCGGAGAACGAGTCCGAGGTGGAGGAGAAGGCTCGGTGGGTCCTCGAAGGTCAGTTCACCGGCCAAACCGCACTCTCTCTCGTCGGTCTGGTGTGGGGCAAGGACCTTTCCGATCGAGACCCCGACGGTCCACTCCCCGAAGAAGATCCGGTTGCTCGCCCGGTTTCGGAGACTCGCGGTTCAGCGCGGGACGGTAACGACCCCATTGCAATTGCGCGTGAATGGCGCGCTCTCGCGGAGGCGAAGAATCTGTCCCTGCGTCAGGTCGCCATCGAAACCTCGCAGCGTTCGGGTTTTGCGGGCACTCCCGGGCAGGTCGCCGACCAGTTGGTGCATTGGGTGCGCAACGGAGCCTCGGACGGCTTCAACATCTCGCCGTACCTGGTGCCGACCGGACTCGACGAGATCGTCGACTGGTTGATCCCGGAACTGCAGGAGCGTGGGGCGTACCGCACCGAGTACTCCACGTCGACGCTGCGGGAGCACCTTGGGCTGCGACCGGCGCTCACGCGTCGGGCTTCCCACGAAGCTGCGGGGTAACGGGTCCTGTCCCACACAGTCACAGCGGCGGCCGAATCCACCAAGCTCGATTCGGCCGTGCGCTGGGAGATCGTCGTCTGCGTAGCGGCGGGTTTCACCACCCTTCTCGATTCGGCGGTGCTCGGAATCGGGGTCCCGTCCATCCGGGCGTCGCTGGGCGCGTCGACCTCCGAGGTGCAGTGGATCCTCGCGAGCTATTCGCTGACTTTCGGCTTGGCCCTGGTGCCGGCGGGCCGACTCGGTGACGTCGTCGGGCGTCGACGCTTGTTCTTGGTCGGGCTCAGCATTTTCGCGGTGATGGGAATCCTCGGAGCGTGTGCGTCGGACCCGTCGATGATCGTTTTGGCTCGGCTGGGACAGGGGATCGGTGCAGGCACCATCAGTTCGCAAGTGCTCGGCATCATCACCGACCGGGTGTCCGGAAAGGCGCGGGCGAAGGCGTTGGGCGCGTACAGCACCGCGGGTGGTCTGGCCGGCGTTTCCGGACCGATCCTCGGTGGTGTTCTGCTGAAGTATTCCGATCCTGACTTCGGGTGGCGGCTGCTCCTGATCCTCAACGTGCCGTTTGCCGTGGTCACACTGCTTCTGGCGTTTCGCTTTCTGCGCCGTGATCGAACCACCCGGTCCGGCGCGTCGATAGATCCGGTGGGGTTGTGCCTGCTGGCGGCTACGACCGGGCTCCTGTTGTGGCCCATCGTGACCCGAACGAGTGTCACGGTGGCCGCGGCTTTCCTGATCGGTGCTTTCGGCGCTGCTGTCGCCTTCTGGTTCTGGGAACGTCGGTATGCCGTCCGCGGAGGTGCGCCCGTGCTACTTCCGTCGTTGATCGCCTCTCGGGGATTTCGACTCGGTACGACGGTTGCGCTTTTCTGGTTCGGATCCATCCTCGCCGTCAACGCGGTACTCAGCCTCTATCTGATCGAAGGTTTGGGCTTCGCGCCGCTGAGTGCGGCGTTAATCATGACCGGCAGTTCGCTCGCGATGGCACTGACGTCGGCCTTCGGGTGGCGGTTGGTTGCCAGGTTCGGCCGAGGTGCGGTCGTTGTTGCGATAGTCGGGGAGATACTTGTCATCCTCGGCTACATCGCGGCGGTCAATCTGATTCCTCGGGAGTATCTGATCCCGGTGCTGGTAGTCCTGGCCGTGTTGTCGGGAGTTGCCAGTGGCTTCGTCGACGCACCCAATCGGGTGTTGACTCTCGAATACGCGCCGGCGGGCGCGAACGGAGTTGCAGCGGGCTTCCTTCAACTCTCGCAGCGCTTGTCGGCGACCATCTCTCTGGCAGCGGTATCGGGGTTGTATCTCGGTGTCCTCGGGTCGTCGACCGACGGATACGGACGTGCGCTCGGAATCGCGCTGGCCGTCTGCGTCGTCATGTTGATGCTCTCGTTGGCGGGGGCGGTGACAGACAGCCGTCGGAGAAAGACGTGAACTGGCATTTTGTGGGTCTCCTCGGTCCTTCGGAGGCAGAGCCCGTGTGACTCGTGGGACTTGTGTTACCCATGGGTTAGGAGTCGTGGGACGATACTTGTGTGGTGACCGGTCGCAGCGAAGACAAGCCCAACGGTCGCGGGAGTGGAGAGCCAGTTAACTCACCCCGCGGATCGTCGGACAAACGTGACCGTACATCGACGCCCTTTCGCGCTCGAACGGCGATGTGGACGAATCGGCCACTGTTCGATTTCCATATGATCGTCGGTCTGGTCGTGCTGATCGTCGCGTTCGGACTACTGATGGTGCTCTCGTCTTCGGGCGTCGAATCCTACGTTCTGTCCGGGACGTCGTACGCTAGATTCTGGCCGCAGTGCATGTTCGCAGCGATCGGTCTCGTGATGTTCGTGGCGGTCGTGCGCTTACCGACCGAAACGATGCGCAGAGCTTCGCCGTGGCTGCTGATCCTGTGTCTTGTTCTGCTTGTCCTGGTGCTGATTCCAGGTATCGGTTCCGAACAGATGGGTGCTCGCAGCTGGTTCGTGATCGCGGGCATTTCCTTCCAGCCTTCGGAGCTGGCCAAACTTGCTCTGGCGATCTGGTCGGCTGCGACAGTTGCGTCGTTCATGAACGCACGGATGGATGTCAACCGCGCATTGCCGGTGATCGGCGGTACGACGCTGCTCGTTCTGGTCCTGGTGGTGTTGGAGAAGGACCTCGGAACCACCATCACGATCGGCATCATCTTCATGTCGGTGCTGTGGTTCGGACTGTTCCGGATGAAGACGTTCATCAGCCTCACACTCGGTTCTGCCGTCGCGTTTCTCGTGCTCGGGCTTACTGCTGGTTACCGATCGGATCGCATCAAGGCATTCCTGAATCCCGACCTCGACCCGCAGGGGTTGAACTTCCAGAGCACTCAGGCCAAGTACGCATTGGCCAACGGCGGCATTTTCGGTCGCGGTCTAGGACAGTCCGACGCCAAATGGAGTTACCTGCCGCAGGCACATAACGACTTCATTTTTGCCGTGATCGGTGAAGAGTTGGGTTTGGTCGGCGCCCTGATTGTCGTTGCTCTCTTTGCCGCGGTACTGATCGTCGGGTTGCGGATCGCGAAGCGGTCCACCGATCCGTTCCTCAAAGTCATGACAGCGACGGCAACGACGCTGATCGTCGTCCAAGCGTTCATCAACATTGCTTACGTGGTGGGCCTGATTCCGGTGACCGGTCTGCAATTGCCGCTCATCTCGGCGGGCGGAACGTCGATGATCACCACCCTGCTGATGTTCGGGCTGATCGCTCATGCAGCCTTCCGTGAACCGGAGGCGGTCGCCTCGTCCGAGAGCAGCGGTCGCGGCTGGATCCCGCTGGTCTTCGGCAAGCCTCGGTTCGGCATTGCCAAGAAACCACAGCCTGATCGACGTAGGCCGCCCGCTCGCCGCGCCCAACCTGCTCCAACTGGGCAACGCAGACCGGAACGACGCGCGCCGCAACCCGACAGGCGCCGGGCTCCAGCTCCGGGCCGACGCGCACCGTCGCGTGACTGGTCGGAAGATCCACGCAGACGCGGCCGCTCCGATCGACCCCGGCGCGCTTCCTGATCTGGGCCAGTTCCACTGGCGGGCAATTCGGAAGCGGGCAGTCATCCACCCGACTATTGCGGTGGGCGACTACATTGGGAGTCGGCAAAACGACGTCTAATAAGGGTTGTGGACATGGCAGGTGGCGACAAGGCAGACCAGTCGGTGGTCGAACGTAGCTCGGTGACCGGACGTCGTACGACGCCGTCGCAGCGAGCACGTTTTCGCCGGATTGTCGACGCCGCAATGGAATCCGCCTCCGAAGGCGGCTACGACGCGGTGCAGATGCGATCGGTCGCCGATCGCGCCGGCGTCGCGATCGGCACTGTTTACCGGTATTTCCCGTCCAAGAACCACATGCTCGTTGTCGCATTGTTGTGGATGTTCGAGGGTTTGCGTGACAGATTCCAGGACTTTGTAATCCCGGGTGAGACTCCGTCGGACCGGATTCTGTTTGTGCTGCGCAAGAATACGGAGGTCCTCGAGACCGATCACCTCCGTTACGAAGCGTTGGTTCGGGCGTACATGTTCGCGGACGCGTCGGCGACTCCGGAACTCAATGCGCTCGGTGGGGTCGTGACCGAGATGTTCGCGAAGGCGATCGGCGTCGAGGAAGTCTCGCAACAGCAGATGGACGCGGTGAAGGTCATCGACGACGTCTGGATGTCGAGTCTCGTCTCGTGGGTTGCCGGCCGGATGACGACGGACGAAGTGATGGCGCATCTCGAACTTGCAGTGCGCCTGGTCTTTCGCAAGTTGGGCGGATAGTCCTCACACGGTGTAGCCGCCGTCGACGTTGAGCTTCTGGCCGCTGATGAATCCGGCGGCATCGCTTGCGAGAAAACATACGGCTTCAGCGATGTCGGTTGCCGATCCGAAGCGCTTCAACGGGATTCGGCTCATGGTCACGTCGAGTGCGCTCTGATCGAGTTCGGCCGAGTTGATCAGCCGCTCGGCCATTCCGTCGGTCAACATGCCGGGGCCCACGGAGTTGAACCGGACGCCGTAGCGCCCTTCTTCTGCGGCGAATCCGCGAACAAGTTGTTCGACAGCCCCTTTGGTACCTGCGGAGAGCCCGTCGCGCACGGGAAAACGATCCGTTGCCGCGGTCGTCACTGCTACCACCGAACCTGAAGATGCACGCAGCGAAGGCAGAGCGGTGTGAACGAGGGTGAAGAACGCTGCGGCTTCCTGGTTCAGTTGTTCGGTGAAGAACGCCGGCGTCACGCGTGAGAGGTGCGTCATCGGGACGTGCGGTCCGGCAGCGTGGACCAGCGTCGTCAATCCACCCAGATCACTGACCGCGTCGCTCACGGCGGCGCTGATCGACAACTCGTCGGTGAGGTCGAGAGGGTACGAGTGGGCGCGCACTCCATGGGTTCGAATCTGCGCGCTCAGTTTCTCGGCGGCGTCCTTGTTGTTTCGGTAGGTGAAGGCGACGTCGTGTCCGCGTTCGGCGAGGGCCAAGGCGATCGCCGACCCGATTCCGCCGGTTCCGCCGCTGACAAAAGCGGTGCGTGCTGCGCTCACAGTGCCTCCAGTGGTATGCCGATACGTAACCTAGCAAATGCTTGGTTGGGATTGCGTTCGGAATATATCACTGCGCGAAGGACAGGCTCAGATTGCTATCGCAACCGGACTGATCGCCCTAATCTGATGCCATGTCCGGAGACAGTGTGCAGTTGACCGATGGGGCGCCGGAAGGGGAACCAGAACCCCATGCCTCGGAACCTCACGCACCGAGTTTGAACAATCGCCTGAACTGGCTGCGTGCCGGTGTTCTGGGTGCAAACGACGGAATCGTCTCGACCGCAGGCCTCGTGGTCGGTGTTGCGGCAGCGACAACCGAGCGTTCCGCGATCTTCACGGCTGGTTTTGCAGGCCTGGTCGCCGGCGCTGTATCGATGGCGTTGGGCGAGTACGTCTCGGTCAGCGCCCAGCGGGATACTGAACGCGCGCTCCTGCAGAAGGAGAAGAAGGAACTCCTCGAGACCCCGGAGGCTGAACTCCAGGAACTGACCGAGATCTACGAGAACAAGGGATTGAGTCCGGAGACGGCTCGACGCGTCGCCGAAGAATTGACCGAGCACGACGCGTTCGCGGCACACGTAGAAGTCGAATTGGGTATCGATCCAGAAGATCTCACCAATCCGTGGCATGCGGCGATTTCGTCGGCAATCTCGTTCACGATCGGCGCGGCGATCCCGCTGGTCGCAATTCTGGTGCCGCCGACGGGTATCCGTGTCCCCATTGCGTTTTTCGCGGTGCTGATCGCACTTGCGCTGACCGGAACGATCAGCGCGACGCTAGGCGGAGCCCGCAAGACCAGAGCGGTGCTACGCGTGGTGATCGGCGGCGCACTTGCGATGGCTGTGACGTACGGGGTAGGTCAGTTGGTAGGCACGGGCCTCGCCTGACCCCTGCTGTGCGCCTTTGTTAACCCCCCGCGGTTAATAAAGGCGCACAGCAATTCAGGCACGGCAGATCATGACCGGTCCTGGCGCATGGTGCAGCAGATTCTGGCTGGTCGATCCCATCACGGCGCCGGCCATCGCACTGCGGCCGTGACTTCCGACAACTATCAACTGCGCGTCGTCGGCGTATTTGAGCATGACCGGGGCAGCGGCACCGGGTTCACTGATGCGGGTGACCGGCACGTCGGGGTACTGGTCGGCCATGCCCGCGAGATTCTCTGCCAGCAGTGCCGATTCCTCCTGTTCGACGGCCTCCCAGTCGATCAGAATTCCCGCTCCGCCTTCGCGGAAGGTGGACGAACCCTGCCAGGTGTGAACTGCGATGAGCGGTGCGTCGAACTGATCGGCATAACGAAACGCGTACTCGACGGCCTTCTTGCTCAACGCGCTTCCGTCGACTCCGACTATGACGGGACGCTGATCCGGACCGGGATTCTGTGCCGAACCACGCCACACGGTGACCGGACAGATTGCATGATTGGCCACCTTCAGTGCGGTCGACCCGAGCAGCCGTGAGCGCAGTGCGCCCGATCCGGTCGACCCCATCACGATCAGGCGTGCGGTACCCGAGGATTCGAGGATGTGCGTCGACGCCGGCCCTGGCGCGATCTCGGATTCGATGGTCAGTTCCGGGAATTCGGCCGAAATCACTGCGGCGGCGGCCTCGACTATCGCTTCGCCGTCTTCGCGGATCTGGCTGAGGAACTGCGACTGCAACATCACTGCAGCGGGACTGTAGATCGGACCCTCTTGCGGCAGGGCGTGCGCCAGAATCAGTCGTGAATTCACCGCGTTGGCGATCGAGGCGGCCCACCGGGCCGCGGCCGTGGAGGCCTCGGATCCGTCGATGCCGGCGACGACATCCTGGTGTCCTGCAAGTGTGTTCATGTCTACTCCCTCTGAAATGATCGAGATCGGTCGACTGGTTACAGCGAAGTCACCAGAGTGACGACGCCGACTTCACGGCTTCCTTCCACGTCTTGCGCAGCAGGGTTGATTGCCCGTCGGCGATTTCCAATTCCCGCCGATAGGCCATGCCCAATCCAAAGCTGGTCAATGACGTGTGTTCCTGCTCTGCGGCAATTTCGAGCAGATGATGTTGGGCGACAACGGAATCCTGATGCTCACCGAGAACGTCCTGGAAGTGGCTGAAATGCTTCAAGGCGCGCTTGGCTCGACTCTTCGACACGGGTTCCATGACCTCGATCGCGTACTTCATCCGCTTGGCTCCCTTGCGGGCGCGGTGCATGCGCTCGTCACGATCGGTGCGGGTATCGGCGTCGAAGACGTGGTCGACTCTTTTACCCACCTTGTGTGCCAGGTGGCGCAGGGTATGAGCCAATTCTCGTGCCGACGCCTTCTTTCCCACGCGGTGTGCGACTGTGTCGAACTCGAGGTCGCCGACGTACTCGTCGAGACGATCGAGCAGCGTGGTGTATCGCTCGGAATCGAGCGCCTCGAGGGCTGTTTCCTGGGCGGTTTCACCGCGTGCCGAGAAGAACTCGTCGATTCGAGCTCGCACAGCTTCTCGTTCGGGCATCTCGTCGATTTCGCCGAGGCGTTCCACAAGACGCTCCCACTGGACCTCGACGTCGCGGGCGTCGCCGAACTTTCCACCGATCCATCGCAGATCCGTGATGAGATCGTCGGTCTTGGGGGAGTGGCCGGCATACGACTGGAGAGCGCTTCGGATGCGACGTGCTGCGACCCGGAAATCGTGAACGGCTTCGTCGTCGGCCCGGCGCGTCCCGAGATCCGCTGCGACCAGTGCGCGCTGTTGTTCGATGAGGTAATTGCGCAACAGAATCCGCGGATTCGATGCTTTGCCCGTGGTGACCTCGTGGCCGACGTACGGCGTGACCGAAGTGCCCAGTGCTCGTTTGAGTTTGGACGGACTCGCAGAACGCTCGAGTCCGGCGTCCAGTAGAACCGACTCGATGGCGTCGGCGAGGTCTTGTCCGCCTGCACCTTGTTCGACCTCGACTTCTTGCCACGTCGACTCTCCGGAACCGTCTGCCTTGCAGGCGATGACGGTGTCGGAGACGACTTCGGCAAGCAGCACACCGTTTTCGCCGTTGAGCCTGGTGCGCTCCCGATCGGTGATGATCAGGGCGACCGGCACCAGATCGTGTCCGCGGATGATCGCCCGGATCAGACTCGACAGCGGCGAGGGCACATCGGTGCTCTCGTCCGGTGGAAGCTGAATTTCGGTTCGAGTGTCCTGGCCTGCGGGAAGTTTCATGTGCCATCCCGCGTCATCGCCGCCTTCACGCTTGCGCAGCGTGATCTTCTCGGCGAGCAACCGGTAGTCGGCGGTGTCGAAGTAGGTGGCAGAGAGCTGTATCGAGTCGTGGACCGGTTCGCCGACGACACCGGGAAGTCCGCCCAGTGCGGGAACTTCCTGTTCGGCGGGCGCCTCGTACTTACGCTCGATCTCCCGTACGGCTTCGGGTACGTCAGCGGTCTTGCTCATCTGGTCTCCTCTTGCGGTGCGGTCTGCGCTTCCATCCTCCCGGTATCGGACGCACAGTGGAAGGGTCCGGGGTTCCTACGGCGAGTCGCCATGGGCTGATTCGTCCGGCCAGGACAGGGTCCGCCTACTTTCGAACCGTTGCAGGCGGCCGGTAGTCGGATCCTCGAACTCGAGAACCTTCGACAGCAGGCGCAGCGGATTCGAATAATCCTCTGCGGCAACGTCGTAGAAGTCGGGATAGAAGTTGTCGCCGTGGATCGGTAGCCCGAGCGAGGTCATGTGCAGGCGAAGTTGATGAGTCTTGCCGGTATGGGGGAGCAATCGGTACCGCGCGAAGCCGTCCCGCGTCTCGATCAGTTCGATTCGCGACTCGCTGTTGGGCTCGCCCTCGATCTCCTCGGCCTTGAGTACCCCGCGTTCTTTCACGATGCGACTGCGCACGACTACGGGGGTGTTCACCTGAGCGTCGTAACGCGCGATGGCCTCGTACTCCTTGGTGACGCGGCGCTCGGCGAACATGGTCTGGTAGTCGCGCCGGGCCGCCTGATGCACGGTGAACAGCAGCAGTCCCGCCGTAACGCGGTCGAGGCGATGAGCTGGACTCAGCTCCGGTAGATCGAGGTCCCGACGCAAGCGGACCAACGCAGATTCGGCTATGTATCGGCCGCGCGGGGTGCTCGCGAGAAAGTGCGGCTTGTCCACGACAAGGATGTTCTCGTCCCGATAGAGGATGTCGATCTCGAACGGCACCCGCGTTTCGACGGGAGGGTCGCGGTACAGGTAGACGAACCGCCGGGGAGCGTAAGCGCTCGTCTCGGTGATTCCGACGCCCTTCTCGTCGACGACCTCCCCGGCTGCGACTTTCTCCCGCAGGCGGACGGCATCCTGGGGAAACCGTTCGAGCAGGTAGTCGAGCGTCGTCGCCCACATGCCGTCGTCGGGCTGACGGATGCGACTGGGGTTCAGGCCGTCGCGGACGGGAAGGGGTGATCGTGACACATCTTCAAAGCTAGCCGTCCGGTCGGCATTCAGACCTATTGACGACATATGGGACGGAAGTTACTATCCGGTAAGTTCGTGACACCGGTCACTGTCGTGGGGGCAGGGCTGGGTCATCACAACAGAAAATTGGGGTTTTCGTGAGGACACGACTTCTACGTCGAAGGTCGACAACGATTGCGGTGGGGCTGTGCGTCGTGGGATTGACGGTGCCGAGCGCCGTCGCTTCTGCGGATCCGACGGGAGGGTCGGACGGGCAGGCCTGGCTCGCGGCAACGGAGGCGACGCCGCAGTATCCGGGGGTCTCCATCGAGTGGGACGTGCCCATCGCGATGAGCGACGGCACAGTTCTGCAAGCGAATGTGTATCGACCGGCGGATGCCTCCGGACGGGCCGTGGAATCGAAGACGCCTTCGGTCCTCAACATCACGCCGTACACGAAACTGCTGGACACGCTGGTGGATTCAGCTCTGTCGATTCCGCAGGTCGGTGAGACGTTGATGGACGTGGCGAACTCGCTCGACCTTGCGGCGCCGTTCGACGGAGTGTCGGAGTTGACGGGCGTCATCGCCGGCGGAGGTGCCAGGGTGCTCGGCGTCAACCGTGATCTGGTCCAGAACGGATACACACAGGTTGTGGTCGACGCACGTGGAACCGGCTTCTCCCAAGGTAATTGGGACGTGCTCGGCAAGCGTGAGCAACAGGATTCGGTCGAGGTCATCGACTGGATGAGCAAGCAGGGGTGGTCCGACGGGAAAGTAGGGATGGCGGGCATCTCCTACTCCGCGATCAACTCGGTGCAGGCGGCAAGCAACAATCCACCTGCACTGAAGGCGATCTTCCCGGTCGAACCGGGCAACGATCTGCTGCGTGACATCGTCGGAACCGGCGGCGGCCTCGGCGTCGGGTTCATGCCGTTGTGGTTGGCCGCGGTCAACGGGCTCAAACTTGTCCCGAACGTTCAGGACATCCTGCAAGGAAACTTCGATCCCCTGTGGTTGGCGAGCCGCCTCGAGGATCCGGGAACGCTGATTCCCGAACTGGTGCAAGCGATGACGGCTCAGAGAATCGAGGACGTGTCACCGTCGACTCTGCAAGTCGCGCAAGACGGTCAGTTCTATCAGGACCGGTCCGCAGACGTCGGAAACATCACTGTTCCGACGATGGTCTACGGCGGGTGGCACGACATCTTCGCCAACAGTGAGCCGCGGATCTACAACGGACTAGATCTGCCGCCCGGACAGAAGCAGTTGATCATGGGGAACGGCTATCACGTCACTCCCGGCGGTGGGTTCGGCAAGGACGGTGCGCCGCCGCGCCTCGACGTGCTCGAGCGTGCGTGGTTCGACAAGTGGCTCAAGGGCATCGACAACGGAATCGATCGATACGGTCCGGTGACGATGTTCCAGCAAGGTGGCGGATGGATCACGGACGATCAGTTCCCGCGCGCAGGTGCGAGCTACGAACGTATGTATCTCAACTCCGCGCCCAGCGGTACTGCCGCTCACGCGGCGTACGACGGTTCCCTGACCGATGACCCGCCCAGTGCCGCAGCGCGATTGACAGTTGCACCCGGACTGCGAGGCTTCTGCTCCGGTGACGGAACTCAGGGCACTGCCGGTATTTCCGTGGTGCTCGGTGCGTCGTGTTCCAAGGATTCCCGATTCCAGGAAGCGGAGGGTCTCACGTTCACCGGTGAGGCAGTGACCGAGCCGACAACACTCTCGGGCCCGATCAACGTCCATCTCGAGACGGTCCTGGACGCGACGGACGGATTCTGGGCAGCGACGGTCAACGACGTAGCGCCGGACGGAACCTCGACGCCGATCACGAACGGCGCTCTGACTGCGTCGCTCCGGGCGGTCGACGATTCCAAGAGCACCCGCTCGGCCAACGGTGACTACAGTGAACCGCACCACTTTCTGACGATCGACACGCGTCAGCCGGTTGTTCCCGGAGAGGTCACCACCGTCGACATCAACATGCTCCCGACGGACGCAGTGCTGCAACCGGGGCACCGACTTCGCGTCGACGTCTACGCTGCCAGCGTGCCGCGTTACCTGGCCCTCGGGCCGATGCTCGCCGACAGCCAACTCGAGCCGCAGCACATCGAGTTGGCTGCGGACCGGCCGAGCTTCGTCAATGTTCCCTTCGTCGGGGGTCGCTGACCCGGACTGCGACGGCGGCGTGAGAACCTGCGGGTTCGCGGAGGTTCTGAGAAGATCGTCCGATGACAGAATCCCGACTCTCCGCCGCCGTCCATGATCGTCTGGACGAACTTCTGGACCCGGTGGACGAGCGGCTCGCGGCGCAGTACCCGGGAAACCGTGACGAGATCCAGCCAGTGCACACGATTTACGTCAGTGCCGCTGATGCAACCGTCGACACCCCTCGTCTGTGGGGTGAGCAGGCGATTGCGCTTCTCGATTCTCACGCGCATGTGTTCGCCGATCTCGATACCGAGAATGCACTCGCCGATGTGCGAGTTCAACTCGGCCGCAAGCCGGTCCAAGACTTTCGAATAGATTTCGAGGACGGATACGGACGCCGCAGCGACGAGGAAGAAGACGCTGCAGCGACGTCGGCCGGGCGGACACTTGCGGCGCTCAGCGCTGATCCTGCCGGGCCGAACTGGGGTGGCATCAGGTTCAAGGGGTTGCCGGCCAGTGAGCGTCGACGCTCGATCAGGACGCTCGAGTTGGTGCTCGACGCAGCCGGCGGAGTGCCGGACGGATTTGTCTTCACCGTCCCCAAACTGCGCGCGGTGGAGCAGGTCACGGCGACGGTGTTGCTCTGTGAAGAACTGGAGAAGGCTCACGGACTCGAGCCGGGTTCGCTTCGGTTCGAGTTGCAGATCGAGAGCCCGCAAGCAGTCATCGCTGCCGACGGAACGGTGGCTGTTGCTCCGGCCATCCACCGCGGTGCCGGTCGTCTGACCGGTTTGCATTACGGCACTTACGATTACAGTGCGGCGTGCGGAATTGCATCGCGTCATCAGTCGCTCGAACATCCGGTGGCAGATCACGCAAAGGCTGTCATGTTGGCTGCTGCCGCGCAGACCGGCGTGTGGGTGTGCGACGGGTCCACTCAGGTCGCGCCAGTCGGGAGTGCCACGGCAATCCGCGACGCGATCACTCGGCACCATGGGCTCGTCACACGATCCCTGGAACGCGGTTACTACCAGGGCTGGGACATGCACCCCGGGCACCTGGTCACCCGCTGGCTCGCCACCTTCGGTTTCTACCGCAACGCGCTCGGTGCCGCCGCTCCGCGCATCGAGTCGTACCTGGGGCGCCAAGGTGGCGATGTGATGGACGAACCCGCAACGGCACAGGCTCTGGCGGCGGTGGTTCTGCGCGGGCTCGACGCGGGGGCCTATCCGGAATCCGAGGTTCTCCGGCTCGCACCGGGCGCCGACACCGACGCACTCCGCCATCTCGTAGGACGCACCACACCGATCACAGGAGAACACTGACCGATGAGCACCACCGAATTCACTTTGCTGCCCGACCTGGCACTGCGCACCCTCGGCGGAGCCGTCATCTGGGCCAACGACGAGGCATTCGCCGAGCGTGAGGCCCTGATCCGGCCAGGCAAGGCCGGGTACCAGCCGGCGACGTTCGGGCACAAGGGGCAGGTGTACGACGGTTGGGAGACGCGTCGTCGCCGCGCGGCAGGTCATGACGAGGCTATCGTGCGCCTCGGTGTTCCCGGAGTGGTGCGAGGCGTCGTCGTCGACACTGCTTGGTTCAAGGGCAATTACCCGCCCGAGATCTCGGTGGAGGCAATCTCCGTCGACGGGTATCCGGATCCCCTCGACCTCGCCGGCTCCGGCGAGTGGACAACCATCGTCGAGCGCTCGACCGTGCGGGGCGACTCGGAGAATCCGTTCTCGGTGGCGTCGGAGGAGCGGTGGACACACGTCAAGCTGACCATCTACCCGGACGGCGGCGTGGCGAGATTCCGTGTTCACGGTGAAGCGCGGCCGGACCCACGTTTCCTCGACGCCGGGCCGTTGGACCTCGCAGCACTCGAAAACGGTGGCCGCGTGACCGATTGCTCCAACATGTTCTACAGCTCACCGCAGAACATCCTGTTTCCCGGACGCGCTGCTTCGATGGGTGACGGGTGGGAGACCGCCAGGCGCCGCGATGACGGAAACGACTGGGTGCAAGTACAACTCGCGGGTGAAGGCGTGTTGAGCTTCGTCGAGATCGACACCTCGTATTTCCTCGGAAACAGTCCGGGTGAGGGTGCTTTGGCCGGCCGAACGACGGGAGGGGAGTGGATCGAACTGCTGCCGCGCACGACGCTGCGTCCGGATACGCGTCATCGCTTTCCGATCGAATCCGAAGCCCCGGTCACCGATGTCCGTCTGGACATCTTCCCGGATGGTGGCCTCGCGCGGCTGAGAGTCTTCGGCGTATTGACCGACGCTGCTCGCGCTGTGATTTCCGGGCGCTGACGGTAAAGTTGTTGACATGAGCGACTATCCGCGCGAGAACGATCCCCGGGACACCTATCCCCGGGACATGGTGGGATACGGGCCTCATCCGCCGCACCCGCACTGGCCCGGCGACGCGCGGATAGCCGTTCAGTTCGTCCTCAATTACGAAGAGGGAGCGGAGAACAACGTCCTGGACGGGGACGCGGCTTCGGAAACATTTCTGTCGGAAATGACTCCGGCAGAGGCGTTTCCGAACCGACACATGAGCATGGAATCGCTGTACGAGTACGGCTCCCGGGCCGGGTTGTGGCGTGTACTGCGAACCTTCGAGCGGCGAAACCTGCCTCTCACAGTCTTTGCGGTGGCGCGGGCGATGCAGCGTAACCCCGAAGCAGTCAGTGCTTTTCAGGAGTTAGGCCACGAGATCGCGTGCCACGGATTGCGTTGGAAGTCTTACCAATCCGTGGACATCGAACGCGAACGCGCAGACATGGCCGAGGCAGTGCAGATTCTGCGAGATCTGACGGGTTCGGCGCCTCTCGGTTGGTACACCGGACGCGATTCACCGAACACTCGTGAACTGGTGGTCGAGCACGGCGGCTTTGTCTACGACTCCGATTCTTACGCAGATGATCTGCCGTACTGGGTCGATGTGCCGCGTGGCGCAGAGTCGGTGAAGCACCTGGTCGTTCCGTACACGCTCGATACCAATGACATGCGTTTCGCCTCTCCCGCAGGATTTCCCAGCGGAGATCAGTTCTTTGCGCACCTTCGTGACGCCTTTGACGTGCTGTATGCGGAGGGGACGGCCGGATCGCCGAAGATGCTCTCGGTCGGGTTGCACTGCCGCATAGTCGGCCGCCCCGCCCGTGCTGCCGCTCTCGAACGATTCCTGGACCACGTGCAGTCGCACGAGAAGGTCTGGATCGCGCGGCGCATCGACATCGCCGAGCACTGGAAGTCCGCGCACCCCGCTTAGGGATCACGGCCGGTCGACAAAAGACTTCATTCGAGCAGTTCGGGTACTTATTCGACCGGCGCGCATTCCGCCATCGAATTCTAGGCCATTGACAACTGGCACGGTTGTGGATGACTCTTTGTAGATGAAGAAACGCACAGCAGTCGAAGCGACTTCGCGGTGAGCCGACCAGTGTCAACCAAGAAGCCGACCAATAACCGCGGATCGACGTTGTCCCACAATGCCCGCGCAGTGGTGACCGGCGCCGGCAGCGGAATCGGCCGGGCCTTTTCGTTGGAGTTGGCGCGCCGAGGCGGTGAGGTGATCTGCGCGGATATCTCGCTGGAGCGGGCCAAGGAAACTGTGGCACTCATCGACGAGATCGGTGGTACCGCACACGCCGTCCAATGCGATGTGTCGATTCGTGAGCAGGTTCAGGACCTGGCGTTGTTCGCGGAACTCGAACTTGCGGGACCGCTTTCGCTGGTGATCAACAATGCCGGGGTCGGTATCGGTGGGAAACCGGTGGGTGAGATCGGTTTCGAGGATTGGGAGTGGGCACTCGGGATCAATCTGTGGGGTGTCGTGCACGGCTGTGAGATATTCGCTCCACAACTGCGTGCGAGCGGCGCCGGGGGATTCATCAACGTGGCCTCGGCCGCTGGGTTTGCGGCTGCGCCGCTGATGGCGCCCTACAACGTCGGCAAAGCGGCCGTGATGTCGCTCTCGGAGACCTTGTCTGCTGAACTTGCCGGTACGGGAGTGCGGGTGACGGTGCTGTGTCCGACCTTCGTCAAGACAAATGTTGCTCGCGACGGTCGAATCACCGCGGAAGCAACACAATTGGCGCAGACGTTGATGCGGCGAACCGGCTTTTCGCCGGAGCGCATCGCCGTCACCACTCTCGACGCCTACGACAAGGGGCGACTCTACGTGGTGCCGCAGTTCGATGCGAAGGTGATCTGGCGACTCAAGCGGTATCTACCCGTTGCATACACGTGGGGCTGTGGAGTTCTCAATCGCTTTGCGCCGAAACAGAAGTCGGGATCATCTGGAGCCTCGGCGGTGCCGGATACGAACTCGCTGAGCACGAAAGGAGCGTGACATGTCCTTCGATTTCGACGGAATGCTGCAGAAGATCAAGGACCGACAATGGGCTCTGGTGGAGATCGACTGGGATGCTCCCGGTGCCGAGACGATCAGTCCAGAGCTTCACGCGAAGCTGAAACCGTTCATGTCGGACCTGATGTGGATCGAGAACGTCGGTGCCCGTGGCTTCGCTGCGATGGCTCTCAAGGCGCCGACTGAAACTCTCCGCGACATCTATCGGCATTTTCACGCCGAGGAACAGAAGCACGCCAACGCCGAACTCGCGCTGATGCGTAGGTGGGGAATGCTCGACGGCGACGAGATGCCCGAGCCCAACATCAACGTCAAGCTCGTCATCGACTGGCTGGACAAGCATTCCGACGGTTTGTCTCTCTCGATTCTCGGGACCGTCATACCGATGCTCGAGGTGGCGCTCGACGGAGCCCTGGTCAAATTCATCATGGACGAGATCGAGGATCCGGTCTGTCAGGCTGTGTTCAAGAAGATCAATGCAGACGAGTCCAGGCATCTGGCGGTCGATTTCGCGGTGATCGAGATGCTCGGGCACTCGACGACGCGCAAGCTCGTCGTCGAAACCGTCGGCGCCTGGATGAATCCGGCGTTGATCATCGGGACACTTCGATACATCCCGCTGTTGAACAAGATGCGCGACAACATCGTCGACATGGGAGTGAACGAGGAACGGCTCTACACCGCGATGAAGCGGTTCAGGAACGTAGGCGAACGGAGTCCGGCCGCGCTCCGCGTCCCGATGTATCGGGTGGTGAAGTGGCACGGAAACATGGTCATCAATCGCAACCATCCCTATCATCTGCTTGCCGATCGGATGGTCAAGGTCACTGGCCGACTTTCCGGCAGCAGGCTCAATTCCGAGCCGACCTGGGCCAAGGAACTGACGTACGAGCCACTCGCATGAGTACTGCCGAGCCACTGTCAGTGGCGATCATCGGTGGAGGTTTCGCAGGAATCGGAGCGGCGATTCGGTTGAAGCAGAACGGTATCGAGGACTTCGTCATTCTCGAACGGGGCACGGAGGTCGGCGGGACGTGGCGCGACAACACGTATCCGGGAGCCGCGTGCGACATTCCGTCCCGTCTGTACTCGTACAGTTTCGCCCCGAACCCCGACTGGTCGCACACCTACTCAGCCAGTGCGGAGATCCTCGGCTACATCCGAACGATGGTGAAAGAGTTCGGCCTCGATTCGAAGATTCGGTTTCGGTGCAACGTCACGGGCATCGAGTGGGACGAGCAGACCGGCGCCTGGACGATCGCGCTCGAGGGCCGTGAAGCGGTCGTTGCCCGGACCGTCGTCATGGCGTCGGGTCCGCTCGCGAACGTCAGCTTTCCTGCTGTTCCGGGTTTGGAGAGCTACGAAGGACACAAGATTCACAGTGCTCGCTGGGACCATGACTACGACTTCACCGACAAGCGAGTCGCAGTGATCGGAACCGGCGCCAGTGGCGTCCAGATCGTGCCGGAACTCGTCAAAACTGCACGATCTGTGAAGGTTTTCCAACGAACCCCCGGATGGGCATTGCCGCGAGCAAATCTACGCACACGACCTCGCACGAAGGAGCTGTACCGTCGTCATCCGGTCGTCCAGACTCTGGCGCGTCGGGCTTGGTACTGGGGACACGAATCGGTAGCGCTCGGGGTGGTCTGGGAATCCCCGTTGACGAGGGTGGTGGAAACAGTCGGGCGTCTTCATCTGCGCATGCAGGTGAAGGACCCGTGGTTGCGGCGACAACTCACTCCCGATTTTCGGGCAGGGTGCAAGCGGTTGCTGATGACCAGCGAGTATTACCCGGCTCTCCAGCAGGACAATTGCACACTCGTGACCTGGCCGATCGCGAGATTGGCCCCACATGGCGTTCGCACGGTCGAAGGGATCGAGCATCAATTCGACTGCATTGTGTTCGCCACCGGCTTCGACGTTTGCAAGACCGGAACACCGGTCCCGATCATCGGAAGGGGTGGACGTGTGCTCGCAGAGGAGTGGAAATCGGGGGCGCGTGCGTACAAGAGCATCGCGGTATCCGGTTACCCCAACCTGTATTTCACCTTCGGACCCAACTCGGGTCCGGGGCACAGCTCCGCCCTCGTGTACATGGAAGCGCAACTCGACTATCTCGCCCAAGCGATCAAAATCGTCCTCGAGCGCGACCTCAAGGCACTCGATGTTCGTCAAGATGTCGAAGATGCGTACAACGTCGAGTTGCAACGGCGGCTGTCGAAGACCACGTGGAACTCTGGATGTTCGAGTTGGTATCTCACCGACGAAGGTTTCAATGCCACGATGTTTCCCGGTTTCGCGACCCAGTACGTGAACCAATTGAAATCGGTGGATCTTCGGGACTACACGAGCACAGTGCGCGAGAAAGACACTGCGCAGACCTGATCCCGGGTTCTGATCGGCCTGGTGTTGCCACTAAGTTGGAATCGTGACGACCGACGCGGCAGAGGAGACGAGGCGGTGACCGAGTACCGCATCGACGATCTCGCGCGGGCTGCGGGCACCACCTCGCGGAACGTACGGGCATATCAGGAACGCGGATTGCTTCCTCCACCGGAGAAGCGGGGGCGGGTAGGCATCTACGGCGACGCGCACCTCGAACGCCTCAAACTGATCGACACACTTCTTCAACGAGGTTTCACCACTGCGCATATCGACGACTTCATCACCGGGTGGGAAACCGGGAAAGACCTGACAGAGGTGCTGGGTCTGCAGCACGCGGTCACCGAATCATGGTCCCGCAGTGACACCGTGAGTATCGAGATGACCGTCGTACGCGAGTTTCTCGGGGGCGATGCGGATGGTCAACTGGATCGACTCGTAGATCTCGGACTGGTACAGATCGAAGGCGAGAACTGTGTTTTCACCGATCCTGCTTTGCTCAGCGGGTTTTCGAGTCTCCTCGAATACGGTTTTACTCTCGATCAACTTGTCGATGTGCATGAAAAGCTCCACAACGCTGTGGACGGGATCGCCAAAGACCTGATTCAGGCGGCGAAGGACCGCATCGTCGATCAGCACGGGGTCGGTTGGCTTCCGGAGGGCGACGAGATTGCCGGAACAGCCGAGATGCTCCAGACGATGCGTGAACTCGGTGTGGCATCGGTACATTCGGCACTGGCCCGGGCGCTCGACGCGAACCTTCAGCGTGAACTCGGCGACTACCTCGCCGCTGCGATCGGCTCGCGGAGCGACGTCGACGAGTCGACTTAGCAGCTTCGATCACGTTCGGGATGCGCTGCCCCGTCGCGGTGCGCTCAGCTCTTGCGTGCCTCGATCAGGAATCGACTCGAGTACGCGACAAACGATCCGGCGCGACGGATCTGCGCGTCGAGTTCGCGGAGTCGGTCTCGGTACTGCGCCACGGTGAATCCCGGAACCATCCAGATCACCTTGCGTAAGAAGTAGACAACGGCGCCGATGTCGAAGAATTCCATGCGCAGACGCTCGAAACGAAGGTCGACGACAGTGAGCCCGGCCGCAATCGCGTCAGCACTTTCATCCTCGTAGTGCCGTCCACGACGAGCCTGCGGCTGAGGACCGAGAAAGTACTCGACCAGTTCGAACACGCTGGCGTGACCCACATGTTGGCCGAAGTACGTTCCCCCGGGTTCGAGCACGCGAGTGATCTCGGACCACCACACTGTCGCGGGGTGCCGGCTGGTCACCAGATCGAATGCCGAATCGGCAAACGGTAGCGGTGGCTCGTCTGCGTCCGCGACGACCACCACACCTCGGGGACGCAGAAGGGCGGTGGCCTTGGCGATGTTCGGTGGCCAGGATTCGGTTGCTGCCATCACCCGCGGGAGTGACGGTGCAGCGGCGAGGACTTCGCCGCCGCCGGTCTGGATGTCCAATGCGGCGCCGGCGCGGCCGAGACGCTCACCCATCAGCCTCTGGTATCCCCATGAGGGACGCTGCTCCGTAGCGCGCCCGTCGAGCCACGAGAAATCCCATCCGTCGACGGAGGCAGATTCGGCTTCGGCTACGAGTTCGTCGAAACTTCGTGACATCCCCTGTGGCTTGCCCTCAGGCCTTCCTTCTGACATCACATCATCATCGTCGGCGAGCACTGACGGTGCCACTTGTTTACGGCTACTTCGGGGTGGCGCCGAGCATCGGTGCGAGTTGAGTGGCAATCGGGTTCAGGTTGAGCCTGTCCGGGTCCACCTTGGGCTTGCTGTCCCACGGTTGCGAGGTGTTCGGGTCGGCGAAGGCGATGCGGTCGGCACTACGAACTCCCGTTTCGCTGCCCTGAGGCGCCTGGCAGTTGGCGGCAGTGTTCAACGGGAAGTTCTGCGTGGTGTCGTCGAAGTTCGGGTCTTTGCGCTTCATCTCGTCGAGAATCGCCATGGTTCCTTCGTAGCCGACAGTGCACGAGAGTGGGTTGTTGGTCTCGAGTACCAAGCCCAGATGAACAGTCCCGTCTCCCGGCGCAACGGTGGGCGCCGCCCCGGCGAGCGCAGGGAGAAAGAGTAGGAATGGCTGCAGGGAAGGCAATGTCGGTGCAGCCGCAGCTGCAACGGCGGAGAGGTTGGAGAGGTTGGTGGTGAGTGCGGGGCCGGCTTCGGTGACGAGTGCGCCGACTTGGTCGCTGGCCGGTATGCCGTTGTCGATCACGCGTCGGATGTCGGGGTCGCTGGTGCGCAACTGCGCGGTCAGTGCGTCGAGGTCGGTGCTGAACTGCTTGATCGCCGACGATTGATCGGACTGGGTCGTGAGCACCGTCTGGCTGTCGCGGATCAGTCCGAGGGTCTGGGGAAGGGTATCGAGGCCCGACTGGGAAATCCCCGACAGCGAGTCGGCAAGTACCTGCAGATCTTCGCCTTTGCCGTTGAATGCCGCGCCGAGTTCCTTCGCGACGGTATGCAGTGCGTCGACGGGAACGGACCGCACCAAACCGTCGGCGCTGGTCAAGACGTTCTCGATCGGGATCGGCGTGGTGGTGTCGCCCACGGCGATCACCGAGCCGTCTTCGAGGAACGGACCCTGGTCGGTATCGGGCTGCAGGTCGACGTACTGCTCGCCGATGGCAGAGCGATTGGCCACGACGGCTCGCGCTGATGCGGGGATCGGGGGAGCACTGCTGTCGATCAACAGGTCGACTTCGATTCCCTCGGACGTGAGGGACATGTCGCCGACGCGTCCGACGGGTACACCGCGGTAGGTCACTTCGGCATTGGTGAAGATGCCGCCGGACGTCGCCAGTTCGGTCTTGACCGTGTACTGGCCGAATCCCAGAAGATTGTCCAGCCGTACATATTTCGCACCGACGTAGATCAACCCGAGTAGCGCGACGGCGACGAGAGCGATCAGCTGCCATTTGGCGAGCCTCGACATCACCATCGGAGATCGAGCCCGAACTGATGTGGTGTGCTCATGGTTCGACTCCCGAATGACAAGCCGGGTACGGCTGATGTTGAGCGAATTGTGTTCACCCACGGACGTTCTGAGGTGAACCGGAAAGTTCCGACAATTCGTTGTTGGCGATAACTATAAACAAGTCGTCACAGATAGAAAGTCGGGGTGTATGTTTCCGCAGGTCGATGAAAACCAAGTGGCACAGCTCACTTCACGGGTAGAAGTGTGATGCACAACCTTTCCCGCGCCGTGCAGGCTTGACTTAGCCGGTCGTATCTATAAAAGTAGATGCGTTCCGGTCGGCGAAGGGTGAGGTGTGATCGATGGATGCTTTGGCGATCTTCAAGTCCCTGTCGAACCAGACTCGCCTGCAGATCATGGAGTGGCTGGCGCATCCGGCGAAGTACTTCGACGAAGACTCGTACACGCAACAGGATCTCGGTTTTCACATCGGAGTCTGTGTCGGTGACATTGCGTCGCGATCGGGGCTCGCGCAGTCGGTAATCTCGGGGTATCTGCAGGGCATGAAGGATGTGGGCCTGCTCGAGTCCGAACGTATCGGGAAGTGGACGTACTACCGGCGGAATGAAGCCGTGATCGCCGAGTTCAGGGAATTCGTTCGCGAAGAACTGTGACAGTCGGTTTTTTCGCGACGATGAGCGCCTCATCATATCTACATATCTAGATATGTATCTGTTTCGCGTCCCGTGTGGCGCAGTAAGAGGAGTGTGTTGTGAAGTCGAAATTATTGATTCCCGTTCTGGCATTGGGCGTATTCGGAATCATAACCACCGAAATGGGGATTATCGGGGTTCTGCCCCAGGTCAGCGACAAGTTCGGCATCACCGCGTCCGATGCAGGATGGTTGGTCGGTGTGTTTGCGCTCGTCGTGGCGGTGACCGGTCCGTTCACGACGCTTTTCACTTCGGGAATCAACAGGAAAACCGTTCTGCTGGTGGCGATTGCAGTCTTCGCGGTTTCCAATCTGGTGTATGCGACAACGTCGAGTTTCGAGGTGATGTTTGCTTTCCGGATCATCCCCGCCGTCGTTCATCCGGTCTTCTTCGCTCTCGCGCTCGCGAGTGCGGTTCGTCTGGTGCCACCAGAGGAGGCAACTACTGCGGTCACGAAGGTGTTTGCCGGTGTCACCGTCGGATTTGCGTTCGGTGTGCCGTTGACGTCGTATCTGGCCGAGAATTTCACGGTGTCGACAGCTTTCGTTTTCGGCGCCGTGGTCAATGTCCTCGCGTTTTTCGGAATTCTGACACTTCTGCCCTCGACCCCGGTGACACAACGCATTTCCTACGGCGCGCAGGTCGGAATACTTCGACGGCCCCGCGTGTGGTTGACCATTCTTTCCGTCACGTTCGTCTTCGCAGCCATGTTCTCGGTGTACGGATACTTCGCCGAATATCTCGGCGGGGTGACCGGAATGAGCGGATCGTGGATCAGCGCGATGCTCTTGGCTTTCGGTGTCGTGATGATCTTCGGGAACTTCGTTTTCGGCGCGATGCTCGGAAAGAATGTGGTGCGAACGGTGGTGGCTTTCCCGTTGCTCTACATCGTCGTGTACGTCGTGATCTATCTGGTGGGGCCGTACTTTGCCGCGATGACTGTTGCCGTGTTGGTGTGGGGCATGGTGCATTCCGGTGGACTGGTCGTTTCGCAGAGTTGGATGGGACGAGATTCGGTTGATGCACCTGAGTTCGGTAACAGCCTGTTCATTTCGTTCTCCAATCTGGGGATCACGCTCGGAACAGCGACAGGCGGCCTGTTTCTCTCGCATCTCGGAACACGGCAATTGGTTTGGGCCGGAGTCTTGTTCGCTGCCCTCGCCCTGGCAATGATCATCGCTCGATTGTCGCTCGGGCGGGTTCACAACGAGAACGGCGCCAAGGTGCCGGCGTAGTTCTTGGGAAGTGGCCGCGAGAACTCACCGCGCGTACTGGTCGACAAACCAAGCGTGATCAAGGATTGAACCATCGTGACGGCAGCGGCAACGCCGTCCACTACCGGCACCCCCAGTTCGGCAGACAGTTCCTGGCAGAGGTCCGCCATACCTGCACAACCCAGAACGAGGACGTCCGAGTCGTCTCGTTCCAATGCGTCGAAGCAGGCTTCCAGGATCACTTTTCGCGCATCGGGATCACGATCGAGTTCGAGAACCGGAATCTCGCAGGAGTGGATACCCCGGCAGCGGGCCTGCATCCCGTAACGGTCCACCAGGTCGGCAGCGCGGCCACGGGTTCGGCCGAGGGTGGTCACAACGCTGAAGCCACGGCCCAGAAAGCCTGCGTAGTTCATCGCCGCCTCGGCGATCGCAACCACTGGACCCCTGGCCAGTTCGCGGGCTGCGTCCAGACCTGGATCCCCGAAGCAGGCGATGACGTATCCGTCGACACCGTCCTTCTCTCCGGACGCGACCTCGGCGAGAATCCCTGGGACGCTGAGAGCTTCGTCGTAGTGGCTTTCGATCGACGCGGGTCCCATGACAGGGCTGACAGCCTCGACGAATGTGCCCGGACCGGCGACGGCCCGGGCACATTCCTCGATCTTGGCGGTCATGGCCCACGTGGTGTTGGGGTTGATCACCTTGATTCTCATGACGTTCAGTCGACCGTCGCGGTTTCCGCGGAGGAAGCATTACGGACAGCCAGGGGGGTACGCGTAGCGAGTAAGTAGTAGACGGCAAATCCGAGTCCGCAACCGATGAACCAGCTGTACTGTGCTGCCGTGTACATTCCGGTGAGATCTTTGGCCAGCACCGGGACCATCGCGACGACTGCTCCCACGATGGTTGCGATCACTGCGGCCGGGTTGTATCCCTTGCTGTACCAGTAGGTTCCGGTAGGTGACATGCTGAACAGTTCGTCCACGATCACCTTCTGTTTGCGCACGAGGTAGTAGTCGGCGATCAGGATTCCGAACAGCGGACCGATGAACGCTCCGAGGGTTTCGAGCGTGTAGTGGATGACGTCCGGATTGTTGTAGAGGTTCCACGGGGTGATGAGGATCGAGCCGATCGCTGCGATCATTCCGCCGGCACGCCAGCTGATTTTCTGTGGGCTGACGTTCGAGAAGTCGAAGGCAGGGGAGATGAAGTTGGCGACGATGTTGATGCCGATCGTGGCGATGGTGAAGGTGAGTGCGCCGAGGACGATGGCGAAGGTGCTGTCGATTCGTGCCACGGTTGCAACTGGATCGGTGATCAGTTCGCCGTACACCGGCAGTGTCAACGATGCCGTGACGACGACCAGCACCGAGAACACGAGGAAGTTGACCGGCAAACCGAGGAAGTTGCCCTTCTTGACTGCAGCGAACGACTTCCCGTAGCGGGAGAAGTCGCCGAAGTTGAGCATCGGTCCGGAGAAGTACGAGACAACCAGAGCGACAGCACCGAGCATGACGGGGACGGCGTCGAGACCCGAGTACTTGACGTCGCCGAGCGTGAGATCGATTGCGCTCCAGCCTGCCTGGTAGATGAGGTAGCCGCACAGCATGAACATCACGACATACACTGCCGGCCCGCAGAAGTCGATGAACCGACGGATCGACTCCATGCCTCGCCAGAACACGCAGGCCTGCAATACCCACAGCAGCATGAAACTTCCCCACCCGAGAGCGGAGAGTCCGGCGAATCCGAAGTCTTCGACGACGGCATAGGGCGCGAGTGACGGAAAGAGTTTGATCAGTACTACATCGAGCGCGGCCGAAGCGAGGAAGGTTTGAATCCCGTACCAAGCCACGGCAATCAGGCCACGGATTATTGCCGGGATGTTCGCGCCGAGAACTCCGAACACGCTGCGGCAGATCACCGGATACGGCACGCCTGTGGCCTGGCTCGGTTTGGCGACGAGATTGCAGAAGAAGTAGACGATCGTGATACCGAGCAGCAAAGCGACGAGTACTTGCCAGCTGGCCAACCCCAGTGCGAAAAGGCTACCGGCGGTGACATATCCACCGACGCTGTGTACGTCGGACATCCAGAAGGCGAAGATATTGTACGACGACCAGGTCTGCTTGCGAAGCGGCGCCAGATCCTCATTGGTCAAACGTGGGTCGTAGCCGGGCTTGATCAGTCCGCTGCCGACCGGGTGACCCGCAGCTTCGACCAGGTCACCTGGGCCGGTTTCCATTGCGGGAGTAGGTGTAGAGGTCGTTCGAGAGGGAAGAATGTCGGTCATGACAGCTCCTGTGCATCAGTGCAGGAAATCAGCGGACAGAGCACAAGCTCTCAGCGTCAGTGATGAAAACCGTGTCGAGGGAAAGGTATCGACGCTGTGTTGCACAGTTATTGCGCGATCGGTATATCTTTTTCGGACAGTAGACCGGTGTTTGTGGGCAGAGTCGCGATCACGGTATTGAGTCGGCGATGATGGATTTCGGACGCACTCAGAAGGGCGGCTGCGTCCCGGTGCAGGAATGCGTCCAGCATCGCGGTGTGATCCGAGTGCAGAACCTGGCGATCGATGCCGGCAACATGGACCATCGGCTGAACCGGTTCGGTGATGTTCCAGGCAGCTTCGAACATGTGCAGAAGTCGAAGCATGTGCGAAGGTCGAGTCAGCGCGAGGTGAAAGTTTCGGCTCTCGCAGTGATAGGACTGAGAGTCGTCGTAGCGCAATGCGATCTCCAGACGGGAGTTCACCTCGACGGCGTGTTCGTGATCCTCCTCGGTTGCCTGCTCGACCGCGACGGCCAACGCAGCTGATTCCAGAGTTTCGCGGACGATGTACATCTCTCGCAATTCCGCCGGCGTCAACTGAGCAACGGTGTAGCCGAATTGATGTCGGTGGTCGACCAAAGATTCTCCGACCAGGGTTTTCAGCGATTCGCGCACTGGTATTCGGCTGACACCGAACACATCAGCCACCTCGCCCAGAGGAATCGGGGTACCCGGAGGCGCCGAACCGGACAGAATCACTCGCCGCAGTTCGTCGAGAATCGCTTGTTGTGGACTACCGGGAGCATCGATTACCAGTTGCGTCAGCAGTACCGATCTACGGCGCGGCATGTCGCTCTCCCTTCGTGTATTGCCAGCGTAGAAATACGTTGTTTCGCCCGCGTGACACCGGTGTGGCCGTCGTGAATCGCGCACTCGAAGGGGAACATGAGTGATCCGATCACAAGCGAAAGTGAGTGCTGCTCAGGAGGCCGATCGTGGGCGTAGCGTTGTTGTGTAGTGGTATGGCAGAAAGCGAGTCGGTCGATGGCATCCGCTGTGCGCTCAGAAGCCGACCAGCGAGTTGTCGGTAACTTGCCCTTGGAGCTGACAAGTTTTGTCGGTCGCCGGCGCGAGTTGGCCGACGCCAGGAGATTGTTCGAGACGTCCCGTTTGTTGACACTGACCGGGATCGGTGGCGTGGGCAAGACACGGCTCGCGATCCGACTTGCGGGAGCGTTGCAACGGGTGTTTCGAGATGGTGCCTGGTTGGTGGAACTCGGGGAGCAGACAGATCCTGATCTCCTCGAAGATTACGTCGCCGTGACCCTTGGTGTCCGGTCAGTCTCGTCGCCGGACCCGCTGCAGGCATTGATCGACTACTGCGCCGATCGGAGTTTGCTCTTGGTGCTCGACAACTGTGAACATCTGGTCGATGCAGTTGCGCTGTTCACCGGGGCGATTTTGCGTCGATGTGCCGGTGTGAAGATCCTCGCGACGAGCCGCGAGTCGTTGGGTGTGGGTGGTGAAGCGACGATGCGGGTTCCCTCCCTCAGCACCCCGCTGCAGTATGACTCGGGAGTGCCCGAGGGGCTGGCTCGATACGAATCCGTGTCACTGTTCACCGAGCGTGCGGCCACGGTAGTTCCAGGCTTTGTCCTCACGGATGGGAACAAGCTTGCTGTAGCCCGTATCTGCCACGATCTGGACGGCTTGCCGTTACCGATCGAACTGGCGGCAGCTCGCCTGCGTGGTATGTCTGCCGAGCAGATCATGAGCAGGCTCTCGGATCGATACCGACTTCTGACGACGGGTGGACGCGATGTTCCGAGTCGTCAACAGACGCTGCGATTGTCGATCGATTGGAGTTACGACCTCTGCTCGTCATTCGAACAACAGTTGTGGGGGAGGTTGTCGGTGTTTTCGGGTGGGTTCGACCTCGACGCCGCCGAGGGCGTGTGTGGACAGGATATGAATTCGACCGAAGTGCTCGATCTCGTCACCGCGTTGGTCGAGAAGTCCATCCTCATTCGTGAGGAAACCAACGGGGATGTTCGCTACCACCTCCTCGATCTTCTCCGGGAGTACGGACATGAAAAGTTGGAGTCCGCCGGTGAGTATTCCGATCTACGTCGAAGGCATCGTGATTGGTTCGAATCCCTTGTTGTACAGGCTGATTCCGAATGGATCAGCAGCGCGCAGGCGGAGTGGATCGAGTGGCTGAGTCGTGAGCAGCGTAACGTGTACGAAGCGCTGGAGTTCTCGATTTCGACGCCGGGTCAGGCACGGTCTGCGACACGAATGGTCGCGGCGTTGTACCGATTCTGGCTCAACGGTGGGCGGATCGGTTCGGCGAGGCGCTGGGTGGATCGGACCCTGAGCGCCTCCGATGGAGAGCCGGACATGTATCGCCTGGAAATTCTGTGCATCGATGCTGTGGCACACGGCATGCAGGGTGATCTCGTTCGCGCACGCGGACAGGTCGACGAGAGTTGGCGCCTTGCCGAGGTCATCGGAGACGTGCGCTCGCGAGGCCTGGCCGGATGGGCTGACGGATATGTCGACGCGTTCAACGGCGAATTCGACACTGCCACCGAGAAGTTGGAACTTGCCGTAACGCTGTTCCGATCAGCTGAGAATCTGCAGCACGAGGTGATCGGGTTGGGCACCCTCGGGCTCGCGTACATCTTCACCGGTGCTCTGGAGCGTTCTGTGGAGTGCTTCGACGAGTCCCTCGCGATCACCGCACCGGTGCACGAAGTGATGTATCAGGCGTCGACGTTAGCCAACCTCGGGCTTGTGGATTGGCTTCGGGGCGACCTCGCGCGCACTCGTGACCATTTGACGCGAAGTCTGCGGACCACCGACGCCTCGTTGAACTCTGCATGGTGTGTCGAACCGATGGCTTGGGTTGCGGCAGCGCAACGTGATTGGAAGCATGCAGCAGTTCTGCTCGGTGCCGCAGCGATGTTCTGGCAGCGGGTCGGGGGTCGACTGAGCGGGCTTTCGAGTTTGTCAGCCCATCACGACAGCGCTGCAAGTTCTGCTCGAAAGGCATTGGGTGATAATGCTTTCGAGAGGGAATTTCGCAGAGGATTCGAGATGGCCGAAGGTGAAGCTGTGGCCTACGCGCTCGACGAGCGTCGTAGCGCACCGGCTGCATCGCCGATCGACGCACCTCACTTGACCCGTCGTGAACAGCAGGTCGCCGAATTGGTGGCTCAGGGACTGACCAACCGCGCAATCGCGGAGCACTTGGTCATCTCGCTGCGCACGGCTCAGGGGCATGTGGAGCACGTGCTGACAAAACTGGGATTCACTTCCAGATCACAGATCGCGGCGTGGTTCGTCTCGACCGCGCAGGAGACCGACTCCCGAGGCTGAGAACGCGGGCAGAGGTGAGTGCTTCTCCGGGTGCAGTTCGCGGGGGTAGCGTTGATTCGTAGCGGAATCGCAGAAAGCGAGACGGTCCATGGCACCCGCTGTGCGCTCAGATGCCGATCAGCGAGTAGTCGGCAACTTGCCGTTGGAACTGACGAGTTTTGTCGGTCGACGGCGTGAGTTGGCCGACGCCAGAAGATTGTTCGAGTCGTCCCGTTTGTTGACACTGACCGGTGTTGGTGGTGTCGGGAAGACGCGGCTTGCGATCCGACTTGCGGGAGCGTTGCAACGGGTGTTCCGGGACGGTGCGTGGTTGGTCGAACTGGGTGAGCTCTCGGATGCGGATCTGCTCGAAGACCACATCGCCGCGACTTTGGGTGTGCGGCCGGTTTCCTCGTCTGGCGCACTGCAAGCACTGATCGACTATTGCAGCGATCGGAGCCTGCTGTTGGTGCTCGACAACTGTGAGCACTTGGTGGATTCGGTTGCCAGGTTTGCCGGGACCGTCTTACGCCGGTGTGCCGGCGTGAAGATTTTGGCGACCAGCCGCGAATCGCTGGGGGTCGGTGGCGAGGTCACGATGCGGGTTCCCTCCCTCACGACTCCGGAACTTCGGGGGCCGAGCGCTTTCGACGGACTGGCCCGGTACGAGTCCATTCTGTTGTTCGCGGAACGAGCCGCAACAGTGGTGCCGGGGTTCGTACTGAGCGAAGAGAACCGGAATACCGTTGCCCGTATCTGCCACGATCTGGACGGCTTGCCGTTACCGATCGAACTGGCGGCAGCTCGCCTGCGTGGTATGTCTGCCGAGCAGATCATGAACAGGCTCTCGGATCGATACCGACTTCTGACAACGGGTGGACGCGACGTTCCGAGTCGTCAACAGACGCTGCGATTGTCGATCGATTGGAGTTACGACCTCTGCTCACCATCCGAACAACAGTTGTGGGGCCGGTTGTCGGTGTTTTCGGGTGGGTTCGACCTCGACGCCGCCGAAGGTGTGTGCGGGCAGGATATGGGTTCGAACGAAGTGCTTGATTTGATTACTGCTTTGGTCGAGAAATCCATTCTCATTCGTGAAGAGATCGACGGTATCGTTCGCTACCATCTCCTCGACCTGCTCCGGGAGTACGGGCGGGAAAAACTGGAATCCACCGGGGAACAGCTTGAACTGTCTCGCCGACAGCGTAATTGGTTTGAAGATCTTGTCGTCCGTGCCGAATCCGACTGGATCAGTTGCGGTCAAGAATCATGGGCCGCGAGGCTCGGTCGTGAACAACACAATCTGAACGACGCGCTGGAATTCTCGATTTCTACCGCTGGCGAGGCGCGGTCTGCGACTCGTGTGGTCGCCGCGTTGTACAGATTCTGGTTGTCCGACGGATTGATCGGCCAGTTGCGGTATTGGGCTGATCGAACACTGAGCGTCCCAGACGCTGGGCCTGACATTTTTCGCGTGGATGTTCTGTGCGTAGACGCCGCGGCGCATGCGATGCAGGGCGATGTTGTTCGCGCGCGCGAATTGATCGACGAGGGCCACCGCCTTGCCGAGGCTCTGGGGGATGTGCGCTCGCGGGCGCTGGCGGCTTGGGCAGACGGGTACATCGACACGGCCGCAGGAGAATTCGGCAATGCCACAGTGAAATTGGAAACTGCCGTGTCGTTGTTTCGGCTCGACGAAAATCTGCAATACGTCGTCATCAGTTTGGACACCCTCGGTCTTGCATACATCCTTGCCGGTGAACTGGAGCGGTCGGTACAGTGTTTCGACGAGTGCATCGAGATCACCGAGCCACTGCACGAAGTCACATATCAGGCCCACGCGTTGGGGTTTATCGGACTCATCGCTTGGCTTCGCGGCGACTTCGAGCGCGCGAGTGAGTATTTGACGCGCAGTTTGCAGACTGACAAATCTTCGATGAATGCGGCGTGGTGCATCGAACCGTTGGCGTGGACCGCGACAGCACAACGTGATTGGAAGCAAGCAGCGATTCTGCTCGGCGCCGCAGCGATGTACTGGCAGAAGATCGGGCAACCGCTCACCGGATTCCCGGGATTGTCGCGTTTCCGTGAGAACGCCATGGAGGTTGTTCGAAAGGCTTTGGGTGAAAGTACTTTCGACAAGAATTTTCACCGGGGAACGGGGATGACCGAGGGCGAAGCTGTGGCATACGCGCTCGACGAGCATCGCACCGCCGAAGCTGCATCGTCGATCGACGTGATTCGACTTACTCGTCGTGAGCAGCAAGTTGCGGAACTGGTTGCTCAGGGGTTCACGAATCGCGCTATCGCAGAGAGCCTCGTCATTTCGGTACGCACGGCTCAGGGGCATGTGGAGCATGTGCTGACGAAATTGGGCTTCACCTCCAGAGCGCAGATCGCGGCGTGGGTGGTGTCGACTGCGCCGGAGCGTGACTCGCGCGATGTCAATGGTTCAACAGACCGGAACTGAAGTCCGATCGCAGTTTTCCCCGGTCGTCGCAGTACAGGCAGAACACCGGGTATCGCTTACCCACTTCCCTCCGTTGAAACGACACTCGCAGCGGCCCCGACGCATCTACACGCGGAGATTCCGTGAGCAACGTGTACAACCACGGGCCCTCGTCCAATTCGACGATGGCGAGGACAGTCGCGGGATCGCCGCGAACCGTTCGCCAGGACACGACAGTGCCGTCTCCGCAACACCGCGTTACGTCCAACCGGGCCCCGCGACACCTGGTGCAGACGGCGCTTGCGGGGGAGAGGATGGCATCACATTCCGCGCAATGGGGGAGTGTCAAGCATTCTGATCGCGACGAATGTCCCGAATAGCGCTGCGATACAGGATGTTTCATCAGGCTTACGTGATACATGTCAGTAACGTCGGGCGAGGTAGTACGGCATCGAGTCCACGGGCGCGCGTTTGACCGACTCCCCAGACGTCGGGGCGTGAACTACTTGACCGCCTCCGGCATAGATCCCCACATGTTCCCCGCCGTAGTACAGGACCACGTCACCCGGCTGGAGGTCGTCCCGGGAAACCGGAGATCCGCCGACCGCCTGGTCGTAGGTAGTTCGCGGAATCGAAACGCCCGCTTGTGCATAGGCCCACTGAACGAGGCCTGAGCAGTCGAACGAGTCCGGTCCGGTCGCGCCCCAGACGTACGGGGCGCCGATCTTGGACTCTGCGGCTGCCAAGGCGCGGCCTCCATCCGAGGAAGCGAAAGCTGACACTTTCTCCGGATTCGTGACCGCAGAAACTCCGGCGATGTTCCAGTCCGGAAGCAAGGGTGCCTGAGCGTTTGCGGTGTCGATACTCACGGCGAGGGTCGTCAATGACAGAGCGCCGATGACGATGACCCTCCCGAGTGTGTTCTTCGTCGTGCGGGGGTTGGTGAATCGATGGTGCGACATTTCTCGTGTTGCCTTCGTGTCGATGCGTCCCGAAGCAGGTATTCAGCTGGGCGTGATCGGGCTTCGGCTTGTGACACACAGCCTGGTTTCGCATCGACGCGTTCGCGCCGGTCAGTTGGACGGGGTGCATACCTGTTTTTCGAGTGGCAGCACTTCGCGGTATTCCGCGAAATGTGACGCCGAAAGGAAGAAGTAGGTACCGATGTAGGTACCACGGTCGTCGCGGCGCCGGAGGGCGCACGGCAATATCGAGTTCGATACTTCATCCGAGAAAAAACCACACCTGAACTGGGATTTGACATGACCGTCGACGCACGCCGAACCGATGAATTCATCGAGTGGCGCACAGCCGTGGTCGATTCTCGACCTGTCGACTTCGGCGTCGGCGGATACGGCGAGACAGTGGTCTTTCTGCACGGGTGGGGGTTGTCGCCTCGTGCTTATCGATCTGCCCTTGCTGCTGTTGTTCACCGGGGATACCGGGTGATCGCGCCTGCGCTTCCAGGCCTTGGTGGCACGGCCGAGCTCGACCGAGCCGATCGCACCTTCGAAGGTTATGCCGCGTGGGTGACGCGGTTTCTGGACGCGGCCGGCGTTGCCGGCCCGGTGACCGTCGTGGGGCATTCGTTCGGCGGCGGTGTGGCGACAGTGGTGGCGCGGGATTTCCCCACCCGAGTCTCGCGCTTGGTTCTGGTGAACGCGGTCGGTGGCGGAATCTGGTCGAGTAGCGGCGGCCAGGAGCGCTCGATTCGTGAACGGCCGTGGTGGAGCTGGTGTGGGTCGGCGATGGTCGAAGCGGCCGAGACGGCACACACTCACAGAATCACACAGTTTCCACTCGACGAGTTCGCGTTCAACGCGCTTCGCAACGTCGGTGCGGTGTGGCGAACGGGCAACCTCGCGCGGACTGCCGATCTCATCGATGCGCTTGAAGAGATTGCAGTCCGCGCGATGTCGGTTGTCGTGTTGTGGGGCGCCGGTGATCGTGTCATTCCCCGCGCGAGCTTTGATGCTGTCTGCGCTGCTTTGCATGATCCCGAGGTCCGTGAGGTTCGCGGTAATCACAATTGGCTGATCGACGATGCGGAGTTGTTCGGCCAGGTGCTGACGGAAGAACTGGCCGGTCGAGATGTCAATGCGCCAGTTCTGTTTCCGTCTCTCGCATCTTGTTCGACCATGCGGATTGCGCAGTGACCAGGCTGCCGGCGATCAGGGTGTGCGAGCACCCACACGTTTCGACATCCAGACGTGGCCGGACCCACGGACCGATCGACGACGCGTTGGCTGCGGTCGGACTGCGACGGCGGCACGGTCGGCTCGATCACGCTCCTGCTCATGGATGGCTACGCGGACATGTCCGCGAGGTAAGCGTCTAGCTGGATCCGGTGGTCGTTCTGTACTCTCGCAGTCATGCAACAGCGGAGTACGGGAACAGTGACGCGATCACTGTTGCTGCTTCTGTTGCCGTTCGTCGCCCTTCTCGCAGTACCTCCGCTTGGTTCCTCGGGTAGCGCCGCGGTGCTGGGAACTGCGATCGCCGTCTTCGTGGTCGCTGCACTCGCAACCTCCTCGAAGTACGAACTTCTCCAACTACGCGCGGTTTCGGCCGCCGGCCCGTCGGATGACGAACGCTGCCTGCGTGGCGCTTTCCGCAGGCAGAGCAGCCCGGACGCGCCTGGCCGTCCGCAACCTCGAGCACCCGGAATCGGTCTGTAGATCGGCCGTCGGCGGGGGTGAACTCGTCGTAGGCCGGTCAGACGTCTTGCGTCCACGACCATTCCGCGCTCTCGATTGCCTGAGCGTGCCTCTCGGTGAGGTTCATTCGTCATGCTCGATTTTGTCTACTACCCCGTGTCCGGAATCCTCTGGTTCTGGCACAAAGTATTCTCACTGATCTCCGGATCACCCGACAACGGCGTCGTGTGGGCGTTGTCGGTCGTATTTCTGGTCTTCACACTCAAGGCCTTGCTGTTCAAACCCTTCGTCAAGCAGGTCCGCACCCAACTGGTGATGCAGAAGCTGCAACCTCAGATAAAGGCGTTGCAGAAGAAGTATTCGGGTGACCGGCAGAAACTTACTGTCGAGATGGCAAAGCTGCAGAAGGAACACAACTACAGTCCGCTACTCGGATGCCTGCCGATGCTTGTCCAGGCGCCGGTGTTCATTGGCCTCTACCACGTCCTGCGATCATTCAATCGAACCGGAGCAGCATCCCACGTCCCGTTTCTGAGCCCGACCGAACCGATGTCGGTGGCGGACAACGCGAACACGGCCAACTACTTCTTCAGCGCCTCGGACGTGCAGTCGTTTCTCGACGCCAAACTGTTCGGCGCGCCGTTGTCCGCCATGATTTCGAGTCCGGCAGCGCAGCTGGAAGCGTTCGGCGACGTCAGTCGGATCTCCATCATTCTGGTTGCTGTACCGCTGATGATTTTTGCCGCCGTCGCTACGCATTTCACGTCGCGGGCGTCCATCGCGCGCCAGGTGGACACCGGAACCGTCAACCCTCAAACGGCAATCATGAACAAGCTTGCTCTGTGGGTGTTTCCGGTCGGTGTGATTGCCTTCGGTGCTTTTGCTCCCGTCGCGATCCTGCTCTATTTCGTGAGCAACAACTGCTGGACGTTGGGACAACAGCATTTTGTGTACGGACGCATCGCGGCAGAGCAGAAGGAGGCCGAATTGTCGTCGACACCCGCAGTGGCCACGCCCCCGGCACGTGCAGCGGGTGCCCCACCGGTGCCAGGAGCAAAGCCGATCCGAGCCAAGCGCAAGCGATGACCGAAAAATCGGCCCTCCCTACCGACGGGTAAGGCACGTACGCTGGAATGCATGACCAAATGGACCGCAGAAGACGTAGTCGATCAGACCGGCCGCACATTTGTCGTCACGGGGGCGAACAGCGGACTGGGTGAGGTAGTCGCACGAGCGCTGGGCAAAGCCGGGGCCGACGTCGTCCTCGCCTGTCGCGACACCACGAAGGCCGACGCCGTAGCCGCAGAGATCGGATCCAACGCGGTTGTCCGCAAGTTGGACCTCTCGGATCTGTCGTCGGTACGAGCCTTTGCCGACGCAACGAAGAAGGTCGACGTCCTGGTGAACAACGCCGGCGTGATGGCGGTCCCGTTTCGCCGGACCGTCGACGGATTCGAAATGCAGATCGGCACAAACCATCTCGGACACTTCGCGTTGACCGGATTGCTGAAGGACAAGCTCACCGACCGAGTGGTGACGATGTCGAGTGCTTTGCATCAGCTCGGGACCGTCGATCTGGACGATCTCAATTTCGAGCGTCGGAAGTACAACCGCTGGCTGGCCTACGGGCAGTCCAAGCTTGCCAATCTGTTGTTCACGTACGAACTTCAGCGCAGGCTTGCAGCGTCGGGGTCACCGCTCAAGGCGCTCGCTTCGCATCCGGGATATGCGTCGACGAACCTGCAAGGGCACACCGAGTCGATCCAGGACAAGCTGATGGGAATCGGCAATCAGATCTTCGCGCAGTCCGCGGAGATGGGTGCGCTTCCCGAACTGTGGGCGGCAACCGCGCCGGATGCCTTCGGCGGCAGTTACATCGGACCGGACGGTCCGTTCGAGCAGCGCGGGTATCCCAAGGTCGTGGGGTCGAACAAGAAGTCACACGACACTAGGACCGCCGCGGGTTTGTGGACCCTGTCGGAGAAGTTGACAGGGGTGTCGTTCGGCATCTGATTCGGATACGACTGTGGCCGCGAACTCCGAGAAGTTCGCGGCCACAGTCAAATCTGTTTCAGGTGAAGACTGTTCGGGTTACAGCGTGACAACCATCTTGCCGGTGTTCGCGCCGCGCATCAGGTCGATGAAGGCTTGTGGTGCGTTCTCCAGGCCTTCGACGATGGTCTCGTCCCACTGAATCTTGTTGTCGGCGAGCCACGCTGCCATGTGGGTGCGGAATTCGCCGCCGAGGTGACGGTAGCCGCCCACGAGGAATCCGCGCAGGGTGAGCTGCTTGCCGATCACCAGTGCCAGGTTGTGGGGCGCGGTGGGCTTGTCGGTGGTGTTGTACTGAGCGATGGCTCCGCACAGGGCAATCCGGCCGCCCTGGTTCATGGCATCGATGGCGGCTTCGAGATGTTCGCCACCGACGTTGTCGAAGTACACGTCGATGCCGTCAGGGGCAGCAGCGGCTAGCAGTTCGGTGATCGGGCCGTCGTGGTAGTCGAATGCCGCGTCGAATCCGAGCTCGAGAAGCCGGGCGACCTTCGCCGGCGAACCGGCGCTACCGATAACTCGCTTCGCACCGAGCAACTTGGCGATCTGACCGACGAGCGATCCGACGGCACCTGCTGCGCCGGAGACGAATACGGTGTCGCCTTCCTTGAACTCTGCAACCGCGGTGAGGCCGGCATACGCGGTGAGACCAGTCATGCCGAGGGCACCCAGGTAAGCCGTCGCCGGCGCGATGGTCGTGTCGGCCGGAGTCACTGCGGATCCGTCGAGGATGGCGTATTCACGCCATCCGAGGCCGTGAACGACTACGTCGCCCACGGCGCGATCAGCCGACTTGGATTCGACGACCTCGCCGACAGCGCCACCGTCGAGCGCTGCACCGACCTGGAACGGCGGAAGGTACGACTTCACGTCGTTCATCCGGCCGCGCATGTACGGGTCGACGGAGATGGCGATGTTGCGGACCAGGATCTGGCCGTCTTCGAGTTCGGGGAGTTCTACCTCGACGGTGGAGAAATTCTCCGGAGTAGGCCAACCGTTGGGGCGTGAAGCGAGATGGATTTCTCGGCTGACAGTGGTGGTGCTCATTCGTCGTCCTTACTTACTTCGAGGGTGACCTCGATGTTGCCGCGAGTCGCGTTGGAGTACGGGCACACCTGGTGCGCCTTCTCCGTCAGCTCGACGGCCTGATCGTGGGGCAGATGGGGGAGTGAAACTTCCAGCGTCACAGCGAGTCCGAAACCACCTGCACCGTTGGGGCCGATGCCGACTCGCGCGCCGACTGCGGAATCGGCCACGTTGGCCTTCTCGGCGCGGGCGACCATCTGCAGTGCGGAGTGGAAGCAGGCTGCGTACCCGGCGGCAAAGAGCTGCTCAGGGTTGGTGCCTTCGCCGCTGCCGCCCATTTCCTTGGGAATGGCGAGACCGAGATCGAGGCGGCCGTCCGAGGTGCGAGCGTGACCGTTGCGACCTTCGCCGGTGGCAAGTGCTTCTGCGGTGTAGACGATGTTCATGACTTCTTCTTTCCGTCGGAGTGGGCATTGGATGCTTGAAGTGACTCGCCGAGACGAGTGAGAACGTCTCGGAGCTCGGTGAGTTCGTCGTTACTCAGACCAGTGGCGCCTGCGAGCTTGGCCGGGATGTCCTCGGCCTTGCTACGCAAGGTGGAACCCGACTCGGTCAGGTGGATCTCAACGCGACGCTCGTCGGTGGTGAGGCGTCGTCGTTCGATGAATCCCAGGCCCTCGAGCCGCTTGAGCAGCGGCGACAGAGTTCCGGTATCGAGATCGAGTGCCTCGCAGATCTCTCGCACGCCGCGGCCGTCTCGTTCCCAGAGTGTCAGCAGGACGAGGTACTGGGGGTACGTGATCCCCAGGTCGTCGAGCATTGCTCGGTACGCGGCCGTAGTAGCCCGCGACGCCGAATAGAGGGCGAAGCAGACCTGGCGTTCGAGGGCGAGTGGGTTGGTCACGAGAACAACTGTAGCGCACAGTTAAGTTGTGCACAACAAAGAAGTGTCAAACAGACCTGGGGGTGATCAACAGTCTGTCTACGGCGTCGACAGAATCTCGGAGACACGCTCGAGGAAGGTATGCACTGTCCGGGCCGCGGGTGCCGGAAACCTGGTGCGCACTGCCAATCCGTCGTGAGTGCGAGAGAACCAGAACTGAACGTCGTCCGCGCTCGACACGCGACTGAGTTGCTGCGGATTGATCGGCGCGGGCTGTGATTCGCAGGGCTGTGATTTGCAGGGCTGTGATTTGCAGGACGGCGATTCGCTGGACTGTGATGTACGGGGGCGCGATCCACCAGGCATGCTTCGGTAGTCGGCGTAGGACACCGAGAAGATGTCTCTGCGAGTGGGCGAAACCTCGGGCCCCAAGCTCCGCAACACTTGTCTCGACGACACGGACGACAGTGAAAGTGACTCGTGGAAAGCGAGATTGACTGCCCGAGCAGTGCTGTGAAGATTGTCCATGCTCGTCACGGTGATGGGCGCATTGGCCACCAGCCAACCGAAGGTGTGGTTGTGTCGGGGTTCTCGACGGGTGTGGACCGGGAACAGTAGGGGTGTGTCCCTCTTGCCGGTCAATTGTGTTGTGGCCAAACCGACCGACGCGAGAATCGCGCCGAACGACGAGTGTCGATGATCGGCGCAGTTCTGGTCGAACAGCTCTGCTTCGCCGGCGTCGAGGAGCATCCGGGTGTCTGTGCCCTGGGGCGACATGGTCCCGGCGGGCAGTCCCAGATCTACGGGAAAATGGGGAGTGTCACCCCCGCATGATCGGAGGAAGGACCGCCAACCCGCGATGCGGTGGTCGCCGGGCTCTGGATCCGCGGTTGCCGATTCACGGAAGCAGTAGTTGAGGAAACTCCCGGGCTCCGGCAAGAGATCCGACGCGATCGGAACACGGTCCGCCCGCGTGTATTCGCGATACAGAGTGCTGATCTCGGTAATTGCGATGCTCATGGACCAACCGTCGCAGATGGCGTGGTCGAACCCGCAGATCACTGTTGACTGGTCCTCGCGGGTGATGGCACCGAGAAAGTACGCGGGAAACGCAAAAGGGTTGCACCATCGATCCAAGCGCTCGCCCAAGAGTTCTCGTACCTGTTCAGGTGTTCGTGCGTCAGCCACTGTTTCCTCACGCAGGCGCAGATCGCCGACGTCGGCGACGTCGACGAACAGTGCCGAGGATTCGCCCGGATCTTCGGCCTGGGAGAACGAGCACGACAGGGCGTCGTGACGGGACGTCCATTCCTCGAAGCTGGCCTTGAGTGCGTTGGTGTCGATGGGGCCGGGAACGTCGAAAGTGGCAGCGAGCCAGGTCGTATCGCCGCGGCTGCCGGCAAGATGCAGCTGCTGATTGGAGGTCGGAGGAACCGGATACGTCGATCCGGTGGAGATGTCGCTCGGCGTCCACTGCAGGATGCGGCCCGGCCGTGCCTCGAACCTGTCGAGAAAGGTGATGTGCATCAGGCGGTCTCCACTTCCTGACGTGCATCCGCCTGACGAACGACCCGGTAGTCGCCGGCATCAGCGACCGTTCTCAGGACGTTGCGGAGATGTCGAAGGTATCGATTCACCGATGTGTGTGCCTGCTCGGTGTCGGGAAAGCTGACCATCACATACGTACGGTCTTCCTTCCTGTTGATCCACATCGACAGATCACCCGTCGTTCCGGGCCCACCCAGTGCGCGTGCTTCGAGTTCGTCGTGGTGCTCGGCACCGGGAATCAGGCGCATGTCGATGTACGACACCATCGGCGGGACCGACGTTCCGCCGATGTCGGATCCGGTCAACTTCGACACCTCGGCAATCACCGAATGGATGGACACGTCCGCGAGCCCCTTCACTGCGGCGCGAGCAGCGTGGGCAAGGGGGAGTGCATCGGTGAAGCTCGTGACACCACTCAGCGTGAACGAGACCGGGACGAGATTGATGAACCAGCCTTGAGAATAACGGTATCTCGGATCGGAGCGAGTGCCGACCGCGTTGAGCGCGAAATAGTTCGCTCTGTTCGCGACCTCGATCTCGGTGAGGGCGAGGGCGGCGAAAATCCCCGTGGAGAAGCCGACGCCATTGGCCTTGCACAGCGCCGCGAATGCAGCCGACTCGTCGCTGTCGAGAACGTCGATATGTGTGCGCGTCGACCGGGTCTGCTCGCCCCGCGCCACGCCGAGGCCGAGGGGGAACGTCGGGAGTTGTCCGGCATTGGCGGCGAGAATCGAAATCCACTGCTGCACAGGCGCTGCGGCCAGGTCGAGGTTCCCCGCTGCTGCCCGTTCTTCGCCGCTGTACTCGACATAACTGCCGGGAGAGGGAAGCTGATCGTCGATGCCGGCGCTTTCGGCGACGTACAGGGCACGAAGTTCTTCGACGCCCAGCATCAGCGACAGGCCGTCAGTATGCGAGTGATCGACGCCGTAGTAGATGGTGAAGCCGGCGCCCGTGCCATGTTCGACGGCGCCACTGATGAACGAGGGCCACTGCAGTGGGCTGGTATCGCCGGCGAAACTTCGGCTCACGTGTTCGCGAACCGCATCTGTCGTGTTCAGGGGACCGACGCTGTGTGACGTGAGTTCGATCGTCGACGCCTCCACCACCCGACGGTCGATGACCCCTCTACCAGCGGGATCTTCGGATGGTCTGACCTCGAACCAACTGTGCAGTGTGTTGTGCCGCAGGACAAAAGCCTGCACTGCCCGCCGCAGGGCCTCCCGATCGAGATCACCGGGCAGAGTGAAGGTGAATCCGATCCACGGTGACCAGTCGACGCCTTGTGAGCGCTTGTGGTCGGCGGTACGAATGTGTCCCTCTTGCAGGAACGAGAGCGGTTGTTCGCTCCGTGGTGCCCTGGATGCCGCCGCCAGGGATTGCTCAGTAGGCCTGAACTCGGTGAGCGTCCCGGCTTTCGGTGCCCAGAGATCGATCGGTGTCATTTCCATGAGAGTTCTCCTCGATCGGTGCAGCGGTATTGATCGGTGCAGCGGTATTGATCGGTGTAGCGGTGTCAGTCGACGCTGCGGATGTTTCGGTCAGGAAGGCAAAGTCCTCCATCTCACGGCGTAGCAACCCGGCGAACTGATGGATGTGGCGGCTCGTGCGCGCGTTGCCCGGGTGGCGTATGGCCAGATTGAGCCCTTCCGGCGTCCGCGTCAGCCAGATGTAGACGTCGGTTCCCGAATGATCGCGACTACGAAGGCCTCTGGTCTGCCAGCTCGTCCACTGCTCGGCACCGGGAACGTGACGAACGTCCATGTAGGAGAGCACGAACGGCAGGTGCTGCGGGCAGTCGATCAGCTCACACACTTTCGAATACGGCAAGGCCGCTGCGGGTCGGACGCGTCGTACCGCCGCGCCGGCAACCTGGGCCAGATCGCTTACAGTAGCGGCGGGGGCAATCGGAATCCTCACCGGCACAACACCGATGAACCATCCCAGGGATGCAGCCCATCGAAGCTCCGAACGGGTGTGTTGCGGCACGACGACGCGGAATTCGTCTGCACCGGTGAGATCGACGGTCACTTTGGCCGCGCACGCGAGTATCGCGGCAAGGAAACCTTGGTTGCTGCGCTTGCTCGCTTCTGCCAGGCGTTCGGCTCCCCGGGCGCTCAGAAGCCAGGCGGACAGGCTTTGCTGAGGAACTCGGCGTCCGGTGACCGGTTCGGGTAACGCCGGAAAGAGCGGAGCCTCACCGTGCGTGTAGAACTCACGCCACGTCTGCACCGCAGGGTGGAAGCAGTCCGCGTGTTCCACGAGATCTCGTTCCGTGGTGCCGAAGTCGATGTAGCTCCCGGTCTCCGGCGGCGAGGTAGGGCTTCCCTCGCTCAACGATCGGTAGATCGTCTGCAGTTCATGCGCGGTCAGCGCAACCGAATATCCGTCCAGCAGAGCATGATCAGCGGCGAAAACCACGGTGAAATGATTGGGACTTTCAATCGTCGCGAATTGATACGCAGGCCAGACGAGTGGATCGGTCGACCGGTCGAGCAGTCGCTGCAGGTGCGTGAAGACGGACATCGAGGACGCCAGGTGTCCGACTTCGGTGCCCAGAATCCGGACGTCTCCGGGCCCCGCGGTGCGTCGGACTATCGCTTCGCCCTCTGTGGCGACGTGTGTCCGCAGCACTTCGTGGCGATCGATCCAATGATCGAGTGCAGCCGCCCAGATCCTTCGGTCGAGTCGATCGTGGATGCGAAACGAGGTACCCAACCAGGAGGGAGTGCATCCGTCGATCTGATGGTGCACCTGCTGTTTCATCTGTTCGGCATGTTTCAAGTGTGCTTCGTGAATGTAGCTGGCGGGACGCTGGTCGACAGGCCAATGCTCGGGCGGATTCACCGCAGCGGGAGTCCACTCGGTGACGGTCCCAGGCGGTAAGGGATAGTCGGCAAGTTCCGTGAATTCCATTGGGAAACCTGATCTCTCGAGATGGCGAAAGGTGGGGATCGTGAACGGGGCGGATGTTTGTAACCGAGAGTGACAGATGATTAGTCAAGGCAAGTAGAACGCGACCCGAGGCTGCGCGCAACTGCTTCGGTCCGGGATGTGACGAGGAACATTCCGCTCGTTATTTCGGACAATTCGAATACTGGACATCCGGTTTACAGTCCTGGTCAGCTGTCAGTTTATCGATCAATCACTCTGTGGTGAAACAAATTTCATCAACCTGCTTCAAAAGCTGTGAGATCGCGACACATTCGAATATGCAAATAGTGGAATATGTTTGTGTGTAGTAAGTTTCGTAGAGATTCTGGTGTATCTCATTCTATTGCAACACGGTTCGTGTAGGTCCGGCGCGCGCGCTCGGTGCCGCGGATTGTTCACCGAGTATTGACATGCTCGGCATCTGCCGGTCGTATGCAGACGGTATCTGTAAGCGATGACTGATCCGATGGAATACGACCTGGTTGTGATCGGCTCCGGCCCGGGTGGGCAGAAGGCTGCCATCGCGGCCGCCAAGCTGGGTAAACGGGTGGCGATGGTCGAGAAAGGCAACATGCTCGGGGGAGTGTGCGTCAACACCGGCACCATTCCGTCGAAAACACTGCGCGAGGCGGTTCTCTACCTCACCGGGATGAACCAGCGCGAACTGTACGGCGCGAGTTACCGCGTCAAGGAGAACATCACTCCGGCCGACCTGCTGGCGCGAACCCAGCATGTCATCACCAAAGAGATCGAAGTCGTGCGATCTCAACTCCTGCGCAACCGTGTCGAATTGTTGGTAGGGGTCGGCTCGTTCGTCGACGAGCACACCATCCTCGTCGAGGACGCCTCGCGCGGAGACAAGATGACGATCACTGCGAAATTCGTCGTGATCGCGACCGGAACGTTGCCTGCCCGTCCGTCCGGTGTCTCCTTCGACAGTCACCGGGTGCTCGACTCCGACGGAATCCTCGATCTGACCTCCATCCCGACCACCATGGTCGTGGTGGGTGCGGGAGTGATCGGTATCGAGTACGCGTCGATGTTCGCGGCGCTCGGCACCAAGGTCACCGTCGTCGAAAAGAGAACGTCGATGCTGGACTTCTGTGACCCCGAGGTCATCGAATCGCTGCGGTTCCATCTGCGCGATCTGGCGGTCACCTTCCGATTCGGTGAGGAAGTGACGGCAGTCGACGTCGGAGCGAACGGAACGCTCACGACGCTGCGCAGCGGCAAGCAGATTCCCGCCGAGACCGTGATGTACTCGGCTGGACGTCAAGGTCTCACGGCGCCACTGGCGCTGGAGAACGCCGGCCTGGAGGCAGACGAACGCGGGCGTATCTACGTCGACGACAATTTCCGCACCAAGGTCGAACACATCTACGCCGTCGGTGACGTCATCGGATTCCCGGCATTGGCGGCGACGTCGATGGATCAGGGTCGACTCGCGGCCTACCATGCCTTCGACGAACCCGGCGCGAAACTGATGGATCTGCAGCCGATCGGCATCTACTCGATTCCCGAGGTGTCGTACGTCGGCGCCACCGAAGTGGATCTGACCAAGGAGTCGGTGCCGTACGAAGTCGGGGTTTCCCGATACCGTGAACTCGCGCGTGGACAGATCGGCGGTGACACCTACGGAATGCTCAAGATTCTGGTGTCGACGGATGACCTCAAACTGCTCGGTGTTCATATCTTCGGCTCGGGTGCAACGGATCTCGTGCATATCGGTCAAGCGGTGATGGGGTGCGGCGGGACCGTCGAATACCTTGTCGACGCCGTCTTCAACTACCCGACGCTGTCCGAGGCGTACAAGGTGGCGGCGCTCGACGTCATGAACAAGATCAGGGCTCTCAAGCAGTTCCACTAGGGGTCGGGGTGTCCTCAGGTACCGGTCAGGGTTGGTCGGTGTACTTCTCGGGTAGCACTTGTTCGAATACCTGAGGGTGATGTCAGGACTGGGGAAATAGGGCAGGGTTTACGTCTATGACCATTGCTCTGGAACTTCGTGTGGACTTTCGATGCTGATCGGACTGATAGCCGCAATCGTGGCGTGTGTCGGATACGGCGTTGCGTCGGTGCTGCAGGCATACGGTGCGCGCAAGTCGGCAGCAGCCGCCGAGCAGCGGGGGGAGTCCGGGCACGTGACGGCGTCGGGTGGCCCGACCTTGCGGTCGACGTTCGCAGCCGCGCTGACGGCGTCGTTCATTCTGGGCACCGTGCTCGATGCGGTCGGATTCGCCGGTAGTGCGATCTCCGCGCGGCTCATTCCATTGTTCTTGTCGCAGAACGTGGTCAGCGCCAATCTCGTCATCACGGCGGTGCTGGGGACCGTGGTCCTGGGCATCCAGCTGCATCGCCGCGACTGGTTCGCGATCGCCGCTGTGATCGGATCGCTCCTACTGCTCGGCTTGTCGTCGGGTCACGCGGGTGGCGGGAGTTCCAATGACGTCGTCCACTGGGGCGTCCTCGTGGGCTCGGCGTTGATCTTGTCGATCGGCATCGGTTTGATCCGATGGTTGGGTTCACGCGCAGCAGTTGTCGCCGGATTGATCTCGGGTGTGCTGTTCGGCTGTCTGGCCATTGCCGTACGCGTGGTCTACGGAATCGATCCGTTCGAAATCGGCATGATGCTCCGCGATCCGGCCGGGTGGGCAATCCTCGTCTCGGGCCTGGGCGGTTTCTATCTGCACACGGTCGCGCTGCAGCTGGGGTCCGTCAACGGAGCGACGGCGGCTCTGGTTGTCGGCGAGACGGTTGTTCCGGGAATCGTCGGCGTCGTGGTACTCGGTGACGCGTCGCGACCGGGCCTGGAATGGCTTGCCGTCGTCGGCTTCGTAGGGGCGATCGCCGGTGCCGTCGCCGTGGCAGTCTTCGGCGCCGCGACCCACGAGGAGAAGCCGGTCGAAGAAGTGACCGTTTGATGTGCCGGAAGTCGCGTGAATCGTAGTCCTTTCGAGCTAATACTTTTGGTGGATAGCGCTTTTCGCTCGAACTCTGCATGGCGTTGTTGCAACCGTTCGACGGCATCTGCAGTTCCAGGGTTCGCAGGAACAGTTGTCGCAATTCGGTGGGCCCAGCGATAACGGAAACCGCATTCTGGCAGATAGTTCTAGTGCGCGACCGATGCCTCGCATACGTCATGTGGTCACAGGCAGCGGGATGTTGACCGGAGGAAATCAATGAGCAGCTTGGACATTCAACGTTGGTCGAACGACTTCACCGCCCTCACCAAGGTCATATCGGAAGGCATCGAACAGTTTGTTCTTCGGTTCATTTCCAGCTGAAATGATCTGCTGAATTGTGATGAAGCAGAGTTACTTACGGAGTTTCCGAGGCCTGGGCCGGGGCGAGCACGTAGGAGAACACGTACGTCACCAGGGCGATGACCGCCAGTACGATCAAGGACGTCGGGAATCCTCCGGCATCTCGCACCGGGTCACCCGTAGCGATGACAGCCGCCATGAACACCGTGGCCACCAGTAGCGTCACCGCCATCGTCGAATACGCAGCGAACCGATGCTTCCAGCGGCGGACTGTGCGCGCCGGCCATCTCTGGCCTGTGCTCAGCGCACAGCGCCCGCCTGCAACAGCGCTGGAGCCGACAATCAGCCCGACCATCGCTCCGATGAAGGCGGGTATGAACAGTCCTACCCAGGACCAGGCTCCATCGCCGACTATCGGGATCATCACGGCGACACCTGTGACGGCGCCGGTGAGCGCGGCCAGACTCAGTTCCTTGTCGACCCAGCTCATGGATCAACTAGAACACAGGCACGATCGCGGGGCTGTGAAGTATTGCGATTCAAGGGCTGAAGAACTCGAGGCGGCGGTGCAGACGCGAGATCGACGGGTCTCCGATCGTGCGTCTGCCGTCTGTGCGTGCCTGGCTCGGGGTCATCCCGTAGAAGTCCTTGAACGCGCGCGCCAACTGGGACTTGGACGTGAAGCCGCAACGCTGCGCCAGCGCTTCGATCGTTTCGTTCGGCATCTCGGCTCGGGTCAACTCGCGATACACGAGTTCGAGACGCTTGCGCCGTATGACAAGCGCAATTCCGCCGTCGGACGCGAACGCGCGGTAGAGCTGGGCCCGGGAGACCGACAGGGCCGCGCACATGGTCGTAGGCCCCAGCCAGGTCTCGGAGAGATGCTCGGCAATGTAGGCGTACGCACGATCGCGGAGAGAGTGATCGGGCCGCGGCAACAAGTCGGGCTCGGCGATACCCAAGCTGACGCGGAGAAGTGAAGCGACGACGTCCTCGTAGCCGGCCGCAGCATCGGGGTCGAGATGCGGCAGCGCCAGTACGACCGATTGCAGGCACTGAGCGAGAACGTAGGCGGGAACTCCGCGCAGGACCGTTCCGTGGAGGGAACGACCCTTGGACTCGGCCTCGACGAGAGAGCGCGGGGCGAGGAGCGTGATGGTGCGCCCTGTCGCCTCGGCTTCGGCGGCGGCGGTCCAGGTCCGCCCTAGGTCGAAGAACGTGACGTCCCCTGGGCGGGCGACAAAATCCACCCCCTCGGCATCACCACTCACCTGCCCGTCGAGGACGACCTGGATCATGTACTGATCGTCGAGTCCGCTCTCGGCGATGACGATTTTGTTTCGGGTGTACTTCTGCGCATTGAAGGTAGTTTCACCGATCAGCGAGGTCCCGATGGGCAGAGCGGATATCGAGCCTTCGAGCGGAGTGTCGGCACCCACCGGTTCGGTGACGAAGAACGGACGCGTCGCGTCGCGCCAGAAGTCGTCGGCATCTGCGGGGGCGACCGATCCGGTCGACACGCGAATGCGGGCGGAATTGATCGACACGCGGGCATGATATGTCAGATCCTGCAGGCCGCAGTCACTCTCCCGCAAATAATCGTCGATAGTGATCGAGCCCACATATTGAGACAAAACGGACGAGTTTTTGAGACGCACGGCCCTCGCGTGTCGTGCAGATTCTGTCTATGTTGTTCGTTATGGGTGGACAGGCTGTGAGTTCGGTTCTCGAACGAAATCTCGAATTCGGTGGGGCTCGGCTGCTCACTGGCCGACAATCGTGACGTCCCCTCCGAATCGATCACAGCTATCCCGAGCAAAGCGAAACCCGCGCGGAACGGGCTCGCTGCATCGGCGTCTCGCGGGTCGTGGACCGACCGCGGTACGCCCTCGCCTCCTGGCTTTGATGGAGCGCCCCGCGGGGTTGACGGTCATCGACTCGCCCCGAGGGTTCGGCAAGACCGAACTCGCGGCCTTGTGGTTGACGACTCTCGGGACGGTGCCGAGTAGACCGGTTGTGTGGGTGCCGGCACCGTCGAAACGGATGACCCCCGTCGACTACTGGAACTCGGCTTTCGCCCTGATTCAGGATTCGCTGGAATCGCTGAAGGCTCCGCCACGAATCCTCGACGATCCGGTGGGAGCTGTCGAATCACTTCTCCACTCCTCGGCTACGCCGTTCGTGTTGGTGTTCAATCGCATCGACCTGGTCGAGGGAGACGAGGTGGGGCACCAACTCGTTGACCTGATCGTGCGGTTGCCCGGGTTGAAAGTGATTGTCACGCTCCAGGATCGATCTGCAACGGACTTGCTCGACGGTGTACGCGTGGACGAGTACCTATGCATGAACGACCTCAGATACACACTCGACGAGTCCACGATTCTGTTTGCGGACGCCGGGATTCACCTTCCGTCCGGCATCGTGCATTCGATCTGCGAACGCGTTGCGGGTGTCCCTGTTCTGATGAAGGTTGCTCTGAGCGCGGTTGCGGGGCTGAGTGAACCGAATCGCGGGCGTGAACGCGTTCAGAAGCGGGTGGACCAGGCGATCCTCGCTTACGTCAGTCGGACCGCTCCTCGATCGGGCAAAGCGCTCGAGCTGTTCGACTTCGCGACGACGATCGCCGCCGCGCGCACGGTCACGCCTGCGATCGCGGCCGTCGTGTCCGACGACCTTGACGTGACGGGCAAACTCGACGTGCTCGAGTCTTTCGGACTCATCTTCCGGGACGGTCGCGCCGGGGAGCCGGCCTGGTATTTTGCGCCGTCAGTTCGACTGGCGCTCATACGGACACGGTCCGAACAAGGGGCGAGATTCGAAGACCCCTTTCCAGCTCTCGTCGACCACGCTCTCGCGACTTCGGATTTCGCCAGTGCAGTCCGCTACGCGATGGACGGTCGTCAGTGGCTTCGCGCGCTCGACATACTCGAACGGCACTGGGCCGATCTCTTGGTCGATCACACTGGACTGATTCGAACGGCGTTGCAATCGATTCCCAGTGAAGTCCTGGCCGAGAACCCCTCGATCCTGGTGGGGCGTGACCTACTCGAATCACGCCTTCGTCCACAGTTGATGAACGGCGATTCGCTACCGACGGAACCTGCGGAGTTGCGCGCAATAGGCGGTAGTTCGCAAGCATGTAGTTTGTTGAACGTCGGGACCGTGCAATCCGTCGTACTGAGAACGTCCGGAAAGTACCAGCGCTCAACCGACATCACACGCAAGTTGGCGCACGTCGTGTACGGACTCGGCGACGAATCGTTGAGCGCGTTGGGGTCTCAACTGCCCGCCCTGCGGCTGATCTGGGGAGTCTCGCACCAGTTGACCGGTGACCTCGGTGATGCCGCGGTGGAATTGCGGCTCGCGTATCACGGCGCCGTGCAGCACGGTCCGGAGTTCGTCCTGCGGCACGCCGCAGGCAACGCTGCGCTCAACTCCGCGCTGATCGGCGATGTCACACACGCGACAGAGTGGCTTCAAGTCGAAAGCATGCACCCGGACGTTTCGGGATGGTTGGGACCACCTTCGCACATGGGCGGAGCGATCGCGCGTGCACTGGTGGCGTACGACAGCGTGGACCGGATTGCGGGCGCTGCCGCGATGGACGTGCTCGCCGAGATCACGCCGCCAGGGGATCTCTGGGCATTTGCCGCCTACGCGTACACGAGATTCGCACTGCTGCAATCAGACCCGTTCTCGGGCCTGATTTCATTGCAGCGTGCAGTGGCTACGCATGGTCACGTGAATCCGTGTGAACGATCGCTCGGTGACGCACTTCTCACCGCAGCACGCATCGATCTTCTTTTGGCGTCCGGGGAGGGTGCGAAGGCACTGGAAGAAGCAGTTGCTGCCGCGCACACGTTTGCTGTTGTCACGGTTTCTGTCGCTCGTGCGCATCTACTGACCGGAGCGCCGGCACAGGCATTGGAATTGTGCCGTGAAATTGACTGGAGTGGAGAGTATCTCACCAGAAATCGTCTCGAATCGCTGTTGATCGAATGCGCAGCGCTGTGCGAACTGGGCACAATCGCCGCTGCCGCGAGTTCATGGGAGCAGGCTCGCGGACTGCTCGAAACCTCGGGTGTCCTGTCGGCGCTGGCGACGATACCGCGGGATCTGATCGAGCGACTCGAGGAGCGGGCCGAGGGTTCGAGCAGCGCCGTCGCGGCCTTTCTCGAATCCGAAGCGCCGCAGATGTATCCGGCGGCGATCGTTCGGGTCCAATTGACGAAGCGGGAGATGGACGTTCTCGTGGAACTGGGTCTCGGCATTCCGATCGGCGAGATAGCGCGAAAGTTGTTCGTATCCAACAACACATTGAAGAGTCATCTCCGTGCCCTGTATCGCAAGCTCGGTGCGCATTCCCGCGAAGAGGCCGTCGCGGCAGCGCACCGACACAACCTACTCGGCAGCGGGCAGGACTGATTACCGGTTAGTGCAGATTGCGCTGGGCGTAGACCTTCATCGCGTCACGGACCAGCACAGCGGTGCCTTCGCCGTACTTGTCGTAGTTTGCAGTGAAGCGAGGGTCGTCGACGTACATCTGCCCGAGTCCGGTGAAGGCGTCGGCGCTGGGAGTCCTTCCCTGCCAACCGATTTTTATCCACTCGAACTGTCTCTGGGTAATCGACTGGACGTCGTCGCTATCCGCGGACAGACCGGCTGTCACTGCGGTGCCGAATGCTTCTGCGATGTCAGCTTGGTTCTGCAGATGCGCTTTTCGGTCCTGCTCGGACATCGATCGCCACCAGTTGTCCCCTCTCGTGTAGGCGTCCTTGCCCCAACGCTCGATGACCTCGTCCTTGTATCGGGTGTGGTCGAACCCGTCGAAAACATCTTCCGGCATAAGTGATTCACCTTTCTTCGTCTTGTTCAAGGTCCTGTTGACCGATTCGATCTGTCTCGAGATCCGCGTGCGCTCTTGCTCGAGAAGTTCGAGGTGGGTACGCAACGCGGCGGCCGTGTCGCGTTCACCGGTGAGGACTTCGGCGATGGCCGGCAATCCGAGTCCGAGTTCTCGGAGCAGCAGGATGCGCTGCAACCGCACCAGGGCGTCTTCGTCGTAGAAGCGGTAGCCGTTGGCGCCGATGCGCCTCGGTTCCAGGAGCCCGAGATCGCCGTAGTGACGCAGCGTTCGGCTGGTGGTACCGGCGGATTTGGCGAGTTCTTGGATGGACCATTCGCTCACGTGTAGTTCCTACTCTCGGATCGGTTGTGCTCATTCAGCATGCAAGTTGACGTTGCGTCAATGTCAAGGATGTTTTCGGTTTGCATTGTCGGGAACGTTTTATGTCCGTTTCGCCGTATCGCCACGAACGGGTCTCCAACTGATTGATTCGATGACCTAGGTCACGTGATTTGGCTCACAAATTGTCAATTTGAATAGTTGAACAAGCCTCTGTTGACGCTTTCACATACCTCGACCACGATCATCTGAACAGATCGAGTTACGCGGTTGTTGAAAATGCACGGTAGTTGAAATGCACTGCAGACGGAACGGTGGTCCACGATGACTGAACTGGTGTCGGGCGTAGCCCAGGCCAAGCCCTATGACCTCGATGATCGGTACCGGTCGGGATCGGGACCGGTGTTGCTGACCGGTGTTCAGGCAATTGCACGCGGCTTCGTCGAGCAGCACGTTCGCGACATTCGGGCAGGTAAGCGTATTGCCACCTTCGTGTCCGGTTACCAGGGCAGCCCGCTCGGCGGCGTCGACAAGATGCTTCACGGCATGCCGAAGGTACTCGCAGAACACGACATCACCTTCATCCCCGGCTTCAACGAGGAACTTGCTGCCACCGCGGTGTGGGGAAGCCAGACGGACCTCCCCGCAGGAACCGCGACCCATGACGGCGTGACCGGCGTCTGGTACGGCAAGGGCCCCGGCGTCGACCGCGCTACCGACACCATTCGCCACGCCAACATGTACGGCGTGAACCCCAAGGGCGGCGTCGTCCTCCTGGTGGGCGACGACCCGGCGTCGAAGTCATCTACGGTTCCTGCCGTCAGTGAGCGCTCGCTTGCTGCGATGGGTGTGCCGGTTCTGTTCCCGCGCAACGCCGAAGAGATCATCACGATGGGTATGCACGCTGTTGCACTCTCGCGTGTGTCCGGTTGTGTCGTGGCGCTCAAGATCGTCGCCGACGTCGCCGACGGCGCCTGGACGATCGACGGCAGCATCGCGGACTTCGACATCGTGGTTCCGGAGGTGCAGTTCGAGGGCAAGCCCTTCGTCTACAAGCAGCGTCAGATGGCCGCGCCGCCGGACAGCGTCATCGCCGAGGCCGATCTGTACGGCCCGCGATGGGATCTGGTGCACGCGTACGGAACTGCCAACAATCTCGACGTCATCGAGGTCAACCCGTCCGGTGCGAAGATCGGTATCGCGGCCACCGGGACAACTTTCGACTCCGTTCGCCAGGCGCTGGCAGACCTCGGTGTCGACGACGCCGCGCTGCACCGCGCGGGTATCCGCCTCCTCCGCATCGGCATGTGTTATCCCGTTGTGGGCGAGAAGGTTCGCGAGTTCGCCGAAGGTCTCGAGCAGATCGTCGTGGTCGAGGACAAGACCGCGTTCATCGAGGCGCAGATCCGGGAAGTCCTGTACGGCACCGACGATGCCCCACGCATCATCGGCAAGCGCGACGGCCAGGGTCGTCTGCTCATGCCTGCCAGTGGTGAGCTGACTGCAGGTCGGCTGCTGGCCCCGTTGCGCCGCGTGCTCAAGCCGCACGTCGAGCTCAAGCGCACCCTCCCGGCGCCGCTGTCGCTGAACGTGCTCTCCGCCAAGCGAACCGCGTACTTCTGCAGCGGGTGCCCCCACAACCGTTCCACCGCTATCCCCGAGGGTTCCATCGGCGGCGGCGGAATCGGTTGCCACACACTCGTCACCATGTCCGGCCGTGAGGACAGCGCTGTCACCGGTCTGACGCAGATGGGCGGCGAGGGCAGCCAGTGGATCGGGCAGGCACCGTTCACCGACGTGCCTCACCTGTTCCAGAACATCGGCGACGGCACCTTCTTCCACTCCGGTCAGTTGGCTGTCCAGGCGTGCATCGCTGCAGGCGTGAACATCACCTACAAGTTGCTCTACAACGAGGTAGTGGCGATGACCGGAGCGCAGGACGCGGAAGGTGCCCTCTCCGTTGCTCAACTCAGCCACAAGCTGACCACCGAGGGCGTCAAGCAGATCATCATCTGCGCCGACGAGCCTTCGCGTCACAACAAGCGCGCACTGGCCAAGGGAACCAAGCTCTGGCACCGCGATCGCCTCGACGAGGCTCAGAAGGAGCTTCGCGAGATCAAGGGCGTCACAGTGCTGATCTACGACCAGCACTGTGCGGCCGACGCTCGTCGTCAGCGCAAGCGCGGCACGCTGCCCACTCGCAACACTCGCGTCGTCATCAACGAGGCAGTGTGCGAGGGGTGCGGTGACTGCGGCGTCAAGTCCAACTGCCTCTCGGTCCAGCCCGTGGACACCGAGTACGGCCGCAAGACGAAGATCGATCAGACGTCCTGCAACACCGACTACACCTGCATGGACGGCGATTGCCCGTCGTTCGTGACCGTCGAACTGGTACCGGGCAAGAAGGCTCCCAAGGCCGCACGTCCCGTCCCGCCGGTCGTCGCAGATCCTGATTTCGGCCCGCTCACCACCACGCAGAACGTTTTCCTGGCGGGTATCGGCGGAACCGGCATCGTGACCGTCAACCAGGTGCTCGCCACTGCTGCATTGCGCGCAGGCCTCGAGGTGGAGAGCCTTGACCAGATCGGACTGAGCCAGAAGGCCGGACCCGTTGTCTCGCACCTGCGTTTCAGCTCCAGCGCGCTCGAGCCGTCCAACCGCCTCACCCCGGGCAGTGCGGATTGCATCGTCGCATTCGACCTGCTGACCGCGACGGACAACAAGAACCTCGACTACGGCAACTCCGAGAAGACGGTCTCCATCGCGTCGACGTCGCAGACGCCGACCGGAGACATGGTCTACGACAAGGGTGTTCGCTACCCCGAGGAGACTTCACTCCTCGCCCGCCTCGACAAGGTATCGCGCACCCTGCGTTCCTTCGACGCCCTCGCAGCGGCGCAGGAGCTGTTCGGTAACACCGCAGCTGCCAACTTCCTGCTGATCGGTGCGGCCTACCAGAGCGGCGGACTTCGTCTGCCGGCCGAGGCCATCGAAGAAGCGATCGGCATCAACGGCGTTGCCGTGGACGCGAACATCGCGGCATTCCGTTGGGGTCGCGCAGCAATTGCCGACACCGCTGCGTTCTCGGCCGTCACCACGCCGGCCAAGTCCGTCCGCGAACCCGTTGTCGCACCGGCTCACATGTTCGCCGGAACCACCTTCACCGGTGAAACCCTGCGACTGGTGGAACTGCGTGCTGCGCAGCTCATCGAGTTCCAGTCCGTCAAGATCGCCCAGCGTTACATCGATCAGGTCCAGGCAGTCTGGACTGCCGAGCGTGCCGCAACCGAGCGGACCGACTTCAGCGAAGCGGTTGCCCGCGGCCTGTTCAAGTTCACCGCGTACAAGGACGAGTACGAAGTTGCTCGTATGCTGGTCGACCCCGCATTCATCGAGGACGTCAAGTCTCAGGTGCCGGCCGGGGAGAACCTGACCTACAAGCTCCACCCGCCGATCCTGCGAGTGATGGGTCGCAAGAAGAAGATCGGTCTGGGACCCAAGTCGCATGTTGCACTGAAGGTTCTGGCCAAGGGCAAGAAGCTTCGCGGCACCAAGCTCGATCCCTTCGGCTACATGCACGTCCGCAAGGTCGAGCGTGAACTGCTCGCCGAGTACGAGGCCATGATCGCTGACCTCTCTCGTACGCTCGCAACCGACGGATACGATCGCGCCGTCGAGATCGCGGCGCTGCCGGACGTGGTTCGTGGCTACGAGGACATCAAGCTCGGCAACATCGAGCTGTACAAGACTCGCCTGCGTGAACTCGGCGTCAGCGAGTAACAGCGTCAGCGAGTAGCTCGAAGAAACTGTGCCCCAGTAACCGTTGTTGCTGGGGCACAGTCGTGTTCGGAGCCGAATCGTACGTAGACAGGTTCAGGAGGGCGGGAACTGACCGTCGGCAACCACGGCGCTTCCGTTCCACGTGAAGTTCACGATGTTCGGTCCGCCTTGGGGGCAGCAGAATGCGTCGTCGTCCAGCAGCCAACGGTATTGGACGGATACCGAATCCTTGTTGCTGTCGATGACGTGTGTGTATGAATACGGCTTACTGGTAGCCGTGCCCAGGTAGGTTCCGTCGCGGAAAAACAGAACGTGTGTCTGATACGTAGCATCGCCGACGCCGTCGCCGTCGACCGAAACCCAGAGCAGGTCAGGGCAATTACCGACCTGCTCCTCGCTCGAGGATGTCGGTATCCAGTTACCTCCGTTGACGTCGGTACCCAGCGTGCTGATGGCATCGGTGACGAGCGGAGAGCCGACGTCGAGACAGGGACCCGAAGCGGGGACTGCTGTCGTAGTCGCTGTCATGGATGCGCTTGTGCGGGTGTCCGATTGTGGCGGGGGAGAACTCGCTACCGTCGTCTCGGATTCGCTTGCCGTCGAAGACGCCGCCGCCGAACTTGCTGTCGTTGAACTCGCCGCTTCAGGTGTTCCTTCGGTCGACCCGCAACCGGCGACCGTCAGGGCAGTGGTGGTCAGCAGTGCAACGGCCGCGGCGACGACCGAAATCGGAGCTTTCCTGCGCATGCGTCCTCCAGAGAGTATGGGTTCACGTGTTCAAGTCCCTCCTTCGTTCTGTCGCCGGGATATGCGTTTGCGTTATCGAACAACTGGTAACGATCGGCTATCGGGGTTCGCTGTTCGCGGCCTCGCTGTTCGCGGCTCCGGCGTTCGCAACTTCCGATGCGTCGTATCGCACGGATCCGGCAACCACAGTCAATGCGATATCCGTGGTCAGGAGAGAATCGACCCCTTCGGTGAACGGATCTTGTTTCAGCACGACAAAATCGGCTGCTTTACCCCGAACCAGTTGGCCGGTCACATCTTCCCACCTGCACGAGTAGGCAGCGTCACGAGTTGCGTGAGCGAGCGCGTCCGCGAGTGGGAGGGCGTACTTCGGCAGATTGGGTGCCAGCGACGGATCGATTGCGGATCGACGGGTGGTGGCGATGAACATGTTCGGCAGCGGCGGGTGAGGCGCCGTCGGAGCGTCGGAACCCAACGCCAGAACCGCTCCGGCCTCGGTGAATTCAGGCCAGGGGTACGCGCGATTCACCCGATAGTCGCCGAGCATCGCCTGCCAGTTCTCCTGAATCGCAGGGTCAGCGTGAACCGGTTGCATCGAGGCGATGATGCCCAGGCGGGCCAGCCGTTCGACGTTGTCTCGCGTGATGGACTCCAAGTGTTCCATTCGGTGCCTGCGGGGAATGTCTCCGTTGGCGGCGATCGCGTACTCGAGTGCAGTCAATCCGATTTCCGACGCCTCGTCGCCGATCGCGTGCATGGCGATCTGCAGGCCGGCGGCGTCAGCTGCGGTCACGACCGGGATCAAGGACTCCAGATCCCAGATAGGCTCGGCATTGGTGCCGTTGGAGTAAGGTTCTTTCATTGCGGCAGTGCAGCTGTCGATCACTCCGTCGATGATGATCTTGATTCCGGCGATGCGGAGCCACGGCCCTTGGATGCGTTTGTGGAGTTCGGTGGCCTCGTGAACTTGCCGCACGTTGTCGGCCTCGTTGTCTTCGCGGGTCATCAGCCAGTGAGCCGCGACTCGTAGCGGGAGAGTGCCGTTCCCGGCCTCCAAAGCTCTTTCCAGCGCGGCCAATTCGTCCGCGCCGAGGGCCATGTCCACCGCACCGGTCACGCCGTCCTCGAGATAGTGGCGGAACGTGAGCGCGAGGGCGGCGTCCCGGTCCTCGTCCGAAGCGAGTTCCGCCAGTTTCGGCCAGACGTAGAGCATCATGGCCGTCTCGTACAGCATTCCGGTGGCTTCTCCGGTGTCCGGATCCCGGCCGATACGACCGCCGATCGGATCGGGAGTGTCCGCGTCGATGCCGAGTTCTCGCAGTGCTGCGGTGTTCACCCAGACCGAATGTACGTCGTTGGCGTCGAGGTACACCGGGCGATCGGGTACGACGGCGTCGATCATCTCTCGCGTGGGGTGCTCTCCGTTCAGCGCCGAGAACAACCAACTGCGACCCAACAGGCGCGGCGCGTCCGGGTTCGATTCCGCGAATTGCCGGATGCTGGACTGAATGTCGGCAAGATCGGTGGCATCGAGGAGATCGAGCTTCTGCAGCGCGAATCCCATCATGACCAAATGTGTATGGGCGTCGACAAAACCGGGGAGCACGACCGCACCTTCCAGGTCGACCACCTCGGCGTCGGGAGCCAGGATTTCGGCATAGACGGTCTCGCCCACGAACCTGAGCTGTTGGCCCTCGACGACTATCGATTCGGCCCACCCGTCCTCGGCGGCCGTGAAGATCTTTCCGTTTCGGTAGTGAGTGATGCTGTCATTCATGACTTCTACGTGATCCTTACGCGATGACGGTAGTAGTGATGGCGGCGCTGTGGTGACGATACGCACCCTCGGTACGTGCGGAGAGCCGCGATACCAAGGCGAACGGGACCAACAAGACGAAGCTGATCCCCGAGATGATGACTCCGAAGGTCGGATAGCCGAGGCTCGCAGTCACCGAAGTGCCGAACAACGGCGCAAACGCGGAACCGATGAGGTAGGTACCGAGCAGTGGGGCGGACCATCGGCCGGCGGCGTCGAGGGCCGCCGAGATGGCGACCAAGACGATGAACGTTGCCGCGTAGGTTGTGTTCCAGGCGATCACCAGGATGAGGTAGATCGTGGAATCGGTTGCGAGGCAAGCCGACAGCTTCAGAATTGCCCCGAGGATCAGGAGTGCCGAGATCGACACTGTCCGGCTGACGCGGGAACCCAGCGCGGTCAGGACAACTGCCGCGAGGACACCACCTGCCGTTGATGCGCTCAGCGCGAGCCCCATCTGTTGGTCCGAAAGTCCGGCGTGCTCCGAGCCCATGATGCCGAGTACTGCCCACAGTGAGTCCTCGCTGATCGCCCAGACGGCGAGCATCGCGAGGAAGGCGGTCCCGGCAAAAGTGAGTCGTTTCGCGCTGACCCCGGCGGGGAGAGTTGTGGTCGCCTTGGCGGACTTCGTCGCCTCCGGCGACTCTTTCACCGGGGATGACGGCAACCAGGTCACCGTCGCGGCGGTGGCAAGCGCCAGGGCCGCGACGATGCCGAAGGCGTTGGTCATATGTGTGCCGAGGATGGGAATGAGAGCGAGGACCGCTGTGACGACGACCCGATTCACAAGTCCGCTGATGCTTGATACCCGGTCCGGGTTCGTGAGCGCTGCCAATGCCGCGCCACCGACGGATGCGGAGCCACCAGCGCCGACGCCGCCGATGATGATCGCCGCACACGCGATTGCCGTGGTCGGTGCGATGGCCGCGACGCCGAATGCAGCCGCCATCGCGATCAGACTGATGCGGCCGAGCAGGTGACGACGCGGACCCGATGCGATCCGCGTGGTGGCGAGGCAGGTGCCCGCGCAGACCAGCAGCGACGCGGTCAGGACGGCACCAGCGGCAGATTCGGTGACACCGAGGTCATCGACCATTGCCACGATCATCAATGGGATGAGGTTCGCGGTGATGAACCCCATGACGCCGATGCTGAAGACGGCAACACCGCGGTTGGTGGTGAGTGGAACCCGGTCTGACTTCGTATTCGCAGAAGCGTTGTTTGGCACTAGGGCAACCCCAAGTCCTGAAGGGGGTGGCGGAACCGACCCCTGATGGCGTGATGCGAGTCACTTAATGAATGTGATTCGTTAAGTATGGGGACGGCCGAGGGCTCGGTCAAGAGGTATAACGAATTTGATTCGTTAATTGTATGTTTCGGGATATCGACTCTCGCAAAGTGGCGTCACCGGTCTGTTTCTTGTTGCGAGGCTTATGCTTCCGCAATGGCTGAGATCGAGGAACGAACCCGCTACTTCGAGCGCTACGTCACTTTCATCGACGCGATAGTTGCCATAGCGATCACGCTGCTCGTCCTGCCGTTGGTCGAATTGACCAGCGACCACCACGGCACCACGTCCGAGTTGCTGCGCGAGCACGCGGCGCAATTCTGCTCCTTCGCCCTGAGCTTTCTGGTGATCTTCCGGCTGTGGTGGTCGCAGCATCGACTACTTCGCTTTGTGATCGACGGGGACAAGGTGGTCGTGCGCGGACTGGGGTTGTGGGTACTGACCATCGTGTTCTTGACCTTCCCGACGGCGCTGGTTGCAGCACCGTCCCAGGACCTGGGAACCAGGGCTCTCTACATCGGGACGATGGCCGCCAGCGCTGCGTGCCTGGCGGTGGTCGCGTGGGGTCTGGTCCGCAACCCGTCGTTGAGCGAAGAGAGTGCACAGCCGCATTTCACGGCCGAGATCGTCACCGTCCTGATAATGCTGGTGGCACTGCTCGTCAGTGTGCTTGTCCCGGTGACGTCGTACTTCCCGTTGCTTCTTCTCCTCTTGTCGACCCCGATCGAAAAGCTGTGGGATCGAGCGGCGGTGAAATCGAGAGGCGGCGAAGGTGAAATGAGCTAGTCGGCGCGCGCGGTCATCGCGGATTTCTTCGCCTTGTTTCCGCAGATGTTCATCGAGCACCAGCGTCGGTTGTTGCCGCGACTGGTATCGACGTAGAGACCGGTGCACCCGTCGCCTTGGCATGCTTTGACGCGGTCACGGTCGTGACCACCCAGTACCGCGATCGCGTCGGCTGCCACGATCGACAGGGCGTCGCGGACCGGATTGTCTCCGGTCGATGTCCAGAGGGCTCGACCGTTCTGAAGGACGAGGTGGGCGCTGCCGAGTTCGGATGCGGTGTTGACGATCGCGACATCGGCGCGTGAGGCCTGTCGGTTCTCGCACACGGCGATTCCAATGCGATGAATGGATTCACGTAAATCCTGCGCGTCGCGGAGGTCGTCTGCCGTCGCTCGTGCCGCGGTGTTCGTCAGATCGTTGGCGCGCAACCATAATTCGAGTCGATGCGGGCTCGTGAGTCGCTCGAACCTCGAGCCGTTCCGATTGGTGAGGGTGGCGGTGAAGCGGAACGCGAGCGTGTCGTTGTCGAGTCGAAATACGTCCCGAGCGGATTCATCAGCTCCTGCTTCGTTCACTTTCGCCCTCCTTTGTGGTGAACCATCTCAACCGGTTCGACACCAACTGTACCTGTATGAGAGTGTTGAACCGTCTTAGATGGTTCAACACTTTCGAGAGGGAAATCCATGACTTCTGTTTCCGTGGTCGGTTTGGGCGCGATGGGTCGTCCCATCGCTCGAAATCTGATGGGCGCAGGGTTCGACGTGACGGTGTGGAATCGCAGCCCTGAAGCGGTAACCGAACTGGTCGAGGAAGGGGCGACCGGCGCGAAAACCGTTGCCGAGGCATTCGAGTCCGGTGTGGTGCTGTCGATGTTGGCGGATGATTCGGCCGTGTCTGCGGCCATTCTGGATCCCGCCGTACTCGCATCCGTTCCGAGTGGAACCGTGCACGTCAACATGGCCACCGTCAGCGTCGATCTTGCCAAGCGCGCCGCCGCACTGCACGCCGAGCACGGCATCGGTTACATCGCGGCGCCGGTGTTCGGACGCGTTTCTGTTGCTCAGGCAGGTCAGTTGAACATCATCGCCGGTGGCGACAGTGCCCTTCTCGAACGAGTACAGCCGTTCTTCGACGTCATCGGGGCTCGCACCTGGCCACAAGGTGAGCGTCCGGAGCAGGCCAACATCGTCAAGATCATCGGCAACTACCTCATCCTCTCCGCGATTCAATCCTTGGGTGAGGCAATCGCATTGGGGGAGAGGTCAGGTGTGGACGGAAGCCAACTCGTAGAATTGCTGACCTCCACGATCTTCCCGGGGCCGGTTTACTCCAGCTACGGAAACCTCGTCGCGTCGCGTCAGTACGAGCCTGCGGGATTCACCACAGCCCTGGGCTTCAAGGATCTGAGGCTTGCGCTCGACGCCGCCGACAGCGTCAATCTGGATTTGCCGTTCGGTGGCGTACTTCGAGGCGTGCTCACTCAGGCTCTGGCGAACGGTCAGGGCGAGATGGACTGGGCGTCGATTGCAGAACTGGTTCGTTCCGGCCAGTCGGGCGAAGGCAGTCCCGAAACACCGACGAGGTGAGCGCGAACTCGGACGGGACTGTGACTTCGGACGGGACTGTGACTTCTGGCGGGAATGCGACTTCGGCACTGGCGGAGACCGATTCCGTCAGAACACTACCTCTGGCCGGGTTGTCGGCACTCGCAACGGCAGGTTTCATCGCGATCACAACCGAAACCATGCCGGCCGGACTACTGGTGCAGATCGGGTCAGGACTGTCCGTATCTGTCTCCGGCGCCGGGCAATTGGTCACTGCATACGCGTTGGGCTCTGTCGTCGGGGCTGTACCGCTGATCGCAGTGACGCGGGGATTGCGACGGCGCGCGGTCCTGGTGTCGGCGATTGTAGGGTTCGGTGTCTTCAATCTGGTGACAGCGCTGTCGTCGAATCTTGTTCTCACCTTGGGTGTTCGGTTCCTGGCGGGCATGGCGGCAGGTGTGGTGTGGGGATTGCTTGCCGGGTACGCACGCAGGATGGCGCCCCCTCACCTGCAGGGGCGGGCCGTTGCGGTTGCCTCAGTCGGACAGCCGATTGCGTTGGCAATCGGCGTTCCGATGGGGGCGTGGCTCGGGACCTTGGCCGATTGGCGCGTCGTCTTCGCCTTGATGTCGGGTTCTGCGCTACTTCTGGTGGTGTGGATACTCGCAGTGATGCCGGACTTTCCCGGGCAACAAGCGGATCGGCGGCTGTCGGTGCGGAAAGTCCTGGTCTTGCCGGGCGTACGACCGATTCTCCTTGTCGCGTTCTTGTGGATCCTCGCGCACAACATTGTGTACACGTACATGGCGGCGTTCCTGGATCGCATCGGTTTCGGCGATCGGTTGGGAATCGTCTTGTTCGTCTTCGGACTTTTCGCCTTCGTGGGCATCGGTGTGGTCGGGGTGCTCGTCGACCGGGCGCTTCGAAGTCTCACCGTGTTGAGCTTGGTGGTCTTTGCCGCAGCTTTGACGGCCTTGGGTGTCGGCGGCGAGAACTTCGCAGTGATCGCACTCAGCGTTGCAGTTTGGGGTGTGGCATTCGGAGGCGCTCCCACTCTCCTTCAGACTGCGCTCGCGGAAACGACGGGCGACGCGGTGGACACTGCCCAATCGGTTTTCGTGACGATCTTCAATTCGGCGATCGCAGCGGGCGGCGTCGTCGGCGGCCTGATCTTGGCGAACAGGGGTTCGGGAGCGTTGCCCTTGGTGGCGCTGATGCTGATCGTGGTCGGTGTTCTTGTGGCCAGTATCCGACAAATCGGACATCGCTTGTGATTCACTTCACGCATGCGGAAGTCATTGTTGGTGGTTGCGCTGGTTGCTGGTTGGTTTGTCGCAGGGGCGATGCCTGCGGGGGCGGCGGACGCGAACTGGTCCGGTGATTACTCCCTCAAGCGCTTCGCCGCGACCAAGACGGGTACAAGTCTGGCCGCCGGACAATGGGAGCCTGATTTCTCCGATACGTACACGTTCGAGACGGACTGCTCGGGCGGAGTGTGTGTTGCCACAGTGGTAGGCGGGCCGGCTCCCGCCAATCCGACTTTGCCGCAGCCGGCGCAATACACCTGGGACGGAACCAGTTGGGTGCACCGCTATGACTGGGAGTGGGATTGCTACCAGGGTGAGGGTGTACCCAAGGTGTGGGCGCCGGCACATTCGGACGCGTACTACACACCTCAGGCCGATGGCAGCCTGAAGGGGTCGTGGCGTACCGACATCAAGAGTGGTCCCTGCGAGGGATCGGTGATCATGCACATCGAGGCGTACCCGGTCGGTCGATCTACCGGATCTTTCGGTAGTTGAGAACGATCTTCGGCCCGAGGGTGTTGAAACAAATCTGAGCCCGCGGGAATTGATCGAGCCCCATGCACGTTAATTGAGTCAGTAACGCTCAACTTTCTGCAAGGAGGCTTCGGAATGCCAGCATTCTTCGGGCCCGAGGGTCCCGGTCGCATCGATATTTCCCGGCTCATGAGCAGGGCCACCCAGCAACTCATGGCTGACGCTGCACGCGTAGCGGCTGCTCGCGGTGATTCGGATCTCGATGCACTGCACGTTCTCCGCGTCATGGCGGAGCAGGATCCGGTCCGCACGCTCATGCAGCGCGCCGGAGCCGACCCGAAATCCGTGGTCGACGCCGTCGACCTGCGACTACCACAAGGCCGTGAACAGGGTGCATACTCTGCTCCCGCGCTCAGCAGCGCCGTCAAAACTGCTCTACTCGAGGCACATCAACTGGCCCGAGCCCTGGGATCGACGTACATCGACCCCGAACATCTCTTCATCGCACTAGCCGGTGACCCCGATCACGTCCCGGGTCGCCTACTCGCTTCCGCCGGTATCACGCCGGAGAAGCTGCAGGCCGCTGTTCAGAATCCCGCGGCCGGTCCAGTGGAGGACGAGTCCACCACTCCGACGCTCGACAAGTACGGAGTCGATCTCACCGATCGGGCCCGCAACGGCGGCGTCGATCCGGTGATCGGCCGCGCCGACGAGATCGAACAGACCATCGAGATCCTCTCCCGCCGTACCAAGAACAACCCGGTCCTGGTGGGTGAGGCCGGCGTCGGCAAGACTGCCATCGTCGAAGGTCTGGCCCAGCGCATCGTCGACGGGGACGTCCCGGAATCGTTGGTGGGCAAGAAGATCGTCCAGCTCGAACTGTCGAGCATGGTCTCGGGTACCCGCTACCGCGGTGACTTCGAGGAACGGCTCACCAAGGTGATCGACGAGATCACCGCACACAAGGACGAGCTGATCGTCTTCATCGACGAGATGCACACCATCGCCGGTGCAGGCGGCGGTGCCGAAGGCGCGATGGACGCAGGAAACATCCTCAAGCCCAAGCTCGCTCGCGGTGAACTGCACATCGTCGGCGCCACCACGCTCGACGAATACCGCAAGAACATCGAGAAGGATCCCGCACTCGAGCGGCGCTTCCAGCCCGTACAGGTCGGAGAGCCGTCGATCGAGGACGCGATCGCCATCTTGAGCGGACTGCGCAGTCGCTACGAAGATCACCACAAGGTGCACTACACCGACGAGGCGATCACCGCTGCGGTGGAGCTGTCGGCACGGTACATCGGCGACAGGTTCTTGCCGGACAAGGCAATCGACCTGATCGACCAGGCCGGCGCCAGGCTCCGTTTGAGGACGGCCACGGTAGACACCGCTGCCCTGCAGCAGCGTCTCGAGCAACTCGAGAGCGACAAGGAAAAAGCCGTCGCCGACGAGTTGTACGAGAAGGCGTCGACCCTTCGTGACGAGATCAACGGCGTCGCAAAGCGTCTCGAGAAGGCGGGATCCTCGGTTCCTTCGGAGGAAACTCCGGACGTGACCGCTCAGCAGATCGCCGAAGTTGTCGCTCGCGCCACGGGTATTCCGGCCAGCCAGATGACTCAGGCAGAGAAGGATCGCCTGCGCCGTCTGGAGGAGGAACTGCACGGTCGTGTCATCGGTCAGGATGATGCGGTTCGCGCCATCGCTCGTGCGGTGCGTCGTAGCCGGACAGGTATGAGCGATCCGGATCGCCCCGTCGGCAGCTTCCTGTTCCTCGGGCCTACCGGCGTCGGTAAGACGGAGCTCGCAAAAGCTTTGGCTGCCACACTCTTCGGTGACGAGAACAAGATGTTGCGCTTCGACATGAGTGAGTTCGGGGAACGCCACACGGTCAGCCGATTGGTCGGTGCTCCTCCCGGATACGTCGGCTACGGCGAGGCAGGACAGCTCACGGAACAAGTGCGTCGTAACCCGTACTCGGTGATTCTGCTCGACGAGATCGAGAAGGCACACCCGGACGTGTTCAACACTTTGCTCCAGGTACTCGACGACGGGCGTCTGACCGATGGCCAGGGTCGCACGGTGGACTTCAAGAACACCGTAGTGATCATGACCAGCAACCTCGGCTCGGACATCATCTCGAGCAAGTCCGGTGGACTCGGCTTCACCACAGGTGATGCAGAGTCGGCGGAGAAGCCACTGCGCGACCGCGTGATGGCCAGGTTGCGCGAATCGATGCGGCCGGAGTTCCTCAACCGCATCGACGAGATCGTGATCTTCCGCAAGCTCGACACCGAGCAACTGCACCGGATCACTGATCTGTTGCTCGACGACAGCCGGAAGCGGTTGCAGTCCAAGGGCATCGAGATCGAGTTCACCGCCGACGCGGTGGACTGGATCGCCGAGCACGGGCACCAGCCCGAGTTCGGGGCTCGGCCGTTGCGCCGCTCGATCCAGCGAGTGGTCGACGACAAGATCGCCGACATGCTGCTCGACGATCTCCTCGAAGAGGGTGGCAGCATCACCGTCGCGGTTGACGAGGGTGAGTTGGTGTTCAGCTAGGGGCACAGCCCCCGTGAGCGGTTAGGGAGTCTCTGGGCTCCTTAACCGCTCACAGGCGCGCAGCGCCTAAAATCTCTACAGCCAGAGCGTCGTTGTGCCGGAAGAACCCTGCATTGGTGCGCGGGCGAGGGAACGCCGCCGACCAGTTGTGTCCGGCAACCCACGGCCCGGCAGCAAAGCGACGGGGATGAGCAGTGTTGTCCTGATGAAGAATTCGTGATGTTCCGTCGACGGCGAGCTTCGCCGAACTGTCGGCGGTGGCACGTAGTTCGACCGCCTCGCCCCGACCGTGAAGTGTCCGCAGTAGCGAGTCACCGCTCGCGCTGATGGAAGCGACCGGCAAGCGTGCCTCGACGAGGGTATTCGCGGCCACGATATCGGTGTGCGACGCACTGCGAGCGACAAAGATCCCTGCTCCCGTTGCCGGGTCGATCTCGGTGGAGAACACCGAATCCGGCCCGAGGAACTGGACGATGCCGGCCTTGTTGAGGGCGACCAACTGTTCCAGACGCTCGGGCGGCGGACCACTGGCAATGAAGCTGAAGAACGAATGTAGCCAACCCTCGACGTCCTTGGCTACGGATTCGGCCGGGATTCTGCCGCGCCGCAACAATTCTCCGACAGTCATGTACGTCGACAGCAGCGCTGAGAAGACAGCTGCGTCGGCGCTGAAATACGGGTCCGACCGGCGTGCGACGTCTGCCGAGATGTATTCGGTGATCCGAGATTGGACCTCGGCAAGTCCGTCGTAGCGCTCACCGCCGAGTGGGCGGTTGAGCCGTTCGAGATCGATACGGTCTTCCGGCTTCGGGACCGCGTTCTCGACCAGTTCCTGCAATCGAGGCGATCCCCAAGCCAGCGAGGCGAATTCGGCGTCGAACTCCTCCCAGGTGCCCACCGTCCGGTCCGGGTGCGAGGCGAACAGTTCGTGATAGTGGGCGCCTGCCAGTTCTTTCGACGCGAGCGGCCAGATGTCGTTTCGGAAATCCAAAGGCCCGTCGCCGGGAACAAGATCAGCGGTGAAGAACCGCGGTAGCGGTGGCCGGGCGTCAGCGATCGAGTAAGAGATCTTGGAGTGATACGGCACGCCGCGACGAGATCCGGCATACAACAGTGGTTCCCGACCCGAGGGAGCGTAGGTGAGGGCGCCGTCGTCACCGCGTTCGAAAATGCCGCCGCGGCTCTCGGCGAGCAGAACCATCCAGTCGATGAAAGCCAACCCGAGTCCGGCGATCAGTACCGGCTCGCCTGCTGGAATGACATCGGCGTCGAGGTCGGCGGTGTATCCCGGACCTACATAGGTCAACCCGTGCTCCGACGCGAAGCCGCTCAGTGAGGTTTCGCGCGGAGCAGCCAGCGCATCTGGGTGCCCCTGTGCAAGAAGGACGGCCGTCGCCTCGATGACAACGCCGTCGTCCAGATGAACATTTTGTATTTCGCCGACGTTCACGATGTCGACCACGGATCGTCGATGAACCCGAACATCGACGTGCGCTGGTGCGGAGTCGACCGCGGTCTGGAACACCCAGTTCAGGTACCGGCTCTGCAATGACCTCGATGCAAACGACGACGGCGTGACGGTCGGCACTTCTGCCGCGATTTCGGGGAAGTGGGCAAGCTCTGCCGAGTTCTCGGCGACCCATTCCGCGAGGGTCGGACCCGGCAGTACCGGACCGGTCACTGCGGTGGTCTCGTCGGTGAACATTGTGACGTCTGCGGTCGTCGAATTCATCCACAGAAGCGGCGCCTGGCTGCCTCGCCAAATGCGGCCGGCGCCTGCCGGATACGGGTCGACGACATGAATGTCGATCGGTGTGGGATCGGCGTCCACCGATTCGTGAGCGAGGATCCGCTCGAGTACGCCGGTACCGCGGGGACCACCGCCTACGATCACGATGACAGTTGCTGTCCCCACTGAGGTACGGGGTCGATCGCCGGGCACGAGTCCTCCATCGGACCTGGCAGAAAGCACCCGCACCTCAGCTGAGGGGGTTGCTGCGACGTCACGGAGCCAGGACTCTCGATCGCTCTGGATGGTTAGTCCAGCTTATCTTCGGAGAATCGTGAGGCAAGGAATTCCGGACATCAGATCAGCGTGAATCAAACAGTTGTCAATCGCTATCTTCCGGTTTGAGTTGCAGGCAGGATCCGAGCGTGAACATCCCCGAAGCCGATTCGTGAACCGCCGACGCCGGGAGCGGTGGCCGAGATGGCGATGGTGTCGCCGTCTTCGAGAAAGGTACGGGTCTCGGAGCCCACAGCCACGGGTTCCTTGCCGCCCCACGTCAGCTCGATGAAGGCGCCCCGCTGATCTCTGTCCGGTCCGGAAATGGTTCCGGACGCAAAGAGATCGCCGGTACTGGCCGCTGCGCCGTTGATGGTGGTGTGCGCGAGCATCTGTGCAGGTGACCAGTACATCTGCGCGTAGGGCGGTCGCGAGACGACGTGGCCGTTCCATTCGACGGCCAAATCGATGTCCAGTCCCCACCTCTCCTCACCGCGCAGGTAGGAGAGCGGTTCGGGGTCCTGCACCGGAGTGTCGATTCGGGCTGCTTCGAGGGCGAGCAACGGTACGACCCACGGCGAGATGGACGTCGCGAAGCTCTTCCCCAGGTTCGGACCGAGGGGGACGTACTCCCACGCTTGGATGTCTCGCGCAGACCAGTCGTTCACGACGACAGCGCCGAAGACGTGCTCGGCGAATTCGTCCGGGGTGATGGAATCGCCCATTTTCGAGGGAGTTCCGACGATGAACCCCATCTCGGCTTCGATGTCGAGGCGACGAGACGGTCCGAAGTCAGGGCTTTCCTGATCGGGTGCCTTCCGCTGTCCGCAGGGACGAACGATGTCGGTGCCGGAGACGACGATGGTGCTCGAGCGCCCGTGGTATCCGACGGGAAGGTGCTTCCAGTTCGGCATCAAAGGCGCGGCGTCGGGACGGAATAGCCGTCCGAGGTTGGTTGCGTGATTCTCCGAGGCGTAGAAGTCGACGTAGTCGGCCACGGCGATCGGCAAGTGCAGTGTCACCGCGTCGACGGAAAACACTGCATCCGAGTCTATTTCACCGGTCACGAGTTCCGAGATCCGGTTTCGCACAGATATCCACTGATTTCGGCCCTGGGTCATGAATGCGTTCAGGGTCGGTTCGGAGAAGACGGAATCACCCAGTGTGGCTGCGAGATCGACCACCGAGTCGGCGACCCGTACACCGATGCGCGGCGACCCTCCCGCGGGGGAGAAGACCCCGTACGGCAGATTGTCGAGCCCGAACAGTGAGTCGGCGGGAATGTCGATGGTCGTGACGGTCATACGAGTGTTCCTTCGGTTTTGTCGGAGCGGACGATCAATCCGAGCCCTTCTAGCTCGGTGAGAGGGTCCGAGATGCTGCAGGTACCGAACGAGAGGAATCGGCGACGCACCTCGCCGGCCTCGGGCTCGGTCAATCCGGCCAGGATTCGCGCGATTGAATCGTGATCGCGCTGCGCCAGTGCGGCAACAACTTCCGAACGACCGGCGCCCCGTCTCGCAGCATCGACGGCCACCATGATGTTGAGGAAGCCGTGTTGCTCGAAGCCTGTTTCCGGATCGGTGTTGCGCACGCCGTGGTGCAGTCCCGCGGTTGCCTTGAACGGGATATTTGCTCGGACAACGGATATCACCGCATCTGCGAGCTCTTCCTCGTCCGGGTACGCCTCGGCGACAATCCCGCCGGTTCGAAACTTTGCGGAGTACCCGGCAGTTTCGAGAGCTGTCAGATAGTCCGCGCGCCGATCACCGCGGGGTACCTCGACAAAAATATCGATGTCGGGATGAGCGGCATGGACACGAGCGAGTTCCTCGAAGGCCGCATCGGCGTCCAGCCCGTCAGGAATTCCCACCTCGACGGCGGCGACGTGAACGCCAGGGATGGCGAGCGCATTCGACAGCGCGGCCGTTGTATCGGCTGGGCCGGCCGGCACGGTCAGACTCAGCGTCACCGGGTTGTCTGCCGAAACATACGCGGCCAGTTCGCTCAATCGCGGTGCGGGAAAGACGAAGGGCCCGACCAGTGCGTCGTAGTCCGCCTGCAGGTAGGCGCCGTGGGCCGGAACTGCCTCGGCGAGAGGAGCATTGCCGGGTGGGAAGAGTGCTGCGTCGTCACACAGGCCGCGAAGGAGGGGAGAGATGACCGTCATTGCTGCGGCCCCCGTCCCGCCCAACTCCAGGCGTAGGCACCGTCTTCGCAAGCCAATGCCCCCTCGCCCAATTCGAGCGGCCGGAACGTATCGACCATCACGGCCAGTTCGTCGAAGAACTCGGCGCCGATGCTTCGCTCGTACGCGCCGGGTTGTGGGCCGTGAGCGTGGCCGCCGGGATGAATCGATATCGATCCCTGCCCGATGCCGGAACCCTTGCGTGCCTCGTAGTCACCGCCGCAGTAGAACATGATCTCGTCCGAGTCGACGTTGGAGTGGTAGTACGGCACCGGGATCGACAGGGGGTGGTAGTCGACCTTGCGCGGTACGAAGTTGCAGATAACGAAGTTGTTCCCCTCGAACGCCTGATGTGCCGGCGGCGGCTGGTGAACGCGGCCCGTGATCGGCTCGTAGTCCGAGATGTTGAAGGTGTACGGGTACAGGCAGCCGTCCCAGCCGACGACGTCGAAAGGATGCGTGGGGTACACCATTCGGGTTCCGACGATGCCTGCCGACGTGCGGTGCTTGACCAGTACCTCGACGTCGATGCCTTCGGCGATCATGGGCGCGGTCGGTCCGTGCAGATCTCGCTCGCAGAACGGTGCGTTCTCGAGCAGTTGGCCGAAGCGGGAGAGATAGCGCTTGGGCGGGACGATGTGACTGTTCGCCTCGATGGCGTAAGCGCGGAGTGGCTTGTCGCCCTTGGGGATCCACCGGTGGGTCGTGGACATCGGGATCAGGACGTAGTCACCCTCGCGGGCGTCGAGCGTGCCGAAGACGGTCTCGACGGTAGCCTCGCCGGACTCGACGTAGACCATCTCGTCACCGATTGCATTGCGGTACAGGGGGGATGGTGCGGAAGCAACCACGTAGGAGAGTCGGACATCGGCATTGCCGAGTATGAGACGACGGCCGGTTACCACGTCGGTCTCGTTCCAGATGCTCTCGGGGAACAGTGCATGGAGTTTCAGATGGCGGGGTTTGAGGGGGTGGTTGGGCGTGGTGCTTTGGTCGCGCAGTTCCCAGACCGTTGCGTCGACGATGGCCGACGGAATTTCGCGGTGGTAGAGCAGCGACGAGTCGGAGGAGAAACCTTCCTCACCCATCAGTTCTTCGTAGTAGAGGTTGCCCGACTCGTCACGGTGTTGGGTGTGACGTTTCGGTGGAATGTTGCCGAGTTGTCGATAGAACGCCATGACGGGGCTCCTTCTGTGCTGTTCTGCCTGGCTCACATCCACCAGATAGTAAATACATTAACTAAAATGATGTGATGCGTGCAACCCTCGAGACGGTGTTGATTTGCGTCAGTTACGCCCGCGTACGTCGAATTGGCTGCGGTTGGTGATCAGTTTGTCCAGGAGCATGACAAGGATGCGCTGTTCGGCTTCGCTCAGGACGCCGACCCAGGCGTGCTCGCGTTCGTTTTGCTCGCGAAATGCCTCGACCATGGCTTCCCGGCCCTTGTCGGTCAGGTACAGCTGGACAGAGCGTCCGTCGTTCTCGGTGGGGCGGCGATCGATCAGTCCGTCTGCCAGCAGGGACTTGGACAGGTTGGAGACCGCGGCTCGACTCATCCCGGTGAGCTCGGCGGCAGCCTTCGGCTCGATCGGTCCGGCGAGCCAGGTGACGAACAATAGTCGGAACGACGACCATGACCAGCCGCGAGGGCGGTGGATCGACGACTCGAGATCGTAGGTGACGACGTTGGAGGCTCGATTGAGCGTCAGGAGTACCTCGGTGGCCAGCTGATCGCGAAAGCCGTGTTCGGTGGCCAGTCGCTTGTTGGCCAGTTCGATGAACGACCAGAAATTCAGTTCGCCGACGGTTGCCTGGTCATCGGTTGCCTGGTTGTCGGTCGTCGGGTCATTCATGGCCTAACCCTAGCGTGATCGCGTGGTTCAATACTTAATTAATATGTGTATTACTTCTCTGGACTGTGACGAACCTTGACGACTCGGAAATTCGAGCGCTGTTCCGAACGATCGTGATTGCGCAAGGCGGAGACGACGGCAGGCGGGAGATCGAGCACCCTTCGTGGTGGGATCGGTTCGCCGAGGCGCAGTGGAAGGCTCGACGATGCCATCTGGTTGGTGTTCAGCGGACCAGAGTCATCTAGAATTCGATTCTCTTTTCCTCGTCAATATTGTGAATCATCGTCTCAGCTTTGCGAAATCGCAGACACAGAATGAATCCTTACCTAGAATTCACTTACAAATCTGTCAGGTGTCGGATCCCTGAAATCGGCGTATCCGTGAACTGTGAAAGTGAGTCGCAATGAAGCGCTCGTACCGAGCTCGCGCTCGAATCTGGATGGTTGTCCTGGCGTCGGCGACACTGGTGGTGACCGGGTGTGCGAGTAGTGGCCAAGGTACGACCACGGATGCATCGGACGTGACGGCCGGAGTTGTCGGTGAGCAGAACGACGGGGGAGAGCCACGTTCGGGCGGCACGGTCTCGTTTGCGACGTACAACGGAATCAGCAGTCTCGACCCAGCAGACCGCCAAGACGGCGGCGCTACCGGTGGTAGCGAAATGGCAGCCATTTACGACCTTTTGATGCGCTTCGACACCGCTGAGGGAGAATATGTTCCCCACATGGCGCAGTCTTTGTCTGCCAACGACGGCAACACGGTGTGGACACTGAAATTGCGCGACGGTGTCACCTTCAGCGACGGCACCGCGATGGACGGTGCAGCAGTGTTGTGGAGCATCGATCACTATCTGCAGAAGAAGGGAACTCACGCGCTGGTGTGGAAGACCGCTGTGCGCGAGATGAATTCACCGGATCCGAGTACGGTCGTCTTCACCTTGGCGCAGCCGTGGGACGAGTTCCCGATCATGTTCACCACTGGTCCCGGCATGATCGTCGCACCCTCGTCGATGGCAACCGGCACTTTCGTCCCGGTCGGAGCAGGCCCGTTCACCGTCGAGAAGTTCGCTTCCCAGGACGAATTGGTGCTCGCTGCCCGTACGACGTACTGGGACGGGGCGCCGTATCTCGAGAAGTTGCGCTTCCCGGCAATTGTCAACGAGAAGAGCAAACTGGAGGGCCTCCACACCGACGGAATTCAGGTTGCCTATCTGAAGTCTCCCGATTTCATTCACGAGGCTTTCGAAGCCGGCGATCCGGGATTTGTGTACTCGGCCAGCATGGCCGGAGTGCTGGCGATCAATCAGCGCGACGATCGGGCGGCGAAGGACGAGCGTGTGCGAAAGGCGATCGTCGCTGCGGTGGATCCGAATACGTTCAACGAGCGGGTTCAAGGCGGCTTCGGTGAACCTGGCACCGACATGTTCGCGTCGTGGTCGCAATGGCACGGTTCGGTGGCGGGAAACGGTTTCGATCCCGAGGCTGCGAAGAAGTATCTGGCCGAGGCGAAGGCCGACGGTTACGACGGAAAACTGACCTACGTCGGAATGAACGACCCGGCGACGCAACGCAGCGCGCTGACGTTTCAGTCGCTCTTGCAGGCAGTGGGTTTCACGGTCGACATCACCTACGCAACCAGCATCAACGATCTGATCTCCATGCTGTATGCCAAGCACGACTACGACGTGTCCTACTTCGCGTTCAACGTTCTCGAAGAGTCACCGTTCGTGCGTATGTACGGCAATCTGTTCAGTGAGTCGCCGTCGAATATCCTCGGCTACAAGAACGCTCGGATGGACGAGTTGCTCGGCAAACTGCAGACGGCGTCGGGGGAGGAAGAGCGTCGAGCCGTCATCGACGACATCCAGACAGTAGTCAACGAGACGGCGCCGATGGCTGTGGTCAACTCCGGCAAGGTCTTCATTCCGTGGCGCGAGAACGTGCACGGAGTGACGCCGAGTGCGGACGGAATTCTGCTCTTCGGCAATACGTGGTTGAGCTGACCCCCGTGCGCCTTTTTGGTAGTGCCCACTACCGAAAAGGCGCACAAGGGCTTTGCCCCTAAAGCTCCGCTCGTACCAACTTCGCGGCTTCGACGAGGTTACGCAGCGACGCTTCGACCTCGACCGGTCCGCGGGTCTTCAAACCGCAGTCCGGATTGACCCACAATCGTTCGACCGGAACGGCTTTGAGTGCTTCGCGCAGCGACTCGGCGATCTCGTCGACGCTCGGCACACGCGGTGAGTGGATGTCGTAGACGCCCGGGCCGACACCGAGGTCGAACCCGACCGAACTGAGATCGTCGAGCACCTCCATGTGTGATCGCGCCGCCTCGATGGACGTGACGTCCGCGTCGAGACCGGCAATGGCACCGATCACCGCTCCGAACTCGGAATAGCACAGGTGCGTGTGGATGGCGGTGGAATCTGCGACGCCCGAGGTGGCCAACCGGAAAGCGCCGACGGACCAGTCCAGATAGGCGGGCTGGTCCGCCGCACGCAGCGGGAGTAGTTCACGCAGTGCGGGTTCGTCGACCTGGATGATTCCGATACCGGCGGCCTGCAGATCGACCGTCTCGTCCCGAATGGCCAGTGCGACTTGATTCGCCGAGTCGGCGAGCGGTTGGTCGTCGCGGACGAAGGACCAGGCAAGGATGGTGACGGGCCCGGTCAGCATGCCCTTGACCGGCTTGTCGGTCAGCGATTGTGCGTACGTGATCCAGTCGACGGTCATCTGCTTCGGACGCGAGACGTCGCCGTACAGAATCGGCGGACGCACGCAGCGGGTGCCGTACGACTGGACCCACCCGTTGGCGGTGGCGAAGAACCCGTCCAACTGCTCCGCGAAGTACTGGACCATGTCGTTGCGTTCCGGCTCACCGTGAACAAGTACGTCGAGATCCAGCTTTTCTTGGAGCGCAACAACTTCGGCGATCTCGGCGCGCATACGGTTGACGTACTCGGCTTCGTCGATCTCGCCCTTGCGCAGCGCCGCGCGAGCGATGCGGATCTTCGACGTTTGCGGGTACGAGCCGATGGTTGTCGTGGGGAGCGGCGGAAGAGAGAGCAACTCGTCCTGGGCCGCACGGCGTTCGGCGGCGGGTGCGCGACCGGTTGCCGAGTTCAGAACGGCGTCGAGACGGCCTCGAACACTCGCGTCGTTGAGTCTGCGATCGTCCTTGCGGGTCGAGGCGGCCGCTCGTGCCAGAGCGAACTCGTCCTCCACCGATTCCCGACCCTGTGTGAGAGCAGTTGCGAGAGTGACTACTTCCTTGACTTTCTCGGTTCCGAACGCGAGCCACGAGCGCAGCGCTTTGTCCACGTCGGCTTCCGCGTCGAGCGTGTACGGAACGTGCAGCAGAGAGCACGACGTCGAGACGGCAAGCGTATCGACGCTTCCCAGCAGAGCGCCCAATGTGCTCAGTGCCGAGTCCAGATCCGACCGCCAGATGTTTCGTCCGTCGACCACTCCGGCGACGACCAGTTTGCGGGCGAGTTCAGGTACGGAGCCGATCGAATCCTGACCGGCCACCAGGTCGACGGCAAATCCTTCGACGCCGGTCGATGCAAGTGCGGGCAACGCGCCACGCAGCGAACCGAAGTACGACGCCAAAAGAATCGCCGGTCGCTCGGAAAGTGCCGAAAGCTGTTCGTACGCAGTGCGTGCCGCTTCGATCTCCTCGTCGGTGCGATCACCGACGAGTGCCGGTTCGTCGAGCTGTACCCACCCTGCACCGGCCTTCGCGAGCCGGCCGAGTAGGTCCGCATAGAGGGGGAGTAGCTCGTCGAGCCGCGAGAGCAGCGGCTCGTCTGTGCCGACAGCCTTCGAGAGCAGCAGGAAGGTAACCGGTCCGATGACGACCGGGCGGGCCGCAATGCCGTCGGAAAGCGCTTCTGCCAGTTCGGACAAGACCTTGGACGGGTCGAGTTCGAAAGTGGTGGACGGTGAGATCTCCGGCACCAGGTAGTGGTAGTTGGTGTCGAACCACTTCGTCATTTCCAGCGGCGCAATGGTGTCCGTCCCACGGGCAGCTGCAAAGTAGCGGTCCAACGGATCGGTGACGGGCGCGACGCGATCGGGTAGTGCGCCGAGAAGAACTGCGGTGTCGAGCATCTGGTCGTAGAAGGAGAAGGTGTTGACCGGGATTGAGTCGAGGCCCAGGTCACGGAGGTCGGCCAAGCCCTGCCGACGGAGGTCACGGGCCACGCTCTGCAAGGCGTCGGCGTCGATGCGCCCCGCCCAGTAGCTTTCGGTTGCCCGCTTGAGTTCTCGATGAGGACCGATGCGCGGTGAGCCCAGCACGGTCGAAGTGAATGTCGTTGTCACGGAGTTTCTCCAGATTGCCAATGCATTGATGGCCACTGCCGGCAGACGGGTACACCTCACGAGACCTCGAGTTTCGGCGGGCAGCACTGCCCGCACCGCACACGAGGCCCGATGGAGATCTACACGCCCATTCCACGAGGCGGTGGACCGTCGGGCACGGCGTGCCCGACACAGTCGGCAGGTCTTCGGACTCGCGGGCACTCGATCGAGTTGGATCGAACCTACTGGCCGTCGCTTCCCAGGCGGATGCCCAGTGCACATAAACGGCGGTCGTTCCTGCTTACCGCTGCGGGACAGTCCCGGATTTTCACCGGGTTCCCTCTCACTCCGACAGCTTGCGCTGACGGGGCTTCGACGCCGGGAACGGTCTTCGGGGCTCCTCATGACCGTGCCGGGCGAACCAGCTGCATCGACCAGCATAAGGCCAACCCTCCCTGAGCAGTCAAGGAGAGTCGACGAAGCACTAAGCGCGTGACATGTAGGAATTCGAGTCCGGTGGTACGCGCGGAAGATTCTCCGAGGAGCGCAGATTTTCCGCCATTTCCACGAGCAGATCCTGCGACGACGGTGAGAGGTCGACGACTCGCGAGGTGAGGTTTCGCAGGCGCACGTTGTGCAACTGTTCGAGCAGAGAAAGGTCAGCTTCGCCACCGGAGATGGCGGGCGGAGTGTGGTCGGACGGGGCGTAGAAGTAGTCCGGATGGACGTTGAAGAAGTGCGCGAGGGCGGCGACCACTTCCGGTGACGGATTGGTTCGGACGCCGGTGCGCAGTTGTGACAGATACGGAGTCGAAATGCGGCAACCGAAATCGGTCATGCCGCGAACGACCATCGCATTGGTGACGTGAAAGTCGGCAGTCTCGAACAGCGAGTTCAATCGATCGTTGAACTGGTTCGACATGAGACGCCCCTTCCCCGTTACACAGGCTCCGTCAATTCAATTAACTGCATCATAGCCAGTTATCGAACGATTAGCTGTTTCGGACTTGCGTGACCGGGTAGTTTTCTGGGCAAATCCCTAGGGTATAAGGTCCCTACTTTGAGTGATCTGGACAAATTGCCATCGATGAACGAGCGGCGAACTATTTGCCGGGAAGCGGGTTCTCTCCCGTTCTGATCAGAGCCAGCCGTTCGACTCGGCAATCCTGACGGCTTCGGCACGTGTCGTGGCACCGGTTTTACCCATCGCGGCCGACAGATGATTTCGAACCGTTCCCGGGGAGAGGAAGAGTTCCGAAGCGATGGCTGCCACGGGCGCGCCGTCGTGTGCGGCCCGAAGGACTTGGGTCTCACGTTCTGTCAGGGGCGACTCGCCGCTGACGAGGCTGTCGGCCGCAAGGGTGGGATCGACGACGCGCAATCCGGCGTGGACACGTCTGACGGCGTCGGCAAGCTGCCTGGCGGGCGTGTCCTTGACGACGAACCCGCCGGCCCCGGCGTGCAGGGCTTTGCGAAGAAATCCGGGACGTCCGAACGTGGTGACGATCAGGACTCGGGTGTCGGGTGCTGCCTCGCGAAGGGCTGCCGTCGCGGCGATCCCGTCCATGCCAGGCATCTCGACATCGAGAAGCGCGACATCCGGGCGGTGCTCGAGAACTGCGGCCACTACCTCGTCACCGCGGCCGACCTCGGCCACTACGGACAGGTCGGATTCCAGATCGAGCAGCGCGGCCAGCGCTCCTCGCACGAGTGCCTGGTCGTCCGCCAAGAGCAGCCGTATGGATGCCCGCTCGCCCTGGTTGCTCACACTTTCTCCTGTTCGACTACCTGAAGTGCAAACCCCTGCGGCTGGGGATGAGTGATGATCACTCGAGCGCCCGACGCACCGGCTCGCTCTCGCAATCCGATCAGACCGTTGCCGGAAGACACCGACCCGGCCCCGTGTCCGTCGTCGACGACAGTCGCGCTTTTCTCGTCGACCGTGATCCGGCAGTGTGTTGCCCCGCTGTGCCGAACCACGTTGGTCACGCCCTCGCGGATCGTCCATGCGAAGAGTTCACGAAGGCGCGTAGGAACCATGTCGGTACTGCTCGGCACCTCGTCTTCGATCCCTGCCGCGCGCAATGCCTCTCGCGCACGGGCTATCTCGACGGGTAGCGAAATCCCACGAAATCCTTCGACTGCCGAGCGGACGTCTGCCAACGCGTCGCGAGAGAGTCTTTCAACGTCGTCGAGTTCGCTGCGCGCGCGTTCGATGTCCACGTCCAGTAACCGGTTGGCCAACTCGGCTTTGATCGTGATGACGGTCAGTGAGTGTCCGAGTATGTCGTGCAGATCGCGCGCCATCCTCGTTCGCTCCTCCATGATCGCTCGCTGCTCCTGCTCTTCGCGTTCATGGAGCATGGCGAAGTTACGGCTGATCAGGGACATGATTCCCCACGTCGCAAAAGCGGCCGCGCAGACACCGAGTGAGAGGCCGGAGTAATTCCCCCACCCTGACGAGAGGCTCACTATCTCCACGGAGGCCGCGAACACCAAGGCGAAAATGCCGCCCGCGACGGTCGGGAGCAGCGTCACCGCTGTCACCGCGAGATAAGGGGCCGCTGCCAATCCCGTCGGCCCGACGCTGACGATCATCACAGCGGCCAGCGCGGTCAAGGCGGCCAGAGCCAGTGCAGCTTCGCGAATCGTCGGCCGAGTCATCGTCATTCGGCGCCGCTGCTGCGTTGTGGCGAAGGTGTAGAGGTAGAGCGCACTGAAGGTGATCGTCGCGAGAATCCCTGTCCAGCCGCGCAGTTCGTCGCGCAGATTCCATCCCTCGATCAGCGGTCCGCCGAGAAACACCATCCAGACCGCCGCGAAGAGAACGCCGAAACGATTCCGTCGCGGCAATGCGACGGAATCGTTTCGGTCAGTCGTTTCCGGCAACTACACACGCTCCGTATCTCGTTGGAACCGCCAGATCGCTCCGCCGGCGAAGATGGCGAACCACACCAGGATATTGACGATCCAGGTCCAGTGAATGCTATTGCCCGTCAGCGGTGCGTGGGCGAGGGCGTTGATGCCGAACATCGGTGTGAACTGTGCGACGCTCGCCCATACCGAACCGTCTTCGAGCGGCACGAAGAGTCCGCCGCCGAAGGCGAGTAGGGCCAGTCCTGGTCCGAGCAACTGCATGACGTTCTCGCTGGGTAGTAGATACCCCATGAACAGGCCGAACGCCGCGAAGATCGACGATCCCAGCCAGGCGATCAATGCCGTTGTGAACCACAGTGATCCGTCCATCTGCGCGGAGGTGAACGAGCCGACGGTGTAGACCACGAGAATCGAGACGAGCCCGAGCAGCATTGCCATGATCAGTTTGACGGCGATGTAGGCGACTGGCGTCAGGGGAGTCAGCCGAAGTTGCCGGCTCCATCCCGACGCCCGTTCGATCGAGACCATCGCTCCGCCGCTGGTAGTGGCCAGCATCGCGCCGTACAGCGCCATGCTGATCATGATGTACGCGGCGACATTGCCATGCCCGATCCCGTGATCGTCGTCGCCTTGACCGAGCCCGAAGACGAGGAAGAAGACAACCGGCATGACGAGCGTGAAGATCATCGTGCGCCGATTGCGGGTCAGACGACGGAATTCCAGTCGCAGAAGCGTCGTGTTGAATCCGCCGAGAGGTACGACGGTTCGCTCGGCCCCGTAGGTGTTCGGTTCGGTTGCAGTGGTCATCACTTCTGTCCTTCGGAGTTGTTCGACGTGAGTGCGATGAAGGCGTCTTCGAGACCGCGGGAGACGATTTCGAGATCGCGAGCCTGCGTGTTGGTCAACAGGAACCGTGCAACGGCGTCGGTGTCGCCCGAGTGCACGAGCAGTGACTCGCCACGCACCTCGACGGCGTCCGAGTTCGGTATCGCGCGCAGGAGTTCGTCGGTGATGCCGGGGACTGTCGCACGCAGGGTCCGTCCGGACGCCATGGACTTGACCTCGGCTGTGGTCCCGTCTGCGACCACGGTGCCTTGCCGGACCAGGATGATGCGGTCGGCGTAGACATCGGCTTCTTCGAGGTAGTGCGTCGCAAAGAGCACAGTGCGACCGTGATCGGCGTCGGCGCGGATGGCGGACCAAAAGTCCCGTCGCCCTTCGACGTCCATGCCGGTGGTCGGCTCGTCCAGAATGAGCAATTGCGGGTCCGACAGCAACGCCATCGCAAATCGTAGGCGTTGTTGTTGTCCGCCCGAGCATTTGCTGACGAGGCGATCGGAGATGTCGAGGATTCCGGCTCTCCCCAGCACCTCGTCGACCGGACGGGAATGGGCGTACAGACTGGCGGTCATCTGCACGGTCTCGGCCACTGTCAGTTCTTTGAGCAGCCCGCCGGTCTGCATGACTGCGGACACGAGTCCGCGCGCTATCGCTGATCGAGGTGACATTCCGAAGACGCTCACCTCGCCCGACGTCGGCCGGGACAGGCCGAGAATCATGTCGATGGTCGTGGTCTTGCCTGCGCCGTTCGGGCCGAGGAACGCGACGATCTCGCCGGGGCGGATGCTCAGGTCGATTCCCTTGACTGCGTCGACGGTGCCGAAGGTCTTGCGAAGTCCGGTCAACCGGACGGCGTCGTGTGTCGATCCTTCACTGAGCGGATGAAGTGCCTGTGGTGAATGCAGTGCCTGTGCTGAGGTCATACATAGAATCTGCTCGCTTCGAGGACGTGAACCCTCGTCCGTCCGTCATTCTTCTGCCATGACATTTGTCATCGGGTCGGCCGGTATCTGTTTCGGTGCAACCTGGCCGAGTCGGGCGAGGACCAAACCGGCGATGATGGCTGCACCGCCCACAGCTTGTAGTGCGGTGACGGACTCCCCGACCAGGATCCAGGCGGCGACAACCGCACACAGCACTTCGGTCAGCGCTACCAGGGATCCGATGGTTGGTCCCAGGAGCGTGATCGCGGCGATGCCGGTGAGATAGGCGATGACGGTGCTGACCAGGACGAGAACCGTTACCGGCAGCCACACGCCCACCGAGTGTTCTGCCACGACGGTGTTCGAGGCCGAGAACTGGAAGGGGAGGATGCCGACGAGTCCGAGGGTGCCGATGACCAGTGCGCTGACGGTGAGCCCGGACGCCGCGAGTACAACGGGATGGAGGTCGCCGTCCGCGCGCTCGGAAATGACGAAATAGACTGCAAGACAGGCAGCTGCCGCCAATCCCCAGGCGACGCCGACGGCACTGATCTCCGCCGATCCGAAGACGTCGATCACCACGGCGGCACCGATCAGGGCAACCGCTGCACCGAGAAGTGTCTGCACACTCGGGCGCGCGCCTTTGGTGATCCACACCCACCCGATGACGATGATCGGTGCAAGGTATTCGAGAAGCAGGGCGACTCCGACCGAAAGATGTTGCACGGCATTGAAGAAGCACAGTTGAACGCCCGAGATCGCGAACACCCCGTACAGCAGTACCGTTCGCGTGTGGGCGCTCACCTGGCGTAGGCGATTCCACTGGGTGGCTACTGCGATCACCATCATCACCAGTGCGCCGCCGGCAACGCGCGCGAATACTGCGCCGCCGGGGGACCACCCTGATTCGATGAGAGATTTCGCGAACGGGCCCGATACGCCGAACGTTGCCGCGGACAGCAGAGCGAAGATCAAGCCGTTGCGAGAGTTCACGTCGTCACCCGTCAGGAGTAAAAGCGATTACGATGCTGACATTAGGTTGATACAGCTCAGGAGTCAAAGTGCATTTTGCTGGTGACACGGAATCGGCGCTCGTCTTCGCTGCCTCGTTGGTCAACACGGACCGCGGCGGGGCCGAACTGCTTCCGGATCAGGAGGAACTGACACGGTTTCTCGACGCAGATCACTGGACCGGCAGGCGGGACGGCACGCTGGAGGAATTGACGGCGGTTCGTGCACTGCGTCCCAGGCTGCGACAGTTCTGGGAAGTTGCGGGAGTGGACGACGCCGTCGAGGTGGTGAACACTCTGTTGCTCGAATCGGGTGCGCGGCCGCGGCTCACCAGGCACGACGACCTCGGTTGGCATCTGCACGTCACCGCCGACGAATCGCCGCTGGTGGACCGGATGGCCGCAGAAGCGGCGATGGGTGTGCTCGATCTGATCCGAACCGACGAATTCTCGAGACTGCGATGGTGTGAGGCCCCGGACTGCGGCGCGGTCTTCGTGGATTTGTCGCGCAATCGTTCGAAGCGATACTGCGACACCGGAAACTGTGGGAACAGGGCACACGTCGCCGCCTATCGTGCCCGTAGATCCAGGGCGTAACCGAGTGGTGTTCGGAGGGTTAGGACCAGGCTGAGTGAATACCTTGTCGGGAGCCAGGATCGGTCTAGCGTTGTGAAGTCGGAACAGATTTCGCGAAGCCAGGAGGATATTCGGTGGCCGATCGTAGGCGTCCGCTCAAAACGGTGACCGGTGTCAGCGGGGCGGCGAGCATCTACGACGCCGCGATCGATCCGAGGACTTCGACGCTCGCGTCCGCGATCGAAATCGCGAAGACGGCCGAGGCGAACAAGATCGACGGACTGTTTGCCGCCGACCTGTTGAGCTTCGGCGCGCAGGGCGCGATCGGCGCGCAGGAACCGCTGATCTTTCTTGCCGCGCTGAGTGCGGTCACCACCCACGTGGGCCTCATCGCGACCGTCACGACGACGTTTCATCACCCCTTCAACCTGGCGCGGTTGTTCGGCACCCTCGACCACGTCAGCAATGGTAGGGCTGCGTGGAATGCGGTCACTTCCTCACTCGGAGAAGAGAACTACAGCGATCTGACGCTGCCGAGCCCGGAGGAGCGGTACGCCCGAGCGGCAGAGTCGCTCGAGGTCGTCAACGCACTGTTCGACAGCTGGAAGCCCGGCGCCCTGGTCCAGGGCAAGGGGTCCGCAGTGCTCGATCCGTCGCGGGTGGTCCCCATCGAGCACCGAGGCAAGTATTTCACCGTGCAGGGGCCGTTGAACATTCCTTCACTGCCGCAGCGTCGTCCGGTTCAATTCCAGGCAGGACAGTCTGCCGGAGGTATCGAACTGGGTGCTCGCTTCGCAGAGGTCGTATTCACCTCTCTCCCAACCTTCGAGGACGCGGTCACCTACACGAAGACCATTCGCGCAAGGGCGGCAGAGTTGGGGCGTGGGGACGAACTGCCACTGATTTTCAGCTCGTTCCACGCAACGTACGGAGCCACCGAAGCCGAAGTCGACCGATTAGTCAGAGAGGCCGAGGAATCGACGGACTTCGACGCCGGACGCACGCGGCTTGCCGACATGTTCGGCGGCGACGTGGATTTCTCGGAATTACCGTTGGACCGGCCGATCCCGGAGTCGTTGATCCCGGACCCGTCGTCGGTGAATCGACGACGGGGCCGGGTCGAGATCTTCGGCAAGCTCGCCGCGCAAGGAAAGACGCTGCGTGAGTTGATCATCGCGTCCAAGGACACCGGCCACTGGGCAGCGGCAGGTACCCCGGAACATCTCGCGGACGCGATCGCGGAGCGTTACGACGCGGGAGTTCTCGACGTCATCACGCTCGGTGACCTTGCCGATCCGCGCACGCGCGATTTCGTCACGAACGGCCTGTTGCCGGAACTACGTAAGCGTGGAATCGTGGGAACGGACTACGTCGGCGGTACTTTCCGCGAGAACCTCGAGTTGCCGCCGCTGCCGCAGTTTCCGGCGCCCTAGTTGTTGGAGGCGAGTGAGCGCATGAAGAACATCAGGTTGGCCGGTCGTTCCGCGAGGCGACGCATGAAGTAGCCGTACCACTGGCTGCCGTACGGAACGTAGACCCGTAGGTGATTGCCTTCGGCCACCAATCTGCGTTGTTCGCCGTCGCGGATGCCGTAGAGCATCTGGAACTCGAAATCCTCGGGTGTCCGCTCGGTGAGTGTGGCGAGTTCGAGTGCGGCGTCGATCATCGTGGGATCGTGGGAGGCGACCATCGGGTATCCGTCACCCTCCATCAAGACCTTCAGGCAACGCAGGTACGACGCGTCGACGTCGGCGGGCTTTTGAAATGCGACCCCTGCCGGCTCTTTGTATGCGCCCTTGCACAGGCGAATTCGCGAACCTGGTCCGGAGAAGTGGCGGCAGTCGGCCTCGGTGCGATGCAGATATGCCTGCAGGACTGTGCCGAGCGTCGGGAAGTCGCGGCGCAACTCCTCGACTATGGACAGTGTCGAGTCGGTGGTGGTGTGATCCTCGGCGTCGACGGTGACCCACGCACCCACTTCGTCTGCCGCTGTGAGAATTCGGTGTGCATTCGCCAGCGCAATCTTCTCACCGTCGCCGGGGAGCGACTGCCCCAGTGCGGAGAGTTTGAGTGAGACCTCGAAGGGGTGTTGCGTCCCGGCGGTGTCGGAAAGCGTTGCATAGGTGCGGAGAAGAGAGAGATAGGCGTCGACGGTCGCGGTTGCCTGAGCTGGATCGGTGGTGTCCTCGCCGAGGTAGTCGACCGTCGCGAACCGGCCACTGGTGAGGATGTCGCGTACGGCAAGGACCGCTGCGGGTTCCGCGTCGCCGGCGACAAATCTGTCTACCAGCTTGCGGGTCAAGGCCATTCCGGAGACTGTCTTCTCCAGTCGCGGCGAGCGCGCTGCCGCCAGAAGTACAGGGCGCAGCGGGTTGCTCAGGGACACGGCACTCATCAACGGTTCTCGCTTTCGGCTGAATCGACGTCCTGGTGGGGGTAACGATGATCGGTGGGAGGAACGAAGGTTTCCTTCACGGTTCGCGTCGAAGCCCAACGGAGTAGATTCTGTGGCGAACCGGCCTTGTCGTTGGTGCCCGAGGCCCGTGCACCTCCGAAGGGTTGTTGTCCGACAACCGCTCCCGTGGGCTTGTCGTTGACGTAGAAGTTTCCGGCGGCGAACCGCAGACCATGATGAGCTTGATCGACGGCGGCACGGTCGGTGGCGATCACGGCGCCGGTCAGGGCGTAGGCGGATCCGCTGTCGATGCGAGCGAGGGTGTCGGCGTAGGCATTCGGTGCGGAGTCGTCGTAGACGTGCAACGAGAGTATGGGACCGAAGTATTCGGTGCTGAATGCCTCGTCACTGGGGTCGTCGCCGAGCAGGACGGTCGGCGAGATGAAGAACCCTTCGCGGTCGTCGTAGTCGCCGCCCGCTGCGATGGTGAGGCTGCTGGTCGACTTGGCGCGGACGATCGCGGCGGCGTTGCGGTCGAAGGACCGTTGGTCGATGACGGCGCCGCCGAAGTTCGTCAGGTCGGTGACGTGGCCGTATTTCAGTGACGACACCGTGTCGATGAACGTGTCGCCCATCTTGGCCCACACCGACTTCGGGACGAATGCGCGTGACGCGGCCGAGCATTTCTGTCCCTGGTAGTCGAAGGCCCCGCGGATCAACGCCGTCGTGAGTACGTCCGGGTCAGCGGAACTGTGTGCGAGTACAAAATCTTTGCCGCCGGTTTCGCCGACGAGACGCGGATACGTCCGGTAGTTCGAGATGTTGGCTCCGACCTCACGCCACAATCGCTGGAACGTTGCGGTGGATCCGGTGAAGTGGATGCCCGCCAGGCGGGGGTCGGCAAGCGCGACCTCGGACACCATGGGGCCGTCGCCGAGAACGAGATTGATCACCCCGGGCGGGAGGCCGGCGGCTTCGAGTAGTTGCATCGTCAGGTACGCCGCGACGGCCTGCGTCGGTGACGGCTTCCAGATCACGGTGTTGCCCATCAGTGCCGGTGCGGTGGGTAGATTTCCGGCGATGGCGGTGAAATTGAAGGGCGTGATCGCGTAGACAAAGCCTTCGAGCGGCCGATATTCGACGCGATTCCATACTCCCGGAGCGGAAACGGGCTGGTCGGCGAGTATCTGACGAGCGAATGCGACGTTGAATCGCCAGAAGTCGATCAGTTCGCACGGTGCGTCGATCTCGGCCTGATATGCGGTCTTGGACTGCCCGAGCATTGTTGCGGCGGCGATGGTTTCACGCCACGGTCCGGAGAGCAGGTCGGCAGCTCTCAGGAAGACTGCAGCCCGGTCGTCGAACGAGAGGTCGCGCCAGGCGGGGGCGGCGAGGGTGGCGGCGTCGATTGCGTCTCGAACGTCCGAGTGCGTTGCGCCCGCAAATGATCCGATCACGGAACTGTGACGGTGTGGTTGAACGACTTTCTCCCGCTTACCTTCCGCGGTTCGGTGGACGCCACCGATGACCTGTCTGATGTCGGTCGGTGTTTCGGCCAGTTCGGTCAGCTTGGTGCGTAGGCGAGATCGTTCCGGGCTTCCCGGCGCGTAATTGTTGACCGGTTCGTTGGAGGGGTGGGGGACATTGGTGACGGCGTCCATGACGATCCTTCGGCAGACTCAGGAGTGGGCAGTTGTCGTGTTGTTCACCAGTCAAGTCGAAAGATCTCGGTGAGTAATCCGCTGAGCGGCCAAACATCTGCGGCCGTGTTTGTCCGATCGGCTGAACTGTTTTCGCAGGAAAATGCACTATTCTCGAAATCAAGGCGTAGGAACGGTCCGGAAAGTTGGTGGTACGTGTCTATCCGTGGGGTCAGGCTCGACGCGGTCCTTGGAGCACTGGGTGGAGCCTTTGTCCAGCTCGTCCTCGCGCCGCCAGGCGACGACTTCTTCGTCGACTCCGTGGTGTTCGCGGAGGTCGGGGACCTCGTGCGCCCCAGAACTGCAGACGTCGAATCCTCTGAGCTCTGGCTCATTGTCGGTGTCGGTGCAGCCGAACTGGCGGCCTGGTTGAACCGCCTCGATCAGAGTGGCTCAGCGCCTCGGGCCGTCATGTCGAAGGAGGCCTCGGACACGTCGGTGCAGGAAGCGGCAAAGCGCGCCGGGATCGCGTTGATAGCGGTCCATGCGGACGCTCGGTGGGATCGATTGTTCACCACGGTCCGCGGCGTGCTCGATCATTCGGTATCCCGACAGGATTCGGACGACATCGTATTCGGCAGTGACACAGACTTGTTCGAGTTGGCTCAGAACGTCGCAGCACTCACGCGGGGAATGGTCAGTATCGAGGACGAGCGTTCTCATGTCTTGGCTTACTCGGCATCGGGGGATGCTGCGGACGAGCTACGCAAACGATCCATTCTCGGACGCGAAGGTCCTCACGAATACCTCCGAAAGCTGCAAGAGTGGGGTGTCTTCGAGAGCCTGCGCCGCAGCGACGACGTGGTCGAGGTGCCTGCCCACGAAGACCTCGCAATCAGGCGACGGTTGGTGGTTCCGATACGCAGGATCTCCGAGAACATCAAGGGGGAGAGTGGTTTCAATTCTGGCCTGCTCGGCACTATCTGGGTTCAGGAAGGCCCGCTTCCCATTGCCGGCGACGCCGACAGCGTCCTCCGAGGCGCCGCTGCCGTTGCTGCTCGGCTGATTTCGCGTATTCGGGACGCACCGAACAACGAGGCGATACAGATTCAGCGGTTGCTCGGGGTTCGAGGCGGGGGCGTCGACGTTCCTTCCCTGGCGGCCTCGTTGTCCATACCCATGTCCGGACCGGCGATGGTGATCGGGGTGGCGGGCGTCGGTGGCGGTGGGCTGCCGTCGTCGGGTGAACTCGTGTCGTCTTTGCGCCTGCACGCCAGCGCCTTTCAGCGTGAATCGCTGGTGAGTGCCGTCGGCACCCGGATCTATGTGCTGTTTCCACGAACCCAATCCGTGAAATCCACGGTCTCGTGGACCCGCGAAGTTATCGCGCGTTTGGACAAGGTGTCGCCCTCGGGCTTACGGGCCGCCGTGTCGTCTCCGGTTTCGACGCTTGCAGAGGTGGCCCAGGCTCGGGCCGAAGTGGATCGGGTACTCGACGGCACGTCGGGGGATGTTCGTGTGACCACTCTCGCGGACTCGCGCACCCCGGTGCTGCTGCGCGAAATCATGGACACGATCGCGGCCGACGAGGAACTGCACGATCCGAGAATCGACGCGGTCGACGTCTACGACGGGCGCAACGGGTCGAACATGCGTGAAAGCGTCTCCGTTTACCTCGCACATTCGGGCGATGTCCGGCGTGCATCCGAGCAGCTTCGCATTCACCCGAACACACTCCGGTATCGGATCAAGAGGGTCGAGGAGATCACAGATACCGACCTGTCCGAGCCGTCGGCGAGGCTGTTGATGGAGATTCAGCTGGCGGCCTCCGCTCGCGCAGTGAGGTCGCCGAACCTGTCGGACCCCAGCAGTACTCTTCGCGAATGATCGACTCAGCGAAGGTGCCAGGCGCAGCGCGCGCGTACTTCGACGGCGGCGATGTCCGCGACGTGTTCACCGAAGACGCGGTGGTGCGTGACGACGGCCGGACGTATCTCGGCATCGAAGAAATCGTGGCGTGGAAGTCAGCTGTGTCCACGGCGTTCACCTTCACCCAGAAGATCGAGTCGGTGCACACGCCTGGCTCGGCCGTTGTCGTGTCTGTGAAGGTCGAGGGTGATTTTCCGGGAAGCCCGGTCCAGTTACATCACCATTTCACTCTCGACGGTGATCGGGTTTCCGCTCTCACGGTGTGCCCCTGATGCCCACTGCTGACGAACTACTCGGGGTATCCGTCGTGGCCGATTTGGCAGGCTGCCTCGAGCGTGCGACTGGCGATACGCGCCTTGACGTCGTACGAGGTAGTTCATCCGAATTCGACGGAATGAGTCTCGGCGAGCGCACACGTATCGTACGGGACGCGATGATTGCCGAACTGCCCGAGGACTTTCCGGTCTTCGCGGAGATCATCCGTCGTGCGCTCGAAGAGGAGACCTTCACGGGGTGGATGATCTGGCCGGTCACCGAAGCAGTTGCCGTCACGGCAACACGGAGCGGCTCCGAGTCGGATTTCGACGGTGGAATGGCACTCCTCGCTGAGCTGACTTCGCGTCTGACTGGTGAATTCGCGATTCGAACCTTCCTTGAAACGGACCTTCACCGTTCTCTGGCGATTGCACTCGCCTGGACCGGGCACGAAGACGAACACGTCCGGCGCTTGGCTACCGAAGGCACTCGTGCACGTTTGCCTTGGGGAAGGCGAGTGAAAGAGTTGACGGTGCGTCCCGAGTCGACAATCTCCATTCTCGACGAGCTGTACCGGGATGATTCCGAATATGTACGCCGTTCGGTCGCAAACCATCTCAACGATCTCAGTCGTGCCGATGCGGCGCTCGCAGTGTCGACCGCGAAGCGTTGGTTGCAGACACCGGATTCCAACACACTGAAAATCGTCAAACATGCATTGCGGACATTGATCAAGGCCGGCGACCCAGATGCTCTGTCCCTCTTGGGGTTCTCACCGCCCACCGACGTCGTGGTCGAGGGGTTCGTCATCGACCGCGAAACAGTTGATGCGGGTGGAGAACTCACCTTCGACTTCGCCGTCACGAACAACGGCAGCGAGTCCGTCACCGTCGTGATCGATTACATCGTCCACCACGTGAAGGCCAACGGGCAGACGACGCCCAAGGTCTTCAAACTGACGACACGAACGCTGGAGCCCGGGGTGCCGGCCCGCATCGCGAAGAAGCATTCCTTCAAACCGATCAGTACCCGGAAGTACTACGCAGGCGACCATGCCGTCGAGGTACAGATCAACGGCGTACGCCAGGTGCGAGGTGTATTCCGTTTGGATGCGTGAATGACCCCACCCGGTGAGACGGGGTCACTCGAGTCCTGAACGAATGCCGCACAGATGTCAGCGCATGACTTGTACTTGTTCGGCGATATCAGCGGCCAGGGCCATGGCAGTCAGAGCGAGGCCGTTGTTGAGGTCGTAGCGCAACTGCCCGACATTGCCGTTTTGGACAGCCCGTACTCGTTTCCACGTGGGCGATTCGGCTTCGACAGCGTCGGGGTTCTGTAGCAACACGAAGTCGGCCTGGCCGAAGATGGCGAGCTCCTCGAGGCTGTAGAAGGTCGAATCCTTCCGATCGGGTGCGGCATGGGCAGCGTCGGTCAAGACGTTCAAGCCGAGGTCCTGCGCAACCGACACCGCGAACGTGTTGTTTTGCAGCCAGATCTGACCGCTGTCTGCGCCGGCGATCGCGATTGTTTTTCCTTCGAGGAGACCACCGATCTTGGCCCGCGCTTGTGCAAGTTCAGCGTTGTATCGGGCGATGACGCGCTCAGCGACCTCGCGGCGATCGAGAGCCGTGAGTTGCGCGGTCATGGCGTGCTTCCAGGACGAGCCCGTCTTGCCTTCGTCGACGACGAGCACCGGTGCGATGTCAGTGCCGAGCAGGCCCTTGTCCTGGTAGTAATCCCACCAGCCTTTCCCGACGACCAACAGATCGGGGTCGTGGCTCAGTATCGATTCGGCATTCGGTTCGTTGTTCGTCCCACCGAGGCGAGCTGCGCCGGCGGGTACCTGCTGCATGAGTTGAGACTTCGGATCCCAATTGGTCGCGACGATCGGGTACTCGGCCAGTAGTGCGAAATCGAGGGCTCCTCGGGCTTCGAGCACCACGACACGCTTGGGGTTCCGCGGGAGGCGGTAGGCCTGGTCCGCGACGACGATGTCGACCCACTCGTCCGAGGCTTCGGTGCCGTTGGATTCGCTCGAACACGCAGACAGTGCGCCCAGTGCACCGAGCGCCGTCGCACCGGTCAGGAAGCCACGTCGTGTCAAGGAATCGATCAGACGGGTGAATTCGCGGTCCACATCTTTCGTCGACTGCAAGGCGGTTTCGGGCGCGGAAGGGGAAACCCTCGGTTGGAAGGTTTCGGTCGATTCGATCACAGGCATGAGAAGGCGCAGCTCCATCTGATGTTCCGGGCATTGGCAGGGTGCCCACTCAACGTATTCGAACTTCGATGTCGGAGCCTTGCTCCAAAGCGCCAACCGCTCAGCGGATTTGGCCATTCTTCAACGGACTCGTGCTGGGGGACGCTCCCCTCGGACTCGGCTCGGAGTGGAGGGGCACGCCCATCCCATTCGAACTCGAGGTATCGTGGCCGACATGCAGCGCGTTTATTTCTGGTTTAGCAGGCCGGCCCCGGGTGGGCCTGCCGGCGTAACCACGCGCTGACAACCTCCACCCAAGAGCCGGACTACAGACCGGCTCGCTGGAGTTTCTCTTCATCTCTGGGGTCGGCCTGAGAACAGGAAACCGAAAACCCCATGACTGTCACCATCGACACCACCGCATCTTCGGACAGCCTCGACGATCAGCGCACTGTGAGTATCAGTCCGCTCGTGTCACCGGCGACTGTTCGTGCTCAGCACGCTCCGGACGAGGTCGCGGCCGCAACCGTGCGCACCGGTCGTGCTGACACCATCAACATCCTCAACGGTGACGACGATCGTTTGATCGTCGTTGTAGGTCCGTGCTCTGTGCACGATCCGGAAGCCGCGATGGACTACGCCCGCCGGTTGGCCGCCAAGGCCGAGGAGTTGCGGGACGATCTGCACATCGTCATGCGCGTTTACTTCGAAAAGCCGCGCACCACGCTCGGGTGGAAGGGACTGCTCAACGATCCGCACCTCGACGGAACTTTCGACATCAACACCGGGCTCGGTATCGGTCGCAAACTGCTTCTCGACGTGTCGAGTCTGGGTCTGCCTGTCGGTTGTGAATTCCTCGACCCGATCATGCCTCAGTACATTGCGGACCTGGTCAGCTACGGTGCGATCGGTGCCCGGACCGCTGCGAGCCAGGTGCATCGCCAGCTGTGCAGCGCACTGTCCATGCCCGTCGGCATCAAGAACTCCACCGAAGGTGACGTGCAGGTAGCCGTCGACGGTACCCGCGCTGCCGCCGCGAGCCATGTGTTCCCCGGTACCGACCTCGACGGTCAGGCTGCCTTGATTCGCACTGCCGGCAACCCCGACTGCCATGTCATTCTTCGCGGCGGCAGCGACGGACCCAACTACGATGCCGAGACTGTCGCGGACACCCTTGCTCGCCTGCACAAGTCGAACCTGCCCGAGCGCGTGGTTATCGACGCGAGCCACGGCAACAGCAGCAAGGACCACGAGCGTCAGGTCATCGTCCTGGACGACATTGCCCGTCGTCTGACCGAGGGTGAGCGGGGAATCGCCGGCGTCATGTTGGAGAGCTTCATCGAGGCCGGACGTCAGGACCTGACCTTGGGCAAGGCGGACGAGCTCACCTACGGTCAGTCGATCACCGACGCGTGCATCGACTGGTCCACCACGGCAGCGCAGTTGGATCGTTTGGCGCAGGCTGTTGCGGCTCGGAGGGGCTGACGCCCCCGTGCGCGTTTAGGGAGTGCCTGGACTCGCTAAACGCGCACAGGGCCGCTAGGCCAACATTTCTCGCGTGGCCGTGACCAGGCGTTCCAGCCAAGCGTCCGTGCCGACGGCGCGGCGCAGTGGCTCGTTGGGCAATTCGATGCTGACCGGCAGCCCGGCGGGCAACGTCGACCAGATGTCGGCCAGGGCGATGCCGCCGGTGCCGGGCACCAGACGCTCCTCGCGGGCCTGACGGATCAGCTCTGCGTCCCCAGTGGGAGCGGGGGTCGAACCGTCGCACATCTGGGCGTAGTGCAGCCACTCGCGAGGGATGGACGCAAGATCCTCGAGCGTTGTCGCCGAGCGGTCGGTGTGCAATGCGTCAACCAGGACACTACGAGCCGGACCGTCTGCCGCCGAGACGATCTCGATGGCCGCCCGCGCATCGGGCACAGCGGTCCACGGCATGAACTCGAGTGAGGCGACGATGCCGTAGTTCGCGCACAGTTCCGCGAGGCGGGCGTAGGAGTCCGTGAGACGAGCACGGTCACGGTCGTCGCCACCGACCAGAACGGCCTTGGCGCTGAGCTGCGCTCCCGCTTCGAGGAGCGGAACGTAGTCGGCGGGATCGAAGTCGGCTGCAAGACGGATGATTTCGAGATCGAATACCTCGACCGGTGAATCATCCAGTCGACGCACCAGTTCGTTCAACCCCTGCTTGTCCTCGTGCAGGGGGTACGCCGTCGTACCCGGTGCCGCGGGCATCAACCGGATACCGATCGTGTCGAAGCCGTGCTTTTCGGCCAAGTCGACATGCTGCATCGGTGCGGTATCGAGCACGGTGAGGGCCGCCAGCCCGAGTGAGAGTGTCATGCGTGCGCTCCAACTGTTTTGGTGCCGGCCAGTTCCCGGCCTGCCAGGTAACCGAAGGTCATGGCCGGACCGAGGTTGATACCGCCGGAGGGGTAATGCCCACCCATCACGCTGGCCTGATCGACACCCACAGCTAACAATCCCTCGATGGGGCGGTCGTTGTCGTCGAGGACATGCGACGACGAGTCGGTGACAAGCCCGGCGAAGGTGCCGAAGCTGCCGGGTACCACCTTCACCGCGTAGTACGGACCCTTCTGCAACGGCGCGAGTGACGGGTTCGGCCAGGGATTGGCGGTATCACCGGATCCCCGGTTGAACGGTGTTGCGCCGCGACCGAACTCGGGGTCGTCGCCACTGCGAGCTCCGGTGTTGAACGCCGAGACGGTCTTCTCCAACTGCGCCGCATCGACGCCGATCTTCTCGGCCAAGTCCCGAACAGTGCGCCCCCGCGTGAGGTATCCCGAGCGCAGATACGGCTGGATCGGGATCGGTAGTGGCTTGGCCATGCCGAGCGGGAGGTAGCGCACGTACTGCTGATCGGCGATCAGCCACGAGCACACCTCATCGCCCTCAGGAACCTTCTCGACCATCGCAAGCGTGTAGTCGTGGTAGCCGAGTGCTTCGTTGACAAACCGCCTACCGTTCGCGAGAACCCCGATGACACCGGGCTTTCCGCGGTCGAGGATGTGCGGGAACACGCCTTCCTTGCCGTTGCGGTAACGAACGATGGAGACGGGGCAGTAGGCAACGGGGGAGGCGAGCGTGCGGTCGAGTCTTCCGCCCACGGATTCGCCGAGGGTGATTCCGTCGCCGGTGGTTGTCTTCGGGGTGAGCGACCAGTGCTCGTGTCCGGTTGGGGTGCGGGGGAACAATTCGCGTCGTCGATCGATGTCCTGTGCAAAGCCGCCGGTGGCGAGTACGACGCCACGCGTGGCTGTTACCGAGTACGCACCGTCCGGACCTTCGAGACGGACGCCGACAACGCGGCCGTCGTCATCGGTCTGCAATGCGGTCGCGGACGTCTTGACCCGAAACTCGACGCCCAGATCGAGCGCTGAACGCAGCATCATGCCGACCAGGGCAGTACCGTTGACGAGTTGCTGACCGCGACGCTTGGTGGCGAGGTCGAACATGTGCCTGGTGACTCGAACACCGCAGTGCGCAAAGGCTTTCGGGGATCGGGTCGAGTGCAGGAACGCCTGTAGATCGGGGCCGGCCATGATGCCCATTCCGAGGAACGACGTCTCGTACAACTGCCGACGGAGCAAGGCCGCAACATCTGGCCCGAGCTTTCGCAGACTCACCGGTTTCGGTCCGACGGACCGGTGACCGGTGCCGGCACCCGGTGTGTCACCGTGAATGTCGGCGATCTTGGCTCCGGGAACGAACTTCAGCGCGGTCTTGCGTTCGAAGAACTCGACCATCTCCGGTGCGCCGTCGAGGAGTGCATCCACCTTGGCAGCGTCGAAATTGTCGCCGAGTCGGTTCTCCAGATAGGTACGGGGAGCGGATCGATCTTCGACAACCCCGTCGGCGATGGCAAACATGTTGCGCGGGGTCCACATCCACCCACCCGACCATGCCGTTGCGCCGCCGCAGGTGTCGGCCTTCTCGACCACGAGTACGGATGCGCCGCCATGCGCTGCGGCAATTGCTGTGGAAAGCCCGCCTGCGCCGGAGCCTACGACAACCACGTCGTAGGTGAGGGGGGTACTGCTGCTCATTTCTGCTCCTTGGCAGTTGTTGCGAGGGTCGGCGTCGACGACAATTCGACAACCTTCCCGGTTCGTGACGATTCGTAGATTGCGGCGATGATGGCAAGCGACGCGCGGGCGTCGCGTCCGGTGACGGCGGGTTCGCGCCCGGTCAGGACGGCGTCGGCGAAGTCTTGCACCTGCAATGTGTGGAAGTCGGTAAGTGCCGCATTGACCGCGCCCACATCAAGATTCGCATCTATGTCCGCCGAGTATGGGGACCGGAACTCCACTTCGCCCGGCCCGGTCCAGATTTCGTTGACACCCTCGTGCCCTTCGGGAAACTCGAGAACACTGGCGATGGCACCGGTGCGCCCGATCACCGTGACGCGGTTACCCAAATTGTGATTGGCACCCGTGGTCGCGGTGACGGTTGCAGTGCCGCCTGAAGCAAACGAAATCACAGCCGACGCGCTGTCTTCCGTCTCGATGTGGTCACCGTGCGTGTGGGTGCGGATGAAGCCACTGACCGAGACGGCTTCGCCCATGAACCAGGCCAGCATGTCGATCTGGTGCACGGCCTGAGTCATGAGCACACCGCCGCCGTCGGTGTCCCAGCGCCCGCGCCACGCGTCGGCCGAGTAGTAATTCGAGGGGCGGTGCAGGATGACCGACGCCTCGCCGAGTGTGGGCAGTCCGATCCGGCCGTCGTCGATGGCGTCCCGGATACGACGCGCTGCCGGCCAGAAGCGTCGTTGGAAGAGGATGCCGAAGGTGATACCGGCTCGGTCCGCGGCCTCGATCATGCGGTCGGCCGCAGCAACATTCACCGCGATGGGCTTCTCGCACAGCACATGTACACCCGCTTCGGCAGCGGCCACGACTACCTCTTCGTGTACCGGGTGCGGCGTGCAGACAGTGCAGGCGTCGAGGCCGAGAGCAAGCAGTTCATCAACGGAACTTACGGCTGCGGGAATGCCGTGGAGTGCCGCGAACTCCTGGGCGCGCCCAAGATCGGGATCGCAGCAGCCGATCACCTCGACGCCGGGTACTTGTTGCAGAGCACGGGCATGGTTGCCTGCGATCTTGCCGCAGCCGACGATTCCGACTTTCAACGTCATCAGAAATGCTCCTCTGCTTCGACGTCCCGCGCCGCGGACTCGCCGCGGTCGAGACTGTTCAGTGCGGTGACGTCTTCGGCGGTAAGTGTCACGTCGAGAGCCGCCAGATTCTCGGCCTGGCGGGTCGGGTTAGCTGACCTCGCGACCGGGACCACGCCCTGCGAGGAGTGCCACGCGAGGACCACCTGCGCTGGGGTGCAACCGATTCGACCGGCAATCTCCCCGACGACGGCGTTGTCGAGCACGTCACCCCGACCGAGGGGGCTCCACGACTGGGTGAAAACGCCGAGCTCGTCGTTTGCCCGGCGCACCGGAATGCGAGCGAGCGACGGGTCCATCTGAATCTGGTTGACTGCCGGAGCCTCACCGGTCTCAGCGACGAGTCGATGCACATGGTGCTCCAGGAAGTTCGACACACCGACGTACCGAACCAGTCCGGCGTCACGGCAGGCCAGCATCGCCTCGAACGACGCGACGTAACGATCGATTCGTGGGAGCGGCCAGTGGATCAGGAACAGATCCAGCCGGTCGAGCCCCAGTCGTTCCAGACTCTGCTCGAGGGCGCCCCGGATGTCGCCGGAAACCTGGTCGTTGCCACGAAGTTTGGTGGTGACGAACAGTTCTTCTCGCGGCACACCTGATTCCGCCAGCGCTACACCGACAGCGTCCTCGTTGCCGTAGATCGCGGCGGTGTCGATGAGCCGGTATCCGGTCTCGATGCCGGAGAGAACGGACTTCGTGGCGTCGGCGCCGACCAGGGGCCAGGTTCCGAGTCCGATGGGTGGCAGCGCGGTTGCGATCGGTATTGCTGACTGTGTGGTCATGCGTGAACCTCCTGACGGGCCGCAGCGGCGGCGGTGATCGTGACGGCGACATCGGCTGCGGTCACCAGGGCGGCATGAATGGAACCTCCGTCTCCGCTCGCATCGCCGACGGTGTGGACACCGAGTCGCGGTGCCAGTGAACGTAGTTCGGCTAGAAGCTCCGAGCGCGGCTCGACGCCCTGCGAGATCAGCAGTTCGCCGGGGGCGTCGACCTCGCTCAGCACACCGGCCGTCGAGATCGTGACCGAGTCGGTGTCGACCTTGGTGATGATCGAGCTCAGGTGGGTCGTGAGGTTCTCACTTGCGGCCAGGCGCGGCAGCAGCACGATCTTGCCGCGACGTCCGACGTCGTGCGCGATGGTTTCCTGTGGGCCGATCATCACGACTCGGGTGCCCTTCTGGAGGAGATCGTCGGCGACGGCCGCAGCCTCGCGATCAGCACCGAAGATCGTGATCGCATCGGGGGCAGGATCTTCGGAGACGAGGAATTCGCGGATGTCACGAACGGTGCGCGTTGCTGCTTGGGGGAGATCGACCGTGGGGCCTACGCCGCCGGCGGCCAGGACTATCGCGTCGAAGTCACGGCCGGCGAGTGAAGCGGCATCTGCCCTGGTCGACGTGTGGCACTGCACTCCGAGATCAGCCAGCTCGTCGAGATACCACTCCACGATCCGCCCGTATTCGGGATACTCGTGCAACTTTGACGCCAAGGCGAAGTCGCCACCGAGACGGGGGCGTTCGTCGTACAGGTCGACGCGGTGGCCGGCGAGTGCGAGGTCGCGGGCAGCAGCCATTCCGGAGGGTCCGGCGCCGATGACGGCGACCCGCGCAGTGGCATCAGCAGGCGTCGTGGGCTGGTCCAATTCACGGCCGACCCATGGGTTGACGGAACACGGGATAGGCCCAGCGGCCAGGCTGTCGATGCAGTAGTTACAGGCGATGCACGGGCGGTAGCGGCCGCCGTCGATCGCGCGCTTGGGGAAGTCGGGATCAGCGTGCAGAGTCCGTGCCATGCTGACGAAGTTCGCCTGCCCGGATTCGATTATCTGCGCAGCGATTTCGGGCGATGTAATGCGGCCGGCTACGCCCACCGGGATGTCGAAGTCGCGCTGGTACTGCTCGGAGTACGGTGCTAAGAGGCCACGCGACCATTCGCCGGGCTGGATGATCCACTGTCCCGCTTCGTAGTTGCCCGCCGAGACGTCGAGGAAATCGAGTCGGTCGGTGTCGATGGCGTCGATGCGGGCACGGGTCGTCTCGGCGTCGAGCCCGCCGTCGATTCCCTCGAAGGCTGAGAATCGAAGTCCCAGAGTGATTCCCGGAGCATGCTCGTGTACCGCCGCGATGACCCTGTTGACAAAGAGAGTCGGGTCCGCCCACTCGTCGTCACGGTGGTTGTAAGCGGGGGAGAGGAACTGGTGGATCAGATACCCGTGCCCACCGTGCAGGGAGATGACGTCGACGCCGGCCTTCTTGCAGCGCGCCGCGGCTTCACCGAAACATTCGATGATGTGCTCGATGTCGTCACCGTCGAGTTGTTCGGGCATCTCGCCGCCGACCACCAAGCACGGAATCGGAGTCGGGGCAACGGGAACGAAACCGCTGACCGAACCTTGAGCCGTGCGACCACCGTGGTTGAGTTCGACTCCGACGAGCGCACCGTGCGCGTGGATCGCGTCGACCATCTTCTTGATGCCGGGGATCCGCTCGTCGACGTCGACGCCCATCTGCCGGATGCGCCCCTTGCCGTCGGCGCGCACGTAGCTCGCCTCGGTGAAGATCAGTGCCGCACCACCTTCGGCGCGGCGGGCGAGGTACGCGATGTACTCGTCCGTCATGGTTCCGTCGACCTCGCAGTAATTGCGCTCCATCGGAGCCGACACGAATCGGTTTCGGAGGCGGACGGTGCCCATGTCGAGAGGTTCGGCGAACGGCGCAGTCACGTTCATCAGCGCTCCTGGTACTTCGCGAGAAAGTAGGTGCTCGGTTGTGCTCATGCGTGTGCCGCCTCGGAGAGCAGATCGCGCAGATGACTGCGCATGCGGTCCGTATCGGCTTCGACACCGGTCAGGAGAGTGAAGGTGTCCGAGGCTTGTGCCACCAGCATCTGACCGCCGTCGAGAACCGAGCATCCGAGAGTGAGTGCTGCGTCGAGTAATTCGGTGCGCATCGGCCGATAAACGATGTCCGCGACCCATAACTCGGAGTGCAGCGCCGCGGGGTCGAAGGGGGTTCCAGGGTGACCGACCATGCCGATTGGCGACGCATTGACGACTCCGTCGCACGTAGCCAGATTGTCGGCGATCTGATCGATCGTCAAAGCCGTTGTGCACGTGGCGGGGAAGGCTGAGGACACGCGCGAGCACACATCGGCAGCACGTTCGGGATCGACGTCGGCGATGCGGAGGTCCGTCGTACCGGCCGCAGCGAGTGCGTACGCCACCGCGGAACCCGCGCCACCGGCTCCGGCGAGGACAACTCGATCCAGGGTGGCGTCAGGTAAACCGCGTTGCAGTGCGGTGAGGAATCCACTGTGATCGGTGTTGTGGCCGATCAGACGGCCGTTGTCGACGACGACCGTGTTGACGGCACCGAGCAGTCGGGCATTGTCGGAAAGTTCGTCGAGCGCGTCCACGACAACCTGCTTGCACGGATGGGTGATGTTCAGCCCGGTGAAACCGCCTGCGACGGCGCTCCGCACAACTTCGCCGGTCTTCTCGACCGAGACCGTCAGGTTCTCGAGATCGATCAGTTCGTAGCTGTAATCGACGAGTGCGAGTGCTGATGCTTCGTGCGAATGCAGCGCCGGCGAGAGGGAGGTCGAGATCCCCGCTCCGACAAGGCCGATTCGGTGGCGTGTGAATTCGGTAGTCATGACATTCTCCTGCATAAGTGGGGACGGCCCCTCGCGGAAATTCAACGCGAGGGGCCGGTCCGGTCAAGCGTTGTTGCTGGTGAGCTCTGAGTCCTGCTTGGTCAGCAGGCTCGGCTTCGGTTGGCCCAGTTCAGCTGTGGGCGTCCGGTACGTCTCCGGCCCGGTCATGGCAGCGATGGCTGACACGACTGCAAAGCCGAGGCACATCCAGGCAACCGGCGTCCAGTTGCTCTTGTCTCCAGCCGAAATTGCCTGGGCGATAGCCGGTGTGAAGCCGGCGACGAGTAGACCGAGCATGAGGCTCACAGCCATACCGGTGTATCGGACCTTCGCAGGGAACTGCTCCGGGAAGTACGCCGGGTAGGTACCGTTGGGCATCGCGTAGAAGATGCCGATCATGACGATTCCCGAAGCAAAAACCATGGGAACGCTCTGGGTTTCGATGGAATGGAAGAACACGAAGATCATCAGCCCCGCTCCGATCGCACCGATGACGAAGATCGGCTTGCGCCCGTAGCGATCGGAGAGAATGCCGAACAGTGGCTGCGTCAGTACGGCAACAAAATTGGCGGTCGCGATGGCCCACAGCATCGTGGAGCGTTCGAATCCGGATTCGACGGCATACGCCAGGGCGAAGACGTTGACGATGGTGTTGATCATGGCGAAGGTCGAGCTCATGCTGATACGGATCACGGTGCGCCAGTGCGAGCGGAACATCTCGACGACGGGGATTCCCGCTGTCTCGTCCTGCTCTTTGAGTTCTTCGAACACTTCGGGCTCGTCGAGGGTGCGACGCAACCAGAGCGCGACCACGGTCACGATGATGCTGAGCCAGAAGGGAACTCGCCAACCCCACGAGTAGAGGTCTTCGTCGGGCAGGCTTGCCACCGGGATGAACACCAGGCTGGAGATGACGATGCCGAACATGATCCCGCTCATGGTGAACGAGGTGAAGAACGAGCGACGGTGATCAGGTGCGTGTTCGAGTGTCAGCGCCGACGAGCCGGGGGATTCACCGCCGGCCGAGAGCCCTTGAAGGAGACGGAGCAAGACGAGGATGATCGGCGCGGCTATGCCGATCTGGTCGTAGGTCGGCAGGCAACCGACGATGACGGTCGCGACTCCCATGAGGAGAAGACACGCGAGAAGTGCGTTCTTACGTCCGTAGCGATCGCCGAGGTGACCCCACAGCACCGCGCCGAGCGGGCGGGCGACGTAGGCAACACCCAGGGTGCTGATCGAGAGCAGGGTTGCCGTTGATCCGCCGCCGGGGAAGAAGATCTTGGGGAACACCAGCGCGGCCGCGGAGCCGTAGATGAAGAAGTCGTAGTACTCGAGGGTGCTGCCGAGGAAGCCCGAAACGGCGGCGCGGCGCGCGTTCGCATTCGGATGTTCCTCGGTCGAGTTCGTGGAACCGGTGGAGGTAATCGGAGGTGCCATGTGAAGTCCTTTCGTCCCGATGGGCCGGCCGTGGTGGCACGTTTGGAGATGCACCACGCATCGGTGACGTCCCTCACCTTTCGGCGGCTGAGACGACAGTGCCACGAGGGACTATGGCGCGTCCAACACTAAATGAGTCTCAAATAATGACGTTCTTGGTCTCAATTTCTGGGGTAGGCAGAATCTCCTCCGACGTCTCCAGTGCGACGGCGAGCGCATCGGTCATGTGCCGTGGTGACCAGGCAATTCCGTGATTCATGTACGTCGGCTCGCCGGTGAGCGGGACGAACACACTGCCAGGGGGCGTGATCGCAGCCATGCCCGATGTCATCAGGGCTACGCCGACGCCGGCAGCAACAAGCATCAGGATCATGTACGGATCGGTGATCTCCTGAACTACGCGGGGTCTGAAGTCGGCGTTCATGCAAGCCCGCATCGCGGTCTCCTGCAGTGCCGAGCCGACCGAGAGCGGGGTGGTCACGAATCCGTCGCCGGCCAATTCGCGGAGATCGATCGCGTCCCTCTCGGCAAGGGGATGGTCGATCGGAAGTACGGCGCCGAACGCCTCCCGTCGAATAAGTCGGGTAGAGAGCGATGCGGATTCCACCGGCAGTCCGACGAAGGCGAGATCGAGGGCGCCGCTCTCGAGTTGAATGACCGCGTCGCGCGTCATGATCCGGCCGAGGAGTGTCAGTTCGACTTCGGGATAGCGCTGACGCAACGCGCGGGTGAGTGGCGGAAGTGCTTGATAATTGAGCACTCCGGTGAATCCGATCGTGACTCGTCCGTAGACGCCTCCCGACGACGCCCGCGTAGCGTGCCGTGCGGTCTCCATGTTCTCGATGACGCGATAGGCGTGGGGGAGAAAGGCGTGTCCACCGGACGTGAGTGCGACGCTGCGGGTGCTCCGTTCGAACAACTTGACGCCGATGTCTTTTTCGAGCTTTCGGATCATTTGGCTGAGCGGCGACTGCGCCATCTGGAGCCGAGACGCAGCCCGTCCGAAGTGAAGTTCTTCCGCAACCGCGACGAACGCGTGCAACCAGCGGGTTTCCATCGACAACGCCTCCAGGTATTTGACGTCGACGACAAACGCCATATATTCAGAATTTCTACACAGTGTGACGGCAATTATGCCTATTTGCAACATAAATTGAGTGCGTAACGCACAGAAACTCAGGAGTGAAGAGGATGCAGAGTTATCCGGAAGGTGTCACCGCGCTCATCACCGGCGGTGCGAGCGGAATCGGCGCCGCCAGCGCAAAGTTGCTGACGGAGAGGGGAGTTCGGGTGATCACGGCAGATCTTGCCGAGGGAGCGCACGAACAACTCGACGTGAGTGACCCGGACGCCGTCGACGCGCTTCGTGCCCGAGTCGGCAGTGTCGACATCTTGATCAACAGTGCGGGAATTGTCGGGCCGTCAGCGCCGCTGGTCGAGGTTGATCTTGCGGCCTGGCAGCGTACGTTCCGCATCAACGTCGAGGGAACATTCCTCATGTGCCGGGCATTCGTACCGGGGATGGTTGCGTCGGGATGGGGACGGGTCGTCAATCTCGCGAGTATTGCTGCCAAGGACGGAAATCCGAATCAGAGTGCGTATTCGGCGTCCAAGGCGGCCGTTGTCGCGCTGACGAAATCACTCGGCAAAGAGGTCGCCACCACCGGAGTGCTGGTCAATGCGATTGCGCCGGCGGCGGTGGAAAGCCCCATGAATGCCGGCACCGATCCTGCCATTCTCGCCCGTTCGCAATCTTTGACGCCGATGGCGCGGATGGGGAAGGCGGACGAGATCGCCGAACTGATCTCCTGGCTGTCGTCGTCTGCGGTGAGTTACTCGACCGGTGCCGTTTACGACGCCAGCGGTGGCCGCGCAACGTATTGAAATACCTTCTGGAGGAAGCCGATCAGAATTGGAGCAGCGACTGCCACAGTTCACGAGATGCATCCTGGTACTCGAGCATGTGCGAGATCAACTCTCGCAGTGGCTGCGTTGGTTCGAGCTCTTCCGGTAATAGTGGATTGCGGACGATGACCGCGATGATCGCGCTGCCCAGGGCAAGTGATTCGCGGGCGGCTTCCTCGCGGCTGATTGCCGCCAGGCGGGTTTGCGCCTGTGTGAGTGCTTCGCGAGCCTCGGCGATGTCGGCCAACAGCGCTTCGAAGTTCCAGAGTGTGCGGATAGTCGAATCATCCTCGGGGGTAAGGTGATCAACCTCCATCAGCGACGATTCGGGAGCGGCGCCGAGTCGGCGGAGAGTGTGGCGAGCGCTGTCGATTCCGCCGCCGAGATTGTTCGGACGGACGGCGAGTGTGGGCTTCCAGTCCTCGTAGCCCGCCAGGCGCAACGCTTGATCGTGCCGGCGGGCGGCGGTGCGGTCGCTTCGTTTGAGCCCTGAGTGCTCGACGGCGATCCAGGTGCCGTCCCAGGGGTGTATGCGATCGGTACGAGTTCGCCACCCCTCCACTTCGCTGTAGGTGGGGATGCCGTCCGGGTTGAGGACGTATGTTCCGCGAGCGGTACGACGCAGTTTGCCCTCGCGGCACAGACGGCCCGCGGCCACGCGAATGCTTGATGCGCTTACGCCGACAATCTCGCCGGCCCGGGTCAGCATGGCGGTGCTGAACTCGGTGTCCGGGCTCGCCGTTGCGAGGTCCAGCACGACTCGGGTTGCGGACATTCCTCGATCAGTTTGTAACAACTTTTGAACAACTCCTGACAAATTCTGTTACAAGTGGCATGGTGGGTACCGGGAAACCTTATCCGCGAGCAGTGAGGAAATATCGTGACCGACTCTGATCGACCAGGTGGCGATGTCTATGTGGAGCGTGACGGTGGCGTCACCGTCGTCGTGATGAATCGCCCCGATCGCAAGAACGCGGTGGACGGGCCGATGGCAGCGCAGTTGCGTGATGCCTTCCTGGAATTCGAGTCGGACGAGAGCCAGAAGGTGGCGATTCTGTGGGGTGCGGGCGGCACATTTTGTGCCGGTGCGGATTTGACCGCAGTCTCCGATCCCGCCCGCGTGCACGAGTTGCATCCGGAAGGCGGCGGCACCGGTCCGATGGGGCCGAGTCGGTTGGCGTTGTCCAAACCGCTGATCGCCGCGGTCAGTGGATACGCGGTTGCCGGAGGGCTCGAGCTTTCATTGCTCGCGGACCTGAGGATCTGCGAGGAAGATTCCGTGTTCGGAGTCTTCTGCCGACGCTGGGGAGTTCCGCTCATCGACGGCGGGACCGTGCGACTGCCGCGAATTGTCGGGCAGGGGCGAGCACTCGACATGATCTTGACCGGTCGTCCGGTCGATGCTTCGGAGGCGCTGGCCTTCGGTCTGGCCAATCGTGTTGTTCCAGTGGGGCAATCACTCCAGGCAGCCAAGGAACTTGCACACCAGTTGACCGCGTTTCCGCAACTTTGCATGCTCGCGGATCGCGCGTCGGCCTACCGATCTTTTGATCTACCACTTGCCGAAGCGCTGCGCGCCGAGGGCGTTGCAGGAAATCCCATTGTCATCGCTGAAGGGGTGCGCGGCGCTGCTGCGTTCGCCGCGGGCGCCGGCCGGCACGGCCGATTCGAGAACAACCGGAATTCGAATGAGGAAACTGAACCATGATGCCCATAACCAGAGATCTGATCGTCCGTGGCGCGCGACAGCACGGGGCGCGAACGGCCGTCGTCTTCGGCGATCGATCGATGACGTTCACGGAAGTGGACGAACTCAGCAGCCGATTGGCACACGCGTTCATCGCGCTCGGTATCGGGCATGGCGCACGGGTTGCGTTGCTGGTCAACAACTCTCTTGCCAGCGTGCCAGTCGATTTTGCCTGCGTCAAAGCCGGAATCAATCGGGTTCCGCTCAACTCGCGACTCTCGGTCGACGAGCATGCGAGGATGCTCGAGGACACCGACAGTTCCCACGTCGTCTTCGGTCATGACCTCGCGGACCGAGCGGCTGAACTCTCGGCCAGGTTTCCCGAGCGGACATTCATCGGGCTGGAAACGAACTCGGAGGGACAGAGTTCTCTGCTCGACCAAGCGCAGAGCATGCCTTCGGACATGCCTGCCGTCGAGGTGGCTCCCGACGATGTGATCCTGACTCTGTTCACGTCCGGCACTACGGGAACATTGAAGGCCGCGCAGCACACCCAACGCAGCTACGCCGCCATCTGCCGCAATGTGCTGCTCAATCTGCTTCCGGCGACTCAGGACGACACGATGCTGCATGCGGCATCGCTGATCCATGCCAGCGGTGTGTTCGTGCTTCCGTTCTGGCTCCGCGGCGGAAAGACCGTCGTCCTTCCCGGATTCGACCCATCGACGTTCCTGAACTCGATAACCGAGCATCGTGCCACCGCAATCAATTTGGTGCCGACGATGATTCAGATGCTCCTCGAACGCCCTGATTTCGCGAGTGCAGACATCGCGAGTCTGAAATCCGTGATCTACGGTGCCTCGCCGATGCCGCTGGACACCATCGAGCGGGCAATGCAGGCATGGGGGCAACACCGCTTTCTGCAGTACTACGGGCAGACCGAGGCGCCTCTGTGTATCGCAGTCCTTCGGCCCGAAGACCACACGGAGGATCGACTACTGTCCTGTGGTCAGCCTGCCATCGACGTCGAGATCAGGCTGCTCGACGGCGAGGGACACGAAGTGCCGCAGGGGGAACCGGGCGAAATCGTGATCCGTTCGCCATCTGCGATCGCCGGATACTTCAATGCACCGGAACTGAATGCGGACACCTTCACCGAAGACGGTTGGGTCCACACGCGCGACATCGGCCAGTTCGACGCCGACGGATTCCTGTTCCTGAAGGACCGGGCTTCGGACATGATCATCAGCGGCGGATACAACGTCTACCCCCGTGAAGTCGAGGATGCGCTCCTGACGCATCCGGCTGTTCGTGAGGTTGCCGTGGTCGGCACCGCCGACGTCAAGTGGGTGGAGGCGGTCACCGCCGTCGTTGTCCTCGCGGAAGGAAACGTCGAAAACGACGCACTGCAAGCATCATTGGTCGCTCATGTCGGCGAGCGACTGGCGTCGTACAAAAAACCGCGCCGGGTGGTTTTTGCCGAATCGGTTCCGAAGAGGGCTGTCGGCAAGCTCAATCGGAAGGCGCTGCGAGAGCAACTTGGCGACGCTATCTGACTCCGCGAGTACGGAATTGGACGCTGATTCTCGGCCCGAGTGCCCTCGCACTCTTGGGGACGCAGTGTTCCCAGGTGCGTTGGCAGGATCCGCCCATCACGAGTAGATCGCCGTGACCGAGATTGAACCGGATCGATTCGCCACCCCCGCGGGGGCGCAGTAGGAGCGGGCGCGCGGCACCGAGAGACAGAATGGCAACCATTGTGTCCTCGGTGCGGCTTCGTCCCGTGTCGTCCCCGTGCCAGGCAACGCTGTCGGAGCCGTCACGATAGAAACACAGCCCCGACGTGGCGAAGGGCTCGCCGAGTTCGTCGAAGTAGTGGCTGCTCAGTACGTCTTTGGCTTCAGTGAGAAGCGCGTCCGGCAGCGGCTGATTCTCCGCGTAGAAACACACCAGACGAGGTACGTCGACAACGCGGTCATACATCTGGCGCCGTTCTGATCGCCACGGAACCGTAGCTTCCAGGTTGTCGAACACGGCTTCCGATCCCGTCAGCCAGGCTGGGCGATGGTCGACCCATGCACCGGCGGTGAGAATGCGTCGCTGCACCGTGCCGTCGAGATCGGCCAAAGAAACGCCGAGGTCACCGTTGTCGAAGAGAGACGGTTGCATCGTGGCGGTCATAAGGACCACAGTACACCGAAATCGAACATATGTTCCCATGAATTTTCAATTGCCGTGCTGGACGGCTGTTCATCCTTGCTGGGTGATGTTCGTCGGCGCGAACCTTTGAATACTGTTCTCACGCTATTTCGCCGATGAAGGGGATGTCATGACTGCTCCGCACCAATCTCATGCGAACCATCCTGTCCGACAAGGCTTTGCCATCGGGACCACGGTGGCGGCAGCCTGCCTGCTCTTCGTAGCGGGAATTGTCGCGCTGCTGCAAGGCATTGCCGCTCTCGCAGACAACGATCTTCTGATCGTCGGAGTCAATTACACCTTCGAATTCGACGTCACGACGTGGGGTTGGATTCACATCGTGCTCGGAATCATCGGCATCGCGGTGTCGCTGGGATTGTTCGTGGGAATGACGTGGGCTCGCGGGATGGCCTTCGTGATCGCAGCTCTCTCGATCGTGGCCAATTTCTTGTGGTTGCCGTACTACCCGCTGTGGTCGATCGTGATCATCGCTCTCGACGTCGCTGTGATCTGGGCCGTCGCGACGTGGCGACCCGACGAGGTCTGATCAACTGACCGGAGTGAGTGGTTCACCTGCGACAGGCGAACCACTCACTCCGCTGTGTCCGGGCCTCCACGGTTGGCCACATCACTGCACGGCGTCAACGGCGCCTCGGTGATTCGCGATCCTGGTCCTCGCGCGGACGCATGTCCTTTGTCGATCGGTGTGGGAAGCCGTGGATCATCGAACAAGAAATCCAGCAGATCACGACCGTTGCGATTCCGAGTCCGATCGACGCGAATGGTTCTTGCGTGGCCAGCCAGACGCTCAGTCCGATTGCCGTCCCGACGATCAGAATCAGGATGGTGTCGAGTCGTGTCGTTTGCATCGAAATCATCGCCTGGCGCAGATTGTTTTCGGCGGCCCGCTTGCTTTGGCGGCCCGCCACCCGGCGAGTGACAGCCGGGGGCAGACCTTGCGCGGCTGACCCCTCGCTCTGGAAATCGCCGCCGCAAGTGATCAATACCCGCCACATTCGTCTGCGAAACTCCCCGCAGGAAGAACGGGACCTTAGACCTGCGGCCAGGGATGCCGTGCCTTGACTATGACGTAGCGTCATAGTTGATGCTGTTCGTATGCGAATCAGCGACGTGGCCAGGGCGGCAGGGACCACTTCACGGACCGTTCGGCACTATCACCGACTAGGCCTGTTGGCCGAGCCGAGGCGGCTGTCCAACGGATACAGAACTTACGAACTGCCCGATCTGGTCAGGCTGATGCGCATTCGTTGGCTCTCTGCCGCCGGCATTCCACTCGGCTCCATTGCCGCCATGATCGAGCCGAAGCCGATCGATGCAGGAGAACCGGACGACTTCGCCGACGACCTTTCCTCCCTGATTGCAGAGATAGACAGGAAGCAGCGTGTCCTCGCTGACCAGCGGGTGCGCCTCGAGGAAATGCTGTCGGCGCGAGGTGCCGGGCGGGTGGTCTCGCCGCTTCCCGTGGAGCTGGTGTCGGCGTTCGAAGAGTTGATCGCCTCGTCTCCGACGGACTCGGTGCGGCGCCTGTTCGAACGGGAACGCGACATGTGGGAGCTGGTGGCGATCTCGGGGGCAGCGCCGCACGAGTTGTTCTCCACGGCCACGCAGTTGCTGTCCGACGAGGATGACCGGAAGCGCATTGTCGATCTTTACCGTCGCTTTGCTGCATTGGCTGGGCGCGAGGTAGCCGAGGCTGCGGACGAGATCGCGGACTTGTCGGGCGAGTTGGGGGGATCGTTGGCCGGGGTGCTGGGCGACGTGTCCTCAGACGGAGGATCCGCAGGTGTGGGCTTCTCGGTCGGGATCGCAGATCTGGTGCCTGATCCGGCGCAACGGGAAGTGGTCGCGCGCGTCGCAACACGTCTCATGTCTAGCGGTACGGCGTGATCCGATCACTGTGGTTGCTCTCGACGGGCAGGGTAGACGGAAGTTCCGGTGATACAGCGACTTTCGGCTACTCGAGGGGGACCATGTCGATACCGGTGGCTTTTGTCGCGGCGAGTGTGATCGAGGCCGTGGCGATTCACTTCCTTGTTCCGTGGCAGTGGCTTCGCGTCGTGCTGCTCATTGCAACGGTGTTGTCGCTGATTGCGATTGGCGGTTGGCTCGCCGGACGGGTCGTGCACCCGCATCTCGTGTCGGCTCGAACGGTGGTGTTTCGATCCGGCACGGGCATTCGTGTCGAGGTGGACCGATCACGGATTTCGCGGGTGAGCATGGTCCGAAGATTCGGTGATACCGCCAATGCGGTGGTCGACGAGCATCTCGTTCTCCCGGGGCCCGACGGGACTGTCGTGGACGTCGAATTCGATCGACCGCTGCCGGTCTCGCTACCGAAAGGGCTGTCGAAGGGATCTAGCTCCACCATGATCGGTGGGCTGCGGTTGCATGTCGACCAACCTCGAGAATTCTGTGCTGCCTTGTCGCCGAACTGAACTCACATCGCGTCTTCTGCCGTCGCTCGTCGTGCGACTGCCGCACCGGACTGCGCCTGCCACCGTTCTTCGATGCGGCCGTACCGCCACACGAGGAGGGCGATCATCCAGGTGACGACGAAGAGTCCGACGATGATGAAGCCCATCGCGCCGAGATCCAGGTTCCCGATGGCGCCGAGAATCCCGTCGTGGATGTCGAGTTTGTCGGTGAAGATCGAGATGATTTCCTGGGTCCCGATCAGTAGGGCTACTGCCACCGAGAGTCCGGTGATCACCATGTTGTAGTAGATCTTTCGTACCGGCTGGGCAAATGCCCAACCGTAAGCGAAGTTCATGAACGATCCGTCGATCGAGTCGAACAGAGACATCCCGGCGCAGAAGAGTATCGGTAGAACGAGGATCGAATACCACGGGAGCCCTGTCGCCGCTGCGCCGCCGGCGATCACCAACAGTCCCACTTCGGTGACGGTGTCGAATCCCAGTCCGAACAGTAGGCCGACCGGGTACATGTGCCAGGGCTTGCGAACCATCTTCATCACCGGGCCCAGGATCTTGTTGAGGGCGCCGCGGCTGTCGAGTTCCTTCTCGAGTTGTTCCTCGTCGAAGGTTCCGGCCTTGTACTTCGTGTACACGCGATGAATCCCGATGAGAGAGAAAAGATTCAGGAGGCCGATCAAGATCAGGAACGTTCCGGAAATGGTGGTGCCGAACAAGCCGGTCCATTTCTCCAGATCGGAGTTGTCGTCGGAAAGGCTGGTGGCAAGTTGCCGCACACCCAACGCCAGAAGTGCGACGAGAACGAAGACGATGGTGGAGTGTCCGAGTGAAAACCAGAAACCGACGGACATCGGTTTCTTGCCGTCCGCCAACAACTTCCGAGTGGTGTTGTCGATGGCGGCGATGTGATCGGCGTCGAAAGCATGGCGCATGCCGAGCGTGTACGCCGTGACGCCGAGTCCGATGCCGAAGACACTGCCTTCGATCGTGTAGTGGCCGGGCACGACCAGACCGAGCAGAACTGCCCACCCGACGACGTTGAGTGCAACGACGGTGACGGTCATTCCGATGATGCTTCGACGCTGGCCTCGATCCAGACTGTGCCAGGCTCCGGCGATTCGGGTGCCCGTCGTGGTCATTGTCGTGGACATCGAACCTCACCGATCTTTCAGTCGCGGCCGGCGGCCACACTACTGAAATCGTATAAGTGTTCAACTGTTCAGATAAGCGCCTGGAGGTTACAAATCACCCATCCAGGAGTAAAGATTCTTTGCTCCCGGATGGGAAATCTTCAGGCAAACATGGTATTGACCAGGGCGACGTAGATCGTCGTTCCGACGACGATGCTCAAGACGGCGTTCTTTCGCCAGAGATGCGCGGCGATCGTGGCGCACACTGCGATCAGTTCGGGTATGCCGTGCGACGGTGCGGTGATCGACACGCCTTTGAGCGAATACATCACGAGGATCAGCATGACGCCGGCCGGCATGTAGACGCCCAGGTAGCCGACCAGAGCGGAGGAGCGCAGCGGCATGAGCGCGGCGAACGGTATCGTGCGCAGAGCGAAGGTGACCACGGCCATGACGGCGACCGCCGCAAAGATGTACGAGGTGTCAGGCATCGATCTTCGCCTTTCGTGAGTCGTAGACAAAGCGGCCGATCAGGAAGAGTACGAAGGCACCCATCGCAATTGGCAGCATGTGTTCCGGTGCCGCGAGCCGGGCGACCAGGGCGCAGGTGACCGCAGCGACCGGCACCGCGAATCCGTTTTGTGCGCGAATTGCCTCGATCGAGAGGACGACGAACAGTGCGGTCAGAGCGAAGTCGAGACCGACTATCGAATCTGGAATCCACTGTCCTGCCGTCGCGCCCAGGATCGCGCCACCGATCCAGTAGCCGTGGAGGTACAGCTGGGAGTAGACGATGACGCGTCCGGTGAGTGCCTTGGGATCGGCAGTTACCGACATTGCATAGGCCTCGTCGGTCAGCGCGAACATGCTGTAGAAGCGGGCGAAGGGGTTGCGAATCTTTTCCAGCGGAAAACTCAAGGCGTAGAACACATGTCGAAAGTTGACCAGCAGTGCGGTCAGAGCGACGTACGGCAGTGGTGTCATGGCCGCGACCATTCCGACGGCGAGAAACTCCAGCGATCCGGCGTAGATCAGCGAGGTGAAAGCGACTGCCCACCAAGGGTTGAGGCCCTGTTGGACCACAAGAACGCCCAGGGCTATCCCGAGTGGGAGCAGGCCGAATCCGACCGGCAGCGACAGTTGGAAGGCGTGCCGCCACGCCGGGGTTCGCGGCGAGAGTTCGACGGCAGGCGCGGCCGTCGACGATGCTGGTTCGATCACGACGCAAATCTATAACAAAGATCGAGGTGATCGATTGCTCAGAATGCCCACATATTGAACAGTGCGCAATAATAGTGCGATGGATGCCATGGATGACGCAATTTTGTTTCACCTCCGTCAGGACTCGAGTCTGACGAACACGGAATTGGCGGATCTGGTGGGGCTGACGCCCTCTCCTTGCCTGCGTCGGGTGAAGAAGCTCGAAGCCGACGGAATCATCACCGGGTACCGCGCGATCGTCAGTCAGGAAGCGCTCGGTCGAGGATTTCAGGTGATCGTCACCGCGGAGATCGGAATCAACGACCAGGCGACCATCGAGGACTTCGAATCTCAGGTCGCGGCGTTCGACGAAGTGATCGAATGTCGGCGACTTTTCGGAATTCCCGACTATTTCATCCGTGTCGCTGTGAAAGATCTGGCGACGTACGAGAACTTCATGGTCACCAAGCTCAGCGGGCTTCCGGCCGTCTCGCGGGTGACATCGCTGATCACCATGAAGACCATCAAGAGCGTCGACTGACGCCCAGCCCCGGTCCGAATCTGCTCTTTCGTGTCGGTGCTCGGCGTTAACGTCGGAACATGGGATACGAATTTCAGGTCACAGTAGATTCGGCGCACCCGCACGAACAGGCGAAGTGGTGGGCCGCGGCACTCGGGTGGGCAGCGGAGCCCAGCGACGAAGACTTCATCAGAGGCCTCGTCGCCGCTGGTCACGCCAAGGAATCCGACACCACGACGTTCGAGGGAGTTCTCGTCTGGCGTGAAGGCGCGGCCATCAGCGATCCGGAGCATCCCGAACGTCCCCGCGTTCTGTTCCAACTGGTTCCGGAATCGAAAACGGTGAAGAACCGTCTCCACTTCGACATACGAGTGGGCGACAAGCGCGAGGATGTTGCAGCGCAACTCGAGAAGGTGGGAGCGACGATCCTGCACCGAGGAGCACAGGGGCCGAGCGTGTGGATCACGATGACCGATCCCGAAGGTAACGAGTTCTGCGTCAGCTAGCGGTAGGAACTCGGCGTATCGCCGGTCCATCGTTTGAAGGCACGACGGAAGGCGCTGGGCTCGGAGAATCCCAATCGCGCCGAGAGTACTTCGACGGATTCTCCGCGTCGCAGACCGGCGATGGCTACGTCGCGGAGCACTTCTTCGCGCAGTTGATTGAGTGAGGTCCCGTCACGCCGCAGTAGTCGACGCAGATGGGGAACGCTGATCGAGAGCATTTCGGCGATCTCCTCGGCCGTGGAGGTTCGTCCCTTCACTCCGAGTTCGAGGACCCGTCGCACCTGTGCCGACGCGGTGCTGTCGTAGTCGCGTTCGGACATGAGCTGAATTGGAGATTCTCGGAGGTATTCCTCCAGTGTCTCTTCGGTCTGGATGATTGGCGCACGCATGGCCGAGTTGTCGAACTCCAGTGCCGCTCGCTGCGCGCCGAAGGTGACGGGCGCTCCGAAGATGTAGTCGTAGTCCTGGGCCAATCGCGCATCCGGTGCAGAGTACGGAAATTCGACGGCCCGCAGTCGGACGCGCTTTCCGATCAACCATGCGGAAAAGCGGTGGAGCAAGATCAGGACAAAATCGGTCGTGACACGTTCCGCGACATCACGCTCGGCGACACCTTCGCGTGCTCGGACGGCGAAACTCACTCGGGTGCTTTCTTCGCCCTTCTCGATCGACAGTGGGGCCAGTGCCGGTAGTGCACGGATCACGTCGGACATTCGGACAAAGGCCGATCCGAGATCAGGGCAATGGATCAACGTCAGGCAGATCAATCGGAAAGTGCCACGGGGCACCGGGGCGGATCCGAGGCCGAACAATTCGTCGTCGGTGATCTGCCAGGTGGATTGGATGAACGTGGTGACCTGAGTCGGAGTCAGCCGGGCGCGAGGGTCGGACAATGTCTCGAGGTCGATCCCAGCAGCGCGCAGTGCGCCGGACAAATCGACGTTGTTGTCCGGTGAGAACGCGAGGTATCGGTGGACGAAGGCGGTCGGGATGGTCCGCGCTGTCATGGGTGCGCTGCTCCTTGGAGCAGGTGGAGACGGCGTGCCGCTTCGGACAGGATGTGGTCCTGCTTGCAGAAGGCGAAGCGCACCAAGTGCTTCCAGTCGTCGCGGTTGTCCGCGAACACGTCGACCGGTACCGCCGCGACGCCGATACGCTCGGGCAGCGCGCGGCAGAACTCTCCCGCGTCGGTCTCACCCAACGGTCTGATGTCGGCAAGGAGGAAGTACGTGCCGCCGCCGGAATGCACCGTAAAACCGGCTTCGGCCAGGGCTTTGCCGAGCACGTCCCGTTTGCCTTGCAAGCTCTCTCGAAGTTCGACCACCCACGGCTGTTCGTTGGTCAGCGCATACGCAACGGCAGGTTGGAATGGTGCGCCGGCGACAAATGACATGAACTGCTTGGCAGCACGAACGCCGTCGATGAGTTCGCGAGGGCCGATCGCCCATCCTGTTTTCCAGCCGGTGACATTGAAAGTCTTTGCGGCACTGGACACCGTGACGGTGCGCTCACGCATACCCGGAAGAGACGCCATCGGTGTGTGGGTGAGGCCGTCGAAGACCAAGTGCTCGTAGACCTCGTCACTCAACACGATCAGGTCGCGTTCGCACGCGAGTTCGGCGATTGCTCGAAGTTCGTGATCGGTGAACACGGTGCCGGTGGGATTGTGAGGACTGTTGACGATCAGCATCTTCGTCTTGGCGGTGATCGCACTGCGCAATGCATCGAGATCGACCGCGAATCCGTCTCCCGCGGCGACCAGAGGAACAGTGCGACGCACCGCGCCGGCCAATGCGACGGATGCTGCGTAGGAGTCGTAATACGGCTCGATCAGCACTACTTCTTCGCCGGGTTCGACCAGCCCGAGGATCGCAGCACTGATCGCCTCGGTGGCACCGACGGTGACCAGAACTTCGGAGTCGGGATCACTGTCGAGCCCGTAGCGGATGCGCCGATCCTCCGCGATTGCTTGACGCAGGACGGGCATGCCCGGCCCGGGTGGGTATTGGTTGACGCCCTCGGCGATGGCTCGACGCGCTACTTCGAGCATGGCCGCAGGACCGTCGGTATCCGGAAAGCCCTGACCGAGGTTGACCGCGTCGTGAAGTGTGGCCAACGCTGTCATTTCGGCGAAAATCGTGGATGCGAACGGCTGCAGACGCGAGACGGTGCGGTTGCGGGACGTCGAAGGCATCTTTGCAGCTTAGTCGGCTGACACCGCATCCTCACATCTGCTCGGGCGCGGTGCTTGTCACGTTTGAATCGCCGCCGTCGTCCAACTCTGTAGAGAGCATCGAATCCGGTGCTGTAGAAGATACGGAGGCTTGCCATGACTCGCATTCCCGCAGTGACACCGTCAGAAGCCAGTCCGTTGATCAAGGTGGCCTACAAATTTGCCGCCAGGCAGTACGACGAAGTTCCCGAGCCTTTTGCCGTCCTGGCCAATCATCGGAAATTGTTCGTCGCCGCTGCCCGTCACGAGATGGCCGTGCAGAAGGCGTCGAAGGTGCTGCCGTCGAACATTCGTGAATTGGCCGTCTATCGCGTCGCCTGGACGGTCGGCTGCTCGTGGTGCGTCGATTTCGGGACGATGCTGTCTCGTTTGGACGGTTTGGACGTCGACAAGCTGAAAGAGATCGCGAATTACCGGGATTCACCGAAGTACAGCGAGGACGAGCGCGCCGCGATCGCCTACGCCGACGCGATGACCGGTGACCCGCACGGCGAGCATGGCGTGACGGACGAGCAGGTCGCAGACCTCGAGCGCAGGTTCGGGCGCGCGGGCGTCGTGGAACTGACCTATCAGATCGGGCTCGAAAACATGCGCGCCCGGATGTACTCGGCGTTGGGGATCACCGAGCAAGGGTTCAGCACCGACTCCTGCCGCGTGCCCTGGGCCGAAGAATGATGCGCTGACTCGTCTACGGCAACTATCGACAATGCTCCGCAGATACGTGATCAGGATTGACTAGTTCACGCATCTGCGGAGCATTTCGGCTTGTTAGGTCCGCACTTGCGACCTACGATCACCTCGTGCCCAACATTCGAATCCGCGAAGCCGCCGGTCTGCTCGGTGTCAGTGACGACACCGTTCGACGGTGGGTCGACGGTGGGCTTCTCGAAGCGACGACGGACGACTCCGGCCGCAAGGTCATCGACGGCGCCGAGTTGGCAGGCTTCGCCAGGTCCAATGCCGGACCCGCACCGGCCGATCCGCTCACCGGTGCAAGTTCGGCCCGCAACCGGTTCGCCGGCCTCGTCACCAAGGTCGTCACCGACAAGGTGATGGCACAGGTCGAAATGCAGTGTGGGCCCTTCACCGTCGTCTCCTTGATGAGCACCGACGCGGTTAGGGAACTCGGACTCGAAGTCGGAAGCATCGCCGTCGCGATAGTAAAGGCCACCACCGTCATAGTGGAAACCCCGTAACTCTGAAAACGCCGTAGTTCTGAACATATTGGAGGATATTCGTGAAACGCGTACTCGGACTTGTTGCAGCAGGCGCATTTTCGCTTGCCCTGGTGACCGGTTGTAGTTCCTCCGACAACTCTTCGTCGGAGACGTCGTCGGCCGCTCCGACCACAACCACTTCGAGCGAGAGTGCCACGGGAAGCATCACCGTCTTCGCGGCGGCGTCACTCAAGAACACCTTCACCGAACTCGGCAAGGAGTTCGAGTCCGAGAACCCCGGTTCCAAAGTCACTTTCAGCTTTGCGGGATCTTCGGACCTCGTCGCCCAGATCACCCAAGGTGCGCCCGCAGATGTGTTCGCTTCGGCTGACGCCGCCAACATGACCAAGGCCACCGATGCCGGTGTCGTCGCAGGGTCAGCCTCGGACTTCGCGAGCAATACCTTGACGATTGTTGTGCCTCCTGGCAATCCGAAGGGCATCGCGTCGTTCGCCGACCTGGCAAAGGAGGGGACACAATTGGTGATCTGCGCTCCACAGGTTCCGTGTGGTGCGGCCACGAAGAAGGTCGAGACGGCCACCGGTGAGACCCTCTCGCCTGTCAGTGAGGAATCGTCGGTGACCGACGTTCTCAACAAGGTGACATCCGGCCAGGCCGATGCCGGCATCGTCTACGTCACCGACGCGAAGTCCGCCGGTGACAAGGTGCAGACCGTCGCGTTCCCGGAAGCAACCACGGTGGTCAACCTGTACCAGATTGCGGTGCTGAAGGATTCGAAGAATTCGGCTACGGCAACCAAGTTCGTAGACTTCGTGAAGGGGCCGAAGGGCCTGGCAGTTCTGAGTGACGCGGGATTCGCTGCTCCGTGACACGCCTACGACCGGCAACCCGCGCTCCGCTCGGGTTGCCGGTGTGGATTTACCTTCCTGCGCTGATCGGCGGGGCCTTTGTCATAGCTCCCTTGGTCGCGATGCTGGCCACCGTGCAGTGGTCGCAGTTCTGGGAACTCGTGACCTCCGAATCATCGGTTGCTGCACTGAAATTGAGTTTGAAGACGGCGGCGATGAGCACGGTGCTGTGCATCCTGTTCGGGGTACCGATGGCCGCGGTGTTGGCACGCAGTCACTTTCGGGGACTGTCCGTTCTCCGGTCCTTGATTCTGCTCCCGCTGGTTCTGCCGCCGGTCGTGGGCGGTATCGCGTTGCTGTACACGTTCGGCCGCAAGGGGTTGATCGGTGAGCAGTTGGAAGTGCTCGGCATCCAGATAGCCTTCTCGACAACTGCGGTCGTCCTGGCGCAGACGTTTGTTGCCCTGCCGTTCCTCGTCGTCAGCCTCGAAGGTGCGCTACGCACTGCAGGCACGCGATACGAGGCAGTGGCCTCGACGCTCGGTGCCCGCCCTACCACCGTGCTTCGCCGGGTGACGCTGCCGTTGGTTCTTCCCGGTCTGGTGTCAGGGGCAGTTCTGGCTTTCGCTCGTGCGCTGGGAGAATTCGGTGCGACGCTGACGTTCGCGGGAAGTCTGCAAGGGGTGACGCGCACCCTGCCGCTGGAAATCTATCTCCAGCGTGAGACCGATCCGGATGCAGCGGTTGCGCTTTCGCTGGTGCTGGTAGTCGTCGCGGTCATCATTGTGGTTGCGGTGCGTGGACGCGGATCGGCGGGTTCGTTGTGAGTGGCCTCCACGTCGACATCGAGATTCCTGAGCGCGACGTCGTCGCGGCGTTCGACGTCGCGGCCGGTGAGGTGACCGCCATCCTCGGACCCAACGGCGCCGGCAAGTCGACCGTTCTGGCGGCAGTTGCCGGACTGCATCATCCGCGGCGCGGGTTGATCGAACTCAATTCCCGCGTTCTCACCGATACCAGCAGGGGAGTCGCATTGGCGCCGCATCGGCGCGGCACCGCCCTACTCGCGCAAGAGGCACTGCTCTTTCCACATCTCAGCGCGGCGGCGAACGTGGCGTTCGCGCCGCGCAGCGCAGGACGGTCGCGTCGCGATTCCGCCGAGACTGCTCGCCATTGGCTCGACGCAGTCGACGCCGGCGAATTGGCTGACCGCAAGCCTTCACAGCTCTCCGGCGGCCAAGCACAACGCGTCGCAGTGGCGAGGGCATTGGCTGCTGAACCCGAACTGCTGCTGCTCGACGAACCGATGTCCGCGCTCGACGTCGCGTCGGCCCCGGCGCTGCGGTCGTTGCTGCGCAGAGTGCTCCGGACCGGGGATCGCACAGCCGTACTCGTGACGCACGACGCTCTGGATGCGCTGGCCCTTGCCGACACCGTTGTCGTTGTGGACGGTGGCCGGGTTGTCGAACGTGGTGACGTGCGAACAGTTCTGACTCGCCCGCGAAGTGCGTTCGCCGCACGCATCGCCGGGATCAACTTGCGCAGTGGCACGATGGCAGGCGACGGTGTTCTCAGGAGCCCGACCGGAGTGGACATCGCAGGTCAGGCCGAGTCCGAATTACTCGCCGGCAGTGCCGCTGTGGCGGTCTTCGAACCGCGAGCGGTATCGGTCTACCTTGAACCGCCGCACGGCAGCCCACGAAACGCGTTTGCAGTCACGGTCGCCGAGATCGAAAACCGAGGCGATGTCGTCAGAGTCCGAGCCGAGGACGACGCCGGCCAGCCTGGTTTGTCTGCCGACATCACGGCCAGTGCAGCGGCCGAACTCGATCTGGTTCCGGGAACGGCCGCTACGTTTGTGGTCAAGGCCACCGAAACACTGATCTACGCTCAGGGCGCCGGCTCGTAGACGTCCTCTGCGATCGAATCCGCATAGAGAGCAACGATTTCGGAAACATACTTCTCGGCTATCGGCTTGCGCCTGAGTTTCATCGTCGGTGTCAGCTCCTCGCCGCCGGGCTCCCAGAACGTGGTGAGCACGTGAAACCGCTTGATCTGCTCGGCCCTCGAAAGTCGCGAGTTTCCCTCGGCGACAGCAGCTGCAACGATGTCGACGATCCGAGCGTCCTTGGCGAGCACCGCGGCGTCGACCGCAAGTCCCAGTGAGCGTGCCGCTTCGACCGCGGCGTCGGCGCTCAGAGTGATCAATGCTGTGTTGAACTTCCGGCCGTCACCGATCGTCACTACTTCACCGATCAACGACGACGCCGTCTTCACCGCCGTCTCGATGGCTGCGGGTGACATGTTCTTTCCCGACGCATTGATGATCAACTCCTTCTTGCGATCGATCACCGTGAGGTACCCGTCCGCGTCGGCGGTGACGATGTCTCCGGTCGAGAGCCAACCGTCGGCGCTGATCGCCTCTGCCGTCTTCGCGCGTTCGCCGCGATACCCCTTCATGACCAGCGGTCCTCGAACCAGTAGCTCGCCATCGGCCTCGATGCGCATTTCCATGCCCGGGAGCAACTTTCCGACCGTTCCGAGCTTGGTCGGCTCGGCCGGCGCTGTACTCGCAATGCATGTCAGTTCCGACATTCCCCAGATCTCCGAGATCGGAACTCCGAGGGCCGCAAAGAATGCCAAGGTGTCCGGCGGAATGGGCGCTGCGCCGGAGATGGCCCACTTCAATTCGGCAAAGCCCAGTTTCGCACGCAGGGCGGAGAGGACCATCGCATCGGCTCGGGCGTAGTCCGCTTCCAGTTCGGCGGGGACTGTTTCACCGGCTCGCAAGTGTGCGAGCCGAGTGCGACCGACGTCGAGTGCCCACTGCAATGCCGCTCGCCGCGCGTCGTCCGGTTCGTTGGCGACGGCCGATTCGACGGCAACCTTCAGCTTTTCCCACACACGGGGGACGCTGCCCCAGATCGTGGGGCGACAGTCCGGAAGCGCAGCCGCTACCTGGCTCGGATCCGGCACGACAGTGATCTGGGTGCCGAACACCATTTGCATGTACAGGCAGGTGAGCCGATCGGCGATGTGCGCCGACGGCATGTACGAGGTGATGCGGTCACCGAACTCGACGGGGAGTACAGCACTGACGGCGGTGGTTTCGAACAACAGACAGGCATGGGTCGTCTCGACGCCCTTGGGGTTGCCGGTCGTACCGGAGGTGTAGATCAGCGTGGCGACATCGTTCGGCTTCACCGCACGCCAGGTGCTCTCGAAATCGAAATCGGCGGCAGCAGAAGACTTCATCTGCTCCATCGTCAGGGTGCCGGACTGCTGGGCATGCGGCTGCGCATCGACGACCACGATCGTGTCGAGTGTGGCACCGGAGCGACGGACGATATCCACGTACTGGGCCTCGCAGACGAGAACTCGCGCAACGGAATTGGCGAGGATGTAGCGAACGGCTTCGGGTGCCGACGTGTTGTAGATGGAGAAGGACGTCGCGCCGAGGTGTTGGGCGCCGACGTCGATCGGGTAGAACTCGATTCGGTTACTCATCATCAAGGCAACCGTATCGCCATGTCCCACGCCGATTCCGGCCAATCCTGCGGCAACATCGCGGACCTGTTCGCCGTACTCGCGCCACGTCAGTGTTCGCGCATCGCCGATGTCTCGCAGGGCCACCGCGTCGGGCGCTACCGCCGACACTCGCTGGAAGGCAGCACACAACGTGGTCATGATGTTCTCCTGGATGCCTTTGTCAGGGCTGATGCATTCGTCGGGGCCGCAGCGGTGGTTCTGTCTTCGAGTTCGCGGATCAGGTCGTGTGCCTCTTTGTCCCTGGCCAGGTAACCGTCGGCAAGGACATTGACGAAACCGCGTCCCCACGCCCAGGGTTCCCAGGCCGCGGGGGCAAGGGTCCGGCCGGCGCGGCGCGCGATCGCGTCGGCGATCACTTTCGCGGCACTGTCCGGGGAGATTCGACGGCGGAGGGGCCCAGGCAGTCGAGCGTCGAGCTTGCGCCCGATCTCGTCGTCGTCGAGAGTTGCGCGCGCAAGTTGTGTGTCCACCATCCCGAAGTACGCGACACCGGCCGTGGCGCCGTAGCCCGCAACCTCCAAACGCAGAGCCCGCCCGAGCGCTTCGACGCCGGCCTTGCTGATCATGTACGACGCTCCGCCCAAACCGGGGGCGAACGACGCGGCCGAGGACACGACGACGATGTGCCCACTGTTGCGGATCACCTCGTCGATGGTCGGATGCACGGTATTGAAGACACCGGTGAGATTGACGTCGACTACTCGATCGAAGGCGTCGGGATCGATTTGGCGCAATGTTGCCGGGGGAGGGGTGATTCCGGCGTTCGCCACCACGACGTCGATTCTGCCCAGCTGATCGACAACCGTGCGCGCGGCTGCTTTCATACCGTCCCGATCGCGGACGTCTGCCGTCACCGTCACGACTCGCCGTGACTCGAATGCGCGCTCGGCTGCTGCCAGCGAACTCTGGTTGACATCGACCAGCGCCACCGTCGCCCCACGTCGATGGAGAGTGCGCGCCAACGCCGCTCCGATACCGTCGCCTCCGCCGGTGATCAGTACAACCTTACCGGCGACGTCGTAGTCGATTCGGCGCCCGGGCAGTGGAATGCCCAGGTCGCGGACTGTTCCTGCAAGCGCGGACAAGCGTCCCGTCATTGCTTCAGTGCCTTCCGTGTAGAGCGCGGATGAGAACCTTGACCAGCCAGTCGATTCGGGCGGTCCGTCGAAACGTCGTCAGCGGTAGTGGCGAACGGAACCGTTGCCTGGTCATCGAACGGGCGTAGGTGAACTCTTTCAGTCCGTCGGGGCCGTGAACGCGTCCGAAACCGGATGCTCCGACCCCACCCAGCGGCAGGTTGGGAACCGCGGCGTACATCACGTAGGAGTTCACCGACGCTCCTCCCGATCGGAGTCGATCTGCAATTGATACTCCGTCCTTGCCGAACACGCTTGCTCCCAAGGCGTATGGCGACGCGTTGACCAACTCCACCGCCTCGTCCATCGAGCTGACTTTGGTGATGGTCATCGTCGGGCCGAAGGTCTCCTCCGTGACGGCGAGGCTGTCTTCGGGTACGTCGACCATGATGGTCGGTTGCACGTACTGACCGGAGATCGTGCCGAGCCCGCCGAGAACGACACGTCCACCCCGCGATACCGCGTCGTCTATGTGGCGCCGGATGACGGCGACTTGCGAGGGCATGGTGATCGGACCGATCTTGTCGTCGGCAGCAGGACCTGCATGAATTCGAGCGGCCAGAGTGGTTGTCTTGTCGAGGAACTCGTCGTAGACGTGTTCGTGCACGTACACACGCTCGACGCCCAGACAGGTCTGACCGGAGTTGGACAACGCTCCCCACACCGCAGCATCCGCGGCGGCGCCGACATCTCCGTCGGAATCGAGGACGAGTGCGTCCTTACCGCCACATTCCATCAACACCGGTGTGAGGGTCTCGGCGCACGCTGCCATGACTTTCTTGCCAGTCGCGGTCGATCCCGTGAACCCGATCTTGTCGACACCGGCCAGGCACAGTGCCGCGCCGACCCCACCGTCACCTGTGACAACTTGCAGCACAGGATGTTCAGTGACGACCTCGGCAAATGCTCGGGCCAACCATTCACCGACACCTGGTGCGAACTCACTCGGCTTGTAGACAACAGCGTTGCCGGCAGCCAGGGCAAACGAGAGCGAACCGAGTGGGGTGAAGACCGGATAGTTCCACGGACCGATCACGCCGACCACTCCGAGAGGCCGATATTCCACCGAGGCGGCCTGATTGATCGTCAACAGACTGGAACCGACGGTGTGCCTGCCCAACACCTTTCGAGCATTCTTAGAGGCCCACGCGAGGTGTTCGAGCGCCATGGCAATTTCGAGCATTGCGTCGGGGTGAGGCTTGCCCATGTCCCGGTGCACGACGTCGGCGAGTTCGGATGCTCGACGAGCGATGATTCCTCGCCACCGATCCAGTCGGTGGGCGCGTTGCTCGAATGTCAGTTCCGCCCACCACGCGGCGGCGACTCGAGCTTCGCGCACTGCCTGTGTCACCGTGACGTCGGTCGCCTGCGCGGTCGTGTCGATCTCGGTTGTTGTCATCGCGGAGTCCCCTGAAGTGTGTGGTGGACGGCGCCGTCGGCCCAGTTGCGGGTCACGCGGTCGAGGATCGGTCTGGCCAGTGACAGAATCGGGGCGAACCACGGCTGCGGCTGCACCGCGAACGTCCAGGTGAGAAGGCTTCCAGTCGAAGTCGGTTCCAGCACCAGATCTTCGGCGAAACGCTTGAATCCCGGGAGTGACGCAGACTCCACGTAGAACGACATCCGGTTCTCCTCGTCCCAGCGAAAAAATCTCTCGTCCAGTGCGGCGAAAGCGCCGGCCCGCACAGTTCGCGTCGTACCGACGCCGAATGGTCTGGCCGAGGTCCAGTCGGATCCGGTGATCCCGCGCGCCCACGACGCGAGCGCACCGTCCGAGGTCAACGTCTGCCACAAGCTTTCGCACGTCGCTTCGGACTCGATCCGGTGAGTGATCACCAGCGGCGCGGATCGGACGAAGTCTGCGTCGGCCGTCGCGAGCGGGAATTTTCGCTTCACAGGTCCACCATTAAAGACTTACCGGTGGAACGTGATCGACAGGTCAACATCGAATCGGTGCGTTCCGAATCAGTGAGAAGGGTGTCCCGATGGTCGACGGTCCCGGCGAGCACCCGAACCTTGCACGTACCGCAGAAGCCCTGTTGGCAGGAATACGCGACGCCGGGAAGTGCGCGTCGTATTGCTGCCAAGGCACTTTCGGACTCGCCGACATCGACGGTGAGACCGGTGCGCGCCAGGTGCACAGTGAATTTTTTGCCGTCGACTACCGGTAGCGGCGAGAAGCGCTCACTGTGTACCGATCCGGTCGGGTTGCTCGTGAAGGCTGCCGCGCGCACCATGTTCATCAGCGGCGTCGGTCCGCACGTGTACACCGCGGCGCCGGGATCCGTAGCGGAGAGCAGTGTTTCGACATCCGGCGGACCCAACTCGTCGTCCGGCCGGATGGTTACCCGGCCGCTGGAATACTCCTCGATCTCGTTCAGGAATGGCATAGCTGCCCGAGTTCGTCCGAGATAGTCCAATCGCCACTGGACTCCGCGGCGGTGACAGCGTTGCACCATGGGAAGTATCGGAGTGATCCCGATTCCGCCCGCAACAAAGAGGTACGACGGAGCAGTGACAAACGGAAATGCATTCCGTGGCCCTCGTACGTCCACCGCCATTCCAGGTTTCAGCGACTCGTGGATCTCGCGTGAGCCGCCACCGCCCTCGTCTATCCTTCGGACGGCGATCCGATACGAGGTCAAGTCGTCGGGGTCGCTGCACAGCGAGTACTGTCGTTGCCTTCCAGAGGGGAGAAAGACGTCGAGGTGGGCGCCGGGAATCCACGACGGCAGGGCGATGCCTTCCCTCGGGGTCAAGGTGACACTCAGGACGTCGTCACACTCGAACCGGACGGACTTCACGTCCAGCGTCATGTCGAACCCGCTGTAGCGGACCGGGTTGGGACGCGAAAGTATCTGCGCTGCAGGACTGGTTGCAAAGATCCGACGGTATGCGCTGGTGGCCTGCGCGGCAAACCTCAACGACCGGGTCGGTGTGAAGCCGTGTGCGTCGTGAGGACGGTCGGCAGCCGTCTTGTTCATTCTTCACTCTTTTCGGAAGAACGATTGGCGGCAGGTGAGCGAGCGAGGTAGCGCATGGCTACGTCCATGTCCCCGATCTGGGACGGATGGAAGCTCGGCCGCAGATACGGAGGAATCTCGGTGATCAGGAATTTCATGTTCGGTACCAGTCCACGACGAGTGGCGCTGATCAGCTGCAGAGGCCACAGTCGACCCTTCGCCTTCGACGGGTCCTGCCGGAAAAGGTAATTCATCGAGGCGATGAACAGTACGAACAACGTGAAGCTGGCCAGCAGCGCCGTGCGAACGCGTCGGGAGTAGCTACCGTCGACGTACATGTAGGCGTCGAAAGCGACGTTGCGGTGCTCGACTTCTTCAGCGCCGTGCCACTTGACCATGTCGAGCATCACCGGGTGCATGCCGGCATCTTCGAGGGCGGGATCGGTGAGCAGCCATTCCCCGACCACTGCCGTGTAGTGCTCCATGGCAGCAAACAAGCCGAGACGTTCACAGAGCCAGGCGTGCTTGGCTTTTCCGGTCAATCCTTTGTCGCCCAATATCTTGTCCACGAGCCAGTCCATGCGGCGTGCCATCGGTTTCATGTCCATGCCGAGGTCCGCAAGGTGTTCGCGTGCACCTTTGTGCGACGACGCGTGTGTTGCTTCCTGGCCGACGAAACCCACCACCTCTTCGTGCAGTCGGGTGTCCTCGATGAGAGGGAGCGCTTCGGCGAGCGTCGCGGACATGGCCCGCTCTCCCTCGGGTAACACGAGATGCATGAAGTTGATGACGTGGGTGACCATCGGTTCGTTCGGCACGTAGTGCAGTGGTACACCGTCCCAGTCGAATTCGACGTCACGGGCGGCGATGGCATGTGCTTCGTCGGTGTAGCGGCGAGCGCCGGACGGTGCGATGACGGGTGTGCCTCTGAAGGCGTTGATGCCGAGCATTATCGGCTCCCCACGGTTTCTCGAGCAGTGGTGAGTGATGTGGACGAGACAGGTTGTACCTGCGTGTAGTGAGTGAGGTCAGCTCGTTTGGTCCTGGCGCGGAAGGATCGGTTGAATCCGGGATAGAAGGTGTAATTGCGGCCGCCGTCGACGAGGTAGTAGCTACTGCACCCGCCCGCGTTCCACACGCTGGTGGCGAGTCGGCGGTCTGTTGCGCGCACGAACTCGCGCTGCACGTCGGCGCGGACGTCGATGCTGCCGATGCCGCGCTCGTCCATCTGAAGAATGCAGCTCACGATGTATTCGACCTGCGCTTCGATCGTGACGACCTGCGAGGTGTAGACCACCGAGTTGGGGCCGAGGATCATGAAGCAGTTCGGAAAACCGCTGATGGTGGTGCCGAGGAAGGCCTCGGCACTGCCGTTCCACGTCTGCGCGAGGCTGCGGCCGTCCTGGCCTCGGATGATGTCGAACGACGGGTTGTCTCCCATCCGAAAGCCGGTTCCCATGACTATGGTGTCGACTTCCCGGAAGGTTCCGTCCGCGGTGAGAACTCCGCCCTCCTGCACCTCGACGATTCCGTCCGTCACCACCTCCACATTGGGTGACGCCAGCGCGGGATAGTAGGTGTTCGAGAACGTCGGACGCTTGCATCCGAATGCGTAGTGGGGGAGCAGCTTTGCGCGAAGCTCCGGGTCCCGCACCTGCCGGCGAAGGTGTGCTCGGCCGAGTGCGGCCAACCCTTTGAGCAGTGACGGCTTGTACACGAATCCGGGTACCAGGGCTTCTTGAAGTAGGTCGAGTCCCTTGCGTGCGAGTCGCTGGGTGAGCGGTACCCGCTCGAACAGCGCGCTGGGCCAGCCCGTCATCGGCTGATCCGGGTGCGGCAGGATCCACGTCGGTGTCCGCTGGAATATGGTCAGCGAGTTCGCGAGCGGTTGCAGTCTGGGGATGATCTGCACTGCGGAGGCGCCGGTGCCGACCACGGCTATGCGTTCACCGCGAAGGTCGTGGTCGTGGTTCCAGTCTGCGGTGTGGAACATCTGACCACGAAACGATTCGAGTCCGGGGAGGTCGGGTGTGGCGGGGGCGCTGAACGGGCCGGTGGCCGCCACCAGGAACTGTGCCTCCCACACGGTTTCCGCGGTGTGCACCCGCCAGATCTGGGCCTGCTCGTCCCACGAAGCTTCTGTCACGTCCTGGTTGCAGTGGAAATGACCGGCCAGTCCGAAGCGATGGACGCAATCCCGGAGATAGTCGTAGATCTCGGGCTGTAGCGGATACAGCCGCGTCCAGTTCGGATTGGGCGCAAACGAGAACGAGTACAGAATCGACGGGATGTCGCACTGTGCACCGGGGTAGGTGTTGACCTGCCAGGTTCCCCCGGGCTCCGCAGCGCGTTCGAGAACGACGAAGTCGTCGATCCCGGATTGCTTCAAGCGGACAGCAGTTCCGATGCCGCCGAAGCCTGCTCCGATGACGACGACTCGTGTTCGGCGAGTTGGAGTTTCCTCTTCACCGGCCGATGGCCCCGAGGTTGGGTCGATGTCGACCATGTGTGACGCCTCCTGATTGGTGCGTGAACAACTGAACGAAGAGTAAGTCTGACATCAAGTGATGTCAACAGCGATTGATGTCAGAATTGAATTGATTGACATCGTGCGATGTCAGTTCGCTTGCCGAGGTCGCCGCGATAACCTGAGGTCGAGAGCACTGCCGGTCAGTGAGAACATGGGGACATGACGGATACCGAGGCTCGGCGCACCGGCCCGCGCAGGTGGCGTGGGCAGGAACCAGAAGATCGCCGCGCCGCGCGCCGGGCACAGCTGATCGAAGCCGGGTTGCAGATCATGGGCACCGAGGGTGCGGCCGCCGCGACCATGCGTGCGACCTGCCGCGAGGCTGCGCTGACCGAACGGTACTTCTACGAGAGCTTCGCCAATCGTGACGAACTGCTGGTCGCCGTGCTCGACGAGGTCGTTCTCGGGGCACGCGACACTATTCTGGACGCTCTCGAGGCGGCGCCTTCCGAACCGTCGGCCCTGATCCGTCACGTGGTGAAGGCCTTCACCACCTACGTATTCAAGGATCCGCGCCGTGGACGCATCATGTTCGTCGAATCCCAGGCGGAACCTGCGCTGTGGGATCGAGGGCGAGAATTGATGGCGGAGTTCACCAATCCGATCTCCGCGTCGCTCGAGCTGATGTACGGCGGCGAGGCAACCGACTCCGCGAACTCCGAACTCAATTCGGTGGGGCTGTTCGGTGCCCTCGCGTTCATCTATCAGGCGCACACCCCGTCCTCCAAGATCTCTCGAAAGCGTTTGGTGGAACACATTTCGCTCATGGTCGAGGCGCAGGCGACGGTCAACAGCACGCCCGCGAGAAAAGAATGACGTCCGCGTCGGCCACAGGCGGAAAGCGTCTCGGTCCCGAAGACCGGCGTGAGCAGATCATTGTCAGCGCGGCAAAGGTTTTCGAGGAGAAGTCTTTTGCCGACGTCTCGATGACCGAGTTGGCCAAGGCGGCCGGGGTCGGTCGTCCGCTGCTCAATCATTACTTCGGCTCCAAGCGGGAGTTGTATCTCGACGTCGTGCGGCGGTTCGTCTTCATTCCCGAAGTGGCGGTGGACCGCATTCCGCGATCGGCGAGCCAGGAGAAGCGGATCGGCGCCGTGATCGATCGGTGGCTCGACGTCGCCTGGCGTCATCGCGACATGTGGATCTCGACAGTCATGTCCGACGACCTCCGCCGTGATCCCGAGATGGATCGGATCCTGCAGGATGCTGACGACGTTGCTGCGCGACGCATGATGGATGCGCTCGAGATTCGACCGAGTGAAGGCAGCGAGGCTGCTGTTCATTCGATGATCGTGGCGTACGGAGGACTGGCGAAGGCCGCCAGTAAGCAGTGGTTGGTGACGGGAGCGCTCGACCGCGAACAGGTGCACCTTCTGCTGGTACGCAGTTTGCTCGCCATCGTGCGTGACGTTCTGCCGGCGTGCGAGGCGGATTCCTGATTACTCAGAGTGATCTCGCCACGAGGTCTTTCATGACTTCGTTCGATCCGGCGTAGATTCGCTGAATACGAGCGTCGGCGTACATCTGAGCGATGGGATATTCGAGTATGTAGCCGTACCCGCCGTGTAGTTGCACGCAGCGGTCGATCACGGCGCACTGCTGATCGGTGAGCCAGTACTTGGCCATCGCGGCGGTAGTCGCATCGAGCTGCCCGGCAAGGTATTTGACGATGCAGTCGTCGATGAACGTTCGTGAGATACGAGCGATGGACGCGCACTCGGCAAGTTCGAAGCGCGTGTTCTGCAGATCGAAGAGCGTTTGCCCGAACATGTTTCGGGATTTGGTGTACTCGACGGTGAGGGCGACTGCACGCTCCATTGCCGCAGTGGCTGCAACTCCGCAGATCAATCGTTCAGGCAGTAGCTGCTGCATCAGCTGGGCAAACCCTGTGCCTTCGCGGTCCCCGAGCAGGTTTGTTGCAGGCACCCGCAAGCGGTCGAAGAACAGCTCGGTGGTGTCCTGGCCCTTCTGTCCGACCTTCTCGAGTATTCGCCCGCGCTCGAAACCCGGTGTGTTGTCATCGACCTCGGCCACGATGAGCGACACTCCACGCGCTCCGAGGCTGGGATCGGTCTTGGCGGCAATGATCACCAGATCACAATTGCGACCGTTGGAGATGAATGTCTTTGCGCCGCTGATCAGATAGTCGTCACCGTCGCGGACGGCGCGGGTGGTGATGTTCTGCAAGTCGGATCCGGTGCCGGGCTCGGTCATGGCGATTGCGCCCACCCACTCGCCACTCGCCAGCTTCGGTAGCCAGCGCAGTTTGTGCTCGTGATCGGCGTAGGCATTGAGGTAGTGCGGCACGATTCCCGAGTGCACACCGAGTTGGAGTGAATGATCACCCGCCATCACCTGCTCGTGGAACAGCACGGCATCATGCGCAAAAGTTCCTCCTCCGCCGCCGTACTCGGTGGGTATCGACATGCCGGCGAGGCCGAGCGTCCCGAGTTCCCGATAGGCGGATTTGTCGGGAAAACCCTGGGACGCGAAGCGTTTCTGGTGCGGTGTCACGTGTTTGGCGAAGAAGTTCCTCGCCAGTTCGCCAACGGCCTCCAATTCGTCGTCCATCCACGGGGAGCGTCGTTCGGTGGTTCGGGTTGCGGTTGATACTTGCGTCATCGTGATTTCTCCCGATCGATGAAGTGCGACCCACGAGCGGATCTGGCTCCACCTATCATCCACACTGTTGACGCAGTGTCAATAAGCGGGTGGCCGAATCGACCTCCAGACCCGCTTCGGATACCAGGGCAGCCGCCCGCAAGAATGGGACGGCACAGACACGATCGAACCGGCGCGAAGGATGGGCAGTGGACCCCGAAGAAACATCAGCGGGTCACGAGTCCAACCTCCCGGCGCCGCGTCCGGCTCGCAGCGTCCTGTTCGGATTGCCGCCGGTGGGAAACCGGTATCCCGGAGCAATTCGGGTCGCACTCGCCTTGGCGATTCCTGCGGCTGTCGCGACACTGCTCGGATTCGGGCCCTCGTCCCTCCTGGTCGGGCTCGGTGCATTCGCGTCGATCTACGGTGAGGGACGTCCGTACCGGAGCAGATGGAAGGCAGTCGGTATCGCCGCGGCGGCGTTGACGATCCTGTCCTTCATCGGGGCATCGGTGGGGGAGCCGGTCCACCGAGCGATCTCCGAAGGCGCGCCGACGGTGCTGCTCGTCTTTGTCGTGCTGATCATGGCCATCGTGGTGTCGACCTGCGCCTTTACCGTCGACGCGCTTCGATTAGGCCCACCGGGCGCGTTCTTCCTGCTGCTGACCACCGAGATCAGTTCGGTGATCGCCACTCCCGGGCAGCCGCCGATCGAGGTTGCGATGTGGACGGCAATCGGCGGGATCAGCGCGGTGGTCGTCTCGATGACGGGAATCCTGTGGGCACCGCGAGCGATCGAACGCAGCGCGGTACAGGCAGCCGTCTCGGCTGTTGCGGAGTACACGGAAGCGCAGGCGAAGTACGCCCCGCCGGAGCAGACGCGAGACAAACGGCACGCTGCAGCACTGCGGCTGCACGACGCGTGGCAGTGCCTCTACCGCGGCGCAATCGTCGGGAAAGACCACCCGTTGACCCGTGAACTCGAACGAGCACAAATCGCGATGGCCAGGGCGATCTCCGACGACCACGATCCCGAACTCATGGCGGACCCCGCGTTCGACGTCGACGAGGTCGGGGCGCATCCGCCCCTGCCCGACCCGACGATCCGGTATCGGTTTCTCCGCGCCTGCAATCCGTCCAGCCGAGCGTCGATCACGGCACTTCGGCTGTCCATCGCCTGTATGGCGGCGGGAACCCTCACCGTTCTACTCGGTATCGATCGCCCGGACTGGGCGGTGATCGCCGCGGCGATGGTCCTGCATCAAGGACCGGATCGAATACTGGGCACCTATCGCGGAATCCATCGCATCGGCGGAACCGTCCTCGGGTTGATTCTGTTGGGCGCCATATACGCCTGGAGTCCGACCGGTCTGTGGCTGGTGGCTGTACTTGCCGTCCTGATGGCGGGGATCGAACTGTTCCTGGTGCGGAACTACGGGATCGCCGTCATCTTCATCACCGCTCTGGCAATTCTCCTCGGCGCTGCCGGTGGTGCACACGGGACCGTCCAGCATCTGATCCTCAGCCGCATGCTCGAGACGGCAATCGGCGTCGTCGTGGCGTTGATCGTCCTGTGGACGGTCGGGCGCGGGGCACATCGACGCACTCTGATCTGGGTCGACGAGCGTGCCGACAGCGTCCTGTTCAAGCTGCTGACCGAAATCCGCGCAAGGCACTATGCACCACAAGCGAATTGGTCCGAGCTTTCGGAGCTTCGACGCGACCTGGACTTCGAACTACGAGGCAGCACGATGGCCGGGATCGACGCCGCCCACAACGAACCCGAGTGGGCGTCGCAGCAGTGGAGAACGCACACCGCACTGCATCACCTGGGATCGGATGTGCTGCACCGACTGTGGTTCGGCACGCAGGTGTCCAGGTCTCACCTCGAAGAATGGGAGTCTCGCTACCTGCGCTCGGGTTCGGTGTGATCGAGCATCGGGACGGCACTGAACTTGGCTGGGTTCGCAATGTCGTAGGCCGCACACACAACTCCGTCGCGAACCGTGAAGCCGGCAACGCGAGCGGCGAACTGCGGGTACCGGTCATCTCCGGGGGAGCCGGCGAATACACCACCGAGCTGTCCGTTGACGAGAACCGGTGACATCGAAAACAGCGCCGCCGGTCCGTACTTGCGTGCCAGCCCCAGGTAGAACCGTGCCACACGATCACTGCCGCGCACGACGTTGACCGCCGTGCGAGTTGTTCCGCCTGCGTCGCCGATCAGCACGGCATCGGGATCGAGTGCTTCGATCACCGCGTTCAGATCCCCACTCGCGATAGCCATGACCAGTCTTTCGACGGCGGCAGCATGCTCCTCGCTGCTGACCGGGACGGGCGCCGACGCTGCGGCTCTACGGGCTCGCGAGGCCAACTGACGGGCGGCGGCGACTTCGATGTCGAGGATTCGGGCTACCTCGGCGAACGGTACGTCGAAGCCGTCGTGCAGGACAAAGGCAACGCGTTGCGCGGGAGTAAGAGTGTCCAGGACGACGAGGGCCGCAAAACGATTCTGTTCCTGCGTCACGACGTACTCGAGGGGATCGGGTGTCGCTGAGGGTGTGCTCACGGTGGCGTCGACGGGCGTGACGATCGGCTCCGGAAGCCATTGTCCTACATAGCTTTCTCTCCGGACTGCGGCCGATTTGAGATGATCGAGGCAGATCCGACCCACAACAGTGGTGAGCCATCCGCGCAGCTCGCGGATCTCCAGCTCTTCACCTCGCGTGGTTTCGGCTACTTGGAGTCGTATCCATGCTTCCTGCACCGCGTCCTGAGCGTCGCTGAAACTTCCGGTGAGACGGTAGGCCACCGACGTCAGATGGCCACGGTGTTGCTCGAAGTCCTGCGCGGTAGTCGGCGAAAGCATGCCCTCATGATACGGACTTCACACTTTAAATCCGGCATGAATGTAACCGTTGACCCAGGTAGTGGGTGCCGACGTATGGTTTCGACACTGCTAACGGCTCGATTCTGTCTTCACATTCATTGGAGTCTCACGTGTTTCGGTCTTCGCTCTTGTCGTCATTGAACTGTTGTCGTTGAACTGACTTTCCCAACACCTGCCTGTGCCGATCGCCGCACAAGGCGATCCGGACAGGTGTCGTCGTAAATTTCACCAATCATCCTCTAAAGGAAGCAACTTCATGATTCGCCCTCGCCTTGCGCGCTCCATAGCCGCAGTCGTCGCTCTTGTCACACTGTCCAGCCTTGCCGTGGCCTGCTCGGGCTCTTCCGACGAAGTCGTCAAGACCGCCGACGGCAAGACCGTCCTGCGGTACGAGGGCAGTACCGGACAGGTCATCTACCCCGAACTCGCTGCCGATCTCGGCTACTTCGACAACGTGGAACTCAACTGGATCGGCGACACGACCAGCGGTCCTCAGAGCATTCAGAATGCCGCGACCGGTCAGACCGAATTCGGTGGTGCGTTCAACGGTGCGGTGGTGAAGTTGGCTTCCGCGGGTTCACCGATCACCTCGGTGATCGGGTACTACGGCTCCGACAAGCAGAGCTTCAATGGGTACTACGTTCTCGACGACAGTCCGATCAAAACGGCCAAAGACCTGATCGGCAAGAAGGTCGGGATGAATACACTCGGCGCCCACCACGAGTTCGTTGTTCGTGAATGGCTTGCGCGGGAGGGGCTTACGCCGGACGAGATCAAGCAGGTTGAACTGATCGTGGTGCCTCCCGTCAACACGGAGCAAGCGCTGCGCCAGGGACAGATCGACGTTGCCACCCTCGGCTCGGTCTTCCGTGACTCCGCGCTCGAACGCGGTGGTCTTCGCGAGCTGTTCACGGACGAATCACTGTTCGGCTCGTTCACCTACGGCACGTTGGTGTTCCGTGACGACTACATCGCGAAGAACAAGGAAGCGGTCGCCGATTTCGTACAGGGAACAGCGCGAGCGATCCGCTGGACCCAGACGCACCCACGTGAGGAAGTGATCGCGAAGCTGACGTCGATCATCAACAGTCGCGGACGCAACGAGGACACCAAGCTCATCAGTTACTGGAAGAGCCCGGGAGTCGCCGGCCCCGGCGGAACGATCACCGATACCGAGATCAGCACGTGGATCGACTGGCTCACCCGTAACGGCGAACTCGAAGAGGGGAAGTTGAAGCCGTCGGACATCTACACCAACGAATTCAATCCATACGCCAACGGAACGTATTCACCCGACAGCGGCGCTGACGGACAGGCACTGGAGGCCGCAAAATGAGCACAGAACCGAAACTAAGGCTCGAGCACGTCACCAAGCAGTTCGACATTCGTGGGACCGACGAAGTTTTCACCGCGGTCGAGGACATCAACATCGACGTGGCGCCGGGGGAGTTCCTGGTCCTCGTCGGGCCGAGTGGGTGCGGTAAGTCGACTCTGCTGGACCTCCTCGGCGGACTGAGTTCGCCGACTTCCGGTCGAATCCTTCTGGACGGCAAGCAGATCACCGGACCCGGCTTGGATCGGGGAATCGTCTTCCAGCAATACGCGCTACTTCCATGGCGAACTGCACGTCACAACATCGAGTTCGGACTCGAAGCGAAGGGCGTGAAGAAGAGCGAGCGACGCGAGCTCGCCGAGCACTACCTCGAATTGGTCGGTCTGCAAGGTTTCGCGGATCGCTATCCGCACGAGTTGTCCGGCGGAATGAAGCAGCGAGTCGCGATCGCCCGCAGCCTGGCCTTCGACCCCGAAGTGTTGCTGATGGACGAACCGTTTGCAGCGCTGGACGCACAGACGCGAGAGTCTCTGCAGGACGAGCTTCTGCGCATCTGGAAAGCCACCGGTAAGACGATCTTGTTCATCACTCACGGAATCGACGAGGCCATCTACCTGGGGCAGCGCGTTGCCGTGCTGACGTCGAGGCCGGGGCGTGTCAAGACGATCGTCGACATCGACATCGACAGGTCCGGCGACGACGTGCGATCCGGCGAGGAGTTCCGAGTGTTCCGGCACCGGATCTGGACGCTGCTGCACGGTGAAGTGGAACGCGCACGGGCGGGCGAGCTCGACCCAGCCAAGGAGGTTGCACATGTCTAGCGCATTGGCGACGCCGGAAGTGGTCGCGGACCCCGAACCGTTGCACGACAAAGCACCTGACATTGCGCAGCGGAGCCAGGCCGGCGGCAAGGCGGCGCGGTACGTTGGATCTGCCGCGTGGCGGATTGCCAAGCCGTCGATAGCGATCGCGATTTTCCTCGGGATCTGGGAAGCCGCACCTCGGTTGGGCTTGGTGGACAAGGTTTTCCTTCCGCCCTTCAGTGAGGTTGTGTCCGCGTTCTTCACTCTTGCCGGGAACGGTCAACTGCAAGAGCACGTCTCGGCCAGTCTGACGCGTGCGTTAACCGGATTCTTCGTGGCCATCGCGATCGCGATTCCGTTGGGAATTGCGATCGCCTGGTACCGTCCGGTCTCCGACTTCCTCAACCCGATTCTCGAATTGTTCCGCAACACAGCAGCCTTGGCTCTGCTTCCCGTCTTCGTGCTGATTCTGGGCATCGGTGAAGAGTCGAAGATCGCCCTGGTGATTTACGCCTGCACCTTCCCGATTCTGCTCAACACCATCTCCGGTGTGCGCACGGTTGACCCGCTGCTGATCAAGTCCGCTGCCTCTCTGGGGTTCTCGTCGATTCGACTGTTCCAGAAGGTAGTTCTGCCCGCTGCGGTGCCCACGATCTTCACCGGAATTCGCATGGCCGCCGCGTCGTCGATACTCGTGCTGATCGCCGCCGAGATGGTCGGTGCCAAAGCCGGTCTCGGATACCTGATCACTGCCTCACAACTCAATTTCCAGATCCCGAACATGTACGCGGGTATCGTCGCGATCTCGTTGTTGGGTCTGACAATCAACGCGATTCTGGTCCTGATCGAACGTCGGCTCTCACGCTGGCGCGTCACCACCTGATCTGCACCTTCACGGAAAGATTCTGCGAACTCATGTCCGAACGACAATTTCATCTGAACGCCTTCCTCATGGGCGTCGGCCATCATGAGGCGGCGTGGCGCCACCCTCGCACAAATGCGGCCAACTTGTTGGACGTCAAGCACTTCCAGGAGTTGGGGAGGATCGCCGAACGAGGAAAGCTGGACTCGGTGTTCTTCGCCGACGGCCTGGCAGTGGGCCCGCGGGTCAAGTACAACACGCAGGCGATTTTCGAACCCGTCACGTTGCTCTCCGCGATCGCTGCTGCCACCGACAAGGTGGGGCTGATTGCAACCGCGTCGACCAGTTACAGCGATCCGTACACTCTTGCAAGGAAGTTCGCGTCCCTCGACCACATCAGTGGGGGACGTGGCGGGTGGAACATCGTCACATCGGCGGGCGCCGACGAGGCGGCCAACTTCGGTCTCGATGCGGTACCGGCGCACAGTGGTCGTTACGAGCGCGCCGAGGAGTTTCTCGACGTGACACTCGGACTCTGGGACAGTTGGGAAGAGGGGGCGGTTGTCCTGGACGAAGAGTCCGGGATCTTCGCCGACCCGGATCGTGTCCATCGGATCGACCATGACGGCGAACGATTCACGGTAGCCGGTCCACTCAATTCGCCGAGGTCTCCACAGGGACGTCCGCTGCTCGTGCAAGCCGGTTCCTCCGAGAGCGGTAAGGATTTCGCGGCGAAGTATGCCGAGGCCGTGTTCACCGCTCAACGAACGCTCGAGCAAGGGCAGGATTTCTACACCGACCTCAAAGCGCGGCTGATCAAGTACGGGCGTAGTCCCGACGAGATCAAGGTGCTGCCAGGCATCGTTCCCTTCATCGCGGATACGGAAGAAGAAGCCAAGGCGCTGGAGCAGTCGTTCACGGATCTCATCTCACCTGAGTACTCGCTGCGCCAACTCTCGAACATGGTGGGCGTCGACCTCACCGAGCATTCGCTGGACGCTCCGTTGCCGCCGCTGCCGGACATCGATCGCATCCAAGGAAACAAGAGTCGATACCAGCTCGTCAAAGATCTTGCGGAGAGCGAAAACCTGACCGTTCGTGAACTGATCGGCAAACTCGGCGGTGGCCGTGGGCATCGGACATTTGCCGGGACACCGGAGCAGGTCGCGGACGAGTTGACCGAATGGTTCGACAAGGGCGCCGCGGACGGCTTCAACATCATGCCGCCCTATCTGCCCGGAGGGCTCGAGGTGTTCGTCGACCGGGTCGTGCCGATTCTGCAGGCGCGTGGGCTCTTCCGTACCGAATACACGGAATCCACCCTGCGGGGTCACTACGGCCTCGATCGTCCGGCGAATCGGTTTTCGCGGGCCGCTGACGCGGCAGAAGTGAGCGCGTGACGGAAACACTGCCCAAGGAACAGCCGGCGATTGCCGGGCTCAAGCCACTGGTCACAACGGTTTTCGTACCGGCGGCTATTTTCGGAATCGGTCAGGGCGCGGCCGCCCCCATCATGGCCGTCACCGCCCGCGACCTCGGTGCATCGGTCGCCGTCGCCGGATTGATCGTTGCACTCGGCGGTTTGGGTGCCGTCCTCGGCGATCTCCCGGCGGGCCGGATAGTGTCGCGATTCGGCGAGCGTCGGTCCATCATCGGCGGAAGTTCCTTGGGCGCGACCGGAGTGGTGATCTGTCTGCTTGCGCAGACTCCGTGGATGCTGGGTATCGGTGCTCTGCTGACCGGACTGGCGAATGCTGTGTGGGGTCTTGCCAGGCAGAGCTACCTCGCTGAGACGGTGCCGCTCGGCCTGCGGGCCCGAGCAATGTCGTCATTCGCCGCGATGTGGCGGTTGGGTTTCTTCCTGGGCCCACTCATCGGCGCCGGCGTGATTCTGCTGGTGGGCGCGCGCGGAGGATTTCTGGTCCAGTTGGTGGGCGTCGTACTCGCCGGGGCGCTGATGGCCCGCGTTCCCGACCCGCCACGAAAGGCGCAGGCGGGCAACGGCGATCATAGCCACGTCACGCTCCCGCAGATCCTTCGCCGCCACCGCGCCGCCCTGTCGACGCTCGGGACAGGCTCCCTGCTGATGGGCGCCGCTCGTGCTTCGCGGGAGGCAGTGCTGCCGCTGTGGGCATTGCACCTCGGGTTGGATGCGGCCCAGGTGAGTGTGATCTTCGGTATCGGTGCGGCCGTGGATCTGCTGTGCTCGTATCCCGCCGGGCACATCATGGACCGATACGGGCGCAGGTTGGTCGCGGTGCCTTCGCTGACGGTGATCGGTGTGTCGTACCTACTGTTGCCGTTCTCGACGAGTGCAGTGGGGCTGACCGTGGTCGCTGTCGTGATGGGGATCGGCAACGGACTGGGCAACGGCGTGATCATGACTCTCGGTGCTGATATCGCCCCGCCCGAAGAACGTGCCGAGTTCCTCGCCGCCTGGCGCTTGACTCACGACACGGGCATGTTCGGTGGGCCGCTCGCGATCGGTCTCCTTGCCGCGGTGTTCCCGCTCGGGTGGGCGTTCGCCGCACTGGGTGCGACCTCGTTCGCGGGCGCAGCGATGATGTTCCGCTTCATTCCGGTCTACTCTCCGCGGGTGTCACCCCGCTCGCGCCTCGGGAAACGATAGGTAGGCTCGCTGCATGCGATTCGGACTGTTCGTACCTCAAGGCTGGCGTCTGGACCTGGTCGGCATCGACCCCGCGAAGCAGTGGGAGGTGATGCGAGACTTCACGCTCCGCGCGGAGGCAGGACCGTGGGAATCGGTGTGGGTCTACGACCACTTCCACACCGTTCCCCAGCCGACGGAAGAAGCGACTCACGAGGCGTGGACGTTGATGGCCGCGCTCGGTGCGTCGACGTCGCGTATCCGGCTCGGCCAGATGTGTACCGCCATGAGCTACCGCAACCCGGCGTACCTCGCCAAGGTCGCCGCGACCACCGACCTGATCACCGGTGGACGCGTCGAAATGGGAATCGGCGGCGGTTGGTACGAGCAGGAGTGGCGCGCGTACGGCTACGGATTCCCCTCTGCCGGTGAGCGTCTGGGTCGACTCGACGAAGGAATCCAGATCATGCAGCAGGCGTGGTCGAAGGGAAGTGCGACGCTCGACGGTAAGTACTACCAGGTCGACGGAGCGCTGTGTCGTCCACTTCCGTTGCAAGAGGGCGGAATTCCCATCTGGGTTGCCGGCGGCGGCGAGAAGGTCACACTCAAGATCGCGGCGAAGTACGCGCAGTACACCAACTTCGACGGCACCCCGGACGGCTTCGCACACAAGTCGGAGATCCTGAAGAAGCACTGCGACACCGTCGGTACCGACTTCGACGCGATCGTCCGTTCGGCCAACTACAACGTGGCCATCGGAGCGACGGAAGCCGAGGTGGCTCAGCGGTTGGAGACGCTGAAATCCCGGCTGACGCCGTTGGTCGGCGAAGCTGCTGCGGATGCGTCGCTCGACGCCTTCCGCGGAATGCCGGCGGTGGGTACACCGGAGCAGATCATCGAGAACCTGTCGGCGCTCAAAGCGCAGGGCCTCGAGTACGGAATTTTCTACTTCCCCGAGGCCGCGTACGACACCTCGGGGATCGAGATGTTCGAGAAGGAAGTACTGCCCGCGCTCGCGTAGCGGTACGGCTATCGCAGGGAGTCAGGAAGATCGGCCGGGTTGATCAGGACCCGGCGATCGGGGTGGGTGCGAACTTCTTCGGAATCGGGGATCCGGCTCTGCAGGAAGTTCCACTCGCTCGCACTGACAGCCGCGACAGCGCGTGCCAGCACCGCCGAGTCCTTGGTTCCCCATTCGATCGGCATGGGGCTGACCATCTGCCAGGTGTCAGCCTTGCTTCGGGTGGAACGATCCGAACGCAGTGCAACCGACGGAATGCGGTCGCCGACTCGCCACTTCGGATTGAGTCGTACATTGCGGCTGACGAGTGCGTACTTCGGTGCCCCAGCGGCGGGCTTCGCGATGTCGATCAGTGCGGTCAGCGTCGCCGCACGCGGGTGGACCTCGGTGACGATCGCCGGGACCAGCGGGTTGTCCGCATACAGAGATTCGACGCTCCCCACCTTGCGAGGTGCCCACACGGCCACCCACAGGGAACTGACCGCACCGATGACCAGGACTGCGCCGATGATGATGGACCACACCTCGCCCATGCTGATCAGCCAGGCGCCGACCGCGGCGAGGACGATCGCGAAGATCACCGCAGAAATCTGCAGGCGGCGTACGTCGGCCAGTGTGTCGTTGACCGACTTGGCGTGAGCCTTGTCGACAGTGAACTGGAAGTCAGCCACGAAAAATCCTTCGGGTGGTGCCGGACGATCTAGGACCGGCCCCCGATCGCCCGGGGACCGTCCACCAGCGTAGCTAGTTTCGCGCGCGCTCCCACATCTGCAGGTAAGCCTCGGCGCCGCGGCTCATGTCCTCGACGATGGTGTCGCCGTCGGCTCCCGCGGCGATGCGCATGTCCGCGATCCAGTCGGGAATCATCCCGTACTGCGCCACGCCGTCGGTGTTCACGTCGAAAACCCGGGTGCCGGCGCGCTGCTGGTCCATGACCGTGCCGTCGAAGGCGGTGTACGGATATTGCAGCGGATTTTCGGCGGCGTCACCGCGCGGTGCGGCTTGGGGGCCGAAGCCGTTGGTGTCGGCGCCGTAGCCGAAACCGAAGTAGTAGTTCTCGCTTCGCATTGCCCGCGCGTCGCGCCACTGGTCGATGAATCCGCGCTCTTCGGGCTTTTCGTCCGATGCGTCCAGTTGCCCGGCGTACAGGGCGACAAATCCACCGAGTGCGTAGATCCGCTTGTACAGGCTCGGGTCGCTCCAACTGTGACTCGAGACGACACCGGAGTAGTTCGCAGCTTCGAGAATGTCGAGGGCTGCTTCGGCGGTCTTGACGCTCATGTGGTCGATGTCGACGATCATTCCTCGGTCCATCAAACCTCTGATCGTGTAAGCACCCAGGTCGGTCAGGCCGTGTGAATTGCATTGCGGACCAGAGGGGTACACCGGAAGCGTCACTCCGGGCGGGAGTACGGCGAGAAGATTCTGCGCGCCGTCGACCTTGGTGGGCAGCACGTTGTCCTCGGCAACTCCGGTGCAGGGTTCCGACTGCCAGAACTCCCCGGTGCCGAGGTAGTTGCCGATATTGACGGCCACGCCGGTAATTCCGCCGTCGAAACGAGCACCGCCGAGAGCGTTGTCGAACTTGTGCGTGACGATCATCTGCCGGACACCCAGGTCGTACAACTCGTCCAGGCCGCGGTCGATGTCGTCTTCGGTGCACTGCGGAATCCCGTTACGCACAGAGCAACCGAACGGTTCGGATACCTCCACCCCGAGAGTGACGGCCAGCTTTCCGTCGGCAGCAACCTGCCTGGCTTGTTCCGGGGAGCTCACGATGCGGAACCATCCGCGGCCGGGACCGCCGTACTGGGCGTCGATGTAGTCCTGGAGTTCGCGTGTCTGCTGCGCCTGGATCCGGACGGTCTCCATCTCGTCGCAGGGATTTCGCTTGCTCGGATACAGCTCGCACAGGACACGGTTGGCGACAAAGAGATTGGTGAAGATTCGCAGTCCGCCGCGCCAGGCCCGCTCGACCCACTTGTAGTAAGTCTGCTCGTGCGTCAGCGAATCGTGGGCCGGCCAGTCGGCGAAGCTCGGCCAGCCCGTGGTGTCGTGAGTTTCGAAGGGATTTCCGTACGACAGAACGTTTTCGAGGAGTGCCGGTATTCCGTCGGGTTGGTGGTCCGGGCAGTCGACGAGGGCAGCGGTGACACCTTGGGGGTCGAAAGGTTTGCCGCAGTGCAGGTTTCCACCCATGAACTCGGAAGCATTCATGTGCACGTGTGTGTCGATGAATCCCGTGACTTCACCATTCGGCCCGATTTCTCCGGGAATACCGTTTGCACCCACTTCGGCTTCGGGGAAATCGGCACAGCCATCGCGGGGGACGAGAGTGAACGCAGATTCGGGAACGTCACCGGGATCGGACATCGTGAGCGTCGAATCTCGCGAGATCAGTTGGCGGCCGTTCGAGGTTGCGGTCAGAACGAAGGACTCGCCGGTGGACATCACGGTCCAGTCGGTGGCTGGAGTTGCTTCGGAGGTGGCGAGAACGGAGTCTGCTCCGTCGTGCGAGAGCATCGACCCGTCGGGGCCGTACAGCATGAAACGGCCCAACTGGGCCGCATGCAGGCGGAAAGGCTCGGCGTCGGCGGCTTTCGTGGCGTCGGTGAGGTACGCCGGTCCGCCCCGACGCACGAAGTCTCCGGACTCCGTGCGAAGCGCGTAGCAGCCGTTCGCAAGTGCGTACACCGAGTTCTGCGCGGTAGGAGATGGGCTCGGTGCCGCCGCACTGACGCCGGTCGTGGCGACGACGACGGCGGCAGTCAGCAGCGAGATGGTTCCGGCGAGCCGACCCCGTAGACGTGGAACTGAGCGCATGGTGCTGGTGACCCCCGGCCGATGGACACGACTGTGACAGGGCACACTCTACAGATAACTGGACGTATGTCCATTTATTTCTGGAACGTGTTGCAGAAATGCTCAGCCGATTGCAGGTCCGAGCAGGTCGTCGGCGTCGGTGATCCGGTAGGCGTAGCCCTGTTCGGCGAGGAATCGCTGACGATGTGCCGCATACTCCGCATCGAGAGTGTCGCGGGAGACCACCGAATAGAAGTGCGCCTGACCGCCGTCGTGCTTGGGTCGCAGGAGGCGCCCGAGTCGCTGAGCTTCTTCCTGTCTCGATCCGAAGGTTCCCGAAACCTGCACGGCGACAGACGCCTCCGGAAGGTCGATCGAGAAGTTCGCGACCTTGCTCACGACCAGCGTCTGGATCTCACCGTTCCGGAACTGATCGAACAGGATCTCACGTTCCTTGTTCTTGGTGGATCCCTTGATCACCGGGGCGTTCAGGGCTTCGCCGAGTTCGTCGAGCTGATCGAGATACGCGCCGATCACCAACGTCGGGGAATCCGGGTGCTTGGCCAGAATCGACTTCACGACAGCGATTTTGGTGTGCGCCGTCGAGCACAGTTTGTAGCGTTCCTCCGGTTCGGCGACGGCGTAGGACATGCGTTCGGCGTCCGTCATCGTCACTCGCACCTCGACGCAGTCGGCCGGTGCGATCCAGCCCTGCGCTTCGATGTCCTTCCACGGAGCGTCGTAGCGCTTGGGGCCGATGAGCGAGAAGACGTCGCCTTCGCGGCCGTCCTCACGAACCAACGTCGCGGTCAGACCGAGGCGGCGGCGTGACTGCAGGTCTGCCGTCATCCGGAAGACCGGCGCGGGGAGCAGGTGTACCTCGTCGTAGATCACCAGTCCCCAGTCACGGGAATCGAAAAGTTCGAGGTGCTTGTACTCGCCCTTCGTACGACGCGTGATCACCTGGTACGTGGCGATCGTGACCGGCCGAATCTCCTTGCGCTCGCCGGAGTATTCGCCGATTTCTTCCTCGGTCAACGACGTGCGGGCAATGAGCTCACGCTTCCACTGGCGACCGGCAACGGTGTTGGTCACCAGAATGAGTGTGGTGGCCTTGGCCTTTGCCATCGCTGCGGCGCCCACCATCGTCTTACCGGCGCCACATGGCAGCACGACGACGCCCGAGCCGCCGGCCCAGAACGAATCCGCTGCCATCTGCTGGTAGTCACGCAGTTCCCAGTGGCCCTCTTCGAAAGCGAGATCGATCGGGTGCGCTTCGCCGTCCACGTAGCCGGCGAGGTCCTCGGCCGGCCAGCCGACCTTGAGCAGCATCTGCTTGAGGCGGCCGCGCTCACTCGGATGCACGATCACGGTGTCGTCGTCGACTTTCTCACCGAGCATCGGCGAGATCTTCTTGTGCCGCATCACCTCGGTGAGCACTGCGCGGTCGAGGCTGACCAGGATGAGACCGTGCACCGGGCTCTTGACCAACTGCAAGCGTCCGTACCTGGCCATCGTGTCGACGATGTCGACCAGGAGTGGCTGTGGCACGGCGAACCGCGAGAACGACACCAGTGCGTCGACAACCTGTTCGGCGTCGTGCCCGGCAGCGCGGGCATTCCACAATGCCAGGGGAGTGATGCGATACGTGTGGACGTGCTCCGGGGCCCGTTCGAGTTCCGCGAAGGGGGCGATTGCCTGCCTGGCCTCGCCGGCACGCTCGTGGTCGACCTCCAACAGCAGCGTCTTGTCGGATTGGACGATCAACGGTCCGTCGGTCACGGAATCCTCCTAGTGAAACAAACGCGGCAGCCACAGAGCGTTGCGCCGCGTTGTCGGCTGACGCCAACCCTGCCATTGTCCTGGTATCGGAGCGCATACGCCAACAGGCGACGCTCGCACAGCCCGAAGTAGGGGTGCCCGAGTGCGGACACCCCTACGTCAACAGGGCAGGACCGACCGCTATTCCGGGAGACCGGAGCCGGGTAGCACGAGGATCTTCACGTGTTCGTCGGGTGCGCGCAGAGCTGCGAAAGCGTCCGAGACGCCATCGAGACCGACCCGGCCGGTGATGATCGCTTCCGCGTCGATCTCTCCATCGGCGAGTCTCTGCAGGGTGATGTCGTAGGCACTCTCGTAGGGGCCGTGACCGAAGTTGATCGAGATCCTCCGGAACTGCCCGACGACGGGAATGATCGTCTCGTCGCCGAACGGCGCAGCCAGCACCTGTATCCGCGAGTTGAACGGCAAGGTGCGCATCAGTTCCCCGATAACCCCCGCCCGGCCGCTGCATTCGTAGGCGATCAGGATGCCGTTTGCGGCCTGACCGACGAGTGGGTTGCCCTCGGCGACCATCTGATTCCACAGTTCGATCGGATCCTGCTCGGCCGGATCGACGACGATGTCCGCGCCCATCTTCTCGGCGAGCTCGCGTCGTTTGGGGGAGGGCTCGGACGCGATGACGATCTGTGCTCCTCTCGCCTTCGCCGCGACGACGGCACCAAGTCCGATCGTCCCGCAACCGATGACGAGCGCCGAATCGGCCGAGGTGAGGCCGGACTGTTGAAGGTGCATCTCGCCGACGTGGAGAGGTTCGGCAAGTGTGGCGTGCTCGAGTGACAGGTGATCGGGAACTTTGCGGACCCAGAACGCGTCGACGACGATGTGGTCGCCGAACGCGCCGTGGTATTCGTTCGAGTAGCCGATGATCGTCGGGATCCCGGTGGCAGTGTCGGTGGCCAGGCCGATGCCCGCCACCCTGTCGCCGATCGCGAAATCGTCTACTGCAGAGCCGGTTTCGGAGACGATACCCGCGTACTCGTGTCCCAGGACTACGGGGCGGTCGGGGTCGAAGGTGGCGAGCGGGTAACCCCCGTCGTGTGCGACCTCGACGAACCGGCACGGGTCTTTCGACATGCTCAGATCACTGCCACAGATCCCGCAGGCGACGACGTCGATGCGGATCTGATGGGGTGCCAACGGCGGCGGGTCGGCTACCACCGCTACTGCGAATTCACCGTTCTGGAATCGGACAGCCCTCATGCGCGTACCGCTCCCGTCTCGGCGGACCGGCCGTAGTAGTCGGTGTGGGCTTTGGTGAGCGCTCCGACAAGCCCGCCGATCAGGTACTCGCGATTGTCCTCGGCGAACTGCATGCTCGCCTGACGCCCGACGTTCCGCTTCCGGAAGTGCGGGACCACCTCGGAGGCGAACAATTCGTAGCTGCGTTTGGTGTCCTCCCAGCTCGCCATGTCGACGTGAAGGATCAGGAACGTGCCGAACCCTCCCGTCTTCTCGATCAGGCGCTCGATCTGTGCGATCGCATCCTCGGGGGTACCGATGATCGCCTGACCGAACTCGCCGAGAGTGTCGTTACGCCACTGGTCGATGATCCCTGCCGGCGTATCTGCCCAGGCCGGGGTCTGGCCGGTCTGCCGATTCACGTAGGAGGCCATCGATCCGATCCGTCGGCTCACGGCGCGCTCGGCCTCGGCTCGGGTCTCTGCGATGAACATCGGATTAACCACCCGCCACGTCGCGCGGTCGGCGTGGTGGCCGTGCTCGGCCGAGACCTTCTCGTACACATCCCAGTTGCGATCCAGTGCGTCGAATCCGCTGGGTGAACTCGCCGCCAACGAGAGCAAGGAGAGGCCGTTCTTGCCTGCGAGTACCGAACCGTTGGGCGAAATCGTCGACGCTGTCACGGTCTCGATGCCATCCGCGCGGTACGTGGGCAGCTGTGCACGAGCATCACGCAACGTGAACCAGTCGGTTTCCATGTTGACGACCTCGCCGCGGAGCAACGCAAGGATGGCCTCGAGTGCTTCGCCCTGGCGGCGGCGCTGATCCGACGGGTTGATACCCATCATGTGTGCGTCGAGGGGGATCTTGCCCGGGCCGGTGCCGAAGATGACTCGCCCGCGGGTCTGCAGATCGAGTTGAGTGATGCGGTCGGCCGTGATCAACGGGTGGTGATAGGGCAGGGACGTCACGCCCGTACCGAACTGGATGCGCTCGGTCCGCTCGGCTGCGGCGGCGATGAACATGTCCGGCGCGGGCACGATTTCGGCGCCGGTCGAATGATGCTCACCCATCCAGGCTTCCTCGAAGCCGAGGTGATCCAGGTGCGCCATGAGATCGATATCGCGTCTGAGCTGCAAGGCGGGATCGGCGTCGAGCGGGTGGTACGGGGCAAGGAAGGCTCCGAAGCGGATAGACGATGCGGACCACACGATGACATCTCCTGTCGACAGGGAAGTGATTTGGCTCACTCGCTCTGGTGGAGATGTCTAACATGGATCACCTGATCCAATAAGTTGAATCTCCCGCACAGTGGGAGGTTTGTAATCACTTGTAGCTCAACGCTATCTGGTTTAGTCACGTCGTCTAATGTTGTTTCAAGTCGATCAACTGATTCAGGAATTTCGAGAAGGAGCGTTGAAGAGGTCATGCATTTGGACGTCACCATCACCCCCACCTCCTCGACCGTCGAACTGAACGGGGTCGACGACTTCACCAGTCTCTCGGTCGTCGTAGGCGGCGACGATCAGTCCGAGACTCTGCGTCGGGTATTGGAACCGTGGGGGGAACTCGAGGACGATCACGTCTGGCTCGACATTGCTCACCTGGAACAAGCCGTCGCGGCCCAGGTCGGAAACGCGCAGTGGAGGCAGAAGTTCTCCGCGATGGTGGACTACGCACGCGCCCACGGCTGGGTCGATCGCGACAACAGGGTGCGGGCACACCGTGAATCACTCTGACTCCAGGGTCAGCGCTTCGGAGAACTTCGGCGAGCCCGTGCGAAGCTCGTTCGTATGACCGACTCCAGGCAGAACCGACAAGGCGACGCGACGCGCATGCGCTTGCTCAAAACTGCCGAGCGGCTTTTCGCGACAGAGGGATTGGATGCAGTCTCGTTGCGCTCGGTCAACGCAGCAGCCGGTCTCGGTCCGTCGTCTGTCCACTACCATTTCGGCACCAAGGACGATCTGGTCGCCGCGGTGCTGCTGGACATGGGAACGTCGGTGCGAGATCAGATCAGCGCGAACGTGGACGCCCTTGCCGCCGAACAGACGCCGCCGACGGTCGAGGCACTGGTACGGGCTGTCACCGCGCCCTACGAGGCGTTACTCCTTCGCCACCGCACGCGGGGAATGCGATGGATCAGGATCGTCACGCAGATCTCGCAGCCGCAGATGTCACGACCAGGGCATCCCGCCCTCGAGGCGACCGAGCTGCACCTTCGCGATCACCTTCTCGACCAGGTCCGTCGTACCTTTCCCGCTACCGATCCGGAAAGGCTCGAGACTCGCTGGGCGATCGCCTTGATGGGCTTCCTCCAAGCATTGAGCCGGGCCGGCGATTGGAGCGGAAGTGGCAAGCCGCTCGCGCCGGAGCGACTTGCCGACTTCTACGAGGATCAGGTCGTCTTTCTGATCGGTGGCGTGCGGCAGTTATTGGGATGAGGTCCTTATTTTTGCGCGACGACAGACTTTCGCATTTCCATTACATGAGTAATAGCCTCGGAAATTCCGGATCGATAACCGATATTCTTTTCGGAATCGCCCGGAGTGGAATCAAGCTCCGATTCGAGTCTCGTTTGAATGCGGTCCAGGGTGTGGATTGTTCTTTTCACGATGGTTAATTCTCTTTCTGCGGAGAATCCGAAAGTAGTATTCCGGACTGCCGAGCGTGTTCGTCGAGGACGCAGAGTGAAGCGAGGGTCATGCCCGCTGCGTAGCCGCGCGAGCGTGCGTCAGTTCCTCGACTACGTGACTTGAACAGGTTGAATGTTTCGTGCAGGTGCACGAGGGTGTCGGTGGGGGCCGGCATTGGTCAGCTTCGCAGTCAGCTCGTCTTTCTCTGGACTGTGCTGTCAGCTCCGCTTTCTCTTACGAATGAACTCCGAAGACTCCGCAGTTTTCGCCCGCTTCTCCGCGCGGCGTTCTTTGATCGACTGAGCGGGTTTCTTCATGTTTTTACCCGGTGCCTTGTCAGCCATTGTCGCTCCTCATTTTTCGAAGTGGCAATCACAAACTGACCTCGACCATACTTCATTTACAGAAAAAAGCCAGTTGCTTCTTTTCTGCTACTTTTTTCCGGAGTCGACGGGGCTGACGGAAGTAATGCGGTGCAACGTGAAACGGCGTACCGCACCACTTGCCGGGTCGAACGCGTCCAGCTGTCCGCCGCCCACGCTGACGGGGTCGACGATGCGATGGGTCGCCACCCCCTGGGCGTCGACGTACCCGATGTTGACGCTGGAATTGTCTCGTGCCGCCGTGGCCAGCAAGGCGATGGTGGCTGCGTTGTTCTCGCGCGAACCGTCCGTTCGAACGCCGCCACGGCCGGGGGCGGAAGCGCGGTCGCCCGCCCGCATCGTGCGTACCAACGACGCCAACTGATCCGCCGACGGGCTCGCAGGCATTCTCGACGCCGGTCGGCTGCGACGGTTCGGTACGCGAGCCCCGCGTGGGCGAAGATCGACCAGCGTTCCCGAGGAGTCTTCACCGGCCGGCGCAAATCCGGCTGCGCGCAATTCGGCCAGGACCTCGCGTAGCGGGGCTTGGGAGATCGCGACCGTGGGAGCCAATGCGCGCAATGCCAGGGACTCGGCCACCGCCGATGCGAGTACCTCCGCCAACAGTGATGCGTCCTCGCACCGGATGAACGACGCTGCAACCCCGGCACGCAGTCGTCCGTGTCGGCGGGCAACGTCGTCAATCAGATACGAAAGCGATTGGGGGACAGGTGTCTTCGATTTCGAGGCGAACATGGCATGCAGTTCGGTAGCCGTCAGACCGGCGTCGAGAGCACGCCGCACACTGTCCTCGCTGATGCGGTACATGGACGCCGATCCTGCGGACTCGATGTCCGCGACCAGGCTCACCTGCTCGAGCAGGTCCGGTACGAGCGGGCCGGGCGCAACCAAAGTCAGATCTGCCTGGACCAGGATGAAGTCGATGGGCTCGGGTAGCGCGGACTGCATTTCGGCTTCGGCGTCCCCGCCGTGCAGCAATGCTCGTCCCGGTGACGACAAAGCGCCGCGGGCTACCAGTCCGAGCGCGGCGGCCTCGTCCAGAGTTCGCTCGATCGCGAAGGTCCGTAGGCGCCCGCTCCACCGCGGACGTCGCCACGCCAGCAGCCGACTGACCTCGACGGCCGACGCAGTCTGACCACTGTCGAGTTCGGAGAGCAACCCCAGAATGGCCTGACGATCTCGCGGAGCGGCCGGTGCCCGGCCCTCCTCGGACAGTGCCGCGATCGGCTTGTCGGTGGAATCCCGCAGCCCGATCATCCACGGAACGCGCGGTACGTCCACCCAGGCGGACGCCAGGACCTCCCACCGTCGCGCTGTGGACGCGTTCAGCCAGCCGTCGACGGCGAGTGTAGGCGTCCAGTATTCGTCAGCGTTGTCCGAGATCGGCGCCGGGTCGGGCGTTCCGCTCGCGATGAGTCCGGCTGCCGAGAGCAATTCGACAAGCAGGCTCACTCGCGCTTCGTCGAGATCGGCAGTCTTGGCCACGCGTCGTAGTTCTCGAACGCCGAGTCCACCGGCTCGCAGGGCGGGGGCCGGTGCTGCTCCCAGAACTGCGATCACGTTCTCGCATTGGCGTACCAACTCGAGCGCTTCGCCGGCTGCTGCGGCGTTCACGTCCGCCGGTTTGAGTTTGTCGCCCCCGATGACCGGTGCGGTCAGTGTCGTCGGATCGAAAACCGGCTCGCCGCGGATGACCTGACGAACCGTCGCCGGAAGTTCGACTGTCTGCTCGTCGAGCCACCGCAGCAGGCCGGCTGCCAGCAATCGCTGAACCGGGCGCTCGGGCGGCGTTCCCGGGGCAGCGTCGCGGGTACGGCCGATCGGGCTGGAGTTGGCGAGAGTCTGGAGGAGATCCCGTTCCCGGGTGTCCAGAGCGTCGAGGGCCGCCGAGATCTCGGTCTCGGACATCGCCTCGGCAGGTTCGAGGGCACGCCCCACACGCCAGGGAATCATCCCGATGACTGCCGGGACGACGCTGATGGGATCGACACCCCAGATGAGGGCGGACTCGCGCATCTTCGACAGCGACTTGTCGACGGCCTTCTTGGTGACCTTGCCCTTGCCGGTCAGGGCGCGTTCGGCGATTGCACTGTTGAGCTCCGCCCGCGTCATCGGAGTTTCCTCGGCGCCGGCCAGCGCCAACAATTCGAGAAGACCGAAATCGAGGGTGTCGAGTTCGTCTGCGGCTCGGCTGACCGACGCGCGTTGCTGTGCCCGACCGCTGAGAACCACCATCGTGCTCGGCGGCGGCACGGCCAGATCGGGGCGCAGACGCAGCAACTCCGTCAACTCGGCGTCACTGCGCGCCGAGAGCCAATCGGTCAGACTTTCGGCTGCGGAACTGCCCGCCGGGGTGCCACGTGTTTCGGTCATCAGGTATCAGATTAGAGACCTGGTCTGTACGGCGTAACGGCGTCCTGTCAAAATGACTTCGTGGCCAACAATTCGAAGCAACACTATGTAGATCCAGGATGGCCGGAAACTGCAGACGGAGATCACGCAGTGACCGAATTGTCATCGACCCGTGCAGGTGGACTTTCACCCTTCGGCGAGGACACCACCTTTCCGGTTCCGGTGGAGTCACTCCCTTACGTGCACCCGCACACCGTCATCAACCGATAACAACTCGACACGAAGAAGGCCCGCACCGATTCGGTGCGGGCCTTCTCTAGTTCGAGCGTCCGAGCGGACAGTCTTGCCGGTTTTACTTGAGGAACGTCTTCGCGGTGTCGGCGACTGCGAGGATCTGCGGGTCGACCGGGATGCCGTTGGCCTTGGCGAAAGCGATTGCCTGATCGATGGCGTCGGCAACCGGGTGTGCAACGGTCTGAGCGACCTGCTGTGCCGGAGCCGGAGCTGCCTGAGGAGCCGTGGTGGCCGGAGCGGAACGCTCGGTGGCGCCGCTGCTCAGTCCGAGGCTGGAGGAGCAGGACGGCCATGCGCCCCAACCCTGGTTTGCGAGAACACGCTCGGCAACAACGATCTGCTGCTCGCGAGAGGCCTGGTTTGCGGTGGCTGCGTACTGTCCGCCGCCGTGTGCGTTCCACGTGCTGGGGGAGAACTGCAATCCGCCCTGGTAACCGTTGCCGGTGTTGATGGCCCAGTTTCCGCCGGCCTCACACTGGGCAAGACGATCCCAGTCGGAGTCGGGGGCAGCGTTTGCGGTTCCGGTGGCTGCAATTCCTGCTACGCCCATGATGGCGCCGGTGACGGCGACCTTGGCGACAGTGCGGCCGGTGGTGGTGGGCTTGCGATGGCGTCCGCTCATGATGGTCGAAATCCTCTCCACACGCGCCTGCGAGGTCAGCTGTCGGGTTCGGGCTGAGAGGTCGCCCGGCCTCGCCTTTCCTGGCTGGAAAGGGTCTGGCTTCACCCCAAGATCCGGTCTTGCGACCGAACCGGTGTCCACTGGAGAACTTTTCTGTTCTCACAGAGGACTTTGGGTCCCCCGTCCTCGTCCCTGGAATGCTCTGTCGGAAGTCCGGTACCCGCGGGACAAGGCTTGGCGCGGCGGGCCGGAGGTGGCCGAGTTTCCCGGCCGAAAACGACGGTAACGGTTCGAGTCTCTCGTGTCACCATTTGATAACGCGGCGTGGCGAAAGACGTACAACGCGTCACACAAAGCGCAGGAGACTCTTCCCAGGTAGGTGGGGGTGCCTGAGTGAATGTCCGGTTGTGTCCGTTCCGTTATCCATCCGTAATGTGAGCAAGGTCACACGTTATGTGGAAATAGGAATCCGGGCGATTGAGAGGTGTGTCGATCCAGGCCGGTGGTGTGGCCTGTGTCTCAACATCTGAATAGAAACTTAGGTTAGGTTTGCCTGACTTGCCCTGAATGGGCAGGGTTCGCAGAGTCTTCCAAAGAAGTAGGGCACCCCTCATGAAACTGCAATACCGTCGGCGCGCGGTCACCGCGTCACTCGCCGTCGCCGCTGCTGCTGTCGGCCTGGCCGTCACTGCTCCCGCTGCACACGCCTCACCCGAGGATCCGACACACGGTGTTGTCGGAAGCTATTCCGCAACCCAGCCCGGCGACATCGTCGTCGACTCGGCAACCCACCGCGGATACATCACGCAGTACGGCGGACCGACCAGTTCGTTGTCCGTCGTCGACACGAACACGGGCAAGTCCGTCGGCAGCATCGACGGTGTCGTCGGTTACCCGTCGGCACTTGCCGTGGATTCGGACCTCGGACGCGCATACGTGTCCTCCTCCTACGGCGGCGCGATCTCGATTGTCGACACCAAGACCGGCAAGGTCGAAAAGACGGTCACGCTGAGCGAGAAGAACCCCGACGGCTCGCGGCCGCAGATCAACGATGTCGTCGTCGACCCCACAACACACCGCGCGTACTTCTCGGACTACAAGTCCGGCAACATCCGAGTCGTCGATCCCAACGCCGCCGACGCCGTGTCGAGCATTCTGGTCGACAAGTCGGCAACGCCGACCAAGCTCGCCTTCGACAGTGTCCGCGGTTTCCTCTACATCGCGGACACCAACTTCTTCGACGAGAATTACGGCCGCACGCTGTGGCAGGCGGACGTACGCAAGGGCGGAGCACTCAAGTCGATCGTGCGTGCCGACAACCTCTACCCCGTCGACGTCGATGTCGACACGAACACCGGCAACATCTACATGACCGACACCCGGGCAACCAACCTGTGGGCGATCACCCCGGGCGGCGCGGTTCTGTCGAAGACCACGCTGTCTCCGACCGCGATTCACAACGGCGTGATCGTCGACTCTGCGGCAGGCATTGCATATGTCGCGGACGTCATGAACGGACACTTGTGGTCGGTCGATCTGACGACGCGCGCCACCACCGCTCTGGCCGATACCAAGGTTCCGGCACTGGAGAAGGTCAAAAACCTTGCGCTCGACACCTCGACCGGCGCCATCGCGTCGACGACCAACGGGGGCAAGGTGACCGTAGTTGCTGCGTACCCGCTGCCCGCGACCGTCGAATTGCCTGCCGCTCAGGTAGGTAAGGCGTATTCGCAGAAGCTCACTGCCGCCGATGCGCGCGCAACCTTTGCACTCACCAACGGCACTCTGCCCGGCGGACTGTCCCTCGCACCGGACGGCACCATCTCGGGAACCCCCACGGCTGTCGGCAGCGTCACCGTCGAGATCACTGCGAAGAGCGTGCTTTCGCGTGCTTCGAGCGTGACCGTCGTTGTCTCCGAGGGCCCGGTCGGCCCCGTTGATCCGGGCACGGGCACGGGTACCGGTTCGCTCGGTAACCTCCCCGGACTCGGTAGCCTCGGCCGCTGATCCGACCTGATAGAAGAACCCGACCACAGCACCTGCCGTGGTCGGGTTCTTCGGTTTGAGAGGCCGATTACGAGCAATTGACGCGATCGACGGCTATGCGTAATTGACGCGGTCCACGTCGACGATCTCCTTGCCCAGTGGCATCAGCGAGATCGGAATCATCTTCAAGTTCGCGACGGCGAGTGGAATTCCGATGATCGTGATTGCCATCGCGACGGCGGTGACGATGTGTCCGATCGCCAACCAGATGCCGGCGATGATCACCCAGATGACGTTGCCGATCATCGAACCGACACCGGCGGTCGGCTTGTCGACGACGGTCTTACCGAACGGCCACAGCGCGTAGATGCCGATGCGGAACGCTGCGATTCCGAAGGGAATCGTGATGATGAGGATGCAGCAGATGATGCCTGCGGCGAAGTAACCCAACGCCAGCCAGAAGCCGCCGAACACCAGCCAGATCACGTTCAGGAGGATTCTCATGGTCAGTGACCTTTCGGTTGGAGGCGGGAGAGATCAGCGCACGCGTCGACCGGATCTGAGCGTGTAGACGATGGCGAGAAGGAAGCCGATCGGGCACGCGAGTGCGACGAGATACAAGGCCAGGCCGGGCGGAGTGTCGCTGAAGATGTGGACCGCGAAGATGGCCACGATCGCCAGGAATCCGACGATGAACAGTGCCATCGCCGTACGGAACAGACCGTTTCCGGTGCCGGAAGTGCGCGGGTTCGGTTGAGGGTCCACACCTATGAGGATAGTGCCTGTAAACCTGGGTGCCGACCCGGGTTCGTCACAGGTAGACTGTTAACAGACTGCGCGCCCCGCTGAAGCAAGTGTGGGGCGCGTTCTTTTGCATTCTTCCACCGGAAGCGATGCGAGCAAGGCCATGAGGCTCTTCCGAGAGCCTCCCGAGCACATTGGGGCAGATGCCCCAGTCGAGTGATGAGCAGGTGAACGCGGTGCCGACCGGCAAGGTGAAGTGGTACGACGTCGAAAAGGGTTTCGGCTTTCTGTCGCAGGAAGAGGGCGAGGACGTCTACGTCCGTGCTTCCGCCCTCCCCGAGGGCGTCGAGGGCTTGAAGGCCGGCCAGCGCGTCGAGTTCGGCATGGCTGCAGGTCGACGCGGTCCGCAGGCGCTGAGCCTGAAGGTGCTCGAGCCGGCACCGTCGTTGCGCGGCGCTACGGCGACGCGTCGCGAGCCCGTCGAGCGTAAGCACACCCCTGACCAGCTGCACGGCATGGTCGAGGACATGATCACGTTGCTCGAGGCGAAGGTCCAGCCGGATCTGCGCAACGGCAAGTACCCGGACCGCAAGACCGCTCAGCGGATCTCCGAGGTCGTCCGGGCCGTCGCTCGCGAGCTCGACACCTGATCGCTTCGATACGAGCTGCCATATACAGCTGCTGACAAAATGCCCTGCACACCAATCGGTGTGCAGGGCATTTTCATGGTCCGGGGATCAGGCGGTCTTGATCGACCAGATCAGCAGTCCCTGTTCGCTTCCCTCACCGACGGCGAGGTGGATTTCGACGCCGACCAGTTGCTTGACGGGATCGCTCGAAGATTCGACCGTCACGGCCAATGCCTCACCAGGCTCGAAGACTCGGGGCTCGCCGGTCTGGTTGCCGTCGGCATCCTCGTAGACGGCCAGCAGTGCCCACTGCGCATCCGAGACGTCAGTCGACAACGACAGCTGCAGCGGATAGCCCGCGGGAACGTCGAGGGCGTAGATGTCGCCCACCTGGGCGCACTGGGACAGATCGATGGTGCAGAACCCGGCAGGGTTGGTCTCGATCGTCTGGCCGTGTGCGTATGCAGTGATGACCGGCAGCTTCTCGGGGTCGTCGTTGATGTTCTTGATGATCACGAAAAGAACGGAGACGTAAGCAACCAGTGCCACCACCATCAGGACACTGATCGCTGCCACGATCTTCTTTGTTCTCGAGCGCATCATCACTGCGGAGTACTTCCTTGTCCTCGGTTGGATTTACCGGTGTAAATCACTTCGGTCACTTCTTGTTCGGCCAGATCGGGTCGCTTCCCACCGAGGCCGGGCAGGAGGCTGCTTCCTCGGTAGCTCAGGAAGGTCTGTAGGAGACCGATCGTCAGGAACACCGATACAACAGTGAACCCGATCCAGTATTCGGTTGGAAGCAGAACCCCCAATGCGCCGCCGAGTACCCAGCTCAACTGCAGAACCGTCTCCGATCTGCCGAATCCGGACGCGATCGATTCCTCGGGCAGGTCGTGCTGGAGTGACGCGTCGAGCGAGACCTTGGCGAGTGCGCTGGCGGCCGAGGCGATGAGCGTTGCCAGGGCGGCGGTCATCAGGTTGTCCGTCAGAGCGGCGATCACGGCGATGATCCATACCGAGGCCGTGCACCGAAGCACGATCAACGCGGGCCGGCCGAGCTTGAGGCGAGCGCCCGCGGCATTGCCGGCGAAGTTACCCAGACCGGCGGCTGCGCCGACCAAGCCGAGCATCATGGCTTGCTGGAGTGGCTCGTGATCGGTACGCGACTTGGCGACGAACGCGATGTAGAGCGTCAGAAAGCCGGTGAGCACTCGGATGGTTCCGTTGCCCCAGAGTCCGATGATCACGGCCCGTCCGAGAGGCTGACGGACCTTGGCCGGTTTCGCGTTCGGCTGTGGTGGGGCGCTGCCGGCGTGATGTGCCTCGTCCGGGTGGTAAGTGATGGTCGCGGGAACCTCACCCTCGGTGACCTCGACCCACGACGGGATTCGCATGCTCAGATATGCGCCGAAGACGGTGACGGCAACCGCGAACCACAATGCTCCGGTGGAACCGAAAGCGAGCGCGAGCGCACCTGCGACAGCGCCGGCCCCGATCGTTCCACCGATCAACCCGAAGACCGTCAGACGCGAATTGACGCGCACCAGGTCTATTTCCGGTGGTAGCACGCGTGGAGTCACCGCGCTCTTGAGTACCGAGAACGATTTACTGAGCACCATCATGCCGAGCGCGGCCGGATACAGAATCCAGCTGTCGAAGTTGAAGACCAGGATCACCGCGAGGAGCGTCCGGACTCCGAACGACGACGCGAGCGCGATTCGGCGGCCACGCTGCAAGCGGTCGAGCATCGGACCGATGAGCGGCGCGATCACGGCGAACGGCGCGATCGTGATCAGGAGATAGAGCGCGACCTTGGTCTTGTCCTCACCCGTTGCGGCCGAGAAGAACAGCGTGTTCGCGAGGGCGACGGAGATGGCCGCGTCGGTCGCGTTGTTCGTCATCACCGCGTAGGTCAGAGCGGTCAGGCCGGACTTGTCCGCGCCGTCGGCCTTCGCTGCGCGCTGGAAGGTCGCGATGCCCTTGTTCGTCAGTTCACGACTGCGCATCGCTGCGACGCGGGTGACGGTGAGCTTGCGAGGCATCGGGGGAGCCTTGGGAGCGTCCGCACCCGGTGCCTTCGAACCGGACGCGGAATCGGAGTCTCCCCGTGATTCCGGGATCGGATGCAGCGGCGGCAAAGGCGTGCGACGGGCAGCGGGACGGGCCGAAGGCGGGTAGTTGTCCGGGCGGGCCGCGGGTGGGTAATTGTCGTAACCGGGGTGCACCTGTTGCCCCTCCGGCTCGTCGTGGATTCGCCGAGTTTCGGGGTCGTAGGGTTCGCGCGGTCCGGTCACCACTCAATTCTGTCCTAGTGTCGGCGCGGCTACCACGCACACCCCTGCGAGTCCTGTGTCATGTCGGACTCAGTTAACAAAACGGACTTCGAACATCTGCGGCCAATACTTGCCGGTGAGCAGGAATCGATCGGTACCGGGAATCTGCGCGATGCCGTTGAGAACGTCGACGGTGCTGGTCGATCCGTCCGTGACGAGTTCTTCGCGGAGCGGCGACGCGTCGTACACGTTCGTGACACTGCCGCCCGACGGGTCGATTCTGACGACGGTGTCCGTGGTCCAGACATTGGCGTAGACGGAGCCGTCTTCGGCGCATTCCAGTTCGTTCAGTTTGCCCACGGACTCCGAAGACCTGGTGACGTCGATCGTGGAGATCGCCGCGAAGGTTTCGGGATCGCGGAAGGTCAACGTGGCCGAACCGTCGCTCGAGACCAGCCGATCCCCGAGCGAACAGATTCCCCATCCCTCGGTGTCGAGTGGGAACCGCCCTCGTTCGATCAAGGTGTCCTTGTCACGAGCGATGGCAACGCCGTCTTTCCAGGTGAGTTGCCACAGCGTGTCTCCGGCGATCGTGATGCCTTCACCGAACAACGGCGGGTCGAGATCGGCACGTGCAACCTCCGGTCCCGAAGCGGGTGCCTGCTCGTCCGAGATCTCACTCGAGCGGACCCAGGACTGCCCGACGCGCCCGGTACTTTCGTAGAGACGATTTCCGTCGATTTCGAGGCCTTGCGTGAACGCGTCGGGGTCGTGCGCGGACACTCGAACGATCTCGACGGAGCCGGTTTCGGTCGTGAGGTTGTCGGGAGCGCTGGGGGAATCGGAGCACCCCGTCAGTGCCGACGCGATCACGGCGACCGCTGCGAAACTGCGCACGGAATTGGCGTGTGACCTACTCATCTGCCCAGCATGGCAGCCCAGTGCGTTGCGGACTTGCGGTGGTGCGGCAAACTGGAGGAGTGAGTGTTGCTACTTCTCCAGAGCGTGCAGTGCCGCGCCCAGTACTGGCCGATGCGGTCGAGCTTGCCCGAACGGCAGTCGTCGACCTGCATGAAGGCGGTGTGGGGGCATACCTCGGCGTGACGTCGGAGGACGAATTTGCCGCCACCCATCGATTTGCAGCAGACATTCCGGGATACCGCGGTTGGCAGTGGGCGGTTGTCGTCGCTGCCGGACCGGAGGACACCCACGCCACGGTCAGTGAGTTGGCGCTGTTGCCAGGTCCCGACGCGTTGGTTGCGCCGGAATGGCTGCCATGGGATCAGCGGATTCGTCCCGGCGATCTCTCCGTCGGTGACCTGTTGGCTCCGCCGGCCGAGGATCCTCGGCTCGTTCCCGGCTACGTCGCCACCGGTGACCCGGAAGTCGACGAGGTAGCTCTCGAAATCGGGCTCGGCCGCAAACAGGTCATGAGCCTCGAGGGCCGACTCGATGCCGCGCAGCGTTGGTTCGACGGTGACTTCGGCCCGGAGTCGGAAATGGCGAAGGCCGCGCCGTCGACGTGTGGGCTGTGTGGGTTCTTCCTGCCGCTCGCCGGTTCGCTGCATGCAGCGTTCGGTGTGTGCGGCAACGAACTCTCCGCAGACGGCCGGGTGGTCAGCGTGTCCTACGGTTGTGGCGCGCACTCGGACACCAGCTTGCCGCTCGGCGCGGGTTCGCCGCAGTTCGACGCATTCGACGACGGGGCAGTCGAGCTGATCGCGGTGCCTGCTCGCCCGTCGAGCGTTGTTGCAGTTGAGGATTCGGTATCCACCGAGTAGAAGATCCGTTCGGCACGGACGCACTCAGGGCGGCGACGCTGCGCGCGTGGTCGGAATCTCCGACGCGATTGCGTGAAGACGCGGCTGCTGAATCCGATCTCGCGAAGGCCGGGTACCGCGACCGTCTGCTCACCGAGTTGGCACAGAACGCTGCCGATGCGGCTGCACGTGAGGGCATCGCAGGCTCTTTGTGGGTGGACCTGGACGATCAGACGCTGACCGTGGCGAACACGGGCCGTCCGCTGGACGAATCCGGCGTGCACGCGCTCACGGCGCTGCGAGCGTCGAACAAGGTCGACGCCGACGAAGGCGTCACAGGTCGGTTCGGCGTCGGATTCTCGGCAGTTCTCTCGGTCAGTGACGAGGTGGAACTGCGCTCGTCGACGGGATCGGTTCGGTTCTCTGCCTCGCAAACCCTGCGCGAGATCGAGTCTCACGAACTTCCGGTGCCGGAAACCGGAGTTCCCGTACTCCGTTTGGTGTGGCCCTCGGTCGAATTGCCCGGCGTCGGTGCCGATTCGGAAGTGGTGCTGACACTGCGGCCGGATGTCGATGCCGCTGCGTTGCTCGCGCAGATGACGCGCGAGGCCGTCGACTTGCTGCTCGAACTTCCGGCCCTCGGATCTATTCGTCTGGGTGAGAAGACTTTTCAGCGTTCGGAACGAGTGCTGGAATCCGGTCTCGTGGAGATAGCGATCGGAGATCGCACGTGGTGGCAGTACTCGGCGACGAACGCACGATGGTTGGTGCCGGTCCGCGACGGGGTCGTCGAGCCGGTGTCCGACGACGTCCTGCGGGCGCCGACGCGATCCGACGAGGAACTGTCGATCCCCGCGATCATCATTGCCGACATAGCGATGCAGCCCGATCGGCGACGCATCATGCCCGCTGCACCGATCGCTCCGCTCGCCGAGGGATACGCGAAGTTCCTTGCCGCACTGCCGCCCCGGCAGCGCACGGCGCTCGTTCCGATTCCCGCCTTCGCTCGAAGTGAAACGGATTCGCTTCTGCGCGAAGCGCTTCTGAAGGAGTTGCAGGAGAATGAGTGGCTTCCGGTGGTCGGTGAACCCGACCGGGCGCCGCAGCGAGCGTCCGTGGTTCCCGGGCTCAGCGACGAACTCGCCGAGTTGCTCACCGACATCATCGGCGGACTGGTTGTCCCCGAACTCTCCGGCCCCAAGCACGAGCGAGCACTTGCGGCGGTGTCGACGCACCGCATCGGACTCGCGCGCATCGCGGAACTGCTCAGCGGCCTCGAACGTGAACCGAGTTGGTGGAATCGGCTCTATTCGGCTCTCGAGCCCTTGGTGATCGACACCCTTGCGGTGGAAGAGCTTGGAACGCTGCCCGTTCCGCTCTCCGACGGACGGATCGTGACCGGTCCGCGGACCGTCGTCGTCGGCGTCGAGTTGGGCGAAGACGCACCGTCGGTGCAGTGGACGAGGTTGGTTCATCCCGTTGCGGCTCACCCGTTGCTGTCTCGATTGGGAGCGCAGACCGCGAGTGCCACCGACCTGCTGTCCGACCCGGCGCTACGAGCATTGATCGAAGATGCTGCGGATCAGGATGATTCGGTAGTGACGGACTTGGCGCAGGTGGTGCTCGGCTTGGCTGCCCACGTGGCGCCAGGGGCACTACCGTCGTGGATCGGTGAAGTGCTGCTTCCTGATTCGGAGGGCGAATTGCGTTCCGCCGACCAGCTTCTGCTTCCGGGGGCTCCCCTCGCGGGTGTCCTGGTCGAGGATTCTCCCTTCGGCATCGTCGACGCTGATTTCGTGCAGCAGGTGGGGGAGCAGGCACTTCGGGTAGTCGGTGTCGGGTGGGGCTTCACGGTGGTCCGTGAGGAATTGCCGTCCGGCCCGGACCACGATCTCGACGCCGAAGACGCATGGTGGGACACCCTCGACGAGGATCCCGAATACATCGAAGCCGTGCGCGACCTCGATCTCGTGGACGAAGACCGCTGGGCTCAAGCGTTGTCGTTGCTGGTCGAATCGCCGGCAACGCGGGCGCTGCTCGTCGATCGCCGCGGATACACGGCGTGGTGGTTGCGATCGAATGCCGAACTGGGCGGGGAGGTTCTGGGACTGCTGCGCGCGCCGGGCGATCGCACTTTCGAGGGATTGCTCGATGCTGCCGAACACCCCGACGCCGGATTCTTTTCCGGACTGCTGGCATCGGATACCGTCGACGATCCGGAACTGGCTCAGCTGCTGCTCGATCGGCTTGCCGACCCACTACGGATGCCGGCCTCCGCCGTCGTCGCGCGGGCGCACAGACTACTGGGTGAGGCAGCGCAGCGACGGGTTCTCGACCTCGAGGAACTGCGCCTGCCACCGTTCGTGCGCGGCCTTTCCGGCGATCTGGTCGATCCCGGCGACGCCCTTGTTCTCGACCGACCGTGGCTCGGAGCAGCACTACCTGCGCAACGAGTGGTGCTCGGCAGCTTCGAGACGGCCGACGCACTGGCGGATCTCCTCGACATCGCGGCGGCTTCTGCATCCGTTCACGGACGAGTGAGCAGCACCGGTGTCGTCACGACTTGGGCGAACGAACCACAGGCAGTTCTCGGCTTCGCAGCCCTCGGCCGTGAGGTTCCCGTCGGCGAGGTAGTGATCCATCACGAACTGTCGGTGGAACTGACAGGAGCAGTGGAGGCGACAGTGACCGTGCCGTGGTGGGTGGACTCGGACGGCGTTCATCACGTGATGCGCACGTGGACTCTGCCGCAAGGAATGTGAGGCCAGATGTCTTTTGATCAGTGGGTGCTCGACAGCGCGGTGAGTCAGCGGACGGCGTGGCTCGTGGACGTGGTCGACGTCATCACCGACAGCGGCGGAACACTCGCGTCGTGGCTGATCGCGACACTGCTGACGATCGTGCTTCTGGTCCGAGGACTGCGCACCGAAGCTCTGTTGATCGCCGGGTCGATGTTGACCGGCCTGCTCGTGATGAGCGGATTGAAGCGCATCTTCACCCGCACCCGTCCACCCGTTCCGGAGCGTTTGATCGAAATCGATTCGTATTCGTTCCCGTCGGGCCACGCGATGATGAGCGCGATCCTCGCGACTTCGGTTGCCGCCGTGATTCTTCGGCTTGTCTTGCCGAGGCTCGCGAAGTTGGCAATGCTCGCGAGCCTCGGCCTGTACACGATCGCCGTCGGATTCTCCCGCGTCTACCTGGCTGCCCACTGGATGACCGACGTTCTGGCAGGTTGGGCGTTCGGGATGATGTGGGCCGGAGTGTGGATCTGGGGAACTGCGCAGATCAAGGCGCGCCGGACGCCGGTTACTTCGTAAGCTCGGCGAGTAGTTCGCTTGTAGCCCAAGGCAAGCTCAGCGCTGAACTTGCGGTCAGGGCAGCGCCGACCTGCGGGGCCTGATCGTCGTTGACGTAGACGACGCGGTTGTTCTTGACCACGTCGAGTTGTTGGAAGCCGAGATTGCTCCGGACCGCCTGGGCGGCATCGGGATTGCCGATGACCACGAGACGGTCCACATCGAGGAGATCGAGTCGTTCGGTGGAGATCGGAGCGTAGAACTCGCCGTTCATCAACGCCTCGACCGCGGGAGCAGGTTTGAATCCGAGGCTGCCGAGAACTCGTCCGCGGGCATCCTCGGAGGAGAAGGCGTAGAACTCCGGAGTCGTGTCGACGCTGATGATCACCGCGGTCTGATCCGCGAATTCGGGGTGAGCGCTTCTCGCGTCGGCGAACTGCTTGTCGATGTCGGCGACCAACTTCTCGCCGTCGGCTTCGCGGCCCACTGCCTTTGCCGCGGTCTTCGTCGTGATCTGCCACGGGGTTGCGTAGTCGCCGTAGGCCGGATCCTTCGCGACGGTGGGGGCGATCGCGGAAAGTGTGCTGTACAGGTCTTTGTCGATGCTCGAGTAGAGCCCGAGGATCAGGTCCGGCTCGAGCGCGGCGATCTTTTCGACGCTGATCGTGGTCTCGGGATTGCTGCCGACGACGGTCGGTTCGGTTCCGCCCCAAGGTCCGGTCACCCACGGCCACGTGCGGTTGACGTCCGGCTCACCCGGGTACTGATTGACCATGCCGACGGGCTTGATGCCCAAGGCCAACAGGGCTTGCTCGTCGTTGTAGCCGACGGTGACGATCCGCTGTGGTTCGGAATCGATCGTGGTGCTGCCGAAGGCGTGATCGATCGTGACGGGGAAGGCGCCGCCTCCGGAAGTCGACGAACTATTTGTCGTGTCGTCGTCGCCCGATCCGCAGGAGACGAGTGCTGTGCCGACCAGTGCGACCAGGGCAACGGACGTCAGTCTCGTCCGATGTCCTCGACTTTTCCTGAGGTCGCGGCTTTTCCAACGATTTCGGATGGAGATCTTCACGGTGACGTGTTTCCTTTCAGCGGCGGCAAGCCGGGATCCGCACTACAGTGCAGGGTAGGCTTACCATACTGACTGGTTAATTCGACCCGCTCAGTCGACCAGACCGGCGCCCTGTTGCGCGCCCTTGTCGCCGCGCACAGCTGCGCGCCGTTGAATCGAGAACAGAGCGAAGCCGAGGAAGCCGACTCCGATACCCGCGTAACAAATCGGGAGTGCATCCGACCAACGGTCGCCGCTCACCGCGACCACGATCGTGGCGATCACCCACAACGCGGTGCCGATGATCAGTGCCGGCGCGGGTGCGGACAATTTGCCGATCAGGCCAGTTGTGTTGCGAGTCTCCGTCACAAAATTAACGCTACCCGTACCCCGGTGGCCTACTCTCCCTAGTGCGACCGGCTTCATGTGCGCCGGCACACGGCGACCTACAGCGATGGGGAAAGAACAAACATGGCGGCACCCGGCAAGATCCTCGACACCTATTTCAAGATCAGCGAACGAGGGTCGACGATCTCGACCGAGATTCGCGGCGGTGTCGTCACCTTCGTGGCGATGGCCTACATCGTGGTCCTCAACCCCCTCATCCTCGGCAGTTTCTCGGCCGAAGACGCTGCGGCGAAGACCGACGTTCTCGGCAACATCCTTCCGGTCAACCAGGTGGCTGCAGTCACCGCTCTGGTGGCCGGCCTGATGAGCATCGTCTTCGGTGTCGTCGCCAACTATCCGTTTGCCATCGCCGCGGGTCTCGGCATCAACAGCCTCCTCGCAGTCACCATCGCACCTCAGGTCACCTGGCCCGAGGCGATGGGTCTGGTGGTCATCGACGGTGTGATCATCGTTCTGTTGGCGCTCACCGGCTTCCGAACGGCGGTGTTCAACGCGATCCCCGCAGCGCTGAAGTCCGCGATCGCAGCCGGTATCGGCATGTTCATCGCCTTCATCGGACTCGTCGACGCCGGATTCGTCCGCCGCATCCCCGACGCCGCCGGTACGACGGTCCCCGTCGGACTCGGAATCAACGGCTCCATCGCTTCGTGGCCGACCGTGGTGTTCATCTTCGGTGTGCTGCTCATGGGTGTTCTGGTCGTGCGCAAGGTTCGTGGTGGACTGCTGATCGGCATCGTCGTCACGACGATCCTCGCCGCCGTCATCGAAGCCGTTGCCGACGTCGGACCCTCACTCGGCACCAACCCCAAGGGCTGGAACCTCAGCATCCCCGCCATCCCGGACATGCTCGGCGGTATGCCCGACCTGAGCTTGGTCGGCGACGTCAGCATCTTCGGAGCGTTCACCCGAATCGGTGTTCTGGCCGCCAGCCTGCTGGTCTTCACCCTCGTGCTCGCGAATTTCTTCGACGCCATGGGCACGATGACAGGTCTCGGTAAGGAAGCCGGCCTGACCGACAAGGACGGAAACCTCCCCAACGTCGGTCGCGCGTTGGTCGTCGAAGGTGCGGGTGCGATCGTCGGCGGTGGCGCTTCGGCGTCGTCGAACACCGTGTTCGTGGAATCCGCGTCGGGTATCGCCGAAGGCGCCCGCACGGGCCTGGCAAACGTGGTCACGGGTCTGCTCTTCCTGGTCGCGATGTTCCTGACGCCGCTGTACTCCGTCGTGCCGATCGAGGCAGCTGCGCCTGCCCTCGTCGTCGTCGGTGCATTGATGATCGGACAGGTCCGAGACATCGATTTCACGAAGTTCTCGGTGGCACTCCCGGCGTTCCTGACCATGATCGTCATGCCGTTCACCTACTCGATCGCCAATGGCATCGGCGTCGGCTTCATTTCGTGGGTGGTCCTGCACGCTGCCAGCGGTGGTATCAAGAAAATCCACCCGTTGCTGTGGATCGTGGCGGCACTTTTTGTGGCCTACTTCACTGTCGGACCCATTACCGACGCCCTTACGTGAAATCGGGGTTGACCGGTATTCGATTACGTGAGCTACCGGCCAGCTCTTGACGTATTGTCTGACGCGTGACCACCGAAACTCGTGCGCTGGCCAGCGATCTTTCCCTGGCTGTAGTGCGTCTCACCAGGCATCTGCGCGGCCGCAGAGTCGACGCTCAGGTATCGCTGACGCAACTGTCCGCTTTGGCGAGCCTGGATCAGTACGGCCCGATGACTCCTGGCGTACTCGCAGCACGTGAGAAAGTGCAGCCGCCGTCGATGACGCGGGTTGTTGCTTCTCTCGCCGAGCTCGGTTTGGTCGAGCGTTCGCCGCATCCCACGGACGGTCGTCAGATCATCGTCAACCTCTCCGACGCCGGGCAGGCGTTGCTCGCGGACGAGACCCACGCGCGTGAAGCGTGGATGAACGAGCAGTTGGCGGGGTTGGGTGGCGAAGAACTCGCGACGCTGCGCGGGGCTGTCGAGATCATCACGGAGATGGTCAACAAGACGGAGTAGCTCCGCCATGCCATAGGTCGTTGCCCGAACGAATTACTCGAGGGGCAAGATGGTGTGGTGCCCCGAGACCCCGATTCCGGCATGTTTGCCGCGCTCCACAACCGTAACTACCGCCTTTGGGCTTCCGGACAGATCGTTTCTCTGGTCGGCACGTGGATGCAACGTATCGCCCAGGACTGGCTGGTACTGACGCTCTCGGACGGCAACGCGTTGGCGGTGGGCATCGTCATGGCCTTGCAGTTCGGCCCGACGCTGTTCCTCTCGGTATGGGGCGGTGTGCTGGCCGATCGGTACGACAAGCGTCGGATCCTGATCTTCACGCAGTGGGCGAGTGCGGCCTGTGCGCTGGTACTGGGTGTGTTGGACGTCGGCGGACTGGTCGCGTTATGGCACGTCTTCCTGATTGCCTTTGCGCTCGGCTGTGTCTCGGCGCTCGACGCACCGGTGCGTCAGTCGTTCACTATCGAAATGGTGGGCAAGGAGCACCTGTCCAACGCCATCGCGCTCAACTCCATGACGTTCAACACGGCCCGCATCGTCGGTCCGGCCATCTCGGGTGTTCTGATCAACCTGATCGGTACCGGGTGGGTGTTCCTGCTCAACGTCGCGACGTTCGGTGGGGTGCTCATCGCGCTCTACCTCATGAACAAGAAGGAGTTGATCCCGTCCGAACCGGCTCCGCGTACCAAGGGGCAGGTGCGCGACGGGTTCCGATATGTGTGGGGCCGCAAGGACCTTCGGGTGATCATGGTGTCCGTCTTCATGGTCTCGACGTTCGGTCTGAACTTCGCGATCAGCCTTGCGGTGATGGCGCGCAACACGTTCGGCCTCGAGGCCGACGGTTACGGATTGCTGTCCACGACGCTCGCCGTGGGCACCCTTGCCGGCGCTGCGTACGCCGCAAGACGGAAGGAAGCGCCGCGGTTGCGGACGTTCCTCGGTGCCGCCGTGGCTTTCGGTGTGTTCGAGGTCGCGGTGGGATTGATGCCCACCTACGCGTTGGTGGCGCTGATGTTGATCCCTACGGGCGCACTGACGTTGACGTTCACGACGTCCGCGATGAACATCCTGCAGATGTCGGTGCCCTCCGAGATGCGCGGGCGTGTGATGGGTATCTACATGCTCAGTTTCCTCGGTGGCACACCGCTGGGAAGCCCGTTGCTGGGTTGGCTCGCCGACTCCGTGGACCCACGTGCGCCCTTGATCGTGGGCGGAGTGATCTCGCTCGTCTCGGGCACTGTGGCCGGGGTGTACCTGCTACGCAGCGAAGGGCTGAAACTTCGTCTTGCGCGACCCGAAGACGGTGGCAGGCTGCCGGTTTTCGTCCTGCGTCCGGTGATCGTATGCGACGCGACCGAACAGGCAGTCGAGGCTAGCCGCGCGCCGTGACCTTCTCACGCTTGGGAAACACCGTGTAGCTCAGGGCGATTGCTCCCCAGATTGCGAGTACCACTGTCAGCTTGCTGATCCATCCGTCGAGGGCTCCAGTACGGGTGGGGTCGTCGACGAGGAAGATGGCCGCGCCGAGAAGTCCGCACGCGACGGCCCAGGCGATCGCGGCTTTGCCGAACTCGCGCCATTCGCGCAGGGCCCGCGCACTCCCGTACTTGGGCGGTGCCACGGGCGCTGGGCCGCCGGCGAATCGGTAGGCGAACCTGGTGTCGGCCCAGGAGATGAGGCTGTGTCCGAACGCGACGGAAAAGCCGATGTAGGCCGCGGCAAGGCCGTGGGTGAAGTTCGCCTCGCCACCGCCGCGAAGATCGAGGGCCGTGGCGACGAGCAGGACCACGTCGACCAGGGGAGCGCAGATGAGCAGCGCGGCGCCCAGCGTCTTGCGGCGCAGGAGATAGCGGGCGGCGAGACCGACGGCGATGAACACCCAGAACATGATTTCGCACGCGATGATCAGGTGGACGATCATGACATCAGCTCATTTCTAGTACGACTGTATTAGTGGAGGAAAACTAGCACAGTTGTGTTAGTTTTGTGAAGTGGTGAAACGAATCAGTCCCGACGAGCGACGAGAAGAGATCGCCGAGGCTGTCTGGCGTGTGATTCGACGCGACGGTGTCGCGAGCGCCAGCGTCCGAGCCGTCGCGGACGAGGCGAAGATGTCGACGGGCTCGCTGCGTCACTTCTTCACCACGCAGTCCGAACTCTTGCTGTTCGCGATGACGCTCGTGACCGTTCGGGTGGAGAAGAGGATTGCCGGCATCGACTTCGATCCCGACATCCGCCGCGCGATCCGCCAGTTCACCGATCAGTTCGTGCCCCTGGACGAAGATCGGCGTGAAGAAATGCAGGTTTGGGAGGCCTTTGCTGCTGCCGCCCAGACCGATCCGGCGTTGACGGCGGTGCGTGACGAGACAGACCGGACCTTGTTCGAGCACTTTCGTTCGTTCGTGGAAGCGGCGCATCGAGCGGGTTTTCTACGGCCGGGTGCCTCGGTCGACATCGAGGCGATGAGATTGCATGCGCTCGCCGACGGGCTCGCGTCGCACGGCGTCGACAATCCCGAGCGAACCAATCCGGAGGTGATCAGCCAGGTGCTCGACGCGCATTTTGTCACGCTGTTGCGCTAGGTCGGGAGTAGTGGTGGGGGCTCGCGGTGCGTACGGCACGATAGACCCGTGGTTCACGTCATCGACATCTCAGATCCCGCCGACTCCCGGCTGGATGACTTTCGCGATCTCAACTCCTCGGATCGACGCCCCGACCTGCCGGAGGGCAAGGGGTTGGTGATCGCCGAGGGAGTGTTCGTCACTCAGCGGCTGCTGACCTCGCGGTTCGAGCCGATCAGTCTCCTCGGCGTCGAACGACGGCTCGTGGAGTTGGCTGACGATCTCGACGGTGTGGACGTGCCGTTCTACCGTACGAGCGCCGAAGTGATGGCCGAGGTCGTCGGATTCCACCTGAACCGTGGCGTCCTCGCTGCAGCATCACGTCCGGCACCGCTCGCGGTCTCGGACGTGTTGAGGGATGCGAAGACGGTAGCGATCCTCGAAGGTGTCAACGATCACGAGAACCTCGGCTCGATGTTCCGTAACGCTGCGGGGCTCGGCGTCGACGCCGTTCTGTTCGGGAAGGGTTGTGCCGACCCGTTGTACCGGCGCTCGGTCCGCGTGTCGATGGGGCACGTGCTGCGAGTGCCCTTCGCGCACGTGGCGAAATGGCCGTACGACTTGGAAGAGCTGCGTGGCAACGGTTTTCAGCTCATCTCCTTGACCCCGAACCCGGAGGCGGTCACTCTCGCCGAAGCGATGACCGGGGAGAAGGTGGCGCTACTGCTGGGCGCCGAGGGGCCAGGACTGACCGAACATGCGATGCGCGCCACCGACATTCGCGCCAAGATACCGATGGCACCAGGCACCGATTCGCTCAACGTCGCGACCGCAGCGGCGATGGCCTTCTACGAACGTGTCAGGACCGGCCGGTGACTCAGGACCGCACACCCTGGTTCACCGGAATCGCGGTGTCGGTATTCGCCGCGATGCTCTCGACCAGTGCCGTCGCGGCGTTCTGCGTCGCACTGGGCAACGTGAACGTGCTCCTGGCGATTGTCGTCAATCTCATTGCGGTAGGCGGACTTGCGCCGACCGTGTGGCGCTGGCGAGCGATTCCTGTCTGGCGATGGGTGGTCTTCGGCGCAGTTGTCGGCGTTCCGCTCGGGTGGATCGCAGCGATAGCCGCATGAACCTGTGAAGGCGTACCGCGCTACTTGAATCCGAAGTAGCGGGCGAGGCGGCTGCGAGGCTTGGCTGCCGGCGCCTCGCGGATCGGCGGCATGTTCTCGGGCACGGGCACCTCGGTCGACGCCTGCTCGGGTACCGGCACGGGAGCTGGTGGCGCAGGTTTGGGCGCCTCGCCGGGGCGGTGAATCTTGAAGCCCCACAGGAGAATCTGCGTCGTGTCGAGTTCATGTTCTCGCGGAGCGCCGGTGTACCGGAATCCCAGCCACTCGAGGTTGGCGGACTCCGCGAACTGTTGCGGGTGGAACGGCAGTGACTGTGGTTCGGGCAGGATCCCGGGCGGATAGCGCAGAGGATGATCGCCGGCCCAGAATTCCCGTTCCCAGGTCTGCGGGATCCCCACATTTTCGACGATGTCTATCGGGATGGCACTGAACGAGCGTCGTAGCTCGCCGTCCTCCCACAGTGCAAACGAGCCCTGCGCGGTTTCGGGGACGGAGCTGATCAGCAGCGTCGACCCACCCTCGGCCGAAAGGTGCCAGGACTCAGGCAGTTTCGAGGGGACGAAGGTGCTGAGTTCGGCGCTGCATACGACGCTCACCCGGTTGTACGCGCCGATGAAGACGTAGCCGGGGCTCACCGTCGCGGCCATCGACAGCGGCTGGGGCCCGAGGGATTCGAACTCCTTGTCCGGATACAACGACATGGCGATTTTCAGCGCCTCTGTCTGATCCGGCTGCGGGTACTTGCTCAATTCGGTGCGAGCGTCTGCGCCGCCCAGAAACCAGATTGTCGATACCCGTGCAGCCACCGGCAGTCCTCTCTCCTCAGCCTCGCTCGAAAGAAGAATACTTTCCTTCGGGTCAGCGACCGCTGCTGCGGACCCCGAGAAGAACGTCATCCCACGAGGGCAGAGCAGGCCTTCCGCGCTTGTCCTTTGTCTGCGTCTGTTGCGGCGCGGTTTTCGGCGTCACATCCGGCGCAGGTTCGGGAACCTCTTCGGCGACGACGGTTTCCGGTTCGGCAATCGGCTCGGGCGCCACGATCCGTTCGGGAATCACAGTCCGTTCGGCAACCACAGTCCGTTCGGGAACCACCGTCGGCTCGATTTCCGCCACCGGTTCGACGTCGAATCGGGACAGTTCGAGCTGTTCCGGCTCGTTCGAGGCCACCGGTACCAGCCCGCGGAGAGGGCGACCGAAGTCAGGATCGATCAAGTCGAATGCTGCGTCGTCGAGCGCAACGATCGTTCCGCCGTGTGCATCGGGCTGGTAACGCCAGTGTGCGGCGTTGGTGGTGCGGCCGGCCTGCCACTGCAACTGCGCAACCCACTGATTGTCCTCGTCGCGCCAGGCATCCCAGGTGGCCTCGTCGATGCTGTGGCCACGAGCACGGAATGCGTGAGTCACGATTTCGGAGAGTGTGGGAACCGTCGGACCGTTGTCGCGAACCGGGTGACCGCCCTGCGCCATTTCTGCGGCGCGAGAGCGCTCGAGCAGAACGGGATACGCAAAGCGCTCGACCTTGCTGATGGGAATCTTCGCTTCTTCGGCGACCTGTTCTACGGAAGCACCGGAACGGATGCGGGCCTGGATTTCGCGGGGACGGAGTTGGCTTTCCATTTCGATCTCAATCTGGCCGAGTCGAGCCACGTCTCCGCGGGAAGCTGCACGAAGTTTGTCATCGGCGGGAAGCCGGAATTTCTGGCCGGTTTCAGCATCTGCGCACACCACATGCGATCCATCGGGTTCAAGTCCGATCACTCGAAGCTCTCGCACATTGACCTCCTTATCGCGCCGGCTCGCGACTTTGCGCCGCGCTCAACTGTAATTCATTCGTGACCATGGGCTCGGCAGGACACGCAGGGCGAGATGGCCTCTGATTCACCTACCGGTGTGGTAGCTCACAGGGTCTTGCGCAAACGACGCTCGGCCCCCGACACGATGTCGAGGGCCGAGCGGTGAAGCAGTGTGAAAATCAGCCGAGCTGAGAAACGACCCAGTCGATGCTCTTGGTGAGAGCGGTGACGTCATCGGGGTCGATGGCCGGGAACATGCCGACACGCAACTGGTTGCGTCCGAGCTTGCGGTACGGCTCGGTGTCGACAATTCCGTTGGCGCGCAGGATCTTTGCAACTTCTGCTGCGTCGACGTCGTCGTTGAAGTCGATGGTGCCGACAACCTGCGAGCGGTGTGCCGGATCAGCGACGAACGGCGTTGCGAACTCGCTGGCCTCGGCCCAGTTGTACAGGCGCGAGGACGAATCCGCGGTGCGAGCGGTGGTCCAGTCGAGGCCGCCGTTGCTGTTCATCCACTCGATCTGGTTGGCGAAGAGCAACAGGGTGGCCAGGGCCGGGGTGTTGTACGTCTGGTCCTTGGAGCTGTTGTCCACGGCGATGGGCAGCGAGAGGAAGTCGGGCGTCCAGCGTCCCGAATCCTTGATCTCCGCGACGCGTTCGAGGGCGGCCGGGCTCATCAGCGCGATCCACAGTCCGCCGTCTGCAGCGAAGCACTTCTGCGGAGCGAAGTAGTAGACGTCGGAATCGGCGACGTTGACTGGGAGTCCACCGGCGCCCGAGGTGGCGTCGATGGCGATCAGGGCGTTCTCCGAACCCGCGGGACGCGAGACGGGGATCGACACACCGGTGGAGGTCTCGTTGTGCGCCCAGCCGATGAGATCGACGGACGGGTCCGAGACCGGCACCGGTGCGCTGCCCGGATCGGCGGAGACGACGATCGGGTCACCGATGAACGGGTTGGCCTTGGCGACCGAAGCGAACTTGGAGCTGAATTCGCCGTTGGTCAGGTGCAGCGACTTCTCGCGGATGAGGCCGAATGCAGCCGCATCCCAGAACGCAGTGGTTCCACCGTTACCGAGGACGACCTCGTAGCCCTCGGGCAGTGAGAACAGATCGGCGAGGCCGGAACGAATGCTGGCGACAACGTTCTTGACCGGCTTCTGGCGATGGCTGGTGCCGAACACCGAAGCGCCCACCTCGACCAGGGACTGCAGCTGCTCGGGGCGAACCTTGGAAGGACCGCAGCCGAAGCGTCCGTCGGCGGGCTTGAGGTCGGCGGGGATGATCGGTGTGGAGGTCATCGCTTCTTTCTGTTCCTTCACTTGTGTTCTGTACTACCATGATTGGCGAATTCGAGCGGGTGTCACGCGTGGCTGATCTGGTCCCAGCCCTCGACGGACTCAGGCGTGCGGGGCTCCGGGCCGGTGTAGATGGCGGCCGGGCGTACCAGTTTACCGAGACGCTTCTGCTCGAGGATGTGTGCACACCAGCCGGCGGTGCGACCACAGGTGAACATGGCGGGCATCATGTGCGCGGGAACCTCGGCGAAGTCGAGGATGACTGCAGCCCAGAACTCGACGTTGGTCTCGATCGCGCGATCGGGACGACGCTCACGCAGTTCCGTCAGTGCTGCCTGCTCGAGAGCTGCGGCAGCCTCGTAGCGGGGAGCGTTGAGACGCTTCGCCGTAGCGCGGAGCACGCGTGCACGGGGATCTTCGGCGCGGTAGACGCGGTGTCCGAAGCCCATGAGCTTTTCCTTGCGGTCGAGGATTCCCTTGACCAGTGCGCGGGCGTCGCCGGTCTTCTCGGTCTCTTCGATCATCGGAAGAACGCGGGCCGGAGCACCGCCGTGCAGCGGGCCGGACATCGCGCCGATGGCGCCGGAGAGCGAGGCCGCGACGTCGGCGCCGGTGGAGGCGATGACGCGGGCCGTGAACGTGGAGGCGTTCATGCCGTGCTCGGCTGCGGAGACCCAGTACGCGTCGATTGCCTCGACGTGTGCCGGATCGGGCTCGCCCTTCCAGCGCACCATGAAGCGCTCGGTGACCGTCTTGGCCTCGTCGATGCGGCTCTGGGGGACTGCGGGCTGGTAGATGCCGCGAGCGGACTGCGCGACGTAGGACAGTGCCATGACGGACGCGCGGGCGAGCTGGTCGCGGGCGGTCTCGTCATCGATGTCGAGGAGTGGCTGGTAGCCCCAGATGGGAGCCAGCATCGCCAGTCCGGCCTGGACGTCGACACGGACGTCGCCGGTGTGAATGGGGAGGGGGAACGGCTCGGCCGGCGGGAGGCCGGGGCCGAAGCGGCCGTCGACGAGAAGGGCCCATACGTTGCCGAAGGTGACCCTCTGGCCGACCAAGTCTTCGATGTCGACTCCGCGGTAGCGCAGTGCGCCGCCGTCTTTGTCGGGTTCTGCGATATCGCTGGTGAAGGCGACGACGCCTTCGAGTCCGCTCACAAAATCGTCCGGTATTGCTGCGCTCGCTGCCATTCTCGTGGACTCTCCTCGTTCGAGTGCGCCAGGTCTACAGTCGCACTGCCTCAGCTTCAGTGACTGCGCCTCGGTGCTCGCAGGGATGAGCACGCACCGTGTTTAGTACTGCGCAATCTTCTCGTCCCGATTCGGTTGCTGTCGCTGGTGCGGCTCGCGGTCCGGGTCGGGTCTAGCCACGGCAAACTTTAGCGCGTGCCGCGTAGCCGTTGGCCAGTGAGTACCCGGGAGTAGCGTTCTCGGCTGTGTCGAATGAACGTCAGGACCCGCAGGCGGTGGACAACGAACTCGCGGCCATGCGTGTGGGCTATCCGCAAGCAGGCAGCGAATCGGAGTCCGTCGAGGACCGCATGAGTGCGGAATTGGATACCTCGGTCGTCGAGACCGGTTGGCTGCCCCTCATGCGTCAATGGCTCGTGGACGCCGTCGAAGCGGACGCGCCGGAACCGAATGCCATGACTCTGTCGACGGTCGACGACAGTGGACACCCGGCCTCGCGCACCGTGCTCTGCAAAGGCCTCAGTGAAGACGGCGTGCTCTTCTTCACCAACTACGGATCCGACAAGGCTCGTCAACTCGACGCCCATCCGTACGCGTCGGCCAACTTCACGTGGCTGACCCTTGCCAGGCAGGTGATCGTTCGCGGCGCCACCGAGCGGGTGAGTGCTGAACTGACGCAGGAGTATTGGCGGACCAGGCCTCGTGGATCGCAGCTCGGTGCGTGGGCGTCGTCGCAGTCTCGTGCGATCGGCTCGCGTGCCGATCTCGACGAGCAACTGCGTGAGGTCGCGGCCCGATTCGGCGTGGACGGAGAGATTCCGGTGCCACCGAACTGGGGCGGGATTCTGATCCGGCCGGAGTCTGTCGAGTTCTGGCAAGGGCGCGCGAACCGCATGCACAATCGAGTTCGCACGAGCCTGGTCGACGGTCAGTGGTCCGCCGTCCGACTCCAGCCGTGAGCCGGTTACTTGCGGATACGACTCCGCTCGAGAATCGCGACTACCGACGACTGTGGACTGCCGGCATCGTCACCGTTATCGGCGCTCAGCTCAGTGTGGTCGCCGTACCGCAGCAGGTGTATCAGATCACCTTGAGCTCGGCTTATGTCGGTCTGACGGGAATCTTCGGCCTGGTACCGCTGATCGTTTTCGGTCTGTGGGGCGGCGCCCTCGCCGATGTCATGGATCGACGACGACTGTTGATGATCACCTCGATCGGACTCGGCGTCACGTCGGTTCTGTTCTGGATCCAAGCCGCGCTGAACGTGAACAACGTGTGGTTGGTGCTCGGCTTGTTCTCAGTTCAACAGGCGTTCTTTGCCGTCAACCAGCCGACTCGAGCGGCGATCATCCCTCGGCTGATTCCGGGCCGACAGTTGCCTGCCGCGAACTCGCTGAACATGACCGTCGTGCAGTTCGGTGCAATAGCCGGCCCGCTGCTGGCCGGCGTTCTCATTCCGAAGGCAGGTCTGCAGCTGCTCTACCTGGTCGACTCGATCTTTCTGCTCGCCACGTTGTGGGCAGTGTGGAAGCTCCCGGCGATTCCGCCGACCGGTACCTCTCGGCGGGCCGGATTGAGCGAGGTGCTTGGCGGCTTCACGTATCTGGCGACGCAGAAGGTTCTGCTCGCGTCGTTCGTGGTGGACATCATCGCGATGGTGTTCGGGATGTCGCGAGCACTGTTCCCGGAGATCGCACACGAATCCTTCGGTGACCCTGCCAGCGGTGGTTTTGCGCTCGGACTGCTGTTCGCGGCGATGTCGGTGGGAGCCGTTCTGGGCGGAGTCTTCTCGGGTTGGTTGCCGCGGGTGCAGTACCAGGGGCGCGCCGTGATGGTCTGCATCGTGCTGTGGGGGCTGTCCATGGTCGGCTTCGGCGTTGCCGTGTACTTCGCGAGTCCCGGTTCCAGCGTGATTCTGCTCTGGGTCGCGGTGGCGTTCCTGGCGTTCGGCGGCGCCGTCGACATGGTCTCGGCCGCATTCCGCAGCACGATGCTCCAGCAAGTGGCAACCGACGACATGCGCGGAAGATTGCAGGGCGTTTTCATCGTGGTCGTGGCAGGTGGTCCGCGTATCGGTGACGTACTGCACGGCGGCGCGGCCTTCCTGTTCGGAACCGGTGTTGCGGCAGCGGGAGGCGGCTTCCTGGTGATTGTCGGTGTTGTCCTTTCTGCCCTCGCATTCCCGGCGTTCGTTCGCTACAAGGTGGGACGCGCCGTCTGACGTCCTGGTTAACCGGTCGCTCGTGGTGGAAACTGGTACGTATGACTGCGCCGCACAGCACGGGTAGGGGAGGGTTCGAGATCCGTGGTGGCGGCTATCGGGCCGAGATCGCGGCGGCCGGTGCCGGACTGCGGCTTCTCGATCACGAGGGGCCCAACGGTCAGCGCGCGCTGACCGAAACCTGGGCCCTCGGATCGAAGCCGCCGCTCTCTGCCGGATTGGTTCTCGCACCGTGGCCCAACCGGATTCGGGACGGGCACTTCATGTTCGACGGAATCGAGCATCAACTCGAGATCACCGAACCGGCGCTGGGAAACGCAAGCCACGGGTTTGTCAGGCGTCGGAATTGGAGCCTCGTCGACCACACCTACGAGCGCGTCGAACTGTCGGTCGACGTGGGACTGCACAAGGGTTGGCCGTATCCGTTGCAGCTGACGGTCGCCTACGAGGTCGGTGTTGACGGATTGACCGTCACTCACACGGCCACGAACAAGGGCGCGACCTCGTCGCCGTTCGGGCTCGGAATGCACACCTTCATCCGCGCCGGCGACTTTCCGCTCGACGAATGTGCTCTGCATCTGGCGGCAGGCACGCGACTGCCGATCGATCCGGCGAGGATGCTGCCGAACGCGTATTCGCAGGCAGTCGCCGGTACGGACTACGACTTCCGGACGCCGAGACTGCTCGCCGGGGTTCAGTTGGACACCCCGTACAGCGCGTTGGACGTCGTCGACGGCAGTGGTCGCACTCAGCACGAGCTGCTGGCTCCGGATGGAACGGGCACAGCGTTGTGGACCAACCGCGAGTTCCCCTGGATTCAGGCATTCATCGCAGATCCCGCCAATGACAAGGGATATCCCGACCGTGGACGAGCATTGGCGTTGGAGCCGATGACCTGCCCACCCGATGCATTCAACTCGGGCATCGATCTCCTGGTGCTTCAACCGGGTCAGACGTGGACTGGTAGCTGGGGCATCAAGGCTCTGTGATCCGGCTCTCATACCGTGGGATCGTGTAACGCAGTCTGGGTATCGGCCGATAACAATCGATTTTCGGTACGCCGTGTCAGTGGTTCAGAAGGTCGATCGTTCGTCCACGTCTCGTGCTGCTGTCGAGACTTGCAGATCAATGCGGGTAAGCGCGCGATTCCGTAGACAGGAGTACCGGTCACGCGGGTGGGAAAATCCCGCCTGGAACGTGTTTCAGTTTCGGTGGGTATGTCGGGTTCGTGAGTACCCGAAAAATAGCCGTGGGGCGACCCTCCTTCGGCACGATCTCTCCCGTGCGACTAGTTTCTAGTTGATCGCATGTAGTTACTCGTTGGTTCGAGCTTGAGAGGGATCCTTCGTGCCCGCTGACAATGACACAAAGCCCACGCTTACTTACCCCGGTGGTGAGTACACGATGTCCATTGCCAGGGCAACCGAGGGCAATGACGGCATCGAGCTGGGAAAGCTGCTGGCCACAACGGGGTACACCACCCTTGACCCCGGTTTTGTGAACACTGCATCCACCAGTTCTGCAATCACCTATATCGACGGCGAGAAGGGAATCCTGCGTTACCGCGGATATCCCATCGAGCAGTTGGCAGGTAAGTCGACGTTCATCGAGGTCAGCTACCTGCTGATCTACGGCGAACTGCCGACCGACGCCCAGCTCGAGTCCTTCACGGACCGCATTCGTCGACACACCCTGCTCCACGAGGACCTCAAGCGGTTCTTCGACGGTTTCCCGCGCAACGCTCACCCGATGCCGGTTCTCTCGTCCGCAGTGAACGCACTGTCGGCGTACTACCAGGATTCGCTCGATCCCGAGGATCCGGAGCAGGTGGAACTGTCCACCATCCGTCTTCTCGCGAAGCTGCCGACCATCGCTGCGTACGCGTACAAGAAGTCCGTCGGACAGCCGTTCCTCTACCCGGACAACTCGTTGAACCTGGTCGAGAACTTCATGCGCATGACGTTCGGCTTCCCGGCCGAGCCGTACCAGGGTGATCCCGAGGTCGCCAAGGCACTCGACATGCTGCTGATCCTGCACGCCGACCACGAGCAGAACTGCTCCACGTCGACCGTGCGTATGGTCGGCTCGTCGGACGCCAACCTGTTCACCTCCGTCTCCGCCGGCATCAACGCACTGTGGGGCCCGCTGCACGGCGGCGCGAACCAGGCAGTGCTCGAGATGCTCGACGAGATCAAGGCCAGCGGCAGCACCGCAGCCGAGTTCGTCCGCAAGGTCAAGAACAAGGAAGACGGCGTGAAGCTCATGGGCTTCGGGCACCGCGTCTACCGCAACTACGATCCGCGCGCTGCGCTGGTCCGCGAAACTGCGCACACCATCCTCGCCAAGCTCGGCGGCGACGACGAACTGCTCAACATCGCAATGCAACTCGAAGAAGCCGCCCTCACGGACGACTACTTCATCGAGCGCAAGCTTTACCCGAACGTCGACTTCTACACCGGCCTCATCTACCGCGCGATGGGCTTCCCGCCGCGTATGTTCACGGTGCTGTTCGCCATGGGCCGTCTGCCCGGTTGGATTGCGCACTGGCGTGAAATGCACGAGGATCCGGCTACGAAGATCGGCCGCCCGCGCCAGATCTACACCGGCTACACCGAGCGTGACTACAGAGACATCACGTCCCGCTGACGCGTGACCTAGCGATATCACCACCCGCTAGTCTTCTGTACCCAATATTTCGCCTCAACGAGGAGGACCCATGAGTAGCAAGCCCGTAATCGAGTTCCAGGAAGGCCCCGCGCCGACCGATCTGGTCATAAAGGACCTGGTTGTCGGAGAAGGCGCCGAAGCCGTTCCCGGTGGCACCGTCGACGTTCACTACGTCGGTGTCGAGTTCGAATCCGGCGAAGAGTTCGACTCTTCCTGGAGCCGTGGCGAGTCCATTCAGTTCCCGCTTCGTGGCCTGATCAAGGGCTGGCAGGACGGCATCCCGGGCATGAAGGTCGGCGGACGCCGTCAGCTCACCATTCCGCCGGAGCTGGCATACGGCCCCGCCGGTGCAGGGCATCAGCTTTCCGGCAAGACCTTGGTCTTCGTGATCGATCTGCTGGACGCCAAGTAATTTACTGTGCGCCTTTATTAACCCCCCGCGGTTAATAAAGGCGCACAGCACGAGGGCCCCGCACCGTCAGGTGCGGGGCTTTCCTGTGTGGTCAGCGTGCTGTCTTTCGCCGGTAGAGCCAGTTCGACCACACGAATCCCACGGCGGCGATGCCCAGGCACCAGACGAGCGCGATGACGGCGCTGTTTCCGATCGGGGTGCCCATCAAGAGTCCACGCACCGTCTCGATGATGGGAGTCACCGGCTGGTGGCGAGCGAACCCCTGCAGCCACGACGGCATCGTCTCGGCCGGGACGAAGGCAGTGCTGACGTAGGGCAGGAACATGATGGCGAAGGTGAAACCACTTGCCGCCTCGGGGTTCCGGGCCAGGAGCCCCAGTGCCGTCGACAGGTACGACATCGCGAACACGAAGGCGACGATCACCGCGGCGACGCCGAGCCACCGTAGCGGATCACTGGTCGGACGAAACCCCATGATCAGAGCGACGAGAACCACGATCGCCGTCGTCAGAACATTGCGAACGACGCTGGCGAGCACATGCCCGGTCAGGACCGATGACGGTGAGATCGCGAGCGTCCGGAAACGGTCGATGATCCCGTCCTTCATATCGCTCGAGACGCTGACGGCGGTGGTCGAGGCGCCGAAACCGGCGCACAGAAGGATGATTCCGGGCACGACGTAGTCGATGTACTCGGTACCGGTGTTGATGGCACCACCGAAGACGTAGACGAACAGCAGCATGAGCATGACCGGCAGCGCTATCGCGGTGATCATCGAATCAGGGCTACGCAGAACGTGTTTGAGATTCCGGCGAAGCATCACCGCGGAATCGACTGCAATGGTGGACGTCATCGAACGCTCGCAATCTCGGGTTGGCCGGATCCGGTGAGCGCGAAGAACACGTCGTCCAGATCCGGGGTGTGAACGGAGAACTTCTCGACGGTGATCGACGGGTCGTCGATAGAGTCGAGGATGGCTTTGATCGACGGAACGGCTCCGTCGGAAGGGATGTGCAGGGTCAATGTCTCGGTATTCGAATGTGCCTGCGGCAGTGACGCCGCGGCGAGGTCGAGTTGGGCCAGGTTCTCGAATTGCAGTGCGACGTGGCCGCCGGGAACAAGTCGCTTGAGTTCGTCAGGTGTTCCCTCGGCGACCAGACGGCCGCCACTGAGCACGCCGACGGTGTCGGCCAATTCGTCTGCCTCGTCGAGGTATTGGGTGGTGAGGAAGATCGTGACACCCGACGCTGTGAGGCCACGAACTATCGACCACATTTCGTGGCGGCTTCTCGGGTCCAAGCCGGTGGTGGGTTCGTCGAGGAAGACGACGTCCGGCTTCGCGATCAGGCTCATCGCGATATCGAGTCGCCTGAGCATGCCGCCCGAGTAGTCGCCCGCTCGTTTGTCGCCGAAGTCCGTCAGGTCGAACTGGTCGAGCAGTTCGTCGGCACGTTTTCGAGAGTTCTTCCGGCCCAGGTGATTCAGCTCGCCCAGGAGAGTCAGGTTCTCGGAACCGGTCAACAGCGTGTCGACGGCAGCATATTGCCCGGTGACGCTGATGCGTCGGCGAACGTTCTGGGGATCGTCGGGGAGTGAGTGGCCCGCCACGGTGACCTCGCCGGCGTCGAAAGGAATGAGGGTGGTGAGAATTCTTACCGCTGTGGTCTTTCCGGCGCCGTTCGCGCCGAGGAGGGCGTACACCGATCCGGCTGGTACCGACAGATCGAGTCCGTCCAGAACCTGTTGATCGCCGTAGCGCTTGCGGAGTCCGCGGACCGAGATTGCGGAGATCGTTCCTGGCATCGAAACCTCCAAGGTAACTGTGTATGGCATAAACTCTTGTTTATAGCGTACACAGTTCTAGGATGATGGCAAGAGCGAAGAGTGGGAGCTGTATGGATGGCGGCGCGCTACCGAGGACGGTCGAACTGGCCTGGGGACTGGATCAGCCCGGAACGCGGGGTCCCAAGAAGGGGCTCAGTCTCGAGCACATCCTCGACACCGCGATCGAGTTGGCCGACGCCGAAGGTGTCACGGCACTGTCGATGGGCCGGGTGGCCAAAGCGCTCGGGTTCGCGACGATGTCGCTCTATCGCTACGTGGCAAGCAAAGACGAACTGATCGAACTGATTTCGGATCGAGTGATCGGGCCGCCGCCGATAATTCCCGACGACGTGACCTGGCGCGTCAAGCTCGAGGCGTGGGCGAACCAGGAGTACGCCACGATGCTGAGTCGGCCCTGGTGGCTCAAGCTGCCCATCACCGCTCCGCCGACCGGACCGAACAACATGGCGTGGCTCGACGCGGGGCTGAGCGCACTCGACGGCGTCGCTCTGAGTGCCGCATCGAAGTTCCAGGTGGTGACCAACGTGTCGTTGTTCGTGATCGGCCGTGCCCGCTTCTCGGCTGACCTGGCTTCGCGGTCGGCGCAGTCGGCTGACGACGACGTGGCTTACGGCGCCCTCATCGCGCGAGTCATCAACCGCGAGGACTTTCCCTACCTCAGTGCTGCAATCGAGGAGGGAGGCTTCGAGGACGGCAGTCCGGAGGGCGAGGCAGCCGGCGATGATGCTTTCGATTTCAGTTTCTCGCTTGGCCTTCTGCTCGACGGAATCGAGAAGTTGGTGCAGCGGTCAGGACACCAGTGCGGTGGCACTGACGTCGTCGATGATCAGGTCGGTGATCAGCCCGCCCCGTAGTGCTCCCTCCAGGGCGGGCAGTTTTGCTGTTCCGGCGACGATGCACACGCGTCTGGCGACCTTCTCGAAAAGGTCGAGCCGCGGTCCACTCGCGCGCTCGTTGAGTTCTATGCCGCGATAGCTCCCGTCGGACCGGAAGAACACGGTTGCGATGTCCCCGACCACTCCGTCGCGTCGAAGTGCTTCTGCTTCATCGGGTTCGAGGTATCCGGCGGTGTAGACGTGACTGGGCACGTTGCCACCCGGGACACCGATGCTGAAGACTGCCAGGTCCATTCGTTTCTGCATGTCCAGCACTCGCTTGATGCTGCGTTCGCGCCACAACTGTTCCCGGGTTTCCGGGTAGTCGAAGAATGCAGGTACCGGAAATCCTTGTGGCAGAGCGCCGTAGGCGTCGGCGATGGTTCTGATGATGTCGCTGGCGTAGGAGATTCCCGTGGTGCGGGTATTGGCAGCACCGTTGAGTTGCACGACGTAGGAGTTGTACGTGCGTTTGGGGGCGAGGTGCTTGCTGACTTCACTGAGAGTGGTTCCCCAGGCGATTCCCATCACCATGTCGCTGTCGAAGAACGAGGCCAACAGGCGTCCCGCGAAAGTGGCTACCTTCTCGAGTCGCTCGAGATCCCCCACCAGTTCCGGCACGGTCACTACGTGTGCGCGTACTCCGTATCGTTCCGAGAACTCGCGTTCGATGCGAGGTGCCTGGCCGTGCGGCGTGCTGATCTTGATCTCGACGAGTCCCGAAGTGCGTGCGTAGGTGATCAGCCTGGAGACGGTGGATCTGGAGACTCCCATGTCGCGCCCGATGGCAGCCATCGTCTGATCTTGGAAGTAGTAGAGGCGAGCGGCCTGAACGGCGTCGGCGATACGCGGGTCTGCCGGGTCTGAGGTTGGAGAGTCGGAAGTGGGAGTTTCCATGGTTTCGTCCTGTCTGCACGTACGTGCAAGGGCACTGAACCGAATCTTATCCGAGTAGGACCAGGCCGAAGCGTTCGATCACGCAAAGTCCCTGAAGTGTGTCTGTTACCCGCGTTACGGTGCGTAAATGGGCAATTTGCACATATGTGCACGAGCTATGCGTGAATGTGCAAAGGGCCTTACGCTACGAGTGCAGCAGACCAAACTATGACATGCATCACAACGAGGTGAGGGTGGGGATGGAGAAAGCCAAGCGATTGGGGCTTCCAGGCGAGTTGGCAGCCGAGTTTGCAGGAACGATGATCTTGATCTTGTTCGGCGTCGGGGTGGTGGCGCAGGTGGTGTCCGGCGGGAGCGAAGGGGGTCTCGGTGGACACGACAGCATTGCGTGGGCCTGGGGACTCGGCGTGATGTTCGGAATCTATGTCGCAGGCCGGGCGACGGGTGCTCATCTGAACCCCGCGGTCACGTTCGCCTTCGCGATCTTCCGGGACTTCTCCTGGCGCAAGGTGCTGCCGTACACGCTGGCGCAGACTGCGGGCGCATTTGTCGCGGCGTTGATCGTTCGATGGAATTACAACGACATGCTCAACGCCATCGATCCCGGACACACCACGGCCACTCAGACGATCTTCTCGACGATGCCGGGAAACGGAACGCTTCCGGTCAGTCTCGGCTCGGCGCTGATCGATCAGATCATCGGTACGGCCATCCTGCTGTTTCTCATCGTTGCCGTGACGGATTCCCGCGGCACTCCGCCGCTTGCGAATCTCGCGCCCTTCGTCGTCGGATTGATCGTGGTGGGAATCGGATTCGCCTGGGCTACCAACGCGGGTTACGCCATCAATCCGGCCCGTGACTTCGGCCCGCGTCTGGCGTCGTACCTCACCGGTTACGGCAGTGCCTGGCGGGATCAGTACGGAAGTTTGTACTTCTGGGTGCCCATCGTTGGACCGCTGATCGGCGCTCCGATCGGGGTGTTCCTCTACGACAAGCTGGTTGGACGATTCCTGCCTGACGAGTCGGTGGAGAAGGCGGCCGAGGAGCCGGCCACGATACCGGCGTGACGGCGAATCATCATCTCTGACAGTAAATCTTTCGCACTTTCTTCGACACCAAAGGGGTAGCACGATGGCGCAGTTCGTAGCCGCGATAGACCAGGGAACCACCTCCACTCGTTGCATGATCTTCGATCACAGTGGGCACGTGGTTGCCGTCGAACAGCATGAGCACTCACAGATCTTCCCACAGGCGGGTTGGGTCGAGCACGATCCGATCGAGATCTGGGACAACGTCCGCAACGTCACGGCGGGCGCCCTGGCCAATGCAGACTTGACCGCAGCCGACATCGCATCCGTCGGAATCACCAATCAGCGTGAGACGGCCGTGGTCTGGGAACGAGCAACCGGAAAGCCCGTCTACAACGCGATCGTCTGGCAGGACACACGCACTGATCGGATCTGCACGGCGCTCGCGGGCGAAGACGGCCCCAAGAAGTACACCGAGGTCACCGGACTGCCGTTGGCAACGTACTTCTCGGGCCCCAAGGTCAAGTGGATTCTCGACAACGTCGAGGGCGCTCGCGACAAGGCCGAAGCCGGCGAGTTGTGCTTCGGCACGATGGACACCTGGGTGTTGTGGAACATGACCGGCGGCGTCCAAGGCGGAGTGCACGCCACCGATCCGACCAACGCCTCGCGCACCCTGCTGATGGATCTCGACACTCTCGCTTGGGATTCGGCGATCTGTGCCGACATGGGAATTCCGGAGTCCATGCTTCCCGAGATCCGCAGCTCGTCCGAGGTCTTCGGATTCGTCCGTGAACGTGGCACCCTGTCCGGCGTGCCGATCGCCGGAATCCTCGGTGATCAGCAGGCTGCGACCTTCGGCCAGGCCTGCCTCTCGCCCGGAGAAGCGAAGAACACCTACGGAACCGGCAATTTCGTGCTCCTCAACACCGGCACCGAAAAGGTGATGAGCAAGAACGGATTGCTGACGACGGTCTGTTACAAGATCGGCGAGCAGCCCACTGTCTATGCGCTGGAAGGATCGATCGCCGTGACGGGTTCGCTGGTGCAGTGGCTTCGGGACAACCTCGGCATGATCGACAACGCGGCCGACATCGAGGTGAACGCTCGCTCTGTGGAGGACAACGGCGGCGCGTACTTCGTGCCCGCGTTCTCGGGTCTGTTTGCACCGCATTGGCGCGCGGATGCACGCGGCGCGATCGTCGGTCTGACCCGGTTCGTGAACAAGGGGCACCTTGCCCGGGCGGTGCTCGAAGCGACTGCGTACCAGAGCCGTGAGGTGATCGAGGCGATGAACCTCGACTCGGGTGTCGACTTGAAGGTGCTCAAGGTCGACGGAGGAATGGTCGCGAACGAACTCCTCATGCAATTCCAGGCCGATCTGCTCGACGTCGAGGTGATCCGCCCGGTCGTGGCAGAGACCACGGCTTTGGGCGCTGCATACGCCGCTGGTCTCGCGGTCGGGTACTGGGAGAGCGAGGACGACATTCGCAGCAACTGGGCGAAGGACAAGAGTTGGACGCCGTCGATGGATTCGGCGGAGCGGGACCGGCTGTACGCAGGCTGGCAGAAGGCCGTCACTCGGACACTCGACTGGGTCGACGCAGACTGATCGCGGCGCCCGCATTTCTACCTATTTTCAAGTGAAGGAACAGTTTTCATGAGCACAGCACAAGCATTGAGTCCGTCCTCGCGGGCGGAGTCGCTGAAGAAGTTGGAAGAAACCGAACTCGACGTCCTGGTCATCGGCGGTGGCGTGGTCGGTGCGGGTAGCGCGCTGGACGCCGCGACTCGTGGTCTGAAGGTGGGCTTGGTGGAGGCACGCGACTTCGCGTCCGGAACCTCGAGCCGGTCCAGCAAGTTGTTCCACGGCGGACTGCGTTACCTCGAGCAGTTCAATTTTGCGCTCGTGTTCGAGGCGCTGCGTGAGCGGTCGCTGGTTCTGAACTCGCTGTGCCCGCATCTCGCGAAGCCGGTGCCGTTCATCTACCCGCTCGAGAAGCTGATCGACCGGCCGTACGTCGGTCTGGGCATCGGCGTCTACGACGTGATGGGCGCAGGCCGCGGGGTTCCTTCACACCACAAGCATGTGGGCAAGAAGAAGACTCTCGAATCGTTCCCTTCCGGAAAGCGTTCTGCTATCCGGGGTTCGGTCAAGTTCTACGAGGGTCAGGTAGATGATGCCCGCCACACGATGATGCTGGCGCGCACGGCGGCCGAGTACGGCGCTCTGTGCGTCAACAGCACTCGCGTCGTCGGTTTTCTCCGTGAGGAGGACCGTGTGGTCGGTGTGAAGGCGGTGGATCTGGAAACGGGTCGCGCCTTCGAGATCCGTGCTCGCCAGGTCATCAACGCGGCCGGCGTGTGGACTGACGAGATTCAGGAAATGGTCGGTGGGCGAGGACAATTCCAGGTTCGTGCCTCCAAGGGCGTGCATCTGGTTGTCCCGCGCAACCGGATCAACTCCTCGACCGGGATCATCACGCGGACCGAGAAGAGCCTGCTGTTCGTGATCCCGTGGGGAAGCCACTGGATCATCGGTACGACGGACACCGATTGGAACCTCGACCTCGCGCATCCGGCAGCCAGCCGAAGCGATATCGACTACATCCTCGGACATGTCAACAAGCTCCTTCAGGACGAGTTGACGCACGAGGACGTCGTCGGTGTGTACGCGGGGTTGCGTCCGTTGCTGTTCGGCGAATCGGACTCGACCAGCACTCTCTCGCGTGAGCACGCGGTGTCGAGTCCGGTCCGAGGTTTGACGGTGGTCGCCGGTGGCAAGTACACGACCTACCGCGTGATGGCCAAGGACGCAGTCGATTCCGCGGTGCACGGACTCGAACAGAAGGTGCCGAAGTCCTGCACCGAGCGTATCCAACTGGTGGGTGCCGACGGCTACTTCGCCGCGCACAACAATCGGCATCTCACCGCTGAGCGCACGGGACTCCACGTTTCGACCATCGAGCACCTACTGGGTCGGTACGGCACTCTGGCCGACGAGTTGTTCGAACTCGTCGAGGCGAGGCCGGAACTGGGGCAACCGTTGGACTCCGCCCCTGAGTACCTCAAGGCAGAGATCCATTACGCTGCGAGCCATGAGGGTGCGCAGCATCTCGACGACATCCTGACCCGTCGTACTCGCATCTCCATCGAGGTTACCGATCGCGGAGATGCGGCAGCTGCCGAAGTGGCAGAACTGGTTGCACCGGTGCTCGGTTGGACTCCCGAGCACATTGCCGAGGAGATCGAGCACTACCGGTTGCGCGTTGCAGCCGAGCGGGAATCTCAGGAGCAGCCCGATGACCTGACGGCTGATGCGGCGCGCCTCGGTGCACCGGACGTTCGCACCGGAGTTACTGTCGGACAGGTTTGAGCCTGAAGCACCAATGGTCGGCCGGGGCACTGTGTCCCGGCCGATCGACCGAACTGCACCGGTGTCAATCGAACTCGTCCGACGAGCATTCGGGGAGGTCGACCGTCACCACCGCGCCCCCGTTCGGATGGTTCGCGAAGTCGATTCGAGCGCCGATGACCGCCGCTTGCCCCACTACGATCGTCAAGCCGAGACCCAGGCCCGAGTTCGGGCCGCGTTCGACGCAATCAGTCTGAAATCTCTTCGGCCCCTGACGAAGCCACTCTTCAGTGAACCCGCTGCCCCGATCCCGCACCGTGATGCGGGAGTGGTCGACGTCGACATCGATCGGCGACTTTCCGTGATTGCGAGCATTCAAAATCAGGTTGGCGATGATCCGTTCGAGTCTGCGTGCATCGGTGTACGACGCGGGGGCGCCGTGAACTCTCACTTCGCACTCCACCCCGGTGGTGGAAATCGCGTGGTGAACCACCGGTGCCAGTTCCACCGATTGGATGTCAGCCTGCTCGGACGTGGTGTCGAGGCGGGCCACTTCGATGACGTCCTCGGCGAGTCTCCTGAGTTTATGTACGCCGTCGCGCACCAATTCGGTAGGCCTACCTGGCGGCAGAAGCTCCGCGGCGCCGACCAGTCCGGAGATGGGCGTCCGGAGATCATGCGCGATGTTGGCTGTCACACGCTTCTCGGCGTCCAATTGTCCCCGCAGCGCATCCGACATTGCGTCGACCGCATCCGCCAACTCGGTGATCTCGTCGTCGAAAAGCGACCAGGTGACCGAGCGGACGCGGATGTCCGCTCCGGTAGACACTTTGCGAGCCGCACGGGCGGCCGAGCGCAAACGATACGACATCGCGAGCCCAAGCATCACACCCAGGACGGCACCCGCTGCGATCACAGCGACGGTGGCATTGCGCAGTGTCCGATCGACGCTGGCGATCGATTCCTGCTGCGCGGTGTACGGGACGCGAATCGCCACCACCTGAGTGTTCACGTCGGCAGCTGCCCAGACGAATGGTTGGTCGCCACTGTCGACGAGGTAGGTGGCGCGTTTGCCGCCGGCGACGGCCTCGCGTAACTCTTCCGGAACGTCCAGGCCATCCGTGGTGGCGCGGAACAATGCACGCATGCTGCCTGTTTCGTCCTGCAGCACCAGTTGGAGATTGCGATCAGCTGCGGCCCGCGCTGCATCCTCCTGGTTGTGTGAAAAGGTTTGATGCATCACGGTACTGAGCGTGATCGAGGCGACGGCAATCACGAACGTGATGGCCGCCGCGATCTTCCACTGAAACGACAACCGCCTCCCGGTGGACGGGAGCTTGGCGGCGAGATCCCGCGATCTCACCGATGGTTGTCCATCGTGTAGCCGAACCCCCGGACGGTTCGGATCTGTTCGGAGCCGATCTTCGTGCGCAATCGCTGAACGTGAACGTCGACGATGCGCGTATCGCCGCCCCAGTCGTAATCCCAGACGTCCGAGAGCAGTTCGGAGCGAGACCAGACTTTCCGCGGCACACTCACCATGACCAGGAGCAGCTTCATTTCAGTGGGGGTGAGTGCCACTTCGGCGCCCGAACGCGTGACGGTCACCAACTCGCGATCGATCTCCAGATCGCCGAGAGTCACGATGTCTTTCTCCGTACCGGAATGGGATTCGACCCGCCGGAGCACACTTCGGATACGGGCCACCAGGACACCGCTGTCGAAGGGCTTGGTGACGTAGTCGTCGGCACCGGCTTCCAATCCGAGAACTATGTCGACCGGGTCGTCGCGCGCGGACAGCATGATGACCGGCACCGACAGTTCCTCACGAATGCGTCGGCACAGGCTGATTCCGTTCAGGTCGGGAAGCATCACGTCGAGGACGGCGATATCGGGCTTGGCGTCGACCGCCAAATCCATTCCGGTCAACCCACCCGATGCGGTGATCACCCGAAACCCGTTGCGTTCGAGATTCAATTGCGTTGCTTCGCGGATGACAGCGTCGTCTTCGACCAGCAAAATCAACGGATCGGTCATCGGCCTTCGCTTTCATGGGAACGGAACACTCTCAAACCCTTCACCGGTCCACTTGTATGCAGTCGACGATTGACAGAACTCCGGAATGCCGGGGTCTTTGCACAGGTCGACCATGACCGACAATCCTCCGGTTGAGCCGACGACGTAGCGTCCTGGGTCTTGCACTCCGAAGACTTTGTGAGCGCCCGATTCGTCGATCTGGTAGACGAATCCGGCGACCATGAAGCTGACCGGTGGGGCCGGTCGTCCCCAGATGCCGACAGACTCGCAGGTGAAGACATTGACGACGGCATCTTGCCAAACGGCGTCCGTCACGTGGGAGTAGCGGATTTCGAAGGGGAAGTTCGCATCACCGCACAGTCGGAGACTGTCCTTGACCGCATCGGACACTTCCGGGTCTGCTCTGAGGAGGGCAACAGGATCGATGCTCAAGCCCTGTGAGAGATCCGAGGGGTCGAGTGATGCTGCGATATTCGGAGTGGGTTCTGATTCAGGCTCGGTGGAACAGGAGGCGAGAGCAAACGCGACCGGCAGGCAGAGCACGGCGAGCAGCGCGCGACGACGGCGATCAATCACGGATGAACTCCGTTCCATCCCAGTGGAACTCGGTCCGAAGCGGTGGACGGGGGCAACATTCGAACTCCGGTGGCCGCGGATCCGTCTCCAGGACAGACAAACTCGCGGCCCGTTGACCGCTGACGATGAACTTTCCTCGCTCTTCGACGGAGAACAGGCGCTCACCTAGTTCGGGATTGTCTTCACTCGAACCGGCCTTGCCGCTGCGGTAGACGTAGCCGGCGAGGTTGACCGAAATCGATACTCCGGTCCCGGGTTGGTGGGCCGGCTGGCACGGATACACGTTCATGACGATCAGTTCGGTCTCCGGCACGATACGAGGTGCGCCTGGATCGAGAAGGATGGATCCGACAGAGATCGGATACCAGTCCGGGCACGATCGGAGTTCGGTCTTCACACCCTCCGACACCCCGGGGTCGTCGAGAAGCGCCCGCCCCAACCTCGAATTCTCGGCAACCCGTCTGGCCAGGTCGGCGGGCTGTGTGACGGACAATCCGGTGGAAGCGACATCGCCTTCGATCACAACACCCTGGGTGGACACGCATCCGGTGATCACGGACGCTCCGAGGGCCGCTGTCGCGAGTGCCGTACCGAACAGCCTGCGAGTGCGGCCTGTTCGGCCCTCGCAGATCTCATTCCGATACAACACTTTCCCCTCCCCGGCCGGTGCGAACTGTCTCATCGGCATGCGCACTTTTCATAGGATCACACGTGATCTCGATATCGGCGTTTCACCACCCACCGTTACGTAATCGTATGAATGTCGGGACCGTCGAGAGTTGGTACGCGACCGCCGGAATTCTGTTACGAAACCGATGGAATCGGGCTTCTAGAGTGAGTCACGTCGGTGTTCACCGCTTGGGCGGAACGAGCTGATCCGCGTATCGAGGAGTGTGAGAGCAAATGCCTGAAGTATTGCTAACCAACAAGACTCGGCGTCCGCGAGTGCTGCTTGCCGTACTGACGATCGGAGTGGTGTGCGCGATGGCCGGGTGTTCGAGTGACGACACCAGCGCGCCAGGACTCGAATCGACGACTACGTCGGTGGTCGCGGCGTCGACGACCGCACCGCCGCCGACCCCAGCGACCACGTCGGAGACAGTCGAAAGCTCGAACTCGGTGGGCGGCGGTGCGGACACATCCACTCCCGGAGCCCCGGCGGGCGATGCAGCGCCGGCCTGGACCCCGGTCTCGACCAGCGCGGTTGCCCCTGCGGGCCCTGGTCCGTCTACCGAGTCGACCAGGTGCACCGATCAGATCAACTATGCGGGTGATCCTCGTTCGAATGCGGAGATCAACAGCATCGGAGAGCGGATGGGTTCGTGTCCGGCGCCGCTCCCACCCGATGCCGTCGAGCCCTCGGAGAAGTGCACCGACCAGATCAACTACGGCGCTGACCCTCGTTCCAACGCCGAGATCAACATCATCGGGGAACAAACCGGGATCTGCCCCGAGCCGATACGCCCCTGACAAGTTCAAAACCTCAGCAGTAGTCGGGAATTCGACCAAGGGCCGAACCAGGGGGAGATCGCAATGACAAGCAGGGCAGGTGGACGTTCGATCGACAGTGTTGCCGACGATGCGTGCCGAGGGGATCGTGACGCGATTGCAGAACTCCTTCAACGCATCGTGCCTCTGGTGACGCGGCGCTGTCGTGCCGAACTGCGACCGCTCGACGCTGATCGTATTGCCGTCGGTATCTGCCGATCCGTCCTGTCCGACATCCGGCGACGAAGACGCGCCGGAGAAGCGTTCCTCGCGCATCTGTACGACGCGATCAGTCGCGAAATCGATTCGCTACCAGCATCGAGTCGACTCACTCTGCCTTTCGGCGATCTGTCGGCCGTCGAACGCAACGTTTTGGTAGCTCGCATCGTTGTCGGTTTCGACGTGCGCGAGACGGCGCTGTCACTGAGAACAACAACGAGCGCCGTCGAACTCGTCCAACACCGCGCGCTGTCCAAGATCAGACGCGGCAGCCTGAGCGGCGCCTAATCAACGCTCGAAAGTCAACAGCTGCAACCCTTCGCAACTCCCGGCAACCGTACGCAACTCTTTCTCTTCGCCCGTGACCCACACGACACTGCATGGCACGAGTGATCGAGAACGAGGAGTGTGACGGTGGTTCAACGGACGGCGCAGAAGCCGACAACGCCAGGATCGAAAAAGACCGGGGCCAAGCCTCATTCAGGACTGGGCCGGGAAGCATTGCTGAAGGCGTACGAGAAGATGTCACGTATCCGTGCCTTCGAGGATCGCTTGCACGAAGAGAATGCAACCGGCGACATCCCCGGCTTCATTCACCTCTACTCGGGCCAGGAAGCCATCGCCGTCGGAGTGTGCGAGAACCTCAGCGACGCCGACTACATCGGATCCACACACCGCGGTCACGGGCACTGCATTGCCAAGGGCTGTGACCTCAACGGAATGATGGCGGAGATCTTCGGCAAGGACGACGGCCTGTGTCGCGGCAAGGGTGGTTCGATGCACATCGCCGACCTGTCCGTGGGAATGCTCGGCGCCAACGCGATTGTCGGCGGCGCACCGTCGTTGGCGATCGGTGCGGCACTGAGTGGTAAGACGCTCGGAAACGGTGTCATCGCAGCCTCGTTCACGGGTGACGGTGGATCTAACCAGGGAACCGTCTTCGAGGCGATGAACATGGCTGTGGTGCTGGATCTTCCGATCGTCTTCGTGATCGAGAACAACGGATTCGGGGAGGCCACCGGAACCGACTACGCCGTCGGTGCACCCGACATCGCCGCGCGCGCCGCATCCTTCGGCATGCCTGCCGTCAAGGTGGACGGCACCGACTTCTTCGCGGTCTACGACGCAATGGCGGAAGCATCCGAGCGTGCCAGGACCGGCGGTGGCCCCACCACGATCGAGGCGGCGGCATTCCGCTGGCACGGCCACTTCGAGGGCGACGCGCAGCTCTACCGCACGGCGGAACAGGTTGCGCAACTGCGGGAAACCAAAGATCCGCTCAAGAACTTCCGTAGCAGTGTCGACGCGAAGAAGGTCAGCTTCGCTGATCTGGACGCGGTAGACGAGCAGTCGCGGGTGTTGGTGGACGAGGCGGTAGCGAAGGCGCGCGCCGCGGCGTATCCACCCGTCGAGAATCTGCTGACCGATGTCTACGTGTCGTACTGAGGAGCCCGAGATGACAAGCGTGGAAACCAAGAACGTGTCGAAGAAGACTTACCGCGAGGCCGTCAAAGAGGCCATCGCCCAAGAGATGCAACGAGATCCGAGCGTCGTCCTCATCGGTGAGGACGTACGCGGCGGGCATGCCGGTACCAATCCCGATCTGGAGACGAAGAAGATCGAGGCGTTCGGCGGTGTCCTCGGTGTCACCAAGGGCCTGTGGACGGAGTTCGGATCGGAGCGTGTGATCGACACCCCGATCACCGAATCCGCGATCATCGGAATGGCTGCCGGAGCCGCACTGACCGGACTTCGGCCGGTCGCCGAGTTGATGTTCATGGACTTCTTCGGAGTTTCCTACGACGCGCTCTACAACCAGGCTGCCAAGTTCCGCTACATGTTCGGTGGCAAGGCCAGAACTCCGCTGGTGGTGCGAGGCATGATCGGCGCAGGATTCTCCGCCGCTGCACAGCATTCTCAGTCCCCGTACAACGTGTTCGCGGCGGTGCCTGGTCTGAAGGTGGTCGCACCGTCCAATGCCTACGACGCCAAAGGGCTTCTCATCCAAGCTATCCGGGACGACGATCCCGTCGTCTTCTGTGAGCACAAGGTTCTCTACGACCTCAAGGACGAGGTGCCGTACGAGCCCTACGCGATTCCGTTCGGCGTCGCCAACTACACCAGGCAGGGCGACGACGTCACGATCATCGCGTTGTCCGCAATGGTGAACCGCGCCAACGACGTAGCGGACAAGCTGGCAGCAGAGGGTATTTCGGTGGAGGTCGTCGATCCTCGTACTGTCTCACCACTGGACGAGGATGGCATCCTCGAATCCGTCGCGTCGACCGGACGGGTCGTGATCGTCGACGAATCCGCAGCCCGCTGCGGCTTCGGGCACGACGTGGCCGCGTTGATCGCCACCAAGGGTTTCAACTACCTGAAAGCGCCGATCGAACTGATCACGCCGCCGCACACCCCGGTTCCGTTCTCCCCGACCCTCGAAACTGCCTGGCTGCCTGACGCGGCGCGCATCGAAGAGTCGGTTCGCAAGCTGGTGAGAGCCTGATCATGGCGGATATCAAAGCTATCGACATCCCCAAATGGGGGCTCTCCATGGAGGAGGGGTTGGTCAACGCCTGGCTCATCGGGGAAGGCGAGTCGTTCACCAAGGGCCAATTGATCTGTGAGATCGAGACCAGCAAGATCACCAACGAGCTGGAGGCGCCGTTCGACGGTGTTCTCCGCAAGATCGTCGGCACACCTGGGCAGACCCTGCCCGTCGGTGCCGTGATCGGTGTGTCAGCCGACGCGTCCACGACGGATGCGGAGATCGAGCAGTTCCTCGCCGCGCGCGGCGCAACCGCGTCGCCGGAAGAGCCGTCACCAGCTGCCGCGCCGGCGGCTCCCGCGACACCTCTGCCGACGCCGGCTGCGAAGGCGGTTGTTGCACCGAAACCTGCACCAACCGGCTCCACCGTCGTACCGAGCGTTCTGCAGGGCACGACTCAGAGTGACGTGTTTGCCAGTCCTCGCGCATTCCGACGTGCCGAAGCACTCGGAATCGATCTCGCCGCCGTGGTGGGCACGGGCCCCCTCGGACGGATCAGTGTCCGAGACATCGACGACGCGATTCGTGACGCCGGTGGCACTGTTGCGCCCGCGGCGACGGCTACGAGATCCGGACTTCCGCTGCGATCGACTGTCGATGACAGCGCCGTACCGGCCACCCCGGTCGCACGCAGAACTGCGCAATCGCTGGGCGTCAATTTGCACGACTGTCGTCCGACGGGCTCGAGGGGGCGCGTCTGCGTCGCCGACGTGCACGACGCCGCCCGTTCCGCGCAGTTCCTACCTGATGCGGCAGCCGAGACGGGAACCGTTGCCGTCGAACCCGATTACGACACAGTTCCTTTCACACCCATGCGATCGGCAATCGCCGGTAGGTTGCAGGCGTCCAAGCAGCAGGCTCCCCATTTCCGGCTCTCGGCGGATCTCGAGCTCGATGCGCTCCTCGCTCTGCGCAAGGAGATCAATTCGACCGTCCCGGCGGTCAAGTTGTCGGTCAACGACTTCATCGTGAAAGCCTGCGCCGCCGCGCTGATGAAGGTGCCGGACGTGAACGTCCAGTTCGATGCTGCGAACGAATCGGTTCTTCGATTCGCGTCGGCGGATGTCTCGGTGGCAGTGGCACTTCCGACCGGGCTGATCACGCCCATCGTGCGCAGTGCGAACACCAAGTCGTTGGCGGACATCTCCGGTGAGGTGCTCTCGTTGGCCACCAAGGCGAAGACCGGCAAACTCCGTCCCGAAGAATTCCAGGGTGGAACCTTCACGGTGTCCAACCTCGGTATGTTCGGGATCAAGGCCTTCGACGCGATCATCAATCCGCCCCAGGGTGCGATCCTCGCCGTTGGTGCGGGGGAGAAGCGGGCCGTGGTGGTCGGCGACACCGTCTCGGTTCGGACACTGATGACCGTGACCCTCTCGTGCGATCACAGGGTGATCGACGGAGCGTTGGGTGCGACCTTCCTTCGCGAACTCCAGCGCTTTGTTGCTTCTCCCGCGCTGATGTTGGTGTAAGGGGCTGTGGTGGAAAGCAATACGTCTCAGAAGTACGACGTTCTTGTCATCGGCGGCGGCCCGGGTGGGTACGTTGCGGCGATCCGGGCTGCCCAGTTGGGGTTGAGCGTTGCGCTGGTCGAACGTGATCGCCTCGGTGGTATCTGCCTCAACTGGGGCTGTATCCCCACCAAGGCGATGCTTCACGGCGCGGACGTCGCGCATACCTTGAGCGAACTCGACACATACGGCTTCAGTTCGGCGTCTGTTGAATTCGACATCTCGAAGTTGGTGGCGTTCAGCCGTGGCGTTTCGGAGCGGTTGTCCGGCGGTGTTGCCTATCTGATGAAGAAGAACGGCGTCGAGGTCATCTCCGGCACTGCGAAGTTGGTGGACAAGGGCGTCGTATCCGTGGAAGGTCGGACGTATCGAGCCGACCACGTGATCATTGCGACCGGCGCCCGGCCGCGCTCGATTCCCGGTGTCGCTCCGGACGCCGACCGGGTGTGGACTTACTTCGACGCACTCGTCCCGAATGAACTGCCGAAGTCGCTGCTCGTGATCGGGTCCGGCGCGATCGGAGTCGAATTCGCCAGCCTGTACCGCGATCTCGGAACCGAGGTGACCATCGTGGAGATGGCACCGCACATCATGCCGGTCGAGGACGAGGAGATCTCCGGCTTCGTTCGCAAGCAGTTCGAGAAGTGGGGCATCACGATTCACACCGGAGCCTCGGTGTCGGCGGTAACCGTCGGCGCCGACGCCGTCGAGGTGAATGTGCAGACGAGCAACGGTGTCCACGCGTTGACCGTGGACCGGGTTTTGGTGGCGGCCGGAATTACCGGCAACGTCGAGGATCTCGGGTTGGAAGCCGTGGGTGTCGAGATCGAGCGCGGTGCGATCGTCACCGACGAGTGGTGCCGCACCAGTGCTTTCGGGATCTACGCCATCGGCGACGTCGCGGGCGCTCCGTGTCTGGCGCACAAGGCAAGTCACGAAGCCGTCCTGTGCGTCGAAAAGCTAGCCGGCGTGCCCGATGTTCACCCGCTCGATCGTGACTACGTTCCTGGTTGCACGTATGCCCGCCCTCAGGTAGCGAGTCTCGGTCTGACGGAGAAGCAATGCGCCGACTCTGGTCGCACGGTGCGCGTCGGGCACTTCGACCTGCAGGCGAACGGCAAGGCATTGGCGATCGGTGAGGCCGAAGGCTTCGTCAAGACGATCTTCGACGCCGATACCGGGGAACTGCTCGGCGCGCACATGGTCGGTCCGGACGTGACCGAGCAGATTCAGGGGTTCGGAATCGCCAGATCCCTCGAAGCCACCGGCGAGGATCTCGCCGAGGTCGTGTTTGCTCATCCGACGCTCTCGGAGGCAATGCACGAGTCGGTGCTCTCGGCGCTGGGGAGACCCCTCAACGCGTGAGCACAGTCCGCGTGCGTGAACGCCGTCCTACATTCACGCACGCGGACAACTCTGCAACCGGGTGCAACGCTCGCTTTCGGTGACCTCGTCGCATAGGACTGGAGTGTGATCGGCGCAACGAATCGACTCGAACCGGCCTTGGGTAGTGGTGAAGACCCGGCGCAGTACGCACGTGTTCTCGAATCCGTGTACGAAGCAACGATGTCGGGGCGCAAGCCGCCTGCACGTCCGCGCTCCGTCATCGCGAATTCGTGGTCGCGTCTGCGTGCGCTCGGACTCGATCCGGAGCGGTGCTCGATCACCAAAACGGGCCGCGAATCCGAGATCGAAGAGGGCCGACGCGCCGCCGGCATGACGGAGATCTTCGACGAGGCGGTGCACGGTCTGGCGCCACTCGTCGGCCCAGACGACGCGAATCTGATCGTGGTGGCCGACCGCCATGGGCGGATCCTTTGGCGACACGGGCCCAGTCGAATGCTGGATCGGGCCGAACGACTCGGGATGATCGAGGGTGCGTCGTGGACCGAGGAAGCTGTCGGTACCAACGGGATCGGCACGTCCTTGGCATCAGGTTCGGCAGTGCAGGTGTTCTCGGCCGAGCACTACTCACGCTCGCAGCATCCGTGGACCTGCTCCGGAGCGACGGTTCGGGATCCGCGTAGTCGCCGGGCCATCGCCGTCGTCAACGTCGCCGGCGCAGCAGACACGGTCCACCCTTCGACCCTCGCACTGGTTGACAGTGTGGCCAGGCTGGCGGAATCCGCGCTGCGGGAGAAGCATCGAATCGGATTGGATCAGCTCCGGATGATCTCGGCGTCGACACTGGCTCGCGCGAGTCAGCCTACAGTGGTCGTGGACCGTGGTGGCTGGGTCGCGGCCGTGGATTCGATGGCGCCGATCTACCGCATTGCGCTGCCGAAAGTGATGAGCAGCGGCGAGCATTGGCTCCCGTCGCTCGGATTATGTATGTGCGAGCCGCTTCCAGGTGGTTGGCTCATCCGTCCTCAGTTGAACCCGGCGTCCGGAACTGTTTGTGCCGAAATCGAATTGGATCTGCGAGATCCGAATGCGATGGAACTGCGGTACTCCTCGGCCATGGGGAGTTGGAGTATCGACCTCAGCCCGCGCCATTCACAGATCCTTCTCGCTCTGACGCAGTCGTCCGAGGGCCTCACGGCCTCGCAGCTAGCCTCACAGCTGTTCGGCGATCCGCGCAAGACGGTGACCGTCCGGGCCGAGATGTCGAGGTTGCGTAAACGATTGGCCGGAATCCTCTTGGCGCAGCCTTATCGCTACGACCCGGCGGTGCGGGTAAAAACCCTCCCTGCTGTGCGCCTTTGTTAACCGCGGGGGGTTAATAAAGGCGCACAGCAGAGCGGCGCGAACGCCTCACCTGCGCGTACTCGTAGCCGTTCTGCCAGGTCACGGTAGCCACCAGCACCCAGATGATCCACGTCGCGCTCATATGCGTGCCGACGATGCCCATGACGATGGGGATGGCGGTGCAGGGGAGTGCCCAGCCGAGCAGCCACCGTCGATCCGTTCGCGCAAACAATCCGGCCACGGTGCTGATGCCGAAATAGACTGCGATGCTTCCGCACAACAGCCACCGGAGGTTCGTGGGTGTGTGTTCCGCGCCGTGTTCGGTGGCCGCCCCGAGGCCCGCGACCAGAACTGCGATCGCCCCGGTGGTGAAACAGTGCAGGGCCATGTCGATGCGAGCGGGAAACTTCTCGGCCTGCAGGTGCGGAACACCGGCGTGGCCGTAGAGAAGCGAGAGCGCCCACATGCCCGAGAGCAGGACAAACGATCCGACGGCGAGGCTGACCACCGTCGAGTCCCAGGTGAGCTTCGAGGCCGCGGAGATCACGAGAATCACGCCTTCGCCCAGCACGATGATGACGTACAGGCCCAAGCGCTCGGCAAGGTGGGCCCGATCGGAGTGCAGGGCTTCGAGTTCGGGCATTCGGTCGTCCTTGAACCCACGGACCTTGATGATGCGGTCGAGCTTTTCCTGCGCGTCTTCCATGATCGCGCTGCCGGAGACGACGAACATGATCAATAGGTCGATGGTGACACCGGCAGTCCAGAGCCAGAAGCGGGTGTCACCCTCGAACCAGAACGAGACGATCCACGGAATCACACCAAGTGACATCTGGGCGATCGGCCAGTCGACGACGATCTGACCGTTGTGCCACACGCGACTCGCCAGCAGACGTACGGCTACGTAGGCGACAGCGAAGGCCAGCGCATGGTTGTCGTGGATGCCGGCCACTGCCGCCATCATGACGGCCAGCCCGAACATGGCGATCAGCATGCTCGGAATTCGGACGCGGTCGCCGGCAACGTTGCCGTACATCGTGAACGTCGCCCACGCGGTCCAGAACGCGAGATAGAGCAAGGCGTAGAGCGCGACATCCGACCAGGACGGTGAACCGTGGAGCAGGTGAGCAAGTTGACCGATGCCGGCAACCACGACGAGGTCGAAGAACAATTCGATCCACGAGGCGTGCCGCTCCAGAACTGCCTTCTGCTTCTCGTCTGGTTCTTTTCCGAGTTCCGACATAGGGGTCAGTATCCGGTATGGACGCCAACAGTGCAGGTAGGGCGCGGAACTTGTCCGTTTCGCGAGCGCAGTGCCTATGCTGTTCGATGAGTGATCTGGATCATAGTTCCGGCGAGGTGGTAGACGTGCGTGGTGGCGGTGACGTGGCTCTGTCCGCGACGGACTACGACCGTGTCTTCGCGATCCTCGACTACTGCTCGGCGGCGAAAACGCTCGACCAGCTCAAGAACCTCCTCATGGTGGCCTTGCACGATCACTACGGCTGCCCCAACACCACATTCCTCGCCGGTCCTACCTTTACGACAGCGTTCGCCGATCCGAATCCGGTGACGACCGGGCGGATCACGCCGATTCTCGACGAGTACCAAGCGCATTGGTACCTCGACGACGTCTTTGCGACGGCGCAATCACGGGCGACGCTGTTGTCCTCCCCAGCGATCACGCACACCCAGTTGGCCGACGTCCCTTCGCAGTCGGCGACCTACCTGCGGGATTTTCTCTATCGCAAACGACTGCACAGCGCGTCGGTGATGCATCTCCAGCTGGCCCACGGTGGTCACGGTCTGGTGGGGATCTTCGATTCCGAAGGCAAGGATCTTTCAGGGCGCGACATCGCAGGATTGGGCATTGTGGGCAGGCAATTGTCGCTGCTGTGTCAAACACTTCCCGGTCAGCGCGAGCCGGGATGGCGAGAGAAGCTGACGCCCAGGCAGATCGATCTCGCGGAGCTGTTGGCGGACGGTCATACCAACGACGAAATTGCGGTGATCTTGTCGCTCAGTCCGGACACGGTGAAGAAGTACGTCAGCCGCATCCTTGCCGTTTTGCACGTACGTAACCGTGCCGAGTTCGTGAAGTTGGTCTACGAGCAGAAACTCGCCGATCAGCGGGTCTGAGATTGTCCACTTTCGTGCACTGTGACTACGGTCACGTCGCGGATAGCGTTTCCGGTGCACGGCCAGGAGTTGGCCCACAGCACTAGGAGAACTCATGAGCAGGCTTCGTTTCGGGTATTTCATGGCACCGTTCCACGTCCCCGGACGCAATCCCACCGCCGCACTGCAGCGCGATCTAGAACTGGTCGAGCACCTCGACCGGTTGGGCTACGACGAGGCGTGGTTCGGTGAGCATCACTCTGCCGGAAGCGAGATCATCGCGTCGCCGGAAATCATGATCGCTGCAGCCTCACAGCGCGCACCGCGGATTCGTTTCGGCACGGGTGTCACGTCGCTGTCGTATCACAACCCGCTGTGGGCAGCGGATCGAATCATGCAGTTGGACCACCTGACTCAGGGCCGCACCATCTTCGGAGTCGGGCCCGGTTCGTTGCCCACCGACTCGGCGATGATCGGTTTGAACCCGACCGACACCCGAGAGTTGTTGCAGGAGAACCTCGACATCGTCGTACGCCTCCTTCGTGGCGAGACGGTTTCCGCGAAGACCCGAACTCACGAGTTGTACGACGCCAAGCTACAACTCGCTCCGTACTCGGAGAACGGCATCGAAATCACCGTTGCCGCAGTGGCTTCCCCGACTGGTCCTCGCCTGGCCGGTACGCACGGTCTGGGGCTGCTCTCCATCGGAGCAACGTTGTCCGCCGACGGTTTCGACGCCTTGGCGCACCACTGGAATGTGATGGAGGAGCGCGCGGAGGTCAACGGCACGACGGTGGATCGCCGACGGTGGTCTCTCGCCGGGCCTTTTCACATCGCCGAAACCGAAGCGGAAGCACGCAAGCAAGTGGAATACGGCATCGAGGAGTGGTTCGACTACTTCCAGCACGTCGCGGCCTTCCCGCAGATGGCGGTCTCCGGTGCGCGCCTGAGCGAGATGATCGACTTCATCAACGAAGCCGGGATCGGTGTCATCGGCACACCGGAGCAGGCCAGGCGTCAGGTACAACGGCTGTGGGACCAGTCCGGTGGTTTCGGCTGCATGCTGCAGATGGGTCACGATTGGGCGAACCCGCAGGACACCCGACGTTCGGCAGAGTTGTTCGCGCAGGAGGTCTTTCCGCATTTCCAAGGGCAGGCGCAGGCGACGCTCGATGCGGCAGCTCACGCGCGGGCCGTCCGGGAGGGGCATGCCAAGGCGCAACTCGACGCCGTCGACCACATGACGAAGAAGTACGCACAAGAGTTGGCAGACAAGGGCTGACGTCGTGAACGATCCACAGGGCAATCGGGCGTTGCATTTTCGAGAAGCCATGGCGCACGTGTGCTCACCGGTCGCCGTCATCACGGCAATGGACGGCGACCGGCCGCACAGCACGACGGTCAGTGCATTCATGTCGTTGTCGATGGACCCGCCGATGACCGCGGTGGCTCTGGATCGACAGTCGGAAGTTCTCGGCCTGATCGAAGGAACCCGGAGGTTCGCGATCAACGTCCTCGGGACCTCGCAAAGCCCGCTGGCCGTGGCCTTTGCGAGGAAGGGCCGTGCGAAGTTCGACGGTGTCGAGTGGGCGGAGCATCTCGGTGTTCCGAGACTGCCGGACGTATCCATCTGGATCGCGTGCACCGTTGATGCCGTCGTGGACGGTGGTGATCACAAGATCGTGACAGGATCGGTGGACGAGGTCGAGCACCGCGAGTCGAATCCACTGACCTACCACCGGCGTGTATTCGGTACGCACGCACCGACGTCAGTGCTTTAGGAAGGAAAGCCATGTATGTATTGGTGGACGACGGCCGCGTCAGCATCCATGACGGCGAGAATCTGAAGGACTTCCACGTCGAGGCGACTACCGACATCTCCGATTCCGAACTGGACGAGCTGTTGCGCGTTCGAGATTACGGATACGTCAGCGGTGGTAGTGCCTTCGTCTCGGTGGCCCGTGTGCGCGAGAGCGCCACGGACGTCGAAGGTGTTGCCGCGATGGTCGATTACGCGCAGAGCAAAGGCTGGGTCGACGAGGACGGAGAAGCGCTGCAGGCGCACGTCGTTCGTCGGCAGTAAAACCGGCAGTAAAAGGGGAACGGCTCAGACCATGTCGTTCTTCTGCAGCCATCGCAGCGTCGGCCAACCGCAGAACACCGGGAGCCAGCAGGTCAGTACTCGGTAGAGCAGGACCGACGGGACCGCGATGCTTGCCGGCAGTCCGAATGCGGACAGACCGCCGATGAGGGCGGCCTCGACGGCTCCGACGCCACCCGGTGTCGGAGCTGCCGAGGCCAGCGTGCCGCCGATCATCGTCACGATGGTGACGGTGATGAACGTCGTTCCGCCGCCGAATGCTTCGACGCTCGCCCACAGCGCCAGAGCGGCACCCAGAGTTGTTGCGGCGCTGCCGCCGACGATGATGAGGAAACGCGTGGGGTTTCGCGCGAGCTGGCTCAGTTCACCCAACACTTCGGTGATCTGAGGACGCAGATCGTCGCGCAGCCACCCACGGAGCTTCGGGATGAACATGAATGCGCCGAGAACTCCGAGCGCGACTCCGCCCGCCAGATACAGAACCGTGGATCCCGGGATGAAGTGCGAGAGATTCGTATCGCGTCCGGCGACGACCGAGAAGAAGATCAGCAGGCCGACGTGGGTGACCACCTGAACCGTCTGTTGAAGCGCGACAGCGGCCGTAGCGCGGACGGTACCGAGCCCGCCTTTCTGCAGGAACCGCACACTCAGGGCGAGCCCGCCGACGCCGGCGGGAGTTGTAGTCGCCGCAAAGGTGTTGGCCACCTGCATGATCAGGAGGTTGCGGTAACTGACCATCGACGACGCACACGCCCACAGGGCTGCTGCTGCACCGACGTACGTCAGTGCGGAGACGCCGAGGCCGAGCAGCGCCCACCACCAGTTGGCTGTCTTCAGTTCGGTGATGAATGCCGGTACCTGGCTGATGAACGGATAGGCGACGTAGACCAGACCGATGAGCAGCACGAGCTGGATGAGTTGATTGCGACTGAACCGGGTGACCTGCGCGGGAGCGACCTTCTCGATCCCGTTCTTCGCACCGACCTCGTCTCGGATCTCGGTCATCAGTTTCGCGGAATCCGCGACGGTCCGCCGAATGCGGTTGGGCAACGCCGCAGTGGTCAATCGGCCCGACGCCGCGAGGATCGTGTCTGCGCCTTGCGCGCGAATCGCGGCGTCCACTGCTGCGTCGACGCCGAACAGTGATGCGGTGGCGAAAAGAAGCTGGGCGTTGTCGGACTGCATCTGCACTTCGGTCGCGCCGAATTCGGAGTACGCGTATCCACCGAAGAGGATGGTTCCGCCTTCGACGCGAATCTCGGAAGCGCGTAGGTCACCGTGCGCCATCTGGTGCACATGAGCGGTATGCAGTGTTTGCCACAGCGCGTCGATCAGCTTGGTGGATTCTTCCTCGCCCGCCTGGTTCTCGACGGCGACGGCCAGGGGGATACCGCGCGGACTCGGGCGCGCGTACATTTCCCATCCGCGATCGAGGACCGAGATGGCGACGGCTTTGGAGCTGGCCAGTCCGATGTCGGCGAACGCGATACCCATGAGCGCCCGGTGTTCGACGGCACGACGAAGCGATCCGTAGGGCGGAGGAGTTTCCCGGTTCCGGAACGAGATCCAGCGGAAGGTCTGTCGAATTGCTCCGCTACTTCGCTGGTTCTGTCCGTACAACTCGACGATCAATTCGTCGAAGGGTTCGTCGTCCGGTGCTTTGTCGATGGCGGCGGACATGACGAGAGGCCCGATTCCGGACGGGCTTACGACGCGGAAAGTGGTGACCCGGTAACCACGCCGCGCGAGTACGCGCACTGCCGAATCCAGCGGCACTTCGAGGGCTGGTGTGCCGACGACGAGAACGATCACAGCGCCGATCAAATAGCCGACCGCGAGACCCAGCATCGAGCGGGCGGGAACGATCGAGCTGACGATCAGGTGAATGGGAGCAAAAAGCAGAAGCAGCGTCCACCAGGCTCGTCGCCACTTTTTCGGAAGCCACGGGCCCGAGACGGTGAGCACCGCCGCGAGCATCGCGATCCATCGTGGATCGTCGAGGAATTGAGACAGGAACGTGGCGTCGAGTCTGTCCGGGACGTCGAGGTGCCACTTGGGCGCGGCGAGGCCCGTTCCGGTGAAGGAGAGCGCGACACCGGCGCACAGGCCGGCGGCGGCGTATCCGGCCAGCAACTTCCATCGGCGACCGACGATCAGTCCGATCAGAATGGCGAACGGTAGCGCCAGAATCGCGATGCCGTAGAGCAGATACACAGTGTCTGACAGGCTCGGCGACAGAACGCCGACGATGTTGGACACCGACGTTTCGAGGGCGTCCCACTGACTTCGAGTGATCAGAGATCCCGCGATGACGCCGCCGAGCAGCACGGCAGCGATAGCGACCCGCATGATGTCGCTTGTACGGCGGTGCAGTGGTGGCAGGAGACTTCCCGTTACCGGGATCTCCCGTCCGTCTACTCGCATCTCGCCAGAACTCTCTTCTCTCGGGGTTACCGACCGTCTCAGTTACCTCGATCAAGGTACCGCGTGGGGGTTCGGCGACTGGGAAGCCGGACCTGTCGTTACCTCCTCGATGCCAAGCAACATTCGCTTCGGCCCCGCGGCGGCGGGCTTCGGCGCGTAAAATTCACTTTCCGGACGTTCGTTCATTTCGACGACAGGGAGTGCGTATTCATGAGCCCCGACGCCAGCGGTGTGGACGGTCGGGTTCCTGACCTGCCGACCCCGTCGACCAGAATTTCCGTCACCGAGGACTACGCGGCCGAGATCGACGAGATCTCGAGTCTCAAGCACAAGCTCGGCGTGCTGGAGCCTTCGGAGTTCGCGGATGCTTGGAAGCAGGGTTACCCGTACGAGAAGAAGATGTCTCGCCGCGAGTACGAGCGGAAGAAGCGGCGCCTGCAGATCGAGCTGCTCAAACTGCAGCTGTGGGTCAAGGAAACCGGTCAGAAGGTGCTCATCATCTTCGAAGGTCGTGATGCTGCCGGTAAGGGCGGCTCGATCAAGAGGTTCACCGAGCATCTCAATCCCCGTGGTGCCCGCGTCGTCGCGCTCGAGAAGCCCACGGACATCGAGCGAACGCAGTGGTATTTCCAACGCTATGTCGCGCACCTGCCGAGCGGCGGCGAGATCGTGATGATGGACCGGTCCTGGTACAACCGCGCCGGCGTCGAACGAGTGATGGGTTACTGCACGCCGACGCAGTATCTCGAGTTCATGAGAGAGACCCCGGACTTCGAGCGGATGCTCGTCAACTCCGGGATTCATCTGCACAAGCTGTGGTTCTCGGTCAGCCGCGAAGAGCAGTTGGCGCGGTTCGCGGCCCGTCGAACGGACCCGGTGCGTCAGTGGAAGCTCTCACCGACCGACCTGGCTTCGCTCGACAAATGGGACGACTACACGCAGGCCAAGGAAGCGATGTTCTTCTACACCGATACCGGGGATGCGCCCTGGACGGTGATCAAGAGCAACGACAAGAAGCGCGCCCGCCTCGAAGCGATGCGTCACGTGCTCGCCAGCTTCGACTATCCCAACAAGGATCACCGGGCAGTCGGTACTCCGGATCCCTTGATCGTCGGGCCGGCCTCGGCGGTATTCGAAGAGGGCGAGCACGTGAACGTGGAGTTGCCTGCGCTCTAGCTGAAGTTCTCACTCAGATCGAGCTGGCCTCTGCCCACAGATTGATGCCGCTGTCCTTGGCGTGCTGATCGATGGAGGCCAGTTCGGCTGCACTGAATTCGAGATTGTCGAGCGCGCCGACGTTGGCTTCGAGCTGCGCGACGCTGGACGCACCGATCAGTACCGAGGTGACCCGCGAATCGCGAAGTGCCCAGCTCAGTGCAAGCTGGGCCAGCGACTGGCCGCGGGCTGCGGCGATATCGTTGAGTGCGCGAATGTGGGTGAGCGCGTCGTCGGTCAGCCACGACGGATCGAGTGACTTACCTTGGGCGGCACGAGAATCCTCGGGAACACCGTTGAGGTAGCGGTCGGTGAGCATGCCTTGTGCGAGCGGTGAGAACGCGATGACGCCCACTCCGAGATCGTCGACAGCCGAAAGCAGTTCTTGTTCGATCCACCGATTCAGCATCGAATAGCTCGGCTGGTGGATCAACAACGGAACCCCGGCAGCGGCGAGCAGTGCGGCGATTTCACGGGTGCGCTCCGGTGAATACGAACTGATACCCGCGTACAGGGCCTTGCCCTGCTGGACGGCACTGATCAGGGCGCCCGCGGTCTCGTCGATCGGAGTCTCGGCGTCGGGGCGATGGCTGTAGAAGATGTCGACATAGTCGACCCCGAGTCGGCCGAGCGACTGATCGAGAGACGAGAGCACGTACTTGCGGGAACCGCCGAATCCGTAGGGACCGGGCCACATGTCCCAGCCCGCCTTGGACGAGATGACCAATTCCTCGCGGTACGAAGAGAAATCCTCACGCAGAATCCTGCCGAAGTTCGTCTCGGCGCTTCCGTACGGAGGTCCGTAGTTGTTGGCAAGATCGAAGTGGGTGATTCCGAGATCGAACGCCCGTCGCAGAACTGCGCGCTGGTTGTCGATCGGTACGTCGTCGCCGAAGTTGTGCCAGAGGCCGAGCGAGATCGCCGGGAGTTTGAGACCGCTCCGGCCGGTCCGGCGGTAGGGCATGGCTTCGTAGCGGTCCTGCGCGGCGACGTACTGATCGGACATGGTGCCTGCCTTCACATCGTTGTGGTTGCGGTTGAGCGTCTACCCATTATCGCCGATGCCGCTCAGGTGTGCTGGTCGCTGGGAGGTGTCTCAGTCAAAATGCTTGCGGGTTAAAGTAATTCGATCGATCTTCTGGACCGGCGTTCAGGTTCGAGTCACAGTGTCAGGCGGCGGTGACGTCGACCACGTCTGGGTTCGCATCTAAGGGAACGGTAAGGAATCGCGGTTACCATGGTCACAGTCGATCGGCGATACCGATCGCCGATTCGCTTCGAACATGTTGCCCAGCAGCCGGATCCGGGGTCCGGCGAGGAGATCTATGTCGACGCAGTCCGTAGTGCACACACAATCACCGGCAGACGAGAGCGTCGTCGGGGATTCGTCTCCGCCGGGTGGTGGAAGCCGGCGTTATCTCGAGCAACTGATCAGATACGACGTGCCGGCGTCGCTGGTCGTCTTCCTGGTGGCGCTTCCCTTGTCCCTGGGAATTGCGATCGCGTCCGGGGCGCCGATCATGGCAGGTCTGATCGCCGCCATCGTCGGCGGAGTGGTGGCCGGAGCGGTAGGAGGTTCACCGCTGCAGGTAAGTGGTCCCGCGGCAGGCCTGACCGTGGTGGTCGCCGAACTGATCGGCAAGTTCGGGTGGAAAGTCACCTGCTTGATCACCGTCGGTGCCGGTCTTATGCAGATCGTGTTCGGGCTCAGTAGAATTGCCCGTGCGGCACTCGCTATTGCACCGGTGGTGGTGCACGCGATGCTCGCCGGTATCGGCATCACCATTGCGCTACAACAGGTTCACGTGTTGTTGGGCGGAAGCTCTGCCAGTTCGGCGCTGGACAACCTACGGCAGTTGCCCGCGCAGATCGGTGCCTTGCACGTCGAGGACTTGATGATCGGGCTCGTCGTCGTCGCCACTCTTCTCGGGTGGCGTTATCTCCCCGCGGGCGTCCGAAAGGTGCCGGCCGCGTTGGTCGGCATCGTATTGGCAACTCTCGCTTCACTCGTGCTGCCGATCGACGTCGAGCGTATTGCTCTCGACGGGTCCCTGCTGGACTCGATCGGACTTCCTGCCCTGCCGGACGGCCAGTGGCTCGGCGTCGCAACCGGCATCTTGACCATCGCCCTGATTGCCAGCGTCGAGAGTCTGCTCTCGGCTGTGGCCGTGGACAAGATGCACTCGGGCCCGCGTTCGAATTTCGACCGCGAGATGCTCGGTCAAGGTACTGCGAACATGGTGTCAGGGGCGATCGGCGGGCTGCCCGTCACGGGAGTGATCGTGCGCAGTGCCACCAACGTCGAAGCCGGTGCGAAGTCCCGTGCGTCGTCGATCATGCACGGCCTGTGGATCCTGCTGTTCTCGGCCGCGCTGGCCGGGTTGGTTCAGCAGATTCCGAAGTCTGCACTTGCCGGTCTGTTGATCGTCATCGGTATTCAACTGGTCAAGCTGGCGCACATTCGGTTGGCCCGGCGGACCGGTGACCTGTGGGTGTACGGCATCACGGTGGTCGGAGTCGTGTTCCTGAACCTGCTCGAGGGCGTACTCATCGGACTGGCACTGGCGATCGCCCTCCTGGTGTGGCGTGTCATTCGCGCATCGGTCACGGCAGAAGAGTTGGGCGACAAGGATTCCGGGAAGTGGCGGGTGCTGGTCGAGGGGTCGTGCACCTTCCTCGTGCTGCCCAAGCTCACGTCGGTACTCGCCGGCATTCCGCCGCGGTCCGAGGTCACGGTCGAGCTGTCCGTCGACTTTCTCGACCACGCCGTCTTCGACGTCATCGAAGAGTGGGCAAGGCAGTACGAGTTGGCAGGTGGGTCGGTGACTATCGACGAAGTCGGATCGGTGAGCATGGAGAGCGCGACCACCGGACCGCCCAAGCGCGGCGCAGCAGTCACCGACCTACGAGGCTTGCTCGCTCCGTGGGGGAGTTGGCAACCACAGGCTTCGGGAAGGAATCTGAGCAGCCCGCCTGCGCTGCGGCCCATTCTCGACGGGGTGTCCAACTACCATCGCCACCGCGCCGAAGCGATACGGCCACACATGGATCAGCTGCGCGACGGGCAGAATCCGGACTCCCTTTTCCTTACCTGCGCAGACTCGCGAGTGGTGCCGAACATCATCACGAGCAGTGGCCCAGGAGACCTGTTCACTGTGCGCAACGTCGGAAACCTGGTTCCTGCCGGCGGACGCGATACGTCGGTGGAAGCGGCGTTGGCATTCGCGATCGACGAGTTGGGCGTCAGTTCGGTTATCGTGTGCGGACATTCAGGCTGCGGAGCGATGCAAGCACTCCTGACCGACAGTTCGTCGGAATCGGGAGCCATCGGGGAATGGCTGCGTCACGCCGAAACGAGTTTGCAGGCCTACACGAGTGGCCATCCGGTCGCCCGCGCTGCCGCCGAGGCGGGCTTCTCGGAGGTCGATCAGCTCGGAATGGTCAACGTTGCAGTGCAATTGCAGACTCTCGAACGACATCCACTCGTCGGTAAGGCCCGCGTCGACGGTCGCCTGCGTATCGCCGGGTTGTTCTTCGACATCGGATCGGCTCGGGTCATCGAAGTGAGTTCGTCCGGGATCGGGGAGCTGATCGAGACCTGAAAGGGCTAAACGGATCCGGGTTGATCCCTGAGCTCGACCAGCAGGCGAGCCCCGCCGAGCGGACTGTCGTGGAATGTCGTGCGTCCGCCGTGCAGGGCCGCCTGTTGCGCCACCAATGCCAGGCCCAAACCGGAGCCCGTCTTGCCTGCCGTCGACCCGCGGGTGAACCTTTCGAAGACGCTCGAGCGTTCCTCGGCCGGTATTCCGCAACCGTTGTCGTCGATCGTGATCGTGACTGTGTCCGGTGAATCGACCGGGCGCGCGAGGGTGATGCGCACGGTGCTCGCGCCACCGTGGCGGACGGCATTGGTGATCGCGTTGTCGAGGATCAACCGGATTCCGCCGGGAAGAGCCCGGATGCAATAGGGGAGTGGGGAATCCACGGTGACGACGCTGACGTCGAGGCCGCGATGATGTCGGCGTGCGTCGTCGGCAGCGATGTCGCAGACCTCGGTCAGATCCGTGTCCTTGAAATCCTCGGCAGTCGAGAGTTCACCCTTCGCCAGTCGCTCGAGGTCTCGCAGCGTTGATTCGACGCGGCCCTGCGCGCGGGCCAGATCTGTGAGGATCTCGCGTCTTTGTTCGTGATCGAGGTCGTGAATGGACAACACCTCGATGTCGGTTCGCATCGCCGTCAACGGAGTTCGGAGTTCATGAGCCGAGGCGGAAGCGAAGTCTCGCGCGGCGGCAAGGGCCGAGTCGGTCGCGGCCTGTGCCCGGGCGACATCGCTGAGCATCGATTCTGCTGCTGCGGCAAGCTCGTCCGCTTCACGGATGCCGGAAATTTCGGTGGCGAGATCGGGATCGCGTCGGGCGATCCGGCGGGTCAGTTCCACGAGTGGGCGCACCGCCGGGCCGCCGAACAACCACCCGAGAGCTGCAGCGGCCCCGACGGCACCGACGCCGAAGAAAGCGACCTGGCGTTGTTGGTCGACGGTGATGTCCCGCGCTTCGGCGTAGGGAACTGCCAGCGAGACAAGGGCGTTGATGCCGTCGGCCTCGGCGGTGTATGCCCGGTACTTGGTGCCGTCCACATCGACGGTGGCCGAGCCGACCGGGAGTTCGGGCAGACGGGTCGGGGTGCTGGATTTGACGGTTCCGTCGGTGTCGGAGCGGATGGTCACGGAAAACGCGCCGCCATCTCCGAATGCTCCCAGGAACGGTCCCGCAGTGGCGGCGTTGGCCACGATCACTGTCGACGCCGTCTCGAGCCGACGGTCCAGCTGGGACAGGTTGTTTCGAGCGATGGCCAACGCAACGACTACACCGAGAGCGATGACGATGAACGTCGCCCCCAGTGCCGCGGCCGCGGCAACGCGGGTTCGAAGTGAGAAGCGGCGACGCTTCACGGGTTCTCCCGAAGCACGAACCCGACGCCGCGGACGGTATGGAGAAGGCGAGGTGAACCGCCGGATTCGAACTTGCGACGCAGGTAGCCGATGAACACGTCCACGACGTTCGTGTCGGCGACGAAGTCGTAGCCCCACACCAGTTCGAGGAGGCGTTCGCGAGTGAGCACGATGCCGGAATTGTGAGCGAGTACTTCGAGGAGTTCGAATTCGCGTTTGGTGAGCGGTACTTCCTTGCTGTCGACACGAACTCTGCGGCCGGAGAGGTCGATGTCGAGGTTGCCGACGCGCAGGGTGTTCGTTCCCTCGGTGTGATCGCCGGCAGGGGTGTTGCTGCGCCGGAGCATCGCGCGGATCCGGGCAACCAGTTCGGCGAGGACAAAAGGCTTGACCATGTAGTCGTCTGCACCGGATTCTAGCCCGGCGATGCGATCGTCGACCGAGTTGCGTGCGCTGAGCACGCAGATCGGGATTTCGTTGCCGGCGGCTCGAAGCGCCGTCACCACTCCGGTGCCGTCGAGCACCGGCATGTTGATGTCGAGGACGACCGCGTCCGGTCGCTTGTCGGAGATCACTCGGAGCGCGTCGGCGCCGTCCACTGCCGTCAGTACGGTGAATCCCGAGAGCCGCAATCCGCGTTCGAGCGAGGTGAGGACGTCTGCGTCGTCGTCGACTACGAGGATTTTCGGTATCTCGGTCACAGCCCCATTGTGCCTTGCCTGGTACGTCGTGTTTCGCCGATCAGACCGGCAAGTCGGTACCGTCCGGGCGCAGACCGGCCATGAACACCGCGACCAATCGAGGGACCAGGTTCGGCATGGCCTCGTCGGACAACTCGATTTGCGGGCGTGTCAGTTTGGCCAGAGCCATGACGAATTCGAGCGGTTGTAGATCGGCGCGAACCAGTCCGGCGCTCTGAGCGGCGCCGATTGTTGCGGTCATCTTCGCTTTCGTCACCTCGCGCACGGCCAGAACTTCGGGGGCCAACTCGGTGAAACTGCGTTCCACCAGTGCGGGAATGAGTGCACCCAGTCGCAGTTCCACGAGCCGATCCACCAACGTGTGCCAGGCGCTTGTCGGATCGGTGGGCATGGCCGCAAGCGCGATGTCGGCGGCCTCTCGGACGTCGGTCAGCGTTGCGACGGCGACGGTGGTCACCAGGTCCTCGCGCGTCGGAAAGTTCCGATACAGCGTGGCTATGCCCACTTTCGCGAGTTCCGCGACGGCGTCGAGGGGCGCATCGTGCCCGCGCTCGGTGAACACCGCTCGGGCGGCGTCGACTATTGCGTTCCTGCGTTCGCGTGCATCGGCTCGCACATTCACCTCCGGTATTGACAGTTCATCATAACTGGAGGAATATCTTCCACAAAGAGTGGAGGAAAAACTTCCACTTAGGGAAGGTAGTGATGAACGTCGAAGCCGAAGCACGGGACCGTAAGAAGCTGGTGGCCGTGGTGTTGGGCCTGTCTGCTGTGATCGGGCTGATGCTGCTCGCCTTCGTGTTGCCGTCGGTGAACAGTGGCCCGCACGAACTGAAGTTGGGTATCGCCGGTCCGGCTCAGGCGACCACTCAGATCAGTGCCTCGCTCGAGGCGAGCAAGCCGGGTGCCTTCGACACCCAGGACTTCGCCGACGCCGACGCGCTTCGTGACGCGATTCGAAATCGAGACGTGGTCGGCGGAATCGTTGTCGATGCGACCGGCCCTCACGTGCTGATCGCGACCGCGGGCGGTACCCCGATCGCGCAAACCCTGACCGGAGTGGCCAGTGGACTCTCGGATGCTTCGGGAACGGAGGTTCCCGTCGAAGACGTGGTGCCGTTGACGGCGGACGACCCGACCGGTGCGGGGCTCACAGCCCTGGCCTTGCCGCTGGTGTTCGGTGGAATCATGCCCGCTGTTGTTCTCGTGCAGCTGTTTCCGCGCAGCATTGCCAAGCGAGTGCTGGGCGCCGTCGGCGTCGCGGTTGTCGCAGGTTTTGTCCTGACTGCCATTCTGCAGTTCGGCACGAACAGCCTTGACGGAAACTACCTGCTCACCGCACTCGCACTCACCATGGGCATTTCGGCTATCTCGCTTCCCATTCTGGGACTCGAATCCCTGCTCGGGATGAAGGGATTCGCATTGGGGGCCGTCACGATGATGTTCGTCGGCAATCCCCTCTCGGGGATGGCGACAACTGCGGCCTGGTTGCCCGCGGGGTGGGGTGCATTGGGACAACTGCTCCCGCCTGGTGCCGCAGGGGCATCCGTCCGATCGATGGCTTTCTTCGACGGCCACGGTGCCGCCGCACCACTTCTGGTGCTGGTGTGCTGGATCGCCGTCGGGATCGCGCTGTGCGTGGCTGCCGGTCGGAAGAAGGCGTCGACGCCGGTGGTCGAACCAGAGGTAGCCCTGGTCTAGCCGGCGCGGGTTGCGTACGGGGTGAGGTCGGGAAGCGGCCAGACCCCGTCAACGCGTTCCACGGCCAGTTCGGCGACCACCGTGTCCTCGTCCATCGGTAGGGGTCGGAGGATTCGGGGCTTTCCGGCCTCCCATTCGACGTCGATGCCTGCGGAGGTCAGCTCGTCCTCGTCGATGACGGCGACGATCAGTGGCAAGGTCAGGTCGCCGAACACCAGATCGAGCACCGAAGCGAGTGCGTCCGGGGTGGTTGCGCGAATGAATCCCGCCTCGTCGTAACTGATTCCGCGCGTCGAGACCTCGTACTCACCGAAGCGCTTGCACGCTTCCCAGTCGTCGGCGATGGCGACGTGGACGAGTCGTTGTCCGGTCATGCAGTGCTCCTGTAGTGTTCGAAATAATGAAACGTCAACGTAGCATTAATTCACTGGCACGGTAACAGGAGACTTGATGGAGCAACCGCGCAGACGTGGGAGAACCAGTGACGCCGAGCGCGCCGATCGACGCAACGAGATTCTCGACGTCGCGGTCGACTCGTTTCGGGAAGTCGGGTTCGCTCGAACAACGATCGACGCGATTGCCACGGCGGCCGGCGTCGCAAAGCGCACCGTGTACAGCTACTTCGGCGACAAGTCCGCGGTCTTTGCAGCTGCGGTAGCGCGTCAGCACGCGTACGTCGACAATGCCGGCGAGGGCCAGTCCGACCTGCTGGCCGCCGCAGTGGACATCGTCATCGCCCTGCACAGTGAAAACTCGATTGCGCTGCACCGCATGATGATCGGCGAGGCACTGCAGTTCCCTGAACTGGCTGCCGCGTTCTATGAATCCGGACCGGCCAAGTCGATTGCCTTCCTGGAGAAAATCTTGCTCGATCAGCACGGACAGAAGGCTGCGCTGAGTGCGGATCAGTTGTACACATTGCTGCTCGGTGAGGAACACCGGCGGCGCCTGCTCGGGCTGGTCCCAGAGCCGACACCCGAAAGAGCTGCGCAACTTGCTGCGCGTGCGACGGGGTGCGTTCTGGGATCTGATCGGTAGGCTCGACGGGGTGAACAACTCTGTGGTCTGGTTTCGACGCGATCTGCGGGTAGGTGACCTTCCCACCCTGAGCGCGGCGTCGGATGGCGGCGGGCAGGCATTGGGATTATTTGTTCTCGACGAGAAACTGCTCGGACCGGCAGGCTCCCCCCGCCAGGATCAACTGTTCGCCAACTTGGCGGCCCTCGACAACCAGCTCGACGGAAAATTGATGGTTGTTCGAGGTGATCCGGTGGATGTGGTGCCCCGCGTGGCGGAATCCGTTGGTGCCGAAGAAGTTCACATCAGTGCAGACTACGGACCATACGGCCGACGGCGTGACGCTGCAGTGGCGGAGAAGGTGGAGTTGATCGCCACCGGTTCTCCGTACGCTGTCGCCCCCGGACGCGTCACCAAGGCCGACGGCGATCCGTACAAGGTGTTCACGCCGTACTTCCGTCAGTGGATGGAACACGGTTGGCGAGGTCCCGCGTCGACCGACGCACAGACCCTCAGTTGGTTCGATCCGAGTGAGAAGGACGGTGGCCCGCGCCGGGTGAACATTCCCGTGCCGTCTCGCGAGGTCAGCCAGTTCGTGGGTGAGGCCGGTGCGCTCGAGCAGTGGAAAGAATACTGCGAGAACGATCTTGACCGCTACGACGACGAACGAAATCGGCCGGACCTCGACACCACGAGCCGGATGTCGATCCCGCTCAAGTACGGCACGATCCATCCGCGAACCATGTTGGCAGACCTTTCCAAGCGGCTCGGCGACGGCGCTCAGGCTTACCGTCGCCAGCTGGCTTGGCGAGACTTCTACGCAGACATCCTGTTTCAACGCCCCGACAGCGCACGGAAGAACTACGACAACAAGTTCGACCGCTTACGTCACGACGGCGGAGTCGACGCGGACGCTGCCTTCACTGCCTGGTGTGAGGGCAAGACCGGCTTCCCGATCGTCGATGCGGGCATGCGGCAACTCGCCGCCGAGAACTGGATGCACAATCGGGTGCGAATGATCGTCGCGTCATTCCTGGTGAAGGACCTGCACATTCCGTGGTGGCGCGGCGCACGGTACTTCATGTCGCAACTGGTGGACGGTGACTTGGCGTCCAATCAGCACGGGTGGCAGTGGACTGCGGGGTCGGGCACGGATGCCTCGCCGTTCTTTCGGGTCTTCAACCCGATCACTCAGGGGGAGAAGTTCGATCCCGACGGCACATACGTCCGTCGGTGGGTCCCCGAACTTCGCGATGTTCCAGGCAAAGCGGTCCACTCACTGAAAGCGATGCGGCCGGTCGACTATCCGGACCCGATCGTCGACCATGCGCATGAGCGTGAGGAAGCCCTCCGCCGGTACGGCGAGATCAAAGGCTGAGTGCTCAGTGATCGGCGGGCGCTACGCGGAGGCGGTTTCCGTCCAGATCTGAAATGACGAATGTCAGGCCGAAGACATCTTCGTTGGGTTCTTCGACGACCTCGACACCCTTGGCCACCCACTCGTCGTAGATCGCCCGAATTTCGTTGCTCCCGCCGTCGACCAATATGCCGACTTCGAAATTTCGCGGTGTCGCGGGATCGAGGTCGCGTGACTTGCCGCTCCACAGTGCAAGGACCACACCGCCGCCCAGGTCGAAGGTCATGTACCGAGGGCTGAGTACCTCCGGCTTCGCGTCGAACAATTCGCCGTAGAACGCTGCTGCGGAGGCTGCATCGCTGACGTAGATCAGAAACTGATTGGGTAGTCGCACTGTGGTTTTCCCTCTCACATTGACATTCGGACCACCTGCAACGAGGCGTGTACCTTCTCGTGCGGGGCCGCGTTCAACAATCCCCTCACGCCGGACGAATGTCCAAGAACGAGTGCGTCTGAGAGGCAGACGGATTTCTTATGACGACGCCGCACCGAGGTGGTAGCCGACGCTCAGGTTCGGGTAGTAGCCGTCGATGTAGCTCGAGATGAAGTAGTGATCAGGGTCGGTTGTGCGAGTTCCGTCGGTGTCGAACTGCGGATAATCGTTGGCCATGAAGACGGCTTGTCCGCCGCCGGGAGTGGAGTAGACGACGTCGACCGTCAGGCCTCGCGGGTCCTGGTTGTATGCGGTGACGATCTCGGTCTCGTGGGGCGCGAGCGACTGGCGTGGGCTCTGCATCCACTGTCCGTAGGGATTGTCGGCGCCTACGAGATGAATTGTCTGTTCGGTGTCGTTGCTGATCGTCATCGTGATGGTATTGCCGGTTGCCGGAAGAGTTCCGGCGCTGGCGATTCCGCTCAACCCCAAAGTGAGGGCACCAGCGGCCAGGGCCGTGATTGCGGCAACTACGTAGCGTGGGTTCGTCATCGTCGGTGTCCTTTGTCCGGGTGAGCGTTCGGTTGGCTCTCTCGAAGACAACTATGTCGGAGCAGATCGATGCCGTATGTCCACTACCCGGACCGTACGAAGGAGGAACTGTGTGTCCACCGATCGGGGGACATCTACTCCGACACTGGGACAGCTTTGACCTTTCGCTCGCCGGTGACCAGCAGTCCGATCAGCGCGGCGGCCGCGAGAACCATGACGAGTGCTCCGTAGCCGCGCGTCGTATCCACCAACCCCACCTTGCCGACCAGGTAGCCGGCCAGCAATGCCGGAAGGCTGTTGGCCAGATAGGCGATGACGTAGACGGTGGACAACAATCCCGCGCGTTCGTGGTTCTCGGCCAGCGGCATGACTGTGAGGATGGTTCCCTGGAATCCTGCCCCGAAGCCGATACCTGCCACAGCCGTACCAACCAGAATCAATACTGCAGAGGACGTTTCAGCGCCGATGAGTGTGATAGCCACCCCGAGCACCAGGGCGGTGGTTCCGATCAGCATCACGGTTCGCCCGCCGAGTTTGCGGAAGGTGAGTACCGCTGCAGCTCCGAATCCCGTCAGTGTTGCGACCATGATGGCACCGATGAGTGAGCTGTGAACGTCAAGTGCGTTGCGCGCCAACGCCGGTCCGAGTGAGAGGTAGAAACCGCCCAACGCCCAGACTGCGATCAGGCACGGTGCGGTGAGCGCAATCATCGTTCGGGCTTCCCGAGGAACGGCAAGGGTGGGGCGTAGCGACTGCCAGGCTCCGGGTCGTCCGCCCGAAGTCTCGGGAGCGGCCCAAACCCCGAGGATTTCGAGAACGACCAGTACGAGAAGGACCAGGTAGACAGTGCTGGTGGGCCGGGGGAGGTGCTCGCTGATGAGACTCGAACCCACGGCGCCGACGGCAAGTCCCACTGTCGGAGCGACGCTGTTGATGATCGATCCGCGGCCGGGAGTGCGTTCGAGGTCGATCAAGGCCGAGCCCAGAGCGCTGATTGCAGCGCCGGTGGCAACACCTTGTACGACGCGGGCGATCAGCAGAATGGTCAGACCGTCTGCCGAGGCGAACAGTGCGAGCGAGATCGCCTCGAGGACGAGTGCCCCGAGCAGGACCGGGCGCCTGCCGATGTGATCGGACAGGGAACCGGCGGTCAAGAGTGTGGCGAGCAGTGCGAGAGCGTAAATGCCGAACACGAGCGTCGACGCGAGCGAGGAGAATCCCCACAACTGTTGATAGTGCTCGTACAACGGTGTCGGGGTCGCGGAGGCGCCCAGGAACGTAGCGATGATGACGGCGATGAGTGTGAAAGCGGCGCCTCGCCCCAAGCGTGGGCGTGAAGTGCTCTCGGTCGGTGGTGAAACGGTCGTTGTCATTGTCGTAGCGCTTCCCGTGCGGGTGGTGAAGACTTCAAACGCAAATACTTTGCGTTTGGGACGCTACGCTTGGCCGTAGCCTAATGCAACATCTTTGCGTTAGTATTTGATTTATGAGTCCGTCCGCAGGTCCGCGCCCCGGTGGCCGCAGTGCGCGTATCCAACAGGCCGTGCACGCGTCGGCGCGCAAGTTGCTGGAACAGCGTGATCGAGCCGAGATCACGGTGCCGATGATCGCGACCGATGCGGGAGTGACCCCGTCGACCATCTATCGGCGGTGGGGCGACATCAACGAAGTTTTTGCCGATGTCTCGATCGAGAGATTGCGACCGGACGCCGACCCGCGTGAAACGGGTTCGCTCCGAGGAGATCTGACGGTCTGGGCGCAGGACTATCTCGAGGAGATGTCGGCGCCCGTCGGTCGTGCTTCGCTGCGAGACGTGTTGATGAGCGACGATCAGACGCACGCACCGGACGGTACGAAGAAGTTCAAGTGTGCCTTCTTCTGTCGGACGCAGATCGACGTGATCCTCGCGCGTTGGCCGGAAGCTGCTGGTGTGGATGGTGATTCGGTGGTGGACCATGTGGTGGCACCGATCGTCTACCGAATCCTGTTCGACCTCGAGCCGGTCACGCCGCAGAGAGTTGCGGAATTGGTGGATCAGACTCTTGCCCTCTCAGCGCGGGTGGTTATCGAGTGACCTGCGGCTGATCGCTGCCTAGTCGGGCGTGGACGTGCATGTCGTGCCAGCCGTCGGCGTGCCTCGCGGAGCCTCGTCGAACGCCTTCTTCGCTGAACCCTGCTTTGGTGGCGACTCGGCATGACGGGGGTTGTGGATCGAGTGCTGGAGTTCGCGTCGGTGAAACCCTGCTTCTCGGAATGCCCACTCGGACAGTGCGGTTACAGCCTACGTGTTCCGGCTCTGCCACTCTGCGTTCAGTCGGCGCGCAGATTCCAGAGTCGCGATGGCCTCTTCGGTGTCAACTCGCGAGAGAACCAGTGCACTTACCGTGCAGGAGAGAAGGATTCGAGTGCGATCGGAGAGCGTGGCGTCTGTCTCGGTCGGAAAAGCGGCGTGTAATCCACTGTTGATCGCGTCGGCGAGTTCTTGGCGGTAAGCGCGGATGACGGCTGCCGCCGCGTCGTCGTGCGCGCCGAGTCCGGCAGCAGTGTTGAGGAGTAGGCAACCTCGCCGCGGTGAGTCGGCGGTCATGGTGCCGATCGCTTGTTTCAGTGAGGAAAGGTAGTCGTCGACGGCGTCCGGTCCCGGATTCGTAGTGAGATTGCGCAAACGCGGACGGATGACATGTTCGAGGTACAGCTGCACTGCGGCGTCGAACAATCCGCGCTTGTTGGTGAACGAGTTGTAGAGACTTGACCGGCTCAGTCCCGTCGCGGATTCCAGGTCGCCGAGCGATGCGCCTTCGTACCCATGTGCCCAGAACACGTCCAAAGCGGCAGCGACCACGGCTGTTGTGTCGAATTCTTGTGATCTGCCCATCAAAGCCTCGCTCTTTCTGTATCGTTTGGTCCAGTATATATTGGACCAAACGATACAGAATTCACTCTATGCAACAGGAGCTCACCGATGAACGTCGCCGGCTACATCTTCGCGGGACTGGCCGCAGCAGTGCACGTGTACATTTTTGTCCTCGAATCGATTCTCTGGACGGCCCCGAAGACACGCGCGACATTCGGCGTCAAGTCAGAAGAAGAGGCGATCACCACGCAGTCGCTTGCCTTCAACCAGGGCTTTTACAACCTCTTCCTGGCAATCGTGTCCGTGATCGGCATCGTGATTGCGGCGACCGGTTCCGCGTCGGTCGGAATCGCCCTCGTGCTGGCAGGCACAGGATCGATGGTTGCCGCGGGGTTGGTGTTGATTCTCTCGTCTCCCGACAAGGCCCGCGCAGCCGTCGTGCAGATGCTTTTCCCAGCCATTGCCGTCGTTCTGCTGGTTATTCACCTGCTCTGAGTTCGGCCTTACCCGCCGCCGAGCACCAGTGATTCGATCAGGGCAAAAGCGCCGTTGAGTGCTCCGCAGTCGAATGCTTCGGCAAGGGCGTAGCCGATGACGACTTCGTCGTTGCTCGGAGTGCTCGACCAGACTGCGTCGGTCTGTCTGGGGTCGGATTCCTCGTTCTTGGAGAACAGCGCGATGCGAACCCCGTCCCGGGTGAAGGCGCTGTTCGCGTCGTCGACGGGCGCGAAGGTCAGTGTCACGCCCTCGACGAGTGCCGAGACCGAATACGAGCGCCGGGACAGAAACCCTTTGCCGACAGTGAGTTCGACTTCGTCGCCACCGAGAGTGAAGAACAGATCGGCGGCAGCCCGCGTTCCGATGGGTGTGCCTTCGCGGCGTGGGGCGTCGACTCGGCGCGTCAACAGAGCGCGCGATTCGCCGTTTCGGACGTCCACGACCCCGGTGTCGACGTCGAAGGAGATCTCGACTTTTCCGTGAATCGGGTCCATTGCGGCGTAATTGACCGTCACTGTGCCTACCCCTGTAAGTGTGAACTCGGGTCCATAATACGTGGTGGGAGCGTTGTCCAGTATGCCCGAATCCGAAAAAATACTGCCGAATGACGCGCGTTTGCGGCCAAATGCTTCTACTCTGGGTCTTGGGTTTGTTGCGCATCCCACAAAGGTTTTTCCCACGCCAGACGAGGAGCGCCTATGAGGTTGTCGACTACTTGTTCTGTTGCTACGAAGGCTTGATCAAGCCGGAATTGCCTCTGCCGGATGGTGCTCGAGACCCATCCGGCAGAGGCAATTCTGCATCAGTTCGGGCCTTTAGCCGCCGGCGAATTTTTCCGAGGTGCCGAGATCGATCGGCAGTGCGATCCCAGTGATCCCGCGCCCGGCCGGCCCCACCAGGTAGAACACCGCATCCGCAATCACTTCGGGGTCGACCCACGGATGGGGCAGCAGATTCAGCTTCGACATGATGGGAGCGGTGTCCGCGAGGACGGGATTCTCCAAGTCTGGACGGAACGCGCGAACCATCGGTTCGTTGTCGATCATCGTGGTTCGCACATTGCCCGGGTGCACGGAGTTGACCCGAATGTCCGCCCAGCCGAGCTCGTTGGCCAGAGACTTCGCCAAACCGCGAACGGCGTGCTTGGACGCGGAATAGTGTGCGATACCCGGCACGCCGCGAAGGCCGGCCATCGAGCTGATCAACACGATCGACCCACCCCGATTGCCGTTCATGATGTGCGGAATCGACACTTTGGTCGTCAACCAGACGCCGGTGACATTGATGTCCATCAGCTCGCGGAACTCTTCGGCGCTCAGATCCCAGGACAGTTTTGCCGATGCCGCGATTCCCGCGTTGGCAATCACGATGTCCAGCCGGCCGAGCTCCTCGACTCCGGCGTCGACCGCTGATTTCAGGGCATCGACGTCGCGAGTGTCCGCGACGGACGCGACGATGCGCCGGCCCTGAGCTTCGACCAGGGCGACGGTCTGGGCGAGGTCGGCCTCGGTGGCCATGTCGTACCCCGCCGTTGCGACCGGCGCGCAGAGATCCACCGCGATGATGTCCGCGCCCTCGGACGCGAGCTTGACGGCATGCGCGCGCCCTTGACCACGCGCCGCTCCGGTGATGAATGCGACCTGACCGTCCAAATTGCCCATCGAACTTCCCCTGCCCGTGTAAAGCGCCAAAACTGGAACGTGTTCATACTGCTATGCCCGGTGCCGGGCAGGCAGGGGAATTCGCGAAATCCTTATCCGCGAAGGAGTTTGGACAGCTCGTCTAATACGCTCGCGTCCTCGATGGTCGACGGGACCGTGTACTCCTCGTTGTCGGCGATTTGCCGCATGGTCTTGCGGAGGATCTTGCCGGAACGAGTCTTCGGTAGTGCGGCGACGACGGTGACGTCCCGGAACGTGGCGACAGCACCGATCTGGTCGCGCACCCGCGCGACCAGTTCCTGTCGGAGAGTTTCGGGATCGATGTCGACGCCGGACTTGAGCACGACGTAACCGCTCGGCCGTTGCCCCTTGAGTTCGTCGTGAATGCCGATGACGGCGCATTCGGCGACCGCCGGGTGGCCCGCGACGACAGCTTCCATGCTTCCGGTCGAAAGACGGTGTCCGGCAACGTTGATCACGTCGTCGCTGCGCCCGAGGACAAAGACGTAGTTGTCCTCGTCGATGTATCCGGAGTCGCCGGTGAGGTAATAGCCTTCGAATGTCGACAGGTAGGACTTCACGTACCGATCGTCGTCACGCCACAGTCCGGCGAGTGTTCCGGGAGGAAGTGGCAGGCCGATCACGATGTTGCCCTCGGTGCCCGGTCCCACGAGTTCGCCCTTGCCGTCGACGATTTCGACGCGGTATCCGGGGCAGGCGACGGTGGGTGAGCCCGCTTTGATCTCCATGGGTTCGAGGCCGCGCAGATTCGCGCAGATTGCCCAACCGGTTTCTGTCTGCCACCAGTGATCGACCACCGGGCGATCGAGAATCCGAGTAGCCCACTCGTAGGTGTCGGGATCCAAGCGCTCGCCGGCCGCGAACAGCGTGTCGAGCGACGAGATGTCGTACTTGGCGAGCTCCTTTGCGTCCGGGTCGGCCTTGCGGACCGCGCGGATGGCTGTCGGAGCGGTGAAGAGTGCCGATACCTTGTATTCGGAAATGATGCGCCAGAATGCACCAGCGTCGGGGGTGCCGACGGGCTTGCCTTCGTACATGACCGTCGTGGCTCCGGCGAGCAAAGGTCCGTAGACGATGTAGGAGTGGCCGACCACCCAGCCGACGTCGGAGGCGGTCCACCAGACCTGGCCGGGGCTGATGTCGTACAGATTCTTCATCGTCCACGTCAACGCAACGGCATGGCCACCGTTGTCCCGGACGACGCCCTTCGGCTTACCGGTTGTTCCCGAGGTGTAGAGGATGTAGAGCGGATCCGTCGCGGCGACCGACACCGGGCCGGCAGGGGTGGCATCGGCGATCAGCTCGTCCCAGTCGAACCAGGCTGCGGCACTTGACTTGTAGTCGGCAGCAGCGCCGGGAATCTGCTCACGATTCTTCACGATCACGGTGTGAGCGGGGGTGGCGGACAGTTGCAGAGCCTTCTCGACCATCGGCAGGTACTCGATGGTTCGGCCGGGCTCGAGGCCACCGGACGCCGTCACGAGCACCACGGGGCCGGCGTCGTCGATACGCGTGGCAAGTTCCTTGGCTGCGAAGCCGCCGAACACCACTGAATGCACAGCACCGATACGGGCACACGCCAGCATGGCGATCGCAGCCTCGGGGATCATCGGCATGTAGATGATGACACGGTCACCCGCGACAACACCCTGATCTTTCAGGACACCGGCGAAGAGTGAGACCTGCTCGAGGAGTTCGGAGTAGGTGTACGTGGCCTTGGTGGGGACCATCGCGGAGTCGAAGATCAACGCGGTCTGATCGCCGCGGCCGTCGCGGACGTGCCGATCGAGGGCATTGAAGCTGGTGTTGAGCGACGCATCCGGGAACCAGCGATAGATCGGTGCGGCGGAATCGTCGAGTGCCTTCGTGGGCGCGACATCCCAGTCGACGGCACGCGCTGCATCGAGCCAGAACTTCTCCGGCTGATCCATGCTCTCGCGATACGCGTCGGCATACGTGGTGTGGGACGCCTGCTCAGAAGAGCTCATCGACGTGTGTCCTCTCGTGAACTTCGCTAACCCGTGACCTGAAGCACCTTAGGTTACCGCTAGTGCCGTGCGCCTCAGTGTGGGTGCGGGTACCGTCCGTTTGCGCCGGACGGGCCCGTCCCGTCGGCCAGTGGTGCGTCGGCGGGTGGGATAGGCCAGGGACTTGGGCCAGGGACTGAAGGGGGAATCGGTGTGACGGATACGGCGCAACGTGCGGGCTTCTGGGGAGTCCTCGCTCAGCGTGATTTCCGGCTTCTGTGGACCGGCGACGCCGTCAGCGGCATCGGAAACGGTGTCACGACCGTCGTGCTGCCGTTGATCGCGCTTCGCGAATTGGAAGCGAGTAACTTTCAGATCGGTGCGCTGGCCTCGGCGGTGTGGTTGCCGTGGTTGATCGTCGGGCTACCCGCCGGTGCCTGGATCGACCGGCTGCCTCGCCGTCCGATCATGATGATCGCGAACGCTGCGTGCGCGCTGCTCTTCGCGAGCGTCGCGATCGCCGGCCTCATGGGGGCGGTGACATACGGCCACCTGCTTCTGGTCGCTCTGCTCACCGGTACGGCCACCGTTTTCTTCCAGGCGGCCTACCATGCGTATCTCCCCACGGTGCTCGACGAAGCGGATCTGGCCGAAGGGAACTCGAAGATACAGGGCGCCGAGGCCGCAACCCGGGTGATCGGCCCGAGTATCGGTGGACTGTTGGTAGCGACTGTCGGGCTGGCAGCCGGTCTGCTGGTCGATGCTTTCACCTTCGTCTTCTGCTCAGTGTGCATCTGGCTGATTCGTGCGCAGGAAACGGTTGACCGCGGACACGGCGGCCGAGAACCGTTTCGGCGCCAGATAGCGCTCGGACTGCGATTCGTCGCAGCTGATCCGTATCTGCGGCCCATCGTCGTCTACGGGACTCTTCTCAATTTCGGTCTCGCCGGGTACACCACGATCCAGATCGTTTTCCTCGAAAAGACGGTTGGCGTGGGGGAGTTCGGACTCGGACTTCTGTTGGCGATTGCCGGGGTCGGCGGAATTGTCGGGTCGATGATCGCGCGCCCGCTCGGGCGCCGATTCGGTACTGCCCGAAGCGTTCTCATCTGTCAGTTGGTGACGGGACCGTTCATCCTGTTGGCACCTCTGACGACGTACGGCGCCGGCCTGTTCTGGTTCTGTGCGGGAGGAATGGTGATGATCGCCGGCGTCGTGTCCTGCAACGTAGTGCTCGGTAGCTTCCGTCAGAGTTACTGTCCGCCGGACCGTCTCGGTCGAGTGGTGGCGACGAGTATGTTCTTGTTGCACAGCACTATTCCGCTGGGTGCGTTGCTGGCGGGCTGCCTGGGTGATCTCGTAGGTGTGCGCGGAACCATGTGGATCATGGCCGGGTTGATCGCGCCGTGCGGATTGGTCTTGCTCTTCAGTCCACTGCGCGGCATCCGCGATCTACCGAGTCGGCCCGCCGAGTCACTGCGCTAGAGAATCACTGTGGCAGCGAATCACGGCGGTGAGCTGCTGCGGCCTCTTCGCTTCGAATCGCGATACGAAGAGTCGCGAGCATGAACAGCGAGACGGCAAAACCGAACAGCGCGCCGAACTGGTCCTGCGTGAACAGGTACACCTGCGTCACCAGAAGGCTCACCACGATCGATGCGCGCAGTAGCCGCAAGGCCCGGAGGTAAGGACCGCGGAAGAGGAACCACACTCCCAGAACCACAAGAACTCCGGTTGCAGCCGTGGAGATCTGGACGACGAGGTCGGAGACGTCGTCAGCTTCGACGCCGTTCTCGGAGACGAGTGCGTAGATCACCTGGGCTATCGCGAGGAGGGCCTGCAAGACGAACAGTGTCAGTACCAGTCGGCGGACAATTCGGTGCCCGAGCAGTGCTTCGGCCCGTTGGAAGAACACGTTGCGAGCACGCGTGATCTTCGATTCGATACCGCCGACCGGCGGAGTCTGTGTGTGCAAGCCGGCCTTGATCGAGTCGACGAGACCGGTGAGGCTGCGGTCTTCGACGCCGTCGAGTACGCGGAGGGCGTGGTTGTACTGGATCTCGTCGAGCTGACCGAGAGCGAGGTCCGAGAGCGCTCGCGCGCCGATGGCGAGCCGATGACGATCATTCATACCGCGCCGAATCACCACCTCGCGCGCGGCCAGATAGAAGAGGACGAAGACGACGTACATGATCGCGATGGCAGGCTGGTAGAAGTAGTCGACGTCGGCGGTGACAAATTTTCCGACCTCGTCGATGAAGAGGCCGAATCCGATTCCGCCGACGAGGGTCGCCAGATCGCGCGTGCGAGAGCCTTCGGTGATGGCGGTCGAGACGATGGCGACGGCCATCAGCAATCCACCCCACAAAACGTGGGCGATGTGGAGGGAACCGCCCCCGATCTGGGGATAGCCGGTTGCCGCAAGGTAAGCGCGGGTGATCAGCACGGTCGCAATGGCAGCGAACAGGAACAGCTCGAAACGAGCCAGTGCCGCACGGTCGTAACTGTGTGGCAGCGTCAGTGCAGTCCGGTCCTTCGTCGTCATTGCGGAACTCCCAGGTTTCGATAGCGCGCGATACGGGAGGACTGGCGATCGGTGTCTGACTCCTCGGCGAGAATGAAGAGTTCGTGCGCGATTGCTGCCCCTACTCTCTTGGAGAATTCCACGGGCTCGTCGGCCGCGTCAGGGGTTTCGGGAATGATGGCGTCGATCACGCCGTCTCGCAGCAGATCCAACGAACGAATTCCCTGCGCTGCGGCCATCTCCGGGGCGTGACTGATGTCGCGATGGACAATCGCGCTTGCGCCTTCCGGTGGCAGGGGAGCGAGCCACCCGTTCTGTGCCGCGAGTACCCGGTCGGCAGGTAGCAGGGCCAGAGCGCCACCGCCGGTTCCCTGACCGAGCAGCACTGACACTGTCGGGGTTCTCAGCGTCACGAGGTCGGCGATGCAGCGGGCGATCTCAGGGGCCAGTCCACGTTCCTCCGCTTCCTTGGACAGCGACGCGCCCAAAGTGTCGATCACGAGGACAAGCGGGAGTTGTAGTTCTTCGGCAAGTTTCATGCCCCGTCTCGCCTCACGAAGCGCGGCCGGTCCCATCGTGGTGAGCGCGGATTGTCCACTGCGGTCCTGGCCGAGCAGGATGCACGGAAAGCCTCGGAAGCGGGCGAGCGAGAGCAAGATCGTCTTGTCGGTTTCACCCTGCCCGGTGCCGCTGAGTGGTACCTGTTCGGTCGCGGCATGGCGGAGCAACTGCCGGATGCCTGGTCGATCCGCCCGGCGCGAGAGCATCACCGACTGCCAGGCTGGGACATCGGGAATCTCGGGCGAGGGAATCGGGTCCGCGACTGCCGGAGTCGGGGGATCGGTGAGCACGCACAGCGCTCGGTTGACCAGCAGACGGAGGCGGTCCACCGGGACGACGCCGTCGATCACGCCGTTGCGGTACAGGTTCTCGGAGGTTTGGATCCCGTCGGGAAACTTTTCGCCGTAGAGGGATTCGTAGACACGGGGGCCGAGGAAACCCACCAGGGCGCCCGGTTCCGCGACGGTGATGTGGCCGAGAGATCCCCACGACGCAAAGACCCCGCCAGTGGTGGGATTACGCAGGTACACCAGGTAGGGCAGGTGCGCAGCTTTGTGAACAGCCACTGCCGCAGCGATCTTCACCATCTGAACGAAGGCGACGGTTCCCTCCTGCATTCGTGTTCCGCCGGAGGTGGGCGAGGCGAGCAGTGGGAGTTGTTCTGCCGTAGCACGTTCGACGGCGGTCACGATCCGTTCGGCTGCAGCAACTCCGATCGAACCGGCGAGAAAGCTGAATTCACAGGCAATCACCGCGACCCGACGCCCCCGAACGGTGCCGACGCCGGTGACGACGGACTCGTCTACTCCACTTTTCTCGCGGGCCTTCTTCAGGTCTTCCGCATATTTCGGCCCAGGCCCGACGTCGACGGGCGGGGAGTCCCACGAGACGAAGCTCTCGGGATCGAGTACCGCAGTGAGTAGTTCTTCGGCCGAGATTCGCACAACGTCCTCCAAGTAAGCAGCACCCCGTCCAGGATGAACCTACCTGGACGGGGTGCCGCCGGGATCGCGTGGCGTCAGTTGTGCGCCGGAGAATCAGCGTCCGAACGCTTCCTTCCATGAAACGACCTTGCCGATGCGAAGGATGGAGCGCTGGTAGATCTTTGCCGCGATCATCGACAACGCAGCAGTCACGATCAGCATCAACAGAATGGTTCCCACGATCTGGAAAGGAGAAGCTACACCGGCGGAAATGCGCAGGGGCATGAGGATCGCCGAGAACGGCGGAATCCAACTCAGCACGTTGCTCAGGGTTCCTTCGGGATTGCTCACCGAAACGAAAGCCACGCTGACCATTGCCATGACAAGCAGTGCGAGTGGCATCGCGGTGGCATTGACGTCCTCCTGCCTCGAGACCATGGACCCGGCCGCGGCGTACAGCACGGCGAAGAAGAGGAAGCCGAGAATGAACCACCCGAGAGTGCCGAACAGAACACCGATCGCGGTGCCCGTCACGGTCAGGACGCCCGTCGCCAATCCGGTCGCGACGCCCGCGACAGCATAAGCAGCCATCTGCATCAGGCCGACAGCGCCGATTCCGAGAACCTTGCCCCACAACAACTGCAGCGGACGCAGAGTCGAGAGCAACAACTCGACGACGCGACTGGACTTCTCCTCGACGACGCCCATCGCCACGTACGTTCCGAACAGCAAGATCTGCATGTACAGGAGCACCACGGCAGCGATCGACATCGCTATGCGTTGGCCCTGTTCGGGATCCGGCGGATCGATGGCATCGATGGTGACCACTGCGGTGGACGTGGCTTCGGCGAGCTGAGCCGGATCGATCCCCGCGGCGGACAGCGCATTCGACTGTGCCTGTTGTGCAACGGAACTCTCGATGACGGCGCGCAGATTCGTGGGCACTTCTTTCTTGGTCACGACAGTGACGCCGCCGCCCGATCCAGCGATCACGGCCACGTCGAGGTCGCCGTCCTTGACCTGACCACGCGCGGTCCCGTCGTCGGAAACCTCCGTCACCGTCACCGGATTTCCGAGGGTGTCGCCGATGGACACCATCGTGGCACTGAGCGACTGGTTGCCGACCAAGCCGATCTTCGACTTGTCCTCGTCGCCACCGGAAAAGAGTGAGAAGGCGATGATGCCGCCGACGATCGCGACCAGAATGATGACGTTGCTGATCACAAAACTCTTCTTCGAGATCTGCGTCATGAATTCGCGTCGAGCGACCAACCCGATGGCTCGACCTCCACTCAACTGGTTGCTCATGCGGCTACTACCTCTCGGAACAGATCGGTCAGTGACGGACGTCGTAGCGTGAACTCGTGCACCGGACCGGTTTTCAACGCTGCATGCAGGATCTGCTGATCGTCGGCGGTGCCGTCGACGCTCAGGAGTGTTCGACCGTCGAGGTGGCTCAGTGTGGTGACACCGATCAGATGGTGTGCCCAACCGACCGGAGCGTCAGGGGCGAAGACTTCGATTCGGCCGTCGCCCTTGCCTCGTAGTTCGTCGACGGTTCCGATCTCCCGCATGCTGCCGCGGCTGATGATGCCGACGCGATCGCACAGGCGCTCCACCAGATCCAGCTGATGGCTCGAGAAAATTACGGGAACACCGGTGCGAGCCTTCTCGACCAACACGTCACTCATGACGTCGACCGCTACCGGGTCCAGGCCCGAAAACGGTTCGTCCAGAACGAGTACCGAAGGATCGTGAACCAGCGCAGCCGCGAGCTGCACTCGTTGCTGATTGCCGAGGGAGAGGGAGTCGACGGTGTCTTTGACGCGTTCGGCAATGCCCAGACGTTCGGTCCACCGCTCCGTGGCCGCATGCGCGTCGGCTTTCGAGAGTCCATGTAGTTCGGCCAGATAGGAAAGTTGCGCTCCCACCTTCATCTTGGGGTAAAGGCCGCGTTCCTCCGGCATGTATCCGATAGTGCGACGCACTTCGAGGTCGACGGGTTTGCCGCCGAGACGAACTTCCCCCGAATCTGCTCCGAGGACACCCAACGCAATGCGCATCGTGGTCGTCTTGCCGGCGCCGTTACTGCCGACAAATCCGAAGATCTCGCCCGGGCGGACTTCGAAACTCAGGTTGTCGAGTGCAACGACGTCGCCGTAGCGTTTCGAGATGCCGTCGATCGTGAGGGTGGCTGACATGGGTCCTTCCCATCGGTCGAGTGGTGCGCTTCGGTAATACGGGTCAGAAGTCGAACTCTTCCGAATCAATCGGATCCGGGTCTGGATTGGTCCACGAGAGAATCATCGCGGGCGTGCACGCGCCGATCAGCATTGCAGTCAGTGCCAATAAACCTCCCGTGTAAGGCAGCCTCTCTACATTCCACTGCACCGAAGAGGTGAAAATGAGGAAAATGGCGACAATGAACACCAACGTTTGGGTCACGCTCAACCCGACAGAGCGAGCGTCATTGCGTTGCTGGATCTCCCATTCGTCCAAAGCCTGCCGCGGCGCATCCCCTTGCCGACCCGACACGATTTGAAGTGAGGACCACGTCGGCAGGAACAACAGGGTGAGGATCGGCCAAGCCACCGCGAAGAGCGGATTGAACAGGCACGCTATGCCGACGGCAATCATCAAGGCGAAAAGGACTCCGAGGGCGACGACGAGCACGCGCCGACGTCGACGGGTCCGCCAATTCGGGAGCCAATGTCGGAACGTCTCCTCGTTCTGCAGGAACCGCCGAGTGCGGTGGGCCTGGTAGCGGTCGATCAGATTCGATTCAGGCACTGGGCTTTTCACTCCCCTCGATAATGCGGTCAGTCCGGTAGACCTCCGTCGACGGTGCATTCCGGTAGACCTCCGTCGACAGCGGCCCGAACTCCGTCCGCGAGAACACCGCCTCGACCGGTAGGTCGAATACCCAGCAGATCCGAAATGCAAGATCCAGGCTGGGGTAGTGGTCGCCGCGTTCGAGTGCCCCCACCGTCTGCGGATTGACGTCGACGAGTTGTGCAAGCTGGGCCCGACTCATCTTCCGCTCGGCGCGAAGCACTCCGATGCGATTGAAGATAGGGAGCGCGTCTCCCCGCCGGACTGGGCTCATGTATCAAAGTGTTGTAAAAACCCAACAGTTTGTCAACACGAACCGCGATAGTCCCGCTTCTGGGTGATGCCGGCGGATAAGGTTCGGGCAATGGAAGGGGCTTCACATGGTGGTCGAACAGTTGGTGCTCGAGAAGTCCCGCCTGGTCGTGCAGGTGCGCGAGGACGGTAGCTACAGCGTGGGACCGCAAGGGCGCGAACCGCTCTGGCGCGATCCGATGGAGAAAGGTGCCGTCATCGGTATCGGTCAGCACACTCCAGGCGATGTCGAAGGCGAATCATGGTGGGTCGTGTACGGCCAGTCGGACACCACGGCTGACGTCACCGTTCGACTCGAGGACGGGTCGCACGTGCCGGTTTTTCGTCTCGGCGAGATCTTCGCCAGTGAATGGGTGAGCACCCCGCAGCAGGCGTTGTTGTACCGGTCTGATCGCCCGGTGGAGTCGCAGCCCACCAAACTGTCGGTCTTGTTCGCCAGACCGAAGTTCATGCCCAAGGCGGCGTTTCCGGAGAATGATCGTTTGTAGGTCTCGCGAGGTCGGCTGTGGAGAGCCGGTCGGGCTTGTGCTCAAAATATTACGGTACGTACTGTACCGTTTAATTATGACAACTTGGCCGAACGACCTCGCAGTGGCGCAAGTGCGCGTAGCGCGACCCACCGACCGACTCGACGACGTGATTGCGTTCTATCGCGACTGCCTTGGATTGCCGGAGCTCTACCGGTTTTCCGGACATGCCGGCTATGACGGAATCATGCTGGGTCTGCCGGATGCGAACTATCACCTCGAATTCACGACCCACGAAGACGGAAGCCCGTGCCCGGCGCCGACGCAGGACAACTTGTTCGTGCTCTACTTCGCCGGCGAGTCGGCGATGTACGAGGTGGTTCAGCGACTGGGTGAGGCGGGGCACGAACCCGTCGAAGCCGAGAATCCGTACTGGGAGGAGAATGCGGGAATGACTTTCGAAGACCCTGACGGCTGGCGGCTGGTGCTCATGCCGCGGCCGGTGCTGTAGATGGTGCGCGCCCGCGACGAGCGGATCGACGACGCAGTACTGTCCGCCACCCTGGAATTGTTGGGGGAGAACGGATATGCGGAGCTGTCGATCGGATCGGTGGCGACGAGGGCTGGTGTGCATCGCCCCGCCATCTACCGTAGATGGCCGTCAAAGCGGCACCTGGTGGTGGACGTCGTCGTGGCGCATATCGGCACTGATCCAACGCCGGACACCGGCGATCTCAGGGCAGACCTGGTCGCCGGCATCACGACACTGGTTGTGGGACTGAGCGAAACGGTAGTTGGTCGGATACTGCCCGCGTTGGTTGCGGATCTGGCCGCGGACCCGGAATTGGCGCGGGATTTCCAGTCGGCATTCTTTCAGCCGCGACGCGATTCCACTGCGGCAGTGCTGGAATCGGCGCGCCTACGCGGTGACATTCGGAGCGACTTCGACCTGGACTTCGTCCTGGATGCCTTGGCGTCCCCGATCTATTACCGAGCGTTGTTCCGTCACTTACCGCTGGACGCGCTCCTGGCTGAGCGGGCTGTCGATTCGGTTCTGTTGACGTTGGCTCCGCACGAGAATCTCTGAAGTCGTTCCGATTCAGTTCAATTCGAGCGGATCGGGTCCGACACGGCTGTCGGTGTTCAACGCTGCGATGGCAGCTGACTCGTCGGCATCGAGTGCGAAGTCGAAGATCGCGGCGTTCTCGCGCATGCGGGCTGGTGTGACCGACTTCGACAGTACGGTGTGTCCCTGCTCGAGATGCCAGCGCAGAATGATCTGCGCCGGGCTCTTTCCGTGTGCTGCAGCAACTTTCCCGATGGTCGGGTCGTCGAGGATAGTTCCCTGTCCCAACGGACTCCAGGCCTCGATTTCGATGCCGCGGCTCTGTGCGTACTCCCGTGACGCGTGCTGTTGCAGTCTGGGGTGCAGTTCGATCTGGTTGACGGCTGGGGTGATCGAGCTGTGCTGGGCCAGCAGGTCGAGGTGTTCGGGGAGGAAGTTGGACACACCGATCGCACGGGCGCGGCCGGAGGCAAGAATCTCTTCGAAAGCGGCCCAGGTCTCCACGAACAGGCCCTTTGCCGGCGCCGGCCAGTGGATCAGATACAGGTCGACGTAATCGACGCCGAGCTTGTCGAGGCTCGAGTCGAATGCGGCGAGCGCTCGGTCGTGGCCTTGATCGTCGTTCCACAGCTTGGTGGTGACAAACAGCTCTGACCTCGAAATATCCGAAGCGGCGATGGCGCGGCCGACGCCGGCCTCGTTTCCGTAGATCGCGGCCGTGTCGATGTGGCGGTAACCGATCTCGAGAGCGGTGGCAGTGACCTCTTCGGTCTGCGCGTCCGGTACCTGGAAAACGCCGTACCCGAGTTGCGGGATGGTGATCGGCTCGCCGGTGGTTCCGTGAGTCAGTGTGCGGTCGGGGATCGACAACATTGAAGAGCGCCTTTCAGGACTGGGTGTGGCAGCTTGACGGGGGATCGTGTCGCCCGTGAGCCATCTATGCCGCGCATGCAACTATTGCGTGCGCCTGGTAAATAGTTGCACACGCGGGTTGTCTGCGCAAGCAGCGCTGTTGGCTACTCCTCGAAGAGTTGTCCGTTCTCCATCCGCCACCGCCGCGTGCTGCGGGTGGATTGGAGCATGCGTCGATCGTGAGTGACGAGGAGGAGGGTTCCCTCGAACGACTCCATCGCCTGCTCGAGTTGTTCGATCGCCGGAAGGTCGAGGTGGTTCGTCGGCTCGTCCAGTACCAGTAGATTCACGCCGCGGGCCTGGAGTAAAGCCAGTGCAGCCCTTGTTCTTTCGCCAGGGGAGAGTGAAGCGGCAGATCTGAGCACGTGGTGTCCACGCAGGCCGAACTTGGCGAGGAGCGTGCGGACATCGGCGTCTGGCCAGTCCGGAACCTGAGCGCCGAAGGCTTCGACTACTGGTTGATCGCCTTCGAACAATCCGCGCGCCTGATCGATCTCACCGATCGCGACACCTGAACCCAAAGATGCGATGCCCTCGTCCGGGACGAGTTTGCCGAGCAGGACGTTCAGGAGGGTGGTCTTGCCGGCACCGTTTGCGCCCGTGACGAGAATTCGATCGCCCCAGTCGATTTGCGTCGTGACCGGACCGAACGTGAACTGACCGCGCTTTACCGTGGCGCCGTTCGTGGTTGCGACAACGGAACCGGACCGCGGAGCCGCCGCGATTTCCATACGCAGTTCCCACTCTTTCCGCGGTTCCTCGACCACTTCGAGTCGCTCGATGCGGCGTTGAGTCTGGCGGGCCTTCGCGGCTTGCTTCTCCGTCGACTCGGTCCGCAATCCGCGCCCGATCTTGTCGTTGTCCTTGGCCTTACGACGCGCGTTCCGGACGCCGTGTTCCATCCAGTTGCGCTGCATCTGTGCGCGATCTTCGAGATCGGAGCGGGTGCCGGCATACTCCTCGAAGGCCTCGCGTGCGTGCTGGCGGGCTATCTCGCGTTCGGCGAGGTACGACTCGTAGCCGCCGTCGTACACGGCGATGTCCTGTTGTGCCAGATCGAGTTCCACGATCCCGGTGACGGTGCGCGAGAGGAACTCGCGATCGTGGCTCACGACGACCAACGCGGCTCGGGTCTCGGCGACAAATCGTTCCAACTGCTCGAGACCTCGCAGGTCGAGATCGTTGGTGGGCTCGTCCAACAGGAGAATGTCGTAGCGCGAAAGCAGCAGCGATGCGAGGCCGGCGCGTGCGGCCTGACCGCCGGACAACGCCGTCATGTGAGCGTCGAGGGGTACGCCCAGTCCGAGTTCTTCGACTACCTTCTCGGCGCGCTCGAACAGATCGGCGCCGCCCAGCGCGAGCCAGCGCTCCAGCGCCGGGGAGTACAGATCCTCTTCGGCTTCAGCCAGCGTTTCGGCCGCGGTGTTCATAGCCGCCTCGGCGTGCGCGACCCCGGTGCGTCGGCCGAGGAACTCGAGGACGGTTTCACCCTCGATGCGGTCGGGTTCCTGCGCGAGGTAACCGACCGCAGCATCCGGCGGGCTGAGGATGATCGAACCCTCGACGTCGGCGGTTCCGATTCCGGCGAGGGCAGTGAGAAGCGTCGACTTGCCGGCGCCGTTTGCCCCGACGAGGCCGATGACGTCGCCAGGCGCCACTGTCAGATCGAGGTCGGAGAACAGGGTGCGTTCTCCCCGGGAAGCAGAGAGGCCGCTGATGCGCAGTGTTGCAGTCACCTGAGAAGTATCCCTGGTGCTGTGCGCCTCTGTTAATCGGTGCTGTGCGCCTTTATTAACCGCGGGCGGTTAATAAAGGCGCACAGCAGTTAGTCCCGAACCAGGTGATACCAGCACGGATGTGCCGCACGGACCGGAAGTGGGGATTCGCTCACGTCCGCGGCCATGCTCGAGGCCGTCGACCACCCGTCGAATGCGCGCATGACGTCTTCTTCGGAGACACCATGTGGCATCGGCCAGCGGTGACCTGGCCCGAACGCGAACATGACCATGGACGCGCCCGGCGCGGTGATCGCGTTGACCGACCTCCCGTAGTCCCGTCGCTGATGTTCGGACAGCCCGTGAAAGCAGCCGATGTCGAGTACCAGCATGTGCCCACCGTCGACGGCTATGTGCAGGTCTGCGGCGTCCTCATGGAGGAACCGGACGTCGACGTGGGCTTCACGTGCATGGATGCGCGCTTTGTCCAACGGTTCCTGCTCGGCGTCGACGCCGGTGACGTGCCAACCGCGTTGCGCCAGCTCGATCGAATGACGTCCGGTGCCGCAGCCGATATCGAGGGCACGGCCACCTTCCGGAACGGTAATCGCGTCGAGAAGTCCGGACAGCTGAGCGTCGAACCCGTGCCCGGTGTGCTCCCACGGAGTGACGCCGACCTTGTAGGCGAGACGATATGAAAGATTCATCGCTCTCTCTTTTCTCGAGGCGATTCCAATACTTGTCTTCCAAGGTAGACCGGCATTTCGGGCGGTACAAGGGCACTCCCCGGATGTTCGACGGGGAATGCCTCCGTGCTCTGGCGCGTTGGTTCCGAATATGACCGAAACCAACGATGTGACCTCTGTACCGACAATTGTTCTGAACGACGGTAAGACGATCCCCGCACTGGGATTCGGTGTGTTCCAGGTTCCGGACGACGAAACGCAGGAAGCCGTCTCCACCGCCCTGAAGACCGGCTACCGCAGTATCGACACCGCCAAGATCTACGGCAACGAGGTGGGCGTGGGCCGCGCTATCGCCGAATCCGGCATCGCCCGCGAAGACCTCTACATCACGACGAAACTGTGGAACGACGACCAGGGTTACGACTCGACGCTTGCCGCATTCGACGCCAGCCTCGACAAGTTGGGTCTCGACTACCTCGATCTGTACCTGATCCACTGGCCGGTTCCGTCCAAGGACCTGTACGTCGAGACGTTCAAGGCATTCCAGAAGCTCAAGGCCGACGGACGGGTTCGTTCCATCGGTGTCTCCAACTTCACCATCGAGAACCTCGAGCGTGTCATCGGTGAAACCGGTGAGGTGCCGGTCCTCAATCAGATCGAGCTCCACCCCAAGTTCAACCAGGCAGAACTGCGCGCCTTCCACACCGGAAAGGGAATCGCGACGGAAGCGTGGAGCCCGCTCGGCCAGGGAACCGTTCTCGGCGACCCCGTCATCACTGCTATCGCCGACGCTCATGGCGTCACCGCGGCTCAGGTCATCATTCGCTGGCACCTGCAGATCGGCAACGTGGTGATTCCGAAGTCGGTGACCCCGGAACGCATCGCAGCCAACTTCGACGTCTTCGGCTTCGAACTGACTCCGGAACAGATCAACGCGATCGGCGCTCTCGACGACCCGGCCGGCCGTATCGGCCCCGACCCGGTCACGCTCGGCAGCTAGAACTTCCGGTAGATCCACAAACGGCACTCCCGCAGTTGCAGGAGTGCCGTTTGTCGTGTGCGGTCAGTTCAGATGTGTTCGATGTTCTGCAGTGAATGCGATGTGCTCGTCCGTGCGTCCGGTGCGGAGCTTGTCGACCCACTCGGGATCGGCGAGCAGCGCGCGTCCGATCGCAACCATGTCGAATTCATCGTTCTCGTACTGAGCTTCGAGACGCTCCAGTCCGGTCACAGCCGATGCAGCGTCGCCGGTGAATGCCGTCGTGAACACGGAATCGAGTCCGACCGAGCCGACGGTGATAGTCGGCAACCCGGTCAGCTTCTTGGTCCAACCGGCGAGGCCGAGCTTGCCGTCTTCACCGTCAAGCTCAGCGAATGCCGGTTCCCAATGACGCCTCGTCGACGGATGCAGGACGTCGACGCCGGCGTCGACCAGGGGAGTGAGGATGCGGCCGAGTTCTGCCGGGCTCTGCGCGATACGAGCGTCGTACTGGCCGGACTTCCACTGCGAGAATCGGTAGACGATCGCGAACTCGTCCCCGACTGCCTCTCGGATTGCGGAGACGACCTCGGCCGGGAAACGGGTGCGAGCTTCGAGCGATCCGCCGTATCCATCGGTCCGGACATTGGTTCCTGCCCAGAGGAATTCGTCGAGCAGGTAGCCGTGTGCGCCGTGCAACTCGAGACCGTCGAAGCCGGTGTTCTTCGCGTTGAGCGCGGCATCCACCCACGACTGCTTCAAGTCGTCGAGATCCGACGTGGTGAATTCGCGTCCCAAACGGGTGCCGTCCAGCGCCAGACCGGAGGGGCTGACGGTTTCGACCTCGGGGTTCAGGTGCGAGTTCTCGCCGCGCTCGACTCCGAGGTGCCACAGCTGAGGAATGATCGATCCACCCTCGGCGTGGACGGCGTCGACAACCGACTTCCAGCCGCCCAGGCTCGAATCACCGTAGATGCGCGGTACGCGGGTGTGCGGGCCGGCTGCCGGGTCGGGGATGTAGGTGCCTTCGGTGATGATCAAGCCGACACCACCTGCTGCGCGACGACGGTAGTACTCGGCGACGTCGGCGCCGGGGATTCCGTCGGGAGAGAAGGCGCGCGTCATCGGGGCCATGGCGAAACGGTTGCGCAACGAGAGTGATTTGACCTCGAAAGGCTCGAAGAGGCCGCGCAACGCGGAGGCCTCGGGTGCTGTCGATGTGTCGGGAAGAGTCACGGGATTGTTCAACACAGCGGACCCTCGACCTATTCCGCCGCATGAGTTTATCTCCCTGAAATCTGCAAAAGGTTGCGTACGTTCGGTTTTCGATCAGTGTCTATGTCGACCAAACTTAGTTTGTGCATTAACTATTAACATGCGATATGGTCGTGCGGAAAGTTTCTGAGGGCGGTATCGAGCACGAAAGAGGACGCGCGAGCATGACAACGACGGTGCCGAACGAGCGGGCCGGAGAGCTGGAGCCGATTCCGGAGCGGCCGTATCCGAAGCGTCGTGATCCCAAGGGGTCGTGGATGCTCGAGATGATCAAGACGACCGATCACAAGAAGATCGGGATCATGTACTTGATCACTGCGTTCGTGTTCTTCCTGATCGGCGGTCTGATGGCGCTGTTCATGCGCGCAGAACTGGCCGTTCCCGGGATGCAGTTCCTCTCCAACGAACAGTTCAATCAGCTGTTCACCATGCACGGCACGATCATGCTGCTGCTGTACGCGACCCCAGTCGTCTTCGGGTTCGCGAACTACATACTTCCGCTGCAGATCGGTGCGCCCGACGTGGCGTTCCCGCGTTTGAACTCATTCGGGTTCTGGCTCTTCACTTTTGGTGGCCTCATCGTCCTCGGTGGATTCCTCACGCCGGGCGGCGCCGCCGACTTCGGTTGGACGGCGTACACCCCGCTCTCCGGCGCGGTACACAGCCCCGGCGTCGGAGCTGACCTGTGGGTCTTCGGTCTGACGGTTGGTGGCCTCGGCACCATTCTCGGTGCGGTCAACATGATCACCACCGTGATCTGCCTGCGCGCACCCGGTATGACCATGTTCCGCATGTCCATCTTCACCTGGAACATCTTCATCACCAGCATCTTGATCTTGATGGCGTTTCCGCTCCTGACCGCCGCGTTCATGGGTCTTTTCGTCGACCGTCACCTCGGTGGGCACATCTTCGACCCGGCATCGGGCGGAGTTCTGTTGTGGCAGCATCTGTTCTGGTTCTTCGGTCACCCTGAGGTGTACATCATCGCGTTGCCGTTCTTCGGAATCGTCTCGGAGATCTTCCCGGTCTTCAGTCGTAAACCGATCTTCGGTTACACCGGATTGGTCTATGCGACGCTCGCGATTGCTGCCCTCTCGATCGCGGTATGGGCTCACCACATGTACGCGACGGGTGCTGTTCTCCTGCCGTACTTCTCGTTCATGACGTTCCTGATCGCGGTGCCCACGGGTGTGAAAATCTTCAACTGGATCGGAACGATGTGGAAGGGGCAGTTGACTTTCGAGTCGCCGATGCTGTTCTCGGTGGGCTTCTTGATCACCTTCCTCTTCGGTGGTCTGTCGGGTGTCATCCTTGCGAGCCCGCCGATCGACTTCCACGTCACCGACACGTATTTTGTTGTCGCCCACTTCCACTACGTGGTCTTCGGCACGGTCGTGTTCGCCACGTATGCCGGTATCTACTTCTGGTTCCCGAAGATGACGGGGCGTCTGCTCGACGAGCGGTTGGGCAAGTGGCACTTCTGGACCACCTTCGTCGGCTTCCACGGCACGTTCCTCGTCCAGCACTGGCTCGGCGGCGAGGGCATGCCGCGTCGTTACGCCGACTACCTGCCCTCGGACGGATTCACCGTGCTCAACTCGGTGTCCACGATCTTCGCCTTCGTGCTCGGTGCGTCGACGCTGCCCTTCCTGTGGAACGTCTTCAAGAGTTACCGCTACGGCGAAGTTGTGACCGTCGACGATCCGTGGGGCTACGGAAACTCGCTGGAGTGGGCGACAACCTGCCCGCCGCCGCGTCACAACTTCACCGAGCTGCCGCGCATCCGCAGCGAACGCCCGGCCTTCGAACTGCACTACCCACACATGGTCGAGCGAATGAGGGCGGAGGCGCATGTGGGTCTCACCGGGCAACCCACGTCGACGTTGGAGAAGAGTGACGATCATCGCCAAATTGATTAGTGCAATAATAGTTACTGCACTAATTAATCTGATAACATCGGATTCATGACGACGAAGGCTCCGCAGACGCAGATGGACGATCCGCTGGCTCTCGACCGGCAGGTGTGCTTTGCACTTGCGGTCGCGAACCGGGCGGTGCTGTCCGTCTACCGGCCACTGCTCGAGCCGATGGGCCTCACGCATCCCCAGTATCTGGTGATGCTGGCACTGTGGGGAAAGTCGCCGATGGCGGTCAAGGAAATCGGGCAGGCACTGCAGCTCGATTCGCCGACACTGTCGCCGCTCCTCAAGCGACTCGAGGCGTCCGGGTTGATCACGCGAACCCGTAGCCGCGCCGACGAACGTCAACTGGACGTGGACCTCACCGAAGCGGGTGTGGCGCTGCGCACGGAGGCGGAGAAGATCCCCCCGGCGGTTGTCGCGAAGCTCGGCGTGAGCCTCGCCGAACTCGAAGAACTCCACAATGTTCTGACGCGGGTCAACGAGGCCGCGCTCCGCGCCGGAGCCTTGGACCAATGAGAGAAATGTGATGACTGCATCCGAGAGAATCGTGATGACTGCGTCAGTACCGTCGATGCGTACCGAACAGGTGACTTCCGTGACTTCCAAAAAGCAACGTACGAGCCCGAATCCCCTTCAGTGGTTGGGCTATTCAGTGGGGCGCAAGCTGCCCGATTCCATGCAGGAATGGGTGCGAAACGACCTGATCGGTGACTGGGCTGTGCCGCGTCACCTGATCCGCAGCATGGTGCCGTTCATTCCAGTCTTCGCGGCCTTCATGCTCTTCCCCGGGCCGTTGGCCCTGCGGGCATCGATGGTGCTGCTCGGAGTACTTCTGGCACTGTTCTATTCGGTCTCCTACATGGCTCAGAACAGGTCGCGTCGCCTCGAGCGTCACGGTTTGCCTTCCGACCTCGAGAACCCCAAGAAGATCTCGCGCCACGACGCCGAGAAGGCCGCCTACGAGAAGCTGCACGGCGGCCCCGCGACGTAGCACCTCGGTCACATACCGTGGAGGGCGCTGCCGCCGTTCATCTCACAGACGCGTTGCTCCACGGCCGCCGAGAAGCCGCCCACAGGCTCGGTCGAACGAAGAGCCGATGCGACATCTTGCTCGACCAGGTATCCGTTGATCGCGATTGCCGCCGTCGACCCGGCAGCGGCAGCGCCTATCACCTGAGCGCGAGGGTCGACGACGTTGCCGGCGCCCCAGACGCCTGGAACGCTGGTGGCGCCGGAAGGGTCGACAGCCGCGAATCCCGTAGGGCCGGTTTTGCACCCGAGTCGCGTCAGATGCGCGTCGTTCGGAATGGAACGCGGCGCAACGAACAGTGCTGAGCGAGGGACCAATTGCCCGTTGTCGAGTTCGACGGCCTTCAGTTCGCCTCTCTCGCAGATCAATCCAGAGACTAGTCCGTCTACGACAGTCACCCCACGCGCAGCAAGTCGCGCGCGTTCGTCACGGGTGAGCGAGATGTGCTGGGGGAAGAATATCACATCCGACGACCACTGTCGGAGTAGAAACGCCTGGTGAAGTGACATCTCGCGAGCGTCGCCGCCGAGAACGCCGATCGGCTCGTCACTGATCTCGTATGCATGGCAGTACGGGCAATGGAGCACGCTCTGTCCCCAAAGCTCCCGAATACCCGGTATTTCCGGGAGTGAATCCCGTAGGCCCGTGGCAACGAGCAGAGTGCGGGTCTCGAGGGTTGTGCCTCCTGAAAGTTCGACGACAAAGCCGGGTTCGATACCGCGCCAGGAGACGTCGACGACGTCATCGCGATTGAATTCCACTCCGTACGTCTGCAATTCGCTGCGCCCGACGGCAAGCAACTCACCGGGCGCCATGCCGTCTCGCGAGAGGAAGCCGTGCATGTGTGCTGCCGGCGCGTTGCGCGGTTTGCCGGAATCGATGACGGCGACCGTGCGCCGCGCACGACCCAACACCAGGGCTGCGCTGAGTCCGGCGGCGCCACCGCCGACGATCACGGCGTCGAGGATCTCTGTTTCAGTGTGTGTTCGCATGAGCACAGGTTGCCTGCGGACGAGAAGTTTCAGCAACTATTGTTGCCATTTCTGGGAATCGTCGTCAGACTCGGACCATGAATGTCAACGGTCCGCACATCGATGCCGCCATCTCGCAGATCGGCGCGCGCCTCAAACGCATTCGTACACAGAGGAACGTCACGCTCACAGCGCTGTCCGAGTCCACCGGTATTTCGAAGAGCACTCTGTCGAGGCTCGAAGCGGGGGAGCGTCGCCCGAGTCTGGAGTTGCTGCTTCCGATCGCGCTTGCCCACCAAGTGCCGTTGGACCAGCTGGTGGCGGCACCGCAGGTCGCCGATCCGCGCATCCAGAGTGCGCCTCGAAGCGTCAGTGGGCGAACGGTATTGCCGTTGACTCGGCAACCGGGTGGGTTGCAGGCATTCAAGATGACCATCCCCGCAAGCCAGACGGAACCGGACCCCCAAGTGCACGACGGTTACGAATGGCTGTACGTGTTGTCGGGGAGGTTGCGGTTGGTGTTGGCTGATCACGACATCGTGATGGGCACGGGTGAAGCTGCTGAATTCGACACCCGAAACCCACATTGGTTCGGCAGTGACGGGCGCGGCCCGGTCGAGGTGCTGAGTCTGTTCGGCCCGCAGGGAGAACGCATCCACGTACGTGCCAAGCCTTCGGCGAAGTGACGGACAGTCATACTTTGTTCGATGCAGGCGGAAGCAAAGTGGACGGTGAGGGATCTGTGCGAATCGAAGTTGACGACTTGAGCCGGGATGCGGTCCGTGCCTTACTGACCGAACATCTCGCCGACATGCATGCGACCTCGCCTGCGGAGAGCGTTCACGCGCTGGACGTCGCAGGTCTGACGGATAGCTCCGTGACCATGTGGACGTTGTGGAGCGAAGGCGACGAGCTACTCGGTTGTGTAGCTCTGAAGGAACGGTCGTCGAGCGGTGGTGAAATCAAGTCGATGCGAACATCTTCGGCCGCTCGAGGGCGCGGAGTGGGAAGGCGACTTCTTCAACACGTCGTGGACGAGTCAAGACAACGGGGCTACCGGCAACTCGAATTGGAGACCGGTACGCAAGACTTCTTCGACCCGGCACGGCGACTGTATGCAAGATTCGGGTTTGTGCCGTGTCCACCATTCGGGAACTACCGCGAAGATCCGAACAGTGCCTTCTTTGTTCTCGCACTGTGAACAGTTCTCACGCAATGAACATTCGGGCAGTGACGAGTCGTACTGCGCTGTCGAAGTTCATGATTGCGGTGTCGAGCACCAGCCGTTCCACGGTCCACGGCTCGTAGTCTCGATCCAGGATTTCCTGCCACGTAGGTAGTACAAGATCCGGGATGTCGACGACACGCTGCTCCGCGCGTCGGCGATGCTCGTCGGGATCCGAACAGATGACCTCGATGTTGAGCAAGCGCGCCGAATTTTGTTGTGCGGTAGCGGACCAGGCGTCTCGTGTCACCTCGACCGGGTTGACGCATTCGACCACGACCGAGAGCCCCATTCGCAATTGTTCGGCGGCGAGCGCGTACCCGATGATGTATCCAGCGGTCCCGGACGCATCAGCGATACCGCTGCCGGTCAGTGCCTGTTCGATGGTATCGATCCGCACGTAGGGAATCTGGTGTTGCCGGGTAAGTGCCCGCGCGATCGTCGACTTGCCGGTGGCCGGCAAACCACCGATCACGACCAGTGTTGCGCGGGCCGACGGCTGGGGGTTGTGTCCGGCATCCACCATCCTCGAAATGTACGGGGCGTCGTCGATTTACGCCGACTCGCCCCGTACTCCTCTCAGTTCGGGATCGCGAACTCTCGAGCTTCGAATGCCAAGTCGTCGGCGGCGGATTCCATCCGAGCCGTCGCACGGTTGGGCGCTGTCAGCACTGCGACAATCGGAACTGCCAACGCCAGCAAGCCGAGAACGAAGACGGGGAAGAGGAAGGAGAACACTTCGAGCCCCTGCGGCGCCGGGGCTGCCGCGTCGTGGACAACTTCGACTGCGGCCATTCCGGTGTAGTGCATACCGACGACCGCGATACCCATGATGATTCCGGCGACAAAACGCAGAATCGTGGACTCGAGCACCATGGTGAACCACAATGCGGCGGTGCCGGCGACGACTGCGATGAGAACCGACAGTGCAACGAAGAGCAGGTCGTAGTGGATCTCGCCCTGAAAGCGCAAGGCGCGCATACCCGTGTAATGCATGATGTTCACGGCGAGACCGGTCACCAGGCCCCCGATCAGAAGCCGCGTCCAGCGGAATTCGGTCCCGATGATCAGCAGACCGACGAACACGGCGCCCACCGAGATGATCGCAGAGATCACGGTCCATCCGAGGTTGTATCGAATGGGACTGCCGGGGACTGCGAAGCCGAGCATGGCGATGAAATGCATCAGCCAGATGGCGACGCCACCGATCGACAGGGCAGCCATGGCGAGCCATCGCATGCGTGTGGCGGTTGTCGTCGCCGACGCTGAATGCCTGGTGCACGCCAGGCCGACTACCGACCCGACCACGGACACGACGTAGGCGAGCCCGAGCAGCCAGATTCCCATCGAGAAATGGTGCATTTCATCCGACATGCCAGTTCCTTTCGGTGACGATTCGCATCTGGTGATTCATCTAGACGACTGCTTCGGCTGCGAGTCGTTCGAGGGAGTACTCGGTGATGGCGATCAACGCGCGTTTGGCCGATTCGCGGTTACGGGCGTCGATCTCGATCATGGGAACGCGGTTGGGCAGAGCCAACGCCTGCCGGAGATCGCTCGCCGAATGGATTGGTGCGCCGTCGAAACGGTTGACCGCCACGATGAACGGGAGCCCTCGCGCCTCGAAGAAGTCGACTGCGGCGAAGCTGTCTTCAAGGCGGCGAGTGTCGACCAGAATGACCGCACCGATCGCACCGGTGATGAGGTCGTCCCACATGAACCAGAAGCGGCGCTGCCCCGGGGTTCCGAATAGATAGAGGACCAGGTCGTCGGCGAGAGTGATTCGTCCGAAGTCCATCGCGACCGTCGTGGTGCTCTTGTCGGGAGTTGATCCGAGATTGTCGATACCGTCGCTGGCGTCGGTGACCATGGCCTCCGTGCGAAGGGGGACGATTTCGGAGACGGTCCCCACAAGCGTTGTCTTGCCAACACCGAAACCCCCGGCGATCACGATTTTGGTCGATTTCACGCGAGACGATGAGTCAGAGTGCCCGAAGTCCACTGAGGGTCCTTTCGATCAGTTCGCGTCGCTCGACTCGAGATGCGTCGCTTCGCAGAGTGGCATGTATTTCCAGTGATCCGGCTACTACGAGGTCGGCAACCAGTACCCGCACGACTCCGATCGGAACACCCAGGTGGGCAGCGATCTCGGCTATCGAGATCCGCTGCTCACACAGTGCGACAATCGACGCACGAATATCCTGCGGTGCAAGATTGTTCGAGACCACGTCTTCGATCGTCGCGATGATCGCTTCGAGCGGGAGGTCGATGGACGGCAGGGTCCGACCTTCGGTGAGCGCGTACGGCCGGACCAAGCTCGGTTCGGCGTCGTCGTACTCGGATTGGTGGTGAGGCATCGGACTCAAATACCCTGCGATGTTCGCGGAGCAATGTCCATGGTTGTCCCGACGCGATCGACGAGAGTCGCCATTTCGTAACCGATCTGGCCGATGTCGCATCCGGCAACGGCGAGGGCGGCAAGGTAAGCACCACTACCGACACCCATGAGAAGTAGGTACCCGTTCTCCATCTCGACGACGGACTGCATGACGGCCCCACCGTCGAAGAGGCGTGATGCACCCGCGGACAGGCTGGCGAGTCCGGAAGTGACAGCGGCCAATTGATCCGCCCGATCGAGCGGCAGGTGTGTGCTCGAGGCCGTCAACAACCCGTCGGCTGAGACGATGATCGCGTGACTCACACCCGGCACGTCTCGGGCAAAAGCCGAAACCAGCCAGTCGAGTGCGCGGGGAGTCTCTTGGGCTCCGACAGTGTTCACTGTTCTCCTTCATCGTTGTGCAACATCGTGGACGATTCGAAAGACTGTCCGCCATCGCGCTGATGGTCGGCGGCGTGCCGCCGCCCTCGTTGTACTCCGGATTGGTAACTGCTCCAACCGCGTTGGACGTCCGCCGGATTGGATGCGTGACGCTGAGTCGAGCCACCACCGCCGACGGCGCCAGGAACCAGCCGGGCTCCGCGGTCCCGAATGGGAAGTCCGGAATCGGCGATCTTGGTGACCGGCATTTCGAATGACGTTCGAGCAGCCACCCAGCCTTGATCGGCGTCCGTGGTCCACGAGCTGCCGGTGGAAGCCGCTGACGTCTCCGCCGTCGGATCGACAAGCCACTCCGACACCATCCGGGCAAAAATCGGCATCGTGGACGGGGCGGCGGGCGCGCCGTTCGAGTTGCCGTCGCCTGCGCTGTCAGCGCGCGCCGATGGTCGGGCAGAGAGCCCGTCACGGGTACGCGAGGAGAAGAACGCCGCAGTATTTGTCGGTGTCGGGGCTGAGAGCCGGTGCCGTGGCGGCGGAGTTGTCGACGGTTGGGGACCCACCGGAATCTCGGGACCCTGTGCCGGCGAGGTGAATTCCGGCGACGGAGCCCGAACGGGAAGGGCCGTTGGTGTTTCTGTCCCCGAGGGATCGAGCAGAGGAGCGAAGGATGACACCGACGAATTGGGTGCCGGAGAAGTCGGAGTCGAGGTGCTGACCGCCGGTACTCCGCTGGTGCCCGGGGTTCGACGCGGTAGCCCCGAAGGTGCCGTTGCCGGCGGCGTCGACTGCGGTGTGATCGGGGCGAACGTCTCAGTCCGATCGGTGCTGTTGGCGGGCGTTCGACGTGGGAGATCAGCGAAGCTTCTGGTCGCAGGCCGCGGAGGTGCGGATTCGGTCGGGACGGGCTGTGACCATGACGGTGCCGACGGTGCCGACGGTGCGAACGGTGCAGACGTTGCGGGAGGGGGAGTCCGATCGAGCGTGGGAACGGGTCCGGTTCGCGGCGTGCGGATCTCGGGTGCCCGAGAAGAATCGAGGATCGACGTCGGTAGGAGCACCGTGGCGGTGATGCCGCTGTGTGTCGACGACGTTGCCGTCGGGCGCAGGCGCACAGAGATGTTGTAGCGACGACTGATTCGGCTCACGACGAACAAACCCATGCGACGCGCTGTATCTGCGCTCATCTCGCCGCCGGCGGCGAGGCGTTCGTTGGCATCGAGGATATCGGCAGGTGACATGCCGATACCGAGATCAGCGACCTCGACGATCATGGAGCCGTCGATGGTGCGGGCGGCGTTGATGGAGACGGTGGTTTCAGGTGGGGAGTACCGCAGCGAATTGTCGAGCAGCTCGGCGATGAGGTGAACGACGTCCGGGGCCGCATGACCGGTGACGACTCCGGGCGGAATCTGCCCGAGTTCGACGCGTCGATACTCCTCGACGCCTGACACGGCGGCACGAAGGGTATCGCCGAGGGCGATGGGGGCGGTCCTGGCGCGGCGTACATCGGTTCCGGCGAGAACCAACAAGTTGTCGCCGTTTCGGCGCATTCTCGCGGCGATATGGTCGAGGCGGAACAGATTCTCGAGGCGACGCGGGTCGTCTTCGTCCTGCTCGAGCTGTTCGATCAAACCGAGTTGCTGGTCGACGAGGGACTTGTTACGCCTCGACAGCGTTTCGAACATGTCGTTGACCTGGCGCCGCAGGGTGGCCTGCTCGCCGGCCAGCGTGATGGCCTGACCGTGCATGTCGTCCACCGCGCGTGCAAGCTCGCCGATTTCCTCGTGGGTGCGGATCGGGACACGGGCGAAGTCGACGTCGTCGATACTGGCACCTGCGCGAATTCGTTCGATCGCGTCGGGGAGTCCGCGTCTCGCTGCCTGCAATGCGGCAAATCGCAACCGGCGGATCGGATCGATGAGCGATCGGCTGATGACGAGGGCGATGGCAAGCGCCAGCAGGACCGCGCCGAGCACAATTGCGGTATCGCGAAGTGCCGCGGTTCGTGCGGCGTTGGATTCAGCGGTGACGGTATCGCCGAACTCGGTGACGGTGGTGTCAGTCAGGCTGTTGTACTGCTCGTTTCCAGATTTCAGATCGGTGCCGACGCGGCTCCCCAAGGGAGAAGTCGACGGGGTCGATCCGAGTGCGTTGATCCGGTTCTGAGCCGAGTTGCTGAGGTCCTGGACGGTGTCGTTGGTTCCGTCGATCGTGAGGATGTTGTTCAGAGCGACCAGTTCGGCGCCGGCAGCGCTGACCATCGAGGTGCGAGCCTGCTGGTCCGGATCGCCTGAGCCGAAGAGGATTCGTTGTTCGGCCAAGGCTCGTCGCGCTTCCCAGAGTGCGGACAGTCGACCACCCTGTTCACGCAGGACTGGGCGCTGAGAATGCTCGACGACGCTGGTGAAGGTGCCGGAAAGGGCTCGTGAGACCTCACCGACCCGCGAAACCAGGCGAGCGGGTGCCACCGCGCCGGCGGCGATCTCCTCGGTGATGGAACGGCTCTCGGCCAACGCCGAAGTCACTTGGTCGTTGAGGGCATCGTCGGACTGGAACGTGCGGGCGGCATCGACAAGTTGGTCCATCGCGTCGGAGACTGCTTGCGTGGCAGGAGCGGTGTCGGAGCGTGCCGATGCCGCTTCGGCGAGTTCGTACAATGCCGATTCCAGATTGATCGCTGCTGGCACTGCGAGGGCGCGCTCGGACGAGGAACTCAGCTGCGCGGCTTCTTCGAGTTCAGTCTGAACTCGAAGGGCTCCGAGGACAACGGCGACGATCATCGGCAATGCGAGGACAGCGATGACCTTCCATCCCAGGCGCCATTCGCCGATCGACCACCAAGAGGTTGTCGTGTGTGAATCGTGTTTCATGCGGAACATGGCCCCTTCACGTCAACCCCCCGTGGGTCATTGCCCGAACCCCTTCGATCCGGTTTGACCAGAAGGAGTAGTTAGCTGAACGGTAACAGACTGTTCGCTGGCTCGCTACATTCCAGTTGTCTCAACGGATCGACCATGACTATATCGGGATTGTAAGACCAGGTGAAAGGCTAAACGGACAAGTGCGGCGAATAGGATAGCCGAGTTGTTCGATTTGGTAGCTATCTGAACTTTGGTTCGTAAGCGTGAGGGAACTCTCCGCAATGGTGTCTGACTCTGCACCGAACGTCGAGGACAGGTCCGTACGAGGCGGACCCGCGTGTCAGACTGTGGAAACCGCGCCGATGACCGAATCGAACCTTGGAGCCATAGTGGGTGGACCTGCTCGCGATGCGTTGCGCGCGATCGCGGAACTGCTTGCCCCGAACAGCTCGACAGTCATCGACCGTGTGACTCTCGCAATCGACTACCCGGAACGGTATGTCGCAGTACAGAACGAGCTGTACTCACAGAAGCTCGAGAAGCCACACGCCGAATTGGCGTGGTTCGCTCTCGTCGACGCGTTGCACGAACAAGAACTCCTCGTCTGGGTGGACTGGAACGAGGACGCGGGCGAGGTTCTCGGCCAGCTGCGAGAGCTGAAGTCTTCGCCCGCAAGTGCGGGATCGTGGGAGTGGGCAGACAGCCTTGCCGCTGCCTTCGATCGAGCTGCCGGACTGGAATCGCTTCTCGCGCGGGTGGGCGACAACATCGCCGGGGCAGGCGTTTCCGTGGCCTGGCTCGACTGCGACAGCGATACGTTTCTCGTTGTGCTCGTCCCGAGTGATCGAGCCGCAACACTCGTCGAACTCTCACTGACAACCGGGCACAGCGTCCGCGTGTTCTAGCGTCTCAGCGTTTACCGAGGAGACGACGGAATCCCTCGATTCGGTCGCTCAGTCTGGGCGGCGTGCGCTCGGGATCCATCAGCGCGTTTTCAGCGAGCACGTGGTCTTCGCCGTCCACTGTGTTCCGGTCGAATTCGCGCAGACTGCGAGCGTTGGAAGACGCAAGACTGCGAACCGTCGACAACAGTGAGCGCTCACGCAATGCGTCGTCGACTTCTTCCTCGGTGACGTCGAGGTGCTCGCTGAGTAGACGGCGCCTCAAACCGATGATCGAGGCCCGCAACTCGACGTCTGCGGCGTCGTCGGATTCGACGGCGATGTCACACTCCGTATCGAACCCCATCGAACGGTTGTTGAGGTTCGACGAACCGATTCGCAGGAGACGATCGTCCATCACGAGAACCTTGGCGTGGACGTAAATAGGTGCGCCAGAAGAGGTCACGGGATAAAACGCACCGAATCGGTTGTGGATATCGGCGGCCCACAGCAGATGCAACAGGTCGTGGCGCGCCCCGTCCATCGCCTTTTGTTCCAGCCAACCGTCGGCGTTGCGCGGAATGACCAGAACGATCTCCGGTCCGTCGTCCTCACGCAGGCGCGCGGCAATCGCCTCTGCCAGAGTGCGTGAGGCGAGGTACTGGCTTTCGATGTACAGCGTGCGCTCGGCCCCGGCGATGGCCGCGAGATATAGCGCCTCGATCTCACGCACCTCCGTGCGTTCGCCGAGCTCCGGCAATGTTCTGGCGACGGCTACGTCGACAACCCGCAAGGTGGGCGCCAGATTGACGGGCCACGGAGTCGCAGTGCTCTCGACCGGTGTGAGATCCTCGCCGGTTGCGGATTTCCAGCGTGCCCGCGCCAATTCGCCGATGGCCGCCGCCGCATTGCCGTCGACCGCCGTGGTCGCGTCATGCCAAGGGCCGTAACGCCTTCCGCTCGGCGTGATTCGGTAATCGTTTCGGTCGACGTGATCCGAGGTGTCCCAGCGGTCCACAGTCATGTCGATGCCGCCGCAGAACGCCAGGGCGTCGTCGATGACGATGATCTTCTGATGGTGCGCCGCGCCCACCGGGTGGGCGCCGTCGATCTCGAACCGAAGGCGCTCGTCGGTCAACCAGTTGGACACGAAGACAGGAGTCATACCGCGGCCGATTGCGGTGAACGCCCCGATGTTCCATTTGAGTACGAGGATTTCGAGGTCGGGTTTCTCGCGGACCAGCCAGCGGAGGAACATTCCCAACCGGTTGGGGCCGTCGAGCGTCTGCTTGCCTGGTTCGAGTTTGATACGCGTGTCGAAGTCCCAGCCGATCAACATGATTCGCTTTTCGGCTTGCAACATCGCGGACTTCGCATGGTGAAAGTAGTCAGCGGCGTCGATGATGCAGGCAAGATTGTCTGCCGGCTCGATGCGCCAGCAGGTTTCGCCCGGAACAAGAATTCTGTTCATTCGCCGATCCCCAGGTAAGCCGTCAGTTCGCGAGCTGCCGCTTGGCCCGCGCGGTTGGCTCCGATCGTCGAAGACGACGGACCGTATCCCACCAAGTGCACGCGAGGGTCGGCTTCGACCTGCGTGGCGAGGCGTCCTGTCATCGGGATTCCGCCACCCGGCCCTCGTAGGTGCAACGGAGCCAGGTGATCGAGAGAGCTACGAAATCCGGTGCACCACAGGATGACATCGGCATCGATAGCGGTGCCGTCGGCCCACTTCACGCCGTTCGGAAGAATTTCGGAGAACATCGGGAGTCGATTCATCACACCACGCTCACGTGCTGCCCGAATGGCAGGCGTTACGGGGAGGCCGGTGACCGAAACAACGGATCCCGGTGGCAGACCGCGTCGTACACGATCCTCGACCATGGCCACCGCAGCGCGGCCGATGTCCGGCGTGAACGGCTCGTCGCGGAACTCCGGTTCGCGGCGCGTCACCCAGGTGGTGGTCGTGACGCGTGAGATCTCGTCGAGCAGTTGGATGGCCGAGATCCCGCCGCCGACCACGACAACATGTTTGCCTTCGAACTCCGCGGCGGTTCGATAGTCCTTCGTGTGGAGCTGTCGGCCACGAAATGAATCGGCCCCAGGGTAATGGGGAATGAAGGGTCGCTCCCAGGTTCCCGTCGCGTTGATCAAGCCTCGGGCCGCGAACACTCCGTGGTCGGTCTCGATCCGCAGTCGCTCTTCCCTCGGGCACACCACTCGCGTGTGTACCGGGCGGTGGACGGGAAGTTCGAATTGCTTTTCGTACAGTTCGAAGTAGTGGGGGACCGCCACCGATGCAGGCACCTGTTGGGCGTCGGTCCCGGTGGTTTCCGCGAAAGACATTCCCGGGAGGTCATGCACACCGTTGACGGTGCTCAGTGTCAGGCTCGGCCAACGGAACTGCCACGCTCCGCCCGGACCGGACGCATGATCGAGCACCACGAACCCCGATTCGGGGGCGATTCCGAACTTGCGCAGGTAGTACGCGGCGGAGAGTCCGGCCTGTCCTGCGCCGATCACCACCACGTCAACCGGATGTGGTTGCTGTGCGGCAAGGTCGTCTGTACTCATCGGTAATCTAACCTCCTGATGTACAGAACTTAGCTGCAGAGAAGTATGCGGACGGTATCGGCGCCTCGGAACAACCCTGTGTCGAGCCTTCCAGAAACGAAAGAGAGCGGACATGATCGGGTTCTCCCGTGACGGCAACGTCGTGACCATCGAGTTGCAGCGTCACGAGCGTCGTAATGCGCTCAGCGCGGAACTCTGCATCGCGATACGGGACGCGATGAACGCGGCAGTCGCCGAGCATGCGCACGTCGTCGTCATCACCGGTGAGGGATCGGCGTTCTGTGCAGGGGCAGATCTGTCCGGCGACGTCTACATGGAGGGCTTCACCGACCGCCTGTTCGAGATGCTTCGGTCGATCGACACGGCGCCCATCCCGGTCATCGCCGCCGTCAACGGTCCGGCCATCGGCGCGGGTACGCAGCTGGCCATCGCGTCGGATCTGCGCGTCGTAGCACCGAGCGCTCGCTTCGGAATCCCGGCAGCCACCCTCGGTGTCTCGGTGGACAAGTGGACCATGCGCCGGCTCGCGTCGCTGGTCGGCGGCGGTCCCGCGCGCACCATCCTGCTCGGGATCGAGCAGATCGGCGCTGAGGAAGCCTTCACCCGCGGCCTCGCCAACAAGATCGGAACCCTCGCCGACGCCCAGGAGTGGGCGCACCGCATCGCGAATCTCGCACCGCTGTCCTTGCGGCACATGAAGATGGTCCTCAACGACGACGGCACCATGGAGGAGCAGTCTCCCGAGCAACTCGACGCCCTTCACGCCGCCTGGCTCAGCGAGGATGTCCAGGAAGCCCGCGCCGCCCGCATCGAAAACCGCCCTCCCGTATTCAAGGGAAAGTAAAGCCAGTTGCAGGGTACTCAGGCGCCACGCACGCGGGGCAGATAGTGGCTACGCTCGTCTGAATGAAGAAGACGACGCTTCTCGGAGTTGCTGCAGTTGCCGCGGCAACAGGATGGGTGGCGCGAGCCGCATGGGGAATCCCGACGCAGATCGGGGCATCGCGGAACACGGTGCAGCCGTATGCGGCGATGTCCCCGCGATACCGGGACAGGCAGTTCCACAATTCGGAGCCCAGCAGCACGTTGGTCCCGGGCACCGATGCCGGGATGTTCAAGTCGATGGCTACGCGAGGGTCGACGGGTCGGCCGCGTCAGCCGATTCCGTTGGCCACTCCGCTGGCACCGGCGGTAGCGGGCGACGCGGCGGTGACGTGGTACGGCCATTCGAGCGTTCTCGTCGAGGTCGACGGATACCGTGTTCTTGCTGATCCGGTGTGGAGCGAACGCGTATCACCCTCGGCCACAGTGGGTCCCGCACGAATGCATCCCGCTCCGGTGGCCTTGGCCGATCTTCCGGCGGTCGATGCGATCGTCATCTCCCACGATCATTACGACCATCTCGACATGGCGACGGTCAAGACTCTGACTCGCACACAGACGGCTCCGTTTGTCGTGCCGATCGGTATCGGTGCTCACTTGCGGCACTGGAAGGTGCCCGAGAACCGGATCGTGGAATTGGACTGGGACGAGTCGACAAAAATCGACGAGCTGGTTCTCACGTGCACCGAGGCTCGTCACTTCTCCGGTCGCGGTCTCGTTCGGAACACGACCCAGTGGGCGTCATGGGTGTTCGCCGGTCCGAAGCACCGGGTGTTCTTCGGTGGTGACAGCGGATACACATCACGTTTCGAACAGCTGGGTGAAACCTATGGGCCTTTCGATCTGACGCTTCTCCCCGTCGGCGCGTACGACGTGCGCTGGCCGGACATTCACATGAATCCCGAAGAGGCAGTGCAGACGCACATCGACCTCAACAAGGGCGACGGGTCGCGCGGTGTATTCGTCCCGATTCACTGGGCGACCTTCAACCTCGCGTTTCACTCGTGGTCGGAGCCGATCATTCGCCTCAACGAGTCGGCCGCAGAGGCAGGCACGACCGTGTCGGTTCCGATGCCGGGCGGCAGGATCGACGCGTTGTCGCCCACACCTCCGTCGAAGTGGTGGATACCGCTGGGATGAGCGGAGAAGCGCCGCGGACGTGGTCGCCTTTCGAGTCGGACCCTGATTAGTTGCTCCGGGTGCGTAATCTTTGACCATGGCTCACGAGCACACCAGTTCAGAAGAGACAGCAGTGGCGGTCGCCCCTGAGCGATTGCCGGACGACGTCGACGTCGCCCGCGGTTTGACCGCCGATCAGGTTGCGGCCCGGATCGCGTCGGGGCAAACCAACGACGTGCCGGACCGGGCGTCCCGCTCGGTCAAGGACATCATTCGCGGCAACGTCTTCACTCGCATCAACGCGATCCTGACCGTGTTGTTGGTGATCGTGCTCGCGACGGGCTCGATCATCGACGGCATGTTCGGGTTGTTGATCATCGCGAACAGCGGCATCGGCATCATCCAGGAGATCCGCGCCAAGCGCACGCTCGACGCTCTGGCCATCGTGAGTCAGGCCAAGCCGATGGTCAGGCGTGACGGCGTCGCCGTGGCAATGGCACCCAAAGATGTTGTGCTCGACGACATTATCGAACTCGGATCTGGTGACCAGATAGTCGTCGACGGCGAGGTGGTCAGTTCCGCCGCACTCGAGGTCGACGAATCGCTCCTGACGGGTGAAGCCGATCCGGTTCACAAGGCGAGCGGCCAGCAAGTGTTGTCGGGCAGTTTTGTTGCCGCGGGCAGTGGTGCATACCGCGCCACCAAGGTCGGCGGCGATGCATACGCGGCCAAGCTGGCCGAAGAGGCGAGCAAGTTCACCCTCGTGCATTCCGAACTGCGCAGCGGCATCGACAAGATCCTGAAATTCATCACCTACCTGATGATTCCGGCGGGTGCGCTGATCATCTTCAACCAGCTCTTCACCATCGGCCTGCCGATCCGACCGGCCCTCAACGGCATGGTGGCAGCTCTCGTTCCCATGGTTCCCGAAGGTCTTGTGCTGATGACCTCCATCGCATTTGCGGTCGGGGTCATCCGATTGGGCAAGCGCCAGTGCCTCGTTCAGGAGTTGCCGGCGATCGAGGGTCTGGCCCGCGTCGACGTGGTGTGTGCGGACAAGACCGGAACGCTGACCGAGAACGGCATGCGCCTGTCCGAGGTCGATGTCGCACCGGGCGGATCGGGGGAGGCTGCGGTCAAGTCTGCGCTGAGCGCGATGGCTGCTTCCGACCCTCGTCCCAACGCGAGTGTCCTGGCGATTCGCGAGTCGCTCTCGGACGATTCCGGGTGGGGCGAGGCGACAGCGGTGGCGCCGTTCTCCTCGGCGAAGAAGTGGAGCGGCCAGTCGTACGGCAGTCACGGTAACTGGGTACTCGGTGCCCCGGACGTTCTGCTCGATCCCGACTCGGAAATGGCCCGCAAGGCCGAGGAGGTGGGGTCGAGCGGACTTCGTGTCCTCATGCTCGGCAGCAGCGACCTCCCCGTCGACGACGCCGACGCACCGGGAACTGTCACCCCCGAAGCGCTGGTCGTACTCGAGCAGAAGGTGCGTCCGGACGCACAGGAGACGTTGGAGTACTTCGCCAGTCAGAAGGTGGCGGTCAAGGTCATTTCCGGCGACAACGCGGTTTCCGTCGGCGCCGTTGCGGGGTCACTCGGACTCGAAGGTGGCGACCGTCCGATCGATGCGCGGGAGCTGCCCAGCGATCAGGAAAAGCTGGCGGACACTCTCGACGGCGCAACAACCTTCGGTCGCGTGCGGCCGGATCAGAAGCGGGAAATGGTCGCTGCCTTGCAGTCTCGCGGACATACCGTCGCGATGACCGGTGACGGCGTCAACGACGTGCTCGCCCTCAAGGACGCCGACATCGGGGTCTCGATGGGTTCGGGCAGCCCGGCTACGCGAGCCGTGGCCCAGATCGTGCTGCTGGACAACAAGTTCGCGACGCTTCCGTACGTCGTCGCGGAAGGCCGCCGAGTGATCGGCAACATCGAGCGTGTGTCGAATCTGTTCCTGACCAAGACCGTCTACTCGGTGGTGCTTGCGTTCCTGATCGGCATCACCGGCGTCCTGTCCCAGGTCTTCGACTTCGAACCGCTGCCGTACCCGTTCCTTCCCCGCCACGTCACGATCGCAGCGTGGTTCACGATCGGTATCCCGGCCTTCATCTTGTCTCTGGCACCCAACAACGAGCGCGCGCGAACCGGTTTCGTCTCCCGCGTCATGCGCTTGGCGCTGCCGTCAGGTCTGATCATCGGCATCACCACGTTCATCTCCTACGTGCTGGCCTACCAAGGTCCGGACCAGACGGAGACCCAGAAGATCCAGGCCGGAACCAGCGCGCTCATCACGTTGATCATGATCGCCGTGTGGGTTCTGGCCGTCGTGGCCAGGCCGTACGTCTGGTGGAAGCTTGTTCTGATCGGTGGATCGGTGGCCGGCTATCTGATTCTGTTCGCTCTGCCGTTCACCCGAGAGTTCTTCAAACTGGATCCGAGCAACGTCGCTGCTACGACGCTCGCGATCACCCTCGGCGCGATCGGTGTTGTACTGGTGGAACTCTCGTGGTGGATCAGCGCACGCCTGCACGGGGAGAAACGGAAGATGTTCGCCACGCCGGACGACTTACCCGGCGAGCATCACCACGCGCACAGCGAGTAGACAGTTTCAGCGCCTGAACATCTGCACCCAGGCAATGCGATTGCCGCCGCGCTTCTTGGCCCGGTACATCGCATTGTCTGCGTGCTCGATCAGTTCGTTGACAGCTCGATCCGGTAAGTCCGTCTCGGGACTCAGATAGACACTGACGCCGGTACTGGCGGATACGGGATAGGGATCGGAGTCGGACGAGACCGCCGAATGTATCTCGGTGGCGACCTGTTCGATATCTCCTCGATCGACTCCGCGCAGGACGACGAACTCGTCCCCACCGATTCGCGCCACCACCGCATCAGGTCCGGCGGCAGCGATGAGGCGGTCGGCGACAGCGGTCAACGCATCGTCGCCCGCGACGTGGCCGTGAGTGTCGTTGAGGCTTTTGAACGAGTCGACGTCGATCAGAAGTGCGATCAGCGCCTGTGTTCGATCACTGCGCAGCAGATGCTGTGCCTCGTCTTGAAGTCCGCGGCGATTGAGCGTCGCGGTGAGGTAGTCCCGGTGGGCATTGCGTGCGTCGTCGGTCAGACGCAGCCAGACGATCTGCAGAATCCAGGCGGTGGAGAAAACCACACCGGCAACCATCAGATAGAGATTCACGACCACCCAGTTGTCGTTGACCGGTTCGGACATCGCCATGGCGGCCAGCGTCGTACAGACGGCAAGAGCCCAGCCGATGTGCGTGATGGCAACGCGTGGACTGTGAACTATCGCCGCGTAGAAACCGATCATGATGAACAGGATGCAGCCGATGGTTCCGACGAAAGCGGTGCGGACAGCGAAGAAAAGAGTGACGGCGAGCCACAGGTCGGCCCAGACGACAAAGGCCACGGATTGTCGCCAGGTGGGCCACGATTCGTTTCGTGCCCAACGGCAACCCGCGTAGATCCCGCTGATGCTTCCGACAGCGAGGACCGACCGCGCCAGGGCAGTGTCGGAACCGAAGCGACTCAACTGCATCGTCGCCGCGATCAGGGCGAAGAGGAAACACCACAGCGCAACCAATTTGCGCCCGGGAACGGTCAGCCCGCGGGTGTCGAGGAATCGGGGGAGCCAACTGTAATCGGTACGGTCTGACCACCACCGAGACAGCAGTTCACGCGTCGGGTGGGGATCGCTCCCCGTCCCGCGCAGTCCTGCATTCAAACCGGGCACCTGTCGATGTCGATGGGCGGTCAATCAGCTATTGGCGGGTTAACGCTACCTCGAGTAGTGCGAGGATCGTGAGCACGGACCTGCTTTCTGGCGCGGAGGCCGTCGACCTGTGAGAATCGAAGGGCGCGGAGGAACGATTCCGCCGAAGGATGTGCGTCAGCACCGGGAGAGGACACGGACATGGGTTTCTTGGACAACGTCAAGGGATTGGTCGAAAAGGGCCAGGAGCTCGCAGCGGAGAACTCCGACAAAGTTCACGACGCGATCGACAAGGTCGCCGACATTGCTGACGACAAGACCGGCAACAAGTACGGCGACAAGATCGACAAGGCAGCCGAGGCCGCCAAGAAGGCTGTTCCCGAAAAGCAGTAAGACCGGATTCGGCAATACCGTTTTTCGGTAACACCGTTGCTCAGGAGCCCGTAACCGAAAAGGTTGCGGGCTTCTGTGCGTCCGCTGGGTGAACTCCCAGGGTCGGCGGGCAGAATGAACGCGTGAACTTCACCTGGATTCTGCTGGTCGTCATTGCCGCCATTGCAGTCACCGGGCTGTCCAATCGACGAAACCTGCAGGCCCCGCTGGTTTTGGTGACGGTAGGTTCGGTCGCATCGTTCATACCCGGTATGCCGCGACCCGAACTCGACCCCCACGTCATTCTCGGTGTGGTCCTGCCGCCGCTGCTCTACTCGGCCGCTCTGAAGTTTTCGGTGGCGACCTTCAAACGCAACCTGGCACCGATCCTGCGTCTCGGCGTCGGAATGGTGTTGGTGACGGCGTTCGTGGTTGCCTTCTTCGCCGAATGGATGGTGCCCGAGTTCACGATCGGCGCCGCCCTCGTGCTCGGGGCCGTGATCGCGCCGACCGACGCCGTCAGCGCGGTGGCGGTCGGTCAGAAACTCGGGCTCCCGAAACGGGTCATCGCCATCCTGACGGGCGAGGGGCTCGTCAACGACGCCACCGCGCTGACGCTCTTCACAGTCGCCGTCGCAGCAGTGACCGGAACGCGAATTGCCACAGATTCGCCCCTGCTGTTTTTCGCGTACGAAGTGATCGGTGGCGTCGTCGTCGGCTTGGTACTCGCGTTTGTCGTCAAGTTCGTTCGTGCCCGCATGTACGACTCTCCACTCGAAACCGGCTTGGGGCTGGTGCTTCCGTTCGCTGCGTACCTGGCCGCCGAAGAACTGCACGCGTCCGGTGTTCTGGCCGTCGTGGTCGCCGGCTTGGTGATCGGGCACTATTCGACGGATGCGTCGATCATGACGAGACTGCAGGAGCGCTCGGTGTGGTCGAGTCTGGACACTCTTCTCGAGATGTTCGTCTTTGCATACATGGGTCTACAACTGAGCTTCGTGATCGACGATGTTGTCGCCGACGGGCTTCCGGTGCTTCACGTGTTCGCATACGGTCTCGCAGTCCTTGCCGTGGTCATCGTGATTCGGCCTCTGTGGCTGTTCCTGAGTTACTCGCGTGTTCGATTCGGTGTAACCCTGCGCCGCGATCGCGAGAATCAACTGACGTGGAAACAGAATCTGGTGGTCTCGTGGGCGGGCATGCGCGGCGTCGTGACTCTTGCTGCCGCCGGCGGTATTCCGTTCGCGCTCTCGTCCGGCGAGCCGTTCCCCGGACGCGGCGTCATCCAGGCGATCGCGTTCATCGTCGCTGTCGGGACCCTGCTGATTCAGGGTTCGACTCTGCCGTTCATGATTCGCCGCCTCGACGTCGCGGATCCCTACGAGCAGTTGCGCACGCAGGAACAGATGGAGCTGGCACGCAACATTTCTCGCAAGGCCGGTGAGAAGGCGTTGGCCGACGCTGCGGCGCACCCTCCACCGGGGATCGACGGAAAGGAACTGCAGGCAATCGTCGAACGTGTGCGGCGTTCGATGCAGGCGAGGCTTCAACTCCAGGAGGTCGACGAAGACGCCGATCGCGAGGCTGTCCTGTGGAACGCGGGAGCGTTGTTCGACAAGTTCCGGCATCAGTCACTGCGCTCGCAGCGAGTTGCGCTGATCGCCGCACGCGACGACGGCGATCTCGACGACGAGGTATTGCGTACCGTATTGGAAGGACTCGACATCGAAGAGGCCGCAGCCGAGGAACGTGTCAGGCGTCGCCGAGCAGGCAGCGCGGGCAAATAGAGGGGAACACTGCGTATGACGGTTCGGAGTTCGAGAGTTCGCGCAGGATGGGGAGTACTGGTGGCGAGCGCACTTCTCGTGAGCGTCGCCTGCGGATCGGATGTCTCGCCTGACATATCTGTCACCGACACCGAGACCACCACCACCACCCCGCCGGTCGAGAACAGTGCTCAACGCGGCGTCGTGTTCGACAGTCAACCTTTCACCAGCACAGCGGAAGTGGCGGCGTCCGGAGCGAGTGCGGTCAAGATCCTTTACGGCTCCACCTCCGGCATCGACGGCCGGGAGACTCAGGTATCGGGAACGGTGTTCACGCCGCCTGGAACTCCGCCGGAGGGTGGCTGGCCGATCGTTTCCATCGGCCATGGCACGACGGGTATTTCGGACGACTGTGCGCCGTCGACGTCGCCGACTCTTTTCGGCACGATCGGCCTGGTCGCACCGTTCCTCGACTCGGGATACGTTGTCGCTGTCTCCGACTTCGAGGGTCTCGGCACTCCGGATCCGCATCCTTACCTGCAACCCGACACCGCGGCGTTCAACGTCATCGACGCGGTTCGAGCGGCGCGCAACGTCGTTCCGGACACCTCGACTCGGTGGGCAACTCTGGGGCTTTCCCAAGGCGGGCAGGCCTCCTGGGCTGCAGCCGAGGAAGCCGAGACGTACGGCGACGGCCTCGAATTCGTGGGTGCGGCAAACCTGTCCCCGGCTGCGGACATCTCACCGATCATCTCGAGCGATTCCGAGGTGAATCTGTCTCTCCCACAGCAGTTGCTGCTCCCGTACGTGCTTGAAGGACTCTCACTCACCCATCCCGAACTCGAACGAACCGACTACGTGCGCGGAGCATTCGAGCAGAACTACGAACTACTCACCTCGTGCCTGACCTCTCGCGCGACCGAAAAGTTGGGCCTAGTCGGAAAGGTCACGCCGGCCGACACCCGGCCCGCCACCGCCGAGGACGCGGATCGAATTCACGCGTGGCTCAGCGACGTTGCTCTCCCACGTCAACGGGCGAGCGGTCCCATGTACGTCGTCGTCGGTACGAATGACAACCTCATCCGTCCGGAGTGGACCGAGGCGGCGGTCGAACGTGCCTGCGCCGACGGTGACGTCATCGAGTTCCACGCGCGGCCGGGCGAGGGTCACGCGGACGGCGCCGCTGTGCCGGGAGCTGTTGCGTGGGTCAAGGATCGATTTGCAGGTGTGCCGGCGCCGAATACCTGCGGGTCGTGAATCGATGACGCCGTTGGAGCGAATCCGCGCTCTTGCACTGGCATTGCCGGAAGCGACCGAGCGGGTCAGCCACGGTGAAGCGTCGTGGTTCGTGCGCAAGGCGCCGCAGTTCGTCACCATGGCGGATCACCACCACGACGATCGCCTTGCGATCTGGGCCGCGGCACCCCTTGGGGCGCAGGCAGATTGGGTCAGCCGCGATCCGTCGAGGTTCTTCGTTCCGCCGTACGTGGGTGGCCGCGGATGGATCGGCGTGTACCTCGACGTGCCGAGCGCCGACGAAACCGAGGACGAGAAATTTTGGAACGACGTCGCCGACGTCGTCGAAGATGCGTACCGCACGGTGGCTTCGAAAACTCTGATCCGGAAACTGGACGAGGATTCACGTTGAGCCCGGCCGTGGTCGCGCTTCTGAGCGTACTGATTCTCGCGGTGGCCGGGGCGCTGACAGCGGTGTGGATGCGCACCAGACGTGAGGTGACCACCCCCACCGAGCGTGCCGTCCACGCGGCGCTCCACACGGCTTCGCTTGCAGCGCGGCCACTTCGGCGCGGACTCGACAAGGATTCGGCGGCGGAGGCGGCGCCTCACCTGCGCGAGCTGACCGGCGGTTCCGGCTTGGGCCTGGCGGACGCGTCGGGAAATCTGCTGGCGTGGGACGGTCGTCACGAAGCGTTGGCCGATCAGTTCCACGACGCCGCCATTCGCGCGATCGAAGGTGAGCGCCGGGTGCTCGTCACCCACGCAGACCTGGTGCGCGGATCGAGCGATCACAGCGTGCGAGCGCTGATTGCGCAACCACTGCTGATCGAGGACATCGGCGTAGTCGGGGTGATGGGAATCGTCACCAGCGAAGATCCGTGGCCGGGAATGCTCGGAGCGGTCACCGAGGTCGCTCGGTACGCCTGCAGCCAGATCGAACTCGCCGACCTCGACGCGTCCCGGGCCCTGTTGGATCGAGCGGAAGTGCGGGCTCTGCGCGCGCAGATCAGTCCCCACTTCATCTACAACGCGCTCAACACCGTCGCGTCCTTCGTGCGGACCGACCCGGCGCGTGCCAGAGAACTGATTCTCGAGTTCGCGGACTTCACCCGGTACTCGTTTCGATCAGCGGGCGAGTTCACCCTGCTCGCCGACGAGCTACGCAACATCGATCGGTATCTGACTCTCGAACGCGCGCGATTCGGGGAGGCGCTGAACGTCCGCCTTCAGGTTGCACCCGAAGTGCTCAACGTGGTGCTTCCCTTCCTGGCACTCCAGCCGCTGGTCGAGAACGCGGTTCGTCACGGCATTTCGAGTAAGCCGGAGGGCGGCACTGTCAGCATCGTGGCCGCGGACGAGGGACCGGACTGCATCATCAGCGTCGAGGACGACGGAGTGGGGATGGATCCCGAACTACTGCGCTCCGGTTCACTCGACGCCATCGAGTCGGGATCGGGACGACCCAGCGCGCGGGAAGCCGCTCACGTCGGATTGGCCAACGTCGACGACAGGCTTCGCGCCGCGTTCGGAAACGACTACGGACTCGTAGTGGAGACGGCGCCGGGCGCCGGAACGAAGGTCAGTATGCGTGTTCCCAAGTTCAAGCAGGGGATTCACGTCTGATTCTCGCCTTCGATGATCAGGCTGAAACCGTCGTGGGAACATGGACCTGTTGTGAACGAGACTGACACTGATGCCCAGCTGACCGTCCTCGCCGTCGACGACGAGAAACCAGCCCTCGACGAGCTGGCGTTCTTGCTGCGCGCAGAGGGCTCGGTCGCGCACGTTCACACTGCATCGGATGCGACGACCGCGTTGAGGATCCTGCGCGGTGGAAGCATCGACGCGGTATTTCTCGACATCAACATGCCCGGACTCGACGGTCTCGAACTGGCCGGCATTCTCTCCAACTTCGCCACGCCGCCGCCCGTGGTGTTCGTGACAGCGCACGACGATCGAGCAGTTGCGGCATTCGATCTCGGTGCCGTCGACTACCTACTCAAACCGCTCCGGGAGGAGCGTCTCGCTCAGGCCGTTCAACGGATCGTGGGGTTGGCCGGGCGCGCCAAGAGCGAGAGCAAGCCCGAAGCTTCCTCGACCGACGAGGTGATCCCGGTGGAACTGGGCGGTGTCACGACGCTCGTTCAGCGGTCCTCGGTGGAGTGGGTGGAAGCCGACGGGGACTACGCGCGTTTGCACACTGCAGGGAAGTCGCACCTGGTGCGCATTCCGATCTCGACGCTCGAATCACGCTGGGCCGACGCCGGCTTCCTGCGCGTTCACCGCTCCTATTTGGTGTCTCTGGCGCTGGTCACCGGTATCCGCACGGTGGGCAGTGGATTGGTGGTGTGTCTGCGCCCGCACGGCGACAAGCCTCCCGTCGAGCTTCCGGTCAGCCGCAGACACACCCGTGAACTCAAGGATCGTCTGGTTCGTGCGCCCAAGCAGAGTTGGTTGTCGCGATGACGTCGCAGTCCGATCCTCCTCAACGTGAGCGTGTGGTGTTGGCGCAACGCAGCGGCGCTCGGATCGTGCGGACACGGGTGGAGGTGCAGGAACAGACCGAGGTCGGTGACGCCATGATCCGGGGTCTCGTTCGCGCGCAGTTGGGGCTGGCGATCCGCCTTGCGGTCGTCGCAGCCGGGCTTCTGTGTGCCGTACCGCTTCTGACGCACCTCTTCCCGACGCTGTCGGACGTCGCTGTCCTGGGAATCAGATTGCCGTGGCTCGTGATGGGCGGCGCGGTGTATCCCCTGTTGTTGATCACCGGCTGGGTGTTCGTACGTCGGGCGGAACGGAACGAGCAGGACTTCACCGACATCGTGGACGACTGAGCGCGGCGCTGTGGGAGGACAACCTATCCCGGTGTTGACGGTGATCGGCATCGTGGCAGCGGCTGTGGCGACGGTGGCGATCGGTATCTACGGAGTTCGGCTCGCTCGCACCACCTCGGACTTTCTCATCGCGTCGAGGACCGTCAGCGCGCGGTGGAATGCGACGGCCATCTCCGGTGAGTACCTTTCTGCTGCTTCGTTTCTCGGAGTCGCCGGGTTGGTCGCGAAATACGGTGCAGACGCCCTCTGGTATCCGATCGGATTCACCGCCGGATACCTCGCGCTGTTGCTGTTCGTCGCAGCGCCGCTTCGGCGTTCGGGTGCGTACACCGTCCCCGATTTTGCCGAATTCCGTCTCGGCTCACCGCGCTTGCGCAAGCTCGCGATGCTCGTGGTCGCGATGGTGTGCATCCTGTATCTGATTCCGCAGTTCCAAGGCGCGGGCCTGACGCTCAACATCTTGCTCGGTGTTCCCAGTTGGATCGGCGGCGTTGCGGTCGGCGTCATCGTCATCGCCAACGTCGTGGGCGGCGGGATGCGCTCGATCACCTTCGTTCAGGCCTTCCAGTACTGGCTCAAACTGACCGCCGTCGCGATTCCCGCTGTGGCACTGACCTTCTACTTCTTCGGCGATCACAACGACGTCGGCGCGTCGATGCCGCCGACGGTCACCACTGCAACGACGGTGGACATCACCACCGACGTCGTGGTCCAGGTGTCCGAGCCGGTGACGGTCAGCGGTGGCACGGTCGACGGGCGAGCGGTCGAAGGCACCGTCACCCTTGGGCCAGGGGAGCACACCCTCGGTGAAGGCATGTCCATGGTCCTCGACGCAGGAGCCGCGGTTCCGGTCGTCGCCGGAGCGCCTGCGCAGAACTCGGACTGGATCACTCCAGGTTGGGGTTTCGGTGGGCCGCACCCGATGTATCAGGTGTACTCGCTGATGCTCGCCACATTCCTCGGAACTCTCGGCCTGCCTCACGTTCTGGTCCGCTTCTACACCAACCCCGACGGCCGGGCCGCTCGTCTGACGTCGCTCGCAGTTGTCGGTCTGGTCAGCGTGTTCTACCTGTTTCCGACACTCCTGGGTGTCTTCGCTCGCCTGTATGTTCCGCAACTTCTGATCACGGGTACCTCGGATGCCGCGGTGCTGCTGCTGCCGGGGTCGGTGTTCTCGGGGTGGGGCGGACAACTGCTGGCAGCCCTCGTGGCGTCCGGTGCCATTGCCGCCTTCCTGTCGACGTCGTCCGGATTGCTCGTCAGCATCGCAGGGGTCCTCAGTACCGATGTCCTCCGCGGTCGAGTTCGGGATTTCCGCATTGCCGCACTCCTGGCGGGTGTCGTTCCGCTCGTGCTGTCGCTGGCGGTGGTGTCGGTCGACCTCTCGAGAACTGTCGGGTTGGTGTTCGCGGTCGCGGCGTCGACGCTCTGCCCTCTGCTCGTGTTGGGCATCTGGTGGCGCGGCCTGACCGCCGTCGGCGCCGGGGCAGGGATGGTGGTCGGCGGGTTCGTCGCGGGAACTGCCGCTACCGTCGCAGTTCTGGGCGGTTTGTCGGAGAACGTCCTCGGTGGCTGGCCGGCGGCCATTTTCGCGTTCCCGGCCGCGGTGAGCGTGCCGCTGGCGTTCGTCACGATGATCGTCGTGAGCAAGGCGTCGGCGAAGCAGGTACCGGCAGATATCGCGCGAATCTTCACGCGGATGCACGCCCCTGAACGGCTCGGAATGGGCTCCGACCGCGAGGACGATCTCCGCCAACCCTGACTTTCATCGCTCAGGGCCCCTGCCGTTGGTCGCGCCTGCCTGACCGTTCGGCGCAGCGCGCGACTGCTCAGCGTGTGACTGGCACCACAGCATCTTCATGTGACTCTGATCTCACTAACGTCTGTGCGTAGTTCACTTCACACGCGAGGCGAGGAGCCGGCAGTGTCCACAGCAGAAATCAGTGAGGGGTCGTCGCAAGAGCGACGCACCCCGGATGCCCAGGCATTCATAGACATGCAAGCGAGTCCCGAATTCCAGGAACTCCGAACGCGTCTGCGCAAGTTCGTTTTCCCCATCACTGCATTCTTCCTGCTCTGGTATGCGGTGTACGTCGTCCTGGCTACCTACGCGCACGACTTCATGGCCACCAAGGTTCTCGGAAACATCAATCTCGGCATCATCCTCGGCCTCGGGCAGTTCGTCACCACCTTCGCCATCACCGCGTGGTACGTGAAGTTCGCCGGCCGTGAGCTCGATCCCCGCTCCGCCGCCATCCGCGAAGAACTGGAAGGTCCCGCACAGTGATCACCACACTCGCCGCGTCCGGAACGGACGTAGGAAACCCCGCCTTCAACATCGCGATCTTCCTCGCGTTCGTCGTCGTGACCATGACGCTGGTCATCCGCGCCAGCCGGACCACCAAGAAGGCATCCGACTTCTACACTGGCGGTGGACAGTTCACCGGCCCACAGAACGGCTTCGCCATCGCCGGCGACTACCTGTCGGCGGCGTCGTTCCTCGGCATCGCAGGCGCTATCGCCGTGTACGGCTACGACGGTTTCCTGTACTCCATCGGATTCCTTGTCGCCTGGTTGGTTGCGCTGCTTCTGGTGGCCGAATTGCTCAGGAACACCGGAAGATTCACGATGGCTGACGTCCTGAGCTTCAGGCTCAAGCAGCGTCCGGTGCGTATGGCGGCAGCGCTGTCCACTCTGGCAGTTTCCCTCTTCTACCTCCTTGCTCAGATGGCCGGCGCCGGTGGACTTGTGGCGCTGCTGCTCAACATCGACGGCAAAGTGGGACAGTCGATCGTCGTCGCAATTGTCGGTGTGCTGATGATCGTGTACGTCTTGGTCGGCGGCATGAAGGGCACCACCTACGTACAGATGGTCAAGGCGGTTCTGCTGGTCGCCGGAGCCGGCATCATGTTCGTGCTCGTACTGTGGGCAGTGCGCGGCAACTTCTCTCAGTTGCTCGCCAATGCGCAGGACATGGTCAACAGCTCCACCACCAAGGGTGTGCAGGGACGAGACATCCTCGGGCCCGGTGCGAAGTACGGACTCTCCGGAATGACGAAGCTCGACTTCATCTCTCTCGGAATCGCTTTGGTGCTCGGCACCGCCGGCCTGCCGCACGTGCTGATGCGCTTCTACACGGTGCCCACTGCCAAGGAAGCTCGCCGCTCGGTGACCTGGGCGATCGCGCTGATCGGCGCCTTCTACCTGTTCACACTGGTTCTCGGCTACGGCGCGGCCAGCATGGTCGGACCGGACAAGATCTTGGCGGCACCCGGTAAGGAGAACGCGGCAGCTCCGCTGCTCGCCTTCGAACTCGGTGGCACCATCTTCCTCGGCATCATCTCCGCGGTGGCGTTCGCGACCATCCTCGCCGTCGTTGCCGGCCTCGCGATCACTGCGTCCGCGTCGTTCGCCCACGACATCTACGCCAGTGTCATCAAGCGCGGCAACGCAACCGAGGAGCAGCAGGTTCGAGTTTCTCGAATCACCGTCGTGGTCATCGGACTCGTCTCCATCGTTCTCGGCATCATGGCGATGGGGCAGAACATCGCCTTCCTGGTGGCTCTCGCCTTCGCAGTGGCGGCCTCGGCGAACCTGCCCACCCTGCTGTACTCGCTGTTCTGGAAGAAGTTCAACACCACCGGTGCACTCTTCAGCATCTACGGCGGTTTGATCAGCTGCTTGACGCTGATCGTCTTCTCCCCGGCAGTGTCGGGCAAGGCGTCGTCGATGTTCCCGAACTCCGACTTCGCCTGGTTCCCGCTCTCGAACCCCGGCATCGTCTCGATCCCGCTGGCATTCGTCCTCGGCATCGTCGGTACATACATCGGACGCAACAAGATCGAAGATCCGGCAAAGCAGGCAGAGATGGAAGTTCGCTCCCTCACCGGCGTCGGCGTCGAGAAAGCCGTCAGCCACTAGGAGGGGCAAAGCCCCCGTGCGCCTTTCTGGTACCTCTGGTTACGGAAAAGGCGCACGGGGCTTATTGTTCTGCCATGGCAAAGCTCACAGTGAAAATCGACGTTCCACTTCCTCCTCAGGAAGTGTGGGACAAGGCTTCCGATCTCAGCGGCTACGAAAACTGGCTCGTGGTTCACGACGGATGGCGTAGTGAACTTCCCGAGCAGTTGGGTGTCGGCACCGAGATCAGCTCGGTCGTGACCGTGAAGGGCCTGCGCAACCGCGTTCGGTGGACCATCAAGAAGTACGACGTCCCGAAGGCGATCTCGCTCAAGGGCGACGGCAAGGGCGGGGTCAAGCTCGGTCTCGAACTCGACGTGAAGGCAAAGGGCGACGGGTCGGAACTTGCGCTGACAGTCGAGTTGGGTGGCGCGCCGCTGTTCGGCCCGATCGGTTCGAGTGTGGCGCGGGCGCTCAAGGGCGATGTGGAGAAGTCGCTGGCCCAGTTTGTTCAGATCTACACCTAGTTTGTCGAGATATACACATAGAGCTACTTCGCCGCTAACATGAGCTAGGATTCTTTTCGGCGGGATAAACCAGGCATCGGTTGGTTATTGGTGCGGGTCCCGCCGGAAAGGATTCGCTCAATGTCGTCTCGTCACGGGTACGGCGCACCACCTGCGTCCATGCCTCGATCCGTGCAGGTTCTGATCGGACTCCTGGCGGTAGTCGCAGTCGGTGGAACCGCAGCATTTGCGGTGACGTTCAAGAGCGTCAGCGACAAAGGAGAACCCGGCGTGGGCGCCGCTGCTGCTGCGACAGCAACCAATTGCGACAACCAGGAAACCGTGCCTGTGGCGGCCGATCCGTCGATCGCCTCAGCGCTCGAAGCCGTCGCCGCTGCCATTCCCGCTGCGAATCTCGGGTGCACGTCACTGCGCGTGACGCCGCAAGATCCCGCGCTCACCGTCGCGGCGATCGCCGACGGTTCGGCGCCCGCACTGTGGATCCCCGATTCGAGCGAATGGCTGGACAAGGTTTCGGCAAGCGGGCAGGAGATTCGCCGGATCAGCAGTTCGGTCGCGTCCACCCCTGTTGTCACCGTCTCGGCGCCGGGTAGCGAGGCACCCGGTGCATGGACGGATGTCCTCGGTGCTCCAGCACTGCACATCGGTGATCCCCTGACCAGTGCCGTCTCCAGTGCGCCGATCGTGGCAGCCTTTGCCGAGACCCAGTCGCGGGGCGGGGACCTCACGTCCATTTCGGCAGCCCTGGTCCCGGTGGCGCAAGCGCAGTACGGAAATCTGAAGGAAACCGGTTCGACCGGACGCATCCAAACCGTGGACGCGGACGGCGGGACCGCGGTGACTACCGAGCAGACCTTCGAGGCTTATCTCGCCGCGCATGCTGACAGTGGACTCGCCGCGTCGGTACCGGCGTCCGGTTCGGTCTTCATGGATTACCCAATGGCAAGTGTGGGCGCAGACTCGTCGACGACAGACGAAGCCGGCAAACTACTGGCGGCGGCTCTGACGTCGGACACCGGACGCTCCGTGCTCGCCGGCCTCGGGTTCCGCGGCGCGGATCAGGCCCCACTGGTCGCCGGCGGAGTGGGGAAGGTTGTGCCGCTGGTGCCGTCCGATCCGGCTGTCGTCACCAAAGCCCTGGCGCGGTACGAGATTCTGTCCAGACCATCGCGCGCATTGGCGGTTGTCGACGTCTCGGGGTCCATGGACTACATGCAGGACGGGATCACTCGAATGGCCGCGACCGCGCAGGCCGGCGACATCGCGATCCGAATGTTTCCCGCCAACGCACAATTGGGCCTCTGGGCCTTCTCCGTGGACCTCGGTGACGGGACGGACTACCGCGAACTCGAACCCATCGCCCGTATGGATGCAATGGAAGGCGAGACGGACCATCGGAGCAAACTACTGTCTCAGATCGACAATCTCTCGTCGATCGTCGGCGGTGGAACAGGTTTGTACGACAGCGTTCTCGCCGCGTATCGGTCGGTGCAACAGTCCTACGATCCGGCGTCGATCAATTCGGTGATTCTGCTGACCGACGGTGCCAACGACGATCCGGCAGGGATCTCGCTGCAAGAACTTCTCGACACCCTGACTCGCGAACAGGACCCGGCGCGCCCGGTGCCGATCATCACCATCGGCGTCACCGATGACGCCGATACCGATGTGCTCGAGCAGATTTCGGCACTCACCGGCGGCAACAGTCACTTCGCTCCGACACCGGCAGATATCCCGAAGGTCTTCGTCGGCGCGATCAGTGGGCGCGCCGGCTGAATTACTCGAGAACGGGTGCGTCCGCGCTGTCCGTGATCCATTCGGTCGCGAGCTTCTCGAGGGTGCCGTCGGCATAGAGCGCATCCACGGCGGCAGAGACACACGCAGTCAGCGGACTGTTCTTCTCGAGCACCAAACCGAAGAATTCGGTGACCGCGTTGGGCCGCGGAAACTGACCCACGATGACAGACCCGGGGAGTTCGTTCTCGGTGATGTGGAATCCCGTCGGGATGTCGACGACCAGCGCCTCGATCTCACCCGCGGCCAGCGCTGCTTTCGCGTCGTCCGTGGTCGCGAACTCGCGTGGCGCAGTGGTCGGAACAATCGTGTCGGTGATCGCCGCGAGGCTGGTGGAACCCGTCTGAGCGCCCAAGCGGTAGCCGGCAAGATCCGCAAGATTCTTTGCACCAGCAGCTTTGCTTCCGCGTGAGGCGATCACCGACTGCGCCACTGCGTAATACGGCGAGCTGAAGTCGACGTTCTCGCGTCGTTCCCCGGAAATCGTGAACTGATTGGCGTCGAAGTCGAAATCCTTGGGGCCCGGTTTCAACGCGTCGTTGAAGGCGACCGTGGTGAAGCGCACCTGCTCGGTGGTGTACCCGAGCTTGTCGACGACGGCGCGGGCCACGGCACCCTCGAAGCCCTTGCCGTTCGACGGATTGTTGTCGACGAACCACGGTGCGTACGCCGGTGAATCGGTGGCGATGGTCAAGACACCGTCTTCGAGGGTGGTCCCGCTCTGGGGTCCGCACTTGTCCACCGCGGTGGTCGAGGGCAGTTTGGTGAAGGCCTCGGGAACCGTGGTCGTGGTGTCCGCTGCCGCAGGTGCCTCCGGTTGCGACGAACACGAGCCCAACAAGATCGAGGAAGCGAAGATCGCGGTCACGGCAACAGCGCGTCGTGTCATAGGCACAAGGCCATCTTGCCTGTTTGTCCGGTACGGACGTGACGGGGGTCTCGTACGAGAGGTGTTCACGCAGCTGAGCGTCTTAACGCAAGGCGCTCAGACGGCGTCGTCCCACCCCAGACTCCGTGTGGTTCAGCGGTCTCGAGTGCAAAAGTAAGGCAGTCCCGGATGACGGGGCAGCGGAAGCACACCTGCTTCGCGGAACTTTCCCGTGCGGCCCGATTGCGTCCGCGTTCTTCACCCGGCGAATAGAACACCGCCGGGTCCACCGTCTTACAGGTGGCGAACATCCGCCAGTTGTTCTCCACTAACGGCCCCGGGGAACTGCGAACTGTCATCGTGGTCTCCTCTCCGATCGAGAATCCAGTCTTGCCCGTGGACTGGCGCAGCGGCAGGTTTCCGATCCACCAGATTTCTACTGCCATACGCAGCGGTATCCAGACACAGCGGTTTCCAGCACAATGAGGAAATGGCAACGACGGATCGGGGTCAGATCACGCTCGACGGCACAACGGTGTCCGTGACCAATCTGGGCAAGATCCTCTACCCCGAGAGTGGGACCACGAAGGCCGAAGTCATCGACTACTACACCCGTATCGCCGCAGTCATGCTTCCGCACGTCGTCGGTAGGCCGGGTACTCGTAAGCGTTGGCCGAACGGCGTCGATGGCCAGTCCTTCTTCGAGAAGAACCTTGCGTCGTCCGCGCCGCAGTGGCTTACCCGAGCGGCGCTGCAACACTCGGATCGTGTTGTCACGTACCCGATCTTCGATTCCGTTGCATCCCTGGCGTGGTTGGGGCAGCAGGCGGCACTCGAATTGCACGTTCCCCAATGGCGGTTCGACGGTTCCGAGCGTGGCCCGGCGACACGACTGGTGTTCGATCTCGACCCGGGTGAGGGCGTGGGGTTGGCCGAGTGCGCCGAGGTGGCGAGGTCGATTCGAGATCTGGTGAAAACTCTGGGGTGGACTGCTTATCCGGTAACCAGTGGTAGCAAGGGAATCCACCTCTACGTTCCGCTGGATCGAACTTTGGACGGCAGTGGTGCGTCGACTGTCGCCAAGCAGATCGCCACCGGACTCGAGAAGCTTCACCCGGATCTCGTCACCGCAACGATGGCTCGAAATGTCCGGGCAGGCAAGATTTTCGTGGACTGGAGCCAGAACAACGCCGCCAAGACCACCATCGCGCCCTATTCGCTTCGCGGTCGCGATCAACCCTATGTTGCCGCGCCGCGTAGTTGGGACGAACTCGACGATCCGAAGTTGCGCCACCTGCTGTTCGACGAGGTTCTGGAGCGCGTCGAATCAGACGGTGATCTGCTGGGCGCCTTGGATCCGCCCGTCTCGGCGGCTGTGGCTGACACGTTGACGCACTATCGCAACAAACGATCGGCTGATCGGACGCCCGAGCCGATCCCTACTGCGGTGGCCAAGGAGACAGCGGGCAATACCTTTGTCATTCAAGAACATCACGCCAGACGACTGCATTACGACGTACGCCTTGAGCGGGACGGTGTGCTCGTATCCTGGGCAGTCCCGAAGGGCGTGCCCACCAGTGCCGGAGAGAATCGGCTGGCCGTACACACCGAGGATCATCCGCTCGAATACGCGACGTTTTCGGGCACGATTCCGAAAGGGGAGTACGGCGGCGGTTCGATGACGATCTGGGATTCCGGAACATACGAGACCGAGAAGTGGCGTGACGACGAGGTGATCGTGCGCCTTCACGGGGAGCGGGTGCAGGGACGGTTCGCGTTGATCCGGACAAAGGGTGACCAGTGGCTGATGCATCTGATGAAGGATCAGAACGCGAGTTTCGGAACGGAGTTTCCCAAGAATCTCGAGCCGATGCTCGCCACCGCTGGAACGCTCGAGGGTCTCGACCCGCAAGAGTGGGCTTTCGAAGGAAAATGGGACGGTATTCGGGTGATTCTCGAATACCGTTCGGGCACAATGTCACTCCGTAGTCGCGCGGGTAACGACAAGACCCGAGACTATCCCGCCCTTTCGGGGTTGGCCGAGATCCTGGACGGTCATGAGGTGGTTCTCGACGGTGAAGTGGTGGCGTACAACGAGGCGGGTGTCACCGATTTCGGTCTGCTGCAGCGCGGTGGGGATCCGATTTTTCTGGCCTTCGATCTTCTGTACCTCGACGGAGTGTCGTTGCTGCGGAAGTCCTATTCGGATCGCCGTACCGTGTTGAATGCATTGGCGGGCAAGGTCGGTGAACTCGATGTGCCCCCACAGATCGAGGGTACGGCGGAGAACGCGTTGGAGGTGAGTGCCGCTGCCGGGTGGGAAGGAATTGTCGCCAAACGTCGTGCATCGGTCTACCTTCCGGGTCGGCGCGGGTCGAGTTGGATCAAGGTGAAGAACTGGCGCACCCAGGAGGTGGTGATCGGTGGGTGGCGCACCGGACAGGGCAATCGAGCGCAGGGAATCGGCGCGCTGCTCATGGGTATTCCGGGCGAGCACGGGTTGACCTACGTGGGGCGCGTCGGCACCGGCTTCAGTGATCGCGACTTGGAGTCTTTACTTGCGACACTGGAACCGCTGCGTCAGAAGGAAAGTCCGTTCGAGGAGGAACTGCCCGCCGACGACCGCAAGGGAGCAGTGTGGGTGAAACCGGAACTCGTCGGTGAGGTGCGGTTCATGGATTGGACGAAGACCGAGCGTCTGCGTCATCCGAGTTGGCGAGGTCTGCGGGAGGACAAGAGGCCGGCAGATGTCACAGGGCGGGAATAGGTTGCGTCGACGATCGCTCGGCTAGGTCTGCTCGAGCATCGTGAGATAGGCATCGAGTTGAGCTGCGCCGGCGAGAAGGTTGCGACTGCGTGTGGTCAGCCGGTCTTGCCAAGAGTTGAGGAACGCTGCCAATGCTTCTGCTCCGCCGGCCTCGCGCAGCGAGTCGACGAATTGGGCGACTTGCGACAGCCGGTAGCCGCCGCGTCGCAGTTGCCTTGCGATCTCGGCGTCGCGCACACACTCCGGACCGTATTCGCGATAACCCGTTGACCGTTCGCGCTCTGGACGCAGAATGCCGTGCTCTTCCCACGTGCGCAGTGTCGCCGGATGCACGCCGAGGCGGCGCGCGAGCTCACCCACCGTCAATGCTGGACCATGCACGCGTGCCGGTGCCGTGGTGGACAGAGTCCCCAGCGCGGTGGCTACCTCGGTGCGGGTGCCACGCTCGGCGAGCAGCGTCACGTGCGCACTGTCGATCAGGCGGTAGGCGGACTCGGTGTCGCCCTGATTGGTCGCCCGCATGATTTCCGTAGCTTGTTGGTGTCCGTGACCGCTGCGCAATGCAAGGAAAGAACGCAGGGCCTGCGCGTGCAGAGGCGTGTATCGCCGGTAGCCGGTGTTGCTGCGCTCAGTCCAAGGAAGGATGCCGGCGTCGTCGTAATTGCGGATCGCCTGTGCGGACAACCCGTGTTCACGGGCAAGGTCGATGGGCCGCACTGATCACCTCCGATTGAGGCTTTCAGCGATCTGCCCCAGGTAATTGTCGTGAAAGTTTCACCCGAATCTTCAACGATACTGTCGAAGGCAGTCCACCTTCGAAAGGGATATCCATGTCTACAGCCTCGACACTGAGTGAGATCGGCCGCCAACTCGAAGACTCGGCAAGTCTTGGTCGCGTCGTCGACGAACTGCTCGCAGCGCGAAGCGAGGCGCCGACTCTGCTCGCCCTCGGTGAGCCGACTCACGGGATCAAGGCATTTCCGTTGCTGCGCAACGAACTTCTCGGCCAGCTGGTCGAACGAGGGTATCGGTCGATCGTGCTCGAAACAGACGCCTTTGCGGCATTCCTTGTCGACGACTACGTGAGCGGGGGAGAGGCGGACATCGAGAAAGTGCTCGCCACGGGCTTCAGCCACGGATTCGGCGCAGTACCGGGAAACCGCGAACTCGTCGAATGGCTACGCGAGTACAACCACGGCCGCGCTCCGGCCGACCGAGTTCGCTTCTACGGCTTCGACGCTCCGGTGGAGTATTCCGGTGCACCGAGCCCGCGCCGCGCACTGTCTGCGGCAGGTGACATCCTGCCCGCTGAGATGCGGCCGCATTCGTTCGACGACATCGACCTTCTGCTCGGGCAGGACGCCGACTGGACCAACCCGGCGGCGATGTTCGATCCGGCTGCGTCCATCGGTGACTCCGATCATGCTCGCCTCCTGCGCATCATTGCGGACGACCTCGGCAGCATCCTTCGGCGCGCTGCGCCTGTGCTGCGACCCGCCGACCCGGACGGGTACGACCTGGCCCTCGCACACGCACGCACCGCTGTAGGTCTTCTGCGATACCACGCCGCGATGGCGAGTTCCGCTCCTGATCGCATCGGCACTCTGCTCAGTCTCCGTGCCGAGATGATGGCGGAGAACCTGCTGGCCGTCGTTGCCCAGGAGCAGCGACGCGGGCCGAGCCTGCTGTTCGCCCACAACGCTCATCTTCTGCGAGTGCAGTCCGAGATGCCGGTCAGCGATGATGTGGTCAGTTGGGGGAGCGCCGGTTCACTCGTCGGACTTGCCCTCGGGGAGCGTTACGTATTCGTGGCAACCGATGCCAATCCCGACAGTGATCCGGGCACTCTGCAAGCCGCGTTGGCCGATGCGACCACCCGTCGGGCCTTGTTTCCGACGCCGGCCCTGCGAGCCGCGCTCGGCCCGTCGATCGCCGCGGGCGAGCCGATCCTGCCAGGCCATCTGCCGCTGAAACCGTCGGAGTTGGACGGCGCCGACGCGGTCATCTTCGTCGCCGATACCGACGGGAAGCGTCATCAGTACTGGTAGTCGTCAGTACTGATAGCCGTTTCAGGGGCAGAGAGCATGCGAGAGCATCGCGACAGTGTCCGGTTGGTCCTTCGGCGTCGACGTCAGCGTCACGGTGAATGCACGATCCGGCGTCGCACCGGACAACGTGTAGTACCCGTAGATCCCGCCACTGTGGCCGGTATAGGTGACGCCGCAAGGAAGTTCGGTGACGCTGACGCCCATCCCGTACCCGAGCCCCTCGGCTTCGGTGGCGGCGACTTGCTCAGTAGTCATCGCGGCAAGCTGCGCGGCCGGCACCACCTGCCCGTCGAGTAGTGCCCGCCAGAAGACGTTCAGGTCTGTGCCCGTCGACACCATCGCTCCCGCAGACCAGGGGATCGACGGTTCGGTCCGGGAAACATCTGTCAGGCCCCCTCCCAGGTCCTGATAGCCCGTCAGGTGATCGCCCCTGATGTCGCGTTCGCCGGCCGGCGGGAGGTACGTGTCTCCCAGATGCAGCGGGTCGAGTATCCGAGACTGAAGTTCATCGGCGTAGCTGCGGCCGGTCACGGATTCGACGAGCATCCCGAGAACGATGTAGTTGGTGTTGGTGTAGACGAACGACGTTCCGGGAACGAATTGGGCCGGTTTGCCGAGGGCGATGGCGAGCGCAGCGGAAGGCGTCAGCGTCCGGTCCTCGTTTGCGGCAATCCATTCGTCGGCTCCGGGTTCACCGGCGAACTCGGGAAGGCCGCTGCGGTGTTGCAGCAGCTGCCGCACGGTGATCGCGTTGCCGTCCGTGCCGCTCCCATGTATCTGCCCCGGAAGGTACTGCTCGATCGGTGCGTCGAGGTCGACCTTGCCTTCGGCCACCAACTGCAGAACGAGCGATGCTGTGAATGTCTTTGTCACACTTCCGATCCGGACGCGATCATTCTTGCCGATCGAATCGCCGTTGGTCCGGTTGGGCACGCCGCTGGTCATGACAGCCGTCGTGGTGCCGTCGTCGAGTGTTGCGATCGACCCGACGACGCCCGAGCGGGTGAGTCCGTCGAGATCCGATTGAATCTCCACTGCGCGCTGGAGCGTCGAGCAACCGACGAGTGCCGTGGTGGCTCCGATGATGACCGCGGCGACGAGCAGATATGGGCGCATGAGTCGAATCTATGGACCTCGCCGTGCCGCGGGATCCAGGAAATCCCCCATCATTCCCTGATCTTCTGCCGGGCCGGGACGTAAGGCCCGTTTGTTCAAAACCGACAAATCGGATCAATCATTCCTGTCCGAACACCACGTCTACGCCGTTAACATCCGAACGAAGTGTTTGTTTTCACGTGTCATACCAGTTCACGGCTATCGAGGTGCGCTGCCGCGCGCCGAAACGACTCCCACGAAGGACGGATGCATGAAGAAGTCGACACTCCGCAAGGGAACGGTCGCGGTTCTGCTGACTGGAAGTGTTCTGTTGCTCTCCGCTGCCCCTGCCTCGGCCGACCCGGGAAGCCTCGGCAGCGGCGGCAGTAGTGGGAGTTCCGGCAGCGTGGGGAGCGCGGGCAGCATCAGCAGCGGTTCAGCCGCCCTGCCCATTCCGAGTCCGGCAGGCCTGATCGCGCTGGCAGCGGCGAGCACTCAGACCGGAAAGCCCTACCAGTGGGGCGGCGTCGGGCCGAACTCGTGGGACTGCTCCGGGCTGGTGCAATGGGCGTTTCGGCAGGCCGGGGTGAATCTGCCACGGACCAGTCAGCAGCAGGCCAACGTCGGACAGCCGGTTCCGCGGTGGGCCCTCGCTCCCGGCGACGTCATCACGTTCTATCCCGGAGCGACGCACGTCGGTATCTACGCTGGGTTCGGAATGGTGTTCAACGCCTACGGTGTTGGTGTTCCGACCGGACTGACACCCCTCACGGATCTGCCGATCAACAACATCCGCAGGTTCTAGAACCTGCACAGAACCTTCACAAGTCCTCCCAGGTTCATCCACGACGGCCGAATACAGTCAGTTCCATGAGTCAGCGAAGAGTGCTCGTGGTCGACGACGAGGTCAGTATCTGCGAGTCCATCGCGGCGAGGCTGCGCGCCGAGGGCTACGACGTCGAGCTGGCGTTCGACGGCCCGAGCGCGGTGGCCCGCTGCGAGCAGATGGATGCCGACCTGGTGGTGCTCGACGTCATGATGCCGGGGTTCGACGGCCTCGAAGTGTGCCGCCGCATCCAGGCCGTGCGCCCGGTGCCCGTGCTGATGCTGACCGCTCGCGCCGATGAAACCGACATGCTGATCGGTCTCGGTGTGGGGGCCGACGATTACCTGAGCAAGCCGTTCAGCATGCGTGTCCTCGTCGCTCGGGTGCAGGCGTTGCTCCGGCGTGCTGATCGTGCGGAGCATGCCGCTCGTCCGGTGGCCGACCTCCTCGAGTTCGGTGACGTCGTGATCGACTTGACCGAGCGTCGAGTGCGCCGTGATGCGCAAGAAGTCCACCTGACCCGCACCGAATTCGATCTCATCGCCTATCTGGCGGAGCGACCGCGAGCCGCGATCCCACGGGAGTCGCTGCTCGAGGAGATCTGGGGCTGGGGCGAGGGAGCGGGTAGTCGGACCGTCGACAGCCACGTCAAGGCGTTACGACGCAAGCTCGGACCTTCCGTGATCCGGACCGTTCACGGCGTCGGGTACGCCTGGGACGTGCCGAGATGAGCGGCGTCGACCGACTCTTTGCACGGTGGCCGCGGCCACTGGACCCGATGCGATCCTTCAAGGTGAAGGTCGGCCTCCTGGTTGTCGCAGCACTGTTGTTCGCCTCCGGTGGGTTCTGGCTGACGTCGCAACAACCGTTTCGTTTCGCCCTGCTGACGGCGTTGGTTGTCGCTCTCGGAGTTACACAGGTGCTCGCACACGGGATGACGTCACCGCTTCGCGAGATGACGGCCGCGGCGAAGGCGATGGCGCGCGGCGACTATTCGCGGCGAGTGCGAGCGACTTCCCGCGATGAAGTAGGCGAACTCGCCCACGCATTCAATCGGATGGCCGAGGACCTCGGGGCCGACGACCGGTACCGCCGCGAGCTGATCGGCAACGTCTCCCACGAATTACGCACGCCCATCACCGCTTTGCAGGCCATGCTCGAAAACGTCGTCGACGGTGTCGAAGAACCGGATCCGGCGATGATGAAGTCGGCGCTGCGGCAGACGGAACGACTGGGCGCGCTCGTGGCCGACCTTCTCGACCTCTCGAAACTCGAGGGCGGCGCAATGCCGTTGAAGCGCAGCCGTTTCGAGGTCGAGCCATTCCTACGCGAGCTGTCGAGTGTGAGTGCGGGCGACATCGAGATAGACGTGAAGCCTCCGCAATTGTCCGTGGTAGCCGATCCGGATCGCCTCCATCAGGTGGTGACCAACTTGGTGGACAACGCGGTTCAGCACGGGAACGTCGACACCAAAGTTGCCATCCGAGTGCGTTCCGGCAGCGCGGGGGAGTTGGTGCTCGACGTCCACGACGACGGCCCCGGCATCGAACCACAAGCCCGAGAGCGAGTGTTCGACCGCTTCATCCGCGGCGGATCGACAGACGGGGGCACCGGGCTCGGCCTCGCGATCGCGAAGTGGGCGGTCGAATTACATGACGGCAGGATTGCGGTCGTCGATGCCCCGTCGGGATGCTGCATTCGAGTAGTGCTGCCGCAGAACTGAATCAAAGTCCCTGACGAGATCGAGAGATCTCGCGATGGCGCATGCCTTCATCGGCATTCGTCTGTACTTCCGAACCTGAAAATTTGAACCAGAAACATAGGAGATCACATGAGCGCTCCGATAGTAATTCCACCGAAACCGCCGATGCCAGCCGTAAAACCCAAGCGTCCCAGCCGGTTCTGGCGCCCCGATCGAACGTCGATGGCCACCCGCTCGATGCTCGTCGGCGCGGCCGCAGTAGGGGTGCTTGCGGCCCTGATCCTCGATCCAGGGTTCGTCAGTATCGCGTACGTGATCGTGGGTGTCGGTGTGGTGATCGTCTTCGGGATCTTGACGCCGCCCCGGATGACCGTGACGCAGTGGGTCGCCGCCATCGGGATGCTTGCGCTATTGGGTGTTGCCGCCGTTCGCGGTGCGGAGTGGTTGGTGTTCCTCTGCGTCGTAGCTGCGTGGGTTCTGTTCACGTGGACTCTGATCGGTGGGCGGACGTGGACCGGGATACTCCTGGGAACGGTGGCACCCTGGCGGGCGCCCCACCGGACGGTGAACTTCGTTCGTCGTCGAAAACTCGCTATCCGCTCTGCTCCGCGGGTGCCGGCGGTGCGAGTTGTCGTCGTGAGCGCAGTGTCTGTTGTCCTCCTGCTGATCTTCGGATCTTTGTTCGTGAGTGCGGATCCGGAGTTCGCGAAGATCTTCGGTGGCTTCGCTCCTGCCATCTCGGTGTCGAACCCGGGGGCACGGATCTTCGCCGGCGTCGTGATGGCGTTCGGCACACTGGTTGCGGTGTATCTGCGTCGTAGAACGCCGACGGTGGACGCATTTGCGCCTGCGCCGGCGACGCCGTTGCCGATGTGGGAATGGGCGGTCCCGCTCGGCGTGCTCAACGTCCTGTTCCTCGGTTTTGTTGCAGTGCAGACAAAGACGCTGTTCGGGGGAGACGAGCACGTTCAGGTGACCGACGGACTGACCTATGCGGACTACGCACGTGAGGGTTTCTGGCAGCTCATGGCAGTGACCGTGCTGACGCTGCTCGTCATCGCCGTCGCGGTGCGGTTCATCGACCGTCGCGATGCTGGATCGAGGCGTCTGGCCCGCGGTCTGTTGGGTGCACTGTGCCTCTTCGGCCTGGTGATCGTGGCATCGGCCGTGCACCGGATGTGGTTGTACGAGAATCAGTACGGTTTCACGGTGCTGCGGGTCAGCGTCTTCGCGACAGAGTTGCTTCTGGGATTCGTGTTCGTGTTGTTGCTCGTCGCGGGTATCCGGATGTCCGGGAAGTGGCTGCCCACAGCTGTTCTCGCCACCTCTGCCCTTGCTCTGCTGGCATTCGCTGTGTTCGACCCCGACGCGTACATCGCGCAAAAGAACGTGGAGCGGTTCGAGGGCGGTAAGAGCATCGACGTCTCCTACCTGCACGGGCTCTCCGTCGACGCGGTGCCTGCTTTGGATCGTCTACCGGAACCGCAGCGTTCGTGTGCGTTGAGTAGGTATCGATACGGAGTGCCAGGTACCAGTGCGCCCTGGGAGTTCAACGCGGCGCGTGAGAAGGCCCGTGACATCGTGGAGACTCGCCCAGTGGGTCCATGCCTGCAGATGTACACGGTCGGATAGACGCAGAGCGATTGTGCAGCCGCGCGGCAGATATAGCGCGCGGCTGCACAATCGGCGAGCGTCGCCTGTTCGATCAGTGCACGGCGAGTGAGATTTTCTCCCGTTCCTCCGCGGACACGACGTCGCGGGTGGAGCGCAAGTCGATGGTCAGGCCGTGCAACGTGCCGCCGTAACGGAAGGTGCCGTGCTCGGCGAACTCCTCCGAGACCGGGCTTCCGCGGTTGATGCCGACGTCGAGTTGTTCGTTCATGCTGAAGATCGCCCGCGTGGTCTTCTCGATCCGGCCCTCGGAGACCACCTCGCCGTCAACGCTCAGGGTGGCGATTCCGCCCTTGCCGATTCCGCCGCCGTCGTACTCGAAGTGAATGGACACCTCGCTGGCGTCGGCACTCAGCTGACCCGGTCCGCGAACGTAGGTTCGGCCTCCACCGCTGAAGTTGTAGCAGTAGACGGGGACGGAATCGAGTATGTACAAAGCGAATCCGCCGAACCGGCCACCGAGGCTGACCAGCATGCCGTCCGCGACGCTACCCAGACTGGCGGTCAGCGTGTACGAGCGGTTGAAGAACGTCGGCGCGGCCTTCTCGACCAGACCGTTCATGTGTGGGTACAGCGTGAGGGTCTTGCGGCCCATCATCGGATGTGGTGGTCGTGATTCCGCGGTGGCGTGACGGCCGACCGTTCTGTCGTCCAGCGGCAGTACTTGATATTTGGCGGCCTCGACGAGGAACTTGTCCTTGAGCCTGGCAAGGATCTCGGGATGCTCGTCTGCAAGATCGCGGGCCTGCGACCAGTCGACCGATGTGTCGTACAGCTCCCAACGGTCTTCGCTCATCGGGGTGAGCTCGAGGCCGTGAGTCGCCATCAGCCAGGGTGCGCGGTGCGCGGTGACCGCGGTCCAGCCGTGATCATAGATTCCGCGATTGCCGAAGATCTCGAAATACTGTGTGGTGTGGCGCTCTTCGGCGTCGGGCTCGGCGAAGGTGTAGTTCATCGCCACACCCTCCATCGGTTTCTGGGCGACGCCGTCGACGCTGGTCGGTGCCGGAATTCCCGCCGCTTCCAGAATTGTCGGCGTGATGTCGACGCAGTGGTGCCACTGTTCCCTGATCCCGGGCTTGTCGATCCCCTTGGGCCAGTGGGCGATCAGGCCGTTTCGGGTACCGCCGTAGTGGGACGCGACCTGCTTGGCCCACTGGTACGGGGTGTCGAGGGCCAGAGCCCACGACGCCGGATAGTGTGGGTAGCTGGTTTCGGTCCCCAATTCGTCGAAGCGCGCCAGCACGTCGGATGTCGCACTCTTGTAACCGTTGAGGCCGGCGAGGTAGTTGAACGAGCCCTCCATTCCGCCCTCCGCGGAAGCGCCGTTGTCACCCATCATGTAGAGCACCAGGGTGTTGTCGAGGACGCCCATATCCTGCAACCGGTCGACGAGCCTGCCGACCTCGTCGTCGGTGTGCTCGAGGAACGCCGCGTACAACTCCATCAGACGGGCCGAAACCTTCTTCTGGTCGTCGTCGAGTTCGTCCCAGTGCGGGAGCCCCGGAGCCCACGGGGCCAACTCGGTATCAGGAGCGACGACGCCCAGTTCCTTCTGCTTTTCGAGGGTGATCTCGCGTTGGCGATCCCATCCGTGATCGAATTCGCCGACGTACTTGTCCAGGTAGCTGTCCGGAACCTGAAGTGGGGCATGGCAAGCGCCGAAGGGGAGATAGCAGAACCACGGCTTGTCGGGGTCCATCGTGTTGATGCCCTCGACCCATTCGATCGCGTGGTCGACCAGGTCCTCGGACAAGTGGTATCCCTCCTGAGGTGTCTTCGGTAAGTCCACCATGGTGAAGTCCTCGTAGAGCACTGGCGTGAACTGGTCGGACTCGGCGCCGAGGAAACCGTAGAACTTGTCGAAACCCTCACGGACCGGCCAACGATCGAACGGCCCGGCGGCGGTTGTCTCCCAGGTCGGGGTCTGGTGCATCTTGCCGAAAGCGCCCGTCGCATAGCCGTTACCCTGCAAGACGCGCGCAACGGTCGCTGCGGAAGCGGGACGGGTCCCGTTGTATCCCGGTGCAGCATTAGCCATTTCGGAGATGACTCCCATGCCGACGCTGTGGTGATTGCGCCCGGTCAACGTGGCAGCGCGCGTCGGTGAGCACAGAGCGGTGGTATGGAATCGGCTGTACTTCACGCCGGTCTCGGCCAAACGCTCGGCGGTGGGTGTGCGGCACGGACCGCCGAACGCAGAGGGCGCCCCGAATCCGACGTCGTCGATCATGATCAGCAGCACGTTCGGTGCCCCGGCGGGTGGGCGAAGCGGTTCCGGGCGGGTGTACGGGGGATTCTGATCGGGGTAGTACACGGCGGCCGCGACGTTGGGCGTCTCGGGGATGATCGGGATGGAATGGCGATTCACCAGCAGGCTCCTTGGCGTGTGCAAAACCGGGTCGATTAAGCAGTCGTCTTAATCTGAAGCGTATCGGTCAGGATTCCGTTGACGCCGTAGGTCTCGCTGACTGGGATAATCACCCCCGTGAGTGGTTAAGGAGTCCCTGCACTCCCTAACCACGCACGGGGGTTGGGTCTTGCGGAATTAAGACAGTGACTTATATGGTCGGTGTATGCCCGCCTCGTTGGATGCCAAGAACGCCATGATCGCCGTCGCTGAACGGATGTTTGCCGAGCACGGTATTCACGAAGTGTCCATGAGGGACGTGGCGACTGCGGCCGGGCAGCGAAACAACTCTGCGGTTCAGTATCACTTCGGTGGGCGAGACGGTTTGGTGTTGGCAGTATTCCGCCATCGGATGGATCAGATCAATGCAGCGCGACTGACGTATCTCGACGACATCGACGCCAATGGGCGGACTGACCTGGTCCGCGCGTTGGTCGAAGCCTTTCTGTATCCGCTGGCCGATTTTCTGGCGACGGTCGACGGTTCCAACTATGCGAGGTTCATTGCGAGGGTCTCGCCGTCGGTGGATACGCAGAGCGCCGAGTTCCGTGAGGTCAGCGAGGGGATCAACGAAGTTGTCGGCAGACTGACGCGGGCATTGCCACATCTGCCCCGCCGCGTCGCGGTCGAACGGATCGACCTGTCGTTCAACATGAGTGTGTCCGCGCTGGCCATATTCGAGCAGCGCCGCGAAGACGAAAACCCGGTTGTGCAGGCGGATTTCGATACGACGGTGGACCATCTGGTCGATCTCGCGGTGGGAGCCCTGACTGCACCCCAAAGCACACACAAGCGCACACGAGCACAGCGGGTGCACGCGTCGACTGACGTGTGACCCTTCAGGACACGACAGGACGGAGTCATTTGATGGCTACCCTTACATCATCGCGCACAGTTCAAATCGGCAATCACACAATCGAATTCGGGCCACGCGGAATGCGGCGAAATCCGGAAGGCATTGAATCGAGCCCGTACGAGCGGTTCACTCTGACGCCCGTCACACCGTTCATCGGTGCCGAGATCAGCGATATCGACTTACGTGATCCGTCGCAGGATCAGATCGAGGATCTACGTCGGGCCCTACTCGAATGGAAGGTGGTCTTCTTCCGCGACCAGCCGATTTCGAGTCTGAATCATCGTGACTTCGCCGCCCATTGGGGCGAACTCGAGATTCATCCACTTCTCCCGCAGGGAGAGGTCCCGGCCGTCGTCAGATTCGAACGCGGAGAGGACAGTCCAGGCACCGAGAACATCTGGCACGTCGACGTCACCTGGACCAAGACACCGCCGCTCGGTTCGGTCCTTCGGGCGATCGACGTGCCGCCGGCCGGTGGTGACACGTTGTGGGCAGATATGGGAAATGCTTTCGACTGCCTCCCGGACGAGATCAAGGACTTGATCGACGGCAAGGAAGCCATCCACGATTTCGTGCCGTCCTTCGGACGCGGCATGAGCCCGGAGAAGTTGGAGCAGATGAAGGAACAGTACCCACCGGTTCTGCATCCGATGGTCCGTAAGCATCCGGAAACCGGGCGTAAGACGCTGTTCGTCAACAGCCTCTTCACCACCCACATTCCGGACATGGATCCTGCCGAAGGCAACGATCTGCTCAACCTGTTGTTCGCGCAGGTCAAGGTCCCGGACTTCCAGTGCCGTTTCAAGTGGGCGCCGAATTCCATTGCATTCTGGGACAACCGGGCAACACAGCACTATGCGGCGAGCGACTACTTCCCTCATCGCCGCGTGATGGAACGGGTGGCAATCCTCGGAGACGTGCCCTTCTGATCTACGTCTGCGGAATGCGGATGATGCACCGAAAGCCGACGTGGCAGGTCGAGGACTCTTCGGACTCGCCCTGCCGCGCGGCAGGGCGGTACCGCAAGCAGTAGTTCGGCGCACACAGATGTGAGCCACCCTTGATCACCCGTCGTGCGTAGGGTTCGCCAGCCAAGACCTCGGTGGCGAACTCCGCGCGGGGATTGCGCGGAATGCAGCACGAAGAGGCAGGCGCGACATTCTTCGAACCGTGGGCGTGGTCGGACGTGTAATGATCCGCCGTCCATTCCCACACGTTCCCGGCCATGTCGAGCAGCCCGTAGCCGTTGGGCCGGAACTTTCCGACCGGCGCGGTGCGCTCGTACCCGTCCTCGAGCAGGTTCTCCCAGGGGAACTGGCCCTGCCAGACATTGCCACCGGGCCGCCCTCCCGGTGAGTCGTGATCGCCCCACACGTAGGCCTGGCGATCGAGTCCGCCGCGGGCGGCAAACTCCCACTCGGCCTCCGTCGGGAGATCCTTGCCTGCCCACGCGGCATAGGCCTGCGCGTCGAAGTACGACACGTGAGTGACGGGGTGCCGTTCACGTCCCCCGATATTGCTGTCGGCGCCCTCGGGATGGCGCCAGTCGGCGCCGGGAGTGAACGACCACCACTGGGTGTAGTCGTCGAGTGGAACCGGGCCGGGTGGTGAATTGAAGACCAACGATCCCGGAACGAGGAGGGCTGGATCGGCGTCAGGATAGTCGGCGGGATCCGGGGCGATTTCCGCAGTGGTGACGTGGCCGGTTGCCTTCACGAAGCGTCGGAACTCGGCGACGGTCACCGCCGTCGTGTCCATCCAGAATCCGTCGACTGTGACCTGGTGAACTGGGCGTTCTTCGGGATAGAAGTCTTCGGAGCCCATCCAGTACGTTCCACCCGGGATCAACGACATGTTCTTCGGGGGAGTAGTCGTGGAGTGAGGCATCGTCATGAATTCAAGAATGGCACGTTGGTCGCGCCGGTGTGGGGAGAGTCCCACCTGGTGCCCTCGGCAGGATTCGAACCTGCGACCCTTCCTTTAGGAGAGGAATGCTCTATCCCCTGAGCTACGAGGGCGGGGAGCATACCGACAAGCACTGAAAACCCTGTGCTGCGGGGGTTTTCGCTTCCCGATACTGCCGTTGCATCTGCTCGACCTGTCGGCACGAAGCCCCAGACGTCACAGCTGCGCTAGTCAGTGTAGCGGCCCACCGACGCGGTGGCGAAGTCGACGGTGTTATCGCGTGCAAGGTGCCGGCCGAACCGATCGCACTGATCGCAATGGTGGTCACCGCCGAGCAGGCGCGGCATGGTGCGGGAATGACCCGCAGAATCCGCTTCAACGCCTTTGCCATGAACTGCGTCGCCCACCAATCGCCAGGTCTGTGGCGCCACCCCGAGGACCAGTCGTCCAGGTACACGGATCTGAGGTACTGGACGGAATTGGCGAAACTCCTCGAGCGTGGACGATTCGACGGACTCTTCCTGGCAGATGTCCTGGGAACCTACGACGTCTATGGCGGGAACCACGACGCAGCGTTGCGGCAGGGCGCGCAGGTACCGGTCTCGGACCCACTGCTACTGGCGTCGGCAATGGCTGCCGTGACCGAGCACTTGGGCTTCGGGATCACCGCTGGTACAGCGTTCGAGCATCCGTACCCGTTCGCTCGGCGTTTGAGCACCCTCGATCACCTGACGAACGGGCGAATCGGGTGGAACGTGGTCACCGGATACCTCCCGTCGGCCGCACGGAACATGGGCGAGGACGACCAACTCCAGCACGACGATCGCTACGACCACGCGGACGAGTACCTCGAGGTTCTCTACAAGTTGTGGGAAACGTCGTGGGAAGACGATGCGGTGGTGCGGGACAGAAGCACCGGGGTCTACACGGACCCTTCCAAGGTTCATCCGATCGAGCACGAAGGCAAGCATTTCACGGTTCCGGGCATCCACATCTCCGAACCTTCTCCGCAGCGGACGCCGGTCATCTTCCAGGCCGGCGCGTCGCCTCGCGGGGTTCGCTTCGCCGCCGAGAATGCCGAAGCGATTTTTGTCGGTGCGCCGACCAAGGCGATTCTCAAAGACACCGTTGCCCGAATCCGAAACGAGCTGACCAAGGTGGGCCGCGATCCGTACTCGGCCCGCATCTACACACTGTTGACGATCGTCACCGACCGAACCCCCGAGTTGGCCCAGGCGAAGCTCGAGGACTACCGCAGTTACGCGAGTAGTGAAGGTGCACTCGTTTTCACCTCGGGGTGGATGGGGATCGACCTGTCCGGATACCGAGCCGACGAGCCGATCGGAAACGTCGAAAGCAATGCCATTCAATCCGCGGTCGCATCGTTTCGTCAGGCCGACGAGAAGGGCCGTGAATGGACGGTGGGGGACATCGCGGAGTGGGCGGGTATCGGCGGGCTGGGACCGATCGTCGTCGGTTCCGGTGCGGAGGTCGCGGACGAGTTGCAGGAGTGGGTGTCCGAGACCGACGTCGACGGTTTCAATCTCGCGTACGCGGTGACTCCTGGAACCTTCGAAGACATTGTGGAGCATGTGATTCCGGAGCTGACCAAACGAGGTGCCTACCAGAGCGACTACGACGAGGGAACGCTGCGTAACAAGCTGTTCGGGCGAGGGGACAGGCTGCCGCTCGAACACCGAGGCCGGAGCTTCGACCGGATCCCCACTGCCGGCTGAGCGGGGACTTCAGGACCAGCCGGACCCGGGTACGTGGACCGAGGTGGTGAGGTCGATCGCCTCGATGTCCGAAGACCTCAATTCATCACCGCACACACTGCACCCGAGCCTTGCTTCGAATCGCTTACCGCAAGCTTTGTGATGGAGAACGATGTCCGGGCCGTCCGCGGATCTGAACCAACGTTGACCCCAGGAGATCATGCACATCACGACAGGGAAGTAGGCCGTCCCCTTGGCAGTGAGTCGATACTCCGACCACTGGGGACGATCCGGAAGCGGTCGCGTTTCCATCACACCGATCTCGGTGAGGTGCTTCAAACGATCCGCGACTATCGCCGGTGGCGCACCGGTGATCTCGGCGAACTCTCCGTACCGGCGCGCGCCTCGGAATGCCGCACCGATGATCGCCGCTGACCAGCGGTTGCCGACGAGTTCCATCGTGTGAGCCAGAATTTCCGGTCGGCGTTCGGACTTGGTGGAGCGTCGCCGCGATGTTGCTTCGGGGACACTGCGTGAGAAGTCGCCACTCGGTCCCATTTCGGAGTCCAGAGACCGCACGTCCACGTCCTCGCCGCACTCCTTGCAACGCAGGATCGGGGTGAAGTCGTTTCCGCATGTGCTGTGCCGAAGTGGTGGTAGCGGCGCGGTTTCATTGGGCGCCCACTGCTTCTCCCACGACCACATGGTGATGAGGACGGGCCAGATCGACTGCCCTTTGCGAGTGACCGAGTACTCGTGCCGTGGAGGGTTCTGCTGATACTCACGACGCTCGAGCATTCCGCCTGCCGTCAGGATCGCCAACCGTGCTGACAACACGGAGTTGGAGATTCCCCCCAGTGCCAGCCAGTCGTTGTAGCGCCGCGACCCCAACAGGGCGAACCGCAGAATCCAGAGGTTCCACTCGTCCCCCAACAGCCCGAGCGTGACGGCCAGTGCGTTGGGTCCGCCTGCGGGCAACTCGGTGACGCCCGCCGACGCGGTGGGTGTCGAAGAGTCGGTTGCATTCACTCGTACCACCCCGAAATCATAGGCCGTGAACCCAGCCGCACCGCGAGAGCGTACCGAGTGGTCTGCAGAAAGAGTCGGGAATCACTCGGTACGGGCAATGAGTAATGCTTCCTGAGTGATCTGGCAGATCTGGAGTCCGGATCGATCGAAGACAGCGGCATTCACGACCGCTCTGCCGGCATGAGCTGTGGGGGTCGAATGCTCGAAGAGCAGCCACTCGTCCGCTCGCACGGGGCGCTGAAACCACATCGTGTGATCGAGGGACACTCCCGTCCAATCCGTGTCGAGCGAGTGCTCCTGCCCGATGTCGTATCCATGCGGAGTCAAAGCGGTGGCCATCAGCATCAAATCACTGGCATAAGCAAGAGCAGCGACGTGAATCAGTGGATCTTCGCTCAGTCGCTGCGCCGAACGCATCCAGATGTTGCGCGGAGGCGCCGCCGAATGTGTCGTGGGGGACTGCGAATCGAGTGGGGACACACGAATCTCGATGGCGGAGAACTCCTCCCACACTTCTCCCAACCCGCCGTCCGCCTCGGCCAACTCTTGCAAGGTCACGCACTCTTCGGGTGGGAGTGCTGCGGGGACGGCTCGACTGTGAGTGATGCCCTCGTCGATCGAGGAGGCCGAGACCGTCGAACGGCAGACCAGTCGTCCGCCCTGGTGGACGTCGACGCCTCTGGTGGACAAGCGCTTTCCGTCGCGAAGACGATCCACCGAGAACTCGGTCGCGCACTTCGTCGATCCGGGGCGCAGGAAGTGCGTATGGACGGAACTGATCGCTTTGCCGTCGGTGACCGTGTGTCCGGCCGCGAGAATCGACTGCGCGACCAGTTGGCCGCCGAACAACTGAGGAAGCCGAACACCGTCGTTCAACCCTTGCCACCGGTCCGGGCCGGTCGATTCCAGGCCGAAGACGTCGGCGAGGCCACTCGTGGGGGCGCTCACGACGCGTGGTTTCGTGCCGGACGGGGTGGACGAGGGAAGAAGCCACTGGTCCGGGCGACGTAGTCGTCGTAGGCCTGGCCTTTGCTCTTGCGCATGCCTCGTTCGAGCAAGGCCTTACCGCTGTAGCTCACCAGTAGTTTGATCATGACGATCGGCGAGACGATCGTGATCAGCGCCAATTGATCACCAAGCGCGAGGATGAACAGTCCGACCCAGACACATGCGTCACCGAAGTAGTTGGGATGCCGGGTCCAGGCCCAGAGTCCACGATCCATCACCATTCCCGAATTGGTCGGATCTGCCTTGAAGCGGGAAAGTTGTTAGTCGCCAACCGATTCGAAGACGAAGCCGACGGTCCAGACAGCGATGCCGATCGCGCCGAGGACTCCGAGGGCGCGAAACTCGTACATCGCGAACTGGACGGGCAGCGACACCACGAGAATGAGAACGCCTTGGAGTCCGTAGATCTTCCGAATCAAGAACGGAACCAACGGTCCCTGTTGATGTTTGAGCAGGGCAGTGTAGCGCTTGTCCTGCCCGTGCCCGCGGTTTCGGAAGCCGATGTACAACCCCAGTCGCATCCCCCACACCACGGTCAGCGCAAGGACAACGAGGCGACGCAGATCGTTTCCTTCCGATCCGATGGACGTCAGGTACGAGACGACGGCGACGAGGGCGAAGCCTGGCCCCCAACAGATATCGATGATCGAGTGATTGTTCATTCGGATGGCGACGGCCATCACTGCGGCGATGAAGAGGAGTACGGCGAGTGCACTCACTCCGAAGTTCAGCGCTAGATCGCCCAGTGGGATGCCGGTCATGCGTGCGCCTTCCGATTGTGGTGGTCGAGCAGTTCGGAAGCGAAGTCCGCGAAGGCTTCCTGTGCGCTCGAATAGGTGTGAGGTGTGCCGAGTCGACTGGCTACGAGCAGTGAATCGAGCGCCGTGGCATCGAGTTCGGTGGTGGTAGGCAAAAATTCGGTCGAGCCCTCGACGGCGTCGGCCGAACGCACGCCGTTGCCTGCCGTGACTATCACCTGACCGTTGGTGGTGGACTCGGGATCGACAAGGGCGGTGACTACCGGTGCGACCAAGTCGGCTCCCATGATGTCGATGAATTCGGGGTTCATTCCGGATTCGGTCATCTGCGTAGTGGCATAGGGAAGAAGGACATTGGTGAAGACGTTGCGGTTCGCACCTTCTGCCGCTGCGGTGCGGCCCAGGGCGATCACGGCTCCCTTGCTTGCGGCGTAAGCAGATACGGTGGGCTCACCGTGCAGTCCTGCGGTGGAGGCAATCATCACGATGCGTCCGAACCCGGCTTCGCGCATCACGCGGGAGGCTTCGGCTGCAACCAGTGCGGTACCGACGACGTTTGTCGTGATGACCGTACTGAGGTTCTCGGCAGTGGTGCGGTGGAGCATCTGCGGACCGCTGACCGCGGCGCTGGTGATGCAGAAATCGAGTCGTCCGAACCGAGTGAGAGCGTCGTCCACCAACTTTCGACCGACGTCGGGGTCGGTGACGTCGTCGTGGTTGGCGACGGCCTGTCCACCGGCTTCGAGGATTTCGTCGACAACCTGATCTGCGGGGCCTCGGCCGCTCGCATCGAGTGTGCGATTTCGATTGTTGACGATAACCGTGACGCCTCGGCTTGCCAGATGAAGCGCGACGGCACGGCCGAGGCCCTTGCCACCTCCGGTGACGACGGCAACGCGACCGGAGAGTGCACCGGCGGTCATGAGGCGATCCGTTCGACGAGCACGGCAACTCCGACGCCTGCAGCGCCACTGACCGCGGCCACGCCGTATCGCCCGTCGCTTCGGACAAGTTCGTCGACGCACGCGCCCACGAGAATTGCTCCGGTAGCGCCGAATGCATGGCCCATCGCCATCGTTCCGCCGTTGGGGTTCATCCGGTCCGGCCCGGCGTCGAGGTCGCGACGGAATCGCAGGCAGAGCGCGGAGAAGGCTTCCGCGAACTCGAACACGTCGATGTCCTGCGGACGCAGTCCGGCTCGCGCGATGACGGCCTCCACGGCGCTCTGACCTGCCGTGAGCATGAGAACCGGATTCACCGATGTCGACGCGGACCCGATGATCCGTGCGCGAGGTGTCAAACCGGCTCGGGCAGCGGCTTTCTCGGACCCGAGGAGTAGGAGTGCCGCTCCGTCGGCCATGGCGGGAGAGGATCCGACGGTGTGCAGGTGTTCGATCTTTCCGACCTCTGGGTAGGCGGCGAGCGCGAGAGCGTCCTGACCTCCGGCGCCGAGTCCTTCGAATGCGGCCGGAAGTGCGGCGAGTCCCTCTGCGGTCGTGTCTGCCCTGACCAGTTCGTCGTGCGCGATTCCCGCCTCACCGTTTCTTCCGGGAACAGGTACAACCGATCGCTCGAACGCCCCGTTGCGCCACGCTTCGGCAGCCTTGTGCTGGGTTTCGACGCCGTAGGCATCCAACTTGTCGCGGGAGTATCCCTCGATCGTGGCATTCAAGTCGGCGGCAACACCCATATGGATGGAGCCGATCTGCGCGATAGTCGCCGGGTCGGTCCACAGCGGTCCGCGATCACTGAACATCGGGGTGCGGGAGACGCTTTCGACACCGCCTGCCACGACGAGGGAAACGTCGTCACCTCGGATACGGGCTGCGCTCTGGCCGACTGCGTCGACACCGGATGCGCAGAATCGGTTGATAGTCGCGCCGGGAACGGAGTCGCCCCAACCTGCCAGCAGTGCGGCAGTTCTCGCGATGTTCGCGCCCTGCTCGTCCACCTGCGATGCGCAACCGAGAACTACGTCGTCGATCTGTTCTGTGGCGAGGTTTGTTCGACCCTGCAGAGCCTTGGCCAGGTGGACCACAAGATCCACGGGGCTGTGTTCGTGGAGGGCGCCTCGCGCCGATGCTCGACCGCGCGGCGTGCGCACGTAGTCGAGGACAAAAGCATCAGTCATTTTCAACCCTTCAATTAGTAGAGTTACTCTGCTAGTTGTAGTACGGTTGCGATGAAATTACAACCGCCGATACACGGGTATCTCGGTGACGTCACCGAGGCCGGATCGGCAAGGGGAGAGGTCATGACTGTTTCGAACATTTGGATTCTCGGCGGGTACCAATCCGACTTCGCACGAAACTTCACCCGTGAAGAACTCGATTTCGCGAACCTTGCCGAAGAGGTGGTGAACCACACGCTGGCCGCGGCGAAGGTTCCTGCCACCGACATCGAGGTGATTCACGTCGGTAATGCCTTCGGCCAGTTGTTTGCCGGCCAAGGTCAGCTGGGTGCGATGCCCGCCACCGTCCATCCGGATCTCTGGGGTGTGCCCTCGTCCAGACACGAGGCGGCATGCGCATCGGGCAGTATCGCGGTACTCGCCGCGATGGCAGACCTGCGTGCCGGGAATTACGACGCCGCTCTGGTGATGGGTATCGAACTGGAGAAGACAGTTCCAGGTGACGACGCAGCGGGTCATCTTGGTGCCGCAGCCTGGGTCGGACATGAAGGTCGGGAAGCAAAATTCATGTGGCCGTACATGTTCGATCGTGTGTCGAAGGAGTACGGGCGCCGTTACGGGATCGACGAATCTCACCTGCGCGCGATCTCGCAGATCAATTTCGCGAACGCGAAGAACAACCCCAACGCACAGACACGCGGTTGGTCGGTGCCCGATCTGCTCGGAAATGCGGGTGGTGACGACACCACCAATCCTGTTGTGGAAGGTGGTGTTCGACGATTCGATTGCAGTCAGGTGACCGACGGTGGTGCAGGGGTGGTGCTGGTGACGGACAAGTACCTTCGTGAGCACCCTGGTGCCGCGGCGACCCCTCTGGCTCAGATCGCGGGCTGGGGCCACCGCACCGTCGGTTTGGGCCTCGAACAGAAACTGGCGCGTGACGCGGAGAATCCCTACGTGATGCCACACGTTCGGGATGCGGTGATGGACGCCTTCTCTCGGGCCGGAGTCGATCTGACCGGGATAGACGGGATCGAAACACATGATTGTTTCACCGCGAGTGAGTATCTCGCGATCGACCACATCGGTCTGACGGCGCCTGGTGAGTCCTGGAAAGCCATCGAGAGTGGAGACATCGCCATGGGCGGCAAGCTGCCGATCAACCCGAGCGGTGGTCTGATCGGCGGCGGTCATCCGGTGGGTGCCAGCGGTGTCCGCATGCTTCTCGATGCGGCCCATCAGGTGACGGGAACGGCCGGCGGCTTCCAAGTCGAGGGCGCACACCGGTTTGCGACGCTCAACTTCGGCGGAAGTACGGCCACCACCGTCAGTTTTGTCGTCGACGCCGTTTCCTGAATTGCAGCCCAGTCTTTCCCCATCAGTTGAAAAGAGAAATCCATGGACGTCGAAATCGTAGGCAAGTTGTTGTCCACCCTTCCCGCCGATGACGATCACCCGTATCGCACCGGTCCGTGGCAACCGCAGACCACCGAGTTCAAAGCGGACAACCTCGAAGTTGTGTTCGGAGAGGTTCCGAAAGACCTCGACGGTGTCTACCTGCGAAATACCGAGAATCCGCTTCATCCCTCGATGAAGGCATATCACCCCTTCGACGGCGACGGCATGATTCACATCGTGGGCTTCCGCGACGGAGAGTCGTTCTACCGCAACCGATTCGTGCGTACGGACGGCTTGGCGGCCGAGCAGGATGCCGGCGCTGCGTTGTGGGCAGGGCTCGCCGAGTCTCCCAAACTCAGTCGCCCCGAGGGAGGCAAAGGTGCACGCACCCGGATGAAGGACGCGTCCAGCACCGACGTCGTGGTTCACCGGGGAACCGCTCTCACCAGCTTCTACCAGTGTGGGGATCTGTATCGCCTCGATCCGATGTCGGCGGAGACACTCGGAAAGGAAAGCTGGAACGGCAAGTTCCCCTTCGAATGGGGTGTGTCCGCGCACCCGAAGGTGGACGACAAAACCGGAGAAATGCTGTTCTTCAACTACAGCAAGGAAGCGCCGTACATGCATTACGGCGTCGTGGACTCGGCCAACGAGTTGGTCCACTACGTCGATGTCCCACTTCCCGGTCCGCGCTTGCCGCACGACATGGCCTTCACGGAGAACTACGCGATCCTCAACGATTGCCCCCTGTTCTGGGATCCGGTTCTGCTCGAGAAGGGCGCGCACGTCGCGAATTTCCATCCCGAAATCCCGCTGCGTCTCGGAGTCATCCCACGCCGCGGAAACACCGCTGACATCAAGTGGTTCGAGGCCGATCCGACCTACGTCCTGCACTTCGTGAACGCCTACGAAGAGGGTGACGAAATAGTTCTCGACGGTTTCTACCAAGGTGATCCGGAGCCGTCGGACAACGGCATGGGCAATCAATGGGAACGCGCCTTCCGCTTCCTCGCTCTCGATCGCATGCAGACCCGGCTGCACCGCTGGCGATTGAATCTGGTCACCGGAGCTACGCGTGAAGAGCAGCTCAGTGACTCGATCACCGAATTCGGCATGATGAACGGGAATTTCGCGGGCGAGAAATACCGATACGCATACGCAGCTTCGGGTAAGCCGTCGTGGTTCCTTTTCGACGGATTGGTCAAACACGACCTGCTGACGGGCAACGAGGAACGATTCTCCTTCGGTGACGGTGTGTACGGCAGCGAGACTTCGATGGCGCCGCGCGTGGGTGGTACCGCTGAAGACGACGGCTATCTCATCACGTTGACCACTGACATGAACGAGGACGCGTCCTTCTGCCTGATCTTCGACGCCGCCCGCGTCGGAGACGGTCCTCTGTGCAAACTTCGCCTTCCCGAAAGGATTTCGAGTGGTACGCACTCGACGTGGGCTCCGGGGGCCGAGCTCCGACGCTGGCAGAGTGCCGACACCGCAGCCGAAGCGGTCGGATTGTGACGGCCACGCCCGACTCAGGCTCCTGGGAGATCTTGCGGCAGGTGGTGATCGGCGCACGAGACCTGGAGAAGACCGGTCGGCAACTACGTGAAGCGCTGAATCTCGCTGCCGGATTCGCGGATCCGCTGCTCGAAGACATCGGTTTGGCCGACGAGACCCTGACCGTCGGGCCGCAAGCCTTTCTGGAGATCGTCGCACCGCTCGACGAGACTGTCTCGCTGGCGAGATGGATCCGAAAGGGCGGAGGGGAGGGCGGTTATGCACTCTCGATCCAGGTATCGAACATCGAGCCCTATCTGGAACGTGCAACTGCGGCCGATGTTCGGACAGTGGCCGATCTCGAGGCCTACGGTCACCGGATCGTCCAGCTCCATCCCGGTGATCTCGGACTGCTCGTAGAACTCGACGAGATTCCCGACGCCGACGAGTGGTTCTGGGATGAGACGGAGAAGGAGGTTTCGGTCGATCCATGGGTCGACGACATCCTCGGCGTCGACGTGTCCTCTCCCGATCCGGCCAAGACGGCGGCACTGTGGGGCGAGGTGTTCGGAAAGAAACCGGTTTCGACGCAAACACTCTCGATCACGCTGGGATCGCGCGTCGTGTCGTTCGTTCCGGGGGAGCGGTCGATGCTCAGTGCAATCGATCTGGCGGCGTCGAGCGGCGCGTCTGCCGTCGAGCCCGGTCTGAGTCTCGGCGGCGTCGAGTTCCGGATTCACCCACGCTGAGCTTGCCTTACATCGAACGACAGAAACCGGGGCCGATCGCTCGAAGCGATCGGCCCCGATTTCTTGTCATGGACTCAGGCGAAGTCCTGCCGCAAGCGAGTCTTGAGAAGCTTTCCACTTGCGTTGCGTGGCAGCTCCTCGACGAACCGAACTGCACTGGGGCACTTGAAGTGAGCCAGCCGCTCGCGTGACCACTCGATGATCTCAGCTTCGGTGGCAGCAGAATCGCCGGCTCGAACGACCACCGCAATGGGAGTCTCACCCCATCGATCGGAGTGAACGCCGACCACTGCGACTTCCCGGATTCCAGGGTGCCCCGAGAGAACGCTCTCCACCTCGGCGGGATAGACGTTCTCACCGCCGGAGACGATCATGTCCTTGAGACGGTCGTGGAGGTAGAGGTAACCGTCCTCGTCGAACGATCCTCCGTCTCCAGTTCGGAGCCAGTCTCCGTCCAACATGGTGGTCGCCGTCGCTGCCTCGTTGCGCCAGTAGCGTTTCATGACGTGAGCGCCGCCGATGACGACCTCGCCGCGGCTACCGACCGGGACGTCCTCGAGCGTCACGGGATCGACGATGCGGATGGGTACGCCGAACATCGGCTGCCCGACGGACTTCAACCTATGCGCGGTCGACTCGTCGGTCGCCCGATGGTCTTCGGGCGTGAGCATGGTGACGCCTCCGGTTGACTCGGTGAGTCCGTATGCCTGCAGGAAACTACATCCGAACACCTTGGTCGCATCTTGCAACAGGGGCAGTGGCATCGGCGCGGCTCCGTAGACCAGGAACTGCAGGGCACTCCAATCTGCCTCGCGCACAGCAGGAAGGGAGGTCAGGACGCTGATCACCGCGGGAACGGCGACCGCATGCGTGACCTTGTACTCCTGCATCAGCGCGACGAGTTCGAGAGGCCCGGCGATGGTCTCGAGAAGTAGAGCGCCACCGCCGAGCGTCGTGACGAGGGCAAGACCGAGCCCCGCGACGTGAAAGAACGGAACCGGGCACATAGCCACGGAGTCGGTGTCGAGATCGAGCAGGTGATACATGGTGGCGAGGGCTCGGCCGAGGTTGGCGCCGGTGAGCTCGATTCCCTTGGGGTGACCGGTGGTTCCCGACGAGTAGAAGATCAGCGCTGTGTCGTCGGGACGGCGCGACGACCCTGGATCTTCGTCCCCGACACCGGACAGCCAGTCGTTCCACGAGACCGAGTTTCCGGCGCCGTCGACTGTGACGACGGTTCGGACGCTACCGACCGCCGCCGCGACGTCGGAGAGGCCCTCATCGCCTGCTCCGAGGACGACGACGGTCGGCTCGCTGTTGCTCAGGATGTAGTCGACCTCACCCGGTGCCAGCCGATTGTTGACGGCCGTCAGAATCGAGCCCATCTTCGAAGATCCGTACAAGGCGGAGAGGAAGGACGGTGCGTTGGCGCCGATGTACGCCACCCGGTCGCCGGGTCGAACACCATCGCGCAGAAGTGCGTTCGCCACTCGGTTGGCTTCGATGTCCAGCTCGCGAAAGCTGGTTCGACCGTCATCGGAGATGACGGCGGTGCTGTCCGGGCTCGCAATAGCCCGGCTGCGGAGTAGGTCTTCCAGATTCTGTACCGGACGTCCGTCGGGCAGGAGCGCGTTCACGGAAGGTTCACGGGCGGCGGGTTCACGGGTGGCAGTCGAATCTACGGCCGTCGGCTGAGTTGTCATGCTGAATGCTCCAATCTGAAGGGGGCAAAGACAGGGGGTTCGAAAATGCCGGCGGGAGCGGCGAGTACATGCTCGACGGCGCGTAGTGCCGGGCCTGCGGTGATGAACTGACCGGCTGTTGTGCGACTGTTCGGATCTCGCGGTTCGACCAGATTGACGGTCATCACGATCTCGGGTTTACCGAAAAGGTGGACTTCCCATTGGTCCCGTCTCGCGTATTCCTCGCGATCAGGTTCCATGGTCCAGATGATGGCGAGGGTGAGGAACTGCTTTCCGTCGACCATTGCGTGCCAGCGCCATTCGGTGGTTCCGACGGTTCCGGCCGCTATGCGCCCGGCAGCGACGTCGAGATCCGTACGCGCGGGGAGTGCCTTGTGATCGGAGACGACCTCGTCGTAGGTGACGCCCAGGCGCTCGCACATGAACGCGATGGTCTCGAGGTACAGCGACGCGTACAGCGAGGGCAACGGCCCGGTTCCGTCCAGTTCCTCCGGGGGCGAGCCCATTCCCATGACGGTGAACGCGAAGTCGGGGTCGGGCATGCCGCGAGCGTCGAGCACCTCGTCGATCGTGATTCGGTCGAGTTCGATCGATGTTCCCGTCAGAGCCAACGCCAATCGCTCGCCGATGACACCTGGGCTCACACCAACCCCGTAGAGCGTCGAATCTCCTTCCTTACATGCTTGGGCGAACATGTGCTCGCGCTCGGTGCCGTGTGCGCGGGGGAAGTGCTGCCCGGCCGTCGTGATCACGTTGATCCCGGCTCGAAGCAGACGGCACAGATCGTCGTCGTGGCGTTCGTACGGAATCTGTAACCGCGGACTGTGGATGAGAACCTGTGGGCGCGAGTGGATAATCTCGTCCACGTCACGTGTAGCGATCACACCCGTCGGTGCGCGTCTGGCGATGTCACCGGCGTCTCGACCTGCCTTGGCGTCGCTGTAGACGTACAGGCCGACCAACTCGAGGTCGGGACGATCGATGATTCCGCGCAGCGCCGTCTTGCCGATGGCGCCGGTCGCCCACTGGGCAACGCGAATCGGATCGCTCATGATCGGGTGGTCAGTTCGCCGGCGAAGAGGAGCTTGCCCAGTCCGCGTTCGTACCGAATCGGGTCGCGGGACAGGCGCGCACGTGCGTCGATTGCCATGAAATCGGTGTCGCACGTCCACTCGCCGCGTTGCATGGCGGCGAGTCCGGTTGCCGCGATGTCGAGGGGGTTTTCCTTGTGGCCCTGCACATGTGACGCCATGCGGGTGTCGACGCTGCCGACGATCAACGACGTGACAGTGATGCCGTGCGGTTCGAGTTCGGCGCGAGCGATTCCGCCGAGAGACAGAGCAGCCGCCTTGGCCGGTGAATAGCCACCCATGAAAGCGGTCGGAGCGATTGCGGCCACGGACAGGACGTTGACTATCGATCCTCCGCCACGGGCGGCGAGCACTGGCGCGAAGGCTCGGATCATCGTCAGAGGTCCGAAGTAGTTGACCTCCATCTCGGCGCGAGCGGCGTCTCGGTCGTCGGCCTCGATCAACCGATTCCCGGTGAACAGTCCGGCGTTGTTGACGACGACCGTGGTGTCACCGCACGCACTGGCCGCTGCGTCGACGAGTCCTGGATCGGTCACGTCGAGTTCGACGATGTGCACTCCCGTGGCTCGCAGCTCGGCCGGTGCCTCGTCGGGATTTCTCACCCCCGCATAGATTTTGGATGCGCCCATCAACTTCGCCTGCTGGACGAAGGCCAACCCGAGGCCTCGATTGGCGCCGGTGACGAGGACGGTCGCACCCTCGACCGGAGTTCCGCGAAAGGTTGTCATGAGTTCTCCTGTGTCTGCCGGGTGTAGATGAGGTCGTCGGGAAATTTCTTGCTCTTCTTCAATGACGATTCGGGTGCGAGCATCCCGAAGATCCAGCCTTCGGTAGTGGCCATGTCGTGGTTCCAGTCCCACCGCAGTGCGCGGTGGCGGATTCCCCACCTGCCGTCCTCGAAGCCGAAGCGGTCGATCAAGCGCGCCGAGGTGAGTGTGTCGGCTATGCCGTCCGAGTGCTTGATTCGTGCGAATGCGAGCACGTAGGACTCGACCCGTGCGGTGTCCCCGTCGAGTTCGATCAAGACGTTGGTCAGGGCGTGGGTCGTCAGCGACCGCGGGTGCGTTATGGCCCCGGCGATGTGGTCGACGTACTCGTCGGCAGTGCCGGTGAAGACCCCGCCGTGGTCTTCGGTTGCGCCGGGTAGGTAGCACTGCCGGGCGTCCTCGACGTCGCCGCGATCTGCGGCTCGGAGGAAACGCGCCAGAACTTCGTAGATTTCCTGCTTGGCGACGAGGGCTTCGATCGGGCTGTACTCCCGAGTGCCCGGGCCCCCGCCGGTATCGACTGCGCGAATGTCGTTGGACCTCACGATGATGTCCCTTCTCGGCCCCGGAGCGGAGCCGCACGTTGACGGAGTGCCTCTGCTTACTGTAGTAATCTCTATCACACTGTTAATTGAAGTGTCACGAGGAGGTGAACCAATGCTTGGAACCACACCACCCGCACAACCCGCGAATGACCCGGTCGTACTCACGCTTTCCGGCGTGTCGATCGAATTCGGCGGTGTCACCGCTCTCGACGACGTCGGCTTCGACGTCCGCGCCGGACAGATCTGCGGGCTCATCGGACCCAACGGCGCTGGTAAGACCACGCTGTTCAACTGCATCACAAGGATTTACGAGCCGAGCCGGGGCGTCATCACCTGGCAGGGAACCGATCTACTCGGGCTGCGCCCCTATGCGCTCGCCTCGGCCGGGATCGCTCGAACCTTCCAGAATCTCGCACTGTTCAGCGGCATGAGCGTCTTCGACAACACCATGGTCGGCGGGTCGTCTCGGGGTCGCTTCGGACTGGCGAGCGGGCTTCTCGGCTGGCCTCCAGCGCGCGCTCGAGTCCGAGAACTGCGAGAGAAGGCCTGGTATCTGCTCGAACGCCTCGAACTCGTCGACGTCGCGAACGCACCTGCGGCAGGCCTTCCGTTCGGAACACTCAAGCGCGTCGAACTGGCGCGAGCATTGATGTCCGAGCCGTCGCTACTCCTGCTGGACGAACCTGCCGGTGGGCTCACGCACAGTGAAGTCAAGGAACTGGGAGAACTGATCGTCTCCCTCCGCGACGACTTCGGCTTCGGTGCGCTTCTGGTCGAACACCACATGGGATTGGTGCTCGGGATCTCCGATCACGTTGTCGCCCTGAACTTCGGTCACAAGATTGCCGAGGGCACTCCGGCGCAGATCCAGCAGGATGACGCCGTGATCAACGCGTACCTGGGACGTGCCGCATGACGCTGTTGAAGGTCGACGATCTGCATGCCGGCTACGGGCGCGGCAATGTACTGCACGGGGTTTCGCTAGACGTCGAACCTGGTGGGGTCGCTGTTGTTCTCGGTGCGAACGGCGCCGGAAAGACCACCATGATGCGTGCGCTGGCCGGGTTGATTCCGCATCAGGGAACGATCACCTTCAACGGTTCGCCGTTGGGGTCCAAACCGGAACGCGCCGTGGCTGCCGGCGTGAGCCTCGTCCCGCAAGGCCGCGGAACTCTCGGTCAACTGTCCGTCCGCGACAACCTGCTCGTCGGCGCTGCGTTGCGTAAGGACAAGGCGGAGATCGCAGCCGACATCGAGCGGTGGTGCGAGACGTTTCCGGTACTCGGTCGTCGCTCGACGCAACTGGCGGGCTCACTCTCGGGCGGCGAACAGCAGATGCTCGCGGTCGCACGCGCATTGATGAGCCGTCCCACACTGCTTCTGTGCGACGAACCCAGCCTGGGGCTGGCACCCATCGTCATCGCCGAATTGTTCGACACGCTCGGTGCGATCAACCGCAGCGACGGAACTGCACTGCTGATCGTGGAACAGAATGCCGACCTCGCAATGAAACTCGCGTCGAAGGTCTTCCTGCTCGACGTAGGCACCATCGTCGCTGCCGGAACGCCCGAGGAATTTCGTTCCGACGACGTCGTGCGCAGCGCTTACCTCGGGTACCAGGAGTAAACGGTGACACTCTTTCTCGAACGACTCATCTCCGGATTGACCAATGGGTCCATCTACGCAATTCTCGCCCTCGCACTGGTCGTGGTGTTCCGCGCCACCGGCACGATCAACTTCGCTCAGGGTGAGTTGGCCCTGTTCACGACCTTCGTGGCGTGGTGGCTCACGACGATGTCCTGGCCGATCTGGGGCGCGATCGGAGCGGCTCTCGCTCTCGGCTTCCTGCTCGGTGCATTGATGGAGCGCCTGCTGATCCGGCCGGTTCAGCGGAGAAGCGACATGGCCGTGCTGATCGTGGCACTGGGATTGTTCACCGGGCTCAACTCGTTGGCCGGAATGCTGTGGGGGAGCGATACGAAGATCATGCCGAGTCCGTTCCCCAACGGTCCGACCGATTACATCTCGGTGGGCGGTGCGCGTGTGTACGGCGACGCGCTGGGTGTACTCGTGGCGCTGGTTGTCCTACTTGTGTTGATGTCCTTGCTCTTTCGCAAGACCAGGGTTGGTCTGCACATGCGCGCTGTCGCGGACAACGCCGAATCGGCAACCCTCGCTGGAGTTCCGACCAGCCGGATACTCGCAATCGGTTGGGGTGTTGCGGCAGCGATCGGCGCACTGGCCGGTGTCCTGGTCACTCCGCTCTCGCCGCAACAACTCGGTCTCACGACCATGTTTCCGATCTTCATCGCAGCATCTGCGGCCGCACTGTTCGGAGGACTCGACAGTCTTGTCGGTGCCGTGGTCGGTGGGTTGACGATCGGTGTCCTGGAATCGATGCTCAGCGGCTACATTTCGGCCATCGGCGGTTCGCTTCAGCAGACCTCCGCTCTGCTGATCATCGTGGTGATCCTGTTCGTCAGACCCAATGGACTGTTCGGTACCAAGAAACTGGAGCGAGTATGACGACGCTTGCCGAGAGAAATGAACCCGCCGTCGCCGAAAAGGCGGTCAGGCAGCCGCGTGTGGTGGTCGCCGGATCGACGTCGTACCGGTTACTCCAGATGGGGCTGTTGGTGGCAGCCGTCTGTGCTTTGCTTCTCGCTTCACAAAGTGCGCCGTTTCGCGTAGGGCAGTTCACGAGCGTCTTCATCATCGCGATTGCCATTGCGGGACTGAATATCGTCAGTGGATACACGGGACTGCTGTCGATCGGGCATTCTGCCTTCTTCGGCCTCGGCGCGTACACGACCGGCGTGCTGATCGTCGATCGCGGATACTCGCCGTTGACCACGATCCCGATGGCAGTCGTATTATGTTTTGTACTAGGGCTTCTCGTCGGTCTTCCGTCGTTGCGGATCAAGGGGCTGTATCTGGCTCTCGTGACACTCGCTGTCGCTGTGGCGTTTCCCGAAGTGATCCGCAAGACCGGCGATCTGACCGGTGGTGCTGCCGGAATGGTGGTTCGTGCAAATCTACTGGTCCCGCCGAAATGGACTGGTTTGACTCGCGCGGACACCTATCTCTGGATCTTCTGGGTGTCGGTCGTGACGCTGGCAATTGTCATGCTCCTGATTCGCAATCTCGTCAAGAGTCGATTCGGTCTGGCTATGGTCGCGGTGCGCGACAACGAGATTGCGGCGAGCGCAAACGGCATCAACGTCGCGCGGGTCAAGATTCTCGCTTTCGGGCTTTCCGGCGCGATCACCGGCCTGGGAGGTTCGCTCTTCACGATGTACATCGGCGCGCTCTCGCCGGAATCCTTCTCGCTGATGAAGTCGATCGAATTCATCACAGGGCTGGTGTTGGGCGGAATCGCAACCCAATTCGGCCCGATCGTGGGGGCAACGGCAGTGGTGTTCCTGCCGTACTACACCGGAAGCGTCACCGACGGCCCCGTGTCGGGAGTGGTGTTCGGCGCGGTGCTGATCGCGATCGTGTTCTTGATGCCGGACGGAATCGTCGGCCGGATCAACAGCGTCCTACGACGATTCGTCCTCGTGGTTCCCGCAGATCATCCCAAGTATCGCGAAGGCGAGCCTCGCACCTGAACAACATCTCCCTCGCCCACTCTCGTTTCTCTCAACTCACAGCAAGGAACTGGACGACATGAAAAGGCAGACCACGATTCCCGCAGTCATCGCCGCTGCGGCACTACTCCTTACGGCCTGCGGAGGTAGCTCCGATGCAGAGAGCAACACGTCGACATCAGCCGGTGCAGTCTCGGTCGACGACTGCAGCGATCCCAGCGGTGCCGCAGCGCCGATCACCGACAAACTGACGGTGGGATGGAGTGGGCCGACGTCCGGCCCGCTCGCCGACGCCGTCGGCAACGTGATCGAAGGAATGCGAGCACGGTTCGAGGTGGCGAACGCGGCCGGCGGTGTCGGCGGTGTCAAACTCGACGTGGTGGTCAAGGACGATGCCTTCTCTCCGGAACGGGCCAAAGCCAATGTCGGAGAGTTCATTCAGAAGGACAAGGTCGATGTTCTGGGCACGTTCGGAGCCGGCCAGTTGAACGCCATCGCGGACGATCAGACCACTGCCTGTGTGCCACTGCTGTTTGCGCAGGCAGGGATGCCGGAGTTCCGGGTCATCGAAGACTTCCCGTGGACAACGGAGTATCTCCCGGATCCGGGCATCGAGATGGAAGTAGTCGTCGAGAGCCTGAAGAAGAAGTATCCGGACGGCGCCAAGGTCGCATTGGCTACGAACCAGACCGAGTCGGGACAGGGAATCGCCAACGGCTTCAAGTCGGCGATCGAAGGAACCAACTTCGAGATTGCAGCCGAGGAGGCGTTGACCGACCCCAAGACGGCGGCATCGACCCTCAAGGCCAGTGGCGCCGAAGTGTTGGTGGTAGCTGGTGTCACCACTGACTGCCTCGCGATCACTCAGGCGATCGGACGTGTCGGATGGAAGCCCGACACCGTGATTCAGCCGTCGAATTGCGTCGACGGTGCGACCCTGTACGCGCCCGCCGGTGATGCTGCAGACGGGCAGCAGGTGATGGTGTGGCTCAAGGATCCCAATAACGCTCTCTACAAGGACGACGCGGCGGTACGTGACTACCTAGCGGGTGCAGCTGCTCACGGTGCCGATTCCCCGACCAACAGCTACACCGTGAACGGCTGGGCCATCGGTGACCTGTTGGTGGACAACTTCACTCGGGCCTCCGAATCTTCTGACGGACTCTCTCGTGCCACCATCATGAGTGCCGCGCGTACGCAGGACTACCACCCGCCGATGTTCATCGACGGAATCAAGTTCACCATGACCGCCGACCATGCGCTGGGAATCCTGGCATTCCAGCCGTTCGAGTGGAATGCCGCTACCCAGGCGTTCGAGAAGCAGGGCGACGTGATCGACATTTCCGGCCGTTACGAGAACTGAAGCGAGTGCGCGCATGAACAAGACACACAGGGGATTGCATCCTCGTGGCAAGGTGGACGAATACACCTCGAAGGGGTGGTGGTCCGACGAGACGATCGATCAGGTGTTCCGGGCGCAGGTGCGGGCCCGCGGCGACGAACTCGCGGTAGTTGATCCGGCGAACCGGAGCGAGTTGTCCGGCGGAGATCCACGACGCCTCAGTTGGAATCAACTGGAGAGCGAAGTCATCGCGCTCGCTGCCCGCTTCTCCGAGGTGGGTTTGGGCCGGGGAGATGTTCTGGGCGTGCAGATGCCGAACACCGTCGAACTGGTCGAGGTTTATCTTGCAGCGTGGTCGCTGGGGATCGTGGTCTCACCCTTGCCGATGCAGTACCGCGAACGTGAAGTGGAAGGAATGGCAAACCAGGCGGCGTTTGCAGCATTTGTCACCGTACCCAGTTTCGGTGACAGACTCCCCGCTACGGAGATCGCTGCAATCAGATCCCGGATTCCTTCTCTGAGATCGGTGTTCGCCTACGCTCCCGCGTCCGAGCTTGCGGCTCAGCTTCCCGCCGGCGTCGTGGGACTGAGTCCTCGGACTGCCACCGAAGCACAGCGCAGTGAACTGGTGGAACGAAACACCGAAGATCCCAACGACCCCAACGATGCGATGACGATCTGTTGGACCTCCGGGACCGAAAGCGAACCGAAGGGGGTCCCACGTTCGCACTACGAGTGGCTGGCCATCTGCTGGGCCACGATCGACGCTCCCGACATCGTCGTCGGCGACGTCTTGTTGAACCCGTTCCCGATGGTCAACATGGCCGGAATCAACGGAATGTTCCTGCCGTGGCTCCGCACGGGATGTGTACTGGTACAACATCACCCGTTCGACCTTCGAGTGTTCCTCGGGCAGATCGAGGCCGAGCGAGTGACGTACACAGTAGCGCCGCCTGCGCTGTTGTGGATGCTGCTCGCCGACGAGTCGATGCTCGCGGCGGTCGACCTGTCGAGCTTGACTCGGATCGGTTCGGGTTCGGTGCCACTACAACCTCCGATGGTGCGGGGATGGCAGGAGCGATACGGAATCGGAGTCATCAACTTTTTCGGATCAAACGAAGGCATCAGTCTGCTCTCCTCGCCTGCGGACATGCCGGATCCGGACGACCGCGCACGGTACTTCCCCCGCTTCGGTGTCGAAAACTTCCGTTGGAGCACCAGGATCTCGGACTGGATGGACGTGCGCTTGGTCGACGTGGTCACCGGCGAGGACATCACCGAAGTCGGGCACCCGGGTGAGTTGCGAATCAGTGGACCGACTGTCTTCGCCGGCTACCTCGGCGATCGACCGTCGCCGTTCGACGAACGCGGATTCCTCTGCACCGGAGATATCTTCGAGATCGCCGGTGATCAAGGGCAGTTCCTCCGCTACCTGGATCGAGGCAAGGATCTCGTGATCCGCGGCGGAATGAACATCGCCCCAGCCGAACTGGAGGGATTGATCGCCGAGCATCCGGCAGTTGCGGATGTGGCCGTCATCGGCGACCCCGACGAAGTGCTCGGTGAGCGTGTGGCGGCAGTGGTCACGCTGCGGCCCGAGACGGAACTCGAACTGGACGCTCTGGTCGCGTTCCTGAAGGACAAGCGCATCGCGTCGTACAAGCTTCCCGAACGGCTGGAGATTCGGAAAGAGTTGCCGCGCAATTCGACCGGAAAGATCCTCAAGCGTGAACTTCGACAGAAGAGTGTGGCATGAGTGTGATGAACGACAGTGAAAAACTTGCGCTGGCGCGTGAGATGTTCCAGGCCTGGGACGTCATGGATTGGACACGCGTCGTCGACCTGTTTGCCGAGGACGGTGTGCTCCACAGCGTGATGCAGGAACCGCTTGTCGGCAAAGAGGCCGTCGCGGGCCGAATTGCATTGCTGGCAAGCAAGTGTGAATGGATCACCCTGAAGATCGAGTCGCTCGGCGTGATCGGCGGCAGGGTTTTCGTGCAGAGAGTCGACGACTTCCACTTCGACGGTACCCACGGCGTCGTGCCTGTTGTCGGAATCCTCACCATGGCAGACGGGCGGATCACCGAGTGGCTCGAATACTACGACCGTCCGACGCTGTTGAAGGGAATGGGTCTTGTCTCCGATTTCGAATAACGGGATTTCGAGTAGCGGGATTTCGAAGAGTAGATTGCCGACTGTCGACATCTCCCTGGGTTTGTGGCAGGACCGTCCGCCGCGCGAGGTGACCGTCACTGCGCGCCTTGCCGACAAACTGGGGTTCGGCCGAGTGTGGGTGGGGGAGATGGCGACGTACGACGCCTTTGCGTTGGCTACGTCGGTCGGCGCCGGCTTCGAGCGCTCCGAGTTGGTGGTCGGCCCGCTGGCAGTGACGGTTCGTGATCCGGCGATGATCGCGATCGGGGCGGCGTCGGTAGCGGACTTGACCGGGCGTCACGTGTCGATCGCGTTGGGAACGTCCAGCACTGTCGTGGTCGAAAAATGGCATGGGCGAAGCAGATCCGGGGCAGCACGTGCACTCGCGGAGTCCGCCCGCGGTGTGCGAGCGCTGATGAACGGCGAGCGGGGCGAAGTCGCCGGAACGGTGATGCGGACCAGTGGATACCGACTGCGTCTTCAGCCGCCGGGTGGCCGGTTGATCGTTGCGGCATTCGGAGACAAGGCGCTTCGGGCCGCCGTGGAGTTGGGTGACGAACTGGTGCTCAATCTGGTGAGTGCGGAGCAGGCCGGTCGTCTGATTTCGCGATGCAAGGAGATCGCGGCCGAGTTGAAAACGGGCATGCCCGTCGTGTCGGTGTGGGCACCGGCTGCTGTCGCCGAGAATGGACCGTCGCAGGCGTCGATCGATCAACTCAGACGTGGGCTTGTGCCGTATCTCGCTGCCCCCGGGTACTCGGACATGTTCGTCCGTGCCGGCTTCGCGGACGTGATCGAGGCAGCGAGGGCCGGAGCCGCGCCGCGAGAGCTCTTGAGTCAGGTCTCCGACGCCATGGTGGCGACGGTGGGAATAGTGGGAACAGCGGCCGACGCTCGCGCGCAACTCGAGGCGTACCGAGCGGCGGGCGTGGACACCGTTGTAGCCGTGCCGTCATCCACTGATTCGGACCCGGCCGGGCAAGTGACCATGGAACTTCTCGCCGAGATGGCATGACGAATCCCCGAAGAACTTACTCTCAGGTAAGTTCGTCGGGGATATGTCGAATCGGAGGAGTTGCCGTGAGTGATCGTGTTCGTGTCGAGATAGTGCAGTCGGTGGCGTACGTGACGTTGAACCGGCCGGAGAAACTCAACGGTCTCGATCTGGACATGCTCGACGCGCTGGTGAATGCCGCTCGAACGATCGAGAGCGATCGTTCGATTCGGGGCGTAGTTCTGCAAGGCGCGGGTGACGCATTCTCTGCCGGATTGGATTTTGCTTCTGCCGGCAAGCAACCGAGGCGGATGGCAAGGGCCTTTGCGAAGTTTCCAGGTCAGAAGACCAACTTGTTTCAACGCGCGTGCTGGGTATGGCGCGAATTGCCCGTGCCGGTCATCGCGATCGTTCACGGCCACTGTTTCGGCGGGGGACTGCAATTGGCGCTCGCCGCAGACTTTCGATTCGCCACCCCTGATTGCACGTTCTCGGTAATGGAGGCGAAGTGGGGATTGATTCCAGACATGACCGGGACGGTCACGACGCGCGAACTCGCGGCAATAGATGTCGTGAAACGCCTAGCCATGACGGCGGAACTGTTCGATGGAAATCAAGCTCTCGAGTGGGGTTTCGTGAGCGGAGTCAGCGACAACCCGATCAAGCCGGCGCAGGAACTGCTGTCGCAGATCATGACTCGCTCGCCGGACGCCGTCGCAGCAACGAAGACGTTGTTGCACAGGACCTGGAACCGATCGCCTCGCTGGGCATTTTGGATCGAATCACGGATCCAACTGGCTTTGATGAGGGGTAAAAATCACAAGATCGTGCGCACCGCGAACGGTGTGAAGAAGTTGCCGGAGTTCGCCATTCGAAAGTTCGGCTGACGAACTCCGGCATCGCGGCGCCGTGCGGCGTCCACGTCGAGGTCGATCACAGCATCAAATCTCGTCCCGATCGGTCTTTGATGAGCGTCGTGGCGACGAATGACACCGCTGCCAGCAAAGCGAGGTAGATCGAGATGGCCAGAGTGCCACCGGTCTTGCCGAGGAGCCACTGCGCGACGGTGGGTGCGAAGGCGCCGCCGAAGATGGTTCCGACGGCGTAGGAGATCGACGCGCCGCTGTAGCGGATCGAGGCCGGGAACAGCTCGGCGAACAACGCCGGTTGGGGTCCGTACGAAAGCCCGAGTCCAACCGAGAAGAGAATCATCGCCACATAGATCCAGCCGAGATTTCCGGTGTCGATGAGGAGGAAGAACGGCACCGCGAACAGGACCATCGCGAGGTTGCCCACGTTCATTACCGTGGTGCGGCCGCGTCGGTCCGACCAGTAGGCGCCGATCATGGTGAACACACCCCATGTGACGGCACTGGCGAGCGTGGCAATCAGTAGTTCCGTCTTACCCAGACCGTACGTCTTGGTTGCGTACGCGACGATGAATCCACCGATCACCATGTAGCCGTTGCCGTTTGTGCCGATGAAGGACAGGGCTGCGAGTACGACCTGCTTCGGGTGCTTCTTGAACAGCGTGCGGATAGGCGTATTGCTCTCGGAGCGGCGTTCCTTGAGTTCGGCGAATACGGGTGACTCGCTGACCCGGCTTCGGATGTAGAAGCCGACGCCGATCAACACGACGCTGAGCAGGAACGGCACTCGCCATCCCCAGGTGGTGAACTGTTCTTCCGTGAGGGTGAACGTGCACAGTGCCAAAACACCGGTGGCGAGCAACATTCCGAGCGGTACACCCATCTGGACGAATGCTCCGAAGAATCCTCGGCGTTTGGTGGGTGCGTGTTCGACGGCAAGTAGAGCGGCCCCGCCCCATTCGCCGCCCGTCGAGAATCCCTGCACGATTCGGAGAAGTATCAGCAGGATCGGCGCCCAGATTCCGATGGAGGCATACGTCGGCAGCACGCCGATCAGGACCGTCGCGGCGCCCATCATTGCCAGAGTTGCCACCAGCACGCGCTTTCGGCCGAGTCGATCACCGAGATAGCCGGCGACGATGGCGCCGAGTGGACGGAAGACGAAGCTGATGCCGACCGTGACGTAGGAGACGATCTGGCCTGCCGAGCCCATCGGCTTGAAGAACAGGTCGGCAAAGATCAGCGCTGCGGCTTGGGCGTAGATGAAGAAGTCGTACCACTCGACGGTGGTGCCGACCATCGACGCCATCGCGGCGCGATCGTACTCCTTTGCGGCGGGTTTGGTGCCAGTTCTGGTTGTGGTCATCGAGCTACTTTCTGCCATTCACGTGTTCCACCGAGGAGGTGAACTGCGAAGTCGGAACAGGGGAGAAATACTGTTCGATCTGCGACGTTGCCGGTGTGCTCGATGCATGCTTTTGGCTGATTCGGAGCGTTCCTGCGCGATCCCATTGTCGATATCGTCAACCGAATGATCGGTAGGTAATGAATTATGCAGAAGTGTGAGCGTCAGCACAAGAGATGTCGGAAAGGTCTGACTATCCGGTGCGGAGTGTGCGAGAAATCGGGCGCTCAGTTTTGGGGCGACGCGGCAATGCGCAGGTCGATTTCCCGAGCGCTGAGTAGGTGGTCGAGGACAAGAACCGCGCAGCCGAGAATGCCGGACTGTGCGCCGTGGCTGACCGATGCGATCTGCAGCTTTCGGGTGGCAAGCGCCGTTGCATTGCCGTACACGGACTCTCGAAGCCCGGCGAGGAAGAGTTCGTCGGCCTCGGCCATGTCGCCGCCGATGATCAGGACCTCGGGATTGAGGAGGTTGACCGCGCCCGAAATGACGTCGCCGATCAGTCGACCGCTGCTTCTGATGAGCCGGCGGGCTTCGCTGTCACCGTCCAGGGCGAGGCGGACAACGTCACGCACATGCCCGACGCTCCGACCTTGATCTCGAAGGGCGTGCACGAGAGCCCAACCGCTGGCGACGGTTTCGACGCAGCCGACGTCGCCGCACCGACATTTCATTCCCCGCGCCGCAGCGGTTTTCGTGTGCCCGATCTCGCCGGATGCTCCGAGTGAACCGCGTTGGAGGACTCCGCCCAGGACGATTCCCGCGCCCAGGCCGGTCGATGCCTTGATCATCAGGAGGTTGGGCGCGCTCTCGCGTCGTTCGCTCAATTCGGCCAGAGCCATCACGTTGGCATCGTTGTCGGCGAACAGCGGTGCCGTCGTCACCGATGCCAGGTAGGGGGCAAGAGCAACTCCGTCCCATCCCGCCATCATCGGGGAATCGAGGCTGGCTCCTGCAGCGACGTCGACGGTTCCGGGAATGCTCAGTCCTACTCCGATGACTTCGGTGGACTTGCGCTGGCCCCGGGCCAGGAGTGACGAGAGATGCTCGGCAATTTCGGGCATCAGTTCGTCCGGGCCGACTCCGACCGACTTGTCGATGTCTTCCGCTGCGAGGATCGTGCCCGCCAGGTCGGTGACGGCAAGTTGTGCCCGCGATCGACCGATCGCCACGACGAGAACCACGCCGGACGCCTTTGCGAACGTGAGAGTGGACGGCGGCCGTCCGCCCGTCGACGGTCCCTCGTCGTCATCGGCGATCAATCCAAGCGATTGAAGTGCCGCAACCCTGGCCGATACTGCTGTCCTGGATAGGCCGGTGAGCTTCCCGATCTCGCTGCGAGTGGTCGCTGAACCGCTGCGTATCAGCGTGAATACCTCTCCTGCGGTAGCCGGAGTTGTGGACGGTCGGGTCATTGTCCTATTCAAGCATTCCTTGTCGGCAACTTCAGCGTGCGAAAGTTGCCCTACTTTGTTCACAAAAAGACTTAAGTAAGTCTTGTGCAAAAGCAGAAGTAGGCATAGTGTGTGTCTTGACTCACTGCCACGGGCGTCCGAGGAGACGAGTCGCAGTTTCTGTGAAGCAGGGCGCACAAACAGGGGAGAACCTGATGAGCCGCACCGATACACAAGAGATCGTCGAGTTCGCACGTAAGTGGCAGCAGTTCGACGGTGGACCCGACGAAGAGATCTTCGTAACTTTCGGCCTCGCCCCGGACGAGTATTTCCGCAGGCTGCAGGCGATTCTCGACGACGGCGTCGCAGCGCTGACTCCGCCCGTCGCCGGCGAACTCGCTTCGGTCTGTGCGCATCGACTCGGCCGATCGGCGAATCAGCCGGGCGCCGGTAAGTCCGCAGCGTAGCTCCGAGTCACCCGAATCCGTTTCACCCGAGTAAGGAATTGAGGTCGCCATCATGCACAAGCACCTTCCGATGCCGTACCCGACCGCCGAAGTGTGGGATTGGCAGTTGCAGGGAGCGTGCCGTGGGCACGACTCCGCCGTGTACTTCCACCCGGACGGCGAGCGTGGACATGCTCGCGAGAACCGTGAACGCAACGCCAAGAAGGTCTGCGAGACGTGCCCTGTACTCCAGCAGTGCCGCGAACATGCACTGTCCGTCCACGAGCCGTACGGCATCTGGGGTGGAATGACGGAGACCGAGCGCGCAGAATATGTGCGATCGCTGCGTAAGCGCAGCAACCGGATGCCCGCGGTCGCCAACGCGAGCTGAAGGTCCCTTCGGAAAGGACTCCAGCGTGACGCTCGTTGCCGGTATCGATTCGTCTACTCAGTCGTGCAAAGTCATTGTCCGTGACGCCGATTCAGGCGAACTGGTACGAGAAGGACGAGCGGCTCATCCAGTCGGTACAGAGATAGATCCGGCCTGCTGGCTCGAGGCTATGGACAGTGCAATTGCCGCGGCGGGTGGGCTGGACGACGTTGCGGCAGTTTCCGTCGGAGCTCAACAGCACGGCATGGTGTGTCTGGACAACGGCGGCGAGGTCGTCAGGCCGGCGCTGCTGTGGAACGACACTCGTTCGGCCAAGGCTGCGTCCGATCTGGTAGAAGAACTCGGCGGATCGAACGAATGGGCCGACGCCGTCGGAGTCGTCCCGGTCGCTGCAGTCACGGCAAGCAAGCTTCGATGGCTGGCAGATCACGAGCCGGCCAACGCCGATCGCACTGCCGCGGTGTGTCTTCCGCACGACTGGCTGTCCTGGAAATTGGGCGGGTCAGGGTCGTTGAAGGAACTTGCCACCGACGCGGGCGACGCCAGTGGAACCGGCTATTACGCTGCCTCGACGCGCGAATACCGTATCGATCTGTTGGCGTTGGCATTTCGCGATCGAACCCCGCAGGTTCCCCGAGTTGCAGCGCCGAACGAGAAGATCGGAAGCACTCACTCCGGGGGAATCATCGGACCGGGCACGGGTGACAATGCCGCCGCCGCACTTGGTTTGGGTGCAGTCCCCGGTGACGTGATCATCTCGATCGGAACTTCCGGCGTAGTATCCGCTGTATCAGTCACGCCCACACACGATCCCAGTGGAAACGTGGCAGGATTCGCGGACGCGACCGGACTGCACCTGCCGCTGGTATGCACTCTCAATGGCGCTCGCATTCTTGATGCGACGGCATCCATTCTCGGCGTCGATCACGCCGAACTGTCCAGGTTGGCGCTGACCGCGCCCCTCGGAAACGACGGGTTGGTCATGATCCCGTACTTCGAGGGTGAGCGGACGCCCAACCGGCCCGACGCCACGGGAGCCATGCACGGTTTCCGTATGCAGAACTCGACGCCTGCGCACTTTGCACGAGCCGCCGTCGAAGGTCTCCTGTGCGGCTTGGCCGATGGCGTCGACGATCTGGTTCGTCAGGGTGTCGAGGTGAAGCGAGTTCTCCTTGTGGGAGGCGGAGCGAAGTCTCGTGCACTCTGTGAGATAGCGCCGGCAATTCTCGGGGTGCCGGTCGTGATCCCTGCTCCGGGTGAGTACGTCGCCGAGGGAGCCTGCCGGCAAGCAGCATGGGCTCTGTCCGGAGACGTGCAGCCGCCGGTGTGGCCGAAACCGGAAGAGCGGCGATTCGACGCCGAACCAGCTCCCCACGTGCGTGAGCGTTACGCGTCGCTGCGCGAACTCACCGAAGGCGTGTAACCACAGAGCCTGACACCGTTCGCTCGGTTAGGGTGACTCCGTGGACTTGTTGGTAGGGATAGACATGGGGACGGGCAGCAGCAAAGGGGTTCTGGTGACCCCTGACGGTGTGGTCCTGGCAACCGAGCAGATCGATCACCAGATCTCGATGCCCCGGCCAGGGTGGGCCGAGGTGGACGCCGAGAAGATGTGGTGGTCCGAGGTGTGTGCGATCTCGAAACGTCTTGTGGCGCAAGTTCCCACGAATGCCAAGGTGGCCGGCCTATGTGTCAGTGGTGTCGGCCCGGCGTTGGTGTTGTGCGACAGTGAACTTCGTCCTGTTCGTCCGGCTATCCTCTACGGAATCGACAGTCGAGCGTCAGCGGAGGTGGCCTCGCTGACCGAATTGTTCAGCGAGGAGGCAATACTCGATTGTGGTGGCAAACTCCTGTCGAGTCAGGCCGTCGGACCGAAGATCGAATGGGTGCGCATCCACGAACCGGATGTTTTTGCCGCGGCGACGCGGTGGTACGGCTCGAATTCGTACATCGCCGCAAAGCTGACCGGCGAGTACATTCAAGATCATCACACGGCCAGTCAGTGTGATCCGCTCTATTCGGTTCGAGACTTCAGCTGGAAATCCGAGTGGCTCGATCGCATTCTGGGACATCTGGAATGCCCACGTTTGGTGTGGCCGAGTGATGTTGTCGGACTTGTGCACGGTGATGCGGCCGAGCAGACCGGACTACCGGTCGGAACTCCTGTTGTCGCGGGTACCGTCGACGCCTTTTCCGAGGGGTTCAGTGTGGGTGCCCGTCATCCCGGGGATCTCATGCTCATGTACGGGTCGACGATGTTCCTTGTGCAGGTGCTCGACAAGTTTCACAGCAACCCGGCATTGTGGACAACCGCAGGCGTTCAGAAGAATACTCTGGCACTTGCGGCCGGCACATCCACCGCCGGAAGCTTGACCGGCTGGCTTCAAAAGCTCACCGGTGATGCACCATTCGAACAGTTGCTCGCCGAAGCTGAGGCAGTACCGGCAGGCGCCGAAGGGCTGTTGATCCTGCCGTACTTTGCCGGCGAACGTACCCCAGTGTTCGACCCCAAAGCCAGAGGCGTGGTCGCAGGACTCTCGTTGCGCCATGGCCGCGGTCATCTGTTTCGAGCAGCCTATGAGGGCATAGCCTTCGGAATCCGTCAGATACTCGAGATGTTCGGTGACACAGATGAACCCGTCCGACGCACGATCGCGGTGGGAGGTGGGGTCAAGAGTCGGGTCTGGACGCAGGCGATCAGCGACATCACGGGACACACACAGTTGGTTCCCGCTCAGACCATCGGCGCCAGCTACGGCGACGCGTTGTTGGCTGCGATCGGAACCGGACTTGTTGCGCCGGATACTGATTGGACGACGCTGTCGCACGAGGTAGTGCCGAATGCAGCCAACAGCGCGATGTACGAGGATTTGTATCAAACGTGGTTGACGCTGTATCCGTCGACGAAGGAACAAATCCACGCCCTCGCCGAATTCGGCTGAACGGCCTGATGGCTGCGGCCGTTCAGCTCACGAGGTAACCGCCGTCGATGGGAAGATCGGTTCCGTTCACCATGGCGGCGGCGTCCGACGCCAGCCAGACGACGGCCTCGGACACCTCGTCCGGTACGGCAAAGCGGCCACTCGGGATACGATTCAACATAGGTGCGGCCTTCTCGTGCTCACCCCATACCGTCTGGCCCATCTCGGTGAGTACAACCGTCGGGCAGACCGAGTTCGCCCGGACGCCGCGGTTACCCAACTCCAAGGCAAGCACTTTGGTGGCCATCACCAAACCGGCCTTTGCGATGCAGTACGAATAGTGCTCGGGCAACGCGCGCAAGGCTGCTGCTGAAGCAACCGTCACGATGGCTCCGCCGCCCGCATCGGCCATGGCCGAGCCGATCTTCGCGGCGAGCAAGGCCGGGGCACGGAGGTTGACGTTCAGAACCGCGTCGAAGTTGGGTTCGGTTATGTCGGTGACAAATTCGGGATACGAGATTCCAGCGTTGTTGACCAGCACATCCAGTCCGCCGAATACCGCGAGAGACTCTTGTGCGACCTGGGTCGGTGCGTCGGGGGATGCGAGGTCTGCAACGAGAATCTCGGCGCGCACGCCACAACTGTCGCGGAGTCTGTCGGCCAGCGTCGTCAGTTCGGAACGGCTACGACCGGAGACGATTACGTCCGCACCGGCTTGGGCGAAGGCGTGTGCGATTTGCGTGCCGATGCCTTTCGAGGCTCCAGTGACAAGAGCGCGTTTTCCGTCGAGCAGGCGGGCTGACGCAGTAGGCATGGCAAAGCCTTTCGAAGTTACTCGACCGCAAGTATCTGTTGTGCGGTGGTGGGGTCGGTGACGAGTTGATTGAAGTACCGGCTGCGCGCACCGGCGATGATTGGAGCGACTTTCTCGGCACCGACGGCCACGGCGATGCCCACCGGGATATCTTGCAGTGCAGACAGTTCGAGCGCAATAAGACGTTCGCTACCGGGGAAGTCGACGGTGTTGCCGTCACGATCGTAAAAGCGAGAGCAGATGTCGCCCACGGCTTCTCGAAGTGAGGACGACGTTATCGGAACGAACTGCGGAATGTCGGCGCGCAGTAGGGGTGGAGCGCCGATGCCCATGAGGATAGCCCGAGCCCGTGGCCACAGGCCGAGAACTCGCTGTATGGCCGGATCCTTGGTGAGGGTCGGATACAGATCGGGACCTGGAAGCGCCGGCGCAAAAAGATAATTCGGACGTCCGCCGATCTTGTTCGAGATCAAGCGGGTGATCTCGTTGGTCTGGTACCACTCCTCCGGTTGGTCGTTGCCACCGACAGTGGGAGCGACCAAGACTCCTGGAATGGGCGTCAGATCGTATTGCGCGACTTCGTAGACCGTCCGCCCGGAGGACACGAGCAGTACGTCACCTGGCACGAGGCCTGCGCCGGCGAGTGCCTCGGCCGTCGCCGGGGCGAGTACCGAACCCATGACGTCGACCGTGCCTTTCTGCTGCGCCGGAGTGGGTAGGGGACCTGAGAGGTACACGCGATGCAGCCCGAGCTTGACGCGCAACCGCTCGGCCAGGCTTCCATGTGCTTCTTCCTGAGGCGGCACAACTTGGATGCGGACTATGCCCTGCCTTCGCGCCTCGGAGAGCATGCGACTGACGGTGGCGCGGCTGGTGCCGAGGGCTTTTGCCACTTCGGCTTGAGTGGCGTCCTCGTCGTAGTAAAGCTTGGCCGCGGTGTAGAGCAACGCGCGTGTGAAGGTGCTGTTCGTGCTGGTCGGTGCCGAACCGGCAGGCGTGGATGCGGGTAGTGGCATCGCGTCTGAACTGCTGATCGGCATGACAGAAAGGTACCGCATGAACAGATGCTCACGCACCTAGTTCAGATGAACAATTGTGCTGGACATATGTAATTCGATCCGATACTGTGACCGCCGACACATGAAATTGTGTTCATGTGCAGCCACTGGACCAGCGCTCAGCGCCCCATCCAGACCTGATCCCAAGAGGAGACAACGATGTCCGAGACGATGAAGGCGGTCATCTGCCACGGTCCGCGCGACTATCGACTCGAAGAAGTGCCGAAGCCTGTTCCGGGCCCCGGTGAAGCGCTGGTTCGGGTCGAGGCAGTCGGAATCTGTGCGAGTGACCTGAAGTGCTACCACGGTGCAGCAAAATTCTGGGGCGACGAGAACCGTCCGGCTTGGGCCGAGACCGAGGTCATTCCGGGGCACGAATTCGTCGGTGAGGTTGTCTCGATCGATGCGGAAGGGTCGAAGCGCTGGGGGATCGCGGTGGGCGATCGTGTGGTCTCCGAACAGATCGTTCCGTGTTGGGAGTGCCGTTACTGCAAGCGCGGTCAGTATCACATGTGCCAACCGCACAACCTGTACGGATTCAAGCGAGTCACCCCCGGCGCGATGGCCGAATTCATGGTCTATCCAGTGGAAGCTTTGGTGCACAAGGTATCCAAGGATCTCCCGGCAGCACATGCTGCGTTTGCCGAGCCGCTGTCGTGCTCACTGCACGCCGTGGAACGAGCTGGAATCACCTTTGACGACGTAGTCGTCGTCGCCGGCTGCGGGCCGATCGGTCTGGGGATGGTTGCCGGTGCGCGAGCAAAAAGCCCGGCGCACGTGATCGCTCTCGACATGGCACCGGAAAAGCTCGAGCTCGCCAAACTGTGCGGAGCCGACATCGTCATCAACATTGCCGACGAGGATGCCGTTCAGATCGTCAAGGATCTCACCGATGGTTACGGAGCCGATGTCTATCTCGAGGGGACAGGCCATCCGTCTGCAGTTCCGCAGGGCCTCAACATCTTGCGTAAGCTCGGCACCTACGTCGAATACGGAGTGTTCAAAGACGACGTCAGCGTCGACTGGAGCATTATCAGCGACGACAAGGAACTTGACGTCCTCGGGGCGCACCTGGGCCCAGACTGCTGGCCGGCCGCAATCCGGATGATCGAGTCAGGCCTGCTGCCGATGGACAAGATCTGCACGCATCAGCTTCCGTTGGAAGACTTCCAGAAGGGACTCGATCTGGTGGCCAGTGGCACCGAGTCCGTGAAGGTCTCACTCATTCCCTGACGGTTCGCACACCCGGCCTGTACCGCAGGTCGTTCGAGATCCCCACTCATCCATTCAGCGGAGAATCAACATGAGTCGTTTCACACCCCGCGTCCCATTCAGCGGTGGTCCACAGCTCTCGCGTCGAGAGATGCTGCGGGCGTTCGGTATCGCGGGGATGGCTGCCGCGAGCGTGCCCATACTTTCCGCCTGTGGAGTCGGTGGTGGTGAGAAGCCGACCAACGGAGCGTCGGAGGTGACAGGCGGATTCAATTGGCGGGCGCTGGAAGGTACCAGCATAAACATCCTGCAGACCCCGCACCCGTACCAGCAGGCGTTGCAGCCACTGCTCGCTGATTTCACCGAATTGACCGGTATTACAGTCAAAGCCGACCTGGTGCCGGAGGCCGATTATTTCACCAAGCTCAATACCGAACTTGCTGGTGGTACCGGCAAGCATGACGTATTCATGCTCGGTGCGTACTTCATCTGGCAGTACGGGCCGCCGGCCTGGCTCGAGGATCTGCAGCCGTGGCTCGAAAACACATCGGCTACCAGCGACGAGTACGACTTCGAGGACATCTACGAGGGGTTGCGTACCTCCACCCGCTGGGATTTCGAGTTGGGTTCTCCACTCGGAACCGGTGGGCAATGGGCACTACCGCTCGGATTCGAGAACAACGTCGTCACCTACAACAAGAGGGTCTTCGACGACAAGGGCATCAAGCTGCCCGACACATTCGACGGATTGATCCAACTTGCAACGGATCTCACGGATCGAAGTGAGAACGTCTACGGAATCGCCACGCGAGGCTCGAAGTCCTGGGCGACGATTCACCCGGGGTTCATGACGCAGTTCACCCGCGAGGGCGCGAAGGACTACGAATTCCGGGGTGGCGAGTTGGTGGCGACCATGGATTCGGACAAGGCTGTCGCCTTCACCGAGAAGTGGATCGACATGATGCACGCTGCCGGACCGACCTCGTGGACAACGTACGACTATCCGCAGGCGACAGGCGATCTCGGTGACGGCAAGGCAATGATGGTCTACGACGCGGACAGTGCGACGTACCCGAAGAACAAGCCCGGAGCCAGTCGCGAAGCGGGTAACCTCGCGTGGTACCCGGGTCCGGCGGGTCCGGACGGGAGTTACGCGACCAACCTGTGGACGTGGTCGTTGGCCATGAATGCGCGTTCCGAGAAAAAGCATGCGGCATGGCTTTTCCTGCAGTGGGCCACCAGTAAGGGAACTCTCAACGACGCGGTCAAATCAGGCATCTTCGCGAACCCCGTGCGCGAGTCCGTGTTCAACGAAACTTTCAAACAGGAAGTCGGCGACGGTATGCCGGGCTATCTCGAAACGTTCGAGACGGTGATCGGCAGTTCCAAGATCCAGTTCACGCCTCAGAAGAAGTTCTTCGACACCACCGAGGACTGGGCTGTCGCGCTGCAGGACATCTACGGCGGCAAGGACGCGAAATCGACGCTGTCCTCGCTCGCCAAGACCAACACATCCAAGGTAAACCTCTGATCCGCGGCGGATCACCGGAGCAAGGGAGTAAGGAAAAGTGACTACCCAATCCACCCGTCCGCCGTCGGAGGCGCACTCCGCGAAACCGGCAGGCGCACCGCCCCGCAACGTCGAACCTCCCGAAGTACCGATGTGGCGACGCAAGTTGCGCCCCTACATCCTCTCGATTCCGGCTGTGGTGATCGTTGTCGGAATTCTCTATCCGTTCGTGATCGGCGCGTACTACTCGTTCTTGAATTACGCGGCAGTGAACCCGGATCCGCAGTTCGTGTGGTTCAAGAACTTCGCGAGTGTCCTGGGCGACTCGAGCTTCTGGACCAGCGTGCGTGTGACCGGAGTCTTCGCGATTGTCGCCACGGCAGTCGAGACGGTGATCGGCGTCGGCATCGCGCTACTGCTCAACCGTTCGAGCTTGATCGGGAAGATCTTCGAGAAAGTGCTGATCCTTCCGTTGATGATCGCACCGGTCATCGCCGGCGTGATCTGGAAGCTGATGTTCAACCCGCAGTTCGGAATTCTGAATCACGTTCTGGGACTGGGCAACACATTCGACTGGTTGAGCAGTCAGAACGCGCTGTGGTCCGTCATTCTGGTGGACCTGTGGATTTTCACTCCCTTCGTGGCAATTCTTGTTCTCGCCGGCATGCGTTCGCTACCGAAGGAGCCGTTCGAAGCGTCCGAGGTGGACGGTGCCAGCTGGTTCTACATGTTCCGCAGGCTGATGCTGCCCATGTTGTGGCCATACATTCTGGTCGCCGTGATCTTCCGATTCATGGACAACCTCAAAGTGTTCGACGCGGTGTACGTCCTGACTGCGGGTGGACCAGGACTGTCCACCCGAACGCTCCAGATCGGCGCGTTCGAGGACTCGATCATCAATCTCGACTATTCCCGCGGCAGCACCTACATGTTCTTGCTGTGGATCATCGTGTTCGTCACCGCGCGCTATCTGGTGAGCGTGTTGGGCAAGGCGCAGCGTCGTGCTGCCGGAGCGGAGTCGTAAAGTCATGGCCAGTGAATTGATGCCAGGCCAGAAAAGATTCACGGTGGGTGCCGTAGCCGCGGACATCGTGTTGCTCGTGTGGTTCGTCTTCTCGCTCTTTCCCATCCTGTGGATGTTTCTGTTGGCGCTGAAGACTCCGGCCGAGCAGACCACCACATACTTCAAGTTCAGTCCCACGTTCGAGAACTTCGGAACCGTGCTGAGTCAGAAGGGCACGGACCTGACGAGTGTCGACTTCAAGTCGGCTCTGCTGACAAGCTTGATCAATTGTGGCGGTGCTGTTCTGGTTTCGTTGGCTATCGGCATTCCGGCTGCGTATGCTGCCGGACGCTGGAAGTACAAGGGATCCAACGATTTGATGTTCAACATGCTGTCCTTCCGCTTTGCGCCGGAGCTGATGGTGATCGTGCCTCTGTTCGTCATCTACAACCAGATCGGGTTGTTCGACACCAAACTCGGGATGGTGTGGGTTCTTCAACTGGTGACGATGCCCCTGGTGGTCTGGATCTTGCGCTCGTATTTCGAAGATCTGCCTGAAGACCTCGAACAGGCGGCCCTCCTCGACGGGTACACGCGCAAGCGCGCTTTCGTCATGGTGGCGCTACCACTCGTTCGTCCGGGAATTGCTGCAGCAGCGCTGCTTTCGTTCATATTCGCGTGGAACAACTACGTATTCCCACTCATCCTCGCCGACAGCAACGCCGGAACAGTCACCGTCGCGGTGACCAAGTTCCTCGGTGGTGGCGGACAGGCCTACTACAACCTGACAGCTGCGGCTGCGGTGATCGCTGCACTACCACCGCTGATTCTGGCGTTGACGATCCAGCGATACCTTGTGCGCGGACTGTCGTTCGGGGCGGTGAAATCCTGATGGTCGCACTTACTGTCAAAGCATTGACCAAACACTACGGAAAGACCGTGGGCATCGACGGCATCGACCTCGACGTGGCAGACGGTGAATTCCTCGTCATTCTGGGACCTTCGGGCGCAGGCAAGACGACGACGCTCAAGTCGATAGCCGGACTCGTCGAAGTCGACGACGGCACGGTCGACATCGGGGGAGTGGACATGACGCTCGTCGAGCCGTACCACCGCAACGTCGCCATGGCCTTCGAGAGTTACGCGTTGTACCCACAAAAAACGGTGTCCGAGAATCTGGCGTCACCACTGAAGTCCGGCCGAACTGGAAAATACTCGGAGGACGAGCAGAAGCGCCGGATCGACACCGTCACCAAGACCTTGGGAATCAACCACCTTCTCGAGCGCTTTCCACGGGAATTGTCGAACGGGCAGCGGCAGCGAGTTGCTCTCGGGCGAGTGTTGGTACGGCCGGCCGACGTGTACCTTCTCGACGAACCGCTCTCACATCTCGATGCCAAACTACGGGCGGCGATGCGTGCCGAATTGCGTCAGCTCGGTCAGATGTCCAACACCACAACGGTATACGTGACACACGATTATCAAGAAGCGCTGGCGTTGGGTGATCGTATCGCGATCCTGCGGGAGGGCCGGTTGGTCCAGATCGACACACCGGCGAACATCTGGCATGCGCCCGCTGACACCTTCGTGGCGCGCTCGCTCGGCCAACCCGAGATCAACGTGTTCGATGCAGTAGTCGACGGCGCAGCGCTCCGGGTGCTCGGAACCGATCTGGAGGTCGAGATTCCGTCGGACATCACGATATCTGCGTCGGCTGGCGCTCGAATCGGTATCCGACCGTGTGACATCGAGATTCGGGCAGATTTCTCGCGGAACGCCGGTTCGGTGGCGGTACGTGGCCGCATCCAACTGGTGGAGCGTCTCGGCCGCAATGTCGAACTCTCGATAGATCTCGGCGGCGGGGTCACGATGATCGGTCTGTCTTCGGGTGGTTCGCTCGCGGTCGAAGGCGCCGAGATCGTTGTGGAAGTGGCGCGCCAGAACATTCACCTGTTCGAGGGAGCGCCAGAGGGAACAGACAGTCGACGACTCGGCAGCGCGATCGCCGGCGCCGGTAGGTCCGGCGACAGTGTAACGACCCATGCAGCACAGGAGGACAGGCGATGACCACTACCGCCGATAGCCGTCGCGCCACGAAGGTCGCGCAATCACTCACCCTGGACAACCTGGAGAAGACCTACTCTTCACGCGGGCGGGCAGCATTCCACGCGGTCAAAGGAATCGACCTGCACATCGAACCCGGTGAGCTGGTCGCCCTGCTAGGTCCTTCGGGATGTGGCAAGACGACAACCCTGCGGATGATCGCCGGACTGGAGACCGTCTCGAGTGGGGAGATCTTGATCGGTGACCGGAAGATCAGTCAGTTGGCGCCCGGGAAACGAGGCGTCGGGGTTGGATTCGAGAGCTACGCTTTGTATCCGCCGCTCTCGGTGCGTGACAACCTCTCGTACGGATTGAAAGCACGAAAGGTTGCGGGCGCAGACGAACTGGTGTCCACCATCGCCCGTCGTCTCGAGATGGAGGACCTACTCGACTTGCGTCCGGCAGGATTGTCGAGCGGGCAGAAGCAGCGAGTTGCACTCGCTCGGGCGCTTGTGCGCAATCCGCCGGTGCTGCTCCTCGACGAACCGCTCTCGCACCTCGACGCGTCGGCGCGGCAACGGGTTCGGCGTGAACTGAAGATGCTGCAACGCGAATTCGGCTACACCACAATCGTGGTCACCCACGACCAGGTCGAAGCGCTGAGCTTGGCCGACCGGCTTGCGGTGATGGACGGTGGCATCATCCAGCAGTACGGCACTCCCGACGAAGTGTTCGACGATCCGGCCAACATCTTCGTGGCGGAGTTCGTGGGCGAACCTCAGATCAACATGTTCGACGGAATTGTCCGACTCGAGAACGGATCTGCGGTTGTTGCCATAGGTTCGGCTGGTACCTTGCCGGTCTCGGCACGCAATGTCGTTGAAGGTCAGTCGGTTCGGGTCGGGGTTCGCCCCCAGGACATGACCATGGTGCCGGGGCCTGCCGAGCATCGGCAGATCACCGTGCACGTGAAGCATTTCGAGCACCTGATGGAGTTCGGTTTGGTACAGGTGAACGCAGCGGGAACCGAGTCGACTGGCTCGGGATCAACGCTGATGGTTCAGACGCCGGCCCACGAGAGGTTTGCGGCAGGCGACGAGTGCGCTGCGACTGCTCTTCCCGAACGTGTCTATCTGTTCGACCCAGAAACCGGAAATCGACTGCGTTAGAGGTACTTTGTCATGACTCGGCTATTCAATGATCCCGCGACATTTACGGAAGACATGCTCGAGGGTTTCCTCGACGCCAACTCCGACTATGTTGTCGGTGTACCAGGCGGTGTAGTGCGCGCCCAGGAGACACGACCGGGCAAGGTTGCGGTCGTCGTAGGTGGCGGTTCCGGTCACTATCCCGCGTTCTGTGGTGTTGTCGGGCCGGGGTTCGCCGACGGCGCAGTGGTGGGAAACATCTTCACGTCTCCCTCCGCCGCGGAGGCGACCTCCGTCGCTCGCGCCGTCGACAGCGGTGCCGGGGTTCTTCTGACCACCGGAAATTACGCGGGTGACGTGATGAATTTCTCGCTCGCAGTGAAAGCTTTGGCGCACGAGGGAATTGATGCTCGATACCTGCCGGTCACCGACGATATTGCGAGTGCATCGGCGGAGGACATCACGAAGCGGCGGGGAATTGCCGGTGATTTCACGGTGTTCAAGATCGCGTCGGCTGCCGCGGAAGCGGGGTACAACCTCGACGAGGTACAGCGAGTGGGCCGGGCGGCGAACGACAACACACGAACACTCGGTGTTGCTTTCGACGGATGCACCATGCCGGGCGCGGATCACCCACTTTTCACAGTGGAAACCGGAATGATGGATCTGGGGCTCGGTATTCACGGAGAACCGGGTGTATCCACGCACGAGATGCCAAGTGCCGCAGAACTGGCGCGGCTATTGGTCGACGGCGTGCTTGCCGAACGACCGGACGGTACCGGGACACGCGTCGGTGCCATCCTCAACGGGCTCGGGCGTACCAAGTACGAGGAATTGTTCGTGGTCTGGGGAACCGCGTCGAAGCTGTTGCGGGAGGCCGGATACACGATCGTCTCGCCGGAGGTCGGAGAGTTGGTGACCAGTCTGGACATGGCCGGTTGTTCTCTGACGCTCATGTGGTTGGACGAGGAACTCGAATCGTTCTGGACCGCAGCCGCGGACACTCCGGCATTTCGGCGCGGAACATTCGGTGTGGCAACACGATCGGGGGAGCGCCGCAGGGCTGCTTCCGTGCACGAGACGTCTGGTGTGAGCGCCGCGGGCGACGAGCACGGGCGACGATGCGGAGAAACTGTGGCTACGGTCATCGAGGCTCTCGCTCGGGTGATGGCGGACAACGAGGAAGATCTGGGCCATATCGATGCGGTGGCAGGCGACGGAGACCACGGGCGCGGGATGGTTCGTGGAACCGAGTACGCGACGCTGGCAGCGCAAGCCGCAGCCGCGCAGGGTGCAGGGCCGCAAGGAGTTCTGACTGCAGCGGGTGAAGCCTGGGCGGCAAAGGCAGGCGGAACCTCCGGCGTGCTGTGGGGTGCCGCGCTCACGGCGATGGGAACCAGGCTGGGCGACAAGGGACAACCAGGCGCCCATGACCTCGCTGACGGTGTGCGGGCGGGCTACGACGCGATAGTGGCGCTCGGTGGAGCAAAACCAGGCGACAAGACGATGCTCGACGCCCTGTGGCCTTTCGTGGAAACCTTGAGTGCCGCAGTCGGAAACGGGGTCCCCACAGCGAAGGCATGGGACGAAGCCGCCGTCGTTGCCCAGACCGCAGCCGACGCCACGGCACAATTACGCCCGCTGGTGGGTCGGGCACGACCGCTGGCAGAACGGAGCGTCGGGACCCCGGATGCCGGCGCGATATCGATGGCGATGTGCGTCCGTACCGTCGCCGATTTCTTGAACACGAACTCTGAACACAAGGAGCACGAACATGGCTGAGCGACTTCGTATCGTCGTCGGTTGCGACGACGCCGGCTTGGAATACAAGCAGGCACTCAAGACCGACCTCGAAGCCGACGACCGCGTAGAGGTGGTGACCGATGTCGGCGTCGGAAACGACGAGCACACTGCGTATCCACACGTTGCTGTCACCGCCGCCAGGTTGGTGGCCGACGGCAAAGCCGACCGGGCGCTCCTCGTGTGTGGAACAGGATTGGGCGTCGCCATCAGCGCCAACAAGGTGCCGGGGATCCGCGCGGTGACTGCCCACGACAGCTTCTCGGTGGAGAGATCGGTGCTCAGCAACGACGCACAGGTCTTGTGTTTCGGGCAGCGAGTGGTTGGACTCGAACTCGCCAGGCGACTGGCGAAGGAGTGGCTGGGCTACCACTTCGACACTCGGAGTGCCTCGGCCGAGAAGGTTGCTGCGATCGGCGAATACGAGACTGCCGGCAAGCCCGGCGACTGCTGATCGCTCAGAGCAGGCCGAACTTTCGGACTGCGTCGAGTAGCGCGTGCGGGCGTTCTGTCGTCGGCAGGGGATCGACAAGTGCGAACTGGCAACCGACGTCGCGGGCAGCGCCGTCGGCGATGTCGCTGTCACCGACCATCAGAGTCTGCGCCGCATCCACATCGAGTTGCGCAAGGGCGTACTCGAAGATCGCCGGTTCGGGCTTGACTGCACCCACCTCGAAAGAGAGTACGAACTCGTCGACCCAGACGTCCCAGCCTCGGTCGACGAACGCCGGTCGGATGTCGAAGGCGATGTTGCTCAGGACCGCGGTTCGTATGCCCTTCTCCGACAATGTCTTCAGGACCTCCCCGGTATCCGGGTACGGCGACCACTGGTCCGGATCGACCAGTAGGGCGTAGAAAGCCTCGGCGCGAACCGGATCGGGAACTCCGGACTTGCTCAACACGTCGAGGTAAGCCTGACGATGCAACTTCGGATCTCGGTCGCGGTTCTCCCACGCGTAGATACCGGCTTCGTCCATCTCGACGGTTCTACCCACCGGCGCGGTCATCCGGCGCATCAGCTCGGCTTGAGCATGCACGTCGAGCGGATCACCTTGGTGATCGACGAGGTGCTCGTTCCAATCGTCGCTCTCTTCCAAACGGAAGAGCGTTCCGGAGAAATCGAACAGCGTCGCGGCGATATGTCCGTCTTGATGGGCCGTGCTGTCAGTGTTCACCTCGACAGGTTATCGGCGTCCGCTTTCCGATGCGTGATGTGAGCCAGTGCACGCGTACTTTGAGAGGGCACATTTTCCGAGGTTCCCCCGACGGGCGTGATTTCGACGCCCCGGATGAACCGAACGACGAGGGGGATCCTCCGTGTCCGACCACGCGAACACACCAGATTTGACGAAGCCGTCCGGCGAAGACCCCCACCTCTCACGTCAGCTGTCCAACCGGCATATCCAGCTGATCGCCATCGGTGGGGCCATCGGCACCGGACTCTTCATGGGATCGGGCAAGACGATCTCTCTTGCCGGGCCTTCCGTGATCTTCGTGTACATGATCATCGGCTTCATGCTCTTCTTCGTCATGCGTGCGATGGGGGAGTTGCTGCTCTCGAACATGGCGTACAAGTCTTTCTCGGACTTCGCCGCTGATCTGCTGGGCCCCTGGGCGGGATTCTTCACCGGCTGGACGTATTGGTTCTGTTGGATCGTCACCGGCATCGCGGACGTCATCGCGATTTCCGGCTACTTCAAATACTGGTGGCCAGGTCTCGCGGCGTGGATTCCCGCTTTGCTGACGATCGCGGCCCTACTCCTCCTGAACTTGCCGACGGTGAAGGCCTTCGGTGAAACCGAGTTCTGGTTCGCGCTGATCAAGATCATTGCCATCGTCAGCCTGATCATCGTCGGCATCGTCATGGTCGTCTCCGGGTTCACTGCGCCCAACGGTGCCACCTCCGGTATCGACAATCTCTGGAACGACGGCGGCATGTTCCCGACCGGATTCATGGGCTTCGTGGCCGGCTTCCAGATCGCGGTGTTCGCATTCGTGGGTATCGAACTGGTCGGCACGACAGCAGCCGAGGCGAAGGACCCGGAGAAGAATCTGCCGAAGGCCATCAACTCCATCCCCATTCGTGTGCTGCTGTTCTACGTCGTTGCGCTGACCGTGATCATCGCGGTGACACCGTGGCGTGAAATCAGCGCAGACAAGAGTCCGTTCGTCGCCATGTTCACACTCGCCGGCCTCGGCATCGCTGCATCGGTCATCAACTTCGTCGTGCTGACCTCCGCCGCATCTTCGGCGAACTCGGGTATCTACTCCACCTCGCGCATGGTGTTCGGGCTTGCACAAGAAGGCGACGCACCGAGGGCTCTCGGCAAGCTGAACTCACGCAAGGTTCCCGCGAACGCCCTGATGTTCTCCTGCATCTTCCTGCTGGCGTCGCTGATCCTGCTGTTCTCGGGCGACTCCGTGATCGAGGCCTTCACCGTCGTCACGACCATCTCGGCGCTGCTGTTCATGTTCGTGTGGACGATCATCCTGGCGAGCTACATGGTGTACCGGAAGCGTCGTCCGCACCTGCACGAGGCGTCGAAGTTCAAGATGCCCGGCGGCATCGTGATGTGCTGGGTCGTGCTCGCGTTCTTCGTCTTCATCCTCTGGGCGCTGACAACCAAGGACGACACCCTGCAGGCACTTGTCGTCACGCCGATCTGGTTCGTCGTTCTGGGAATCGCGTGGGCGATCATCCGGCGCCGACCCGCTCACCGGGCACGATACGACGCATTCAAGTCAGAACTGGACGCCAGCCGACAGAACGGCGAAAAATAGTTTTGGTCAAGATCGGGTAACGGTGGCGGCCGCCTTGATCAAACTGTTACATTCTTCGGCAGACAGAGGAGCGGGCTTCATCAGAAGGACCCTGCACGCCGACGACTGACGGAGTACACACTGTGGGAAACCACCACCGCACGGGCAATGACGATGTTGTCTTCGAGATCGATCCCGAGGCAGCAAGCGGCCGCCACCGCACCGCGTCGTCTGGCCCTGGTGCCGGTGTCAAGGCAGGCGTCGTAGCTGCGGCTACCGGTGCACTCCTCGTCGGTGCAGGCCAGATGGGTGCAGGAACCGCTGCTGCGGCGCCCGCAACACAGACCATCGCGGGCTTTGAACTCCCGCAGGGTCTGCTTCCCGAGGGCGTTGTCGTTCCGGCTGAATTGGCGGCTCTTCCCGCTCTCGACATTCCCGAGCTTCCCGATTTTGCAGCTGACCTCAACACACAGGCACAGCAGTTCCTCGCCGGTATCAATCCCGGCACGTCCGCTCGCACGGTGCAGCCGGTGTCCGGCACGCTGACCTCCACCTTCGGTTCGCGCTGGGGAGCGCACCACGGCGGCCTCGACATCGCAGCCCCGATCGGTACGCCGATCCTGGCTGCCGCCGACGGCCAGGTCATCGACGCCGGCCCGGCGTCAGGTTTCGGCCTGTGGGTCCGTGTCCAGCACGACGACGGCACCGTCACCACGTACGGTCACGTCAACGATTACCAGGTGAACGTCGGTCAGCGTGTCAACGCCGGCCAGCAGATTGCCACCGTGGGTAACCGTGGCCAGTCCACCGGCCCGCACCTCCACTTCGAGGTTGCCGAGAACGGCGCAAAGGTCGATCCCGCAGCGTGGCTGCAGGCCCGCGGCGTGGCTGTCACCTGGGTAGACAACTCGTAAGAAAGCTTCTTGTAGTACTGCGGTGGTGCCGGAAAATCTTCCTGGTGCCACCGCAGTTCTCGTTTGTCGGTGACCCCGGCCGGATAGCCTTCAGTGACGTTGATCGTCGAAGGGGGAACGCGCGATGGGTGCAGAGGTCACGGCGAGAGAATTCACCAGAGCCGACCGCAGGCTCTTTCGTAAGAAGGTGCGCTCATGCGTCGATGCCATGAAGCAGATGCTCGACGGTGGTGACTTTCGGGACGCCGTCGACAGGCCCGCGCCGCTGCTGGGTATGGAGATCGAATTCAACCTGGTGAACGGAGACATGGCTCCTGCGATGTCGAATCGTGAAGTACTCGAATCCATAGACGACGCTGCGGTTTTCCAAACCGAGCTCGGACAGTTCAACGTCGAGATGAACGTCGAACCCGGCCCGCTCACCGGTGACGCGACTTTCGAATTGGAAAAGAAACTGCGGGCGTCCCTCGACGTCGCAGACGCGCGAATCCATGCGCACGACGCCGAGATGGTGATGATCGGGATGCTGCCGACACTGCAGCTCGAGCATCTCGATCGAGAGTGGATCACCGCCAACCCGCGCTACGAATTGCTCAACGAGCAGATTTTTGCTGCGCGAGGAGAGGACATCGAACTCGACGTCGAAGGTGTCGCGCTACCTGGCGGCGACGTGGAACTTCTTCGGGCCGATACCAATTCGGTGGTGCCGGAGGCGGCGTGTACGTCCATGCAGTTGCATCTGCGGGTGGCGCCGGAAGAATTTGCCGCGCACTGGAATGCCGCGCAGTGTCTGGCCGGAGTGCAAGTGGCGTTGGCCGCCAATTCTCCTTTCCTGGCGGGCAAGGCACTCTGGCACGAATCACGCATTCCGATCTTCGAACAGGCCACGGACACCCGAACTTTCGAGCTCAAGAATCAAGGTGTGCGTCCGCGGGTGTGGTTCGGTGAACGGTGGATCCATTCGGTGCTCGACTTGTTCGAGGAGAACTCGCGGTATTTCCCGGCCCTGCTGCCTGATGTGTCGGACACCGATCCACTGGAAGTGCTCGCGGCGGGCGGGGTTCCGGAGTTGAGCGAGCTTCAGATGCACAACGGCACGGTCTACCGGTGGAATCGACCGGTGTACGACTGCTCGGATGGCAAGCCGCACTTGCGTATCGAGAATCGCGTACTGCCGGCCGGACCGACCGTCGTCGACATCATGGCCAATGCAGCCTTCTACTACGGAACCGTTCGGGCACTGGTGAACGCGGAGCGGCCACTGTGGTCGCACATGTCTTTTCACGCGGCGGAAGAGAACCTGCACATCGGCGCCAAGTACGGACTGGATGCGACCCTGTACTGGCCGGAGATCGGTTGGGTCGGTGCCGACGAGTTGATACTGCGAAGGTTGCTGCCGTTGGCGCACGAGGGCTTGACGGACTTCGGATTGTCCGCCGCCGCCCGCGATCGGTACCTCGGCGTCATCGAAGGGCGGTGCATGAATCGGCAGACCGGTGCCGCCTGGCAACGAGAGCATGTTGCGCGGGCGGAGGGCTCTGGCGCGGACCGCTCGACTGCGCTCACCGGAATGCTCCGCGGTTACGTGGAGAACATGCGCACGGGAGATCCTGTTCACACCTGGTCCTGATTGCTCTGCTAATTCTCCTATCCGTCAACAGTTTCGGGGACCTAAGTCCCCGAAATCGAGAGGGGGCGACCCCAAAAAAGCCGGACAAGTGGGATGGTTAGAGTGAAAGTGGCTCGGTTACTTCTTCAGGAAGGTGGGCACATGAGTTCACGCGAACATAACAGTGTTGTTGTCGGAGTCGAGGGTTCGGACACTGCGTCCACCGCGCTCCGCGAAGCCGCGAAAATCGCCGCCCAGCGCGAATTGCGACTCGACATCATCCACGCTCTCGACTTCGCGCCGTACGGTTTCGGTGGACCGTACGTCGACGCGGGTGGGGTGTACGAATGGGTCGAGGAGGCCGGAAAAGCGATCTTGGCAGAGGCGGAACAGTTCGCCCGTGAGATCGATCCGAAACTGGAGGTTCACACCGAAATCGCCATCGGCAGTGCAACTCAGTGGTTGATCGAGAGTTCGGCACAGGCCAGGCGCGTCGTTGTCGGAGCTTCTGCATCAGGCAAGGCGGCAACGGCAGTGCTCGGCAATACCGCGGTCGGGGTGGCCAGTCATGGCAAGTGCCCGGTGATCGTCGTCCGAGACCGCGACGGCGCGGTGCCCTCGGAGGGGCCGGTCGTGGTCGGCGTCGACGGCAGCGCATTGAGCGCGCAGGCCGTCGGGGCGGCTTTCGAGGAAGCGGCATTCCGCGGCGTCGAGTTGGTGGCGCTGCACGTGTGGAGTGACCTCGGGAGCGCGGCATTCGAAGATCCGAGGGCCGCTGCACTTGCACCACAGTCCCTCGAAGAGGAAGAACACGCAGTTCTCAGCGAGAGCTTGGCCGGTTGGTCCGAGCAGTACCCGGACGTGAAGGTCCGGCGCGAGGTCTACCTCGACAACCCACGCGGACGGCTGCTGGACTGGTCGGCAAAAGCGCAGCTCGTGGTCGTCGGTAGCCGTGGTCGCGGTGGATTTCGCGGCATGCTGCTCGGCTCGACCAGCAACACCCTGATCGCTTCGGCCAAGTGCCCCGTCATGGTGGTTCGTCCCGAAGAATCCTGACCCTCTTCAGGTTCTCCCGCTACCCCGTTCATTTCGGTCATCGAATATGAACGGGGTAGTCACATGAATGCGGACTCAGGTTCCGTAGTGTTCGATGTGAGTAAGTGTTCGATGGGAGTACCACTGCCCGTGTGCGCGTCGCACACGGCAGCAATCGTCAGGATTGGGGTTACAACGTGCGTATCGGTATGGGTTTGAACTACAGCGGCGGGTTCGCCGAAACCGTCGAAGAGGTCGGTGACCTGGAAAAGGCCGGCCTGGACATCGCCTTCGTCCCGGAAGCGTATTCCTTCGACGCGGTCAGCCAGCTGGGTTACCTGGCGGCCAAGACGTCGACAATCGAACTCGCTTCGGGAATCTTTCAGATCTACACCCGTACGCCTTCGTTGACCGCGATGACGGCAGCGGGCCTGGACTTCGTCTCCAACGGCCGCTTCGTCATGGGACTGGGCGCCTCCGGGCCGCAGGTGATCGAGGGATTCCACGGCGTCAAGTACGACGCTCCGCTAGGACGTACCCGTGAGGTCGTCGAGATCTGCCGCAAGGTGTGGCGCCGCGAGAAGGTCGAATACCAGGGCAAGTATTACCAGGTTCCGCTCCCCGCCGAGAAGGGCACCGGACTGGGCAAGCCGCTCAAGCTGATCAATCATCCTGTGCGTGAGCGCATCCCGATCCTGATCGCTTCGCTCGGACCCAAGAACGTCGAGCTGACGGCCGAGATCGCCGAAGGCTGGGAACCGATCTTCTTCCATCCGGAGAAGGCAGCAAGCGTATGGGGCGAGCCGATTGCGAAGGGCAAGGCCAAGCGCGATCCGAGCCTCGGCGAGCTTCAGGTGTACGCGTCGCCGGCGCTCGCCATCGGTGACGACGTCGACCACATGCTCGACTGGGTGCGCCCGAGCCTTGCGCTCTACATCGGCGGCATGGGCGCCAAGGGCAAGAACTTCTACAACGACCTCGCAGTGCGATACGGCTACGAAGAGGCCGCCGAGAAGATCCAGGATCTCTACCTCGCGGGCAAGAAGGACGAAGCCGCAGCAGCAGTCCCCGACGAGTTGGTTCGTGCCGTGTCGTTGATCGGTCCCGAGAGCTACGTCAGGGAACGCGTCGCAGCCTTCGCCGAAGCGGGCGTCACGACGCTCAACGTCACGCCGTTGGCTGCCGATCGCAACGGCCGTGTCCAGCTGATCGAGAAGTTCCGCAAGATTTGTGACTGACCCTGCCGTGCGCCTTTATTAACCGCCCGCGGTTAATAAAGGCGCACAGCAGAGCGGGAAATAGTCCTGTTCATGAAGGGTCTGATGGCCGGCTCCAACAATCCGCCCGCTCGGATCAGAACTTTCGTGAGCGGATCTGCTGCGATGTGATGGTGCCCGCGCTCCATTCCGTTCAGCGCCGCTCCGCGACGACCGACGGTTCCACCGGGGTGATCGCACCGGAAACCGCAGCAGTCTCGGGCGGTTTCCGAGCGTTCTCCACGTCGAATCCGGGCGTTCGAGTGTCCGGGGGATAGAGGACGCCGACGGTGATTCCGTGCGGTTCCATTTCGTATCGCAGGCTGTGTGCAAGTTGGTGGACTGCAGCTTTGGTCGGGCCATAGCCGCTGTATCCGACAACACCGATCAGACCCGCGGTGGAGCTGGTCAACAGTACCGAGCCGTTGCCGCGTGCCACCATCGCTGGGAGGACAGCGCGTAGGACATGCACGGCGCCCAGATAGTTCAGTGCCATCTGAGATCCGAACTCCGCGACGTCGACGTCGAGAAATCGCCCGGGGAGCGCGGTTCCTGCGCAGGAGACCAGAGCGGTGCACGTGCCGCTGCGGGACTGCAAATCTTCGACGGCTCGTTGAACGGCATCGAAGTCCGTGACGTCGGCGCTGGCCCATTGCGCTCCGATTCGGGAGCCGACTGCTTCCAACCGATCGGCGTCGCGCGCAATCAGTGAAACCTTTGCCCCTCGAGTTGTTGCCTCATTGGCCACTGCCTCACCGATTCCGGACGAGCCTCCGGTGACGATCAGGTGAGAGGTGTTCCAGTCGATTCGGGATCTCTTGCGCACGAAACCCGATTTTAGGCGCTTGTTGACAGGACTTTTTGCACTTCTGACCGGTCGGGTTCTTCACCTATCGTGGATCGGGTAGCCAGGGTCCGCGTGCGAATCCGGCTCCAGTGGCCTCGTTGACGCCCGAAAGGGATGTTGGCGGGGCCGTTGCCGCAGTAGACCCGAAGGTCGAATGTCCGATTCGGGACTCGCGTCGGCTGATGAATCCTTTTTGCCGTCATTGGGCAATAGTGTGAGGGCGTAGAGATTCTGTGGTCGATAGTGGAGGGACGAACATGAGTGCAACCAAACCCGTCGTCGTAGCGGTAGACGGTTCGGAATCGGCGTCGTCGGCTGTCGTCTGGGCGGCGAGGACGGCGGTGGCGCTCGGTCGCCCCCTCCATGTCGCGACGGTGGTGCACATCCCCGCCTTCTACTACTCCGAGCCGTACCTCGCCGAGAGCTTCAAGGAAGAACTGCGCCGAACTGCCACAGCTCGTCTGGACAGCGCGCAGATTCTTGCGCGGCAAAGCATCGATGACGACCTCGAGATCGTCACCGAACTTCTTGACGGCAGCGTCTCCGATCGGCTGATCGAATTGTCCAAGAGTGCGTACATCATTGCGCTCGGACCGCGCGGGCACGGTGAATTCACCGGACTGGTCGTCGGTTCCGCGACTGTGTCCGTGGTCTCGCACGGTGAATCGCCGGTTGCAGTTGTCAGAGGGCGCACGCTCGACGGGCGACCGCCGACCGAAGGTCCCGTCGTCGTCGGCGTCGATGGATCCGAGAGCAGTATCGAGGCAGTCGAGCATGCTTTCGAGCAGGCTTCCGCGAGGGGCGCCACCTTGATTGCGGTCAACGTGTGGAGCGACGTGAGTGTGCAGCCCTCGCTGGGCGCCACCCCGGAGGACAAGCTGTGGAGCAGCATCCAGACGGGCGAGGAAGTTGTGCTCGCCGAGCAATTGGCCGGATTCACCGAGCGTTACCCGGACGTCGTCGTCGAGAGGGTCGTCGCGCGTGACCGTCCGGTCCGGGTTTTGAGCGAATACGCGGAGACGGCGCAATTGATAGTCGTCGGTAGCCGTGGGCGCGGCGGATTCGCGGGAATGCTCCTCGGATCGACCAGTCGGGCGCTCCTGCACACTGCGGATTGCCCGGTTCTCATAGTCCGGCACGACAACAAGTGAAGAGAATGCATTCAATGAGTTCTGAGTCCACCATCTCCGGTACCGTTCGACTCGAGATGTCTTTTGGAGGGGTTCGATGACAACGCGGATATTCCTGGTCGACGATCACGAGATCGTCAGACGCGGTTTGTTCGACCTGCTCGGCGGGGTCGAAGACTTCGTGGTGGTGGGCGAGGCCGCATCCGTGGGAGAAGCATTGGCTGCGGTACCGCAGAGCAATGCCGACGTCGCGGTTCTGGACGTACGGCTGCCTGACGGTAACGGCGTCGAGCTGTGCCGCGAGCTCCGCTCGATGCTTCCCGACCTGCGCTGCCTGATGCTCACCTCCTACGCCGACGACGAGGCGTTGCTCGACGCGATCATGGCCGGCGCCTCGGGGTTCGTCCTCAAACAGATTCTGGGAACCGATCTGGTCGCTGCCGTCCGCACAGTTGGGCGCGGCGGTTCACTGCTCGACAGTCGGGCGACGGAGGCGCTGATGCAGCGGATCCGTAGCGACCGCACAGCTGATCCGTTGGCCGAACTTTCCGATCAGGAGCGAGCAGTCTTCGACCTCATCGGAGAGGGACTCACCAACCGGGAGATCGGCGCGCGGTTGTTCCTCGCGGAGAAGACGGTCAAGAACTACGTGACGCGTCTGCTGTCCAAGCTGGGCATGCAGCGCCGTACTCAGGCTGCAGTGCTGGCCACCGAAATCCGAAGCGGCAGTCGATAGGACTATCGACCGGACTTCGGTCGATTCGAGTTGGTGCGGCCGAGCGGCACTCGCCAGAGCAGACGTGCACCGCTCGGTTCGTGGTTGACGATTGTGCATGTACCGCCGCAGTGTTCGGCACGGCGCTCGAGATTGTGAAGCCCACTCTTGTGGAAGTCGGAGGGGAGTCCGACGCCGTCGTCCTCGATTGTGATCGCGAATTCGACATCCGCGGTCACTGCGATGGTGATGTTGTGGGCCTGTGCATGCCGCAGGACGTTGCTCAGTCCTTCACGCAGCACGGCCTCGGCGTGCTGATGGATTCCGGGATTCACCAGAGTGTCGATGGCGCCGGAGAATTGGACGCTGGGGGTCACCGCAGACTGCGCGGTGGCGTCGCCGATGACATCGAGGAGGCGTCGGCGCAGGCTCGACGACCCGGCCGCAGTAGGAGTTTGCAGATCGAAGATGGTTGTCCGGATCTCGCGGACGGTCTTGTCCAACTGTTCGAGGGATCGTTTGACAATCGCGCGTGCCGACGCGGGGAGGGCCTCGTCCGGAAGCGTGCTCTGCAGGCTCATTCCACTCGCGAACAGTCGCTGGATGACGTTGTCATGCAGGTCTCGTGCGATGCGATCGCGGTCGGCGAGGACCGACAGCAGACGCTGGGCCTTTTGCTTTTCGTCGAACTCGATTGCAACGGAGCCGAGTTCGGCCATCGACTCGATTCGGGTCAGTTCGTCGTGGTCCCAGTGCGTGTTGGTGGAATTCGACGCCACGATGATCGCGCCGACTACACCCGAGGCGACGCACATCGGTGCAACGACCGCACTTCCGGCCGACGGCACCAGTTCTGTGAGCGCACCTAATGTGGTGAGCACCTGTAGCTTTCGGGTACTCCGCACGACGTCGAACGGATAGGTCGTCGCTGGAATTCTGACCCCACGAGAAGTGGTTCGGGCGCTGGCCGCAGCATGGACCTGGGCATACCCGTTCTCGCAGATCACCACGATCACGTCCTCGACCCCGGTCAAATCCCGAACGCGGCTGGCAAGAAGTTGCAAGCCGTCCTCGAGCGAGTCACCGGCCAGCAACCGGGAGCGAATGGCAGATGTTGCGGTGAGCCATCTTTCACGAGTTCGAGACTGCTCGAACAGTCGGGCGTTTTCCACGGCGATACCGGCTGCGATGGCGAGAGCCTCCAGAATGACCTCGTCCTCCTGGGTGAACTCGGCTTTTCCTCGCTTCTCGGTCAGATAGATGCTGCCGAACACCTTTCCTCGCATCATGATCGGCGCTCCGAGGAAGCTCTCCATCGGTGGGTGGTTTGCGGGGAATCCGACCGATTCGGGATGGTCGCCGAGATGCGCCACGCGCAAAGTCTGCGGATGATTCATCAGAACACCCAGAACGCCATGCCCTTCGGGAAAATGTCCCATGATCGCGCGCTGGGACCCGGGGATTCCCTCGTAGACGAATTCCGAGAGCCCGCCCCCTGGCGCCGCAACTCCCAGGGCTCCGTAGCGACAATCCAGAACCGTTGTCGCAGAAGTAATGATCCGTTGAAGTGTCAGGTCGAGATCAAGGCCTGAACCGACGACCAGGACCGCCTCGAGCAGACGGTGGAGCGTGGGGATGTCTGCGTTGGAATCGCCCAGGCGGTCGAGCAACTCGCCGAACGTGCGTGCCGGACTGTGACCCGAAGCTTCGACCATGGTCGAAGCATATCGCTTCGCGGAACGTCAGCCCTCTTGACGGCGACCTTCCCACCACGAAGACCAGTGATGCTTGATTTCGTCGAACTCGTCATCGCTCAGGTTGTAGGTGGTCAGCAGGATCGACATACCTCCATCGGGTCGCTGGGCAGTCACGGACTGCGAGGCGACCGACAGCAGGCCAGGGCCGAGATCTTCGACTGTCAAGCCGAATTGGTGGTCAGTGACGAAGTCGACGACGCCCTCGAAGTAGTCGCCGGGAGCGATCGTCGACGCGTACCGACTTCCCGCTTCCAGTTCGATTTCGGTGATCCCGAGGACGGTCGCCACGTTTTCGCCGGGGAGCAGAAGGCCGTCGAGGTAAATTGTCCTTCGCTCGGCCAGCCCGTGGTGTTCCACGGCGAATCTGAGCAACTGGAGGAACGTCGTCCACCCCTCGGTGATGTCGTCGTACCAGTCGTCTTCTGCCGACTTTGCCGGCCGATCGATGCGGACGAGCGTCTTGCCGTTTTGTTCCAATAGAGAGAAACGGTCACCGTTTCCGAGTCTCAGCGTCAACGCTTCGGGGTCGGCCTCGGCGGTGGAGTAGATCTGGGTGATTTCGTCGTCGAGTCCGTCGTACTCCCAGCCGAACCAACGACGAATCAGCGACGGATCACGCAGCGCGGGCCAGAGTACGGACGGGGCTGCGACGATCGACACTTCGATCACGGTTTCGCTCATCCGGAAGACGCTACCGACTTCAGCCCTTCATGGCGACGGTCAACAGAAATGCGACGTCTTCGAGCGCTTCGACACTGTGCCGGTCGGCCGGAACAGCGAGGAAATCACCGGTAGATCCTTTCCACTGGTCGCTCCCACACACAAGATTCAGCTTCCCGCTCAGGACCAACAGCGTGGCCTCGCCCGGACTGTCGTGTTCGGCAAGGCTCTTGCCGGCGCTCAGCGCGATCACTGTCTGCCGCAGGCTGCGTTGGTGGCCGCCGTAGACGGTTTGTGAACTGCGACCGCTGGTCGCCGAGCCCGCCAGTTTCAACTGTTGGCGAGCGAGAGCGGTCAGTGACTTCTTGTCCATCGAAGACCTCTCGAAAGCGGTGAATGTCCTTCTTGGAGTATGACCGACTCACTCGCGAGGTGCCTCGTTATCGACGGAAGTCGGTCAGCGCGTGTATTCCAGCCAGCGGAAGCGCAGCCCGCTCTTCTCCGAGGTCTGCCAGGGCTTGTCGGACTTCAGGTTCCATTCGGAGCCGATCTCGGGAGCAAAGGCATCACCGGCGGTATCGAGGTCGATCTCGGTGACCAGTAGGTGCGTCGCGAATGGCAGTGCAGCCGAATAAATCTGCCCGCCACCTACGACGAAGACGTCACCGTCCGGCAATGCCAGCGCGTCGTCCAGATTGTGGACTACCTCGGCGCCTTCGGCGTGCCACTCCGGATCGCGCGTGACGACGATGTTCCGTCGCCCGCTGAACGGCCGGAACTTCAGTGGAATGGAGTCCCAGGTGCGCCGCCCCATGATCACCGGATGGCCCATGGTGACGCGTTTGAAGTAAGCCATGTCCTCGGACACGCGCCACGGGATCGTATTGTCGGCGCCGATGACGCCGGCATTGGCCTGCGCCCAGATGAGGGTGACTGTGCGATCGGTCATCGTCAGACTGCTACCGGCGCTTTGATCGCGGGGTGGTGCTGATAGTCGACGATCTCCACGTCCTCGAAGGTGTAGTCGAAGATGGAGTCGCGCTTGTTCAGCTTCAGGGTCGGCAACGGCAGCGGTTCACGGCCGAGCTGCTCGGTGACCTGATCGACGTGATTGTCGTAGATGTGGCAGTCGCCGCCGGTCCAGACGAACTCGCCGACGTCGAGTCCGGCCTGCTGGGCCATCATGTGCGTGAGTAGCGCGTAGCTCGCGATGTTGAACGGAACGCCGAGGAACATGTCGGCGCTGCGCTGGTACAGCTGGCACGAGAGCTTGCCGTCAGCGACGTAGAACTGGAAGAACGCGTGGCACGGAGCCAGAGCCATCTGCGGAATGTCGGCCACGTTCCACGCCGAGACGATGATTCTCCGTGAATCGGGATTCGTGCGCAGGGTCTCGACGGTCTGCGTGATCTGGTCGATGTGCTCGCCCGAAGGGGTGGGCCAGCTACGCCACTGGACGCCGTAGACGGGGCCGAGTTCGCCGCTCTCGTCGGCCCACTCGTCCCAGATGGAGACGCCGTGCTCGTGCAGCCATGCCACGTTGGAGTCGCCGCGCAGGAACCACAGGAGCTCGTTGACGATCGACTTGAGGTGGACCTTCTTGGTGGTGACGAGCGGAAAGCCGTCGGCTAGATCGAAGCGCATCTGGTGACCGAAGATGCTGCGGGTGCCGGTTCCGGTGCGATCGGATTTAGCGGTACCCGTCTCCATGACGAGCCGGAGGAGGTCTTCGTAAGCAGTGGAGACAGTCACGGGAATCAGTCTAGGGCCTAGCCTGCTGTGCGCCTTTATTAACCTCCGGCGGTTAATAAAGGCGCACAGCAATATAGCCTCAGCGCATGCGCGAACTCTTGGTGATCGGTATCGGTGCGGGTGATCCCGACCAGGTGACTGTTCAGGCGATCAAGGCCATGAACAGGGCCGATACCTTCTTCATCATCGGAAAGGGTGACGAGAAGCAGGCTCTGGTCGACCTGCGAACCGGCATCCTCGACGAGCACGTTCATCTCGACTACAAGGTGGTCGAGATCACGGACCCACCGCGGGACCGAACCCCGACCGATTACGAAGGTGTCGTCGAGGACTGGCACGAGCGCAGGGCAGCGAAATTCGAAGCGGAATTCGCGGCCGAACCCGGAGTGGGCGCGATTCTCGTCTGGGGTGACCCTTCCCTCTACGACAGCACTCTGCGGATCGTCGAGCGCGTGCTCGCTCGCGGGAGAGTGTCGTTCGACTACTCCGTCATCCCGGGGATCACGAGCGTGCAGTCGTTGGCTGCACAACACCGGATCGTCCTGAACCGCATCGGCGAACCCATCCACATCACGACCGGCCGCAAACTGGCCGAGGGATTACCTGACGGAGTGGACAACGCCGTCGTGATGCTCGACGCGCATTGCACGTTCACTCAGGTGGCCGAAGACGACGCCGAGATCTGGTGGGGTGCGTACCTCGGAACCTCGGATGAGGAGTTGATTTCCGGCAAACTACGCGACGTCGAAGATCGGATCGTCGCGCGTCGGGCGGAGCTGCGAGAGAAGCACGGCTGGATCATGGATACGTACCTCATTCGGCGCTGACGACCGGCCACAGATTGCGTCGTCGATCCTGCGCTCTTGATCCCGAATGACGGTCTGCGCACCTATGATCTGCGCATGACATCGTTCGGGCAGGATCGACGGCAGTCGATTCTGCCCGCACCGCGTGGCCGTGAAAAATCAGCGGTGAAGTCGGCTCTGGATCTTCTCGCCCAGTGGTATCGGAACCCTGATCGATTCGACAGTTTCAATCGATACCTCGCCGCGAAGGGCCTGGAGCTAGCTGTCCGATTGCTGGTTGTCAGCTCCCTGACGACGGTCATCATCGCGATGACTCTGTTGCGCTTCAGTGATGCGGGCGTTCACAACCACGTCACCAGTGTCGTCAACGCCGTGATCATCGCCGTCACGGTCGCGGTGATCGTGCTCTTCTGTCTCTTACCCGAAATCACACGTCGGTGGTCGTATTTCTTTGTCGTCTACTGCGAGGTCGGCGTCTTCGTCGGTGTATTCCTGAACAGCGATCCGTTCATCGGCTTGATCCAGTGTGTGCTCTTCGCACTGATCGGCGGTTACATCGCTTACTTCCACAATGCGAGACTCCAAGCAGTTCACATCGCGCTGTCCATCGTGGTTCTGGCACTCGTCGGGCGAAAGGTCGCGGACTACGCGGACCCTGCGTTGGCCACTGCACTGTGTCTGATCATCGCCACCGCGATCGTCGTCGTGCCGTTTGCATGCCAGTTCGTCCTCTCACTTCTCGGATCCGACGCCGAAAGTTCGGATGTCGATCCGTTGACCGGCCTCCTGAATCGGCGCGGGCTGCAGCGAGCAGTAGTCGAATTGGGGGCAACGGGACATGCGTCGAGCAAATCGTCTTATGTCGTCGCGATTGTCGATGTCGATTCGTTCAAGAGCGTCAACGACTCGCACGGGCACGAAGAAGGCGATCTTGTACTTCGTCAGATTGCTGATCGACTGCGGTGGTGTGGCAGCGAAAACGCACTCTTCGCCAGGTTCGGTGGGGACGAGTTCGTGTTGGTCGACATGATAGACACCGGTGCAGCGCCTGCATTCGAAGACAAGCTGCGGAGGCACTTGCGAATCGACGATCGTGATCCGGCAGTGACGACCAGTGTCGGAGTGGCGATCACCTCTGCTCAATGGTCGGCGATCATTTCCGACGAGGAGCTGACGGAACTGTTTCGAGTAGCCGACACCTCGATGTACCGAGCGAAGGCCGGCGGCGGCAATCAGGTTGTGATGTGCGAAGAAAAACCGTGATATTTGTCTGATTGCGGGGAGTTGACTGGATTACCCTGACCTCATGGGAACAACCGGGGGTGCAGAGCGTTCGGACGTCGTCGCGTCGCAACGACCGCTCTCGGGTCCAGCATTTCGGATGATCTCTTCGCAACTCGTCGATTGGTATCAGCGGCCGGATCAATTCGATACTTTCAATCGCTACCTTGCGGACAAGGGGCTGACCATCGCTTCACGTTTTCTGGTCGTCTCCTCGTTGGTGCTGGTCACGGTCATCATGTTCTTGACTCGATTCAGTGCACAGGGGCCGACGAGCGCGCATGCGCGCACTGCGAATCTGGTGATCATCGTCGTAACCGTGATGATGGTCCTTGTTCTCTCGACGAAGCGCAATCTGTCTCGCTCGTGGTCATACGCCTTCGTGCTCTATTCAGAAGTGGGAATTGCCGCAGCAATGCTGTTGTACTCCAATCCACTTGCGGCATTGGCGCATGCAGTGATGTTCTCCGTGATCGGCGGTTACATCGCGTTCTTTCACAATGCTCGACTTCAGAGCCTGCACATGTTGTGGGTGTTCGTCGTAGTCATCGGGATCGTGACACGCATTGCCATTGTCGAGAACTATTCCGATATTCCGGTTCTTCTCGCGCTGGTTGTTCTAGTGGGTGCAGCGATCTACGTGATTCCCTTTGCCTGTCAGTTCATACTCTCGATCCTCAGTACCGATGCGCTGAATTCGCAATTGGACCCGCTGACCGGATTGCTGAACAGAAGGGGACTGGCAGACGAAGTACGGCTCTTACTCGAGCGCTCGCACAAGCACTCGACTCTCTTGGTTGTCGCCGCGGTCGACATCAATCGATTCAAAGCGATCAACGACGAGTACGGGCACAGCGTCGGCGATGCGGTGATCGAAAAAGTCGGATCGCGACTGGTCGACAGCGCCGGACCGACGGCGTTGATCGCACGGATCGGGGGCGACGAGTTCGTAATCGTCGATTCGGTCGATCAACGCTCGGTCGATCGACTCGCGCACGAACTTCGGCGTCCGACGATCACCTCGCACGATCATCCACCGGTGGCGATAAGCGTCGGAATCGCGAAAGTGGCAGGGCCTTTCGACTCGGTTGACGATGCGTTGGTCGCCTACCCGACTCTGCTGCGGCGAGCGGATCGGGCGATGTACGCCGCGAAGGCGCGAGGTGGGCACTCGGTGGTTCTGCAGACTGAAACCGGCTGAGCGCGCTGTGAGTGTCCGTGGTCGGCGCTAGTCTGTTGCCATGCCTGAACTACCCGAGGTGGAAGCACTGGCAGGGTTCCTTCGTCAGCACGCGGTCGGCGCAGTGGTAGGACGCGTCGACATCGCCGCACTGAGTGTGCTCAAGACCTTCGATCCGCCGATCACGGCCTTGCAGGGGCGTGACGTGACGGGCGCCGCCCGCTTCGGAAAGCATCTGGCGCTGGACTGCGACGGGTTGTGGTTGGTCACGCATCTCTCCCGTGCCGGTTGGATGCGGTGGCTCGACAATCCGTCGGCAGCACCGCCGAAGCCTGGCAAGGGGCCGTTGGCGCTACGCGTTCATTTCTTCACACCCGAAGGGTTGACGCCGGCGTTCGATCTCACCGAAGCAGGTACCAAGAAGCGCCTGGCAGTCTGGGTGGTCAGCGATCCGCAAGAGGTTCCAGGCATCGCGCGATTGGGGCCGGACGCGATGGCTGTGACGGAAGCGGAGTTCGCAGAAATTCTGGGCGGCACGTCGGCCCGGATCAAGAACTCGATAGTTGATCAGTCGCTGATCGCCGGTATCGGGAACGCCTATTCGGACGAGATCCTCCATACCGCGAAGCTCTCGCCCTTCGCGACGTCGTCGCGCCTGACTCCGGAGCAGATTTCGACGCTGTACACCGTGATGCGATCCACGCTGGCCGATGCGGTCGAGCGTTCCGAGGGTCAGGACGCGGCCCGACTCAAGGGTGAGAAACGCTCGGGGATGCAAGTACACGCGCGCACAGGACTTCCCTGCCCGGTGTGCGGTGACGTCGTACGCGAAGTGTCGTTCGCAGAACGCTCTTTTCAGTACTGCGCGACGTGCCAGACGGGTGGTAAGCCATTGGCGGACAGGCGAATGTCGAAACTACTCAAGTAGCGAACTGCGCCGCGAGCAGTTCGACGAACTCTCGGGCGAGGGCAGACGAATGGGTGGGTTCGGTTATTGCGTGGACGATCCGATGCGGTGCATCGGTGATCGGAATGCAGATCAGTTCGGGATGTAGGGCGCTCATGGACTGGGGGAGCAGGCCGACGCCCAAACCGTTGGCGGTCAGTGAACAGATCAGGTCTACGGAGTTGGCTTCGAGAGTTTTTCCGCGTGGGACCTGTGATTCGGCGAAGGCCTGGTCGGTTTGGACACGGGCCTCGCTGCCCGAGGCGAAGTCCACGAGAGTGTGATCTCGTAGGTCTTCGAGCCTGATCGACGAGGCCTGGCCAAAGGGATGGTCGGGAGCGACAAACGCTGCGGTCGGTTCACTCCACAACGGTGCCGCGGCAAAGCTCTTGGGTAGGCGGCCGGCGGCCAATCCGACAATGCCGACGTCGATCGCGCCGGACCGAACTCCCTCGATCACTACTTCACTGCCGTAGGGCCGCGCGGTGATGTTGATGGCGGGATGCCGCCGTGTCAGATCTGCCAGCGCGCGGCCGACGTCGACGCGTCCTGCCGAGGTGATGGTGCCTACCGTCAGCCGCACCTGCTCGTTGCTCCGAGCCGAGACATCGCTGACCAGTCTCGACATGGCGCCGAGTACCTCACGCGAGCGCGCGACAAAAACCTCGCCGGCAGCAGTCAGGCCGACGTTGCGACTGTTCCGGTTGAACAGTTCTACTCCCAGTTCCTTTTCGAGGTCTCTGATCTGGGCGCTCAGGGCGGACTGGGAAACGTGCAACCGCGCGGCGGCCCGGCTGAAGTGTCTGTCTTCCGCGACGGCAAGGGCGTAGCGAATGTGACGTAGTTCCATATCACCAATCTATCGTTCTCGGCGATAGATCATGCGTATCCATCTATTGGACGCGCGCCGGTGTGGAGGGTCATGCTTGGCGACATGATTTCAAGCGACGCGCGTCCGAGGCTCGGACTACCGACAGTGCTGCTGATGGCTGCAGCGACGGGCCTGTGCGCGGGCGGTAACTATTTCAATCAGCCACTCCTCGATTCCATCGCGAATCTCTTGAATGTGTCGGCCTCGACCGCGGCCGCGACGGTGACCATTGCGCAGGTCGCGTATGCACTCGGATTGATACTCCTGGTTCCGGTAGGCGACATGGTGGACCGACGCAAGCTGACGGTAGGGCTCATGCTGCTGGCGGCGACCGGTCAAGCGGTCAGCGGATTTGCGCCGAACTTTGCCACGCTGGCAGTGGGAATCGCAGTCGCTGGAGTCTTTTCGGTCGCCGCGCAGGTACTGATCCCGTTTGCCGCCTCACTGGCCGAGCCTGAGAGGTCCGGTCAGGTGGTCGGCACGATCATGAGCGGACTACTGATCGGAATCCTGTTGGCGCGCAGCGTTGCCGGCGTGCTCTCCGGACTGGGAGGTTGGTCGACGGTATACAAGGTGGCGGCGGTGCTGATGGTGGGAATGGCCGTGGCATTGTGGCGATCTCTGCCGTCCGATTCCGCAGATCGCCCGAAGGCCGGTTACGGCGCCACGCTTGCTTCGGTAGGTAGGTTGGCTGCGACGTTGCCGCGACTGAGAACTCGATCGGCTATGGGCGGGTTGGCCTTTGCTGCTGTCAGCACTGTTTTCACAACCATGGCCTTTCTGCTCTCCGACGAATTCGGCTACAGCGACACTCAAATCGGCCTCGTCGGACTTCTCGGTGTGGCAGGAGCGTTGATGGCGACAGTGGCAGGCAGACTGGCCGATCGGGGATTGGGTCAGGTGGCAACCGGCGGCGCCATTGCGATTCTGTTGGTCTCGTGGCTTCCCTTTGTCGCCGGTGCCGCGCACATAGTGTGGTTTCTTGTTGCCATCGTTCTTGCCGATCTCGCGCTGCAGGGAGTACACGTCAGTAACCAGAATGTGATCTACGCCCTTGTCCCCGAGGCACGTTCGCGTGTGAACTCCGTGTACATGACTACCTACTTCGTCGGTGCTGCCGTGGGTTCGGCAGTAGGATCAGTGGTATGGAAGTCGCACGGTTGGACCGGAGTATGCATCGCCGGGTTGGTCTTCTCCCTTGTAACGGTGTTGGTGTGGATGCACGATCGCCGACTGGAGACGGCTGAACTGCGAATCCCGGAATCCCCTGTTGCAGTGGGGTAGGCACCCACACCTTCTCGGCTCCAGCACCTTTCAGATTTCGGCACCGTCCACCAGGATCTTGCCGACGCGTTCGGGATAGAACGACACGTGGTCGTCGATCCCGGACGCTTCGGCGGTGGTGAACGGATAGAACCACGCAAGATCGTCGATCGGTGCGAGTTCGGTTGTGCCGGTAAAGGACAGATACGACGCGGTGCCCTTGTACGGGCAAGCAGTGGTGGTCGAGGACGCGACAAAGTACTCGCTGCGGACGTCGATTCTCGGAATGTAATAGCGGGTAGGCAGGCCGGTTTCGAAGAGCAGTCGGGGTCGTGTCGTCTCGGCGACCAGTACGTCGCCGACAAAAACCTCGACGTGCCGGGACGAGGGGAGTGCGTCGATACGTACGTATGGATCGCGGGCGTGGACAAAGACCTGTTGATCTTCTTCGAACCAGGCGTCCATGCGATCCCAGTAGAACGCGACGTACTCACTCAGGTCCAGGGAACCGTCGAACTGTTGAGGGTAGGACCAGACGGCGTCCTCGGCGCGGCGATCCCCGATCTCGATAGTCCAATATGTGGCGTCGCCCTTCCACGGGCAATGGGTGGTCGTCGACGTCGGGACGAGGAATTCGGTACGAACGTCCGCGAGGGGGATGTAGTACATCGGCAGGCGGCCGCGTTCGAACAGATACACCGAACGAGTGGTGTCCGCGACGGCGTGACCAGCGAAGAATGCTCGAATTCGGCGGGGGTTCGGCTCCAGTGCGATCCGCCCGTTGGAAGCTTTGATCTGTGTGTCTTCTGCGTGAGTCAGTGCTGTGGACATTCGCGAATGCTCCTGAGATTCGGCAGGTTGGTCCTTCCCATCCTGCGCCCGGCAGTAGCTATTTGACAGGGTGGAGTCGAAATACGCGGATCTGGCGCCCGAATGCTCGATCGGCGTAGGTTTCGTACGGCGGCCACGTGGTGGTCGCGAGCTCCCACAGCTTCTTACGCGTGGCACCCTCCGCCAGACTCGCACCGACCGGTATTTCGACGCCCTTCACCGTCACGATTGCAGTGGGGTCGGCCATCAAATTGAGGGTCCACGCTGGATGCGCATCCTGACCCCAGTTGGAACCGACGACGACAAACGCATCGCCGTCGGGCGCGTACAGGAGTGGCGTAGTACGAGAACGGCCGGTCTTACGGCCCGTCGTGGTGAGCAGTAGCTGAGTCACGGTGTTCTCTCCGACCAGCGAGAGCTTGCCTCCCGACACTCTCTGCACTGCTCGATCGAGCGGAACCAGATCCTTGCCGAGATCCGAGAACCATTGTGTATGGCCCACATTGCGCATCAATGACCGGTAGATATTGCGCATCGGACCCCTCGCATTCTCGGCACTGTTTCGAGGCTGGTGCACCTCGACTCGAAAGAGTCTGCCACGTCAGGTCACAGATACCTGAGTCCCAAGGTCCCGAAGGGAATGAAGCGGTCAGCCGAATTCGGTTTTGGTGGAGTGGAATTGGGGCAAATCTCTGAAACCGCCCGTTTTTGGTCGGTGGATGTTCGCTGGAAGGTCAGGCCTCCGACGTCAAGACGTCGGGCTCGAGCCACTCGACGCCGAGCAACTCGGACAGCGACCGCAGTCCGGATCGATCGCCCCCTTTCAAGCCGGTCACGGAATTGAGATTGCGCAACATGACCGTGGCGACGTCCTCTTCCTTGGTGCCCACGCCGAAGGGTATGACCCACGGGCACGTTTGGTAGTCGCGATGTGACCGACCGAATGTCTGTTCTGCCGCGATTCCTGAGTATCGCGGTTGATGAAAGATCCCCGTCCGTGGTAACGAGGACGCGTGAGAGCCGTCCGGGAGTGCTTCGTTGGCATGGAGCGAAATCGAGGTCGTGACATTGAAGACGATGACCGACGCGTCCCCGCGTTGAAATCGCAGACGCTGGCCCTCCTTGTCCGCTACCGCGCCGAACAGTTTCGCGACCGAGATTCCGGCGTCTTCGATCATCTCGACCAGCGGATCGCCTGCCGTGGAGACGAACTCGACGGCCACCAACACCTGCTTGCCTGCCTTGACCTGGGCTTGCGCCCACTGAGCTGTCGACTCGGCACGGATCATTCCCGCCTTCTGCCGATAGCGGAGAACCAGCGCACGACCCCGAGCGATGTTGCGGCTCTTACGGGCCAAGCCCATCTCGTACGCGTACTCGGCCCACTCGGTCTCGTACTCGGCGCGCTGGGCATGCGTGAGGTCGATCGGCATACCGTCCAGTGGAACGGGTCCCCACGGCGTCGGTCGATGAATCATCAAGGGCGGTTTACTGTTCGACATCCACCCCCGTACGGTGTCGAGTGCCTGGGATTGCAGTGTCGGTGATTCCTTCGCCTCAGCGCTCCACGTCCACTTCCCGTAGGACTTGTCCAGCGGAAGACCGGACTCGACAAGCCTGGCGCCGAGGTCCGACCAGTATTCGGAGGGCTCCGAATGCAACTGCGCAAAAAGTGGTGCCAGGTAACGCTGATCGGCTGGCGTGTGACCCGGTGTTGCTGTCACGGACAGGACGAAGGGCGCCTGCTCGTGCGCATTCGAAAAGCGCGCAACCTTCTCGAAAGCAGCGGTGCGCTGTGTGTCGTTGCTGTACAGCTGGGCCTCGTCAGCAATCACCACACCGAACGTGTACTTGGGACGCCCGTTTCGTGCGATCAGTTTCTTCAATTGGTCAGGCGACATGATCAGCCAACGGAAGCCGCCGTCGCCCACCGAGGCGATGGAATAGCGCCAATGCGGAATGGTGATCTGTGCCGGTCGATCGACGAGGACGAGGATGTTGGTTTCGCCGCGCTCTTCGGCAATCGTCTTGGCCGACATCACCGCGATGAGCGTTTTACCCAGGCCCGCATTGTCTGCCAACAGAAATCCGCGTTTACCGGCGCGAGCAGCGTCGACGACGGCGCTCGCCCCCGAAACCTGTTCGGGTCGCGGAATTTTGGGTGCGGCCACGGGACGTTCACCGGTGCCGTCATTGATGTCGTCCTCTACCCATTGCTGATACGAGAAGGGGAGTGCCTTGAATGGAGCGAGTTCTACGGGCAACTCCGTACCGACCCACGCGTAGCTCTTCCATTTCTTGACGAACTGCGCACCAGGCGCCGGCGTACGAAAGGGAACGTCGAGGAGCCAGACTCTCTCACCAGGGCCGGCAGTCGGCACATCCGGCATCGTCGCGCGTGAGCTCTTCTTTGCGACAGTCTTCTTCGGGGCGGTCTTTCTGGTCGTGTTCCTCTTGGGTGCAGCCTTCTTCGGTGCAGCCTTCTTTGCGGCAGCCTTGCGCGCCGTGGTTGCTTTGCGTGGCGGCATCAGGCGGTGTCGACCTCGGTGGTGTCGGTCTCTGCCGTGAGGAATTCGCGCAGCGTGACTGGAGGCCGGCCGACAAGTTCCTCGACAGTGCCCGTGATCAGCGACAATTCACCCTGCGCGATTGCGGTGTACGTCGACACCCACGCGTCGAGTTCCCATGCCGGTGCGTTGTACGACGCCCGTGATTCGTAAGCTTCCTCGACAGTTTCCTCGACGTACGTGGTCTGCTTGCCCGTGACTTCGGTGATGATGCTCGCAGCCTCGGAGAGCGTCAGCGCCTCCGGTCCGGTCAGGTTGTACGTCTGTCCGACATGGGAATCCAGATCCTGCAGAACCGAGACAGCGACGGCAGCAATGTCGGATCGCGCTACAGCGCCCACGAGACCGTTTCCTGCGGGGCCCCGGATCGCACCGTCTTCGCCGGCGAGAGCGGGTAGAAAATCGAGGTAGAAGCTGTCGCGCAGGAAGGTGAATGCGAGTCCGGAAGCACGGATGTGTTCTTCGGTGACCCAGTGATCGCGCGCGAGCGTGAACGTTGCGTCCGGAGCGGCGCCGAGGAAAGACGTGTACACGATGTGCCTGACCCCGGCCGCCGCTGCGGCATCGACGAAGGTGCGATGCTGATCCAGGCGATCTGCGCTTTCGGCCGCCGAGACCATGAAAAGGGTGTCGATTCCCGCCAAAGCCGCGAGAGCGCGCTCGCGATCCCCGTATGTGGTCTCGGCAGAATCGGCACCGGCGAGCTGCGGCAATCGATTGACCGAACGTGCGATCAGCCGCTGCGGGACACCGGCGTCGGCCAACGACGCGGCCACCAGGCCGCCGATATGACCGGTAGCGCCGGTGACGGCGATCCTCGCAGACCGTGAATCTACGGACATGGTGCCACTCCTTCGGTCGGTGTGCATTCCATCTTGCCGGAACCCACTCCCACGTCAGGTCACGACGCGACGATTACACCGCGAGCCACCGACAACGCATCGGACAGAGCAGTCCTGGTGTTGTCGTCGAGGGGCAGCAGGGGCCGGCGGGGAAGGCCGGCGTCGACGCCGAGAAATTCCAACCCGGCTTTGACCGTCGACGGCAGTCCGCGACTGACGAGGACCTTCAGTAGTGGCTCGATCTGTTCGAACACAGCGGCGGCACCCGACCGATCACCGGATTCGAGTAGACGCCAGAAGTGCACCACCTGCCCTGGGGCCAGACACGGGGCTGCCGTGCACCATCCGCGTGCACCGGCAGAGAAAGATTGCAGTGCAAGAGGATTGCTGCCGTTGAAAAAGGGGATCGTGCCACCGCTCAGTTCGTTGATGCGGTTCATCCGGGTGATGTCGCCGGTGGATTCCTTGATCATCGTGATGCCGTCGACGGTGGAGACGAGATCGACGAGAAACTCCGGCGACATGTCGATACCGGTGGTGGCCGGATTGTTGTAGATCATCGTGGGAATGTCGACGGAATCGGCTACCGCAGTGACGTGTTCACGAATCTCCGGCTCACCCAGATGCCAGTACGACGTGGGAAGGATCATGACTGCGTCGGCGCCGGCGTCCGCCGCGATCGATGCTCGGCGAAGTGCTCCCGCCGTCGTCAGGTCCGATACGCCGACGACGGTGGGGACTCGGCGGTCGACGTAGTCGAGGGTCTCCCGGGCGACTGTCTCCCATTCCGCGTCGTCGAGATAGGCGCTCTCGCCGGTACTGCCGAGCGGAGCTATCGCGTCGACACCACTGCCGATCATGTTGTCGAGGAGCGTGTGTAGCGGCTTGGAATCGAACGCTCCGGTATCGCGGTCGAACGGGGTGATGGGATAGGCGACGATTCCCTTGACGGTGCTGCTCATGAGATTCTCTGTTCTGTTGGTGAGAAACGAAATTCAGTTGGTCAGCGTGTCTGGGTGATTGCGGAGAGCGCGGCGGGCGTAGTACGCGAAGTTCGCCTCGCTGCGCCGAGGAGTCAGTGTCCAATCGTGTGCCTCCTTCGCCAGGCGAGGCGGTAGCGGCTTGATGTCGCCGGCAGCCATCGCCAGCAACTGCAGCCGCGCGGCCCGCTCGATCAGATGTCCGAGGGAGCATGCCTCTTCGACCGTGTTGCCGACGACGAGTTGGCCGTGGTGGGCGAGCAGAATTGCCCGCTTGTCGCCGAGTGCAGCCGAAATGATCTCGCCCTCCTCGTTTCCCACAGGAACTCCGGGCCAGTCGGCAAGAAATGCACAATCGTCGTAGAGGGGTGCGATGTCCATTTGGGACACGACGAGGGGAATTTCGAGCATCGACAACGCCGTCGCGTGCAATGGGTGCGTGTGGACGATGCAGTTGACGTCGGGTCGGGCGCGGTAGATCCAGCTGTGGAACCTGTTGGCGGGGTTCGGCATTCCCTCCCCGTCCAGAACCTCGAGATCCTCGTTGACAAGCAGGAGGTTGTCCTCGGTGATCTCGTCGAACCCGAGGCCGAGTCGCTGGGTGACAAACGTGCCGGGCTGCTCACCGCGGGCGGAGATCTGGCCGGCAAGGCCGGAATCGTGGCCGGCCTCCGACAGCGCCCTGCAGGTCAACGCGATTTTCTGTCGAAGGGTCCAACTACCTGTGGTTACTTCGGTGAGCATCTTCGTCTCGGCGGTGGCCATGAGTTCTTGCTTGCTCGCATGCATCGTGTCGGTCATGGGGTGTGCCTTTCTCGGGACCCAGGAGTAGATGACATTCAGTCACCTACAGGACACAAAGTGTCATATAGGACGGAATTGCGCAACCCTGGGTTCGTATGGTGCTGGTCATCGCAGGTCAATGTGTTGGTAGGGTGATGACACAAAGTCTCGTGAGGGGAATCGAATGGCAGCGTTTCTGCGGACACATCGGCGTCGTGCCGGTCTGACGCTCGAGGGCCTGGCCGAGCAGACCGGGCTGACGAAGAGCTATCTCTCCAAGGTCGAGCGGGGTATCAGTACCCCGTCGATCGCGGTGGCACTCAAGATTGCGCGTGTGCTCGATGCCGATGTGGGGCAACTGTTCTCGGACAGTATGGAGGGAAATGCCATGACGATCGTGCGCGCGAAGGACCGCGTGATCGACCCGGCCACCTCCGTGCAGTCTTCCGTCTACGATCCGATCGCGCCCTCACTGGTCGGAAAGGCCATGCAGCCGTTCGTGGTTCATCCGTCCTCGGTGATGGGTCCCAAGTTCATGGACCACACGGGAGAGGAGTTCGTGTTCGTGCACTCCGGATCTGTGGAATTCGAAATCCCCGGTCAGACGATGCACCTCGACGCCGGCGACAGTTTGTACTTCGACGCGAATACGCCGCACCGGATGCGGTCGGTGTCGGCGGATCGTGCGGTGGTGCTGGTTGTCGTCTACGACAAGCCTTCGGCTGGATCACCCAGCGGTGACTCGCTGGAAACGCACTGCGGGGTGAGCAGATGACGCTCGGGACCGATACGACACTCACGCTGCTCGCGGCGGGTCTGATCTTCCTGCTCTCCCTGTGCCTGGGCATCTGGAAATACCAACAGATGGCTACCTCGGACAATCACCTCGCCCATCCGTATGTCGACATCGCACACCGCGCAGCACTGATGTACTCGTTTGCAACGCTGTTGATCGCGGTGTTCGTCGAACTCAGTGCGTGGCCGACGTGGATCAACCTGACCAGCGCAGCAGTGGTCGTATTCTTCTTTCTTGCAGCGATATTCAGCTACATCGCTCACGGTGCGATGAAAGACACCGACAACCAGTTCGAGTCCGCCGGTCCGCCCCTGCACCTCGGAATGTTCCTGCTGATTCTCGGAGAGGTCGGCGGATTCGCCGTCCTACTCGCAGGTTTCGTGAAAGGCCAGTTCTTCTGATCGGGCTTCAGCGCCTGTGCTCGTAGCCGATCCAAGCCCGTCGACGCTCACCCATCGGGTCCTTCTCCACTCGGGACGTCTCGTCGAAAACCATTGTTTGCCGCTCCGGTACGGAGTAGGCGGGCCATTCCCGGTCCGGCACTCCGTGGTGGGCGAAATGGATCCAGTGGCGCTGCATGGTGGAGGTCACCGCAGTCAGTCCGTGGCGCCCTCCGACTGCGGTCAAGGCCGCGGTGAGTGCATCCGAACGCCCGAAGACCGCAAGCAATTCGGTGGCGTGGGTAGCGCCCATGCCGATGAGTCGGAGCAGTCGCGGCGCAAAGTCGTAACGGTAACTGTAGGTAGGAGCTACCTGGCAATGACCCTGTGCACAGAGTATCGCCGGTTCCCAGAAAGTGATGTCGCCGCCGAGATCTGCGGCAGCAAACCGGTGCGGATATGTGGGATACGCCGCGAGCGCACGTGCTTTCACTTCAGGGGTGGTGTGGGAGAACATCTTCTCGATCCGAACCGGGTTGGTAGGCAAGATGTCGAGAACGCGCGGAAAGATCCGCCCCTCATGGAGATTCGAACCGACCAGCAACGGGACGGGGTGGGCTTTTCCCGCTGCGAACACGTCGAGCGGGTGTTCGGGAAGGACGTCGTCACCCACTACGGGAGCAAATGCCCGCGTTCCGGGTTCTTCGTCGGCGCCGCGGCGCGCAAGTTCTTCGCCGGTATCCACCAGTTCTTTCACCGAAGCGGAGCGCAGCCACGATGCCGGATCGGTTTCCGGAGCATGTGCGATCTCGAGGAACTCGCGTGCCCAGCGGTGCGCTCGCTCTTTTCCGTATGCGGAAGCGGCCGGCGGACTTTGCGCGATGGCCCGGGCGAACAGCCCTCGTGCCGCCGGCGTTGCCATCAGAGTGGTGACCGCGTTGGCGCCGGACGATTCACCGAAGACGGTGACGGCGTTCGGGTCGCCACCGAAAGCGGCGATGTTGCGTTGGACCCACGCCAGTGCCGCGATCTGATCACGCAATCCGAGATTCGCCTCGAATGGTTGCTCAGCAGTAGAGTATTCGCTGAAATCGAGGTAACCCAAGGCGCCCAGTCGATACTGGACAGAGACGTAGACGATGTCGCCTCGCTCGACCAGGGTCGTTCCGCGGTACATGGGCGTCGACGGATTCCCACCGTTGTACGCGCCGCCGTGAATGAAGACCATGACCGGTCGCAGCGAATCAGAAGGTAGCCGAGGGGCCACGACGTTCACGAACAGAGAGTTCTCGTCGAAGTTGCTCTTGCGCTGCGGAGACGGAGAGCCGAATGCTTCCGCCGGGCGGACACCATTCCAAGCCTCGACCGGCTGTGGTGCGCGAAATCTCCAAGGACCGGTCGGGGCCGCTGCGTAGGGGATTGCCCGCCAGGTGCGCAGTCCTCGATCGAGGCGGCCGCGCACGATTCCGGAATCGAGAGTGATCTCGAGAGGGCTCGTCACGGTAGAGGGATGTCGGTGCCGTGGCTGCGGTAACCGCTGTATCCCGCCCAGGCCAAGCGTTGTTCGCGTCTGGGATCGTTCTCGACGCGCACGATCTGGTCGAAGATCATGGTCCGACGCTCCTGCGCGTCGTAGCGCGGCCACGATCCGCGCGGCGAGCCGTGCTCGGCGAAGTGAAGCCAGTGTCCCTGAACGGATTCGGTGACTGCGCGCAGTCCGCGTCGACCACCGGGAAGAGTGAGGCCGCGCCCGATCACCGTGTCACCGATACCGAAGACTGCGAACATCTCGAATCCGTGGGTGGCGTCGAGGCCGAGCCAACGCATCATCGTCGGCGCGAAGTCGAATCGGTAGGCGTACGTCGGCGCCGATTGTGCGTGCGCTTGCATCAACTCCACGGACGGGTGCCAGAACGTGACGTCGCCGCCGACGTCGATCGCGGACTGCTCGTCCGGATAACCGGGATAGGTTGCGAGGATGCGTTTCCCGGCTTCGGGATCGGTGAGGGCGAACATGGTGTCGATGCGCGACGGGTTGGTCGGGAGTGCGTCGAGCACTTTCGGGAACAGCGTTCCCTCTCGTCTGTTGGTTCCGATGATCATCGGAACCTGGTGTGCCGATCCCTCTTTGAATGCGTCCAAGGGGGAGCGCGGAAGGAAGTCGCCGTCGACGACCGGTCCGAAGGGATGTAGTCCAGGTGTGTTCGCGAGTACTTCGGCGCCCAGTCGGCTTCCGGCTCGGCCCAATTCGACGGCTGTCGCCGAGGTCAGGGCTTTCGCGGGCGGTAGACCGGAATTGAGGATCTCGACGAAACGCGCACCCCAGGCGTGTGATCGCTGAGTGCTCGAGACCAGATCCGGAGCCGAACTTTCGGCGATAGCCCCGGCGAAGAGTCCCTTGGCGGCCGGAGTGGCCATCAGGGTGGTGACGGCAGTGGCTCCGGCGGATTCACCGAAAATCGTGACTTTGTCGGGATCCCCACCGAAGGCGGCGATGTTGCGTTGCACCCACTGCAGCGCCGCGACCTGATCGCGCAGTCCGAGGTTGGAGTCGAATACGCGCTCGGATGTGGAGAACGGGGTGAAATCGAGGTAGCCCAGAGCGCCGAGCCGGTAGTTGATCGAGACGTAGACGACGTCGCCGCGTTCGACGAGGGACACGCCGGAGTACAGGCCGGTGGCGGAGGTTCCGATGGTGTTGGCCCCGCCGTGGATGAAAACCATGACGGGACGCGGAGTATTTCCGGTGTTCGCCGGAGCGAGCACGTTGAGCGTCAGGCAGTCTTCGCTGCTGGGCTGGTACTTCCCGGGCGCGAGCAGCAGCCCCTTCTTGTGCTGGACAGACGCGTCGCCGAATCTGGTCGCGTCGCGTTCTCCGGACCACGGCGTGACCGGCTGGGGTCGCGTCAGACGCAGTGTTCCGACCGGCGGCCGGGCGTAGGGAATTCCGCGCCAGGCACGAAGTTTTCCCACCCGGCGGCCGCGCAGAATGCCGTCGGCCGTGGTCACAAGTATGTCGGACGCCATGTCGCGACTATACGTACTTCGGGATCGCGTCAGCGTCGAGCCTCCAGCAATCGAAGCCAGACCTCACTGACCGTCGGATACGAGGGCACCGCATGCCACAGAGTTTCCAGTGGTACGGCGCCGACCACCGCGATTGTCGCCGCATGCACCAGTTCGGATACCTCGGGCCCGGCGAAGGTAGCGCCGAGGATCACGTCGGTGGCCTTGTCGATCACCAACTTCGCGCGTCCCGAGTAGTCATCACGCAGCAGTGAAGATCCCGCGACGGCGAGTTCGATCTCCACGACTTCGACGTCGTAGCCGTCGTCGCGAGCTTTCTTCTCGGTGCGTCCCACCCAGGCGATCTCGGGTGAGGTGAATACCACCTGGGGAACCTGCCCGTTGTCTGACGACGCCGTGTATCGAGGTCCGCGCAGTCCCCGACTCTCGGCTCGCGCTGCGATGACGTCTCCGCACACTCTCGCTTGATACTTGCCCATGTGGGTCAGGGGTGAACGGCCGTTGATGTCGCCGACTGCGTAGAGCCACTCACCTTGGGCACAGAGGTGGTCGTCGGTGGTGACGTACTTGCCGTCCTCGAGGCCGATGGCGGACAAGCCGAGATCGGCAGAGGTCGGACCGCGGCCCGCCGCGACGATGACCTCGTCGACCTCGATCACGCCGGAAGAGGTCTCGATGCTGACGGGTCCTCCGTGGATGTGGCCTTCGCCGGTGTCCTTGGCATCGGGGCGTGAGACCGAGTTGACGTCAGTGCTCAGTCGAACATCCACACCGCGGGCGCCGAGTGCTTCGGCAACCATCGTTCCGGCAAACGGTTCTGCTGATTTCAAGAGAGCATCGCCCCTCACGAGCAGCGTCACATGAGCGCCGAACGACGACAACCACGTTGCGCACTCCGTTGCGACCACTCCGCCGCCGATGACCGCCACTCGCGACGGAACCTCGTGCAGGTTGGTCGCATCGCGCGAGGTCCACGGGAGTGCCTCGCGCAATCCCGGTGTCTTCGGGACGGTGGCAGTTGTGCCCGTAGCGAGTACGACGGCCTGGCGGGCGCGGAGCTTACGGGTCCCGTCGACTGTCACTGCTCGCTCGCCGTCGATGACTCCGTGGCCTTTGATCACAGTGATGCCCGCGGACGTGGCCCAGTCGACCTGGGACGAATCGTCGTGGTTGTGGGTGAACGAGTCGCGCCGTTTCAGGACGGCCTCGACGTCCAGCGGTCCGGCCGGGATACCGGGCAACGCGTCGGCCGCTTCGAGGACCTGCCCTGGACGCAGTAACGCCTTGCTGGGCATACAGGCCCAATACGAGCATTCACCGCCGACCAGTTCGTGTTCCACGATTGCGGCGGTGCGATTACTCCCGGCGATGGCGTATGCGGCGGCGTTCTCACCGGCGGGCCCACCGCCGATCACGATGACATCGAATTCGTCGGTCATTGCTCCACGGTATGCCGGATCGGTCCGAGTTCGCTCGGTTACTGCCGGGTACGAGAGCTCGATGGTGGCTACAGTTGCACCCATGACGCGGCAGAAGATTTTGATCACGGGTGCCAGTTCGGGTCTCGGGGAGGAGATGGCCAGGAGATTTGCCGCAGCCGGTCGCGATCTCGCGCTGTGTGCCCGGCGGACGGATCGCCTCGACGCACTTCGCGAGGAGTTGGTGGCCCAGTACCCGTCGATCAGCGTCGCAGTGCGCGAACTCGATGTGACCGAACACGATTCCGTCGTCCGAGTTTTCGGCGAGCTTCGCGACGAGCTGGGCGGTCTGGACCGAGTGATCGTCAATGCCGGGCTCGGCAAGGGCGCGAAGATCGGTACCGGCAAAGCGCACGCGAATCTCGCAACAGCTCAGACGAACTTTGTCGGTGCGCTTTCGCAGTGTGAAGCTGCGCTCGAGATCTTCCGCGCACAGGACGCCGGACACCTGGTTCTCGTGTCCTCGATCAGCGCGGATCGGGGACTACCCGGGCCGAAGGCGGCCTACTCGGCGAGCAAGGCCGGGGTAGCGGCTCTGGGGGAGGCGCTCAGTATCGAGTTGTCGCGCACACCCATTCGGGTCACCACGCTGCTGCCCGGCTTCATCAAGACCGACATGTCCGCCGGCGCCGGCGACGACGCTGCGCTCATGGCCAGTTTGGACGAAGGCGTCAGCGCGATGGTCGACGCCATCGAGAAGGAAACCACACGGGCGGCGTTGCCCGGCCTCAAGTGGCAGGGGATAGATGCAGCCTTACGATTCCTGCCCAACTCCGTGACAGCGAGGTTTGTCTGATGAGCATCCATATCTCGAACGGCAAGCCCCGGGTAGTGATCGTCGGTGGCGGCTTCGGTGGCCTGTACGCGGCGAGACGACTCAAGAAGGCCGACGTCGAGGTAGTTCTGATCGACCGGGGAACCAGCCATGTTTTCCAGCCGCTGCTCTACCAGTGCGCCACAGGTCTGCTCTCCGAAGGGCAGATCGCAAGTCCGCTGCGACATCTCCTCGAGGACAACAAGAACACGAACGTCGTTCTGGGCGAGGCAAAGTCGGTGGACGCGGACGCCGGGATACTGACGGCCAGCCGCTTCGACGGGTCGACCTTCGAATTGCCGTACGACTACCTGATCGTGGCGGCCGGAATGCGGCAGTCGTACCACGGTCAGGACGAGTTCATCCAATGGGCGCCGGGGATGAAAACCCTCGACGACGCTCTGGCGATCAGACGCAGTCTCATTGCCGCGTTCGAGATGGCCGAATCGCTCCCGACGGCGGAGGAGCGTCGACCGTGGCTGACCTTCGCCGTGGCGGGCGGCGGGCCGACCGGTGTCGAATTAGCCGGGCAGATCCGTGAATTGGCGATGCACGCGCTGACCAACGAGTTCCGGTCCATCGACCCGGACGAGGCGCGGGTGCTGCTTTTCCACGGGGACGATCGTGTGTTGCCCTCGTTCAGTCGCAAGCTCTCGGCCGCAGCCAAACGCACTCTCGACGGGATAGGCGTCGAGACTCACCTCGGTGTGCACGTCACCGACGTGTGCGAGACCAGCATCGAGACGACGGACAAGAAGACAAAAGAGAAGCAGCAGTACGAGACTCGAACGATTCTGTGGACTGCGGGCGTCGAGGCAGTGCCATTCGCCGAGGCCCTGGCCACAGCACTGGGTGTGAAGCAGGTCGGCGGTGGCCGCATCGAAGTAGAAGCCGATCTGACCGTCCCCGGTCACCCGAACGTCTACGTGGTCGGCGACCTCATGTCTCGTGACAAGCTTGCCGGGGTGGCCGAGGTTGCGATGCAGGGCGGGCGGCACGCCGGGGCCAGGATCGCGGCCACAGTCGAAAACGGCGCACCCAACCGAAAGCCTTTCAAGTACCGCGATCTTGGAACTGCGGCGTACATTTCGCGTCGCCACGCGTTGCTTCAGGCAGGGCCGGTTCAGTTGTCCGGGTTCATCGGATGGGTGTCCTGGGGAATCATCCACATCGCGTTTCTCGCCGGGTTCCGCAACCGCGCCAGCACGGTGCTGAACTGGGGTGCAACCTTGGCGTCGAAAACTCGTCGGGAACGGGCAATCACGTACGGTGATCCGGAAACCGCTCGGCAGCCGTACAACTGAGGGCTACTCCGTTGTGAACACGGGGTTTCCGGTGGCGTCGATCATCCACCACAGGCTGCCGATGCTCTGTCCGAGCATGTCGCCGGGAACCTTGTCGTCGAGGTACCGATAGACGGGCTTGCCGTTGACGGTGATCTGGAACGATCCTTCCGGCCCGTCGACGGTGCCGATTGCGGCGTCAATGCCCTCGACGATCGGTGAATCGGAAACCGAGGTGACCGCCGGCCAGTAGCGCAGGCACGCTTCGTCACACGCGCCGGCTTGGGAGTTCTCCTCGTCCGGGTTGTAGACGTAGACCGTCATGCCCTCGCCGTCGACGGCGATCCTCCCGAGCGGGGAGTCGGCGGTCTTCAGCAAGGGAGCATCGGCAGCGGCAGGTGGAGACAGCGACGTCGAGATGGCGGTGACGTTGTCCGCGCTGTCCCCGGAGTCGAGGGCGTCGGGCGAGCACCCGGTGAGGACGAGGGCGGTACTCGCTACCGTCGCGAACAACCACTGTCTGCGCATGACGTCTCCGTTCTGGGCGGGAGTGCTCGGGACAAGCAATCGGGGATACCCGTTGCGGACGAGCTGAAAACGCGATGCGGGTGCGGACAGTCCTGACTGGAAGTCGGGGTTCTGACAGGAAGTCGGGTGTCTGACAGGAAACTGCCAGGACCGTGCCAGCCGACGGCCAGGTTGTGGTCGGACAGTGTGGTGTGACCCAGACCAGCGATCAATTGCTCTCCGCACCTCAGACAGCAGGAGGACCGCGCTCCCACGTCGAGAATTTGTGGCAACGTATCGCTCTGGCTGTACTTCTCGTCGGCACGGCGATCGTCTATATCTGGAACATCTCGATCAATGGCAACGCCAACGCGTTCTACGCGGCTGCGGCGCAAGCCGGCTCCCAGAATTGGAAGGCCTTGCTGTTCGGCTCGCTGGACACGTCCAACTTCATCACTGTCGACAAGCCTCCGGTCTCACAGTGGGTAATGGGACTGTCCGGGCAGCTCTTCGGTTTCAGCAGCGCGAGCATGTTGATTCCCGAGGCCCTGATGGCTGTGGGCGCCGTGGCGCTGATCTACGGCGCCGTCACGCGATTGTCGGGCGCGCGGGCAGGGTTCCTGGCGGGAGTGGTCTTGGCGTTGACTCCGGTTGCCGCGCTGATGTTCAGGTTCGACAATCCCGATGCGGTGATGGTTCTGCTGATGACTGTGGCCGCCTACTGCACTGTCCGTGCGTTGGAGAAAGCGAGTCCACGTTGGCTGGCGTTGGCTGGGGTCGCACTGGGCTTTGCGTTCCTGGCGAAAATGCTCGAAGGACTGATGGTGATGCCGGCGTTGGCGATTGCATATCTCGTCGTAGCACCTACCTCGTTGCCGAAAAGGTTACTCCACCTTGTCGGCGCGCTGGTGTCGATGATGATCGCTTCCGGATGGTTCGTCATCTTGACTCTGCTGTGGCCCGCCGACGCGCGTCCCTATCTTGCAGGCTCGACGGACAACAATTTCATGAATTTGGTACTGGGGTACAACGGATTTGCGCGAATACTCGGCCGGAGCGGCGGAGGGGCCCGAGGTGGGGCGTCCGGTCCGTCGCCGGAAGCGCTCGATGCTGTATCCGGTGGCCGTGGTGGGGGAATGGGCAACGCCGCCCCGGGTATCGGCCGTCTCTTCACCGGTGAGTTCGGATACGAGATTTCGTGGTTGCTGCCTTCTGCGCTGATGGCATTCTTCGTGATTCTCGTAAGTCGGGGGCGACGGCCACGAACAGATGTGATCCGTGGTGGCGCGTTGATTTTCGGTGTGTGGTTGGTTGTCGATGCATTGGTGTTCAGCTTCATGAGTGGCACTATCCATGCGTATTACACTTTGGCGATCGCACCCGCCATCGCTGCTCTGGTCGGCATCGGTGTTGCCGAGATGTGGTCGATCCGCGAGCGTCTGTTCGGACGAATCGGCTTGGCAGCGATCGCCCTGACGGCCGGAGTCTGGGGATGTGTTCTTCTTCAACGCAATTCGAACTGGCTGCCCGAGCTTCGGTGGGTGCTGCTGGCTGCTGTCCTCATCGGCTCGGTGGGGCTCGTCGTCACTTCTGGTTCGCAGCGGCGGATTCTCACGCCGTTGTTGATCGCCTGCGCACTGATCGGCGGTCTCGGTGGTGGCACGGCATACGCGGTGGCGACGTTCGAACAGCCACACACCGGTGGGAGCCCTGCGGTAGGGCCGAAGGCGCAGAACAGTTCTCGGGACGGTCAGTCCGTCGGTGCTAGTGGAATCGGCGGCAGCGGATTCGGTGGTAGTGGATTCGGGGGTGGCGCTGACAGTTCCGCACTGGATTCGATGCTTCGGACGACAACCACGAGATGGTCAGCGGCAATTGACAGGTCCTCGGCAGCAGCAACTTTGGAACTGGGAAGCAACACTGCGGTGATGGCGATCGGTGGTTTCAGTAACGACCCGGCGCCCACCCTGGCCGAGTTCGTCTCGGATGTGACGAACCACCGTGTCACGTACTTTGTCGAGCCCACGCAGACACAGTCTCAGTCTCAGGCTCCGGAAGAGGGTGGTGATCGAGGCGGCGGAAAGGTCGGCGGAAATGCGCGAGCGGGAGGTGGTCACTCCGACATCACCACGTGGGTGCACGCCCACTTCACCCCGACTTTCGTGGACGATTACACGGTCTACGACATGAGTTCTTACACCGCGTAAGCCGACCTCTCGACAATAGCTCTGTTACAGAGCTATTGTGAGGTTGTGGATGAAAGCGGAGCAGATCTTGCCGATGACGTCCTGGAGACGCTCGGGCAATTGCGTCGGGGAACCAGGAAGGCGTCGGGGCGTCCGTTTGCGGAACGACCGCTCGCCGGCGCCCAGATCGAACTCGTCAGGTTGCTGCGACGCAACCCGGGCCTGTCCGTGGCCGAGGCTGCCGGGCGGTTGGGTGTCGCGGCAAATACGGTGTCCACCTTGGTTCGTCAGCTGGTCGACGAGGGAGTGATCGAACGCGTCGCCGACGAGGCCGATCGACGCGTCGCGCGTTTGGTGCTCTCGGACGAGGCGCGCGCCCGCGTCGAAGTGTGGCGTGATCGACGGAGTGTGATTGTCGGTCAGGCATTGTCGAGTCTGACCGCAGCAGACAGGACGAGTATCGAGGCTGCGCTACCGGCCCTGTCTCGATTGGCGAGCGCTCTGGCGGCAGCCGGATCAGAAGGCGAGGGGCAGTGAGATGCTGACACAGTGGCGGAAGAGCCGAGCGGCGCACGTGCCTGACCCAGGCGCGCCCGCGGTCGAGATCGACTCGGTAACATACAATTTCGGCGATCATCGCGCGGTGGACAACTTGAGTCTGGTCATCAACGCGGGGGAATGCTTCGGCCTGTTGGGTCCCAACGGTGCAGGAAAGACGACGACGATCAGGATGCTCAACACCCTGCTTCCACTGCAGGATGGTGACATTCGAATTCTCGGTCGATCCGTTCGCAGCGAAGCGATGACCATTCGGCGTCATCTCGGGTACGTGCCACAACAGCTCTCGATCGAAAGCGCATTGACCGCACGCGAGAACGTGACCTGGTTCGCGCGACTGTACGACGTTCCGCGGTCCGAACGACGCGAGCGCGTCGACCAGGCGCTCGAGATGGTGGATCTACTCGATTCGGCGGATCGTCTCGCGTCGAGTTTCTCCGGCGGTATGGTGCGACGGCTCGAACTTGCGCAGGCTCTGGTGAACCGACCGTCGCTGCTGGTGCTCGACGAACCGACGGTGGGGTTGGATCCCATTGCCCGCGAATCCGTCTGGCAGCGAGTGGCAGAGATGCAGAAGCTGTACGGCATGACCGTGCTGCTCACTACGCATTACATGGAAGAAGCCGACGAGTTGTGTGATCGTGTTGCGTTGATGCATCACGGTGAACTTCGCGCAGTGGGCGAGCCGAGCGCGTTGGCCTCCGAACTAGGACCGGATTTCACTCTCGAAGACGTGTTCCGCCATTACACCGGCGACGATCTCACCGGCGACAAGTCAGGAGGTCTCCGCGATGTCCGCACTGCCCGTCGCACAGCGCGCCGCTTGGGCTGATCCCACAACCAACGGTCCTGCACGATTGCTGTCGAGAATTTACACATTTTGCCTCGTGGAAGTGCAGAAGTTGCGGCACGACCGATCTGAATTGGTTACGCGCGCAATCCAGCCGATCCTCTGGTTGGTGATCTTCGGTCAGACGTTCAGTCATATCCGAGCGATCCCGACCGGCGACGTTCCCTATCTCGACTTTCTCGCACCGGGCATCATTGCTCAGTCCGCTCTTTTTGTTGCAATCTTCTACGGAATCCAGATCATCTGGGAGCGTGATGCGGGAGTACTCACCAAATTGATGGTCACGCCGACGCCGCGCGCCGCACTGGTGACGGGTAAGGCATTCGCCGCCGGTATCCGCGCTGTCGCCCAAGCAGTGGTGGTCGTCATCGTGGCGGCAATACTGGGTGTGAGTATGACGTGGAACCCGCTCAAACTGCTCGGGGTCGTGGTCGTCGTTGTGCTGGGCTCCGCGTTTTTTGCCTGCTTGTCGGTCGCGATCGCGGGAATCGTGCTGAAACGAGATCGATTGATGGGCATCGGGCAGGCAATCACGATGCCACTGTTCTTTGCCTCCAACGCGCTGTACCCGGTCGAACTCATGCCGACGTGGGTTCAGTGGCTCAGCCGCATCAACCCGCTCAGCTACGAGGTGTCAGCGCTGCGGGGTCTGCTCATCGGAATGCCGACCAATTACGCCGTCGACTTCGGCGTGCTGATCGGGGCAGCGCTGCTCGGAATCGTCACCGCCTCGGCACTATTGGGCCGGTTGACTCGCTGACCTTCACCACGACTAGTCGCGCGTGAACGGTGGAGTGTACGTGCTGCAATCCGGGGGGACGGCCGGGAGTCCTTCGGACGAGCGAAGTTTCTCCGCAATGGACGAGAGTAAATCTTGCGATTCGGGGGAGAGATCAACCGCTTTTATGGCCAGAGAACGTAATTCGCTGTCGTGGAACTCTTCGACAACCGAACGGTCTTCTTCCGGAATCAGTTCGGGATCGTGACGAGGCGTCGGACCGAAGAAGTACTCGGCGGCAACGCCGAAGTAATCGGCCAATGCCAAAACGACTTGCTCGGACGGATTTGTGCGCACACCACTGCGGAGTTGCGAGAGGTACGGTGTCGAAATCTTGCATCCTCGTTGTGAAAGGGCTTCCACAACTTGCGCGTTGGTGAGTCTAGGGGCTGTGGCCGGGTACAAGGCGTTCAATCGGTCCTTGAATGAATCGGTCACAATTCCTCCCTCGAGCGTGACCCAGCGTCACAGCTACTTCGCAGTTTTCACATAGTAGACGACACGGTTATTCTGGACTCCGGTCGAAAGTCCTTTCACCTGCGGATATTTGGTGCGGCAACATTCCAAAGACTTTGCAAAGTATGTGATTTACACCGCGTACTGACCGTTCGTTTTGCCAAGCGGTGTGGGGGTGGCGTATAAGCAAAATGGCGGTGGTTACGCGGTTGCGCTGCAGGTTCTTTCGGCCGGTCCTATCCATGAGGGTCGATGCATGTCGGCCCTGCCTGTAACGTGCGCGAACCGCCGGCAGGCGACGGTCGCTGCATTTCGCGGAAGTTGGCGCGCCGTCCTCGCTTGGTGGTCGAGTCGACGCCCGCGAGCAGTAACGGGCGCACACTTTTTGTCATTCGCGAGTGGGCGGTCGGCCGAGTCGACCTGTCGGTCAGATGTTCCCAGTGGCTCCGATCGAAGTCGTTGCTTTCCGAAAAGCGGCCGATCGGTATGTCACCGATGTTGGAGCGCAATACATCTCGTCGCTCGCCACTATTTCATACGGTGCTGTCGGCGCCGTCGGCATGTGCCCGGACATTTTTCGGCAGCCTTCGGCGACGACGCACGGGTCTCGTGACGCAGCACCCCATAAGGACATGTCGAGGATCGCCTCTGCATCTTTCGAGTCGGAATTGCCTGTTGCGTCTGTAGTGGTCGGCGTGCGTTGCAGCGAGACGCCAGTCAGGGCGGAACAGCGGGTGAGAGTGACGCGCGGCAATTCTGTCGCACAGGTCTTCCGATTCGTCGCTGTCCCGTTCCTGTCTCGGCTGCCGAAGCGCTGCACACCGTGCACCACGCTTGCCTCGACTCTGATCAGCGGCTTATGGCACGGGGCTTGCTGACCGGCGCATACTGGTTACATCGCGGTGTTTGAAGGGCAGGACTGGCATGGTCAGTGTGGAGAAGTGGGCGATGTGGGATTCCGCCGTAGAGGTGGATGTCACCGAGGGTGCTGCGCTGCCCACTGCGCACGCGTTGATCGCAGCTGCCATCGACGAGACCGAGACAGTGTGCGACCTTCGCCGGGGCGACGCCGAGATCCACGCCGTCAATCTCGCTCAGGGAACTCCGGTCAAAGTGACACGACGTATGTCGGCTCTGCTGCGCTCCGCGCTGTGGGCGGCTCGCATGACCGGCGGTGCAGTCAATCCGCTTGCCGACAACTACTCCGAGGACGAATCCATCCCTCCGGTGCACCCGACCCCGACGTTCGAGGACGTCCAACTCGACGGTGACGTGGTGTACGCGCCGTGGGGTGCGTCGTTCGACATCACCGGAGTTGCCAAGGCGGACACCGTCGATCGCGCCGCGCAGATCGTCGCTGCCGAACTGCAATGTGGCGTCGCCGTCCGGATCGGCGACGTGATCGCCACTGCCGGCCATGCGCCCGCCGGTGGCTGGCAGATTCCGGTGCCGGGCAGCGAAGAAGTCGAGCTGATCAACGGAACCGCGATGGCGACGGCGCGGGCGGTAGAGCTGCCCTCCTGGGAACCCAACCAAGAGCGGCCCTCCACGGAGTGGGCGCAGGTCTCGGTGATCGCGGACGATGCTGTGTGGGCGTATGCCGCGAGCGAAGCAGTGTTGATCCGAGGCATCAGCGCCATCAAATGGGTTGAACAGCAAGAACTTCGCGCTCGGCTCGTCGACCGATCCGGACGTGTGTACACAACGGAGAGTTGGTTCGGCCCAGCCGCCGCGTGAAGTCAGGCGCGTCCGCGCTCCTTGCGGTACCACTGCACCAGAGCATCGGTAGATGTGTCGCCGAGGTCTCCGGGTGCCTTTTCGGAGGACAGTGCAGGCCCAAGTTCCAGCGCTTGTGTCTTGCCGAGTTCGACGCCCCACTGATCGAACGGATTGACACCCCATACGGCACCTTCGACAAATACCTGGTGCTCGTAGAGGGCGATCAACTGACCGACCACCGAGGGTGTCAATTCCTTCGCCAAGATGGTGCTCGAAGGCCGGTTGCCTGGCATCACCTTGTGCGGCACCAACTCTGGTGCCGTGCCCTCCGACGCGATCTCTTCGGCCGTCTTGCCGAACGCGAGAACCTTGGTCTGAGCGAAGAAGTTACTCATGAGCAGATCGTGCATGGATCCCGTGCCGTCCGCCGTCGGCAGATCGTCGGTGGATTCCGCGAACCCGATGAAATCGGCAGGCACGAGCCAGGTGCCCTGATGCAGGAGTTGATAGAACGCGTGCTGCCCGTTGGTTCCAGGCTCGCCCCAGAAGATCTCACCGGTGGACGTGGTTACCGGTGAGCCGTCGGCGCGCACCGACTTGCCGTTGGATTCCATGGTCAGCTGCTGCAGGTACGCGGGAAAGCGCAACAAATCGTTGGAGTACGGCAGAACTGCGCGGGACTGAGCTCCGAAGAAGTTGGAGTACCAGAGCCCGATGAGACCGAGGAGTACCGGCGCGTTCTGCTCGAGCGGTTGGTTTCGGAAATGCGTGTCGATCTGGTGGAAACCGTCGAGGAACTCCGCAAAACGGACGGGTCCGACGGCGCACATGACCGACAAGCCGATCGCCGAGTCGACCGAGTAGCGCCCGCCGACCCAATCCCAGAAACCGAACATGTTCGCGGTGTCGATGCCGAACTCCGCCACGCGGTCACCGTGGGTGGAGACTGCGACGAAATGCTTGGCTACGGCGGAGACGTCTTCGCTGCCCAAGCCGGCGAACAGCCAACGCTTTGCCGCAGTCGCGTTGGTGAGCGTCTCGAGGGTGGAGAAGGTCTTGGACGCGACGATGAAGAGCGTCGTCTCCGGATCGAGGTCGTCGAGCTGCCCGACCAGATCGACAGGGTCGATGTTGGAGACGAACCGGACGCTGATTCCGGCGTCGGCGTAATGCCGTAGCGCGCGATAGACCATCACGGGCCCGAGGTCGGAACCGCCGATACCGATGTTGACGATGGTGCGGATGCGCTTGCCGGTGGCGCCGGTCCACTCGCCACTGCGCACGCGATCCGCGAACGCGCCCATCGCGTCCAGAACCTCGTGAACGTCCGCGACGACGTCCTGACCGTCGACGGTCAGAGCAGAATCCTTCGGCAGACGCAGCGCTGTGTGCAGCACGGCGCGGTCTTCAGAGGTGTTGATGTGATCACCCGCGAACATCGCGTCGCGTCGTGCTTCGACGCCGGCCTCGCGGGCAAGGTCTACGAGCAGCGTGAGAGTCTCGCGGCTGACACGATGCTTGCTGTAGTCGATGTGAAGATCACCGGCGTCGATCGTCAGCTCTCGCCCTCGGGCTGGATCGTCCTGGAAGAGTTCTCGCAGGTGAACGCCTTCGATGTCGGCGTAATGAGCGCGCAGTTTCTGCCAGGCTGAGGTTCCGGTGATATCAGTGCTCACGATCATCGACTTTAGTGGCACGGGCTGGAAACTTCCTCGCGAGTCTTACTCACCCGCAGACGTACGCGCCTGCGGCGAGCATCATGGAACTTATGGACACATTCGAATTCATTCGATCAGTTCCCACCCAGTTGTTCGTCGGCGGCCGGTTCGTGCCCGCGGAGAACAACGCGACCTTTCCGGTGTCGGATCCGGCGACCGGGAAACCGTTGACCGATGTCGCCGATGCGAGCCCAGCGGACGCGCTGCGCGCCCTCGACGAAGCAGTGGCGGTCTCGCCGAAGTGGGCGAGCACACCTGCGCGCGAGCGTGGGGAAATCCTGCGAGCCGTCTTCGAGAAGATCACCGAGCGCGCCGAGGACGTGGCGCTGCTGATGACCCTCGAAATGGGTAAGGCGCTCGCCGAAAGCCGCGCCGAGGTGAAGTACGGGGCGGAGTTCTTCCGGTGGTTCAGCGAGGAGGCCGTTCGCATCGGCGGGCGCTACACACCGGCGCCGGCGGGCAACGGACGGATCCTCGTCACGAAGGCGCCGGTGGGACCGTGTCTGGCCATCACGCCCTGGAACTTCCCGTTGGCGATGGGCACCCGGAAGATCGGACCGGCCTTGGCTGCCGGATGCACGATCATCGTCAAGCCCGCCTCGGAGACCCCGTTGACGATGCTGCTGCTCGCCCAGCTCATGGCCGAGGCAGGGCTGCCGGACGGTGTCCTCTCGGTGTTGCCGACGTCGAAATCCGGTGAAGTGACCGGCCCGCTCATCGACGACCCGCGACTGCGCAAGCTCACCTTCACCGGGTCCACCGGCGTCGGCAAGATGCTCGTGGAGAAGTCCGCGAAGCGCTTGCTCCGCACGTCGATGGAACTGGGTGGCAACGCGCCCTTCGTCGTGTTCGACGACGCGGACGTCGACAAGGCCGTCGAAGGCGCGGTCCTGGCCAAGCTCCGCAACGGGGGCGAAGCCTGCACTGCCGCCAACCGCTTCCACGTCGCCAACGCGGTGCGTGAAGAGTTCACGACCAAACTGACCGAGAAGATGGCGGCATTCACGATGGGACCGGGGACTGACCCGGAGACCAAGCTCGGGCCGTTGATCAACCAGGATCAGCTCGACACCGTCGCAGAGCTGGTCGCAGACGCGGTGGACGCCGGGGCAAAGGTGCGACTGGGCGGCGAAGCGCCAGGTGGTGAAGGGTACTTCTATCCCGCCACGGTGCTGGCCGACGTTCCGGCGAGCGCACGGATTCTGAAGGAAGAAGTGTTCGGGCCCGTCGCCGCAATCACCGGTTTCGACACCGAAGACGAGGGAATCGCGGCCGCCAACGACACCGAATTCGGATTGGCCGCATACATCTTCACGAAGGATCTCGACCGTGCACTTCGCGTTTCCGACGCTCTGGAATCAGGAATGATCGGCGTCAACCGCGGAGTGATCTCGGACGCGGCAGCGCCGTTCGGTGGTGTGAAGGAATCCGGATTCGGCCGCGAGGGCGGGACCGAGGGGATCGAGGAGTACCTCGACACGAAGTACATCGCGCTCGAGAGCTGATACACACGCGAACGGCCACATCGGGACTGCCAGAGGCATCCGATGTGGCCGTTCGCGAATGATCGGCGTGTGCGCTAGTGGCCCAGGCGTCCTCGGCCCAGACGCAGGAGCAGCATCGCGAGGGTATGGCCTTCCTGGCCGAGCTCGTTGAACCGTTCGAGGACCTTCATCTCCCGGCTGTGCACCAGACGCGGACCACCGGATGCCATCCGGGTGCGGCCGATGATCTGGGAGACCTCGGAGCGGCGTTTGATGGCCGCGAGGATCTCGGCGTCGAGACGGTCGATTTCTTTCCGTAGTTCGTCGATCTCCGCCTCACTCTGGGGGATCTCGACGTCCGTCGGAGCAGTATTTACAGTATTTACAGTATTTCCATTGGGTGCTGCAGCCTGGGTGCTCATTGCTATTCGTCTCCTCTTCCTACTGCGTGGATCGTGGTCTCGGCTCGGGTCGTTACCGATCCAGGCACACTGACGAAAATGCCCCGGATCCGATTCGGACCAGGGGCGGGTGAGCTGTTCAGATCACGTGCACCGAGGTCCGGGGCACGTAAAGTAACGCCACAGCGGACCGACGGGGTCGGCCGCGTTGTCGCGAACGGAAATGCTGAACATAGCGTCCAGTTTGCCATGTTCGACACAAGGAATCCAAGTGCCTCTACCAGCAGGTGGACGCACTGACGACCGTGTCGGTGGACGCCGGTAGCGTGGACAGGCGATGAACACGTACCCAGCACTCGGTGAGCACGACGGACATTCCCATCACGACGGGGGCGGCGCGCGGGGACACGACGCGGGTTCGGACGCCCTCCTCGAGGGACTCAACCCGCAGCAACGCGAGGCTGTGGTCCATACCGGTTCGCCGTTGCTGATCGTCGCGGGTGCCGGCTCGGGCAAGACGGCAGTGCTGACGCGTCGCATCGCCTATCTGCTGGCCGAACGGGGCGTCACTCCCGGCCAGATCCTGGCCATCACCTTCACCAACAAGGCTGCAGCCGAGATGCGTGAGCGTGTGGCCGCGCTTGTCGGACCGCGCGCAAACGCCATGTGGGTATCGACGTTCCACTCGAGTTGTGTTCGCATCCTGCGGGCACAGGCGGCGCTCCTGCCCGGTCTCAACTCGAATTTCTCGATCTACGATTCCGACGACTCGCGTCGACTGCTGACGATGATCTCGAAGGACCTCGAGCTCGACACCAAACGATTCTCCGCGCGGCTTCTCGCCACGCACATCTCCAACCTCAAGAACGAACTCGTCGGACCGGAAGAAGCGGTTGTCGCGGCCGATCAGGATCCGGCGGAACTGCCGCGACTGATCGCCAAGGTCTACGGCCACTACCAACAGCGACTGCGTGCTGCGAACGCACTCGACTTCGACGACCTCATCGGCGAGACCGTTGCGCTCTTGCAGGCGTTTCCGCAGATCGCCGAGTACTACCGTCGCCGCTTCCGTCACGTGCTCGTCGACGAGTACCAGGACACCAACCACGCGCAGTACATGCTGGTGCGTGAACTGGTCGGCGGTGCCGGCGAGTCCGACCACGCGGTTGCCCCGGCAGAGCTGTGTGTCGTCGGTGACGCCGATCAGTCGATCTACGCATTCCGCGGAGCCACCATCCGCAACATCGAAGAGTTCGAACGCGACTACCCGGACGCCCGAACCATCCTGCTCGAACAGAACTACCGTTCGACGCAGAACATCCTCTCGGCGGCCAACTCCGTGATCTCCAAGAACACCGGACGACGAGAAAAGCGCCTGTGGACCGATTCCGGTGAGGGCGAACTGATCGTCGGTTACGTTGCAGACAACGAGCACGACGAAGCATCGTTCGTCGCCTCGGAGATCGATCGCCTGGTGGACCAGGGCGAGACCAAATTCGCCGACATCGCTGTCTTCTACCGGACCAACAACTCCTCACGTGCGCTCGAGGAAATCTTCATCCGACTCGGTGTGCCGTACAAGGTGGTCGGCGGCGTTCGCTTCTACGAGCGCAAGGAAGTTCGGGACATCGTCGCGTACCTGCGAGTCCTCGCCAACGAAGACGACACCGTGAGCCTGCGACGCATTCTCAACACACCACGACGCGGTATCGGTGATCGAGCCGAAGCCTGCGTCGCCGTGCACTCCGAGCACCGCAACATCAGCTTCGCCGCCGCACTGCGCGACGGCGCGGAAGGCAAAGTGGCGCTGCTCAATACGCGTTCACAGAAGGCCATCGCGTCGTTCCTCGAGATGATGGACGGACTGCGGGCCCTGCTGCCGACAGCAGCGGCCGACGAGGACGAACCCTTCGAACTCGGTGACATCGGTGAGGTCGCCGAGGCGGTGCTCGAGCGAACCGGCTATCGCGCCGAACTCGCTGCGAGCAGCGATCCGCAGGACGGCGCTCGGCTCGACAACTTGAACGAACTCGTCAGCGTGGCAAGAGAATTCAGTTCCGACGCACGAAACGCAGCGGGGCTGATAGATCCGGACGACGAGGAAACGGCAGCCATGCGCGAAGGTGAACCCGATCCGGGTTCGCTCGCCGCGTTCCTCGAACGCGTATCGCTTGTCGCCGACGCCGATCAACTACCGGACTCCGACGACGGCGTCGTGACCATGATGACGCTTCACACCGCCAAGGGCCTCGAGTTCCCGGTCGTCTTCGTCACCGGCTGGGAGGACGGACAGTTCCCGCACATGCGTGCCCTCGGCGATCCTGCAGAGCTGTCCGAAGAGCGTCGACTCGCCTACGTCGGCATCACCCGAGCCAGGCAGCGCCTGTACCTGACGCGCGCGATCATGCGTTCGGCATGGGGGCAACCGATCCAGAACCCGGCGTCACGGTTCATCCAGGAGATCCCGGAGGACCTGATCAACTGGCGCCGCGAGGATCCGGGTACCGGTGGTGGATTCGGAAGTGGTAGGCCAGGTTACGGCAGCGGAAGCCGGTACGGCAGCCAGGGCGGCCAGGGTTATGGCGGCGGACAGGGCTATGGGGGTGGGGCAGGCAAGGCTGCGTCGACTCCCAGTTTCGGAGCCGCGCGTGGCCGCAACAACGTTCTGGTCCTCACCACGGGTGATCGCGTCAGTCACGACAAGTACGGTCTGGGGACCGTTCTCGAAACCAAGGGCACCGGACCCACCGCGACGGTCACCATCGACTTCGGTAGCGCGGGCAAGGTGCGGTTGATGCTCATCGGTGGTGTGCCGATGGTCAAGCTGTAGAAGGCAGACAAAAACTTCCGGCCCGCACCTTTTCAGGTGCGGGCCGGAAGTTTTTTCAGAAGTGTCGGGCTTGCGATCAGTCCTGCTCGATACCGAGGCTGATGCCGCGCGAGGCGAGCCAGGGGAGGGGGTCGATCTTGTTCTCGCCGGCGAGGTGAACCTCGAAGTGAAGGTGCGGGCCGGTGGAGAAGCCGCGGTTGCCGACGGTGGCGATCTGGTCGCCGGCCATGACCTGCTGACCGACGGTGACGGTCGAGGTGTCGATGTGGCCGTAGACGGTGATCGTTCCGTCCGCATGCTGCAGGCGGACCCACATGCCGAATCCGGAAGCCGGGCCCGAATCGATGACCTTGCCGTCGGCGACGGCGACGATGGGAGTCCCGATCGGGGCAGCGATGTCGACGCCCGCGTGCAGGGTGCCCCAGCGGGTGCCGAAGTTGGACGTGAAGGTTCCGACTGCGGGCAGAACGAACAGCGGGCGACGGGCAGCGGCTTCGCGTGCGGCGCGCTCGTCACTGAAACGCTGGCCCTTGGCAAGCAGATTGCTGAACTGGGAGAGATCGGTCGGCGCTGCAACGTTGAGGACCTGGGGAGCGTCGGCCTCGGTGGTGGCTGCCGTGGAGGTGGCCGGAGCGAACTGAGCGGCCTGCGGTTCTGCGGTGGTGCCGATCGCGGAGGACTCGTTGGCGAGTGCAACTTCCGAGTGGTCGGCGGAGGAAGGGGAACCGTCGTTGATGACTGCCTGGCCCGCAGCGACAACTGCGCCGGCTGCAACGGCCAGAACGGCGGCGCGGCCCTTGAGGGCGGAAGGAGGGGTGGGGAGTCGGTGGGCACCGCTGCGGCGAACCGGAGATTCGACATCGACTGTCGGTGCGGAGGAGGAGTAAGTCGGAGCGCTGATCACGTCGGACTCGACGAACTCGTGAGAGTCGGATTCTGACGACGTGGAGGATGAATTTCGAATGAACATATCGGTAGAGATCTCAGAACTTTTAGTCTCGGTGTAACGCCTGGCCGAGTGCGTTGGATAAGTGGTCGTGACCTCGTCATCTGCTGGGTTCGAGAACCTACTAGCGGTGAACTGGCTGCGGTGATGCATATGCCGGTTCTCTCCTCGAGTTCGTGATCAGCCCGTGACTTAGACCGACTGACGGTAACGAAATGATTGCGATGGGCGCAAGCCGTAGCGGAAACCTGTCCGATTATGTGACGTGCCTCACAGGTTGACCTGGGAATATGTCGATTCGGGCAAAACGGACGAATCATCTCGTTTCGTGATCAAGCGTGTCACAACGGGATCACCGGTCCACACAGGCACTACCGTCGATCGAGTGTCCACAACACCTGGAACTACGTCGCAGGCGCGTTTCGACGATCCCCGAGTGAAGTCGGGGGCGCCCCTCGCGGCGGCAACCGGATTGCTCGGAGCCCTCGCAGTGGCGGCCGGTCCCGTCGTCGGAGTCGGGAGTGGCCGCGGGATCGATACGACGGGGGCTCTTGCTTCTGCAGCTCTCTTCGCCGCTGTCTGCGTGATCATCGTGCCGCTGGTTGCAGTGCTTGCTTCGAGTCGCAGACCCGCTTTTGCCGGTGGACTCCTGGCAGGTATCGGCGCGGTGTCGCTCGGGGCCGCAATTCTGGACGTCCAGTTGTTCGTCGACGCAATCGATGCAAACCGCTTGGACCTTTTCCGTCCGATATCTGCGGGTTCGATCGATGCAGGTCCGGGTGCCTACCTCGCACTCGTCGGCCACGGCCTCCTTGTCGTGTCCGGCGTCCTCGGGCTCATGGTCGTCCATCGTGAATCTGAACGAGACGGATACGGCAGTGCACGCGCCGCAGAATTCGACGGGCGATCGGTTGGCGGGCGGATCGGTGGGTGGCCGACAGCGCTGCTGATTCTGGCCGCGGTGGTGTTCGTGCTCTCCCTGTTCGGTCCTTCCTTCAGTTCGCAGGATCCGATCTTCCTGGTGAAACCACTCGTCGACTCGGCGGCGGCCACCGCTGTCGGTACGGGATTGGTCGGCGTCGCGGTACTCGTGGCGGTCGCGGCGGCATTGACGTCCATCTCGCTGCCGGTTGGCTGCGGCGCGCTGATCGGTGTCGGTCTCGGCGCGCTGGCAGTCAGCGGCACCAGGGTGGTGGCCGGGTTCGCAGCCGGTGATCGGATCGGGGTCGGATCGGGTTCCGTCGTCGGGGCGCTGGCAGCGGTGGTCATCGTCGTCATCGGAGTTTCAGCGCACTATCTGGCGTCCAGCCGCGAAGCTGACGCGATTCCCGCCGCCAGTGAGGTCCGCGCTCCTGCGAAGACGACGAAGGGGGCACTCAAAGCAGCCATGGTGGCTCAGTCCCGGGCAGCGCAAGCGCGGGTGAACAGACTTCACCGCGTTGCCGGAACCGGCGCGGTTGTCACGGCAGTACTGGCGACCCTGGGCGCGGCCCTTCCGGTCCTGTCGTTGCCGGCGGGCATCCCGGAACCGTCGATTCTTTCGTCTCGAGTTGTCCTGCTCGCCGCTGCCGTACTGCTGCTCGCCGCACTGGGTCTCTTCGTTCCGGGCCGCGCCGCCGTAGTGCGTCCGGCCGTCGGAGTGTTGTGGACAACGGTCGTGATGGGAGTCGCCGCGGTCATGCAGTCGGCAGTCATCGCGACGGACGTACCGGGCGTCGGGTTGGGAGCCGGAGCCTTCGTCCTCTGCGGGGCAGCACTCCTCGCTGCGGCGACGGGACTGCTCGTCTGGTTGGCAGGAAGCGCCGAACGTGAGGACGTCGACACGTCGGTAGGCGGCGGTTCGAGAGGGCTGGTACTTCTGGTCGGTGGGATCGGCGGCGTCGCGGTCCTGATCGGAACGGCGCTTCCGCTCTATCAAGGCGACGCGTACAGGGCGGCGTCAGTTCTGGAGTGGCCGTGGGGAATTGACGTCTGGGGACAACTGCTCGTCGGCGTCGCCGTCGTGATCGCCGCGGTGATCGCTGCGTCTGCGCGGCCGACACAGGGCGTAGTACTGCTGATCGGATCTGCCGTGGCAGCTCTGGTGTACGTCAGTGAGTGGCCGCTCACGTCATCGCGCATATCGGACGCAACGGTGGGGGTGGGTGCGATCACAGCAGCCACGGGCATAGTGTTGCTTCTCGTTGCAGCGTTCTCGAGCGCAAGAATCAGTGAGACTGATGCTTGACAAATTCGGTGTGGCCACCTTGCCGAATCGGTGAGGCGTGCCTCATTGGGCAATTGCGCGTGACTTGGGCCACATAGCATCAATGCGGGCGCAAACCGAACGCGGCAACTGGTTAAAGTCCAGAACAGACCCGCTCCTACCCCTCGAGCGGGTGACAACGCAGACGAGACGGTGAGCAGATGGATCTCTTCGAATACCAGGCGAAGGAACTCTTCGCCAAGCACGGAGTGCCGACTTCGGCTGGACGTGTTACAGACACAGTCGCCGGCGCACGCGAGATTGCCGAAGAAATCGGTAAGCCCGTGATGGTGAAGGCACAGGTCAAGGTAGGCGGCCGCGGCAAGGCCGGTGGCGTCAAGTACTCGCCCGACGTGGATGCCGCAGTGGCAAACGCCGAGGCAATCCTGGGCCTGGACATCAAGGGCCATGTCGTCAAGAAGCTGCTGGTCGCCGAGGCAAGTGACATTGCCGAGGAGTACTACATCTCCTTCCTGCTCGACCGCACCAACCGCACCTACCTGGCCATGTGCTCGGTAGAGGGTGGCGTCGAGATCGAGGTCACCGCCGAGGAGAACCCCGACGCTCTCGCCAAGATCCCCGTCGACGCAGTCAAGGGCGTCGACCTCGCGTTCGCGCGCAGCATCGCCGAGGCAGGAAAGCTGCCCGCAGAGGTGCTCGACGCAGCGGCCGTGACGATCCAGAAGCTGTGGGAGGTCTTCATCGGCGAAGACGCGCTCCTCGTCGAGGTCAACCCCCTCGTTCGCACGCCTGACGATCAGATCCTCGCCCTTGACGGCAAGGTCACCCTGGACGAGAACGCAGCGTTCCGTCAGCCCGGCCACGAGGCATTCGAGGATCGCGACGCTACCGATCCCCTCGAGCTCAAGGCCAAGGAGAACGACCTCAACTACGTCAAGCTCGACGGTGAGGTCGGAATCATCGGCAACGGCGCAGGCCTGGTCATGTCCACCCTGGACGTCGTCGCATACGCCGGCGAGAACCACGGTGGCGTCAAGCCCGCCAACTTCCTCGACATCGGTGGCGGAGCTTCCGCTGCAGTCATGGCTGCCGGCCTCGACGTCATCCTCAACGACGCACAGGTCAAGAGCGTGTTCGTCAACGTCTTCGGCGGCATCACCGCGTGTGACGCAGTTGCCAACGGCATCGTCGGCGCACTGAAGACCCTGGGTGACGAGGCCAACAAGCCGCTCGTCGTTCGCCTGGACGGAAACAACGTCGAAGAGGGTCGCCGCATCCTCGCCGAGGCCAACCACCCGCTGGTCACGGTCGTCGCAACCATGGACGAGGCCGCCGACAAGGCCGCCGAACTCGCTCACGCAGCGAAGTAAGGGACTCACAGAACAATGGCAATCTTCCTCACCAAGGATTCAAAGGTCATCGTCCAGGGCATCACCGGCGGCGAGGGCACCAAGCACACCGCCCTGATGCTCAAGGCCGGCACCCAGGTCGTCGGCGGCGTCAACGCACGCAAGGCCGGCACCACGGTCTCGCACGTTGCTGCTGACGGTTCCCCTGTCGAGCTCCCCGTCTTCGCGACGGTCGAAGAGGCAATCAAGGAGACCGGCGCAGACGTCTCCATCGCGTTCGTCCCCCCGGCCTTCTCGAAGGACGCCATCGTCGAGGCTATCGACGCCGAGATCCCGCTGCTCGTGGTCATCACCGAGGGCATCCCGGTTCAGGACTCCGCTTACGCTTGGGCGTACAACGAGTCCAAGGGCAAGAAGACCCGCATCATCGGACCGAACTGCCCCGGCATCATCACCCCGGGTGAGGCCCTCGTCGGCATCACGCCCGCCAACATTGCAGGCACCGGTCCCATCGGCCTGGTCTCCAAGTCGGGCACCCTGACCTACCAGATGATGTACGAACTCCGTGACTTCGGCTTCTCCACCGCCATCGGTATCGGCGGCGACCCGGTCATCGGCACCACCCACATCGATGCCATCGAGGCATTCGAGAACGATCCCGAGACCAAGGTCATCGTGATGATCGGTGAAATCGGTGGCGACGCCGAAGAGCGTGCAGCCGATTACATCAAGGCCAACGTCACCAAGCCGGTCGTCGGCTACGTGGCAGGCTTCACCGCTCCCGAAGGCAAGACCATGGGCCACGCAGGCGCCATCGTCTCCGGTTCCTCGGGAACGGCTCAGGCCAAGCAGGAAGCTCTCGAAGCTGCAGGCGTGAAGGTCGGCAAGACGCCGTCCGCCACTGCTGCTCTCGCTCGCGAGATCCTTCAGTCCCTGTAAGGGGCTTCGCCCCCGTGCGTGGTTAGGGAGTCTCCGGACTCCTTAACCGCGCACGGTGGTATCGACCCACATCGACCCGGCTGGTTCCAACTGCCCGGCACCGGATGTGATGGATGCGACGACCGATTCGAGATCGTCGGCATCACGGGCGGCGAGTGTCATGACCGCCTTCGATCCGTACGTAGTTCCGAGCACCGAGACGCCCCGCGCTCTCAGTTCTGCTTCCACTCGACCGGCCTCTGAGTGCCGGATCGCCAAAGTGCGCAGGATTTTCCGCTCCCTGGCCACAAGCTCGGCCGAATCGAGAGCCACCGAGACCGCTCCCGAATACGCGCGAACCAATCCGCCGGCGCCGAGCTTGATTCCGCCGAAATAGCGCGTGACGACCACAATCACATCGACCAGATCTCGAGACTTGAGAACCTGAAGCATCGGCACCCCCGCAGTGCCACCCGGTTCGCCGTCGTCGTGTGCACGCTCGACGCGCGAGTTCGCGTCGTATCCGATCACGAAAGCCGAACAATGGTGGCGCGCATCGGGATACAGCGACCTCTGCTCCGCGACGAACTCCATGGCGGCTTCGGGGTCGTCGATCCGGCGAAGCGCGGCGATGAATTTTGAATGCTTCACCTCGGTTTCGACGACATGGTCGGCGCCGGGCGCGAGGGTGAAGGGCATCTGCCCATTGTCTCCCGTCGGTGTTAGCGTGCGAAGTCGAGACACATACGCTGGTAACCATCGAAGACCGTCTACGAGGAGAAGTCATGACGTTCACGCCGCAAGGGCCCAACTTCGGGCCACCGAATCAGCCGGCAGCGGGCGGTGGAACCAAGAATCTCGGATTCATCCTGCTCATCGCCGTCGCGGCGCTCGGCCTGATCAACTTCCTACTCGGTTTTGCGCCCTTCACCACGATCAGTGGAAGCAGCAGTGGAATCGGCAGCGATCTGGACACCAGTTCGAGCTTCTTCGAGTCGAGCATCTACGGCCTCGGGTTCATCTTCGCCGGCGGTGTTGTCGCCGGAATCTCGCTGCTCCCGAAGCAGTCGTATGCAGGCATTGCCGCAGCGCTCTCACTCACGGGTTTCTTCTCTTTGGTGTTCGCAGCGTTCTCGGTCGGTACCAGCGACTACGTAGATATCGGGCTCGGTTGGGGCCTGATCATCGTGCTGATTCTCTCGTTCGTGCAGACCGTCGTCGCAGTTGCGGCGTTGCTGTTCGAGATCGGAATTCTGAAGGCTCCCGCGCCGCGTCCGGTAGCCCAGCAGTACGGTCAGCCGCAGGGCTACGGTCAGCAGCAGGGTCAGCCCCAGGGGCAACAACTGGGTCAGCCCCAGGGCTACGGACAAGGGCAGTACGGCCAGGGCCAGCAGGCTCAGCAGCAGCCTCAGTACCAGCAGAATCCGCAGTACGGGCAGGCGCAGCAGCAGGGATACGGGGGAGCGCACGCCGCCCCCGCCGACCCGACTGCTTCGCAGCAGCCTTACGGACAGAGCGCATCTCCCTACGGTCAGAACCCGGTGCAGAATCCGACGCAGACCCCCACCGACTCGTCGTCGTCCGCAACGACGTCCTCTTACTATCCGCTGACCTCGCAGCCCGGTGGCCAGCCGAACCCGAGTTACTCGTCGGACCAGTTCACCGCTCCGCGTGGTTACGGCCAGCCGTACAACCAGCAGCAGACTGGCTCGACCGAGCAGCCGACGGGCTTCGAGCCGCCCGCTTTCGAAGCACCGACGCCGCCCGCGGAACCTGAGCAGGGCAGCAGCGATTCTGCGGCCGAGACCAAGGTCTTCGGTTCCCAGAACCCTGACGAGCGTCAGCAGTAGTACTTCTTCGTTTCACGAGCATGAATGTGGCCTCCGACCCGCTGCGGGTGGAGGCCACATTCCGTGAGCCCGACGGCGCGCCTGAGTGCGCGGCGCACTATCGAGTGAAACCCTCGAGGGGATGAGTTCTTTGATTGATGGCACCCGGTCCCGTCCCGCGTCCGCACGACCCGGACGCGGTCGTACTGGCGGCGGCCGCGTCGGCGGCGGTCGCCCGGCACCCAACCCGGACCTGGCACGCAAGTTGTTGACTGTCGCGTTCCGGCCGTCGGGCCTGACGATGCTGCTGATCGCGGCCGTTGTTGTGGTCACCTTGGTATCGGCGAGCAGCGATCTGACCGGAACCTTCGGCGCCATTGCCACTACATGGTTGGTCATCCACCAAGTGCCGGCGACTATCAGCGGCGTCCAACTCGGTGTACTGCCACTGCTTCCGACGGCGGTCATGATGTGGGTGGTCGCACGCCGATGCGCGTCGACTGCGGTGCACACCGACTCCCGTGACGACACCCTCCGCCTGGTGGGGGCCGCGGTAGCCGGACCGTTGACGATCACGGCGATCGCGCTCGCAGTGGTCGCCGACGCTTCCGCGGCGATTCCGCTGTCGAGCCCCAACACGTTGGCTGCTTTCGGCTGGGTCGCCGGGATTCACCTGGTCGCCGCATCCGTCGGTGTTGCTGCAGCGCACTGGGATCGCGTCGTCGCCGAGATTCCGCCGTGGGCGTCCGCCGCTGTCCGCCCGGCAACGGCCGCGTCGGCAGCGCTGTTGGCCGCAGGCGCCGTGGCCGTCGTGGTGTCACTGCTCGTGTCGTGGTCGACGGTCGGTGACCTGCTCGCGCGCGGCAACGGGTTTGTCGGCGTTCTGGGATTGACGGTGTTGTCGCTCCTCTATCTACCGAATCTCGTCGTCGGCGCTGCCGCGGTGATGACGGGATCGACGGCCGATTTCGGCAACGTCTCCATCAGTGTGTTCGGCAACATCGGCGGAGATCTGCCACCGCTGCCCCTCCTCGGAGCCATTCCGGAAGGCGTCGCCGGCGGAATCTGGCCGGTCTTGTTGATCGTTCCGGCGGCCGTGGGAGTGATGCTCGGCCGCGATTGCGCTCGACGCATCGTCGGGCAGGACAGTGTGCTCGCGGTGCTGACGGCAGCTGCCGGTGCCGGCGTCGTCATGGCTCTGCTTGCCCTTGCTGCCGGGGGAGACCTCGGGCAGTTCGGCACCGTCGAGGTCCTGTGGTGGGGCTTCGGTCTTCTGACTTTTGCGTGGCTGGGATTGTTCGGAACCGTCTCGGCGCTGTTCTCGATGTGGTTCTCGCATCGCGGACACATGAAGGACGAGGTTGCGCCGCCGGAGGCTGAACCGGCTCGAACATCCGAGCCAGAACTCGCGATCACGGCCGCGGCCACCCCGGAAGAGGCAGACGAGAACACCGACGAAGTGCTCGCCCAGGAATCTGCGGTAGTTGTCACCAAGGTCGTCGAAGCTGAAATCGTCGAGGAATCAGGCGAACCTGTGCAGGTCGTGACAGAGGAAACCGTCGAAATCGAAGTAGTCGACGCCGAAGTTGTCGCGGCACCGGAGACCGACCCCGTTGCCGGACCAGAGACAAAGTCCGGGCCGGAGACCGACCTGCCCTCGAAGCCGCAGGAGTCCAGCGACTAGGCTGTCATGCGGCCGATACTCCGGCCGCATCATCTTCCAGTTCTCAGGAGTAGTGCGCTGACTGCCTCGGCCGACAATCCGCAGCCGACAATGCCCGACAGGGTCCAATTTCGCGACTCGATCGCGCGGGTAGTCGTACTCGCTTCCGGCGCGGGAACCCTGTTGACCTCGCTGATCGATGCTTCGCATGCCGACGGATACCCGGCCGAGATCGTTGCCGTCGGTGTAGATCGTGACTGCCTCGCCGCCGAGCACGCCGCGGATTCGAAGATTCCGTCCTTCAAAGTGTCGATCAAGGCCTACGAAGATCGCGCCACCTGGGACGACGCGCTGACGGCAGCGGTGGCCGAGCACGATCCCGACCTGGTGGTCAGTGCAGGTTTCATGAAGATCCTCGGCCCCACCTTTCTCGCGCGTTTCGGAGGCCGAATCATTAACACTCATCCCGCGTTGCTGCCTGCCTTCCCCGGCGCGCACGCGGTTCCCGACGCTCTGGCGTACGGCGTGAAGGTCACCGGTTCCACGGTGCATCTCGTCGACGGCGGAGTTGATACCGGGCCGATCTTGGCGCAGGAAGCTGTGCCGGTGCATGACGACGACACCGAGTCGTCGTTGCATGAACGCATCAAAATTGTGGAGCGACGGTTGTTGGCGGACGTCATCGCCGCTGTTGCTACGCGCGGAGTGGTTTCCGATGGACGAAAGGCCGTGATCCCCAGTGAGTGAACGCAAGGCTGTGCGCCGTGCACTTGTCAGCGTCTACGACAAGAGTGGTCTGATCGAGCTGGCCACGGGCCTGCACGAGGCCGGTGTCGAGTTGGTCTCGACCGGTTCGACCGCGTCGAAGATCGCCGACGCCGGAATCCCCGTGACCCCGGTCGAGGCTCTGACCGGATTCCCGGAATGCCTCGAAGGCCGTGTGAAGACGCTGCATCCGCGCGTCCACGCTGGCGTTCTCGCCGATACCCGCAAGCCGGATCACCTCGCTCAGCTCGAGGAACTCGGCATCGCGACTTTCGAATTGGTCGTCGTGAACCTGTACCCCTTCACTGAGACGGTTGCCTCGGGCGCGAGCCCGGACGAGTGCGTCGAGCAGATCGACATCGGCGGCCCGTCGATGGTGCGTGCTGCAGCCAAGAACCATCCGTCGGTTGCCGTCGTGGTCGATCCGGCTCGCTACGCCGATGTTCTGACTGCCGTTGCCGGTGGCGGATTCACTCTGCGTGAGCGCACTGTGCTTGCGGCGCAGGCGTTCCAGCACACGGCGTCGTACGACGTCGCTGTTGCGAGCTGGATGACGAGCACGATTGCCGCCGACGAAGACGGTTCGCTGTTCCCGGCCTGGGTCGGTGCCACGTGGAACCGCAGCGCTGTCCTGCGCTACGGCGAGAACCCGCATCAGGACGCCGCACTGTACGAAAACCCCGCAGCGCCTGCAGGTTTGGCTCAGGCAGAGCAGTTGCACGGCAAGGAGATGTCGTACAACAACTACACGGACTCCGACGCCGCGTGGCGCGCAGCGTACGACTTCACGGATCCGGCAGTGGCAATCATCAAGCACGCCAACCCGTGTGGCATCGCCATCGGCACCGACATCGCCGACGCTCACCGCAAAGCGCATGCGTGCGATCCGGTCAGTGCTTTCGGTGGCGTGATCGCAGCCAACCGTGAGGTCACCGTCGAACTGGCCGAGCAGATCGCCGATATCTTCACCGAGGTCGTCATCGCGCCCTCGTACGAAGACGGAGCTGTCGAGGTTCTGCAGCGTAAGAAGAACATTCGCGTTCTGAAAGCTGCCGCTCCGACCGCTACCGGCATCGAACTGCGTCCGATCTCGGGCGGTACTCTGCTCCAGCAGCGCGACGTCCTCGACGCTGACGGGGACAACCCGGCCAACTGGACTCTCGCCAACGGTGAGGCTGCCGATGCCGAGACCCTCGCAGACCTCGAATTTGCTTGGCGCGCCAGCCGTTCGGTGAAGTCCAATGCGATCCTGCTGGCCTCCGGCGGCGCGTCCGTCGGCGTCGGCATGGGCCAGGTCAACCGCGTCGATGCAGCGCATCTTGCTGTTCAGCGCGCCGGTGACCGCGTCGTAGGTTCGGTTGCGGCCTCGGACGCGTTCTTCCCGTTCCCGGACGGTCTGCAGGTACTGCTCAACGCCGGCGTCAAGGCTGTTGTGCAGCCGGGTGGATCGGTTCGTGACAACGAAGTGATTGCTGCGGCCAAAGAAGCCGGCGTCACTCTCTATCTGACCGGTGCGCGTCACTTCGCGCACTGATTCCTGCTTCGCTGGCGGGCCTCGACTTCCTCTTCGTAGGTTGTCGGGGCCCGTTCTGCTTTCAGGTGGCCCGGTTCTTTCAGGCAGCCCGGTTCTTTCAGGCAGCGCTGCTGTGGGTGCCCTGGAGTTCGCGGGGTGAGCCGGTGATGACGACGCGTGAGGCTCCGCGACTGCGGATCTCGCTGATCAGTGCGCCGAGGGTGGCTTCGTGGGCAGCGTCGGAGTGCGAAAGATCCAGGGTGACGGCATATCCGGTGAGGTCACCGGGCAGATCGACATACGGCGGCGCGATGGACAGTTGGTTGACTCGAAGTTTCATCTGGTGCTCCTGCGTGTGAAAGGTAAAAGAAAAGGCACCCGAGGCGTTTGCCCTGGGTGCCCGAGAACGAATCCGGTGAAACTGGGGATCATTCTCGGGGTGCACCGCGCTTGTTGCCCATGTGCTTGGCCGACATTGCGGCCGAAAAAATGTGCTTGTCTGCGGTGCAGCTGCGCCACGAAAGTACGGATACGACGTTCGGGTGTAGCGACATGATGTCCGTTCCTTTCCGTGTGGCGTTGCTGGTTAATGGATGACCGTACAGCACGGATCGAGGGTTCGCACCAATAAAAAGCGCCGCGAACGTAAACACCGGGTGACTTCTGTCCCCGGATTTGCGGGATTGAAAGAGCCTCTGGTGCAGGTCAGGCGTAGAAAGCGAAAGTCCCTCCGCGATGCTTCGCGGAGGGAACTTTCTACCTGAAAAAAGGACGTTCGGTCTGTACGTGATCAGGAGAACGAACGGACCCACGCTGTGAAGGGCTCCGAGAACTCTGCCGAGTACGGAAGCGGCGCGACGTAGTCGGCACCGGTGGACTGTTCGTCGCCGATGTCCTTGAGTACGAAGTTGGCGTTGCGCATCCGCACGGAAGTCAGCGCTGTATGTGAGAGCGCGGCATCCAGTGCTGCGACATCGGCGGGAATGACTTGGATGTCCTTGTCCGAGCAGCTCGTGAGAACCGGCATGCCCGCCGGTAGAGCCGCCACGAGCGCGACCGGGTCCAATGCGTCTTCCTCGGCGAGTGCCTTGGCGTTGGCGTGTACGAGTCCCGCATTCTGCAGCGGCTCGGGCAGGTCATCCGGCACAGTGCCCTCGGATCGCAGCGACTCGACGGCGTCGGCGAGCGCGACGCGCAGTTCGTCAGCTAGTTCGACCGGCAACTGACCGGCGCCGACGACGGCGTCGAGCTGGCGGTGAATCTGCGTCGTGAGTAGATCGAGAAGCCTGACGCTCAGTGGCTCGAGGAGTGCGAGGGCGCTGACTCTGGTGCCCTCCTTCGCAGTGGCGAGAGCCAGTGCGACGACGGCACCGTCGCTGTGTCCGACCACGAACAACCGCTCGGGATCGACACCGGGTTGCCCGGCGAGGTAGTCCAGTCCGTCGGAGGCGGCGTCGACAAAAGTGTTGAAGCCGAGATCGGCGATGTCTTCGATCTCGTAGTCGCCGAGTGCGGTTTCGCCGCTGCCGAGCTTGTCGTAACGCAGGCTTGAAATGCCCTGATTCTCAAGGAGATCCGCGATGAAGCGGAGGGTTCCGATGTCACCTTCGAGGAGCGCGCTGTCGCCGTTGCGATCGGTGGGGCCGCTGCCGGCCAGAATCAGCGCGGCCGGGGCAGGGACGTCGGGTGAGGCGGCCAGGCGAAGACTCCCGTACAGGGTGACGTCGCCGGATTGGAACGAGATCTCGGTGTCGGACATGACGACTTGTCTACCAGGTCCGTACGTTCAGGCGGTGCGCAGACTCCGTACACGGCGCCAGCCGCGCCAACTGAACCACAAGAGTGCGGCGAGCAGCGGAATGATCAGGAACGGCAAGATCATCGCGATCAACGAGGTGAAGAAAGTCAGTACGTCCTCGATGACGGAAACGACAGGATTTGCCAGCCCACCGGTAGTGGCCGTACTGACCGCGCGAGTTCCGGTCTGGGCGGCGCTGAACGTCAAAGCCGTCGGTGCGCCGACGATGATGCCCGCGAGCGCGGCTATCGCAGGATCGAGATGGCTGAAAGCCGCCCAGGCCGCGATCACTCCGGCGATGGGTCCGGTGGCGTTCCCGATCACCGACAACGCGTTGTCCACGAAGGGAATGAGGTCGGCACCCAGTTCGACCACTGCGGCGATCGCCAATGCCACGAGTGCGCCGGTGGATCCGATCCACCGCATCGACTCGCCGACGGTGATCCCGAACAGTTCGAAGTGGACGGCAGCGCTGAGCATCAGCAGGGGCAGGAAGGTTCGCATTCCGGACGCTGCGGCGAGTCCGAGGCCGAGCATGGCCGGCAACACCCAGGTATCCATGGGTGGAGTTTAGGTCTACTGTGCGCCTTTATTAACCGCCGGCGGTTAATAAAGGCGCACAGCAAAGTCTCGGAAAGGACCTTCCATGGCGACAAACCCGCAGCCGATGTTCTTCCTCAACCTGCCCGTCAAGGACCTCGGAAAGGCCACCACCTTCTACGAGTCCCTCGGATACTCCAAGAACACGCAGTTCTCCGACGAGAACGCGTCGTCGATGGTCATCAGTGACACCATCGTCGTGATGTTGTTGGCCGAGCCCTTCTTCAAGACCTTCACCACCAAGGGCATCGCCGACACTTCGACGTCGACGGAAGCGTTGCTCGGTCTCTCGGCCGAGACCCGTGAGGCCGTCGACACCATCGTCGACAAGGCACTCGCGAGCGGCGGTTCCGAGGGAAACGCGACGCAGGATCACGGCTTCATGTACAGCCGCAGCTTCCAGGATCCCGACGGCCACATCTGGGAAATCATCTGGATGAATCCCGAGAACATCGAGGGCTGAGCGACCGAACTTCCTCGGCGAGAGGCGAAACCCCGCAAACACTCGTAGCGTGGAGTGGTGACTGTCGCAAAAACCCTCGGAGAGCTACGCGCCTCCGGACACGTACAGCGAAGTGTCAAAGAAGAACTACGAGAGAATCTTCTCGCCGCGTTGCGGGACGGCCGTGACCCCTGGCCCGGGATAGTCGGGTTCGAGGACACGGTCGCTCCACAACTCGAGCGGGCGCTGATCGCCGGCCACGACGTGGTTCTGCTCGGCGAAAGAGGCCAGGGAAAGACGAGGTTGCTTCGCACTCTCGGGCTCCTGCTCGACGAGTGGACGCCCGTCATCGAAGGCTCGGAACTGGGGGAGCACCCGTACGAGCCGATCACCCCGGCTTCGATACGTCGAGCCAAGGAACTGGGCGACGACCTCCCGATCGCTTGGCGCCACCGCAGCGAGCGGTACTCCGAGAAGTTGGCGACGCCGGATACCTCGGTCGCCGACCTGATCGGCGACGTCGATCCGGTCAAGGTTGCCGAGGGTCGGAGCCTCGGCGATCCGGAGACCATTCACTTCGGTTTGGTGCCCCGCGCGCATCGCGGGATCGTGGCCATCAACGAGCTTCCCGACCTGGCTGAGCGCATCCAGGTTTCGCTGCTCAACGTGATGGAGGAGCGAGACATCCAGGTCCGCGGATACACGCTTCGGCTTCCGTTGGACGTCCTGCTGGTCGCGAGCGCGAACCCGGAGGACTACACCAACCGTGGACGCATCATCACACCGCTCAAGGACCGCTTCGGTGCCGAGATCCGGACTCACTATCCGGTCGAACTGGAGGGCGAGATCGCGGTGATCGAGCAGGAAGCGCATCTGGCCGCCGAGGTGCCCGACTATCTCCTCGAAATTCTTGCCAGATTCACACGCCTGCTTCGTGAATCCACCTCGGTGGACCAGCGATCTGGTGTGTCGGCACGATTTGCCGTCGCCGGCGCAGAAACCGTCAGTGCGGCCGCAGTACGACGCGCGGCGGTGCTCGGCGAAGCTGATCCTGTTGCACGGCCGGTCGATCTCGAGTCCGTGGTCGAGGTTCTTCGCGGCAAGGTGGAGTTCGAATCCGGCGAAGAGGGCCGCGAACTGGAGGTGCTCGAGCACCTGTTGCGTCGCGCGACGGCCGATACCGTTCGGGTGCGTCTCGGCGGAATCGACCTGGGAATGCTGGTTGCTGCTGTGGAGATGGGTAACACGATCGTCACCGGTGAATCTGTCACGGCCAAGGCGTTTCTCGACGAACTTCCGGATCTCGAAGTACTGGACGAAGTAGCCGAACGTCTCGGCGCGCAATCCGACGGTGAGCGTGCCGCGGGTGCCGAACTTGCCCTCGAAGGGCTTTACCTCGCACGCCGGATCTCCAAAGATCAAGGCCCGGGCGGCCGCTCGGTGTATTCGTAAGGGGCAGTGATGATTCACAATCCGCGGTACGGGCCTTACGACGGCGGTCCCGATCCGCTGGCGCCTCCGGTAGATCTGCGCGAGGCCCTGGCAGCAATCGGCGACGACGTCCTGTCCGGCACGTCGCCGCGCCATGCCCTGCGGGAGCTGCTGCGGCGAGGGAATCGTGACATGCGCGGGCTCGACGACCTTGCCGCCCAGGCGAACCGGCGTCGACGTGAGTTGCTGCGTCGCAACAACCTCGACGGAACTCTCGACGAGGTTCGTAAGCTTCTCGACAAGGCGGTGCTCGAAGAGCGCAAGGAACTGGCACGTGCTCTCGACGACGACGCACGATTCAACGAAATGCGGATCGAGGAGTTACCGCCGTCGACAGCTCAGGCCGTGCAAGATCTGGCCGACTACAACTGGCGCAGCGAACAGGCTCGCGCGGATTACGAGAAGATCCGTGATCTGCTCGGACGCGAAGTCCTCGATCAGCGATTCTCAGGCATGAAGCAGGCACTCGAAGGCGCCACGGACGAGGATCGCGAGCAGATTCGTCAGATGCTGGCAGATCTGAATCAACTGCTCGACGCGCACTCTCGGGGCGTCGACACTCCGGAGCAGTTCGCAGAGTTCATGGACAAGCACGGGCAGTATTTCCCGGACAACCCCCGCAACGTCGAGGAACTTCTGGATTCGTTGGCGCAGCGCGCAGCGGCCGCACAACGATTACGGAACTCGCTCTCGCAGGAGCAGCGTGACGAGTTGGATGCTTTGGCGCAGCAGGCTTTCGGGGATCCGAGCCTGATGAGTGAACTGGGGCAACTCGACCAGTACCTTCAGGCAGCTCGGCCGGGTGAGGACTGGGAAGGCTCGCAACAGTTCCGCGGCGACAACGGGATGGGTTTGGGTGAGGGAACCGGCGCACTGCAGGACATTGCCGAGCTGGAATCGTTGGCGGACCAACTATCGCAGCAGTATGCAGGCGCAGCACTCGACGACATCGACCCCGAACTGCTCGCGCGGCAACTCGGCGACGAAGCCGCTGCTGACGCCCGCACCCTCGCCGACCTCGAAAAGGCTTTGCAGGAGCAGGGTTTCTTCGATCGCGCACCGGACGGTCAATGGCGCCTGTCGCCCAAGGCCATGCGGCAGCTCGGACAGACTGCTCTACGCGATGTCGCCGGGCAACTGTCGTCGCGAACCGGTCAACGCGACACGCGTCGGGCCGGTGCGATGGGTGAACCGACCGGAGCGTCCCGCGAATGGGAATTCGGGGACACGGAACCGTGGGACGTCACGAGAACGATCACCAACGCCGTCCTGCGTGACCCGGGCCGAATGCCGGTGCGGCTGAGCGTCGTCGATGTCGAGGTGGCCGAAACCGAACAACGTAGTCAGGCTGCCGTGGCTCTGCTGGTGGACACGTCGTTCTCGATGGTCATGGAGGATCGCTGGGTTCCGATGAAGCGCACCGCACTGGCGCTCAATCATCTGGTGAGTACTCGGTTTCGTAGCGACGAGCTGCAGTTGATCGCCTTCGGACGCCACGCGCACGTACTGACTCCGTCTGAGCTCGCCGGTTTGGACGGCGCGTGGGACCAGGGAACCAACCTCCACCATGCGCTCTTGTTGGCGGCCAGACACCTTCGACGCCACTCCAACGCACAGCCGGTGGTACTGATCGTCACCGATGGTGAACCGACGGCTCATCTCGAAGCCGACGGAGAAGCCAGGTTCGACTACCCGCCGAGTGCACGAACCCTCGGTTTGACGGTTCGCGCACTCGACGCGGTGGCCAGGCTTGGCGCCAAGGTCACGTTCTTCCGCCTCGGTGACGATCCAGGCCTGGCCAGGGTGGTCGACCGGATGGCGCACCGTGTGGGTGGACGCGTCATCGCGCCGGACCTGGACGGCCTCGGCGCCGCCGTGGTGAGTGACTACATGCGAGGTCGACGTTAGTTCTGTTCAGCGGGCTGGTGCTGGGTGATGCAGTGGATGCCGCCGCCACGTTCGAACAGTGGCCTCGCGTCGACGGTGACGACGGTGCGCCCGGGGTAAGCGGCTGACAGGATCCGGGCCGCTTCGGCATCGGCAGGATCGTCGAAGCTGCAGGCGATCACTCCCCGATTCACCACAAGATGGTTGATGTAGCTGTAGTCGACGAATCCCTCGTCGTCGCGCAGGATCTCGGGCGCAGGTACCCGGATGACCTTCCACGGCCGGCCGCCGACGTCGGTCGAGCGTTCGAACAACTCGATGATCGTCTTGCTGACGGCGTAGTCGGGGTGCACCGGATTGCGTTGGTCATGGACGAGTACCACTCCGGGGGAGGAGATTGCCGCGACGATGTCGACGTGTCCGCGCGTTCCGTAGGTCTCCTGATCGCGGGTCAATCCGCGGGGAAGCCAGATAACATGCTTGGCTCCGATGGTGCGGGCGAGTTCGGCCTCGATGTCCGCCTTCGTCAGTTCGGGGTTTCGTCCCGGATCGAGTTGCACGGTTTCGGTGACCAGCACAGTGCCGAGGCCGTCGACCTGAATGCCGCCGCCCTCGTTGACGATTGGTGAGTCGATCAATTGGGCCCCGGACTGCTCGACGACAAATCTGCCGATCTTCGAGTCCTTGTCCCACTGCGCCCAATCCTGTGCGCCCCACCCGTTGAACACCCAGTCGACTCCGCCGAGACGGCCCTCGTCGGACAAGACGAACGTCGGCCCGATGTCGCGCATCCATGCGTCATTGAGGGGTGCCTCGACGATGTCTACCTTCTCGGACAGGTACTTTCGCGCTTCTTCGACCTCGGCGGGATCGACGACGACGGTGACGGGCTCGAATTCGGCGACGGCGTGTGCAACTGCGGCCCACGTCGAGCGAGCTTCGTGTTGTTCTTCCGCGGTGTCCCCGAGGGAGTATCCGGCGCTGGGGTAGGCCATCCAGGTACGTTCGTGCGGTTCGCTTTCCGCGGGCATGCGCCAGGTCATCGCTTGGCTCCCGCAGTGTTCACCGGCGCGGTCAGAGTCGAGTAGGTGTCCGGACGACGCGTTGCCAGGAATGGGAACAGTGCCAGCCAGTCTTCACGGTGTTGCAGGTCGAGATCGGCGACCAGCACGGCTGATTCGTCGCGGGGAGCCTGAACGAGGATGCGTCCGTACGGGTCCGAGATGAAGGAGGAACCGTAGAAGGTGATGAGGCCTTCACTGCCGTGGCGATTGGGGACAACCATGAACGTGCCGTTCGCGATCCCGTTTCCGACGATCACCTGCTGCCACAGTGGCTGGGTGTCGAAGTTCGGGTGATCAGGCTCCGAACCGATCGCCGTCGGGTACACCAGAACCTGTGCACCGGCGAGGGAGTACGCACGTGCGACCTCGGGAAACCACTCGTCCCAGCACGTCGGGAGTCCGAACTTGGCGCCGAGCGCCTCGTGAACGGGGTATGGGTTCTCGGACGGACCACCCCGGAAGTAGGTGTCCTCGTAGTACCCGGCCGTCACCGGAATGTGGAGCTTGCGGGTACGAGCGAGAAGCTCCCCTCCTGGGGAGACGAGGATCGCGGTGTTGAATCCCAGTCCGTCCTCGGCTTCGCTGCGCTCGTACAGCGATGCATGAACGAGGACCTGGTTCTCGGCGGCGGCCTTGGCAGCGAAGGTGAGAGTGGGTCCGGTGAGCAGGTCTTCGGCTTCGCGTCCGGGATTGTCCCCGGCAGGGGTGGAGGCGGGGTAGCGGCTGAGCGTCAACTCCGGAAGGAACACCACGGCCGCTCCCAGCTTCGCTGCGGATGCGATGCCCTCACTCAGTTCGGCGCGGAGGTCGTTCTGGTCTGCGTGCCAGCGATGTTGGACGAGACCTACTCGCAGTGGGGCAGACGTGGAGGGCGAAGTCGCGGCCAGGGACTCGGGTGGAGTGAGGGCGGTGATCGTCAGCATGGGGTTTCCTCGGTGCTCGGGTATTCGACGTTCAACGTAAAACGAATGTGATTCGTTAAGTATGGTGGGTGAGCGCTGATTGATCAAGGACTTTCGAGGAATTGTTTTTTGCTGCGCCCGAACGGTGTGGATCACTACAGGAGGACATATGCCGCGGCCACCGCAACGACTGCTCTCACCGGAGATCATCACCGAGGCAGCGATCGAGTCGGTGGACGAATCCGGCGACTTCACCATGCCGGGACTCGCCGCAAGGCTGAAGGTTCGACCGTCGTCGCTCTACAACCACGTTTCCGGACGGGCTGAGATCGTCGAACTGATGAGGGCTCAACTGATGGCAGGAATCGACGTGAAGTCGGCCTCGGGGACCTGGAGTGAGACCGTCGCGGCGCTGGCAGCCGAGTACCGGCGAAGCTACGCCGCGCATCCTCGTCTGATTCCGCTCTTCACTGCGCAGACCGTGCAGGCCGGTGTGGCTTTCACCCTGTACAACGCATTGGCGCAGGCATTTGCCGATGGTGGCTTCGACCCGGCCGAAACACTGCACGCGATCACGACCGTCGACAGTTTTGTTCTCGGTTCGGCCTTGGATCTGGCGGCGCCGGACGTTCAGTGGGCGTCGGGGCCCGAGGCCAACGACGCGATGAAGGCGGCGTTGGCAACGTCCGGGAAGAATCCCGAACGTGCCGACGCTGCCTTCGAATTCGGCTTGCGCGTGCTGATGGCGGGCCTGATCGCGCAGGCTCCCGAAACTGCCTCCTAGGACACGCTGAGGTCGTTCTCGTCGCGCAGTGCCTCCGTGTCGCGGTTGAGGGTCTTGCCCTCGAAGAACTCGGGATTGCGCACTCGCATGACCATCATCAGGACCGCGCCGAGGATGAGGATTCCGAACCCGAGGAAGAAGACCAGGCCGATCCCGCCGATGGATGCTCCGCTGGCGTTGTCCGGATTCATGCTCTCTTGGACCGAAATGACGAACACCGCAAGCAGCATGAGGCCACCGATGAGTGGGAACGCGAGCCGGAAGACGAAGTTTCGTAAGCTCTCGAAAAGCGTTTTGCGGAAGTACCACACGCACGCGAATGCCGTGATGCCGTAGTACCAGCAGATCATGATGCCGAGTGCAGCGATCGTGTCGAGCAGTGCACTTTCGGACAGGAACGTGACAACGCTGTAGAACACGGCGGTCACCGCGCCGGCCACGACTGTGGCGTACGACGGCACCAGGAAGCGAGGGGAGACCTCGGCGAGTTTCTTGGGGAAGGCTCCGTACGCGCCCATGGCGAGCATGGTTCGTGCAGCGGGCAGGAACGTGGTCTGCAGGCTGGCGACGGAGGAGACGAAGACGGCGAGGAACAGGAGCATTCCACCCCAGTTGCCCAGGACCGGGTCGGCGAGGGCGCCGAAGACGTTCTCGGAGTTGTCGGGATTGCCGAGGCCGAGGCCTTCCTCGCCGACGCCGGCGTACATCATCGCGGCGACGGCGACCAGCAGGTAGGTCAGGAGAATGGTTGCGACACAGAGCAAACCGGCGCGGCCCGGAGTTTTCTTGGGGTTCTTCGACTCCTCGCCCAGCGTGAGACAGGTATCCCAGCCCCAGAATGCGAAGATCGATCCGGTGAGTCCGATGACGAATGCACCGATGGCGAGTCCGCTGAACGGGTTGAACCAACTCAGATCGAAGGACAATCCGGCCGGGGCATCGCCGGCGCCGACGTGAACCAGTGCAACGACGGCGAAGACGACGAGCAACACCATCTGGAAACCGACGAGCGCGAACTGCACGCGCTCGCTGGTGGTGATTCCTCGACTGGCAATCCAGGTGGCCAAGGCGATGAACACCAGGGTGGTGCCGACGTTGACGAATTTGTTGCCCGGTAGATCGGCGATCGAGGGATTGTCGACCACCCGCGCTATGAACAGATAGAAGAAGTCGACGGCAATGGCCGCGAGGTTCGAGAGCACGATGATGGTGGCGATCACCATGCCCCAGCCGCACATCCAGCCGACGTACGGTCCGAATGCCTTGGTGGACCACGTGAATGACGCCCCGCAGTCTGGAGTGTCGGAGTTCAGTTCGCGGTACGCGTATGCGGTGAGGAACATCGGGATGAAGCCGGCGATGAAGATGGCGGGCATCTTGAGACCGACCGCAGCGACGATCAATCCGATGCTGGCCGTCAGGGTGTAACCCGGTGCCACGGAGGAGATTCCGAGGACTGCGCCGGAGATCATGCCGATCTTGCCGGTAGCGAGGCCTTTGGAACTCAGTTCGGTGCTGGTCATGACAGTGCCTCCGGCTGGGTGAATTCGTGCTTGGGCACTACGACCATGGGAACGGGCAACACGCGCAGCATCTTGGCGGCGGTGGAACCCAGGAAAAGTTTGCGGGGCTGGGCGAGGCGACTTGAACCGACCATCACGAGATCGCCGTCCTGCCAGTCCAGTTGACGCACTGCCGATTCCACGGTGGACCCGTCGGCGATGATGACCTCGATGGGGAACTCCGCGGGGAGCGCGGCTCTTGCGACGTCGAGTGTGTCCTGAGCGTGATTTCGTGCACGCTCCCTGGCCGACTCGGCGGTGTCGCGATGATCGCGCAGATCGTTCTGGGGGTCGAGCGCCACGAGAGACACCAGTCGCAGCGGAACCTGCATCAGTTCGCTGGCGCGTACGGCGGTGTTCAAGACGATGTCGGCGCCGACGCGGGTGCCGAGTGCACAGGTGACTTCTCGTATTGCGGTAGCCGACGAGTGCCGCGTTCCGCGAGGCGCCAGTGCTACCGGGACGTGGGCTGAGTGCAGCAGTTCGGTCGAGACCGAACCTATCGCGTGACGGCCGAGCAGACCGTCGCCGGAAGCGCCCACGACGATCGCCAGCGCGTTCAGTCGGTCCACCTCGTCGAGCAGGCCCTGAGCGAACGACTCGTGGAAGCTCAGGTGTACTTCCACCTGGATGTCCTCGGGCACCGAGGCTTTCGCTTCGGCGAGCCAGTCGTGTGCACGTGCGGCGAGGATGTCGTCGTAGCCGGCTTCCGAGGGAACCTTGGCCGGCAGTGTCCGATCCGGTGGGAGGACCATGCAAATGTCGAGTTGCGCGCCGAGACTGCGCGCGAGCTGGGCCCCGAGGACCAGCCCGTCTTTACCACTGGGTGTGGCGAGGTATCCGACGATAAGGCGCATGGTGGCTCTTTTCCGGATTGGAGGAATCTGCTGTGCGCCTTTATTAACCGCGGGGGGTTAATAAAGGCGCACAGCAGGAGGGGCGGCGACTCAGTCGTGCGAACTCATGACGTGCTTGAGGCGGGTGTAGTCCTCGACTCCGTAGGCCGAGAGATCCTTGCCGTAACCGGAGTACTTGAAGCCGCCGTGCGGCATCTCGGCGACGAGCGGGATGTGGCAGTTGATCCACACCGCACCGAAGTCGAGAGCAGCGGAGACGCGTTGCGTGACACCGTGATCCTTGGTCCAGATGCTCGAGGCCAGGCCGAACCGAACGTCGTTGGCAAGCGTGATCGCCTCCTTCTCGTCGGAGAAGCTCTGGACTGTGAGGATAGGACCGAAAGTCTCTTCCTGCACGATGTCGTCCGATTGCGCGGCGCCGGTGATGACGGTCGGCTCGAAGAAGAATCCGGTTTCGCCCGAACGCTTTCCGCCGGCAACGATCTTGGCCGACGCCGGCAGGTTCGCGATCTTGTCGCTCACGGCGTTGAAGTGGTTGATGTTGTTGAGCGGGCCGTAGAAGGCGTCAGGATCGGAAGGCGCTCCGGGTCGCAGCTTTTCGGCGTTACGCACGAGAGCTTCGACAAGCTGATCGTGGATGGATTCGTGAACGATCACGCGGGTGGCCGCGGTGCAGTCTTGACCACCATTGAAGAACGCTGCCTCGGCGATGCCGGTGGCGGTCTTCTCGATGTCGACGTCGCCGAAGACGATGGCCGGGGCTTTGCCGCCCAATTCGAGGTGTGCGCGCTTGAGTTGCTGCGCCGCGGACACCGCGACTGCGATGCCTGCCCGTACCGACCCTGTGATGGAGACGAGACCGAGGGCCGGGTTCTCCACCAACGTCGCGCCGGTTCCGCCGTTGCCGAGCACGACGTTCAACACACCGTCCGGCAGGATGCCCTTCGAGAGCTTCGCCAAGACCAGCGTGCTGCCCGGTGTGGTGTCGCTGGGCTTGAGGACGATCGTGTTGCCGGCTGCGAGCGCGGGCCCGATCTTCCACAGCGCCATCATGAACGGGTAGTTCCAGGGAGTGACCTGACCGACGACGCCGATCGGCTCACGGCGGACGTACGAGGTGAAACCCTCCATGTACTCTCCGGCAGCCTTGCCCTCGAGGAGGCGTGCGGCGCCGGCGAAGAACCGCATCTGATCGGCTCCGACCTTGACCTCTTCGTCGGCGATCATCTGGTGGGCCTGGCCGGTGTTGGCGCTTTCGGCCGCGACGATTTCGTCGCTGTGCGCTTCGATGGCGTCGGCGAGCTTGAGGAGTGCGGCCTGGCGCACGCTCGGAGTCGTCTTGCCCCAGGTCTCGAAGGCGCGCTGCGCCGCTTCGACGGCGGCGTCGACGTCTTCCTTGGTGGAGACCGGCGTACGCCCGACCACACTCTCGTCCACGGGGTTGATCAGGTCGAGCGTTTCCGTCGCGGCTGAGGCGACGAATTCACCGTTGATGTAGTTCTCGAGTACGACGATCGACATCGGTACCGGTTCCTCTCGAGGTCGAACGAGTTCCGGCCGAGGTGATCAGCACGGAACTCGCACTTTGTGGGGCGTGTGTGAGCAAGTGTGCGCTGACTCACAGGTAAAGACAGCTGCCAAAAAGGTGAAATCTTTGATCACCAACGCGCCGAGTTGTACAGTCCAGCGCATGACGATCGCTGTGCGGTGGATGTTGGCGCAGCCGGACCTCGCGCTGGAGCTCAAAGGTGGGGCGCAGGGTGTCGGTCGCGAAATCACATTTGCGCACGCCACGGAGTTGCTCGACCCGTTCCGATGGTTGACCGGCGGCGAATTCATCCTCACCACCGGCATTCGATTGCCGTCCACTCAGCAAAAGCGCGGCCGTTATCTCCGGATGCTCGACGCAGCGGGTGTGGCGGCGGTGGGGTTCGGGACCGGACTCTCGTACCCCGAGGTTCCGGCCGATCTGGTGGCGGTTGCCGACGAGATCGGACTGCCGCTGATCGAGGTGCCGCTGCCGACGCCTTTCGCAGCCGTCGTCAAGCGCGTGATGAGCCGGTTGGCAGAGCAGGAGTACGAAGCTGTCCTTCGGGCGTCACGAGCGCAACCGCGGATGACGCGCGCAGTCATTTCCGGTGGGACTGCTGCGACCGTGCGTGAACTGGCGATCGCGACTTCGGCGACGGTACTCCTGCTCGACGCCGCCGGACGGGTTCTCGAGAGCTCACCTCAACTGCCGACGGACGACGTGATCGAGGAATTGCGAGCAACTCTCGGGGGTGGCGCGTCCAGCAGCGTGACGCTTGCACGTTCCGGCGCGTCCATCGCCGTGCAGCAGATCAGCGTCGGGCGAACGCCGTACGGATACCTGGCGGTCATCAGTTCGTCTGCGCTCAGTTACGTCGATCAGATACTTCTCGGTCACGCGAACTCGTTGTTGGCGTTGGACTTCGAGAAACCTGCGCGCCTGCGTGCCACTCAGGATCAGTTGAATTCGCATGCCCTCGGACTGCTGCTCACCGAAGACCGCGACCCGGCGCCGGCGTGGCAACAGATCCGTCAGGCCGCCGACGGCGAGGGAATGATCCGTGGCCTGACAGTTCTTGCCGACACGTCCGATGTCGCGGGACGCGTCGCAGTCGAGATTGCCGAATTCATGAACAAGGCAGGGCGGCAGTTGTTCTCGCGGATCAACGACACTCGCGTCACGGTGCTGCTGCGAGGAACCGACGATGTCGCGTTCGCCCGAGAGCTACTGAGCGGGGTATCGAGGTCGGATCTACGCTCACTTCGCGTCGGCCTGAGCGCGAGACGCGTGGTCGCGGCCCTTGCGGTCGCCGTCGAACAGTCCCAGCTGTGTGCGTCTGCGGCGGAAATCGGTGGTGAGCCTTTGGAATTCGCGGCGCTGACCGGAAGTGTGCTGCTGTCTTTCGATTCCACCCGTGAAGTGCTCAACACACTGGCGGAAACGATGATCACTCCGATCGAGGATTACGACCGTGACAACGGCACCGAACTGCTGGCGTCGTTGCGGTCGTTCCTCGAGGCCAACGGGCACTGGGAAGCGGCAGCCATCACGATGGGCGTTCACCGACACACGCTGCGAAGCCGAATGGCGAAGGTGGAGAGCCTGATCGACTGTCGGCTCGAAGTTGCGAGAGTTCGTGCGGAGCTGCTGCTCTCGATCATTGCCCGGCAGTCGTGACTGCCGGGCAATGATCGAGACTTGGCAAAGCGGCCGTCAGGCCTTGTTGCGGGCGATGATGTCGGCGGCGGTTCGCTGCCCCATCCGGACGGCACCGTCGACGTGCTGGTACCCCTCGGCCGCGATGTCGGAGCACGAGAAGTGGATCGGGCCGACGGGCGTGCGGGAATCCGCGCCGTATCGGTGCAGGCCACCGAGGTCGAAGCTCGCCGCGTACGCACCGCGGGTCCATTCCTCCGAGCCCCAGTCGGATTCGTAGTACACAACCGGCTCTTCGGCTTTCGGGCCCAGGTAGCGGGCGAGTGAGGCCAGAATCGTGGCCTTACGCTCCTCGACGGAAAGCTCGAACATCGCGTCGGCCTTCTCGTCGGAGACGAAAGCGACCAGGGTGCCGCGATCGTCCTCGTGGTTGGTGTTGTCGTACACCTCCTGCACTACCTCGGACGCGCCGAAGCCGGTGCCGGAGAGGCCGGCTTCGCGCCAGAAAGGCGTCTCGTACACCGCGTGCACCTTGATGACGAGGCCGAGGGACTGGTGTTGGTGCATCTGGTGCTGACGGCGCGGCAGCGGGGGATCGTAGGAGATCCGGGAGTAGAGGTTGGGCGGTACAGCCAAGATGACCCGGCTTGCCTCGACGCGAACGTCGCCGTCCGCCAACACCGTTGCGCCGGATTCGTTCCACTGCACCGTACGGACGGGCGCGTTGAGGAAGACGTCGTCACCGAGCGCCTCGGCCATGCGGATGGATACCTGCTGCATTCCGCCGACAACTCGCTTGTCGAGGATGAAGTCCTCGTCGACGAGGTGGGAGAACGAACCTGCGGAGGCGGCCATCAGGACTGCCTGCAGAGCGGAGAACGAGTGGGCGGGCTTGGTGAGCATGCCGCCGGCGATGAAAAGGCCGATGTTGTCGCGGGCCTCGGCGTCGTCGGACTGGTTGATCAGCCACTGCTTGAACGAGACGGTGTCGAGATCGCGGGCGAGGGGGTGTGCCCACGGCTCCTCCGCGCCGATCTGCGCTGCGAGATCGTCCATCTCGTCGATGAGACGGTCCATCTCCTTCTTCGTGGTTTCGTTCGTGGGGAAGGAGTCGCCCGTGTACTGCGTCCGCTCACCCGCTGACGAGATGTAGACGGATTCGCCCTCTCGGTAGCGCTCGAACGTCGTGAGGCCGAGCTCGTCGAGCAAGGAGATCAGCGCGGTCTGGTCCGGGGAGACCCACTGGCCGCCGATTTCCAGGACTGCGCCGTCGATCGTGTCGGTCCACGTGCGGCCGCCGACACGGTCACGTGCTTCGATCACGGCGACGGACAAGCCGGCCTTGCGCAGCGCGGTTGCAGCTGCCAGGCCAGAGGGGCCGGCGCCGACGATTGCAACGTCTCTCTGGAGAGTAGGCACTTGCGAGCTCCTTCATGTTGAGCACCGCTCGAGTCGAAAAGCTGCCGACGAGCGAGTGAACGGGTGTCGGTTTTCAGTCTGTCCTGAGGAGACGCACGCCACACCTGACGAAACGGAGTGTTCGATCGGTGATCTTGTGCCGTTTAGGCGCGGCTAGCCGTTGATGACGTGACGATCGCCGAGCGGTCGGCTCAGCGGGACATCCAAGCTGCCGAACACGGCAACGAGAATGCACATCTTGTCCGCGGCCTCGGGCAGTGCCCCGGTTCGTAGAGTGACGATCACCGTCGTATCGGTCTCTTCGACGGTTGCGTACGCGCCGTAGCACTCCGGAGTGCCGGTCACGAAGTGGACGGCCACCGTGTGATCGTCGACCTCGGACCACGATTCGAACATCGTGGCCGTTGCTCCCACGATGTCGGTGCGACTGTCGAACTCCGTGCCCATCTCGCTGTCGTCGACCTCGTCGGGAACGGGCGTTCCGAGCGACCAGTCGGCGGGACTCGCTTCGTTGGCCGCCATCGGATTCGGCGCGGCAACCGGCCCGGTTGTCTGGGCCCCGACGGAGCATCCGGCCAAAGCAAGGCAGGCCAGAACGGCGAGGGTTAGTACACGCATGAATCCACCGTAACCCTGTTCAAGCGAGTAGTGCCGTGACCAGCGCAATTGCCGGAATCGACGCCAAAGTGGTGACAAACGCGCTGTCTCGGGCGAGGACCATTCCACGCCGGTAGCGGCTTGCGTAGATGAAGACGTTCTGCGCAGTCGGCAAGGTCGAGACGACCACGATCGCGAACAACTGATGGCCGTCGATGCCGAGGAGGAAATGCGCCATCAGATAGGCCAGCACAGGTTGGACGACGATTTTGAGCGTCGACGCCAGCGCGACGTCGCGGCGCGGACTCGAGCCCTTCTCCAAGACCCGCACGCCGTACAGCGAGAGCCCGAATGCCAAAAGCGCTCCGGGTACCGACGTGGCGCCGATCAATTCGAAAGGCTGCATCAGCGGCCGGGGCGGTGACCAACCGACCAACGCGACGATCAATCCCGCTGCGCCCGCGAGCACGATCGGGTTCTTGAAGGGGGCAGTGACGGTGTCGATCAACGAGAGCTTCTCGGCATTCTCGCCGCGAAGCGCCGTCAGATCGAGGATCGTCAAAGCGATCGGGGAGTAGACGACGATCTGAAACAGCAGGAGCGGGGCAACGAACGTGGCATCGCCGAGCACGAATACCGCGATCGGGATTCCGAGGTTCGCCGAATTCACGTACGACGCAGACAGTGCGCCGATAGTCAGTTCGGGTAGCGGCCGATTGAGCCAGATCTTCGCGACGAGAACGTACAGAGCGCCGACGGCAAAGGCCGTGGCCGACGCAACCGCGAGCGTCGGCGAGAAGATCACCGACAAATTGGACGACGCGAGGGTCGTGAACAGCAGGGCAGGCGTCGCGACGAAGAAGACGAGTCGACCGAGAACGAACTGTCCTTGGCTACCGAGGGTGCCGAGACGGCCGAGGAGATACCCGACCGCGATGACAACAAAAATTACGGTGAAACCCGCAACAACTCCCGACACGCTGCGGGCACCTCTCGACTGGAATGAACGACTTCGAGAAATCTTAGTCCGGGCAACAAAAAGGCCGCGCAGTCGAGTGACTGCGCGGCCTCTTCGGTACTTCTACGTGTGACTACCGTGCGGCGGTGAAGGGGAGCAACGCCATTTCGCGTGCGTTCTTCACTGCAACGGCGACCTGACGCTGCTGCTGCGGGGTCAGGCCCGTGACGCGACGGCTGCGGATCTTGCCGCGGTCCGAGATGAACGTGCGAAGCAAGTTGATGTCCTTGTAATCGACATGCGTGATCTTCGCTGCAAACAACGGGTTCTTCTTGGGCTTACGACCCTCTACGGGGCGTGGCTTCTTCGACGGTGAACGCTTGACTGCCATCCGACTTCCTTACCAGCTCGACTTGTGTACGCCAGGCAGTTCCCCACGGTGCGCCATTTCTCGCACGCGAATCCGGGAGAGCCCGAACTTCCGCAGGTGGCCGCGCGGACGTCCATCCGCAGCGTCTCGATTGCGCAATCGTACCGGACTGGCGTCGCGTGGTAGACGTTGCAGGGTCGCTTGGGCCTTCGCGCGCTCCTCGGGCGAGCTTTTCGGCGAGCGGATCGCCTCCTTGAGAGCGGATCGCTGCTCCGCGTACCGCTCGACGATGACCCGTCGCTGGTTGTTCTTGGCGATCTTCGACTTCTTGGCCATGCCTACTTCTCTTCTCGGAAATCGACGTGCTTTCGCAGCACCGGGTCGTACTTCTTCAGCACGAGTCGATCGGGGTCGTTGCGACGGTTCTTGCGGGTCACGTACGTGTACCCGGTGCCCGCGGTGGACTTGAGTTTCACGATCGGGCGGATCTCGTTGCGCGCCATCTGCTCAGACCTTCTCGCCGCGGGCGCGAATCCGGGCGACGACGGATTCGATGCCGTCGCGGTCGATCGTCTTGATCCCCTTTGTCGAGAGAGTGAGCGTGATGCGGCGACCCTCGCTGGGCAGCACGTAGGTCTTGCGCTGGATGTTCGGGTTCCAGCGACGGTTCGAACGCTTGTGGGAGTGCGAGACGGATTTTCCGAACCCCGGCACACGTCCGGTCACTTGGCAGTGAGCCGACATGGGTGTTCCTTTCAACTTGCAGATGACAATCATTTTCGACAATGCGGTGAGATCAATGTACCGTTCAACCTCGGTAATGACAATCATTCCCAGAAAGGCCCGCTGTGAACACGATCTTGGACGGCAGGACTCCGCTGGTCCTGGTCGCCGGCATGAGCGAATCCACCCCACACACCGCACGAGCGTTGCTGCGAACCGGAACTGTTCTGGTCCATCACGACCTGAGCCACGTCCGGGAAGGGGTGGTCCGGCGGACGGTCACCTCGATGACCGGGAGTGCCGGGTCTGCCAGCACTGTGTCCGAGCGCGAGACGATCCTCGAGCTCGCGCACGGCTGCGTCTCCTGCACCCTGCGCGAAGACTTGCTGCCGCTCCTGCGCCGGCTTCACTCGCACAGTTCGGTCCAGCGGATCGTCTTGCTGCTGGACCGCCAACTCGAGCCCGAGGCGCTGTGCTGGGCGATCGAGCACGTCGTCGTGACCGGCGTCGTCGGCCAACTGGACGGACCGGCACAGCGCGATGTCCGCGTCGACGCTGTCGTGACGTGCATCGACGCGCAGACCTGGCTCGCCGACGCGACCGGCGACGAAGCTCTCGACGACGACCGCACCCTGGCTCAGGTCGTCGTCGGGCAGGTCGACTTCGCCGACGCGCTCGTCCTGCGCGGGTCCGACGGACTCGACGGCTGGCAGCGGTCCCGCCTGAACGCGGTTCTCGCGCGCATCGCTCCGCGGGTACCCGTCTTCGATGAGGGAGACGACATCGAGGCACTGCTCCTCAAGGTGCCTGTGGATGCGCGACGCGGTGAACTGGCCGACGCACATTCACCGTTGCTGCGTCGCCAGCCGCCGCTCGACGACGACGGCGGAGTGATGCTGGTCGAGTTCACCGCGAACCGGCCGTTCCACCCCGGGCGTCTGCACGAGGCGATCGACGTCCTGCTCGAAGGCGTCGTGTACTCCCGGGGGCGCGTCTGGGTGGCGACGCAACCGGGTGAAGCGCTCTGGCTCGAATCGGCCGGCGGTGGCTTGCGGGTTGCCAGCGCAGACACCTGGCTGGCCGCGATGACGCCGGAGCAACGAGAGCGTGTTCCGGCCGAGCGCCGTGCCCTCGCGGCCCTGAAATGGGACGAGCGTTTCGGTGATCGCGACACCTCGATGGTCGTTCTGACCTGCGGTGCCAACCCGCTCGAGATCGACCGAACACTGCAGCACGCCTTGGTCACCGACGACGAATTGGCAGATGAAACGTCGTGGGCCACCTGGGAAGACCCGTTCGGTGAGTTCCACGAAGACCCGTGTGACGAATCCGAATCACCTTATGCCGAAACCGAATCAACGCGAGAGGGAAACGAATGAAGAAGCAGATGCACCCCGACTACCACCCGGTGGTGTTCCAGGACGCCAGCACCGGCAAGAGCTTCCTGACCCGATCGACCGTGACGAGTGACCGCACCGTCGAATGGGAAGACGGCGGCACCTACCCGTTGCTGGTCGTCGATGTCACGAGCGACTCGCACCCGTTCTGGACCGGAGCGCAACGCGTGATGGACACCGCCGGACGCGTCGAGAAGTTCGAGCGTCGCTACGGAAAGCGCAAGGCACTCTGATGGCCGTTCCCAAGCGGAAGATGTCGCGCTCCAACACGCGCAGTCGCCGTGCCCAATGGAAGGCGACGGCGCCCGATCTGGTCGAGGTCACGGCCTTCGGCCAGACCCACCGGGTTCCCCGGCGACTGGTCAAAGCAGTTCGACTCGGGGTGATCGACCCGAGCCGCATCTGACCGTGCGATCCTTGGCCGGTGCTGCTGAGGATCCTCGAACTGGTGGGCATCGTGGCGTTCGCAGCCTCGGGTGCCCTGGTGGGCGTCACCAAGCGACTCGACATCTTCGGGGTGTGCTCGGTGGGTGTGTTCACCGGTATCGGCGGCGGTATCGTCCGCGACGTTCTCCTCGGCGTCCATCCGCCCAGCTCGCTGAGCAGTTGGCCGTACTTCGGAACGGCCGCCGCCACCTCACTCGCCGTGTTCTACCTCCACGAGCCGCTGAATCGACTGCGTCGTGAAATCCTGGCGCTCGACGCACTGGGAATGGGCCTGTTCGCGAGCACCGGCGCCGTCATCGCGCTGGACAACAACGCCAGTTCGCTGGCGGCGACGTTGATCGGTGCGACCGCTGCGATCGGCGGCGGAGTGATCCGCGACGTCCTCGTCAACGAGGTGCCGCTGCTCCTGCACAAGGACCTGTACGCGGTTCCCGCACTGCTCGGCGCTGCGTTGGTGGTCACAGTCTCGCAAGCCGGACTGTCCACCAACGCCGCGCTGGTATGCGGCACCGCATTCGCCGCAGTGTTCAGACTGCTTGCGTTGTGGCGTCATTGGAGCCTGCCGGGACCCCGGCGAACCCGGGACTGATCGCGACACGCCGGAGCCCGGAATCGGACCCTCTCAGCCGCATCTCAGCACTTCAGTCCAAACTGTCGGTATGCGTATTTTGGTGGTCGACGACGACCGGGCGGTTCGCGAGTCGCTTCGGCGGTCGCTCAGCTTCAACGGCTACACGGTCGAACTCGCGGTCGACGGGCTCGACGCTCTCGAGAAGATCCTCGCAAACCGGCCCGACGCCGTCGTTCTCGACGTCATGATGCCGCGACTCGACGGACTCGAAGTGTGCCGCCGACTGCGCAGCGCCGGCGACGACCTACCCATCCTGGTACTCACCGCTCGCGATTCGGTCAGCGAGCGAGTCGCCGGCCTCGACGCCGGAGCCGACGACTACCTGCCCAAGCCGTTTGCCTTGGAAGAACTGCTCGCGCGACTGCGCGCTCTGCTGCGTCGCACCGCACCCGATCTCGACGCCGATTCCGAGATGATGGCGTTCGAGGACCTCACCCTCGACCCGGTCACCCGCGAGGTCAAGCGCGGCGAACGATCGATCAGCCTCACCCGAACCGAGTTCTCCCTACTCGAAATGCTCATGGCCAACCCGCGCCGCGTGCTGACTCGTGGACGCATTCTCGAAGAGGTGTGGGGATACGACTTCCCGACGTCCGGCAATGCGCTCGAGGTGTACGTCGGCTACCTGCGTCGTAAGACGGAGGCGGACGGCGAACCGAGGTTGATTCACACCGTCCGCGGAGTCGGCTACGTCCTGCGGGAGACGCCTCCGTGATCACCGCTCCGTTCGGCAAGAACGCCGAACCGAAGAAATCCTCCACCACCCAAGCGTCCGTCGAAATGCGCCCGCCGATGCCACTGACCCGTTCGGTGTCGCTGCGTTGGCGCGTGACACTGCTCGCTGCGTCGGTGGTGGCCATTGCCGTCGCAGTCATGGCGATCGCGGCGTACGCGGTGGTTTCGCGTGCGCTCTACGCGGACGTCGATCACCAGTTGCGGACCAGAGCAGCGGTGCTCATCGACAGTAATGTCGTGCGCTTCGATCCTCGCTACATCTCCGGCGCGACGCTCTACACCACCGACATCAGTGTTGCCCTGATCTTCTCGGATCTGAGCACGTACCAGCCGCCCGGTTCCGACGTGCCGATCGGTGAAGCCGAAGATGCCGTTGCGCGGGGCGAATCGGATTCCTCGCTGCGAACCGTCGACGGCCAGCGCGTGCTGGCTCAACGAACCCATGACGGAAGCACTTTGGTGATCGGGCAGCGGCTCGCGCCGACCGTTGCGGTACTGGACCGTCTGGCGTGGGTGCTCTTCGTGGTCGGCGGGTGTGGTGTCATTCTCGCGGCGGTGGCGGGTACTACCGTGGGCCGCACCGGTTTACGGCCCATTGCCAGGCTGACTGCGGCCACCGAACGCGTCGCCCGGACCGACGATCTGACGCAGATCCCCGTGACCGGCAGCGACGAATTGGCGCGCCTGACAGAGAGTTTCAACACGATGCTGCGCGCACTCGCCGAGTCCCGCGAGCGTCAGTCGCGTCTCGTCGCGGATGCCGGACACGAGTTGCGCACACCGCTGACTTCGTTGCGTACCAACATGGAATTGCTGATCGCGTCCAGTCGACCAGGTGCGCCGCAGATTCCCGACGAGGACATGGCCGAACTGCGCGCCGACGTCGTCGCGCAGATCGAAGAACTGTCGACTCTTGTGGGCGACCTCGTGGATCTGGCCCGCGAAGACGCGCCCGAAACCGTGTACGAGCGCGTCGACGTCAGCGACGTCGTCGAGCGGGCGCTCGAGCGAGCACGGCGCAGGCGCAACGAAATCGAGTTCGAGGCGGTCACTACTCCGTGGTACGTCTACGGAGACCAGGCGGGCCTCTCGCGTGCCGTACTCAACGTCCTCGACAACGCTGCGAAATGGAGCCCGAAGGGCGAACAGGTACGCGTCGAAATGCGTCCGGTCGGCCAAGGATTGTTGGAATTGACCGTAAGTGATGCGGGACCTGGCATTCCGGAGGAGGATCGGGAGTTGGTGTTCGATCGTTTCTACCGGTCGACTGCGGCTCGGTCCATGCCGGGATCGGGTCTGGGACTTGCGATTGTGCGTCAGGTCGTCGTCAAGCACGGCGGCACCATTGCGATCGACGAATCCGATCGTGGGGGAGCGCTGGTTCGAATCGTGCTTCCCGGCGAACCGGGTCCGAGCGCCGAGTAGCGTGTTCGGGCGGCTGCCCAGGCCCGTCGGTCCCGCGTATCGGTGACCGAGGTCACGGGGTAATACGTTCGGGCCGAAAGTATTTCGGGCCGAGCCGGCAACACCGGCTTTTCACGTCGAACTCTGGGTAAAGTGACAGGCACGTCTCAGCGCCTTCTCAGCAGCGCAAGGCAGCATTGTCGGCAGAACAGTTGTGACTGCCCGTCCGGTGGTCACCGTAGACGAAAGCGAGCCGATGACCGAGGACCGTAACGTCGGGCCGACCCGGCCCGAGCAGCCCAACAGCGAGCCCACCACCCAGGCGCAGCCGCAGCAGCCTCCTGTGCAGCCGCAGCAGCCGTACCAGCCGACCGAATCCTTTGCCCGACCCACCGAAAGTTTCGGGCAGGCGCCGCAGCAGCCCACGCAGGCTTTCGGCCACCCGCACGGTGCTCATGAGGCGGCGTACCAGCAGAACGCTCCGTACGGCGCACCCAACCCGGGTGGCCCCGGCGGCCCGAACGGTCCGGGCGGCCACAATCAGATCCCAGCGCCGCTGCAGGGGCCGAACTCGGGTTCGACCACCACCAAGCCGAAGTCGGGACGCATGGCGCTGGTTGCCGGCGCTCTCGCCCTGGTCCTGGTCAGTGGTGGTGTCGGTGGCGTGGTCGGTGCCGTCGTAGCGGACCGCAACGGTGGAACCGCGACGGTCACCAACTCGTTGAACGCACCGAAGCCCACTGCGACCAACACGTCCAACGCTCCTGCCGGCTCGGTTCAGGCCGTTGCCTCGAAGGTGGTGCCCAGCGTCGTGCAGATCGAGGTGGCCACCGCTCAGGGACAGGGCGGTGAGGGTTCCGGTGTCATCCTGTCCCCCGACGGCCTGATCCTGACCAACAACCACGTTGCCGGTGCTCAGGGAGCGCAACTTCGCGTCGCGTTCTCCGACGGAACCAAGGCCTCGGCCACCCTGGTCGGTGCCGATCCAGTCTCCGACATCGCCGTCATCAAGGTCGACGGTCGCAACGACCTCACTCCCATCGATCTCGGCAACTCCGGCGACGTCCAGGTCGGACAGCAGGTTGTTGCCGTCGGGTCCCCGCTCGGTCTGGCCGGCACGGTCACCGAAGGCATCATCTCCGCCCTCGATCGTCCGGTGTCCACGAGCGGCGAGTCCGGTAACCAGAACACCGTCATCGACGCTCTGCAGACCGACGCAGCGATCAACCCCGGCAACTCCGGTGGTGCCCTCGTGAACATGGACGGCCAGCTGATCGGCATCAACACGGCGATCGCCTCTCTCGGAGCGTCCTCGGGTACCCAGGGCGGCTCCATCGGCCTCGGGTTCGCCATCCCGATCGATCAGGCACGCCGTGTTGCCGACGAGCTGATCAAGACCGGCAAGGCGACCCAGGCCATGATCGGCGTGACCGTGCCGTCGCAGGACAACGCCGACGGCGCAACCGTCATGGATGTCACTGCTGACGGGCCGGCTGCGAAGGCCGGCATCCCGAAGGGTGCAGTCATCACCAAAGTCGACGATCGTGTTGTCGCAGATGGTGATTCGCTGATCGCGGCAGTGCGTTCGCATGCTCCCGGAGACAAGGTCTCGATCACGTACAGCGACGGCGGGCAGACCAAGACCGTCGACGTCACGTTGGGAACCGCAGCGGCGCAGGGCGGCCGATGATGTTCGGCGATCAGCAGACGATCGACCCGATCTTCGGCCAGATCGCAACGGCGTCGGGATCGGACACTACGGTAGGAGTCATGGAACTCGAAGCCACATCGGCCGGCCGCGCTCTGGTCGTCATCGTCGACGATCGCACAGCCCACGGCGACAACACCGACTCCATCGGTCCTCTGGTCACGGAACTGCTGAACGAAGCGGGTTTTCTCGTCGATGCGACGGTTGCCGTCGCCGCCGACGAAGTGGAAATTCGCAACGCTCTCAACACAGCAGTCATCGGTGGCGTCGACCTCGTCATCTCGGTCGGCGGTACCGGGGTGTCCCCGCGTGACGTCACTCCCGATGTGACCGCCGAGGTTCTCGATCGCGAGATCCCGGGAATTGCCGAAGCACTTCGCGCTTCCGGTCTTTCGGCCGGATCACTCGACGCAGGCTTGTCCCGTGGCCTCGTCGGGGTTTCGGGCAGCACGTTGGTCGCCAACCTGGCGTCGACCAGGCCGGCGATTCGCGACGGCATGGCAACCCTGACGGCACTGGCGAGCCACGTCATCGCCGAGCTGTCCAGCCTCGAGGGCTGAGACGGTTTGCCCGAACAGCCAGATATCCCGAAGAAGCCGCCAGTCGACAAGAAGCGCCTGGCGCGCATCTTCGGGGACGTCTTTCCCGAGACGACGTCGGACGAGCGGGGGCCGGAAGGATCGTCGCGATCCTCGGACGACGATTGGCTGCGCAGCCAGCGGCCCCCGCACCACGGTGGTTGAGTAGTAAATCAGGCCCTCGGACGCTGTGTCCGAGGGCCTGATTTGTTCTGTGAGTTCTGCCTATTCGAGAGTCTTGGCGTGCGCTCCCGTGTCGGCGCCGCTGTTGGCGGAGAGGATGTCGCGGATCTGGATGAGCAGATCGGTTTCGCTGGCTTCCTTGTCCTCGGGTTCGGAGACGAACTTCTTCTTCGCCGCATTCGCGGGAACGATGAGGACGAAGTAAACGACCGCTGCGATGATGATGAAGTTGATGATCGCGGTGACCACTGCGCCGAAGTTCAGGAACGTCTCAGAGGTGTCACCCGTCAGCTGAATGCCCCACCCGTATTCGTTGCCGCCGCCGATCGAAGCGACGAGTGGGTTGATGATGTTGCTGGTGAATGCCGTGACGATGGCGGTGAAGGCAGCTCCGATGACCACTGCGACGGCCAGGTCGAGCACGTTTCCGCGAAGCAGGAAATCCTTGAATCCCTTGAGCATGTCGGTGTCCCCTCGAGTCTCCGATGGCAAGTGCCAGATGGTCCGTTGATACCGAACCGACTGGAAAAATCCTAGAGGAGCTTCGGCCGCTTTGTGCGGTCAGCGAAATGTCACGGTGATCGCATTGGACAGAGATGCGGCGGCTACGACGTTGGCCGCCGGTGTCGGCAGGGCCAGCAGAATCACCTGTTCCTGCTGGTTACGTGTACTTTCCGAGGTGGTGACCAGCGCGACGACCGCCCCCGCGGCAAGAATCTGCGGGGCCTTGTCGGCAATTGATTCGTTGGGTGTGTCGGGGCGGGGTGTGTCTGGGCCGACAGTCAGGACGTCGACGACATCGCCGCTGCGCAAAATTTCTGCCACGGCCGCATCGGCGAGTCGAACGGGGACGATGCGGGCGTCGTCGGTGCCCACCGACAACCCGGCCAACCGGGGGCTGAGAACACGCACGTCGGTGACGGTTTCTCCGGAGCGAATCGGGCCGGCAACGGTTCTGCCGACTACCAGGTCGGTATCGGAGACAACTCCTTCCGGAAGGTGTTTCGAGTCGATCTCGCGGACCTCGACATCCGAATCCGCGATCACCTGCCCCGGAGTGAGATCGCGGTTCGAGACAACTACGGCGACGGTGTCGGTCGCGGGATCGCCTCGAAAGAAAAGAACAACGCCGAGTGTGGCCAGGGCAACGGCTGCGATCTTGCGGACGGTCGCCGAGCGAAATCGTGTGCCGCGTGACAGTTCGACGAGGCGATCGAAGGTGTTCGGCGTGAGATCGAGTTGGTCGCGCAATGGGTGGGAGCGCCTCGGCGAACGAGAACGTACTGACGGCATTCATGCACGTTAGGGCCGGAAGCGGTGCTTCCGGCCCTAATGATGTGAACCTGTGGACAACCCGGAGGTTGTGGAAATCAGCTTGCGGCAGCCTTCGCGGGCGCCGGCGTGCTGGTCGACGAACTCGAGGTCGAAGAGGAGTCCGACTTGGACTCGGACTTCGCGGCGGGTGCCGAATCGCTCTTGGCCGGCTCGCTCGCTGTTCCGGAGCCGCCGCGGCTGTCGGTGCGGTAGAAGCCGCTGCCCTTGAACACGATGCCAACAGAGTTGAACAGCTTGCGGAGCTTGCCTGAGCAGGCTGGGCAGACCGTCAGCGAATCTTCGCTGAAGGACTGGACGATGTCGAAACGGTTGTCACATTCCGTACATGCGTATGAGTAGGTGGGCACCGGGCTTCCTCCGCACTGTGATGTTCGAGCAGCCGCGTATTTACACCGCAGCCTTTAGCACTCTACAAGTGACAGTGCCAACAGCGCTAATCAGGGATCTATTCCCGCAGATCATTCGCGCTTGAGCCGTGTGAGACCGCCGCCCGGCGTCAGTGCCCAGCCCATGGGAATGTCGTGGTCGTCCGCCGGCAAGGTCTCGACGAGTTCGGAGTCTCTGACGAGGGCCACCAGTCGAGTCTGCGAGCCGACCGACCCGAGGGTGCGGTCGTAGAAGCCTGCGCCACGGCCGAGGCGTGTTCCGCGAAAGTCCACCGCAAGTGCAGGGATCAGCATGCATTCCACCTCGGACAGGGTTTCCGGTGGTAGGACGGGTCCGACGGGCTCCCGAATGCCGTACTTCGCCGGGCGCAAACCGTCGGCGCCGCTGTACTGGACCCAGGACAAGGGTCCGGGCTCCCCGGTGATCGGAAGTAGTACTCGCTGGGCGATCTCGGCAACGGCGTCGAGCAAGTCGGTGGATCCGGGTTCGGTGCGAGTGGGGACATACGCACATACCGTTGACCCGTCGACGATCACCGACCGCAGGTGCGTGATCAACGCCGCAGTTTCCGTGTTTCGAGTGTGCTCCGAGACTGCTTCACGGGCTGCGAGTGCGATTTGTCGCCATTGCGCTTTTGTCCGAGGTGTCACCCCGCAACGATATTCGTCTTGCTGACCGAGCGGTAACAAGCGGCGGCTAAGGTGTTGGCATGACAGACGTTGTCGCTAGCAGCACGAGGGCCTTCCGTACGGCCGTGGTCCCCGCAGCCGGACTTGGTACGCGTTTCCTACCTGCCACCAAGACGGTTCCGAAAGAATTGCTGCCGGTCGTGGACACACCGGGTATCGAACTGGTGGCTGGTGAAGCCGCGGACTCGGGAGCCGAGCGGCTCGTCATCGTGACGTCCCCGGGTAAAGACGGAGTGGTTGCTCACTTCGTCGAGGATCTCGTACTCGAAAGCAAGCTGGAGGCGAGCGGAAAACTTGCTGCGCTGGCAAAGGTGCGCAAAGCGCCCGGTTTGCTCGAAGTCGATTCCGTGATTCAGGAACAGCCCCTCGGGCTCGGGCATGCCGTCGGTTGTGTCGAGTCGGTTCTCGATGACGACGAAGATGCCATCGCGGTCCTTCTGCCCGACGATCTCGTACTGCCGCGTGGTGTCCTGGAGATCATGGCGCGAGTTCGGGCCAAGCGCGGCGGCTCCGTTCTCTGCGCAATCGACGTACCCAAAGATGCGGTCAGTGCGTACGGCGTCTTCGACGTCGAGATCGTTCCCGACGCGGTCAATCCCGACGTACTCAAGGTCGTCGGCATGGTCGAGAAGCCCGCTGTGGAAGATGCGCCGTCGACCTTTGCCGCGGCGGGTCGCTACCTGCTCGACCGTGCGATCTTCGACGCACTTCGTCGCATCAAGCCGGGAGCAGGCGGTGAGTTGCAACTCACCGACGCCATCGCGCTCCTGATTTCCGAGGGTCATCCGGTTCACGTGGTGGTGCACCGCGGAACACGTCATGACCTGGGCAACCCCGGCGGGTACCTCCGCGCTTCGGTTGACCTGGCTCTCGACAGTGACGACTACGGCCCGTCCTTGCGTAAGTGGCTCGCGGATCGACTCGACCGCTGAGCGTGTCGCCACGGTGGTTGATCGCCCGATAACGCAGTATCAATGTGCTTGTCCCTTTTCGAAGGCAAGGCATCATGAGCTGACGGATATCACCGAATTTCCAGACACAGGAGGACGCGGACCAGATGCGGTCGGTTGAGGAGCAGCAGACCAGGGTTACCGCTGCTGCAGTGGCACCCCGTCCGGTTCGGGTCGCCATCTCGGAGGCGCAGGGACTGCTGTGTGCCGAGGAAGTGGTGACCGAACGCCCATTGCCAGGATTCGATCAAGCTGCCATCGACGGTTACGCGGTTCGCAGCGTCGACGTCGCCGGTGCGGGAGCCGATCTCCGAGGAGAGGACGGCGAGCCCACGGACCTCAGCTTGCCGGTGGTCGGCGAGGTGACGGCGGGCTCACGCCAACCGATCCGGCTGCAACCTCGTCAGGCTGTCCGAGTCGACACCGGCGCGCCGTTGCCCACGCTGGCCGACGCAGTTCTTCCGCTCGAGAACACCGACGGTGGTCGCGCTCGCGTTCGGATCTTCGAGCCGGTGCGTTCGGGCGATTACGTTCGCCGTGCAGGCGATGACGTCCAGCCGGGCGACGTCGCCGTTCGGGCAGGCACCATCATCGGAGCCGCACAGGTCGGGTTGCTTGCCGCCGTCGGCCGCGACAAAGTGCTCGTCCATCCACGTCCGCGCCTCTCGGTCATCAGCGTCGGTGGAGAACTCGTCGACGTGGATCGCACGCCGGGGCCTGGTCAGGTCTACGACGTCAATTCGTATGCTCTCGCTGCCGCCGCGCGCGATGCCGGTGCCGATGTCAACCGCGTGGGAATCGCAGGCAACGACTCGCGTCGTCTTCGTGAAGTAGTCGAGGGTCAGCTGATTCGCTCGGAAATCGTTGTCATCGCCGGTGCAGTGGGCGGCGGAGCGTCCGACGAAGTTCGTGAGGCGCTTGCCGATCTGGGGACACTCGAGGTCGAGCGCGTTGCCATGCATCCGGGATCGGTCCAGGGTTTCGGTCAGCTGGGACGAGACGAGGTTCCGACCTTTCTCCTACCGTCCAACCCGGTCAGCGCACTGGTGGTATTCGAAGTCATGGTTCGCCCGCTGATCAGAATCGCGCTGGGACGACGCCAACCGATGCGACGAGTAGTGAAGGCGCGCACGGTGGGAACGATTACGTCGATCGCCGATCGCAAGGGTTTCCTGCGTGGTCAGCTGATGCGTGACGAAGCGACAGGGGAGTACCTGGTGCAGGCTCTCGGCGGTGCACCCGGCGCGTCCTCCCACCTCCTCGCGACTTTGGCGGAAGCCAATTGCCTGGTTCTTGTCGATCGAGACGTCACCGAAGTGCACATCGGTGAAGAAGTCGACGTAGCTTTTCTCGCCCAACGTGGGTAACGCCGACCCGAGTGGGGTGTGATGTCAGTCCATCCAGGATGGCCGGAAGATCTCGGCCCGCTGCGAGTGCCCGCGGGCGTGGTGACCGTCCGCCCCGTCAAACTTCGTGACGCTGCTGTGTGGAGTCGTCTCCGCATTCGCGATCGCGAGCACCTCGAGCCGTGGGAGCCCACCGGAGAATCGCCCTGGGATGCTCGCCACCACATCACTGTCTGGCCCTCCCTGTGCGGAAACCTTCGCTCCGAAGCGCGCAAGGGCAGGATCCTTCCCCTGGTGATCGAACTCGACGGGAAGTACTGCGGGCAGGTCACCATCGGAAATGTGGTGCGCGGCGCCCTGAGGTCCGCCTGGGTGGGCTATTGGGTCGCCTCGCACGTCACCGGTGGGGGCGTTGCCACAGCGGCCGTTGCGCTCACACTCGATCACGCATTCTCGAAGGTCGGTCTGCATCGAGTGGAGGCCACTGTTCGGCCGGAGAACGCGTCGAGTCGCGCAGTCCTACGAAATGTGGGGTTCCGGGAGGAAGGTCTCCTCAAACGCTATCTCGATGTAGACGGCCAATGGCGCGATCATCTTCTGGTCGGAATGACGATCGAGGAAGTGCCCACCACCGTCGTCGACAGATTGGTGCGATCTGGGCGCGCTTCGTGGGTGTGACGAAGACGGCGCCAGAAGCATGAGAAACGCGAGCTAAACAGCAGTTACCGCTGAGTAGTCCTACTTTTGGTCGGAAATTTGTGATTTTTGATTCAACTAGAACTTGAGACTTTTGGGACTGAACCGGAAGTTCAGTTCGGTACGCGTGTGACACATGAGTATGGTGGGGTGACACATGAGTATGGTGGGGTTCGGCGCGTCGGCAACGATGCGAGGGCGTCGGCCGTTAACCTTGACTCGTCAACGGCTGGCATAGGTGCTGGTAGGTGATCGGGAGGAGGCCGCGGCATGCCTAGCTCATTCGTGTGGATCGGGCTGGTGGCCGTGTGGCTGTTCGTCCTGGTGCCGATGCTCGTCAACAAGCGCCCCAGGATCCGGCAGACGAGTGACGCGGCGCTCGCGACTCGAGTACTCCACCGCGGCGACAGCAACCCTGTTCAGCGCGGGCCGGCAGCAGGACATCGAAGCGATCCGAACTGGCAACCAGAACCAGTGCGCAGCAGCTACGACGCGGAGGACCAGATGGACACTCACGCAGAAGACGATTACGCCGGCGGTCGTGCACCGGTCGGAGAATTTGTTCCCGTCAGGCGCGGCCGAGGCGGGTTCGACCCAGAAGCGGATGCCATCGCCCGGGAGGCGCGGTATGCCTTCCGTCAGCGGACATTGCTGGGACTTGCGTTCGTCGCAATTCTTTCGGGCGCTCTCGCATTGATCATCTCGCCGATGGTGTGGTGGTTGTTCGCGCTCACCGTGTGCGGCCTCGGCGGGTACATGGCTTACTTGCGTCGGCAGGTTCGGATCGAGCAGGAGATTCGCCGCCGCCGCACTGAACGCCTCAACCGATCGCGACTCGGAGTCGAATCGCACACCGACGAAGAGCTGCGCCTGATTCCGGCGCGACTGCGTCGGCCCGGAGCGGTTGTCCTCGAGGTCGACGACGAAGATCCGGTGTTCGATCACTTGGACCACTATGAAGAAGAGATCAGGCACACCGAGATGCGTCGCGCGTCCGGTCAGTGATCCTCTGGGCCGATCTGTCGGGCCGAAAGTTCGTGTCGGGTGATTCCAACGGGAGTAATCGTTCCTGTTAGAGTTGCCGAGCACCGCTGAGGCGGTGGCACGGGGCTGTGGCGCAGTTGGTAGCGCGCTTCGTTCGCATCGAAGAGGTCAGGGGTTCGATTCCCCTCAGCTCCACCAAGAAGTACCAGCAAAAAGGGTCTTTCAACGAAAGTTGAACGACCCTTTCCTGCATTTTCAGGGCCTGCCCGAATTGCGAAGATTCGGTCTGAGTGTGCGCCGTTTCATACGATTGCGACCGCCGATCCGGACCGTTGAGCTTCCAAGTGAGGGATGATCCTTGGGCGGATACATGTTTGCCGGAAATGTAACGAGGGTCTGTCCGCTGCGATAGGCACGATGAGTCCGCTGCAGTTTTCCGCAGGTAGGACGTATATGTCGGGGAGGAATGTCGATGAGCCAGCCACGACGGCTAGCGATGATGCTTGTTGCTGTGATGTGCCTGATGGGAATCGGCGTCCTTGCCGTATCGGTCTTCCCCGCCATCGTCGCCGCCCAACCCGGTGGCAATAACGGCAATGGAAACAACGGTAACAACGGCAACCACGGCAACGGCAATTACGGCAACGGCAACAACGGTGGCGGCAACGGCAACTACGGCTGGCATTGCCATCACCACAACTGCGGAACGACGGTAGTGCCGACGACCACGACGACTGTGCCGACGACCACGACGACTGTGCCGACGACCACGACGACTGTGCCGACGACCACGACGACTGTGCCGACGACCACGACGACGACTGAGCCGACCACGACTGAGCCGACCACGACTGAGCCCACGACCACGACTGAGCCGACGACGACGACTGAGCCGACCACGACGACCACGACGACGACTGAGCCGACGATGACGACTGAGCCCACGACGACGACTGAGCCCACGTCGACGAATGAGCCCACGTCGACGACTGAGCCCACGACGACGACTGAGCCCACGACGACGACTGAGCCCACGACGACGACTGAGCCGACCACGACTGAGCCGACCACGACGACTGAGCCCACGACCACGACTGAGCCCTCAGCGAACCCTTCGGCGTCGCAACGTCCGAGCAGCAGTGCGTCACCGGTGACCAGCGCAAGCTCGCAGACCGAGAGTTCTCCGAGCGAAGCACCCTCCGAGTTGCAGACGTCAGAGACGCAGTCCCCTTCCGAATCGCAGCCGAGTTCCGAGCAGTCGTCCGCGGTAGCGGCTCCGCCGGCGGGACCGTCTGATCCGCAGGGACCGTCAGCGGGCGGAGGGCCTGCACCCTCTTCCGGTGGACCGGCGAACGCTGCGCCGGGCGCAGTCGCAGCACCATCGGTCCCCGAGGTCCTGGCCGCTCCGGCACCCGTGGCTCCCCAGGTGCCGTCGAATACTCCGAACGTCGCGGCTCCCAGTGACAACCCGCAGGCATTTCCGACGGCGTTCACTCAAGGGCTTCCGCCGATTCTCAACGCTGCCGCCGTCGCCGGCGGTGTGGGCGGAATGGCAGTTGTAGCGGCCGGTGCGGGAGCAATGACTTTCCGCGGAGCATCGCTGCAGAAGGCGCGATTGGCTGCCGCTCGTGCCGAATTCCTGGCACCCGGATCACAGGGAGGTGCGTGAGTCGTGCCGGACAGACGTTCACATCGCCGCGTTCTGGCTGCGGTGGATGCCGTATGTGACGCTGCAGCGTCGTCCGAGGCTGTGTCACTGCTGACGGTGGTGCAGACAGTCGCCCGCGAGCGTGGTCGACCGATCGAGATCGATCTGGAAACCCCGCTCGCCACCGGAGTGTGCGGTCAGCGTCGAGCCTACGACGATCACGATGTCATCGTCCTGGCTCCCGGACTGCCCAATGTCGAGCGAACCCTGGCACATGAATTGGGGCACATAGTGTTTCGTCACGAGGGTGCCGAGATCGCCGAAGCGACGCTCGAAGTCAGTGACGATTTGATCGCGTACATGCTGAGTCAACGTTCTTTGCGGCGCAACGAGCCTGTGCCGATGGATGACATCGCCGAGTGGGAAGCCGAGACGTTTGCGTCCATGTTGATCATGCGTCTGCGAACGATGAGTGGCCGTGGGACACCGCTGTCGGTGTTGCGGTACGACGAGGCGATCGGATGATCTTTTGGGCTGTCGCCCTTCTCGCCTGGGTTGCAGCCGGCGCGAGACTGGGTCGAGTCGTCGCGCGCACCGCTACCCCTTTGCGAATGTCGATGGTCTTTGCAGGTTTCTCGGTCGCATTGTCCTCGACGGTCATGGTGCCGGCGGTGTGGGACATCGTCGATCGCATTGCGCCGGAGCAGCATGCCGCAGCGATGATCGTCATTGTCTTGTGGACAGCGTTGTCTGCGGCCAGCGCAGTCGGTGCCGTGTCTGCCTGGCCGGTGATGTCGCGTCCGGCTATGCGCGGTCTGGCTACGGTGCTGTACTCGGTGGGGCTGCTGGTGGCGATCGCGGTTCTTTTCGGTTACCCGGCGCCGGCTCTGATCTTTGTCATAGTCGCTCTGTCCCTTGTCATTTCGACGGGTCTACGACACGTCGCGTGGGCGCCGTTGGGCCGCGGTATCGCATTGATCGTGACGGGTTCGTCGATCCTGCTTGTCGTGGTCGTCGTGATGCTGGTCGAATCGATCGGTGGCACAGGAGCACTCGAATCGGATGTCTGGACGGGCGCAGGGGTTTGGTTCATCGCTGCGTCGAGTGTTCTCATAGCGCTGGGCATCACATGGGTGCTTCTCGAGACCTGGTTGCGCGCACGACGAGATTTGTATCGTCTGCGGCGAATGCATGCGCTTCTCGTCAAGCGATTCCCCGAGGTTGTCGACGCGGACAGTGCGGGAAGTACGTCCGTGCTGCGAGCATCGGACATGATCGCCCAGATCATGGATGCAATGTACATCCAGTCCGGCGCCGGGATGTTCGACGTCGGCGGACAGGAACCGCCACGGGCAGTCACTGCACATGCGGGAATACTGGCAGGGTGGATCGCGGATCCGTTGGCCTCGGATGTGTTGGACACCAGGTGGATTGCACCACCGGAGAAGATGTCTGCGCGCCGCTGGGTCTTGTTGTTGGCGAAAGAACTCGATGAAACGACAAAAGTAGGTCGACGTTCATAGTCGACCTACTCCATGTCATTTCAGTATTTCAGTGCTCTCGCCACTTCAGCACTTTCGCATCAGCGTGACGCGTCAGGCGGAACCTCTGGCAATCCTTCACTCGCGCGGAGCTTTTCAGCCATCGTGGTGAGCAGGTTCTGCGATTCTTCCGAGAGGTCGAATGCACGGCTCGAGAGGCGGCGAAGACCGTAGCCTTGGAGCTGCGAGAGCAGCTCGAGGTCGTGATCGATCTTGGCTGCGTAGATGTCGTTGAAGAAGTAGTCGGGCTTCACCTTGAAGAACCTGGCGAATGCGGCGACTGTCTCGTCGGACGGATTGGTGCGCTGTCCCGAGCGGAGCTGCGAGATGTACGGCTTGGAGATCTGATGGCCGTCTTCGATGAGCGCTGCCGCAACCTCGGCATTGGTGTGGGGTTTGCGCCCCGGAGGATGAACACTGTCGAACAGTTTGTTCAATCGTTCTGCAAAGTCAGCCATTGTGAACCGCCCCGTAATCCTCTCTAGCTAGCAATTGTCCGTTCAGTGAATCCTACGGTATCACGCGGATAACCGATCGGTAGCTCACCGTAGTCTGTTTAGTGGACTAGTTGTCAAATGTGTCCGAGATTCGATTCATCGGGTCGTTGAGTGCTCAGCTATGTCCCAGCGCACATTGAGTATCCGCCGCACGGAAATGCGCAGCTACGGCTGCGCTATTCGAACCTTCCAGTACTTGGCTAATATGCCCATTATCAAACTATTTACCTGTTTTGGCGATATTAGCTAAGCGTTAGCCTGGTTTTTCGAGAGTGTTTCGGTTGAAAAACTGCAGTTCAGAGACGGTTTGAATGAATGGGGCCGCAATCTGACTGCTTATTCGCGATGTCGTGGGGATCACTTCTGGGTTGAACCTTGAACGGTTTGCCGGAATGCGATCTGTGCTAGCTAAACCCGCTGGACAGGTGCAGAATTGTGATATGAAACACACGATGAGCGATGACGAACTGCGCCGCGCAATCCGTGAAATTCAGGATCGAGCCCACGACGCGCGCAAGCGCGGGGACGATGTAGCGGCGGAAGAACTCGACCGTACGGTCAGGGGCTATCAAGAGCAGATGATGCAGCGTCTGTAGTACTGCGTGCGGTCGTCTCCACCGAACATTTTTGGAGTGCGGCCTCACTCGCAGGTCGCCTTGCGTGTTTCGGGGCGGCCGCACCGTGCGTGCGTAGACTTTCCCGCATGTCCACAGTACGAGTGCGGGGGAGTGTTCATCCATGTCTGTAAGGTCGCTCGACGGCAAGAAATGCCTGATCACCGGCGCTGGTAGTGGAATTGGACGCGCAACCGCGCTGCGCGCATCCGAGGCTGGTGCAGAATTGTTTCTCACCGATATCAATGACCTCGGATTAGAGGAGACCGTTGCGATGGTCGGTGCCGGCGGCGGCACGGTCAGCATGGCGAAGGCGCTCGACATCTCGGACTACGACGAGGTCGTGAAATTCGGTACCGAGATTCACACTCAATTCTCACCGATGGATGTCGTCATGAATATCGCCGGCATTTCAGCTTGGGGAACTATCGAGAACCTCGAACATCGGCATTGGAAGTCGATGGTGGACGTCAACTTGATGGGGCCTATTCATGTCATGGAGACGTTTGTTCCGCCCATGATTCGTGCAGGCAAGGGTGGACATCTGGTCAATGTGTCTTCGGCCGCCGGACTCTTGGCCCTGCCGTGGCACGCTGCCTACAGTGCGAGCAAGTTCGGCCTTCGCGGGGTCTCCGAGGTGCTGCGATTCGATCTGAAGCGGCACGGGATCGGCGTCAGTCTGGTTGTGCCTGGTGGGGTGAAGACGCCTTTGGTGGGAACCGTGGAAATCGCGGGTATCGACAGGGATGACCCGCGGGTAAAAAAGCTCACACATCGGTTCGAGAAGCGTGCGGTTTCGCCGGAAAAGGTGGCGTCGTGCATTGTTCGGGGGATCGAGAAGAACAAGTATCTCGTTTACACGTCCAATGACATCCGTTTCGGATACTGGTGGGCGCGCAAATTCGCCCCGCCTTACGAGTTCGTCATGCAAAAAGCGAACGACCAGTTCGGTAAATTGCTCAAGCGATGAGCATTAACTCAGTCGGGACTTTTATCTAGTCGAATAGGGACCAAGGTCATGCCGAAGAGTTTTCATTTCGATATCGATTTCAAATATCCGATCGACGACGTTCATCGAACTTTGACAGACCCGAGTTATTGGGAAGTTCGACTGGGCGATCTGTATGCCACCTCGGACATCGCGGTACTGGACGGATCCATCGAAGTATCGGTGTCCGAGGAAATCGACTCCGCCTCCCTGCCGAGCTTGGTTGCGAAGGTTGCGCCGAGTCGACTCGGTCTGCAGCGGATCGATCGGTGGGGACCTCTGTCGGACGGGCGTGCGGCAGGTTCGGTGACTGGAATTGCGCAGGGACTGCCGATACGAATCGAGACGACGCTCGATCTCACCGCTGCCGAGTCCTGCACGCGGTTGGTCGTCGACGGAACGGCTGAGGTGAAGATGCCGATTATCGGCGGCCAGATCGAGAAGTTGCTGAAGAAGACCGTCGAGGACTTGCTGGGGCGCGATCGGGACGCCGTCGAGTCATTTCTCGCCTGAATCGGCGCCGAAATCGACCTCCAGAACGCGCGCACCCGGACCGGCGGACGCGAGTTGATCGTGAGGGTTGGCGAGGGCACACCCGTCCAGCGAGAGACACCCACAACCGATACAGCCGGTGAGGTTGTCTCGTAGGCGTTCCAACTGCTCGATGCGTAGATCGAGGTGGCGCCGCCACCCGGTCGACAACCTTTCCCAATCTGCGCGGTTCGGGGTCCGGCCTTCAGGCAGTGTGCCGAGTGCCTCCCGGATTTCCGACAGCGGAATTCCGACGCGTTGCGAGATTCTGATGAAGGCGACGCGTCGAAGCGTGTCTCGTTGGTATCGACGCTGGTTGCCGCTGGTCCGGCGACTGACGATCAGGCCTTCCCGTTCATAGAAATGCAGGGCTGAGACGGCCACACCGCTGCGCTCGGAGAGTTGGCCGGGCGTCAGTTCCTTGGCTTTCCACGACGGCATCTCCATGACGACTACCGGTTCGTTGCCCGATGAAGAGTGGCGTGGAGGTGATGCGTCAGCGGGGTGTCTCCGTGCGCCATCCACACGTCGTATGTCAGCGTGTCGCCCTGGACCCGCAAGACGCGTCGGACGTCGTGAACGGGTTTTGCGTCGGGCGATGCTGCGAGCGTGAGACGGGTCAAGGCGAGAGTGCCTTCGGAGTCGACGGTGCCGCGGTGGATCTCGACAAATCCGGTGGGTTGACTGACGAGCAGTTCGAGTTCGCCACCAGGTGTTGGACGCAGGTATCCCGATTCCATGTGAAGCGGTCGGCCGTCGGGAAGCCCGCGAGTGCGCGACGAGTAGGTGACAAACGGTTTGGGAGTGGCCGCGAACTCGATCTCCTCGGAGTACTCGAAGTCGTCGATGGTCGGGAAATGTCCGGCTCCAGCGCCGACCCAGCGTCCGGTGAACCTGTCGATTCCGGCGCCGCTCAGCGCCGCCTGATCCGTACTGTCCATTGCGTAGTCCTCTCGCCTGCGTCGGATCAGACGTTACGCGGGCCGGCAAGGCAGCTGCTTCTCCCTGCTGGGTGGGGCCTACGGGATTAGTGTTCACTCATGAACGCTTCTGGCTCCGTCCCCCTCGGTGTCGATTCCGAGGTGGGCCGCTTGCGATCGGTCATTCTTCATCGGCCTGGCGACGAGTTGAAACGATTGACCCCGCGCAACAACGACGAGCTGCTGTTCGACGCGTTGCCGTGGGTGGACCGTGCGCAGGAAGAGCACGACCAGTTTGCGACCGTCCTTCGTGAGCGCGGCGTGGAGGTACTGCTTTTGTCCGATCTCCTCACCGAGTCGCTCGAGGTCAGTGGCGCAGCCAGGATCCAGGGAATCGCGGCTGCCGTCGACGCACGCAAGATCGGACACGCGCTCGGGCAACACCTGGCCGCGTACCTGCGACAGGTAGAGCCGAAGGAGCTGTCGTCGATCCTCACTGCCGGAATGACGTTCGACGAGCTGCCGATCGATGCAGACTCGACCTCGTTGGTGCGCAGGATGCATCACGGCGGTGACTTCGTGATCGACCCTCTGCCCAATTTGCTCTTCACCCGCGATTCGTCGTTCTGGGTCGGGCCGAGGGTGATCATCACGTCCTTGGCGTTGTCGGCGCGAGCTCGCGAATCCTCGATCACGGATCTCGTGTACGCCCATCACCCTCGATTCAAGGGCGTGCGACGCGCGTACGAGTCCCACACCGCTCCTGTCGAGGGAGGGGACGTGCTGCTTCTCGCTCCGGGGGTGATCGCAATCGGTGTCGGTGAGCGGACGTCACCCGCGGGAGCAGAAGCATTGGCGCGCAGCGTGTTCGACGACGGTCTCGCTCACACCGTGTTGGTTGTTCCGATCGAGCAGCGCCGAGCGTCGATGCATCTCGACACGGTCTGCACCATGGTCGAGGCCGACGCGGTCGTCATGTACCCGGCCATCCAGGACACGTTGTCGGCGTTCACCCTGCGCAAGGAAGACGACGGGGTGAGTATTCGCGGTGCGACGCCGTTCCTCGAAGCGGCAGCCGACGCCATGGGAATCGGAAAACTTCGTGTGATCGACACCGGACTCGACACGGTGACGGCCGAGCGCGAGCAGTGGGACGACGGCAACAACACGTTGGCCGTCGAACCTGGCGTCGTCGTCGCGTACGAGCGCAACGTCGAAACGAACGCCAGGCTCGAGGCCTCGGGTATCGAGGTCTTGCGAATCGCGGGTTCCGAACTGGGCTCCGGACGTGGCGGGCCTCGGTGTATGTCCTGTCCGATCGCCCGCGATCCGCTGTGAGTGGTAGACGCTGTCAGAGAATCTCTTCCACCTTGGCTGCCGGACGCGCGAGCACGGTGCCCTTGTCAGTGACGACGAATGGGCGTTCGATCAGAATTGGGTGCTCGATCATCGCGTCGAGGATCTCGGATTCGGAAGCGTCGGCGAGTCCGAGTTCCTTGTACTGCGCTTCGCGCTTGCGAACCGCTTGACTGGGCTCGAGGCCGGCGTCGGCGAGGAGTTTTTCCAGCTCGGATCGGGTAGGCGGAGTATCGAGGTACTTGACGATGGTGGGTTCGATTCCGGCATCCCGGATGAGCCCGAGAACAGTCCGCGAGGTGTTGCACCGTTGATTGTGGAAGATGGTTGCAGATGCCATGTTCGTCATTCTGCCTCTGCGTCCGAACTCGTGGGACAAACAGGGGAACAACGGGCCGCTCCGGCGTGCTGCACTTGAAGTACCGACGTGTGAGGAGAAAACGATGACGGAACATCGAAGTGTGGACGAACGACGCGTAGTCATTGCCGGTGGGCACGGCAAGATTGCGCAGCACCTGACATACCTGCTGGCCGGGCATGGTGATCGGCCGGTAGCGCTGATCCGCAATTCTGCGCACGAGGGTGCTGTCCGCACGCTTGGCGCGTTCCCCGTGGTTATCGATCTGGAATCGTCGACGGTCGAGGAAGTTGCGAAGGTACTCGACGGTGCCGACGTCGCGGTCTTCGCCGCGGGCGCCGGACCGGGCAGCTCGATCGAACGCAAGGACTCCGTCGACCGAGCGGCGGCCGTGCTGTTGGCCGATGCCGCCGAAAAAGCAGGAGTTCGTCGGTTCATCCAGATCAGCGCCATGGGTGCTGGTGACGACGTGCCAGAGGGCACCGACGAGGTTTTTGCGGCGTATCTGCGGGCGAAGACTGCGGCGGAGGAAGACCTCCAGGCAAGGACTTCGCTGGACTGGACGATTCTTCGGCCAGGCCTCCTGACGGACGACGACCCAACCGGTGAAGTGTTGCTTGCACAGCCGCCCGTCGATCGCGGCTCTGTTCCGCGTGCCGACGTTGCCGCCGTAGTGGAGGCGCTCATCGATGCGCCGTCCAGCGTCGGCAAGATATTGGTTCTGACCTCCGGCCCCCATACGATCCGCGAGGCTGTCGAGGGTCTGTGATCGAGAAGATGCTGTGGCCTGTGACCGAGAAGATACGACGAGGGTGACGATGAAGATCGCGATCGAACACGATTCCTCCACGGCTCCGTACGACCAACTGCGGCAACAGATTATCGAGCAGGTTCACGGCGGCGGATTGATCGCGGGAACCAAGATCCCGACGGTGCGGGCGCTCGCCTCGGAGCTGGGTTTGGCGGCCAACACCGTTGCGAAGGCTTATCGCGCGCTCAGCGATCAGGGCGTCATCGAGACGCGGGGAAAGCAAGGGACCTTCATCGCCTCCGGGACCGATCCGGTGCAGGCGCAGGCCGAACAAGCGGCGACTGCGTTTGCGCATAGCGTCCGCTCGCTCGGGTACTCCGACAGTGAGATCGTCGCCATGGTCGAGTCGGCATTGAGAGGTGCGTGACACAGTGATTAAGTTGACGCTTCAAGTTAAAGCTGTCAGTCTTGGCTCATGAATTCGTCGATTGCTCGTGACCTCGGACTCCTCATCGCCCGTGTCGGCCTCGGGATCATCTTCATCGCCCACGGTTGGCAGAAGTTCTTCACCTACAAGATCGCCGGAACACAGGCTGCATTCGAAGGGATGGGCGCCCCGCTCCCCAAGATTTCTGCAGTTCTCGCCGCATCCATCGAACTGGGCGGCGGAATCCTGCTCATCGCGGGTCTGCTGACCCCGCTCGTCGGAGCGCTCTTGTTCCTCGACATGGTCGGCGCGTTCTTCATCGTGCACGCGGACAAGGGTGTCTTCATCGACAACGGTGGCTACGAACTCGTCGTCGCTCTCGGTGTCGGATCGCTCTTGATCGCCGTGATCGGCGCAGGACGCATCAGCATCGACGGATTGATCGGCAAGGGCAACGGTTGGGTTAAAACCCCAGCTTGATCGGGGTGAGAAGGCGGGCTCAGCGGACGTTGAGCCCGCCTTCTGGCTTGCTTTTGGACCACAAAGTGACGAACGTAGTCATCTATGGTGACGAAATCTGATCGATCCGAACAAGATTCCGGGGCCAACGAAGAGCGTCCGGAGACGGGCTTTACTCGGGTAGGCGTTCGGACCGACTACGTGGTGTTTTCCGTGGCGGCCGCAGCGGTGTCGGCCATTGTCGTGTGGGGCCTGGTAGCTCCCGACAACCTCGACTCGGTAACCGGAAGTGTTCTCGGCTGGTTGGTGACCAACATCGGCTGGCTCTTCGTACTCGCAGCTTCGGCTTTCGTGCTGTTTTCCATCTACCTCGCGGTGAGCCGATTCGGCGACATTCCGCTGGGTAAAGACGGCGAGAAGCCCGAGTTCCGCACCGTCAGCTGGATCGCCATGATGTTCAGCGCCGGTATGGGGATCGGCCTGATGTTCTTCGGTGTCGCGGAACCGCTTGCGCACTATGTGACTCCGCCTCCCGGTACCGACGGCGGCGTCGGAACTGCCATGGCTACCACCATGTTTCACTGGGGTCTTCACCCGTGGGCGATGTATGCCGTTGTGGGCCTTGCCATTGCGTACGGGTCGTATCGCCGCGGACGCAAGCAACTGTTCAGTTCGGCCTTCATCCCGTTGCTCGGTCGCAAGGCCGAAGGGCCGATCGGCAAGGTCATCGACATCCTGGCAATCTTTGCGACACTTTTCGGAACCGCAGCATCCTTGGGGCTCGGCGCCCTGCAGATCGGCTCCGGTTTCGAGGTAGTCGGCTGGATGGAAGAAGCCGGCGTGTTCCTGCTCGTTGCTATCGTCGCGGTGCTCACCCTGGCGTTCGTCGCTTCCGCAGTTTCCGGTGTGGCCAAGGGAATTCAGTGGCTCTCCAACATCAACATGGTGCTCGCGCTGGTCTTGGCCCTGTTCGTGTTCGTTCTCGGGCCCACCGTACTGATTCTCAATCTGCTCCCGACGACCATTGGTGCATACGTTTCCGACCTTGCCCAGATGTCCGCCCGCACGGGTGCGTCGTCGAATCCTGAAACGGGCGCGTGGCTTTCGTCCTGGACGATCTTCTACTGGGCATGGTGGGTTTCCTGGACGCCGTTTGTCGGCATGTTCCTGGCGCGCATCAGCCGTGGTCGTACGATCCGTCAGTTCATCGTCGGCGTCATCGCCGTTCCCACGACTGTCAGCTTGCTCTGGTTCGCGATCTTCGGCGGCGCAGGCATCGGCGAGGAACGCGACGGAATCGGCTTGTCCGGCCGAGGCTCGGAAGAGGCTCAACTGTTCGGCATGCTCGACAATCTGCCGTTGGCCGGAGTGACGACTGTCCTGGTCATGCTGCTCGTCGCAGTGTTCTTCGTCTCCGGCGCCGACGCTGCGTCGATGGTGATGGGGACGCTCTCGCAGCGCGGAACGCTCGAACCGAGTCGCTGGGTCGTGGTGTTCTGGGGCATGTTGACCGGTGGCGTCGCGGCGCTTCTGCTGTGGACTGGTGGTTCCGAAGCGCTCGACGGCTTGCAGACGATGACGATCATCGCTGCGGCGCCGTTCGTGCTTGTCATGATCGGACTGTGCTTCTCGCTGTACAAGGATCTTTCGCACGACCCGATCATCGTTGCGGCGAAGGAGCAGAAACGTGCACTCCTGCGCCCGCGGCGGGGGCGTCGCGTCGGTAAATCGGCGGAGTAACCGTGAAAGAAGGAGGCACCGAACTGGGTTCGGTGCCTCCTTCTTTTGTCCTGTTACTTCCAGCTCGGCAACCACAGGTGGTTCTGCCACGATTCCGGCGTGATCGGCATGGCGGTGAGTATCGGCCAGAGGTAGACGAAGTTGGCCACGACCAGACCGATGTACAGGCTGACCGCAAGAAGTCCGGTGGTACGACGCTCGACGGAGGCGCTCGCCTTGCCCAGAACGTCACCGAGGACGAGCGCAAATCCCATGACCATGAACGGGGCGAGCGCAACGGCGTAGAAGTAGTACATCTGGCGGTCCAGCGTCGCGAACCACGGAAGGTAGGCGGCACCGTAACCCGTCAGGACCACTGCGTATCGCCAATCCCTGCGCACGAACGTCTGCCAGATCGCCCACGCCAACATAGGCAGGGCCAGCCACCACATCGCCGGTGTGCCGATCAGCATCACGGCCTTGACGCAGCTGGCGGCCCCGCAACCGGTGACCTGCTCACCGTCGGCGTAGTAGTAGAGCATCGGTCGCAGCCCCATCGGCCACGTCCACGGTTTCGACTCCCACGGGTGGTGGTTTCCGGCGGAGTTCGTCAGACCGGCATGGAATTGGAGAACGTTTCCGCTGTAGTACCAGAGTGAGCGCAGCGCGGAGGGGATGAAGGTCCACGTGCCGCCCTCGCCGATCTCGTTACCGACGGCGTGACGGTCGACGCCGGTCTCGCTGGTGAACCAGGCCCAGTAGCTCGCGAGGTACACACCCAGCGGAATGATCACCAGCGCATACAGAGCCGGTCCGATGTCGCGAACTGCAGTGCCGACCCAGGGGCGCTGCACGCGGTAGGCGCGGCGCGCTGACAGGTCGAAGGCAACACTGAGCAATCCGAAGAACAGAATGAAGTACATGCCGGACCACTTGGTTCCGCAGGCCAGACCGAGCAGGATGCCGGCGCCGAACCTCCACCACCGGAAACCCAGCCGCGGACCCCAGGCCGAATCGCCGATTCGGCCCTCTTCGTATACCTTCGCCATCCGTTCGCGGACTTGGTCGCGATCAACCACCAGGCATCCGAGAGCGGCGAGGACGAAGAAAGCCAGGAAGATGTCGAGCATCCCCAGGCGTGAGGAGACGAAGGTGACGCCGTCCACGATGAGCAGGATTCCGGCAATCGCGCCGATCAGCGTGGAGCGCGTCATGCGGCGCACGATCCGGATGATCAGCAGGACCATCAGTGTCCCGACCAGGGCCGACGAGAATCGCCACCCCCAACCGTTGTAACCGAAGAGCGCTTCTCCGATCGCGATCATCTGCTTGCCGATCGGTGGGTGAACCACCAATCCGTAGCCGGGGTTGTCTTCGATGCCGCCGCCGGTGAGAACCTGCCAACCCTGCGGAACGTAGTGCTTCTCGTCGAAGACCGGGGTGCCGGCGTCGGTCGGATAGGCGAGCATCGTGAAGCGTGTGATTGCCGCGATGGCGGTGATGAAAGCGGTGACGATCCAGCCGCGCAATCTGTCGGTCGGGCCGAAATCAGGATCCGGTACCATCGGCCCGGGACTACGCACTACCCGATCGCTCGTGGCGGGCGTTGGCCGCTCGTCCGTCTGCACAGTCACCTGGCAATCGTAGGCTGTCAGGTATGACTGGTCGTTTGGTACTCGCCGCAACACCCATGGGAGATGTCGGTGACGCGTCTCCGCGTCTTCGGTCTGCTCTCGCAACCGCCGACGTCGTCGCTGCGGAGGACACACGACGCACCAAGTCTCTGGCGTCCGCGCTCGACGTAACCATCACCGGAAAGATCGTCAGTTTCTACGATCAGGTCGAGATTTCGCGGCTGCCTGCGCTGGTCGCCGACGTCGCCGAAGGCAAGACCGTCCTTCTGGTCACAGACGCAGGCATGCCGTCTGTCAGCGATCCTGGATACCGCCTCGTTGCCGCCTGCGTAGCCGAGAACCTCGCCGTCACGTGCCTTCCCGGTCCGTCGGCGGTGACGACAGCACTGGCCCTCTCGGGTTTGCCGGTGGAGCGGTTCTGCTTCGACGGATTCCCACCGCGTAAGCAGGGGCAGCGCAAGACATGGCTCTCGGCCTTGGCAACCGAGCAGCGAGCGTGTGTGTTCTTCGAAGCACCCCATCGCCTCGCCGACTGCCTCGCAGATGCGGTGGAAGTTCTCGGGCCGAATCGGCGCGCGGCCGTGTGCCGGGAATTGACCAAGACTTACGAGGAGGTCAAGCGCGGCACTCTCGGGGAGTTAGCTGCCTGGGCGGCCGAGGGTGTTCGGGGCGAGATCACGGTGGTGCTCGAAGGCGCCGTGCTGGTGGCATCCGATCCTGCCGATCTTGTCGACGAGGTGGAAAGGCTGGTCGAGGGGGGAACCCGCTTGAAGGACGCCTGCGCTCTGGTCGCGACGGCCGGAGTATCCAAGCGTGAGTTGTACGAGACGGTTCTGGCCGCTCGCAAGGACTAGCGGGAGCGGTGCACTGCTGGCGCACCGGGACGCAGGTTGGCGTCGTCGGCTGCTGCCTGGCCGGCGTGCCAACCTTCGGCGTCGACGGAGCGCCCGCGAGTCTTGCGGGTTGTCGGGAACAGTCGATCGAATTCGGCGTCGACAGCCTCGGACGTGGTGGCGAGGATCGGTAGAAGATCCGCGACGTCCATCGATGCTGCGTCGGCCGCTTCAGCTGTTGCCTTGGTGCCTGCGTCGCGTAAGCGGTGTCCGATTCGGCTGGCAAAACCAGCCAGGAACCCCTTGCGGAACGATGTGGTGCGGGAGCCGCCGCGATTGCTCGAATCGGCGAATTGCATTGCACGGGTTGCCTGTACAAGTAGTGAAGTGAACAGCATGTCGACTTGCTGAAGGTCGACCGGAGTGCCGACGACGGTCGCGAGCGCGATATCGCTGAACCACACCGTCCTGACACGATTCGATTCGCCGATCTCGGTCAGGAGGTGAACTTTTTCTTTCACGTACGGGTTCTCGATGTGAATGCGTCGTGCATTCACGGACGTGTCGGTGACCCCGGCGCGACTGTGGAGCAGTGCGGAATCGATCGCGTATCGCGTCATCAACTCCTGGGCCTTCGCGGTGAAGATCTCGGCTTCTTCCGCGAAGTTGGTGGCTTCGGCTTTGGCGAGTAGCCCACGAATTCGCTTGAGTACCTTGGCGTCGACCTCGGTGTCACCGACGCCGGCATTGCTGGTGTGGGTGCGTTGCGACGGCCAGGTGGATGGTGGCGCGAGCAATACCGTCCACTGAGGTAGGCGCATCCATGATCGTGTGACATCGACGATCTGCGAAACAAGGAAGTAGGGGTCCTGGAACAGTAGGCCGGCTGCGAGGGAGCGGAAAGCGTCGTCGTCCACGGTGATTCGAGAGGCGACGCGCCGAGACTTCGGGTACTGCTCGCCGATCGTCTGCAACTGCCCCACCCACTCGAGTGGGGCGCGATCCGACGCGCGGGATGCGTTCGCGTCGAACAGGATGGTGGTGGCAGCGAGATCGGCGTCGGACGCGTCTTTGCTTCGGCGAGCCAGATGGATCAGATCTGCCGGTTGCCATCCGCGTTCGTAGGCGGCCGTCAGTTCGCTGACGAGACCCTGCGCCGCAGAGACGGATTGAGGGCTGACCTCCTGAGTGGACACCCGTGCTCCGTTCCAAGGCAGTGTCTGCGCCGAAGCGCTGGTTCGAATGTATGTTCTATTCGTAGTCATGGCTGGAGTGTGCACGTGGGGTCCGACACATCCGCCGGTAGACGGATATTTCGGACCCCACGTGCGGCACTCGTGCCTAGATCATTCCTCGACGAAGCGGGGGAAGACCGGTGCCGGAGCAGGCAGTTTCCGGTTCGCGTCGATGCGAACCGCGATGTCGGTGAACTGACGGTTCTCTTCGCTCTGCCCAAGCAGATCGAGGATGCGTGACGCCGCGTCGGGCATGACGGGCTGAACGAGAAGGCCGACGATACGGACAACTTCGATCGTCACGTAGAGGACCGTTGCCATCCGTGCCGGATCGGTCTTGCGCAGAACCCACGGTTCCTGCTTGGAGAAGTACCGGTTGGTCTCTCCGAGGACGCCCCAGATGGCTTCCAACGCGAGATGCAGCGCTTGCACGTCGAACTCGCTGCGGCACTTGGCAAGCAAGGCATCCGCCGACGCCAGCATCGCCAGGTCGTCTTCTGTGAACTCGCCGGGGGTGGGGACCTGGGCGTCGCAGTTTTTCGCGACCATCGTCAGTGAACGCTGTGCGAGGTTGCCCAGTTCGTTGGACAGGTCTGCGTTCATGCGAGTCACGATTGCTTCGTGGCTGTAGCTGCCGTCCTGGCCGTACGAGATCTCGCGGAGCAGGAAGAAGCGGACCGCGTCGAGGCCGTACTGATCGACCATCGCGATCGGATCGACCACGTTGCCGACCGACTTCGACATCTTCTCGCCCTTGTTGTACAAGAACCCGTGGACGAAGACTCGTTCCGGCAGTTCGATGCCGGCCGACATGAGGAACGCCGGCCAGTACACGGTGTGGAACCGTGTGATGTCCTTGCCGATGATGTGCAGGCTCGCGGGCCAGAACTTCTTGAACTCCTCCGAGTCGACGTTCGGATAGCCCACGCCGGTCAGGTAATTGGTGAGGGCGTCGACCCAGACGTACATGACGTGGTCGGGGTCGCCGGGAACCTCGACGCCCCAGTCGAACGTAGTGCGCGAGATCGACAGGTCCTTGAGGCCGCCCTTGACGAAGCTGACGATCTCGTTGCGGCGAGTCGTGGGGGCGATGAACTCGGGATGCTCTTCGTACAGTGCGAGGAGACGGTCCTCGTACGCCGAGAGACGGAAGGTGTAGTTGGACTCCTCGGTCCACTCCACCGGCGTACCGGTCTCGGTGGACTGACGGGTGCCGTCCTCGAGAAGCGTTGTCTCGGCTTCGGTGTAGAAGGCCTCGTCACGAACCGAGTACCACCCCGAGTACGTGTCGAGGTAGATGTCGCCCGATGCGGCCATCTTCTCCCAGATCGCCTTGCTGGCGACCTGATGATCTGCGTCGGTGGTGCGGATGAACCGGTCGTACGAGATGTTCAGGACCTTGTCGAGGTTCTGGAACACGTCGGAGTTCCGAGCCGCGAGTTCGCGGACGTCGATGCCCTCTTTGATCGCTGTCTGCTGCATCTTCAGACCGTGCTCGTCGGTGCCGGTCATGAAGAACACTTCATGTCCGTCCAACCGCTTGAAGCGGGCGAGCGCGTCCGAGGAGATGTACTCGTACGCGTGGCCGATGTGCGGAGCGCCGTTGGGATACGCGATCGCTGTCGTGATGTAGAACGGCGGTCGTTCCGCGCCTTCCGAGGCGGCGGAGTCCGGGCGCGGGGTCTGGGAGGGTGAGGCAGGCACAGTCATGGTGCGCTTACTCTATCGGGCGTGAGCAAAGACCGTCCCGCCCCCGATGCCCCTGAGCCCTTGTCGCCTCTGATCGACGCCCATACACACCTTGACGCGTGTGGTGCGCATGACGCTGCAACCGTGGCCGAGATAGTCGATCGAGCCGAGGCAGTCGGCGTCGGGCGAGTCGTCACGGTGGCCGACGACCTCGACGCCGCGCGATTTGCCGTCGACGCGGCTCATTGGGATTCGAGGGTCTACGCAGCCGTCGCAATCCATCCGACCAGGGCAAACGTTCTTGATGCCGGCACCCGAGCCGAGATCGAGCGTTTGGCGTCCGATCCACGAGTCGTTGCCGTGGGGGAGACCGGGCTGGATCTCTACTGGCCCGGCAAGCTCGAGGGGTGCGCCACCATCGAGGAGCAGATCGACGGTTTTCGCTGGCACATCGACTTGGCGAAGCGTCTGGGCAAGACGCTGATGATCCACAACCGCGAAGCCGACCAGGACTTGCTGCGGGTGCTGAACGAGGAAGGCGCACCCGAGACGGTGGTGTTCCACTGCTTCTCCTCGGATTCGGAGATGGCGCGGGAGTGCATCGACGCCGGGTACGTGCTGAGCTTTTCGGGAACCGTCAGCTTCAAGAACGCGAAAGCACTGCGTGAGGCTGCGCTGCTGGTGCCGTCGGATCAGCTGATCGTCGAAACGGATGCGCCATTCCTGACGCCGCACCCGTTCCGCGGGGCGCCCAACGAGTCGTACTGCCTGCCCTACACAGTGCGTGCGCTCGCCGACATCCGCGGTGAGGATCCGCAAGCTCTCGCGGCAGCGTCCACGGCGACAGCGGAGCGCGTCTACAAGCTCTGACGCTATGGTGGTCTGACAGGTAACTCCGCGCCCGGGACCGTCGTGTCCCGGCCCGTCTACTGCGCGGGGTATTTCAGATGAATGACTACAACGTGGTCACAGTCCGCATCGAAACGTGGGAATTCGAGTGCTGTGCACCGTTGCCGGTGGTCGGCGAAAAATCTGCGTGGGCTTTGCACCCGATAGATGAGTCGCAGTGGTTCGACGGGACGGTTCATGGAGGAATCTATCCCGACGACGTGGATCCTACGGCCGGGATCGTTCTCGCGATCCGACTCGAGCGCGGCGAATTTGTCGAACACGAACCCAGGCACTGGGTATTGGTACCTGGGAGCACCGATCACGTTCGAGTCGAGAAGGTCCCACCACATTTTCGCGGGATGTCATCGCTCGTTGCCGGTCGGCGCGGCTGGATGGAGACGGCCGTTGTCGTCGAATTGGCCACCACCTGTGCGCCTTTCCGGTAGTCCCCACTACCAAAAAGGCGCACAGGGGGCTTGCCCCCCTCTAGAGAACCTTCGCCAGGAAGTCCTGGGTCCGCTGCTGCTGGGGGTTGCCGAACAAGTTCTCCGGCTTGCCTTCCTCGACGATGTACCCGTCGGCCATGAAGATGACCCGGTCGGAAACCTCACGGGCGAAGCCCATCTCGTGGGTTACGACGACCATGGTCATGCCCTGCTTGGCGAGGTCGCGAAGAACCTGCAGAACCTCGCCCACCATTTCGGGGTCGAGGGCGCTGGTGGCCTCGTCGAACAGCATGATGTCGGGGCTCATCGCCAACGCGCGTGCGATGGCGACACGTTGCTTCTGCCCACCGGACAGGCTGGCGGGCTTGGCATCTGCCTTCTCTGCGAGGCCGACCTGGCCGAGCAGTTTGACGGCGATCTCGCGAGCCTGTTCCTTGGACGATCGGCCGGTCTGCACCGGGGCGAGCATTACGTTTTCGACGACGCTCATGTGTGGGAACAGGTTGAAGTGCTGGAACACCATCCCGATGTGCTGGCGCACCTTGTCGATGTCGACGTCCTTGTTCGTGAGATCGAACTGATCGACGCGCACGGAACCTGCGGTGATGTCTTCGAGGCGGTTGAGGCAGCGCAGGAAGGTGGACTTGCCCGAACCGGAAGGTCCGATGACGCAGACCACTTCACCGCTCTTGATGTCGACGTCGAGGCCTTTGAGAACCTCGTTGTCGCCGAACGACTTCTTCAGTCCCTGGACCGAAATCTTGACCTCGGTGTCGGACTTGCCCATGTTGACGGCTGTTTCGGTCACTTGTTGATCCTCTTCTCGAGGCGGTTCGACAGCTTGGTGAGCGCCATGATGATGATGAAGTACATGACGCCGATGATCAGCCACATGTTGAACGACTGGAAGTTGCGCGCGATGATGATGCGCCCCGTCTGAGTGAGCTCGGCAAGTCCGATGACCGACAGGATCGACGTGTCCTTGAGGGTGATGACGAACTGGTTGATGTACGACGGGATCATCGTGCGAATTGCCTGCGGCATGATGACTTTTCGCATCGACTTCATGTAGCTGATGCCCAGGCTTCGTGACGCTTCCATCTGTCCCTTGTCGACGGACAGGATGCCGCCGCGGACGATTTCAGCCATGTACGCGCCGGCGTTGAGCGAGAGCGTGATGATGCCTGCCGTGAAGGCGGACATCTGGAAATGCAGAGCCGCCGGGATGCCGAAGTAGATGAAGAATGCCTGCACCAACAGTGGTGTGCCGCGGAAGATGTCGACGTAAGTCGTGCCTATTCCTCGGACGAACATATTGGTCGACACCCGGCAGAGACCGAAGATCGCACCGAGTACCAGAGCGATCGCGATCGAGACGACCGAGAGGACGATGGTCAGCCACAGACCCTTGAGGAGCTGGGGGTAGGTGCTCTTGATCAAGCCGATGATCGAGTTGTCCGACGTCGATGCACCCTGACCGAGGTAGGTCGAGACGATTTCGTCGTACTGGCCGTCGTCGCGCAGGTTCTGCAGTCCGGCGTTGAACATCTCGAGCAGTTCGGCGTTCTGGCCCTTGTTGACGGCGAAGCCGTAGCTCGCGCCCACCTCTTTTTCGGTGACGGTCTTGAGGCCGTTGCCCTGCGTGATGCCGTAGGCGAGGACGGGATAGTCGTCGAAGACGGCGACGGAGTTTCCGGTTCGGACCTCGTCGTACATGCTGGCGGAGTCAGCGAAATAGACAGTGGTGAAACCGTATTGGTCCTTGATGGACTCGGCGAAGCTGGCGCCCTCGGTGCCGTTCTTGACGGCGACGCGCTTGCCCTTCAGGTCTTCGTACGACTTCACGTCGTTGTCGGTCTCGAGGACGGCCATCTGCACGCCCGACTCGAAGTACGGGTCGGAGAAGTCGAAGACCTGCTTGCGGGCGTCGGTGATGGACATGCCGGCGATGACGCCGTCGGCCTGCCCCGCCTGCACGGCCTGAAGGGCCGCGTCGAAGCCGAGCTGCTTGATGTCGACCTTGAAACCTTGGTCCTCGGCGATCGCATTGAGCAGGTCGATGTCGATGCCGACGAGTTTGCCGTCTTCGTTCTCGAATTCGAACGGGGCGAATGTCAGATCGGTGGCGATCGTGTAGGTGCGACCGGGTTGCGCGCTCGCGATTCCGGGGGCGAACAGCGCTGCGATCAGCGCCAGCAGGATGGCCAGGATCGGCCACCTGGCATTACGTGGTCTGTCGAATCTTCTTCGCACTATCGCCCAGCTTTCTTCTGTCGCGCCCGGGATCGCCGGACTGCTTTGAACCAGACGAGAACATACTGCGCCCAGAGCTGAATCGATACACGGGTATCGGAGCCGGAAAGTGCAGAACACACGACACGCCGTTGCCGTTCCGTGACAAAAGTCGCATTTCGTTGTGATTTGGTTGCCGATACAACGCTCGGTCGTTACCGTATTGTGATCGAACGTCGTCTGCCTTGGGATTTCCTGTGTCGCCTTTTGCCAAGATCAACTCCACGAAGTCACCACTTCTCTACTCAGTGGTGGGTGCGTTGCTTCTGACGCTCATCGTCGGGGGTGCGCTCGCCGTAGTTCGGCACAAGACGATCACCCTTGATGTCGACGGCGACATGATCTCGCTGTCCACGATGTCGAGCAGCGTCGGGACAGCTCTCGAGGACGCCGGATACCCGGCCGATCCCAAGGACGCTCTCGCTCCCAGCGCCGATTCCTCCCTGTCCGACGGCGATACTGTCGTACTGCGCCGTGCCCGTGAGTTGGCGCTGACCGTCGACGGTCAGCCGACCACCATCTGGACCACCGCATTGACGGTCGATGAGGCCTTGAAGCAAGTAGATGTTTCCGACGACTTCGCAGTTTCGGCTTCGCGCTCGCATCGTCTGCCCCTCGAACGGACCGAACTCGACGTCGTCAGCCCGAAGACCGTCAGCGTCAGCGACGGCGGCGCTCCCGCGTCGGAGATCAAGCTCGCCGCTGTGACCGTCGGTGATCTTCTCGCGGCGAAGAATGCGCCACTCGAGCAGGCCGACTCGGTTGTTCCCACCGCTGACACACCTGTCACCAACGGCTTGACCATCCAGGTCACCCGCGACCGCACGGACACTCGCGTCGAGACGCAGCCGATCGCGCCGCCCGAGAACAAGGTCGAAGATCCCGAGCTCGAGAAGGACAAGACCGTCGTCGAGAACCCGGGTGTTGCGGGCGAGCGCACGGCCACAGTCGAGGTCAAGACCGTCAACGGCGTCGAGGCCGGACGAACCGAACTTTCCGCGACCGTGATCAAGGAACCGGTCGCAGCAGTAGTGAAGGTCGGCACCAAGCAGACTTCCACACCCGCCGTGTCCAACGCGTCGACGTGGGACTCCATTGCTCAGTGCGAAGCGACCGGAAACTGGGCCATCAACACCGGAAACGGCTTCTACGGCGGACTTCAGTTCACCCAGAGCACCTGGGAGGCATTCGGCGGCGGTCAGTACGCGGCTCGCGCCGACCTCGCATCACGTGAACAGCAGATCGCGATCGGCGAGAAGGTCCGCGCCGGTCAGGGTTGGGGTGCGTGGCCGTCCTGCACCAGCAAATTGGGCCTGCGCTGACCCGCCCTCACTCCACACAGAACTCAGGAACCCATGTCACCGTTCGCCAAGATCAACTCGACCAGGTCGCCGTTGTTGTACTCGGCGATCGCCGCGCTCCTGCTGACCGTCCTCGTGGGTGGTGTTCTCGCTGTAGTCCGGCACAAGACGATCACCCTCGACGTCGACGGTGAGCAGATTCGCCTGAGCACCATGTCGACCAACGTCGACGGCGCTCTCGAGGATGCGGGTTACCCGATCGGCGACAAGGACGCAGTTGCTCCCGCGGCCGACGCTTCACTGTCCGACGGCGACACCGTGGTGCTCCGTCGCGCGCGAGAGATCACGCTGACGGTCGACGGTCAGCCGCAGAAGCTCTGGACCACCGCTTTGACCGTCGACGACGCGTTGAAGCAGTTGGACGTCGCGGCGGATGTGCACGTGTCGGCTTCGCGCTCGCAGCGTCTTCCGCTCGACGGCGCCGCGCTGGACGTGCTGACACCGGTTGTCGCAAAACTGGTCGACGGCGCAAACGCGGCAGCAGACGTGCGTATCGCGGCTCCGACGGTAGGGGAGTTCCTCACCGCAAACGGAACGCCGCTCGAGCAGTCGGACACGGTTGTTCCCGCCGCAGATGCTCCGCTGACCGAGGGCCTCGAGGTCACGGTGACGCGTAACCGCACCGAGAACAAGACCGAGACCTTGCCGCTCGATCCGCCGGATCAGCGCATCGAGGATCCGACGATGAACCAGAGCCGTACGACCGTCGAGAACCCGGGCGTTCCCGGCGTGCGCGACGTGACGTTCGCCGTCAATCTCGTCAACGGTGTCGAGGCCGGACGCACGCAGGTGGCGGAGACGATCACCACACCGGCTCAGCCGAAGGTCGTGCGTGTCGGAACGAAGCCGGGCACCGAGGTGCCGCCCGTGGAGAACGGTTCGACGTGGGATGCGCTCGCACAGTGCGAGGCAACCGGTAACTGGGCTATCAACACCGGCAACGGTTTCTACGGCGGCGTGCAGTTCGATCAGAACACCTGGGAACGACAGGGCGGGTTGAAATATGCGGCCCGCGCCGACCTCGCCACCCGTGAAGAGCAGATCGCGATTGCGACCCAGACGCAGCGTACTCAGGGCTGGGGCGCATGGCCGTCGTGCTCGGGTCGCCTCGGACTGGGATAAGTTCTACTGGTGTCAGACGCCGAACAATCGAACGAACCCATCGCTACTCCGCGCGGGCAGGCAGCCCTGCTCGGTCCGGTCGAGGTGCGCGCTCTTGCCGAGGAATTCGGTGTCCGACCCACGAAACAGTTGGGGCAGAACTTCGTTCACGACGCCAATACCGTGCGACGCATCGTCACCACCGCAGGCGTCACTCGTGACGACGTCGTCCTCGAAGTAGGGCCCGGTCTCGGTTCGCTGACGATGGCGCTGATGGACGTGGTCGATCGGGTCATCGCGGTCGAGATCGATCCCAACCTCGCGGCCCGCCTCCCCAAGACGGTGGCCGAGCGAGCGCCGGAACTGGCCGATCGCCTGACCGTCGTCGAAGCCGACGCGATGCGGGTGTTGCCTTCGCAGATTCCCGGCGAGCCGACCGCGCTTGTCGCGAACCTGCCGTACAACGTCGCGGTGCCGGTGCTGTTGCACCTGTTCGCGTCGCTTCCGAGTCTGCGGACCGCACTCGTGATGGTGCAAGCCGAGGTTGCCGACCGCCTGGCGGCTGATCCGGGAAGCAAGATCTACGGCGTTCCCAGCGTCAAGGCCAACTTCTTCGGCGAGGTTCGCCGCGCCGGTGCCGTCGGACGCAACGTGTTCTGGCCGGTGCCGAAGGTCGAATCAGGACTGGTTCGTATCGATCGGTACGCGGAGCCGCCGTGGCCGATGGACGAGAAGCACCGCAAGCAGGTCTTTGCGGCTATCGACGCCGCATTCGCGCAGCGCCGCAAGACTTTGCGTGCCGCGCTCAGTGGTTGGGCAGGTTCGCCGGCCGAAGCCGAACGACGGCTCCTCGCTGCGGGCATCGAGCCACAGACGCGTGGCGAGATGCTCGACGCAGCAGCGTTCGTTCGGCTGGCTGGAGGCGAATAGCCCCGTGCGCGGTTAAGCAGTGCAGGGACTCCCTAACCGCGCACAGGGGGCTTGCCCCCTGCTATTTGAACCGCCGCAACCTCAGGCTGTTGCTCACCACGAACACACTGCTGAATGCCATTGCGGCACCGGCGAGCATCGGGTTGAGCAGGCCGGCCGCAGCCAGCGGGATCGCTGCCGTGTTGTAGGCGAATGCCCAGAACAGGTTGCCCTTGATGGTCTTGAGCGTCTTGCGGGACAGTCGAATTGCATCGGCTGCCGACCGCAGGTCACCGCGCACCAGAGTGATGTCGCTGGCCTCGATCGCAACGTCGGTACCCGTGCCCATCGCCAGGCCGAGATCGGCCTGAGCCAGGGCTGCCGCGTCGTTCACGCCGTCGCCGACCATGGCCACGACGCGTCCTTCCGCCTGCAGTTTCTTGACGGCGTCGACCTTGTCGGCCGGCATGACCTCGGCGAACACGGTGCTGATTCCGACCTGATCCGCGACAGTGCGGGCGACAGTGGCGTTGTCACCGGTCAGCAGAACCGGTTCGAGGCCGAGTGCCTTCAACTGCGCGATCGCTTCGGCGCTCGTGTCCTTGACCGCGTCCGCGATCACGAGGATGCCGCGTGCCTTGCCGTCCCAACCCACCGCGATTGCGGTGCGCCCGGCCTTCTCTGCTGCAGCCTTCGCCTCGCGGAGATTTTCCGGCAACGGCATCGACCAGTCGGCGAGCAGCGCGTCTCGGCCGGCGACGACGGCGTGACCGTCGACCATTCCCTGTACGCCGCGCCCGGCGACGTTCACGAAATCCTCGACCGTAGGCAATTCGCCCACGGCTTCGGTCGCACCCTTCGCGATCGCTGCGGCGATGGGGTGCTCGGAGCGATGTTCGAGTGCGCCCGCCAGTCGAAGGACCTCGTCGACGGTTGTTCCTTCGCCCACCACGGTGTCCAGCAATGTCGTCTGACCGGTAGTGACGGTTCCCGTCTTGTCGAGCACGACGGTGTCGACTGCGCGCGTCGATTCGAGCACCTCGGGTCCCTTGATGAGGATTCCCATCTGAGCTCCGCGACCCGTGCCCACCAACAGGGCTGTGGGCGTTGCCAATCCGAGGGCACAGGGGCACGCGATGATCAGCACGGCGACCGCAGCGGTGAAGGCCATCTCGATAGGGTTACCGGTACCGAGCCAGTAGCCCAGTGTCGCAACGGCAATCGCGATGACGACCGGCACGAAGATACCGGCGATCCGATCGGCGAGGCGCTGAACTTCGGCCTTGCCGTTCTGGGCGTCTTCGACCAGTGCCGCCATCTGGGCGAGTTGGGTGTCGCTCCCGACCCGGCTTGCCTCGACGGTCAAGGCTCCACCGACGTTGACGGTGGCGCCGACGACAGTGTCCCCGACACCGACTTCCTCAGGCACGGATTCACCCGTCAACATGCTCATGTCGACGGCTGAGCGGCCCTCGGTGATGATGCCGTCGGTGGCGATCTTCTCGCCAGGCCGGACGATGAAGGAGTCGCCCGCTGCCAGTTCTTCGGCGGGGATTCGTACTTCGACGCCGTTGCGCAATACCGCGACGTCTTTCGCACCGAGCTCCATGAGTGCGCGTAGTGCGGCGCCGGACGTGCGCTTGGACTTGTGCTCGAAGTAGCGTCCGGCCAGCACGAAGGTGATGACGCCCGCGGCAACTTCGAGGTAGATGTTGGCGCTGCCGTCCATCCGGTCGACCGTCAGTCTGAACGCGTGCTTCATCCCCGCTTCGCCCGCGGTGCCGAAGAACAGTGCGTAGAGCGACCAGACGAATGCCGAGATGGTGCCCAGGGAGATGAGCGTGTCCATCGTGGCGGCGCCGTGACGCAGGTTCACCCAGGCGGCACGGTGGAAGGGAAGGGCCGCCCACACGATGACCGGCGCGGCCAGCGTGAGGGAGAGCCACTGCCAGTTGTCGAACTGCAGCGCAGGAACCATCGCCATCGCGATGACCGGTACTGAGAGCAGAGTCGAGATGATCAGGCGGGTGCGAAGCTCGCGCAGATCGCGATCCTGCGGGGTTTCCGCGTCCGGGTCGACGGTGTCGGGCGCGCTCGGCGGCTTGGGGAGCGCGGCGGCGTAGCCGGCATTCTCGACGGCAGTGACCAAATCTTCGACGGGTACCCCGTCCGGGAAAGTGACCTTGGCCTTTTCCGTCGCGTAGTTGACGGTGGCTGTGACGCCGTCGATCTTGTTGAGCTTCTTCTCGATTCGTGACGCGCAGGAAGCGCACGTCATTCCGGTGATCGCGAGTTCGACGCTACTCGAGTTGGCAGCATTGTCGACCGCAGTCGGTGACGTCATCAGTGCCCTCCCTCGTGATTGTCTGGAACTGAAGCTGCGGAAGTGCCTGCATCAACCGTGAATTCGGCGGTGCGAACCACTCCTTCGTGTTGGAAGTCGAGGAAGAGGCGATACGTTCCTTCGCTCGGCGCCTGTGCATGGAAGGAAATGTCCGGACCGGGAGCAGTGACGCCGTCGCCCGGCTCACCCTCGGGGTGAACGTGCAGGTAGGCGAGGTCGCCGGTGCGCAGAGCGACAAGGTGACCGTAGGCACCGAGGTACGGATCGAGATCGGTGACCGGGGCTCCGTCGCGAGCAACGCTCAGCGTGATCGGGCCGCCGGCAGTGGTCAGATCACCGTCGAGAGTCACGGTGTATCCGTCGACAGTTGCGGTCGCACTCTTCGCCGGCAGCGGAGCAGGAGCGAATTCGCCTGCCACGTCGAAGTTTCGGCCGAGTGTCAGTTGGGTGCCGTCGGTGGGGTCGAAGTCCGCGAAGACTCGGTAGGTACCGGCGACAGGCCAGGTCCAGTCGATCGACCAGGTGCCGTCTGCGGCGAGCGAAGGATGCACGTGGCGGAACTCGCTGGTGTCGTTTCTGACGACGATGAGGTGGAGCTTCTTCTCGTGCAGAAGGTCGAAATCGACGACGGGCTCGTTGTTGCTGTCGAGAATCCGGAAGGTCAAGGTTCCCGGCTCCCCAGCTCGATCGGGTGCGGTCACTTCGGTGAGTGTGTAACCGCCGGAGGAGACTTCGAGCCCTGCGGGTGTTGCCGAATCCATGCCTGGCATCGATTCGGTGGTTGATTCGTGGGTGCTGTGCTGGGTAGTGGACATGTCTATCGGGCTTCCGATTGCGGCCCCCACACCGAGGGCGGCGCCGAAGACGGCGACCAACCCTACGGCGTAGGCGGCAAGTGTTGTCGAGGTGCGCACAGCTGACTCACCTTGGTACGACTGCGTAGCCGGCTTCGTCGACTGCTGCGACGACGTCGGCTGCGGAGACGGGAGCGTCGCTGGTGACAACGACGCGTCCGCTCGCCAATTCGACATCCACCGCGGTTACGCCCGCGATGTTGCCGATCTCTTCCTTGACGGATCCGACGCAGTGTCCGCAGGTCATTCCGGAAACGGTGTATTCGGCGGTGGTCATCGCAGATCCCTTCGGTTGTGGAAAACTCATTTTACGGATACCCGGTGTAGGTATCGCCCTGCCATCGAAGGTACCCCCAGGGGGTATGCCTGTCAACGGGTTGGTCAGTGATGAAGGCCTCAGGGAAGACAACACGGCGGATGTGTGGTCTACTTGTGTTGGTCGTAAGTGTTTGTGTTTGTGTTTCCACGCTCGCAAATGGTTAGGTTGCGAGCGTTTGGACATCCTCCACGGATTTGTCTCAGAACGGTCGTAGTAAGTGACCCGGGCGGTCGAAGCGACTGCCTGTTGACACTGTGTTAGAGGAGATTTACATGGCAGAGGGCATCGTGAAGTGGTTCAACTCCGAGAAGGGGTTCGGCTTCATCGCTCCCGAAGACGGCAGTGCTGACGTCTTCGTTCACTACTCCGAGATCCAGAGTGGCGGCTTCCGCACTCTCGAGGAGAACCAGCGCGTGGCGTTCGAGATCGGTCAGGGCAACAAGGGCCCGCAGGCCACCGGCGTTACCATCGTCTAAGACGTCCTTGTAAGTCGGGCAACCGACGCATGACGTACTGACAAGACCCCAACTCTTCGGAGTTGGGGTCTTGTTGCGTTTGGGTGAAAAGCGCTGTCACGCATCGAGATACCGCTGAGTGGCGACCGCCGTTTCCGCCGCGATGGTCCGGCATTCTTCGCGGAGTTCAGGTGGATTGACGACGGTGAAATCGACGTCGAAAGCCCTGAGCCAGTGTGCGATCGACCGTAGGGAGGTGCCCGAAAGCACTATGACGCAACGCCCTTCGTCGGTGGACTCCACTGATCCCCACTGTTCGCTGACCATGGGTGCCACCTGCTCGATGGGTGCGTGCAGTAGAACTGTTGCGCGCGTGGAGGAATAGGCCCGAGCGACACCGCGGGAAACGAAGTCTGCTGCACCGCCCGCAGGTAGTTCCCGAGGCGTGAACCGCGGACCGGTGGGGATCTTGGGTTCCATCCTGTCGACGCGAAATGACCGCCAGTCTTCGCGAGCGAGATCCCAGGCCACCAGGTACCACCGAATACCCGACCGTACGAGCCGATACGGTTCCACGTCGCGCCGGCTCTGTGTGCCGTCGTGTGTGCTGTAGTCGAATCTCAAGCGTTCGTGGTTGTGGCACACGGACGCGATGGCGGACAGGACCGACGCATCGACCGCGCTGGCTGCCGGTTCGCGTGGCACGACGTCGATCGACAGTGACTCCAGACGGTGCCGCAGCCTCGACGGCATGATCTGACGCAGTTTCGCCAGCGCGCGCATCGAGGCCTCGCCGATGCCGACCACGGAGCCGGTCGCTCCGGACTGCAAGGAGAGCGCCACCGCGAGCACTTCCTCGTCATCGAGCTGTAGCGGGGGCATCTCCGCGCCGGCACCCAGGCGATATCCGCCGCCGACGCCGACCGTTGCGTCGACGGGGTAACCGAGATCGCGGAGGCGGTCCACGTCACGTCGAACCGTGCGCGGGGTAATCGCGAGTTTGTCTGCGAGTTCGGCACCGGACCAGTCTCGACGCGTCTGGAGCAGTGACAGCAACCGCAGTAGGCGAGCCGATGTCTCCTTCATGGCAAGAAGTCTGCCAAACATTTAGGACCGTATGAGTCCTCAATTGAATTTAGGTTGGTCCATATCCGACCAGTCGAGCAGAAATTGGGGCCACATCATGAGCAGACCGATGATCGAGACGAAGGCGCTCACCAAGCACTTCGCTCAGGGCAAGAAGCTCGTGGAAGCAGTCAAGGGAGTCACGCTCGACGTAGCGGAGGGCGAGTTGGTCGCCTTGCTGGGGCCGAACGGTGCCGGAAAATCGACGACGTTGCGAATGCTGACCACCTTGCTCGAGCCCACCTCCGGCAGCGCGCGAATCGCAGGATTCGACATCTCCGCGGCACGAAACGAGGTGCGCTCGAGCCTTGGATACGTCGGACAGGGGAACGGCGCCGGCCACAACCAGCGGGTTCGCGACGAGTTGGTGACGCAGGGGTTGTGCTACGGAATGTCCAAGGCCGATTCGCAGGTCCGGGCCGACGAGTTGCTGGGTGATCTCGAACTCACCGATCTGGGCACTCGGAAGGTCAGCACTCTGTCGGGCGGGCAGCGCAGGCGGCTCGATATCGCTCTGGGTCTGGTCCATCGCCCACCTCTTCTGTTCCTCGACGAGCCGACCACGGGAATGGACCCGCAGAGTCGGGCCAACCTCTGGGACCACATCCTCCGCTTGCGGCGCGAGATGGGCACGACGATCGTGCTGACCACGCATTACCTCGAAGAAGCGGATTCGATGGCAGAGCGGGTCATCGTCATCGACGAGGGCACTGTCATCGCGGACAACACCGCTGCCGCACTCAAGGCGGATCTTGCGGGAGATCATCTTCTGCTCACCTTCGACAGCGCCGAGGCGGCAAGCGTCGCAGCGTCGGTGGCAGAGCAACTTGTCACAGTCCGGGAAGTCACTGTCGACGCAAGCGCGGTGAGTATCCGTGCCGGCGAGGGTGATTCGACGCTGCCGGTATTGCTGCGTGAAGCGGATGCCCGAGGTGCCCGCGCTCTCACCGCCGACATCACCAGGCCGACTCTCGACGATGTCTTCCTCACCCTCACCGGTCGCAGCCTGCGCGAGAGCGCCGCCGCGGTCGCTTCCTGAAACCACGACAAAGTACTTCGAAGAACAGGAATCTGCCATGACAATCACACTCGATACCCCACGTACCGTGCACGGCAACATCGTTCGAGACAGCGCAATCGTGATGGGTCGTGAACTGCGACCGATGTTGCGCGACCCGGTCAGCGTCATCTTCAGCCTGATTCAGCCGCTGATCCTGTTGGCGTTGTTCGGGCCTTTGCTCAAAGGGGTCCCGGGTACCGGTGACGGCGTATGGAATTGGTTCATTCCCGGTGTGTTGGTGATGATCGCGATCTTCGGAACGACGATGACCGGGTCCAACCTCCTGATGGAGATGCAGCAGGGATCGCACGAGCGAATGTTGGTGACTCCGCTCAGACGCTCGTCCTTGTTGATCGGGCGAGCGTGCAAGGAGATGGTTCCGCTTGCCGCGCAGGCGATTTTGATCATTCTGGTTGCACTTCCGCTCGGGTTGGACGTCAACGCAGCGGGCGCCGCGCTCGGGATCGTCCTGCTCGGAGTGTTCGGCGTCGGACTCGGTGCACTCTCGTACGCTCTCGCTCTGGCTGTGCGGGAGCAGGATTGGATGTTCTGGGTCGTTCAGCAGACGCTGATGTTCCCGCTCCTGATCCTGTCCGGAACCATGCTTCCACTCGATGATGCGCCAGGTTGGATGAAGGTCCTCGTGAACGTCAATCCGCTGGGCTATGTCGTAGATGCCGAGCGGGCACTGTTTGCCGGTGACTTCGCGTCGGGCAGCGTTCTGGCAGGAATCGTGGCCGCTGTGGGCGTTGCGGTTGTCGGTCTGGGCGTAGGTGTGCGCGCGGTGAAATAGCGTGGGTGTGCTGGCCGTCGGACGGGGTGCGGCGGTCGCAGGTTTTCGCCCAGGTGTTCGCAGCGCCTATTGTTGTTCCTTGTGCTCTCCGTCGTTCCTCGCCCCGTAGTCGTCCGGGCCCCGTCCAAGGTGAATCTCCACCTTGCCGTCGGGGACCTGCGCGACGACGGCTATCACGAACTGACGACGGTGTTTCAGGCATTGTCGCTGGCAGACACCGTCACGGTGGCGCCTGCGGACACCCTGACCGTGCGGGTTATCGGCGACGACGCCGCGGCCGTGCCTACCGATCGCACCAATCTCGTGTGGCGTGCCGCCGAGATGCTCGCGGTCGAGGGTGGCGTGACCCCGAACGTCGAGATCGTCATCGAGAAAGGCATTCCCGTCGCAGGCGGAATGGCCGGCGGGAGCGCCGACGCGGCCGCCGCGTTGGTTGCGCTCAACTCGTTGTGGAAGCTCGACTTCTCACGACCTGATCTCGACGCTTTCGCGGCACGCCTCGGGAGCGACGTTCCGTTCTCCCTGCACGGTGGCACCGCCCTCGGAACCGGCCGCGGCGAACAACTTGTGCCTGTCTTGACCCGCCACACCTTCCACTGGGTGCTGGCGCTGGCCAAGGGCGGCTTGAGCACACCGGTCGTGTTCCGCGAACTGGACAAGCTGCGGGCCGAAGGTTCCCCGAAACGGCTGGGCAGCGCCGATGCGTTGATTCAGGCGCTCACCACCGGTGACGCTCATCTGCTTGCGCCGCTCCTCGGCAACGATCTGCAGGCGGCAGCACTCTCACTCAACCCGGACCTACGACGGACGCTGCGAGCGGGCGTCGAAGCCGGAGCTTTGGCCGGCATCGTCTCCGGCTCCGGACCGACATGCGCGTTTCTCTGCGCCGACGCACAGTCCGCGGTGGAAGTGAGCGCAGAACTTGCGGGAGCGGGGGTGTGCCGCACCGTTCGCGTGGCGAGCGGACCTGTTCCCGGAGCACGAATACTCGACAATGCGGCAAAGGGACAGCACTGATGGCGAATCTGATCAATCTGGAAAACGTGTCGAAGTCTTTCGGCGTCAAGCCGTTGCTCGACGGGGTCTCCCTGGGCGTCGAGGAAGGCGAGCGCATTGGCGTCGTCGGTCTCAACGGTGGCGGCAAGACAACGATGCTCGAGGTCCTCGCGGGTGTGGAGCAGCCGGATTCGGGACGAGTGAGCCGCGTCGGCGGATTGCGGATGGCCGTCGTGACGCAGCGCGGTGTACTGCCTCCCGGCTCCACGGTCGGTGAAGTGGTCTTGGGGCCGCTCGGAGTAGCTCAGCACGAGTGGGCCGGCGATGCGCGCATCCGTTCAGTGCTCTCGGGTATCGGCATCGACAACCTGGGCGCCGGCGGCGAACGGTCTGCATTGGACGCCAAGGTCGACGGACTGTCCGGCGGCGAGCGCCGCCGCGTCGCGCTGGCTGCAGCACTTGTTCAGGACCTCGATCTGTTGGTGCTCGACGAGCCCACCAACCACCTCGACGTCGAAGGTGTTCAGTGGTTGGCCGAGCACCTCGTCTCACGTCGCAGTGCGCTTGTCGTCGTGACCCACGATCGCTGGTTCCTCGACACCGTCGCCACCCGTACCTGGGAGGTTGTCGGTGGCGGCGTCGAAAGCTACGAGGGTGGCTACAACGACTGGGTGTTCGCCCGTGCCGAGCGTTCCCGTCAGGCCGACGCTTCCGAAGAGCGTCGCCGCAACCTTGCGCGCAAGGAACTGGCGTGGCTGCGCCGCGGCGCTCCTGCCCGTACGTCCAAGCCGAAGTACCGCATCGAAGCAGCAGAGGCCTTGATCGCCGACGTTCCGGCACCTCGTGACGCGGTGGCGCTCGCGTCGTTCGCGCAGCGTCGGCTCGGCAAGGTCGTCATCGAACTCGAAGACGCGCGTCTGGAAACCCCGGACGGCCGCGTACTCGTCGAGGATCTGACCTGGCGTCTGGCGCCGGGCGAGCGTGTCGGCCTGGTCGGCGTCAACGGCTCGGGCAAGACGACGCTACTGCGGACGCTGGCCGGCGAACTCGAGCCCGCAGCCGGAAAGCGCATTCAGGGACAGACCGTCCACATCGGTTGGCTCAAGCAGGAACTCGACGATCTTCCGACCGACATGCGCGTACTCGACGCGGTCAAGGATGTAGCCGAGCGAATCACCCTGGGTGACAAGGAAGTATCGGCTGGTCAGCTCGCTGAGCGGCTGGGCTTCACACCGGCGCGCCAGCGCACACCCGTCGGTGACCTGTCCGGTGGTGAGCGCCGGCGTCTGCAGTTGACGCGTGTTCTCATGGCCGAGCCCAACGTCTTACTTCTCGACGAGCCCACCAACGATCTCGACATCGACACGCTTCAGCAACTCGAGGATCTGCTCGACGGCTGGGCAGGCACCATGGTTGTGATCTCGCACGACCGGTACCTGATCGAGCGAATCTGTGACACCACCTGGGCGCTCTTCGGTGATCGCAAGCTCACCAACCTGCCCGGCGGTATCGAGGACTACCTGCGTCGACGCGCCGCGATGGGGGATGGCGACAACCCGTCAGTTGCCTCGACCGCGAGTGGTGCGTCGAAGAGCAAGCAGGTTCGCGACGGTGCCGCGGATCGCGCTGCGCGCAAGGAGCTTTCGAAGCTCGAGCGGTCCATCGCGAAGTTCGACGATCGTGAGAAGAAGCTGCACGCATCACTGGCCGACGCGGCCACCGACCCGGACAAGCTGCAGAAGCTCGGCGCAGAACTCAAGCAGGTCATCGCCGACAAGGAAGCCGCCGAAGAGCAGTGGATGGAGCTCTTCGCGGAGCTGGACGGCTAGGGGAACTTCGCCCCGAACTTCTTGAAGGTTCGCTCTGGATCCAGGGTTTCCGGCGCCTGCCTGCGCAGCAGTGCGTCCAGAACGAGCCCGTCCAGTGCTGCGACCAATTCCGCTGCATCGGACGAGGTCATGCCGCGTTCGATCAAGATGGCAACAAATCGATCCCGACCACGCACCAGTTCCACTGCGAGGTCGGGATCGTGGAATGACGCGATGATCAGTTCGTAGCGAGCACGAGTGCGACCGGACTCGGGTCCCAGCCATCGGGCCACCTGTTGCTTCGGTGTCTCGCCCGGGCGAGGAAGATCACCGTTCAGAAGATGTCGCACCACTTCGACTATCAGTCCACGTTGGTTTGCGAAGTAGTGCCGTGCGCTGCCGTGTGGCACGCCGGCTTCGTCCTCGACGCCTCTCATCGACCAAGCGCGAAACCCAACCCGGCCCAGTAGTTCGAGCCCAGCGTCCAGAAGCGCTTCTCGCGTCGATTTCTCCACGCAGAGAAGATACCGTGCTAGCCTCTTCTCCACTTGGAGAATTTCTCCGCACGGAGAAGTTGCCGGTGGGTCGAACTGATTGGGGTGAAGCGTGGTCATCTTTTTCGACATCCTGCTTGTGCTGTGCGTTGTTGCGATTGTGAGTTTCGCGGGATACGTCCTCTATCGCGTCGTGTTTGACGGATAGCTGAATGTTGATGTACTTCAACAAGTCTCGAGTCGTGCGCTTTTCTGAAGTTGTCCGTTATGTCCCTGGTTATCGAAAGTATGTTCGATTAAACTTTGAGCATGGACAGTCGGGAAGCGTGGCAGCTGGACGGTGAGGGCCTCAAGAGTGAGGTTCTGGATCTGGTGCGTGTCCGGCACGAGTTGCAGTCGCGGATGGTGTTGCTGATCGTGGAGATGTTTTCCCGGGAGACTGTGGTCGGGAAGGGTTTTCGGGCGATCGCGCAGTGGTTGCATGGTTCGACGAATTTGGAGATCGGT